>NZ_JACCJZ010000001.1 GCF_013425765.1 Luteimonas deserti
CCGCACCCGGGCGGCCCCCGCCGCGCTTGGCGTCCTCGGCCGCGCGTGCCTCGCGTACTTCGCGGAAGATCTCGTTGATGCTTTCGCCGTCCTCGTCGTCCGGCTGCACACCTTCGCGCGGCTTACGCGGCAGCGCGGTCAGCAGGTCCTGGGTGACCGGCTCGGACGGGATCTTCTGCTCGATGTAGGCCTCGATGTCGGGCAGCGAGGTCGCGTAACGCTCACAGGCGAAGCTGATCGCGTCACCTTCGGCGCCGAGGCGCGCAGTGCGGCCGATGCGGTGGACGTAGTCCTCGGCATCGAACGGCAGGTCGTAGTTGAACACGTGGCTGACGCCGTCGATGTGCAGGCCGCGGGCGGCGACGTCGGTGGCGACCAGCAACTCGAGCTGGCCGGCCTGGAACTTCTTGAGCAGGCTCTCGCGCTTCTTCTGCGGCACGTCGCCCGACAGCACGCCGACCCGGTAGCCCGCCTTCTCCAGCGCCCGCGCGACCCGCTCGATGAAGGCCTTGGTGTTGACGAACACCATCGTGCGCGCGCCTTCGCTGCGCGACAGCAGGCCGATCAGCAGCGGCAGCTTCTCGTCGTCGGCCGGGTAGTACATCTTCTGGCGCACGCGCGCGGCAGTGATCGATTCGGTTTCGACGACCAGTTTTTCCGGCTCGTTCATGTGCTCGTAGGCGAGCTCGAGCACGCGGTGGCTCAGCGTCGCCGAGAACAGCAGCGTCTGCCGCTCCGTGCGCACCGGCATGCGCCGCAGCAGGAAGCGGATGTCCTTGATGAAGCCGAGGTCGAACATGCGGTCCGCTTCATCGAGCACGCACATCTCGCACGCGTGCAGGCTGACCACCTTGTGCTGCTTGACGTAGTCGATCAGACGGCCCGGAGTGGCGATGATGACGTCGGCGCCTTCCTGCAGGATCTGGCGCTGCTTGTCGTAGTCCACGCCGCCGTATACCAGCGCGAACTTCAGCCCCAGCTGGCTGCCGAACTTCACCGCGTCCTTGTGGATCTGGATCGCCAGTTCGCGGGTCGGCGCCAGGATCAGTGCGCGCGGATCCTCCGGCTTGCGGTCGGCCAGCGCGGGTTTCGACAGAAGACGGTTGATCACCGCGACCAGGAAGGCCAGGGTCTTGCCGGTACCGGTCTGGGCCTGGCCGGCGACATCGCGGCCGTTGAGCGCCAGGGGCAAGGTCAGCGCCTGGATCGGTGTGCAGCGGGTAAAGCCCGCCTCCTCGAGCCCGGCGAGCAGGGCCGGGTGCAGCTCGAACGTCGAAAACGTGAGGTCTGTTAAAGGTTTATCGCTCATGCGGGAATCTGTTCACCGTGTCCGGGCGTCGCCGGTTGCGGGCGCCGCGTGCTTGCGTGGGAGGCATCCGCGACGCAGACTGCCTGGAGCGGAACGCGTGGGTCGTCCCGCGATGCGCCGCCTTGATTCCGGCGGACGATCCCCCATTTTACCACCCATCCCGGCGCCGCGGCCGAATGCCTGCGCCCACCTACCGGAGAACCCCGTGAGCGACGCCGTCATCCATGCCACCGATTCCGACTTCGAGGCCACCGTCCTGCAGTCCGACGTGCCGGTCCTGGTCGATTTCTGGGCGCCCTGGTGCGGCCCCTGCAAGATGATCGCCCCGGCGCTCGACGAACTGGCCGGCGACTATGCCGGCCGTGCCAAGGTGGTCAAGGTGGACGTGGACCAGAACCAGGCCACCGCGCTGAAGTATCACGTGCGTTCGATTCCGATGCTCCTGCTGTTCAAGGGCGGCCAGGTGCAGGCGACGCAGATCGGCGCGGTCGGCAAACCCCAGCTGGCGCAGTTGATCGACAAGGCGCTCTGAGCGCTGCCCGCGCCGCGCACGGGCGCGGCACCTGTATCCGCATCCGGCAGCCCGCTATCGAGGGTCGTCCCACCCTACGGGGCATGCCCGCCGTCTGAATCGCGCCCCCGCCGCCGCTTGCCGGAGGCCTGCCGGCGATGCTAGGTTTGCCGCACTCCGGTATGCGTTCTGCATGCCGCACCCATCTGGTCGCACCTGCCGGGCGCTGTTTCCCGGCTCTGCCGTCTCCAACCTTCCGCCCGATCCCGGGCGCTCGCAGCGAGCGAGGATTCTCCTCTTGTCCGACAACACCCCTGACGACTCCGGCGCGCCGACCGGCGACACGGCCGTGAAACGCGTCCGCAAGCCCCGTGCGGCCAAAAAGCCG
Source organism: Luteimonas deserti (assembly GCF_013425765.1). Taxonomy (GTDB): domain Bacteria; phylum Pseudomonadota; class Gammaproteobacteria; order Xanthomonadales; family Xanthomonadaceae; genus Luteimonas; species Luteimonas deserti. The sequence continues at coordinate 2,209 of NZ_JACCJZ010000001.1, forward strand.
GCCGACGCCGGCACCGAAGCCACCCCGCAATCCCAGCTCCAGCTCCCGCCGCAGGAGGCGCCGTCGCCCAGGGCACCGGCCCAGGGCAGCGAGCCACCGCGAGAGTCCGCGCCGCGCTCTGCCGGCGACCATGCCGGTCAGGACGGCGCGCAGCGCGCGGGTGGCGAACAGCGCCAGCCCCAGCAGGGCGGCCAGCCGCAGAACCCGGCAGCGCAGAACGGCCAGAACGGCCAGAACCGCCACGACCAGGCGCGCCAGGACCAGAACCGCCAGGACCAGGGCGATCGCGGCAACCGGCGTGACCGCTTCAAGAACCGCCGCGACCGCCCCCGCGGTGGTCGCGACGACGGCCTGCCCCAGGACGGCGGCAACGACCACGCCCAGCGCCTGCCGCCGCCGAACGTGCCCGAAGGCTTTCCGCAGTATTCGCTGAGCGATCTCAAGCGGATGCCGGCGCACAAGCTGCTCGACATCGCCGACCAGCTGGCGATCGAGGGCGTGGCCCGCGCGCGCAAGCAGGACGTCATCTTCGGCCTGCTGAAGGTGCTGACGCGTCATGGCGAAGGCGTTGTCGCCGACGGCGTGCTCGAGATCCTGCCCGACGGCTACGGCTTCCTGCGCGCGGCCGAGGCGAGCTACCTCGCCGGCCCGGACGACGTCTACATCTCGCCCAGCCAGATCCGCCGCTTCAACCTGCGCACCGGCGACCACCTGCTCGGTCGCATCCGCTGGCCGAAGGACGGCGAACGCTACTTCGCGCTGTCGGTCGTCGACACGATCAACGGCGAGCCGCCGGAAGCCAGCAAGGGCAAGGTGCTGTTCGAGAACCTGACCCCGCTGTTCCCGCGCAAGCGCTTCAAGCTCGAGCGTGGTGACGGGTCCAGCGAGGACATCGCCGGCCGCATCCTCGATCTGATGGCCCCGCAGGGCAAGGGCCAGCGCGCCCTGATCGTCTCGCCGCCGAAGGCGGGCAAGACGATGATGATGCAGCAGATCGCGAGCGCGATCACCTACAACCATCCCGACGTGCACATGATCGTGCTGCTGATCGACGAGCGTCCGGAAGAAGTGACCGAGATGCAGCGCACCGTGCGCGGCGAAGTCATTTCCTCGACGTTCGACGAGCCGGCTGCGCGCCACGTGCAGGTGGCCGAAATGGTCATCGAGCGCGCCAAGCGCCTGGTCGAGCACAAGAAGGATGTCGTCATCCTGCTCGACTCGATCACCCGCCTCGCCCGCGCTTACAACAACGTCGTGCCGAGCTCCGGCAAGGTGCTCACCGGTGGCGTCGACGCCAACGCGATGCACCGCCCGAAGCGCTTCTTCGGCGCGGCGCGCAACGTTGAGGAAGGCGGTTCGCTGACCATCATCGCCACCGCCCTCGTCGACACCGGCAGCGCGATGGACAAGGTGATCTACGAAGAGTTCAAGGGCACCGGCAACTCGGAAGTGCACCTGGACCGTCGCATCACCGAGAAGCGCGTCTACCCGGCGATCAACGTCAACCAGTCGGGCACCCGCCGCGAGGACTACCTCATCGAGCCGGACCTGCTGCAGCGCATCTGGATTCTGCGCAAGTTGCTCCATCCGATGGACGAAATCGCCGCGATGGAATTCCTGCTCGACAAGATGAAGAGCACGAAATCCAACGACGAGTTCTTCTCGTCGATGAAGCGCTGAGCCGGCGCGATATCGGAGACAAAAAAGCCCCGCGGTATGCGGGGCTTTTTCGTGTGTCCGGTGCGCTCATCCTTCCAGCGGCGTCACCAGCCTGTAGCGCGACGTTTCCGGCGTCAGGCCGCCGGCCGCTACGGCGTCGGGGCTGAATCCCTCGGGCGTGGGCGCGGCCCAGTCAGGTGACGTGCGCGGACCCGGATGGTAGGCGCCCCAGGTGCCGTAGGCCGGCTCCCTCGCCCGGTCGAGAGAGTAGGTCACCGGTGTACGCACGACCCAGTAGCTCCGCTCCGCTTCGAGGCCCTCTGTGGGGGGCGTGAACTGCCACCGCTTCGCGGCGTCGATCGCGGCCTTGGCCAGGCGCGTACGGATGGTCTGCATCTGCGATCCGGTGCCCAGAGCGGTGAGGTTCACCTGCTCGGCGACCACGTCCTGCGCCGAGCCATCGCGTCCGACCTTGATCAGCAGATAGACAGTGCCGGTGCCCCCCATCATCGCGATTTCCTGCGGGTACCGCGGCGGCACCATCCGGGCCGCACGGACCTCGGACGGGTCGTCCTCCGAGCGCTTATCGCCGAAATGCGCGCTGGCGATGCGCATGTTCATTTCCCCGTTCCCTGCCGGGGTGGCGACCAGACGCAACGCCATCTTCGCCCGGGCCGGAGCAGAGCCCGAGGCGTCCGTCACCGGCTCGAAACGCATCGAGGGAACGAAGCGGTCGATCAGTGCGACCACGTGCGGCGGCAGCTTTCCGGGCTCGTCGACCGCATGGGCGATCACGCCGCCACCAGCGTCGATGTCGACATGTCCGGTGACCAGCATGCTGGCCTCCACTTCCTGACGCGCCTGTCGCGCAGTCTGGGCGTCGGCGTCGGGCGCGACGCCCGCGAGGGACACCGCGACCAGCGCGGCGGCGAGAAATCGGTTCATGGATGCATCCTGCAGTAGACCGGGAGCCAGACAGTGCCGCATGCACCGGGCCGCAGCAAGTCGAGTGGCGCGGGATTGGTCGGGACACGCCGCCCGACCCTCTCCCTGCGGCGCATGCGCATTCCATGCGCAGGCTCCCGCGCACGCGGCGCGTGTGAGCTGGCAGGCTCATGACCATCCTCGTACGCGTGTCGTCACGCCGGCCCCGTCACCCGTGACGTCGAATCGGCGGTACGCGCCATTGCCTGTGCGCGTCCACCCACTGTCGAGCGCGCTGAACAGCCTACGTCCCGCTGCCGGCCACACACGCGCCGGACGCGCCGGCGCGCTGATCGACGGACGCTGGCCCACGACACGCGGGCGGCAGGAACTCAGTCCCCCAGCGGCGTGAGCAGCCTGGGCGAACCGGATCCGGCCACCAGGCTCGAGCCGGCCAGTGCATCTGCACTGGCGCCGTTCGCGCCCGGCACTGCCCAGGCCGGGCGCTGCACGGGTCCGGGGTGGTACGACACCCATTGCCCGTATGCGGGAGACGGTTCGCCGTCGAACGAAAACGCGAACGGCCAGCGCAGGACCCAGTATGCGCGGCCCGCGTCGGGCCCTTCAGTCGGCGGCGCGAAGCTCCAATGCCGGCGAACGGTGTCGACCGCGCTGCTCGCGAGCGACTCGCGCACCTTCCGCATCTGATGCGCGGTGCCGAGCGCGGTGAGATTGACCTGCTCGACGGCGACGTCTTCCAGCCGGCCATCGCGGCCGATCTTGATCAACAGGTAAACCACCCCTTTCCCGCCGATTTCGGCGGCCGCGGCGGGATAACGGGGCGGGCGGATCGGCTCGATCACGCGCAGGGCACCCTGACCTGTGCGCTCGGGCCGCTCACCGAAGTAGGCGCTGGCGATGCGTATCACAGCCGTGCCGTCGTCCCCCGGCATGGCCAGCAGGCGCAGGCTCATCGTGGTATTCACAGGTCCGGTCGAGCCATCCCCGTGCAGAGAGTCGAAGCGCAGGCCGGATATCCGGCGGTCGACGAGATCGGCGACCTCGGGCGGTAGCATCTCGCGCCCGTCCAGCGCGTGTGCGGTCACGTGGCCATGCTCATCGATCGCCACCCGTCCGGTCACCAGCATGCTGGCTTCCATCTGCTGGCGAAGGTCGGTGGCCGACTGCGCCGCGGCCTGGGGCACCGGGCCGGCGAACACGGTCATGCCGAGTACGGCAGCGAGCACACGGTGCATGGCGCTTCCTGCGGCGGATGAGCCCGGAGTGTGTCGGTGCGGTCCCTGGCGCGCAAGCACCGCGCCGACGTCGACGGCCGGTGCTCAGCGCTCCCGGAGGAACCGTGCCATCGACACACCATCGGCGGTCGCGGCGGGCGCGAACTCGGCGGCCACGTCGACGAAACCGCGCATCACCGCGATCTCGCGTGGAGTGCGGTTGAGCGCATCGCGCAGGTCGGGATCGGCGCCGGCGCGCAGCAGGCGGCGGGCCAGGCGCAGCTGGCCGTGCAATCCGGTCAGGTGCAGGGGACCGAAGCCGCGCGCGTCGCGCGCCTCCAGCGACACGCCTTCATCGAGCAGATGCTCGAGCGCGGCGAGCACCACGTCCTCGTCGCAGACGGTTCCGGGTTCGGCGCGGGCGCCCAGCAGCAACAGCAATGGCGTGACCCCACCCGCGGCGGGCGCATCGACTTCGGCGCCGGCCAGCAGCAGGGTGTCGAACAGTGCCAGCAGGCGTGCGCGGTCGCGCGAAGTGAAGCCGTAAAGGGCGGCGCAGTGCAGCGGCGTCAGGCCCTGCGCATCGACGGCGTGGATGTCGGCACCGGCGGTCAGCAGACGCGCGGCGATGTCCGGCAGACCCAGCGCGGCGGCCAGCATCAGCACACTGACCTCGCCGGGCAGGCGCTGGTCGAGCGCGGCGCCGGCGGCGAGCAGCCGCTCGACCACGGCGGCGTGGCGCATGCTCACGGCCGCCGACAAGGGCGTGGCCCCGGATTGCGCCGCGCAGGCAGGATTCGCGCCTCGTTCCAGCAACAGCTCCACGACCGCGGCATGGCCGCGACCGGCGGCGCGCAGCAGGGCGCTGCAGCCCTGGCTGTCGGCGCTGTCGATGGCGAAGCCGAGATCGAGCAGGCGCCGCACCGCGTCGGCGTCGCCCTGCATCGCGGCTGCCGGCAGGTCCGTCGGCTCCAGCGCGCGGCGAGGTGGAACCCAGCCGCGCCAGTCGAGCCAGTCGGCAAGATCGCGCCGGCCTGCCGACAACGCCACGCCGAGCGGTGTCTGTCCATCGGCGGCACGCGCAGAGGCCGAGGCGCCGTGACGCACCAGCGTCCGCAGCACCGCTTCGCGGCCCAAGGCGGCGGCCAGGTGCAGCGCGGTCATGCCCCGCGAGTCCCGCGCATCGAGGTCCACGCCACTGTCGACCAGACGTTCGAGCAGACGAGGCCAGCCCAGGCGCACGACCAGCGACAACGGAGGATCGCCCTGCGGCGACGCGGCGAACGGGTCGGCGCCGCGTGTCAACAGATCGAGGGCGACACGTTCGTACACGCGGGACGCATGGTCGCCCTCGACGCAGGCGGCCAGATAGCGCGCCAGACCGCCGGACCCGCCGGGTGACGCCCCGTGCTGCAACAGGAGCTGCAGAGCGGGCAGTAGCGGCGGAGTCGCGCCGAGCAACGTGGTCAGCGCGGTCCGGCCAAGGGCGTCACGCACCTCCACGTCGGCGCCACGATCGAGCAGCCAGGCGATCCGGTCGACCGCGGGCGGCGCTTCCGCATCGAGGATCAGACCGCCCAGTTCGGCAGGTGAGAGCAACCGGAGCACCGGCTCGAGTCCGTCGAAGCGGCCTTCGCGCAGGCTGTCGCGCAACAGCATGACTGGGGTCCGGCCGTCCGCCGCGACCGCAGCGTCACCCGCGACGTTCGCCGGCAACGGATAGTCGGGATCGAGCGCACGGACCAGGGCCCAGCGGCCCGCGGCCGCGGCACCGTCCACCGGGCGCCGGCCCTGGGCGTCCACGACGTCGGCGGACACGCCGAGCGCGAGCAGCCGCTGGACCACGGGCACGGACGGCGCTTCGCCGGCGCAGGCGAGCACGATCGCGTTGCGGCCGCCGATATCGACCGCGGCCACATCCGCGCCGGCCGCGACCAGTGCTTCGAGCGCCGCGAGTCGTCCACTGCGCGCCGCGTCGAGCAGGGGCGTGCGCCCCTCGTTGTCGCGCGCGCGCACGTCGGCGCCCGCTGCCAGCAATGCCGCCAGGATTTCGACGTGCCCGCTCGACGCCGCCACGTGCAGGGCACCGCGGCGCCCGCCGTCGCGCGCGTCCACCCGTGCCTTGTGGCGGATCAGCAGCTGCACGCCGGCCGCGTCGTCCTCGTCGCCGCCGGCAGCCGCAAGCAAGGCCGGCGTGCCGCCCTCGACATCGGGGCGCGCGCCGCGCTCGAGCAGAAACTTCGCCAGGCGCCAGTTGCCCGCGGCGCAGGCGACGCCGAGCGGCGTCAGGCCATCGTGGTTGCGTGCTTCGAGGTCCGCGGCGGCGTCGCCGAGCAGTGCCGCCACGCCGGGATCGGAGCTGCGCGCGGCCAGATGCAGCGGCGTATTGCCTTCGTGGTCGGTGACCCGCGGGTCGGCGCCGTTGGCCAGCAGCGTCATCACGGCGTCGGGCCGGCCGTGCCAGCTGTCGCGGGTGGCGGCCAGCAGCGGCGTCATGCCCGCGTGGGCCGCGTTGACGTCGAGCCCGCGGCCGATCAACGCACGCAGCAGGCGCAGGTCCGGCAGTACGGCCGCGAGCACGGTCAGGCTGCGCTGATCGCGATCGTCGGTCGCGGGCAGTGCCCGCACATCGGCGCCAGCCTCAATCAATGCCAGCGCACGCTCGACACGTCCGCCACGCGCGGCTGCGTAGAGCGCGGCTTCCGGCGCGGCGTCGGCGGGCTCTTCGAACAGTGCCGCCGCCGGATCGCCCTGCATCTCGATCACCTGCATCGGCAGCGGCGCCGGGGGCGCGAGGCGCTGCAGCACGAGGTGCAGACCCGTCCAGGCCACACCCGAAGCCAGCACGAGCGCAAGGCGGAGGCCGGGGCCCGCCGAGGGCAGCCACACCGGCAGCAACACCAGTGCGACGATCGCGGCCACTGCCGTGGCGGCCACGACCCCACGCCAGCTCGCCGTGTCCTGGTCTGCGAGCGAGCGCCAGTGCTGGCGCAGGTCGCCGCCATCACGCTCGAGCGCATGCCACAGCGGCCACGTGCGCCAGAACGCGATGATCGCCAGTCCGACCACCACGCTCGTCGCGAGTGCCGCGCCGAGCTGGCCGCCGTCTCGCAGCGCGCGCATCGGCCAGGCGACGCAGGCGGCAGCGACGCCGATCGCACCCGCCCAGGCGGCAAGCAGCGACAGCGCGTCGCGGCGCAGGGTGGACGGCTCGACGGGCGTCCGCCCGCGCCACGCCCGCACCGCCAGCGCATAGGCCGGTTGCGCCAGCGCACCGGCTACCGCGGCCAGGATGCCGCCGACGCCCGTCGCCAGCGTCAGCAGCAGCGCCGCGGCGATGACCGCCGGCCCTGCACGCCGCGCAGGAAGGGGTGCCCGCCCGGCCGCCTCAGGCATCGGTGCCCCAATCGTCGGTCAGCGGGTCGGCCGCCAGCGTCGCCGGCATCTGCAGATGGAAACCGTGCTGGCGCAAGTTCGCACGCACGCGCTCGGGATTCTCGCGTGCCAGCCGGCGGCCGGGGACCAGCGCCACATCGAGCACGAACGTCAGGGCACCCAGCTGCGCGCGCACGGGGTCGGGCAGCACATCGAAGGCGTCGCGGGCGGACAGATACACGTAGGCATCGGCCTTGCGCTGGCATTTGTAGACGTAGGCGTGCATGGCCGGAAACCGCGGAAACACCGGCGATTGTGCGGGAAAAGCACCCCGATGGGTATGCCGCGGAAGGACGGAGCGGCCGCGCGCGCGTGGCCGGGTTCAGTGATAGCCGGCGTCGGCGGCCACCTTGCCGCGGAACACCCGGTACGACCACGCCGTGTACCCGAGGATCAGCGGCAGCAGGAACACCAGGCCGACCAGCACGAAGGTCTGCGACGACGGCGGCGAGGCCGCCTCCCAGATGCTCAATGACGGCGGAACGATGTTGGGCCAGATGCCGAGCACCAGTCCGGCGAAGCCGAGCGCGAAGAAGCTCAGCGTCAGCAGGAACGGTCGCGCATCGCGGCCCTCGTGCATCGCCGAGCGCCACAGCCAGACCGCATTGACCAGCGCCAGGGCCGGCACCGGCGCCAGCCACCAGAAATTCCCACCCTCGAACCAGCGCGCCATGATCCGCGAATCGAGGAATGGCAGCCATGCACTGACCAGGCCCATGAAGAGCGTCACGAGCACCACCAGCGGCCGCGCGAGCCTGCGCGCGATCTGCTGGAGCCGGCCCTCGGTCTTGAGGATCAGCCAGCCGCTGCCGAGCAGCGCATAGCCGGCCACCACCGCCGCCCCCGTCATCATCGCGAACGGACTGAACCAATCCAGCGCGCCCCCGGCGTACTTGCCTTCCTGGAGCGGCATGCCCTCCACCAGCGCGCCGAGGATCACCCCCTGCGCGAACGCCGTCAGCAGCGAACCCACCGCGAACGCCGCGCCCCAGAAGCGCTTGCCGCGCTGCGCCTTGAAGCGGAACTCGAACGCGACGCCGCGGAACACCAGCGCGATCAGCATCAGCAGCACCGGTAGATACAGCGCCGACAGGATGATCGCGTAGGCGCGTGGAAACGCCGCCAGCAATCCCACACCGCCCATCACCAGCCAGGTCTCGTTGCCGTCCCAGATCGGTGCCGCCGTCGTCATCATGTGGTCGAGTTGTTTGCCGTCCTCGGCAAACGGGGCGAGTACGCCGAGGCCGAGCACGAAGCCGTCGAGCAGGACGTACATCAGCACGCCGAAGCCGATCACGCCGAACCAGATCACCGGCAGCACCGTCGCCAGATCCATCAGTCGTCTCCCACCGGGCCGTCGGCCGCCGAGATCGGCCGCATCGGCGTGCGCTCGCCCTCGTCGTGGTCTGGACCGTCGTCGAAGGGTTGCGGCCCGGTGCGGATCATCTTCAGGATGTAGCCGCTGCCCGCGCCGAACACCACGGCATAGGCCGCAAGGAATGCGCCGAGCGAGATCATCACACTGACCCGGTCGATGTCGCTCACCGCATCGGCGGTGCGCAACAGGCCCTGGATCACCCAGGGCTGGCGCCCCATCTCGACGACGATCCAGCCGGCCAGCACCGCGACGAAACCCGACGGCGCCATGAGCCGCCAGCCGTCGAGCAACAGGCGCGATTCGAACAACCTGCCGCGCCGCCAGGCCCACAGCGACACGACCGTGAGCAGCAACATCGCCATGCCGATCCCGACCATCACCCGGAACGCGAAGAACACCGGCGCGACGGGTGGCCGCTCGTCGCGCGGCACCGCGGTCAACGGTTCGATCGTGCCGTCCCAGCTGTGGGTAAGAATGAGGCTGCCCAGGCGCGGGATCGCGACCTCGTAGCGGTTGCGCTCGGCGTCCGCATCGGGAAGCGCGAACACCACCAGCGGAACACCCTCGCCGGGCTCGCCGTGGTGCCAATGACCTTCCATCGCGGCGAGTTTGACCGGCTGGACTTCGCCGGTCTTGAGCCCGTGCAGGTCGCCCACGACGATCTGCAGCGGAACGGTGATCGCTGCGAACGCGACCGCGAGCTTGAGCATCCGCGTGGCCGCGTCAACGTGTTCGCCGCGGCGCAGATACCAGGCCGCCACCCCGCCGATGACGAAGCACGTGGTGATGAACGCCGCCAGCACCATGTGGCCGAGGCGGTAGGGAAATGACGGGTTGAAGATGATCGACAGCCACTCCACGGGGTGGAACGCGCCGTCGACGATCTCGAAGCCGGCAGGCGTGTGCAGCCAGCTGTTGGCCGAGAGGATCCAGAACGTCGAGATCAGCGTGCCCACGGCCACGAGGCAGGTGGACATGAAATGCAGCTTCTCCGACACGCGTCCCCAGCCGAACAGCATCACACCGAGGAAACTCGCTTCGAGAAAGAACGCGGTCAGCACCTCGTAGCTCAGCAGCGGTCCGAGGATGTTGCCGGCCTGCGCACTGAGCACCGACCAGTTGGTGCCGAGCTGGAAGCTCATGACGATGCCCGACACCACGCCCATGCCGAAGGACACGGCGAAGATCCGCATCCAGAAGAAGTACAGCTCGCGCCACACCGGGTCCCGCGTGCGCAGCCAGCGGAACTCCAGGAACGCCAGCCAGCTCGACAGGCCGATCGTGAAGGCTGGAAACAGCACGTGGAAGGAGATCACGAATCCGAACTGGATCCGCGACAGCAGCAGGGCGTCCAACGCAGGCTCCGGATCGGGGGCGCCGGCAGTCTGCGGGCCCCGACGTGAAAACGGCATGCGGCACGTCGTCGCGCGACACGGCGTCGCACATCGGGCCGTGTTCCACGCCCCGGCCATGACCTTCGCCAGAGCGACCCTCCGGCACGCGCCGGTACACTGCGCGCTTCCTTCCGTCCACGGACCTGCCGATGCGTCGTCTGTCGCTGCCCTGGGTGCTGGCCTGCGCCCTCGTTTCGCCCCTTGCCCTCGCGCAACCCGCGCAGACCCTCACGATGGCGCGGATCATGGACGATCCCGACTGGATCGGTCCGCCGGTGGAATCGGCGTGGTGGAGCTGGGACGGCAGCCGCGCCTATTTCACCCGCAAGCGCGAGGGCGCGACGATCCGCGACACCTGGGTGCAGCCGATCGCCGGCGGCGCTGCGACACGGCTCGACGACGCCGCTCGCGCCGACCTCGACGCGCAGAATCCGATCATCGACGCCACCCGCACGCGGATGGCCTTCGTGCGCAACGGCGACGTCTTCGTGCGCGATCTGCGCACCGGCCAGCTCACCCAGATCACCCGTACCGAAGCGCCCGAGGCGCAGCCGCAATGGACGATGGCCGGTGGCCTGGTCTGGCGCGCCGGGACCGACTGGTACGGCTGGGAGCCGCAGCGTGGCGTGGCGCAGATCGCCAGCCTCAAGGCCGAGGACGATCCGGCCAAGCCGCCGCCGGCCGACGATCTGCGCGAGCGTCAGCTGCGCATGATCGAGACCCTGCGCGTGGAGCGCGACCGCCGCGACGCGCAGCGCATGCAGGCCGAGGCATGGCGCCGCGTCGATCCGACCCGTCCGGCCGCGCCTGCCTTTCTCGGCAAGAACGTCACCATCGCCGGCAGCGCGCTGTCGCCCGCCGGCGACCGCCTGATCGTCGTCACCGCGCCCAAGGGCGGCAACGAGGGCCAGGCCGGCAAGATGCCGCGCTACGTCACCGAATCGGGCTACGAGGAGTTCGAGGACGTGCGCACGCGCGTCGGCCGCAATGATCCGCTGCCGCACACGTTGTGGCTGGTGGACGTGGGCAGCGGCCAGGTCCGCGAGCTGAAGACCGATGGGCTTCCGGGCATCGGCACCGACCCGCTGGCCAGCCTGCGCCGCGCCGCCGGCAAGGACGCGCTGAGCGGCAATCGCCCGGTGCGCCTGGAGATCGACGGCCGCGGCGGTGGCGGCGGTGCGATCCGCTGGAGCGACGACGGCCGATCGGTTGCGATCTCGATCCATTCGGTCGACAACAAGGACCGCTGGCTGGCGACGGTCGACCTGGCCGGCGCCACACTGCAATCGCGCCACCGGCTCACCGACCCGGCCTGGATCAACTGGGATTTCAACGAGTTCGGCTGGCTGCCGGACAACCGCACGCTGTGGTTCCTGTCCGAGGAATCGGGCTACTCGCACCTCTACCTCAGCGACGGCAGCCGCTCGCGTGCGCTGACCTCGGGCCGCTGGGAAGTCTCCTCGCCGGTGATGTCGCGTGACGGCAGCCGCTTCTTCTTCATGTGCAACCGGCAGTGGCCGGGCCGGTACGAGGTCTGCAGCGCGGCCGGCGGTGAAGTCGCCGAAATCACGTCGAGCGGCGGCATCGAGGACTTCGTGCTGTCGCCCGACGAAAGCCGCCTGCTGCTGCGCCATTCGTCGAGCTACACCCCGCCGCAGGTGGCGGTGGCCGACGTCAACGGCGGCGAACTGCGCGTGCTCACCGACACCCGCACCGAGGCCTTCAAGGCCCACGACTGGCTGCAGCCCGAGTACGTGCAGATTCCGTCCAAGCACGGTGCGGGCACGGTCTGGGGCAAGTTCTACGCGCCCGAGACCTACGAGCCGGGCCGCCAGTACCCGGTCGTGCTGTTCGTGCACGGCGCCGGCTACCTGCAGAACGTCCACGACCGCTACCCCACCTACTTCCGCGAGCAGATGTTCCACAACCTGCTCGTGCAGCAGGGTTACCTCGTGCTGGACCTCGACTTCCGCGCCTCCAGCGGCTACGGCCGCGACTGGCGCACGGCGATCTACCGGCAGATGGGCCATCCGGAACTCGAGGACTATCTCGACGGCATCGACTGGCTGGTCGACAACCACCAGGCCGACCGCGGCCGCGTCGGCATCTACGGCGGCAGCTACGGCGGCTTCATGACGTTCATGGCGCTGTTCCGCGAGCCGGGCACGTTCAAGGCCGGCGCCGCATTGCGCCCGGTCACCGACTGGTCGCAGTACAACCACGCCTACACCGCCAACATCCTCAACACGCCCGACATCGATCCCGAGGCCTACGCCAAATCCTCGCCGATGGAATACGCCGACCGCCTGCAGGACCACCTGCTGATCGCGCACGGCATGATCGACGACAACGTGTTCTACAAGGACTCGGTGATGATGGCCCAGCGCCTGATCGAGCTGCGCAAGGACAAGTGGGAGCTGGCGAGCTATCCGCTCGAGCGCCACGCCTACCAGCACCCGGCCTCATGGTACGACCAGTACCGCCGCATCCATGAGCTGTTCGAGCGCACGCTGAAGTGACTGCGCCCGGCCCGTTGCCGGCCGTCGAGCTGCTGCGGCCGTCGCCGTGGAAGATGCTCGCGCTGCTGGCGATCTCGGCCGGGTTCGTGTGGATGGCACTCGTCATCGGCGAGCGCCATCTGCTGATCGCATGGCTGTGCGGTGGATTTTTCGGGCTTTGCAGCGTGGTCGCACTGGTGTCGCTGCTACCCGGTGCGAACCATCTGCGGCTCGATGCCGACGGCATCGAGTTGCGCTCGCTGTTCCGGGTCACTCGCTGGGCCTGGCGCGACGTCGTGCGTTTCGGCCCCACGCGCGTGGGCCTGCACACGATGGTCGGCATCGACTTCGCCGAACACGTGGAGGCCGCGGCGCGTCTGCGCCGTGTCAATCGCGGCCTGACCGGCTTCGACGGTGCCCTGCCCGACACCTACGGGCACCGCGCCGTGGATCTCGCGGCCAAGCTGGAGACCTGGCGCCGCGCCTGCAGCCGATGACCCGCACAGAGCGCGCTCGCGCGCGAAGCCGCGTCACCACTCGGATCTGCGCGCGCGGCCGCGCGGCTATACCGCCGCCATCGGTCGTGCCCGGGACGCATGCGACCCACGCGCCACCCGTCGCCCTTCGGTTCGATCAGGTCGCTGCACGCGGGACACCTTCGCCGCGCGCCGGACCGCGCGATCGAAGCGGACATCCGGCGCCACGTCGGCATCCGACAAGCACGCGGGAGGACGCTCGCACGCGAAGGCGCCTTCCCGGCAGAGCCTCGCGTGCACGCGCGCCTGCACCGGCGCCGGTGTCCTGAGCGTGGCGCGTGCAGAACAAGCGCCACGCGTCGTTTCCCGGTTCGAGCAGGGAGCGGGAGACCCGATACCCGCCGTCGCCGCCCTGCACCGCGCGATCGGACCGGACATGCGGCGTGCACCCGTCCAAGGCCCAAGGAGCGCGCTCGCGCGCGACGGGCCTCACCGGCCGAGGCCCGCGCGCGCAGCCACGTTCCGACACCGCCGCCATTGATCACGATCAATGTCGCCATGGCCGCCCCGCCTACAATGGCGCCATGACCACTTTCGACAGCGTCCGCGACTATCTGACCGGCCTGCAGGACCGCATCTGCCGCGACATCGAGCAGGCCGACAGCCAGGCCCGCTTCACCGAAGACCTGTGGCAGCGCGCGGAAGGCGGCGGCGGCCGCACGCGCGTGTTGCGCGATGGTGCCGTGTTCGAGCAGGCCGGCATCGGTTTTTCCGACGTCTCCGGGACCGCGCTGCCGCCCTCGGCCAGCGCCAACCGCCCCGAACTCGCCGGTGCGTCGTGGCGTGCCTGCGGCGTGTCGCTGGTGTTCCATCCCCGCAATCCCTACCTGCCGACCACGCATGCCAACGTGCGTCACTTCCATGCGGTGCGCGACGGCGAGACCGTCGCCTGGTGGTTCGGCGGCGGCTTCGACCTCACGCCCTTCTATCCGTTCGACGAGGACGTGCAGCACTGGCACCGCACCGCGCGCGATCTGTGCCGCCCCTTCGGCGGCGACGACCGCTACGACGCCCACAAACGCTGGTGCGACGATTACTTCTTCCTGCGTCACCGCAACGAGACCCGCGGCGTGGGCGGCCTGTTCTTCGACGACCTGCATGGTGACTTCGACACGGACTTCGCCTACATGCGCGCAGTCGGCGACGGCTTCCTCGATGCCTATCTGCCGATCGTCGGGCGCCGCAAGGACACGCCGTACGGCGAGCGCGAGCGCGAGTTCCAGTTGTACCGGCGCGGCCGCTACGTCGAATTCAACCTGGTCTACGACCGCGGCACGCTGTTCGGGCTGCAGTCCGGCGGCCGGGCCGAATCGATCCTGATGAGCCTGCCGCCACGCGTGCGCTGGGAATACGGCTACACGCCGGAGGCCGGCAGCGACGAGGCCCGCCTGCTCGATTATCTGCGCCCACGCGACTGGCTGTCCGAATCGGCTTGAGCGCCTCGCCTTCATCGCGCATGCATCCCGAAGTGGAGCCGGAAGGTCTGCGGATCCTGTTCGCCGACGCCTGCCTGCTGGCGTTCGACAAGCCCGCGGGCCTGCTCTCGGTACCCGGACGCGGCGCGGACAAGTACGACAGTCTCGCCACCCGCGCCGTGGCCCGATGGTCGGACGCGCGTGTCGTCCACCGCCTCGACATGGCGACATCCGGAGTGATCGTGTTCGCGCGAGGGGCCGAGGCGCAGCGCGCCCTAGGCGCAGCGTTCGCAGCGCGCGAGGTGCAGAAGCACTATGTCGCCGTGGTGACCGGTTCGCTGGCACGGAATGCCGGCCAGATCGATCTGCCTTTGGCCGCGGACTGGCCGAACCGGCCGCGCCAGCGGGTGGATGCGGAACGTGGGAAGTCCGCGCTCACGCGCTGGCACGTCATCCGTTACGAGACAGGCCCCGACGGCGAGCGTTGCACGCGGGTTGCCCTGACGCCGGTCACCGGCCGCAGCCACCAGTTGCGGGTGCATCTCAAGGCCATCGGTCACCCGATCCTCGGTGACCCGCTGTACGGGACCGCAGCGGACACCGGTGCCGATGGTGCGCCGCGGCTCATGCTGCATGCGACGGCTCTCAGCCTCGCGCACCCTGGCGATGGGCGCCCGCTGACGATGCACTCGCCCGTGCCGTTCTAGCGAAGGCGCTTGCCAACATCCCGCCTGCGGGTCACGAGACCGGCTCGACGCGCGATGCGCAGCGGCCCACACGGGCCCGGATCACGCGCATAAAAAAGCCCCGTAGGCAGGGGGGGCCTACGGGGCTCGGGAACCAGGCGCGGGGAGACGCCTGTTGGTTCCGGTCGATCACTCCAGGGGAAGGGAGAGATCTGCGACAGACCTTGCATCTGTCGAGGGACATGAGAACACCCGGGGGATGGATGGTTCGTGAAGATTCGGGTTAATTTTCTGTTGGATTCAGGCCGCATTTACTCCGTTCCAGTCTTTCCCGGATCCAGTGTTCTGCAGCGCCAGACTCGGCACACAGCCTGTGAGCACGGGGCGGCCTTCGAACAGCCCTAGACGGCGGAAGCGCGGGTCAATGCGCCTCGTCCCAGTTGTCACCGATGCCGCTGTCGACCACCAGCGGAACTCTGAGTTCCGCGGCCGCCGTCATGCGTGCGACGACTTCGGTCAGCAGAACATCGACGAAGTCCGCGTCCGTCTCGAACACCAGTTCGTCGTGCACCTGCAGGATCATCCTGGCCCTGTCCGCCTGTCCCGCGAGCCAATGGTCGATGTCGATCATGGCGCGCTTGATGATGTCGGCCGCGGTGCCCTGCATCGGCGCATTGATCGCCGCACGCTCGGCGCCGGCCCGCTGCGAGGCGTTGCCTTTCTGGATGAAATCGAGCGTGAGCCTCCGGCCGAACACGGTTTCGACGAAGCCGGTCTCGCGCGCCTGCTGGCGCGTCCGGTCCATGAAATCGCGCACGCCCGGGTAGCGCGAGAAGTACAGCGCGATGTAGTCCTGCGCCTCACCCCGGCCGATCCCGAGGTTGCGCGCCAGACCGAACGCGCTCATGCCGTACATCAGGCCGAAATTGATGGCCTTGGCGGCGCGTCGCTCGTTGCCGGTAACCTCGTCGAGCGGCCGCGCGAAGACTTCGGCAGCCGTCGCGCGATGCACGTCGACGCCGCTTTCGAACGCCCCGATCAGGCCGGCATCGCCGGAGAGGTGCGCCATGATCCGGAGTTCGATCTGCGAATAGTCGCAGGCCACCAGCTTGCGCCCCGGCGGCGCCACGAAGGCACGCCGGATACGACGGCCGTCCTCGGTACGGATCGGGATGTTCTGCAGATTGGGGTCGGACGACGACAGGCGCCCGGTGGCGGCCCCCGCCTGGTGGTAACTGGTGTGCACGCGACCGGTGTCGGGATTGATCATCTCCGGCAGCTTGTCGGTGTAGGTGCCGCGCAGCTTGGCGAGACTGCGGTAGTCGAGGATCACCCGCGGCAGCTCGTGCTGGTCGGCGATCGCCTCGAGCGCTTCCTCGTTGGCACTGGGCTGGCCCTTGGGCGTCTTGACGAGGGCGGGCAGCCCCAGCTCCTCGAACAGCAGTGCACACACCTGCTTGGGCGAGTCGAGGTTGAAGCTGCGTCCCGCCAGTTCGGTGGCCGTCTGCTGCGCGGCCAGCATCCGTCGCGAAAGGTCCGCACTCTGGCGACGCAGCTCGTCGACGTCGACCATGACGCCATTGGCCTCCACGCGGGCCAGCACCGGCACGAGCGGGATCTCGATCTCGCGGTAGACCCGTTCGATCGCAGGTTCCGCCGCCACGCGCGCGCCCAGCACGCGGTGCAGGCGCAGGGTGATGTCGGCATCCTCGGCGGCGTAGCGCGTGGCATCGTCGATCGCGACCTGGGCGAACGAGATCTGCTTGGCCCCCTTTCCCGCAACCTGCTCGAACGTGATCGTCTCGATGCCGAGGTGCCGGCGCGCGAGCGCGTCTATGTCGTGGCGCGCGATCCCCGCATCGAGCACGAAGCTCTCCAGCAGCGTGTCGTCCGCGTAACCCTGCACGTCCACGCCGTGACGTCGCAGGACGTGCAGGTCGTACTTGCCGTGCTGGCCCAGCTTGCGCCGCGCAGGATCCTCCAGCAGCGGACGCAGCGCATCGAGCACACGGTCGCGGTCGAGCTGGGCGGGGGCGCCCGGATACACGTGTCCCAGCGGGATGTAGGCCGCGCGGCCAGGCTCCACCGCCAGGCTCAGGCCGACGAGACCGGAGCGCATCGCGTCCAGAGCGTCGGTCTCGGTGTCGAATGCGAACTCGTCGGCGGCCCGCAGCCGGGCGATCCACGCGTCGAGCCGGTCGGCGGTGAGCACGGTCTCGTATTCGCCGGGGCCGGTGAGGACGGGATCGAGCGAAGCCGGGGCCAGGGGCGCGCTGGCGAGCTCCGGCACGGGCGTGCGGGGGCCGGGCCCGGCCCCCGCCTCGAGATCGCGCAGGGCCTGGGTGAAGCCGTAGCGCGCGTAGAGCACGCGCAGGCGCTCCGCATCGCAGGGGCGCAGCACCAGCGTGTCGGGCCCGCCGTCGAGCGGCACGTCGATGCGGATCGTCGCCAGCGTGCGGCTGAGCGGCAGTTGCTCCAGCACCTCGCGCAGGTTGTCGCCGATCTTGCCCTTGATTCCCGATGCCGCGGCGATCACGCCGTCGAGCGATTCGTACTCCGCCAGCCACTTGGCCGCGGTCTTGGGGCCGCACTTGGCGACGCCGGGAATGTTGTCGATGCTGTCGCCCATCAGCGCGAGCATGTCGACGATCTGGTCCGGGCGGACGCCGAACTTCTCCAGCACCGCGGCCTCGCTGTCGAGACGGCTGCCGCTCATGGTGTTGACGAGCGCGATGCCGGGCCGCACCAGCTGGGCGAAATCCTTGTCGCCGGTCGAGATGGTGACGGCGATGCCGGCCTCGCCGGCCTGCACGGCGAGGGTGCCGATCACGTCGTCCGCCTCCACCCCGGCGACCCGCAGGATGGGGAAACCGAGGGCCTCGACGATCGCGCACATCGGCTCGACCTGCGCGCGCAGCTCGTCGGGCATCGGCGGTCGGTTGGCCTTGTAGGCGGGATACAGATCGTCGCGGAACGTGCGCCCCGGCGCATCGACCACGAAGGCCGCATAGTCAGGAGCCTCCTTGAGCGTGGCCCGCAGCATGTTGACCACGCCGAACAGCGCGCCGGTCGGCTCGCCCTGCGCGTTGGACAGCGGTGGCAGCGCATGGAAGGCGCGGTAGAGGTAGGAGGATCCGTCGATCAGGACTAGGCGTGTCATCGGTCGATTCTAACGCCGCGCTCCCGTCCACCCTCGCCCCGGGTGAGCGGCGGCACCGGAACGCCCGCGTGCACGGCGTCCTTCCGTCGCCGGTCGCATACTGACGGCCCGCTCGCAGGAGTTCCGCCATGTCCGCCCCGCGCACCGCCTTCATCGCCGCCGCCCTGCTGTGCCTGTCCGCCTGCGCGACCACCGGCGATGGCGTCTGGCCCGAAGGGATTCCGGCCGACGCCGTCGAAACAACCCGCACCGAAGCGAACGGCGACCGCATCACGGAGTTCCGCGTGGCCGGGCAGCTGCGCGCGGTCCGGGTGACGCCGTCGCGCGGGCCGACCTACTACATCTACGACCGCGACGCCGACGGCAGCGTGGACCGCGATCGCGACAGCGTGCCGCAGACCTACTTCAAGCTCTTCGGCTGGTAGGCGCCGCCGGTGACGCGCGCCTTGCAGGTGGCGCTGGTGGGTTACGGGCTCGCGGGCCGCGTGTTCCATGCCCCGCTGATCGCGGCCGTCGACGGGCTGCAGCTGCGCACCGTGGTCTCCAGCGATCCCGGGCGCGTGCACGCCGACCTCCCGGAGGTCGCGGTGAGCGACGATCCGCACGCCGCCTTCGCCGATCCGGCGATCGACCTCGTCGTACTGGCCACGCCCAATGCCACGCATGCGTCCCTGGCGATCGCCGCGCTGCGCGCCGGACGTCACGTGGTGGTGGACAAGCCGCTGGCCGTCGACCTCGCCGAAGCCGACCTCGTGCTTGCTGCGGCCGGCCAGGCGGGACGCGTTCTCAGCGTATTCCACAACCGGCGCTGGGATGCCGACTTCCTCGCCCTCCGCGCCCTGGTCGAGGCCGGCACGCTGGGCACGCTGGCGGAGGTGCATTCGCACTTCGACCGGTTCCGGCCCGCGGTGCCGGACCGCTGGCGCGAGCGCGCGGGCGCCGGTGCGGGCCTCTGGCTGGATCTCGGCCCGCACCTGGTGGATCAGATGCTGCAGCTGTTCGGCCTGCCGGATGCGGTGCAGGCCGACATCGGCATGCAGCGCACCGGCGCCGAGGTCGACGACTGGTTCCATGTGGTCCTGCGTTTCGGACGCCTGCGCGCGGTGCTGCACGCCGGCGCGCTGGTGCCGGGGGCCGGCCTGCGCTTCGCGGTGCACGGCACCGGCGGCAGCTGGTTCAAGTCGGGACTCGACCCTCAAGAGGCCAGCCTGCGCGCGGGCAGCCGCCCCGGCGACCCCGGCTGGGGCGTGGACCCGGCCCCCGGCCACCTGCTGCAGGTGCACGCGGGCGGCGTGGTGGAGACACCCTCACCCGCCCCCACAGGCGACTGGCGACGCTATTACGCCGGGGTGCGCACGGCCCTGCTCGACGGCACGCCGCCGCCGGTAACCGCCGACGAAGCCCACGCGGTGATGCGCGTGCTGCAGGCCGGCATCGAGAGCGCGGCGACCGGCCGGGTGGTGCCGCTGCGCTGAGCGGCCCGCCGGCGGCGCCGCTGCCCCTGTCATTCCGCCAGCAGCTCCTCGACCAGCGTATCGGCGGCGTACACCGACTTCAGTGCCTCGACGATCGCTGCACTGTGCACCGAGACCGTACGGTTGAGGCGCGGGTCGTACCAGAAATTGCCGCCCAGCGAATGGATGTTGCCGTCGAAGGCCAGGCCGACCACGCGCGCGTCGCGATTGATCACCGGGCTGCCCGAATTGCCGCCGATGATGTCGTTGGTGCTGACGAAGTTGAAACGCGTCGTCTTGTCGACGGTGCCCTCGGCCTCGAGCCAGCGCGGGGTCAAGGCGTAGGGCTTGGCGCCCGTGGCCCGCGCGTACAGACCGCCGATCTCGGTGAAGGGCGGGATCTCGCGCCCGCCTTCCTGCCAGCCGGCGACGTCCCCGTAGGACAGGCGCAGGGTGAAGGTCGCATCGGGGTAGACCGTGGTGCCCAGGGTGTCGAACCGCGCCTTGGCGATCTGCTGCGCCGCGCGGGACTCGACCGCCGCGACTTCCGATTCCTGGCGCGCGCGCACCGCGCGGGCCGGTGCATCGATCGCGCGGGCCAGACGCAGCAGCGGGTCGTCGGACGCGGACACGGCCGCCGCCCCGCCCGCCCACAGGCGCTCGCGTTCGGCCACGTCGGCCAGGCGGGTGCCTTCGACCAGCGCCTTCGCCACCTGGGCGGGGGACCGTGCGCCGAGCACCTGCCCGACCACCGGATCGTCGGTGCCGAGCAGTTCGCGAAGCTTGGTGAGCGACCAGGTCAGCTTGGCGATCTCGAATTCCGGATACAGCGGTGCACTGCTCATCAGGGTCTGGCGCAGGCGCCCCTGGCCGGCGTCCTGGTACTCGGGCAGACGCGCATCGCTGGGCTTCGCACGCTCGTCGCCGGCACGCAGCAGCGTGCGCGCGATCGAGAACAGCCGGCTGTCGAAGCCGCGCCCCTGCTCCAGCAGCATGTAGGGCACGGCGAGCTCGCGCGCCAGCGGTTGCACCGCGGCGACCGCGTCCCAGGGCGCTGCATCGGCACGCGCACGCAAGCGCGCTTGTTCCTCGCGCTTGCCGGCGAATACCGCCGGATCGAGCAGCGCCTGCAGCTGCCCGCGCACGACCTTGTAGCTGTTGTCGGTGAAGGTGAGGTCCGACTGCGCCTGCCGCGCCGCTTCCGGGTCGCGGCGGCCGTATTCGCCGAGCATCGCGCGGCGCTCGGCCAGCCAGAGCAGGGTGTTGATCAGCGTCGCATCGCGCACGGTTTCCAGCTGCGCGACGGTGAGCTGACGCTGGGTGCGCCCCGGATGTCCGGTCACCATCACCAGTTCCCCGGGCTCGGCACCGGCCGGTTCGAGCCTGAAGTGGTTGGCGACCTGCGCCGGCTCGCCGTTCTCGTAGGCGCGCAGCAGCGCTGCGTCGAGGTTGTAGCGCGGAAAGTTGAAATTGTCCGGGTCGCCGCCGAAGAAGCCGATGTCGTATTCGGGCGTGAACACCATCCGCACATCGGAATAGCGGTGATAGCGGTACAGGTGCTGACGCCCGCCGTTGTACAGCTCGACCACGTCGCAGCGCGTGGTGGCCGCGGCGTCGCCGACGCACTCCGATTCGATCCGGCCCTTCTCGGCGTTGCGCGCCTCGATGAAGGCCTGGCCGCTGCGGCCATCGGTGGCGCCGGCGATGCGACCGGTGACGTCGGTGATCTCGCGCAGCACGTTGAGCTCTTCGGCCGGGCACTGGAGTTCCTCGCCCCGGGTGCGGGCCACGAAGCCGTCGTTCTGAAGATCCCGCTGCGCCGAAGACAATCCCTGGACGCATCCCACCACGCAGTGGGCATTGGTCAGCACCAGCCCGTCGGGCGACACGAACGAACCCGAGCATCCTCCCGCCAGGCGGACCGAGGCCTGCATCGCATGGTCCACCCAGGCCTGGTCCGGCGCGAACCCGTATTGCTGCTGCAGCGCCGTGCGCGGCAGGTTGTCGAGCGTCCACATGCCCTCGGCCGCATGTGCGGACGCCAGGCTGGCCAGGCCACCGCCCAGAGCGGCAGCGAGCATCGAAAGGCGCGCGTGACGCGCGAGAGGAAGGCGGAGCGACATGCGGACACCTCGTCAGGACCGGCCCCACGCCGGAAGCCCGACAGGGTAATCGGCGCCGCGCCGTCCGGCACGGGTGGAAGGTCACAGGGCGGGGCCGGCGCCGCATTCACGCCCAGCGGTTAGGATGATCCGCCCCTGGAGCGCCTTGCGAGGATCCGATGCCCGATTCAGAACGTCGACGCCTGCAGGCCCCGGACCCTGCCAGCCAGCGTACCGGCCTGACCCCGGCGCAGCACGCCGCCATCGCCACACTGGAACAGCTCGGCTGGTCGCTGCAGTTCGTGCGCCGACCGATGTTCCGGGACCCGGTGCCGGTGCTGTTCCAGAAGGGCGGCGAACGCTGGATCGCGGTCGAAGGCGACGGCCGCCTGGACGAGAACCCGGACTTCGCCATCCGCGAATGAATCCGCCGCCGCCGTGATGTGAATGCGCGTCGCCCTCACATCGCCCCGGCTAGGCTCGCGCGGAATCCACCGCCGGAGCTGTCCGATGTCCTCCTTCACCCTCTATCTCGTCGGCATGCTGATCCTCATCGGCGGCCTCGCCTACGGCGCCCACCTCGCCGGCCTTGCACCCCAGTGGATCGCGGTGGGCGTGGTGGTCCTCCTCGGCCTCGGGATCGTCAAGGCGGTGGCCCGCACCCGTCGGCCGGATCCGCCGGCGCACTGAGCACCCACGCGCGATGCGCGCCGGTCACCGGCCGGGCACTGCCCGGATCCGGACACGATGCCCCGATGACGTGTGCGGGTGAGGTGGTCTCCGTCGTCCCGTCGCGGTATGCCGGATGCACCCGCGACGGGCCCTCGCATCCGCGCGCAGACGGCGCGGCTCAGGCCGGCTGCAGGTTCGCGTAGGCCAGCACCAGCCATTTCGCACCGCCATCGTCGAAGTTGACCTGGACGCGCGCATGCGCGCCGTCGCCTTCGATGTCGATCACGGTGCCCGCCCCGAACTTGGCGTGGGTCACGTTCTGCCCCAGGCCCACCCCGACCGACGACGCGAGGCTGGCGTGGCCGTAGTCCGGCCGCTGGCGCTGCGGGAACGATGCACGGGCTGCGGGCGCCTTGGGGCGGATCTCGCGCAGCAGCGCCGGCGGAATCTCGCGCAGGAAGCGCGACGGTACGCTGAACATATCCTGGCCGTGCAGCCGGCGGGCCTCGGCATAGGTCAGCACCAGGGTCTGCCGTGCGCGGGTGATGCCCACGTAGGCGAGCCGCCGCTCCTCCTCCAGCCGCCCGCTTTCTTCCGCGGTACGCGCGCTGGGGAACAGGCCCTCTTCGAGCCCGACGAGGAACACCAGCGGAAACTCGAGCCCCTTGGCGCTGTGCAGCGTCATCAGCTGCACGCCATCCTCGCCGGCCTGGGCCTGGCCTTCGCCGGCTTCGAGCGAGGCGTAGGCGAGAAACGCCACGAGCTCGGTCAGCTGCGCACTCTCCTCGTCGTCGCCGCGCACGAAACGCGACGCCACCGACACCAGCTCGTCGAGGTTCTCCACCCGCGAATCGACGCTGCCCTTGGATTCGTTGGCGTAGTGCACCCGCAGATTGGAGCGGGCCAGCACGTGATCGATCTTGTCCTTGAGCGGCAACTCGGCCGTCTCGACGCCCAGTGCGTCGATCAGTTGCGCGAACGCCGCGAGCGCATTGCGGGCGCGGCCGGCGAGCGTGTCGCCCCGGGCGCTGCGGATCGCCGCTTCCCACAGCGGGATGCCGTGCTCGCGCGCGCTGCGGCGCACCTCGTCGAGCGTGCGCTCGCCGATTCCACGCGGCGGCGTATTGACCGCGCGCTCGAACGCCGCATCGTCGTCGCGGTTGGCCACCAGACGCAGATAGGCCAGCGTGTCCTTGATCTCCGCGCGCTCGAAGAAGCGGACGCCGCCGTAGACCCGGTACGGCACCTGCTCGGCGACCAGCTGTTCTTCCATCGCACGGGACTGGGCATTGCTGCGGTAGAGGATGGCGATGTCGCCGTGCGAGCCGCCGTCGCGCACCCACTGCAGCGCGCGCTCGACCACGTAGCGCGCTTCGTCGATCTCGTTGTAGGCCGCGTAGAGGTCGATCGGGTCACCCTCGCCGCTGTCGGTCCACAACTGCTTGCCGAGGCGCTCGGGATTGTGCGCGATCACCGCATTGGCGGCCCCGAGAATGTTCGCGCTGGACCGGTAGTTCTGCTCCAGACGGATGGTCTGGGCGCCGGGATAGTCGGTCAGAAAGCGTTGGACGTTCTCCACCTTCGCGCCGCGCCAGCCGTAGATCGCCTGGTCGTCGTCACCGACCACGAAGACCTTGCCACCGCCGCCGTCCGGCTCGACGCCCGCGAGAACGCGCACGAAGGCGTACTGGATCGCATTGGTGTCCTGGAACTCGTCGACCAGGAGGTGCCGGAACCGGTGGCGGTAATGCGCCAGCAGGGCCGGCGTGTCGCGCAGCAACTCGTGCGCGCGCAGCAGGATCTCGGCGAAATCCACCAGCCCGGCCCGATCGCAGCGCTCCTGGTACAGCGCGTAGGCCTTGATCATCGCGCTGGACCATTCGTCGCCGCCCTCCTGGATATGCTGCGGGCGACGTCCCTCGTCCTTCTGCGCGTTGATCCACCACGCGATCTGACGCGGCGGAAAACGCGCATCATCGAGTTCCAGCTGCTGCACGACGCGCTTGACCAGACGCAGCTGGTCGTCGCTGTCGAGGATCTGGAAGCCTTCCGGAAGCTTCGCGTCCTGCCAGTGCAGGCGCAGCAGCCGATGCGCAAGCCCGTGGAATGTGCCGATCCACGCCCCGCGCGCGCCATTGCGCAGCTGCGCGTCGACCCGGTGCCGCATTTCGGCGGCCGCCTTGTTGGTGAAGGTGACTGCGAAGATGCCGTGCGTCGGAACGCCGTACACCTCGTTGAGCCAGGCGATCCGGTGCGTGAGCACGCGGGTCTTGCCGCTTCCGGCGCCGGCCAGCACGAGATAGTGGGCATCGGGCGCGGACACGGCTTCGCGCTGGGCCGTGTTCAGGCCATCGAGCAAATGCGAGACATCCATCTGCGCATTCTACGCGCGGGGCTGTCTCGGCAGGTGCGACCCGCTCGCCTGCAGTCCGTATCGAGCATGGCCGCGGGAGAAATCCAATCGATCGCGGCGTACCTGTGATGGCGTGTCTCGTCCCGGACGTGCCCGCATGTCGTTGCTGCAACGCACCAGCTTCCCGCGCTCGAACCGCGTCGCGGGCGCATCCCCGCGCACTCGCGCTGAACGAGCCGGCCTGAAATTGACAGCGTTGTCAGACGCGATGTACAAGCCCTCGCTCATCGTCCTTAGAGACGACACGCCAATCCCCGGGAGAGATAGATGAAGTTTCAAGATCAGCCGCGCCACCTGTTGAGCCGCGCGATCGCCGCCGCCCTTGTTCTGGGTGCCATGCCGACGTTCGCGCAGAACGTGACGGCAAACGAATCGAGCGATGCGGCGCGGACCCTGGATGCGGTGATCGTGACCGTCGAGCGCCGCGAACAGGATCTGCAGAAGTACGCCGGCACCGCGCAGGCGATCACCGCCGAAGACGCGCGCGCCCTGGGCATCAACAACGAGTTGCGCAACATCCAGGCCCTGGTGCCGGGCCTGAGCATGGCCAACCAGGAAGGCAACCTTGAAATCTTCATTCGTGGGGTGGGCTCGGCCAACAACACCGAGCTGGGCGATCCGGGCGCCGCGCCGCACATCAACGGCGCCTACATCGCGCGGCCGCGCGGCCTCGGCGGCATGTTCTACGACATCGAACGCGTGGAGATCAACAAGGGTCCACAGGGCACGCTGCGCGGCCGCAATGCATTGGCCGGCTCGCTCAACATCGTCACCAAGCGCCCGGATCTGGAGCAGT
Organism: Luteimonas deserti; assembly: GCF_013425765.1. Taxonomy (GTDB): domain Bacteria; phylum Pseudomonadota; class Gammaproteobacteria; order Xanthomonadales; family Xanthomonadaceae; genus Luteimonas; species Luteimonas deserti. The sequence goes on from NZ_JACCJZ010000001.1 coordinate 27,966, forward strand.
TCGGTGGCTATGCGCAGGTCGAAGCCGGCAACCGCGACCATCGCGCCGGCGAGTTCGCGCTCAACCTGCCGCTCGGCGGCTGGGCCGCGCTGCGCTTCGCCGGGTATTCGGTGGAGAAGGACAGCTCGTTCCGCAATGCAGGCGATCTGCGCCTGGATCCGGCCGGCATCCAGGACGAAAAGGGCGGCCGCGTGTCGTTCCTCTACCAGCCCGACGACAAGCTCAGCGTGTTCGCGATGGCCGATATGGGCAAGGAAGGCGGCACCGGCTATCCGGGCGCGAACATCTGGAGCGCGGCCTGCGGCAGCGCCGATCCCGGGACCTGCCCCAACAGCCCCGGCCTGTCGCCCGAGGATCTGGACCTGCGCAACGTCGTCTACCGCGGCCGCCAAGGCACCCTCGACAGCACCAACTGGGGCGCGATGGCGAATGTGAGCTACGACTTCGGTCCGATCGTCGCTGAGTACAACACCAGCTACCGCGACGTGGACTACCGCCAGACCAACGCCGCCAGCGAAGGCATCCTGTGGCCGGGCCGCGACGTCAGCCCGCGCGGGCCGGGCAATCCGGACGGCTTCGACTACGACAACTTCTCCACCCAGTACTGGCAGACGCTGTCGCAGGCGACCACGCACGAGCTGCGTCTGTCCTCGTCCGGCGACGGCCCGTTCCAGTGGACCGGCGGCGCATTCCACTTCAACGAGGACCAGCAGGTCGGTTACCTGTCGCTGACCGACAAAGGCACCTGGTTCTCCGGCACCGAGTTCACGATGCCGCGCGTCAATGGCCGCTCCACCGCCCTGTTCGCCGACGGCACCTTCGAGGTCAATGATCGGACTCGCCTGAAAGCCGGCGTGCGTCGCACGCGCGAGGCCAAGTCGCGCTATGGCATCGGCGGCAACTGGGCGCTGGGCCTGCCGGGACAGGGCGGCGATTTCTCCACGCGCCTGGGCACCGAGGGCTTCGCACCGGCCTTCCTCAAGCGTCCGAACTTCGACGTGACCGGGCTGACTTCGCAGGCGGACATGGCGCGTTTCCTGCTGCAGGGCATTCTCCGCGAGGGCCAGCGCGACACGATCGGCCAGCAGATCGGCGACGTGGCCAACGGCGGCGCGTTCGGCTGTGTCGACCGGCCCGACATCGGCGGCGACACCATCGACTGCCCGTACCAGTCGTGGGTGCAGGTCAACTCGATCCCGTCCCAGCAGTTCGGCGAGAGCCGCTTCCAGTTCAACGACTGGCGCACCGGCGTGGAGTTCGATCTCACCGACGACCACATGCTCTACGCCACCGTCTCCACGGGTCACAAGTCGGGCGGTTTCAACGATACCTTCGACGTCAACGTGATCCCGGAGGCCTTCAGCCCCGAGTCGATCAAGGCCTACGAGATCGGCAGCAAGATGAGCCACCGGTGGTTCGGTCGGCCGGGCACGTTCAACGTCAGCGCGTTCTACTACGACTACACCGACCAGGTGTTCCAGGACCTGACGGTGATCTCGCTCAACAACGACGGTGAGCCGGCCGGGTACTCGCTGGTGAACCGCAACATCGGCCGCTCGGCGATCTACGGCATCGAGGCCGAAAGCGTCACGCGTTTCGGTGCAGGCTTCATGCTGCACCTCAACGCGCTCGCGCTCGACAGCGAGATCAAGGAAGGCACGGTCGGCGATGCGCGCAGCCAGAACTACGGCGCCGGCGGCGTGACGTCGCTGATCGACCTCACCGGCAACGAACTGCCGCTGGCGTCGCGCTTCACCGGCAACGTGCGCCTGCAGCAGTTCAGCGAACTGCCGTTCGGTTCGCTTGACTGGCAGCTGCTGGCGTCCTACCGCTCGGCGTACTACCTCACCCAGTACAACAACCGGGATGTGGTGTACGTGGACCAGGCCGGCGATTTCGTCCGCCAGGAAAGCGCGGCCGAGGCGGGCTTCCCGGATCGCCAGCGCGGCGAGGTGACGCTCAATGCCGGTATCGGGCTGACGTCGCTCGACGGCCGCTGGCGTTACGAGCTGTTCGGCAGCAACCTGCTCAACAACGACGTCTCGCAGAAGGCGCTGGTGGGATCGCGGCTCAACATCCGTTTCCTCAACGACGCGCGTGCCTACGGCATGCGGGTGCGCTACCAGTTCTGAGTCCCGGCGCCGCGGCGCCCATGCCGTTTTGCTACGCGCCATGACGTCCGCGCCGCCCTGTCCGGCGGCGCGGACGTCTCGTTCCGACACCGGGCCTGCGGGCCCGAGGAGCCTGCCGATGAACCACGCCCGCACCATGTCCAACCCCGCCGCTATCGCGGTGGTGAGCCTGATCTTCTTCACCTGGGGCGGCCTGACCAGCCTCAACGACGTGCTGATCCCGCATCTGAAAGCCGTGTTCTCGATGAGCTACACGCAGACGATGCTGATCCAGTTCACGTTCTTCGGCGCGTATTTCCTGATGTCGATGCCGGCCGGCGCCGTGGTCGCGCGGGTCGGCTACAAGGCCGGCATCGTGATCGGCCTGGTGATCGCGTCGATCGGCGCGGCGATGTTCTATCCCGCAGCGCGGCTGCCCTCGTATCCGGTCTTCCTGACCGCGCTGTTCGTGCTCGCCAGCGGCATTACCCTGCTGCAGGTGGCCGCCAATCCCTACATCAGCCTGCTGGGCGGGCCGGAGACCTCGCATAGCCGGCTCAACCTGGCGCAGGCGCTGAATTCGCTCGGCACCACGGTGTTCCCGCTGGTCATCGGCCCGTTGATCCTGGTGGGCGCTGTGCTCGGGGTGGACGAGATCGCGGCCATGGGCGCGGCCGAGCAGGCCGCCTACCGCGCCGCGGAAGCGCGTTCGGTCGAGATTCCCTACCTGCTGCTCGCTGCCGGCCTGCTGGTGCTCGCGGTGTTCGTGCTGCTGATGCGCATCCCCTCCCTGCGCGAGGCGACCGAAGCGGGTCCCTCGGTGCGCCACACCTACATGGAGGCGCTGCGTCAGCCGCACCTGCGCTGGGGCGTACTCGGGATCTTCTGCTACGTCGGCGCGGAGGTCGCGATCGGCAGCTTCCTGATCAACTACATGGCCGAGCCCGAGATCGGCGGCCTGAGCGAGGCCTCGGCCTCGCGTTTCCTGGCGTTCTACTGGGGTGGCGCGATGGTCGGCCGCTTCATCGGTGCCGCGCTGATGACCCGCATCGACGCGCGCAGGCTGCTCGCCTTCGCCGGTGCCATGGTCTGCGTGCTGCTCGTGGTCACGATGAGCACCACCGGCAGCGTCGCAATGTGGAGCGCGCTCGCGATCGGCCTGTTCAACTCGATCATGTTTCCCACCATCTTCACCACCGCCATCGAACGGCTCGGCACCCTGACCAGCAAGGCGTCGAGCCTGCTGGTGATGGGCATCGTCGGCGGGGCGCTGGTACCGCTGGCCCAGGGTGCGCTGGCCGATCGCATCGGCATCCAGCACGCGTTCGTCGTGCCGCTGGTCTGCTACGTCTACATCATCTGGTACGGCCTGCGCGGGGCGCGGCTGGGGGCGGGTCTTCCATTGCCGGCCACACCGTCCGCGACACGGCCGCCGGCCCTGCACTGACCGGGCGGCACGCGGTCAGCGCGGCACGAACGGAAGCGCATTGTGGGCATGGGTCGCCGCGATGGCGGCCTGGCCCACCGCCACCGCGATCTGGTTGAGACCGCTCGCCGCGTCACCGATGACGTACAGGCCCGGCACGCGTGTGCGCTGGTGGGCGTCCACCGGCACTTCGCCGGCGTCGCAGGCGCCCAGATCCGGGCCACCGAGCAGGCGGTTGCGTTCGTGGTGGCCGAGATAGGGATAGACCGTGTCGAAGGTGGCGGGCGCGTGTCCCGCCACCGCGTAGGCGCAGCGCGCGCCGTCGAAGCTCAGACGGCCGCCGGCCGGCAGCAGCTGCGCGCCGTGCGCCTGCGCCTCGGCGATCGCAGGGGACGCGAGGTCCTCGTCGGTCGCGATCATCGTGATGCGCTTGGAGAAAGTGCGCAGGAACAACGCGTGCCGGCCGAGTGCGGCGCCCGGCCCGTAGACCGCGATGTGCAGGTCACGCGCTTCGTACGCATCGCAGATGGCGCACAGGCGCAGCGCGCCGCAGGCCAATGCCGGCTCGGCCCACGGCACGTCGGGCAGGCGGTCGGACAGGCCGGTGGCCACGATCACCATGGCGGCCTGCCAGCGGTGCGCGCCGGCGCCGACCAGAAAGCCGTCTTCCCTCCGTTCGAGGCGATCGACGCAGGCATGGACGGTATCCACATCGAAACTCTCCGCCTGCGTGCGCATCCTCCCCAGCAGCGCGGTCCCCGACACGCCCTGCGGAAACCCCGGGCAGTTGTGGCTTTCGGGGATGTAGCGGGCCCGACTGTCGCCTGCGTCGATGACAACGCACCGCCGCAGGAACCGCCGGAGATAGGTGGCTGCGGTCAGGCCGGCAGGCCCGCCGCCGATGATCGCGACCTCGGTCGTTCCGTCCACACATGTCTCGCTGCTCGGGGTGGCGCAGGGTGCGCCGGCGGCGCGCCACGAGGATGTGTAGCCGCTGTCCGCGACGCGATACGACCCTGCAGATCGCGGTTGACAACGCTGTCAGGTTCGCCTCCAATGCAGCGGTCGCATGCCGTCCGCGCCTGGCGCGGCCTGCAGGACCAAACAATTCGAAGACACCATTTCGTGTGATCCCTTGGGAGGGGACGATCCATGAACCGACTGCGCGCTGTTCCGAAACAGCGGCTTCTGACCTCTGCATTGCTGCTGGCCATCGCCTCGCCGGCGATCGCCCAAGTCAACGAGCCATCCGCCCCGTCCGACGCCACCGACCTCGACGCCGTCGTCGTCACCGGCATTCGCGGCAGCCTCGAATCCTCGATGAACCTCAAGCGCGATGCCCGCGGCATCGTCGACGGCATCATCGCCGAGGACATCGGCAAGTTCCCCGACACCAACCTGGCCGAGTCGCTGCAGCGCATTTCCGGCGTCTCGATCGACCGCAGCGCGATCGGCGAGGGTTCGCGGGTCACCGTCCGTGGCGTCGGCCCCGATTTCAATCTCGTGCTGCTCAACGGCCGCCAGATGCCGGCCTCGAGCAACGGCGACGGCAGTACGGTGTCGAACTCGCGTGCTTTCGACTTCGCCAATCTCGCGTCGGAGGCCATCTCGGCCGTCGAGGTCTACAAGAGCGGGCGCGCCGAAACCCCGACCGGTGGCATCGGTGCGACGATCAACATCAAGACCGCGCGCCCACTCGAGAATCCGGGATTCCGGGCCAACCTCGGCATCAAGGGCGTGCACGACACTTCGCTGGACAATCTGCCGGACCAGTTCAAGGGCAGCTCGGTCACACCTGAGGTCTCGGGCATCTTCAGCACGACCACCGCCGACGGCCGGTTCGGTATCGCGGTGACCGGCAGCTACCAGGAACGCGATCTCGGCTACAACCAGGTCTCGGTACCGGGCGGCTGGCGCGGGTTCCGCGGTGACGAGGAGAACTGGGGCGCCATCCCGCAACCGGGGACCCCGGGGTCGGAGAACATCGTCAACCGGCCCGGCCCGGGCGACGTGTATTCGGTGCCGCAGAACCTCAACTACGCGGTCACCGGGGTGCAGCGCCAGCGCACCAATGGCCAGGTCGTCCTGCAGTGGGCACCGACCGACACGCTGACCACGACGCTCGACTACACCTATTCCGAGAACAAGATCCAGCAGCAGCGCAACGACATGTCGGTGTGGTTCAACTACGGCCCGTCGTCGTCCTCCTGGACCGACGGTCCGGTGGCCGCGCCGCTGCTCTATTCGGAGGCGCTGACCTTCAACGACCAAGGCCAGCCCAACTACACCGACCTGTCCATGGGCGGTGCCGACTTCGCCAATCGCAACGAGAACAAGTCGCTCGGCTTCAATGTCGAGTGGGAGGCGACCGATCGCCTCGGATTCGAGCTGGACGTGCACAAGTCCACCGCGGAAACCAGCCCGGACAGCCCCTACGGCTCCGGCGGCGTCCTCGGCGCGGCCGCGTTCATCCGTGGCCGGACCACCGCGGATTTCAGCGGTGACTTCCCGATCCTCACCGTCGAGTATCCGCCGGGCTACACCGCGCCGCGTCCCTCGGACATGCTGGTGACCGGCTCGGTGTTCCACCGCAGCTACATGAAGTCGGAGATCGAGCAGGTCCAGGCCCGCGGCAACTTCCGCTTCGGCGACTATTCGCGCCTGGACTTCGGCGTGGCCGCCACCGAGGCCGACAACCGCACCGCCTATGGCAACGTGCAGCGCGACACCTGGGGCGGTACCGGCGCTGCCGGTGACTATGCCGACGACCTGTGGCGGCCCGCCAACATGGGGCGCTATTTCAACCAGTTCGCCGGCCACGACAACCCGGCCTTCACCGACGCGTTCTTCCTGTTCGACTTCAACGACGTACGCAACGCCGCCGTGCGCGTGTTAGGCGACGAGGCGGCGTATCTCGCACCAGCCGAGTACACCACCGATCGCCGCGTGACCGAGAAGTCACGCAGCGCCTATCTGCAGGTCAGCTCGACCTTCGACATCGGCATTCCGTTGAACGCTGCTGCAGGCGTCCGGTATGAAGAAACCGATGTGACCTCGTCGGCGTTGGTGCCTGTGGCCACCGCGCTCGTCTGGGGAGCGAACAACGAGATCGGGATCACGCGTGAAGGCTCCGACTTCACCACGCTCACCGGTGAATACGCGCACTGGCTGCCGAGCATCGATGTCAGCGCCGAATTTACCGACAGTCTGATCCTCCGCAGCAGCTACAGCCGCACCATCGGCCGGCCCGGCTGGGGCGACATCCAGGGGGGCCAGACGCTCAACGCACCGGTGCGCGTGGACGGCGGCACCGGCCAGCAGGGCAATCCGGGACTGCTGCCGCTCAAGGCCCACAACTTCGACCTGTCGCTCGAGTGGTATTACGCCGAGGCGAGCTACTTCTCGGTCGGCTATTTCCAGAAGAACATCGGCAACTACATCGGCACGTCCATCATCCAGGCGACGCCGTTCGACCTGAGGACGCCGATCGGCGGTGCCTACTGGAACGCGGCGGTGGCCAATGCCTGCGCGACGGCCGACCTGACCTGCATCCGCAACTACATCTTCACCAATTTCAATGGCCAGCCGGGTGTGGTCCGCGGAGACAACGACTCCAACGGAAACGCCACCGGCACCATCACCGGCCAACCGAACGATCCCATCGCGGAGTTCCGCATCACCACGCCGGCGAACACGGGGTCCTCGAAGCTCGACGGTCTTGAGCTGAACCTGCAGCACGTCTTCGGGCAGAGCGGATTCGGCCTGGCGGCCAACTACACCTACGTCGACAGCCCCGACCTGAACTACGACAACAGTGATCTGGGCGGCCAGTTCGCCCTGGTCGGCCTCAGCGATTCGGCCAATCTGGTGCTGTTCTACGACAAGGGCCCGTGGCAGGCGCGTGCGGCCTACAACTGGCGCGACAAGTTCCTCTCCAGCGGATTCGACAGCGAACGACCGAATCCGGTGTACGTGGAGGAGTACGGCCAGCTCGACGTCAGCGTGGGGTACCGGGTCAGCGACAACCTGACGCTGCAGGCCGAGGCGATCAACGTCACCGACGAGACCCAGCGCTCGCACGGTCGCAATGCGCGCCAGCTGCTCTACGGCACCCAGACCGGGCCGCGTTACATGTTCGGGCTGCGCTACACGTTCTGAGCCTGCCCGGCGCCACGGCATTTGCCGTGGCGCCGCGTTCGGGCATGCTGCCGGACCGCACCGCGGAGCATTTTCCGTTGAGCTCTCCCCTCCGCCACGTCGTCGTCGTCGGCGGCGGCTCTGCAGGGTGGCTGACTGCAGCGCTGCTCGCGGCCGACCACGACAGCGCCTCGCCCGACGGCCTGCGCGTCACGCTGATCGAATCACCGGACGTCCCCACGATCGGCGTGGGCGAAGGCACCTGGCCGACGATGCGCGACACGCTGCGCCGGATCGGCGTGCGCGAGACCGACTTCGTGCGCGAGTGCGACGCCACGTTCAAGCAGGGCTCGAAGTTCGTGCGCTGGTCGAGGGACCACGCCGACGATGTCTACCACCACCCGTTCGTGCTGCCCCACGGCTTCCACGAGGGCGACGTCGTGGCCGCGTGGATGCGGCACCCGGAGGCCGCCTTCGACCGTCTGGTGAGCATCCAGCCGCATCTGTGCGACGCCGGGCGCGCACCCAAGCAATTGCACACGCCCGAATACGCGGCGGTGGCCAACTACGCCTATCACCTCGATGCGGCGCGCCTCGGGCTGTTCCTGCGCCGGCATGCCACCGTGCGGCTCGGCGTCCGGCATGTCGCCGATCACGTCGAGGGCATCGACACGCGCGAATGCGGCGACATCGCCGGCGTGCGCACCCGCGGACACGGCCTGATCGAGGGCGACCTGTTCGTGGACTGCACCGGCATGCGGTCGCTGCTGCTCGGCCAGCATTTCGGCATCGAGCGCACGTCCTGCCGTGACGTCCTCTTCAACGATCGCGCGCTGGCCCTGCAGGTCCGGTATCCCGCCAGCGACACGCCGATCGCCTGCCAGACCGTGTCCACGGCGCAGGCCAACGGCTGGATCTGGGACATCGGGCTGTCCGCACGCCGCGGCGTCGGACACGTCTACTCGAGCGCACACACCGACCCCGACGCCGTCGAGGCCGTCCTCCGGCGCTACGTCGACGCCACGGGCGGGGCCGGCTGCGAGGTGATCGCACAGCAGTCACTGGCGTTCGAGCCGGGCTATCGTCGGCGCAGCTGGCACCGCAACTGCGTGGCGATCGGCCTGTCGAGCGGGTTCGTCGAGCCCCTCGAGGCCTCGTCCCTCGTCCTCGTGGAGCTGGCCGCCACCATGCTCAGCGACCAACTGCCCGCTACCCGCCCCGATGTCGACATCGTCGCCGCCCGCTTCAACGATACGTTCGCGTATCGCTGGGCGCGGGTGGTCGAGTTCCTCAAGCTGCATTACGTGCTGTCGACACGCGACGACAGCGACTACTGGCGGGACCATCGCGACCCCGCCAGCGCGCCCGCGAGGCTCGGCGAGCTGCTGGCCCTGTGGCGTCACCAGCCGCCGTCGCGCTACGACCTGCCCCGGCTGGACGAAGTGTTTCCGGCGGCCAGCTACCAGTACATTCTCTACGGCATGGGATTCCGCCCGCAGCGGCCCGCCCGCCGTGTCCCGACGGGGCCTGCGGACCGGGCGGAACAGGCCTTCCGCGACGGGGCCGCACTGACCCGCCGGATGCTTCCCGCGCTGCCGGGCCACCGCGAGCTGATCGACCATATCCACACCCGGGGCATGTCCCCCGTCTAGCGAGATCCGATGTCCAGGAACGTGCAACTCAACAACGTCGACCATCGGGAATTGCGCGTCGATCCCGGCCATGGGGCGGCGCTCGGCGATGCGGTGATGTGGGCGCTCACGTTTCCGGCGGAGTTCCGCAACGTGCAGGCCAACTATCCCATCGTCTTCGGCAAGTCGGCCGACGGTGCGTTCCAGCCATTGGCGCTGTTCGGATTCACCGAAGGACAGAACCTGTTCCTCGATGGCGACCGTTGGGACGCCACCTACGTGCCGTTGATGATCCAGCGCCAGCCCTTCCTCATCGGCCGCGCCGGCGACGAGATGCAAGTGCACATCGATCTCGACCATCCCCGCGTCCGCAGCGGCCGGGGTGAGCCGCTGTTCCTGCCGCACGGGGAAACCAGCGAATACCTCGAACGCGCCAGCGCGATCCTGCACGCCCTGCACCAGGGCCTGGCCGGGACCGCACCCTTGGTGCAGGCCCTGCTGCATCACGACCTGCTGGAACCGTTCGTGCTCGACGTGCAGCTCGACGACGGCTCCGACAACAGGCTTTCGGGCTACTACACGATCAACGAGGATCGCCTGCGTCTTCTCGACGGCGACGCCTATGCTGCGCTCGGGACAGCGGGCCATCTGGAAGCGGTGTACATGATGATGGCGTCGGTGGCGCGCTTTCGCGACCTGATCGACCGGGTGAACCGTGCCGCCGCTGCAGGTCGATAAGCGCATCGCCGAATGCGGCGGACTGCGCCCGGACACGATTCCGGACGCCGTGCTGCGTTCGACCACCCCGCTCGTGCTGCGCGGACTGCTCGCCGACTGGCCCGTCGTGCACGCCGCGCGGCAGTCCGGCCCGGCCGCCGCCGCCTACCTGCAGCGGTTCGAACGGCGGGGCGGGCCTCCGGTGGTGGCGACCGTGGGGCCACCCGGGATCGACGGGCGATTCTTCTATAACGACGATTTCAGTGGTTTCAACTTCCGCCGCGAGAACGTGCCACTCGGTGTCGCGCTCAACACCTTGGTGAAATACATCACGGACCCGGCACCGCCGGCGATCTACATCGGCTCGACGACCATCGACACCTGGCTGCCGGGCTTCCGCGCCGAGAACGACGTGGATCTCGGCGGACGCGATGCGCTGGCCAGCATCTGGATCGGCAACCGGACCCGCATCGCCGCCCACCAGGACCTTCCGGACAATCTGGCCTGTGTCGTGGCGGGCCGGCGCCGCGCCACGCTGTTTCCGCCGCAGCAGCTCGAGAACCTCTACATCGGTCCGCTGGATCCGACGCCCGCCGGACAGGCGGTGAGCCTGGTGGACTTCGCCGAGGTCGACCATGCGAAGTTCCCGCGGTTCGCCCAGGCCGAGGCGCACGCCCAGGTGGCCGAGCTGGAGCCCGGCGATGCACTGCTGATTCCCAGCATGTGGTGGCATCACATGGAGGCGCTGACGCCATTCAACGTGCTGGTGAACTACTGGTGGCGGCAGGCCCCGGCCTGGGCGAACACGCCGATGGACACGCTGATGTCGGCCATCTTGAGCATCCGCGACCTGCCGGCAGGCGAACGCGAGATCTGGCGCGACGTCTTCCGCCACTACATCTTCGACTACGACGAGCAGGCCGTCGCGGGGCACATCCCCACCGCTGCGCGCGGCGCACTGGCGCCGCTCGACGCGACACACGCGCAGGCACTCCGCACCCGCCTGCTCAAACGCCTGAACCGCTAGGAGAGTCCAAATGCACGCAACCGCAGCTTCTGCGCAGGCGCCGATCCGCCGTGTCGTCATCGCGGGAGGCGGCACGGCAGGCTGGATGGCGGCTGCGGCGCTGTCGCGCACGCTCGGCAAGGTCCTCGACGTCACACTGGTGGAGTCGGACGAGATCGGGACCATCGGGGTCGGCGAGGCCACGATTCCGACGCTGATGACCTTCCATCGTCTGCTCGGCATCGGCGAGCAGGCGTTCATGGCGCAGACCCAGGGCACCATCAAGCTGGGGATCAACTTCGAGAGCTGGCGCGATGTCGGCCGGGACTATTTCCATTCGTTCGGCCTGACCGGAACCGACCACTGGACCGCGGGGTTCCAGCACTTCTGGATGCGCGGACGCGAGCGCGGCCTGGCGGGCGCCTACGACGACTACTGCCTTGAGCTGAAGGCCGCGATGCACGGGCGTTTCGCCCATCTGCCCAAGCGCAAGCTCAACTACGCCTATCACCTGGACGCGTCACTGTATGCGCGCTTCCTGCGACGCTTCAGCGAGGACAATGGCGCCCGCCGTGTCGAGGGCACGATCGAGGACGTGCTGACCGATCCGGCGACCGGCTTCATCACCGGGCTCCAGCTCGGCAACGGAACGCGCGTCGACGGGGATTTCTTCATCGACTGCACGGGGTTCCGCGCCCTGCTGATCGAGAAGACCCTCGGAGTCGGCTTCGAGGACTGGTCGCACTGGCTGTTCAACGACCGCGCCTTCGCCGTGCCGACCGCCACCGTGCGCGACGCGGTGCCGTACACGCGCTCGATCGCTGGCGATGCGGGCTGGCAATGGCGGATTCCGTTGCAGCATCGCGTGGGCAACGGCATCGTGTATTCGAGCCGCTACATCGAAGACGACCAGGCACGCGACACGCTGCTGTCGAGCATCGAAGGCGCGCCGCTGCGCGAGCCCTTCCCGGTGCGGTTCCGGCCCGGACAGCGCGAGCGCTGCTGGGAACGCAACTGCGTCGCCCTCGGCCTGTCGGCGAGCTTCATCGAACCGCTGGAGTCGACCACGATCCACCTGATCCAGCGCGGCATCATCCACCTGATGCAGACGTTTCCGCGGACCCTGTCGCAGCCCGACATCGACCAGTACAACATGCGCATGGCCGACGAACTGCAGCACGCGCGCGACTTCGTGATCCTCCACTTCAAGGTCACCGATCGCCAGGACACGCCGTATTGGCGCGACTGCCGCGCGATGGCGATCCCCGACTCGCTGCGGCACCGCATCGACCTGTTCCGGGAAACCGGGCGGGTGTTCCACGTCCCCACCGAGCTCTTCGCGGAAAACTCCTGGATCCAGGTGATGATGGGACAAGGCATCCATCCGCTGCAGTACCACCGGTCCGCGGATCTGATGGGGGACACGGAGCTCAAGGGCTTTCTGGACGGGATCAGCGGGGACGTCGAACGCACGCTGCGGCAGCTGCCGCCGCATATGGACTACGTGCGCAGCTACGCGCCCGCGGCAGTCTCCTGATCGGCGGTTCGACAGGATCGCCGACTGCAGCGAGATGGAGACCAGGCCGCTGCATGGCGAAGGTCGGGGCCGGCTGACGATTGCTGGCAGTGACCGCGTGCCCGTGTCGATCCGGGGCGGTCCTCCGTGCGCACGATCGGCCTCCGCTGTGCACGGCTGCGCATGTCGCGCGCCAGTACGCAAGGCACCATGTCGGGTCGCGCGATCAGGTGCCGGGGGCCGGGCCCGTCGAGCGACGCACCTGCAGCGCATAGGGAAGTTCGAGCGTCTCACCTGCGCCGCGGTCGCGGATCGCCTTGAGCAACTCCAGTCCGGCCAGACGTCCCATCTCCCGGCTGGGCTGGCGCACCGTGGTCAGCGAGGGATAGATGTGGCGGGCGATGGGCATGTCGTCGAACCCGCAGACCGAGACGTCCCTGGGCACCGACAGACCACGCTCGCAGATCGCGCAGATCGCGCCTGCGGCCATGTCGTCGTTGGCGGCGAACACGGCGGTCGGCGGCTCGGGCAGATCGAGCAGGGTATTGGTCGCGTCGAATCCGGATTCGTAGAAGAACTTGCCGGCCACGACCAGCCCGGTGTCGTAGGGCAACCCCGCCTGCCTGAGCCCGTCGCGGTAGCCGGCCAGGCGCCAGACACTCGCGCCGTGGGCCGGATGCCCCTTGATGTGCGCGATACGGCGGTGCCCGAGTGCCGCGAGATGCAGCACCACGTCGCGCGCCGCGCTGCGTTCGTCGACCACCGTGCCGATGCGCCGGTTGCGCTCCTGCGCCGAGACGCTGGCATACGGGATGTCCATCGCCTCCAGCCGTGCCAGCAGCTTCACGTCGTCGGTGATCGGCGGCGTCAGCACCACGCCGTCGAGCTGGGACTGCACGATCAAGGTCTCGACCTTGGCCACGATGTCGCTGGCGGTGTAGTCGACCGGTGCGAGCATCAGGTTGTAGTGCTGGGACTGGCAGGCATCGAGAACGCCCAGCTCGACCTCCATCAGGTAGTTGCTGGAGGGATTGTCATAGAGCAACGCGATCAGATACGACCGGCGTCCCGCGAGCAGACGCGCCGAGGCCAGCGGCCGGTACTGGAGCTTCTCCACCGCGGCCTCCACCGCGAGCCGCGTGCGCTCCGACACGTTCGGCTCATGGTTGAGCACACGCGAAACGGTCTTCATCGACACGCCCGCCGCTTCTGCGACATCCTCGATCCGCACCCGCATGCTGTTCATTCCGCCCATCCCGGTTCCGTCCCCGATTCTGCCAGACGCGTTGCTGCATGCTGTGCGGACACGTTTCCGTGCGGATTCCCGCGATGACGCTGCGCAGCAAGCGCGCACGTCCGTCCGGCGGTATGCTGCCCCACGTCTGACAACGCTGTCATCGCTTCGTGCGATGCGCATCCCGACCCGCACGGCGCCCTCCGCCGCTCAGTTCCGGAGCTTTTCGATGATCGATCCGTTTCTCCCCGTCCGGCGCAGCACGCGTCGTCCACTTCTGTCCGTGGCCATCGTGGCGCTGTTGCTCGGTGCGTCCGGTTGCGCACGCGACGATGCCGACGCGGCAACCGCCCCCCCCGCGTCGGCGGCCGGAACCGACATCAACGCGATCGATGCCACCCAGTGGCCGGACCCCGCCTGGCCGTTCCCCGAGGATCCGGCGCTCGAAGCCCGCATCGACGAATTGCTGGCGACGATGAGCGTCGAGGAGAAGGTCGGCCAGATCGTGCAGGGCGACATTGCGGACGTCACGCCCGAGGACGTGCGCAAGTACCGCCTGGGTTCGATCCTCGCCGGCGGCAACTCCGATCCGGGTGGCCGCTACGATGCCTCGCCCGCGGAATGGCTGGCGTTGTCGGATGCGTTCTGGGAAGCGTCGATGGACACCTCGGGCGGCGGCAAGGCCATCCCGGTGATCTTCGGCATCGATGCCGTGCACGGCCAGAGCAACATCGTCGGCGCGACCCTGTTTCCGCACAACATCGGCCTGGGCGCGACGCGCAATGCCGAACTGATGCGTGAGATCGGCCGCGTGACCGCGATCGAGACCCGCGTGACCGGCATGGAATGGGCCTTCGCGCCGACCGTCGCCGTGCCGCAGGACGACCGCTGGGGCCGCACCTACGAGGGCTATTCCGAATCGCCGGATGTGGTCGCCGCGTTCGCACCGGCCGTGGTCGAAGGCATGCAGGGCAAGGCGGGCGCGCCGGATTTCCTCAACGACCACCACGTGATGGTGTCGGTGAAGCACTACCTCGGCGACGGCGGCACGGTCGGCGGCAAGGACCAGGGCGACACCCAGGTCACCGAAGCGCAGCTGCGCGACATCCACAACGCGGGCTATCCGCCGGCGATCGCCGCGGGCGCGCAGGCGGTGATGGCCTCGTTCAACAGCATCCACGGCCAGCGCATGCACGGGCACAAGGCCCTGCTGACCGACGTGCTCAAGGGCCGCATGAACTTTGGCGGCTTCATCGTCGGCGACTGGAACGGCCACGGCCAGTTGCCGGGCTGCACGACCACCGATTGCGCGGCGACTTTCAACGCCGGTCTCGACATGGCGATGGCGCCCGACAGCTGGCGGGGCCTGTTTGATAGCACGGTCAAGCACGTGCAGTCGGGTGAGATTCCGATGGAACGCCTCGACGATGCCGTGCGTCGCATCCTGCGGGTGAAATTCCGCATGGGCCTGTTCGACGCGCCCAGGCCGTCGGCGCGTGCGCTCGGCGGCAAGTTCGAACTGCTCGGCGCACCGGAACACCGCGAAGTCGCGCGCCGCGCGGTGCGTGAATCACTGGTGCTGCTGAAGAACCAGGACGGCATCCTGCCGCTGGCCGCGAACCAGAACGTGCTGGTGGCCGGTGACGGCGCCGACGACATGGGCAAGCAGTCCGGCGGCTGGACGCTGAACTGGCAGGGCACCGGCACCAAGCGCGCCGACTACCCCAACGGCGACACCATCTGGGACGGCATCCGCGCCCAGGTCACGGCCGCGGGCGGCACCGCGCAACTCGCCGTCGATGGCCGCTACCGGCAGAAGCCGGACGTGGCGATCGTCGTGTTCGGCGAGGATCCGTATGCCGAATTCCTTGGCGACCTGCCGAACCTGCTGTACAAGCCCGGCGACGATGCCGACCTGGAACTCGTCAAGCGCCTGCGCGCCGAGGGCATTCCGGTGGTGTCGGTCTTCATCAGCGGCCGTCCGCTGTGGGTCAACCGCGAGATCAACGCCTCCAACGCCTTCGTCGCCGCCTGGCTCCCGGGCTCGGAAGGTGCGGGCATCGCCGACGTGCTGCTGCGCGGCGCCGATGGCCAGCCGCAGCACGATTTCAAGGGCAAGCTGAGCTTCTCGTGGCCGCGCCGCGCCGACCAGTACGTCAACAACGTCGGCATGGACGGCTACGACCCGCTGTTCGCCTTCGGCCACGGCCTGACCTACGCCGATGCCGGCAACCTCGACGCCCTGCCGGAAGACGCCGGCGTCAGTGCAGAGGACGGCCAGGACGCGGGCTATTTCGCCAAGGGCGTGCCCGGCCCCGGCATCCGCCTCGTCGTCACCGGCGCCGACGGGCGCGGTGCCGATGTGCTGCATCCGCGCGTCGTCACGCCGGACGGCACGCTGAGCCTCGCCGCGGTCGACTACCAGACCCAGGAAGGTGGGCGCCTGCTGACCTGGACCGGCGATGCCACCGCCGAGCTGCTGTCGCACTCGCCGGCCGACCTGAGCCGCGAGACCAACGGCGATTCGCTGCTGCTGGTCACCCTGCGTGTCGACGCTGTCCCCGCGACTGGCGACGTCATGCTGTCGGCCGGCTGCGGCGACGACTGCACAGGTGCGCTGCCGGTGCGCGAATGGCTGGCGACGCTGCCGCGCAACGAGTGGGTGACCGCCGGCATTCCCCTCAAGTGCCTGACCGCCGCAGGCCTCGACGCGACGCGCGTCAGCACGCCGTTCGCACTCCGCGCGCCGGCCGGCCTGACCCTGGGCCTGGCCGAGGTCCGCATCGGTACCGACGCCACGCACAGGCTCGATTGCAAGACGCAGTAAGGGTCTGCCCACGGCCGCGTCCACAGGATGCGGCTCACGGGCTCCGGCTTCGCACCGGAGCCCGGATCGAACGCAACGCCGCCCTCGAGGCGGCGTTGCCGTTCCAGGGTGAGCGCGGTCTTCACCACCGCAACGCAGCGTGCGCCACGTATCCACGTCGCCCTACGGCCGCGCGCCTAGACTCGATGCACCTGTCCCGCGGAGCGTCCTTCCCATGATCGACCTGCACTACTGGCCCACCCCCAACGGCCACAAGGTCACCCTGTTCCTCGAAGAAGCCGGCCTGGACTACACGATCCACCCCGTCAACATCGGCAAGGGCGACCAGTTCAAGCCGGAGTACCTCGCGTTCTCGCCGAACAACAAGATGCCGGCGATCGTCGACCACGCACCCGCCGACGGCGGCGCTCCGCAGGCCGTGTTCGAATCCGGCGCGATCCTGCTGTATCTGGCGGAGAAGTCCGGGCAGTTCCTGTCGACCGATCCGCGCGTGCGCGTCGAGACGCTGGAATGGCTGTTCTGGCAGATGGCCGGCCTCGGCCCGATGACCGGCCAGTACGGCCACTTCAACGTCTACGCGCCGGAGAAGATTCCGTATGCGATCGAGCGCTACACCAACGAAGCCAATCGTCTGCTGCAGGTGCTCGACACGCGTCTGAAGGGGCGCGATTTCATCGCCGGCGATGCGTACTCGATCGCCGACATGGCGACGTATCCGTGGATCGGTGTCTACGACAAGGCGCCAATCGACATGATCCCGTACCCGGAGGTCCAGCGCTGGCACGCGGCGATCAAGGCGCGTCCTGCGACGGAGCGCGCGTATGCAAAGGCGAAGGACGTGAATCCCGATGCCGGCAAGGCGATGAGTGACGAGGAAAAGAAGCTGCTGTTCGGCCAGGGGCGCCGCTGAAGCACGCACGGTTCGGCGGTCCGCACCGCCAGGCATCGTTACCTGGCGTCGCAGGCTCGTTGGGTTCGAAACGCCTGCTGCAACCATCCGTCCTACGCCACGTTGTCGGCAGCGCAGGCCGGACATTGCAGCGCCCGCTGAGCTTGCGCTACCGACTCACGGCAGAGTTGCCCGCCACTCGCGCTGCAGGCGAGTGCACCGCAATCCGACGCGTCCGAGGGGCCGGACGCGGATCCGGATCATCCGCGAGCGGCCGCCTGGATCCAATCCGGTACCACCACCCGATCGGGTGCCTCGGGGGCCTGGGGCTGTTGTTGCGCCAGACGCTGTCGTCCCTGTTCGAGGAAGGCCTCTCCTCGCGACGACTGCGCGAACACGAGCGTGATCTCCCGTGCGGACGCCGAATCCCCTGCGGACACAGCCCCGAACAACCGGTTGAGAAACGGATCGTCAAACTGGCTTCCCGCAGTGGCGCGCGACGCGGAGCCCGCATCGTGCGGCCGGGCCGCAGATGTACGCTCGCCTGCGCTGCGATCGCGGTTGATTGGATACCGATCGAGATCGATCTGTCCGGCGTTGAAGCGCGCTTCGGTGAACTCGGTCGCCTGCTCGGGATAGCGCGTCCGCAGATGATCGATCAGGACCGTTCGCGCCGGCGCGAGCGACTCCGAGATCGATCGCACAGCGCCATACTCATGAACGATGTCTGGATAGTCACGATTCGCCTGGGCGATACGATTGGGACGCGCCTGCTGACCGTCGATGCTCACGCCGAATCCGCGCTCCACACGGTCGATCTCCGCGCGATAGGTGCGGTACATCGCATAGACCTCGGCCGCTTCCTCTACCGAGACGTTTGCACGGTCGTCGTAGAGTCCGAAGACCTCCGACTCGGCGAAGCGCCGTTTGCGAAGCCCGCCTTCCATGTCCTCGCGCGAGCCCCAGCAGTTGTAGCGCAGTTGGTACCAGGCCTCGTACCTGTTCCCTTCCCCGATGGCGTCGAAAACAGGATGACCGCGCATCGCCCCGACCCCGCGGTTATAGCTGACCGACACGAGGGCTACGCGCTCATGCGACAAGGGCAGACCTGCACGCTCTGCATGCACCTCGTATTCCTGGATCGAGGCGCGAAACAGCCGGTCCGACTCCGCCTCGTTCACTGCCCTGTCGAAGCCCAGACCGATGCGCGTCTTGTCCCTGGGCGGCGCTCGGTCCACGCGTTCGAGTGTCTCGCGCTGCGCGGTCGACAACTCGAGACCGGACCGTGTCCAGATCTCGACATTGTTGTTGCGGTTGAGCGTATAGCCCCAGCCGATGGTCGCACGCCCATCACCGACGTCTTGCACCTGGGCGTGCAGCCCCTCGGTGCCGACGACCACGGTTCGGAGGCGCTGGTCGTACTGTCGCTGCTCCAGTTCGCGGACATCCATGTCGAACGCTCCTATTCAGTCGACTTGCGGTGTGCAGCGCTCGGGTACGCGCCGATTCGTTCTGGCGTCGAGCTGCAGTACGTCGTCCAGCGCGATGACGTCGATGTCGGAGGCTCCCTGCTGCGTGACGCCCACCTGCGTCCAGTGCAGGTCCCGCCCGACACGGGTCGCGCGTATCCGCATGATCGTCTCGCTCCGGCCACTGGTGACCTCCAGCATTGCGACCTCACCATCCACGATGCCCGCGATCGCGCCCTCATCGACCTGACGCAGGTTGACGAGCGCGCCGCTGAAATCACCGCAGACCCGATGCCCCTGCTGCACCAACGTCACCGCAAAGCCTCCGCAGTCGAGCGCAGGCCTGCTCTGATCGCACCACTGCACGCTCCATGAGCCGCTGAACCGGGCTTGCGCATTCAGGGTGTCGATGTGCCCCGTGGAGGGGCGCGCTGCGCACCCTGTGGCAGCGGTGGTCATCAGACAGACGACACCCCATTGAATGGCTCGGCGCATTCCCTGACTCCTCCATCGCGGCTCGCCCGGGATCCATTACGCCCACGCAGCCCCCGCAGTTAGCAGCGGAATAGGCCGCGACGCAAGCTCAGAGAAATGACCAAGGAGCGCTTCGTCCTGCCGCGCGATGCGCCGAGGTCCGCCATCGCTGCAGCAGCCACCCGATACACTGGCGCCCTCGCTCCACTGGACCCGCCATGCGCTCCGTACTCGCTGCCGCCGCCCTGATGCTCGCCACCACGCCTGCCCTCGCCGCCACGCCGCCCGTCTCCGGCGGGCTCACGCTCGAAGCCATCACCGGCGATGCGCCGCTGTCGGGGCCGACGCTGATGAAGCCGCAGGTCGCGCCGGATGGCTCGCGCGTGACCTTCCTGCGCGGCAAGGACGAGAACCGGAACCAGCTGGACCTGTGGGAATACGACATCGCCAGCGGGCAGACGCGGATGCTGGTCGATTCGAAAGTCATGCTGCCCGGCGAGGAGACGCTCAGCGACGCCGAGAAGGCGCGCCGCGAGCGCCAGCGCATCGCCGGCCAGTCGGGCATCGTCGATTACCAGTGGGCGCCGGATGCGCGCACGTTGCTGTTTCCGCTCGGCGGCGAGCTGTATCTCTACGACCTGTCGAAGTCCGGTGCCGATGCGGTGCGCCAGCTCACCGACGGCGGCGGCTTCGCCACCGATCCCAAGGTCTCGCCGCGCGGTGGCTTCGTCAGTTTCGTGCGCGCGCGCGATCTGTGGGTGATCGATCTGGCGACCGGTGCCGAGCGCCGGCTGACCACCGACGGCAGCGATGTGATCGGCAACGGCGTCGCCGAGTTCGTCGCCGACGAGGAGATGAACCGCCACACCGGCTACTGGTGGGCGCCTGACGACAGCGGCATCGCCTACGCGCGTATCGACGAGTCGCCGGTGCCGGTGCAGAAGCGCTACGAGGTCTATCCCGACCGCACCGAAGTGGTCGAGCAGCGGTATCCGGCCGCCGGCGACGATAACGTGCGCATCACCCTGCACGTCGTCGCCCCGCACGGCGGTGCGGTCAAGGACGTGGATCTCGGCAGCAACCCCGACATCTATCTCGCCCGCGTGCAGTGGCGTGATGCGCAGCGCCTGACCTTCCAGCGCCAGTCACGTGACCAGCAGCGACTGGACCTGATCGAGACCACGCTCACCACCGGCGCGCAGCGCACGCTGGTCACCGAGCGCAGCCGCACCTGGGTGCCGCTGCACGACAGCCTGCGCTTCCTCGACGACGGGCGGTTCGTGTGGTCGTCCGAGCGCGACGGCTTCCAGCATCTGTATCTCGCGTCCGAAGACGGACGCCGCATGACCCAGCTCACGCAGGGCGACTGGCCGGTCGACGAACTGCTGGCGGTCGACGAAGCCGCGGGCCGCGTCTACTTCCGCGCCGGCATGGTGCTCGAAGGCGGTCAGGCGCGGCCGCGCGCGACCGAATCGCGGATCTACAGCGTCGGCCTCGACGGCAGGCGCGCCTATACCGCGCTGTCGACCGACCCCGGCATGCACGGCGCCAGCTTCGCGCGCAATGCCTCGGTGTTCGTGGCCACCTGGTCGAACACCACCACGCCGCCGCAGATCGCCCTGCACCGCGCCGACGGCACGCGGATCGCGACCCTGGTCGAGAACGATCTCGGTGCGGCCGATCATCCCTATGCACCGTTCCTGGCGGCGCACCGGCCGACCGAGTTCGGCACGCTGACGGCCGCCGACGGCCGTACGCCGCTGCACTACTCGCTGATCAAGCCGGCGGATTTCGACGCGACGAAGCCGCATCCGGTCGTCGTGTTCGTCTACGGTGGCCCGGCCGCGCAGACGGTGCTGAACACCTGGCCCGGCCGCGCCGACGCAAGCTTCCACCAGTACCTCGCGCAGCAGGGCTACGTGGTGTTCTCGCTCGACAATCGCGGCACGCCGCGTCGTGGCCGCGATTTCGTCGGCGCGCTGTACCAGCGCCAGGGCACGGTCGAGGTCGAGGACCAGCTGCGCGGCGTCGAGTGGCTGAAGTCGCAGCCGTGGGTCGACGGTGAGCGCATCGCGGTCAACGGCTGGTCGAACGGCGGCTACATGACGCTGATGCTGCTGGCGAAGGCGCCGGATGCCTACGCCTGCGGTATCGCCGGCGCGCCCGTCGCCGACTGGGCGCTCTACGACACGCATTACACCGAGCGCTACATGAACCTGCCGAAGGCCAATGTCGACGGCTACCGCGAGGCGAGCGTGTTCACCCACGCCGACAACATCATGCCGAACGCGCTGTTGCTGATCCACGGCATGGCCGACGACAACGTGCTGTTCACCAATGCCACGCAGTTGATGAGCCAGTTGCAGCAGGCCGGCACGCCGTTCGAACTGATGACCTATCCCGGCGCCAAGCACGGCCTGCGCGGCCGTGACGCACTGCACCGCTATCGCACCAGCGAGGCGTTCCTCGCGCGCTGCCTGGCGCTCTGATTCCGTCCGGCGTGGTGCGTCGCCGGGGCGGCGCATGGAACCGCCCCCGGACGCTCAGGCGAGCCTCGCCAGCATCCGGCGGTGCCCGATCATCCGCGCCCACCGCGTGCCGACATCGATCCAGCACACGTAGGCCGCTTCGCGGGCGATGTGCAGCAACGTGCCGGGCTGCCACGACAGTGCGGGCTCGGCTGCGCAGAGTTCCGACTCCAGACCCATATGGCGCGCCAGCAATGCGCAGCGCGCCAGGTGATAACGACTGCTGAGCAGGGTCACGACCGGGGCCGCGGCCGGCTCCGCGGCCTCGGCCAGCAGCAGCCGGGCATTGCGCAGATTCTGAAGCGTGTCGCGCGACCGGTCTTCCAGCAGCAGGGGCGCATCGGCGGCGACGCCGAGTGCGAACAGGCCGCGCTGTGCCAGCATCGCCTCGGTCGGGCTGCCGACCGGACCGCCGCCCAGCAGCAGCATGCGCCGGGCCGGCTGCAGTGCCCACAATGCCGCCGCCCGTGACACACGGGCCTGAAAATCCGGGTCGAGCCGACCTTCGGGCGCATGTTTGCCGAACACCAGCAGGCAATCGCCTCGATCCGCTGCGCAAGGCGCCGTCCGCGCGACCCGCCAGACGTGCACCACATAGCCCACGTACACCAGGCCCAGGCTCAGCACGCAGGCACTGCCGGCCACGGCCAGCGCGTGCAGCGCGTCGCCGTCGACCAGCAGTCGCAGACGGCGCAGGAGTCGGGATCGGGCCATTGCGCAGGGCTCCGGCGCGCCGGGGGGCGGCCGTCGGGGCCCGATTCTAGCCTCACGTGCGCTGGCTATACTCGTCGGCCGATTTCATGGATTTTCCGCGTGTCCCGAACGCAGTCGCCACCGCCGATGCCGGCCGTCGCCATCCGTGCCTTCTCCGCGACCACCGCGCTCGGCCGGGGCACGGACGCCCAGTACGCCGGCCTGCAGGCGCGACGCAGCGGCCTGCGCCGCAACGATTTCGGTGCAACGCCCTTGCCTACGTGGATCGGCCGCGTCGAAGGGGTGGAGGACGCGCCGCTGCCCGAGGCGCTGGCCCGCTGGGAATGCCGCAACAACCGCCTGGCCTGGCTCGCGCTGCAGCAGGACGGTCTGCCCGAGGTGCTCGCCACCATGGTCGCGCGCCACGGCGCCGAGCGCGTCGCACTGGTCGTCGGAACGTCCACATCGAGCATCGGTGCCAGCGAGGAAGGCTACGCCCGCGCGGAGCAGGACGACGCCGGTGCCCGGCGCTTCCCCGACGACCTCGCCCGCCCGATCGTGCACACGCCGCATTCGCTGGGCGATTTCCTCCAGAACGCCACCGGTCTGCGCGGCCCCTGCATCACGGTGGCCACGGCATGCTCGTCGAGCGCCAAGGTGTTCGCCCAGGCCGCGCGCATGTTCGAGGCCGGCGTGGTGGATGCGGCGCTCGTCGGCGGCGTGGACACCCTGTGCGGCAGCGTGCTCTTCGGCTTCAACGCGCTCGGCCTCGTCTCGCGCAACCCCTGCCTGCCCTTCGATGCGAACCGGGACGGCCTGTCGCTGGGCGAAGCCGGCGGCTTCGCGGTGCTCGAACGTGCCGGCGCAGCCGACACCGGGCTGCAACTGTGTGGTTACGGCGAGTCGAGCGACGCGCACCACATGTCCGCCCCGCATCCCGAAGGCCTGGGCGCCTCGCTGTCGATGCGCGATGCACTCGCACGCGCAGGCATCGAGGCTTCGGAGGTCGGCTATCTGAACCTGCACGGCACCTCGACGCCGGCCAACGACATGGTGGAAGCTCGCGCGGTCGACAGCCTGTTTCCTCCCACGTTGCACGCCAGCTCCACCAAAGGCTGGACCG
The DNA here is from genome assembly GCF_013425765.1 of Luteimonas deserti. Classification (GTDB taxonomy): domain Bacteria; phylum Pseudomonadota; class Gammaproteobacteria; order Xanthomonadales; family Xanthomonadaceae; genus Luteimonas; species Luteimonas deserti. The sequence continues at coordinate 51,747 of NZ_JACCJZ010000001.1, forward strand.
GGCACACGCTGGGCGCGGCGGGCATCGTCGAATCGGTGTTCGCGCTGCTCGCCCTCGAGCACGGGCTGCTGCCTGGCATCCTGCACAGCGCGGCGCCGGACCCGGCCTGCGGCCCGCAGATCCGCTTCGACAATGTGGAACGGCCGATCCGCTACGCGATGAACAATTCCTTCGGGTTCGGCGGCAACAACTGTTCTCTGGTGTTCGGCCGGACGGTGACCGCGTGAGCGCGCTCACCGCCACCATCGCCGGAGTGGGCTTCTGGGCCGAGGGTCTGCCGGACTGGTCCGCGGCCGCCGCATTCGCGCGCGGCGGCGAACGCCCCGAATCGGCGCCGGCCCGGCCATCGCCGCAGTTGCTGGCGCCCAACGAGCGTCGGCGCGCGCCGGGTTCGGTGGCGGTGGCGCTGGAGGTGGCCATGGCCGCGTGCCGCGACGCCGGGTTCGATCCGGCCGCGTTGCCCTCGATATTCGCCTCCACCCATGGCGACCTGGCGATCACCGACTACATGTGCGAAACCCTCGCCACCGATGCCACCGCGGTCTCGCCCACCAAGTTCCACAACTCGGTGCACAACGCGGCCGCCGGCTACTGGACCATCGGCGCGGGCTGCACCGAGGCGGCGACCGCGATCAGCGCCTTCGATGCGACCTTCGCGCAGGGACTGCTCGAGGCCCTGTTGCAGCTCGCGGCCGGTCATCCGGCCGTGCTGCTGGTCGCCTACGACACTGCAGCGGCCGGGCTGCTCGGCACCGTGACCCGGAGCGAGGGCCTGCTCGGCGCGGCCCTCGTGCTCGCGCGTGACGGCGCGGGCCCGCGCCTGCATGCGCGGCTCGCCGACGGCGATGCCGTACCCGGCGACGGACCGCTGGCGCGGCACGCGCCGGCCAATGCCATGGCGCAGATGCTGCCGCTGTTCGATGCGCTGGCGAGCGGCGCCACCCGCGCCTCCCTGCGCGCCGGCCCGCAGCGCCAGTTGGTCGTGGACATCGCGCCGTGAGCACGCCCACCCTGCATCGCGGGAATGTCGCCGTCGTGATTCCGGCCCTGAACGAGGCCCTGCGCATCGATGAAGTGGTCAGCGAAGCGCTGGAGCACTGCGACCACGTCATCGTCGTGGACGACGGGTCCGACGACGGCACCGCCGGAATCGTCGCCGCCCAGCCGGTGACCCTTGTCCGCCACGGCCAGCGCCGGGGCAAGGGCGCCGCGCTGCGCAGCGGGTTCGCCGAGGCACGCAAGTGCGGCCTGCAGGCGGTGGTCACGATGGACGGGGACGGCCAGCACCGCGCCAGCGACATACCGCGCCTGCTGGACGCGGCCAATCGCCATCCCGGGTGCATCGTCAACGGTGCGCGGCTGAAGAAGCGCAGCACCCAGCCCTGGTACCGGCGCATCGGCAACGACTTCGGCGACTGGGGCATCGGCTGGGCCTGCGGCTTCCGCCTCGTGGACAGCCAGAGCGGCCAACGCCTGTACCCGGCGCAGGTGCTGGCCCTGGAAAACGTTCACGGCGAGGGCTTCGTCTACGAGGCGCAGATCCTGATCTCGGCGGCGCGCGAACTCGGCTGCGGCGTCGTGTCGGTCCCGGTGGAGACCCGCTACCGCTGCGCCGGATCCGACGAACAGTTCCGCCAGAGCCACTTCCGCCTGTTCCATGATCTGCGACGCATCACCTCGCACGTCGGCGCGCAGATCATCGGACGCGGCGAAGTCATCGCCCGCTACCGCCAGGCGCGCGCCCGTGCGCCAGTGATCGACGACCCCGATGCATTGGCCGGAATGCCGGCCGACCCGGCGCAGATGCAGGAGACAGGATGATGCGTGACATGCCGACCGACCCCGCCGCCACTGGCGATTACCGGACCGACGTTGCCATTCTCGGCGGCGGCCTCGCCGGCCTGACGCTGGCCCTGCAAATGCGCCAGCAGCAACCGCAGCTCCAGGTCACGGTGATCGAACGACGCGCGCATCCGGTGCGCGAGGCCGCGCACAAGGTGGGCGAATCCAGCGTCGAGATCGGCGCGCATTACTTCGCCGAGGTGCTCGGCCTGCGCGAGCATCTGGATGCCGAGCAGATCCGCAAGTTCGGATTCCGGTTCTTCTTCTCCGACCGCAGCGCCGAGGTCGATCGGTGCACCGAGCTCGGCGTCAGCCAGCTGATGCCCACACCCTCCTGGCAGATCGACCGCGGTCGTTTCGAGAACCACCTGGGCGAGCGTGCCCGCGCCCTGGGCGTGCGCTTCGACGACGGCGCCGTGGTGCGCGGCATCGATCTCGCCGACGGCGATGCCGACCATCTCGTCCGCGTCGAGCACGACGGCGCGACACACGCGGTGCACTGCCGCTGGGTGGTGGATGCCAGCGGACGCGCCGGCCTGCTCAAGCGCAAGCTCAATCTTGCGATGGACAACGATCACGCCGCCAACGCGGTCTGGTGGCGCGTGGACGGCTTCGTCGATCCGAATGCCTGGTCGAACGACACGCAGTGGCTGCAGCGCTGCGATCCGCCGGATCGCTGGCGCTCCACCAACCACATGTGCGGGCCGGGCTACTGGTTCTGGCTGATCCCGCTGTCGTCGGGCGCGCATTCGCTGGGCATCGTCTGCGATGCGGCCCTGCATCCGCTGGACACGATGAACACCCACGAGAAGGCGATGGACTGGCTGCGTCGGCATCAGCCGCAGGTGGCCGCGACGCTGGAACGCAGCGAGCATGCGCTGCAGGACTTCATGTTCCTGCGCAACTTCTCCTACGGCTGCAAACAGGTCTTCTCGCGCGACCGCTGGGCGCTCACCGGCGAGGCGGGCGTGTTCCTCGACCCGTTCTATTCGCCCGGCAGCGATTTCATCGCCATCAGCAACACCTACATCTGCGACCTGATCGCCCGCGAACGGGCCGGTCGTGACATCAGCCACCACGCCGACCTGTACCAGCAGCTGTACCTCTCGTTCTACGAGAACACGCTCACCCTCTACCAGGACCAGTACCCGCTGTTCGGCGACGCCCAGGTGATGCCGGTCAAGGTGATCTGGGACTACACGTACTACTGGGCCCTGCTGGCGCCCCTATTCTGTGCCGGGCGCATGACCGATCTCGATACGCTCGGCCGCCTGCGGCCGGCGTTCAACGAGGCGCGCGCACTGAATCTCGCGATCCAGCCGCTGCTGCGTGCCTGGGGCCTGTGCAACGCGGAAGGCCCTGCGCCCGAAAGCCGCCTGCTGGACCAGTTCCAGATCGGCTGGTTCCGCGACATGAACGGCGCGCTCAACACCCCCCTGGACACGGCGGCGTTCGTCGACCGGATCAACGCCAACGTCGCACGCATGCGTTGGCTGGCCAGCGAGGTCCTGCAGCGTGCCCGCGCCATGCATCCGCACATCGACGACCACGGACTCGACGCGCTGCTCGCAGGCGAAGTCACCCCGGCCTCGTTGCCACCGGTCTGGTATGCCGACGCTGCCTGACCGCGCGCTCAGTCGGGAGTAAGACGCAGCAGACGGCCGTTCTCTTCGTCGGTCAGCACGTAGATGGCGCCGTCGGGGCCGACCCGCACGTCGCGGATGCGTTCGCCGAGGTCCTCGAGCAGGACCTCCTGCGCACCCGGTTGGCCACCGGCCATCGGGATCCGGCGCAGGCTCTTCTCGGCCAGTGCCGCCACCAGCAGGTTGCCCCGCCACCCGGGAAACGCGTCGCCTTCGTACAGCGCCAGCCCGGCCGGTGCGATCGACGGCGTCCAGTGCAGGACGGGCTGCTCCATGCCGGTCATCCGCGTGAACGGCGTGATCAGCGCACGGCTGTAGTCGCGCCCGAAGCTCACCAGCGGCCAGCCGTAATTGGTCCCCGGCGTGATGATGTTGAGTTCGTCGCCCCCGCGCGGCCCGTGCTCGTGCGCGAAGATGCGCTCGCGGCCCGCGTCGTAGACCAGGCCCTGGATATGCCGGTGGCCGTAGCTGTAGATCTCGGGCAGCGCGCCGGCACGGCCGACGAAGGGGTTGTCCGCCGGGATTCGGCCGTCGGTGTGGATGCGCACGATCGTGCCCATGTGACTGTCGAGCTTCTGCGACTCCTCACGGAAGAAGAAGCCGTCTCCCAGACCCATCAGTAGGGTGCCGTCAGGCAGCAGCAGAAGCCGTCCGCCGGCATGCGCGTCGCCCGATTTCGACGGCCGCGTGGTGAAGATCGGCTGCACGTCGGTGAGCCGCTGGCCGTCGAAGCGTGCACGCACGATGCGCGTGTGATTGGCATTGCGGTCGCCATGGACATACGACAGGAACAGCACCCCACTGCGGGCGAAATCCGGAGCGGGGAGCACCTCGAACAGGCCGGACTGCCCCGACGCGAACACGTCCGGCACGCCTTCGACGGGTGTATCGCGCAGCACCCCGTTCTCGACCACGCGCAGGCGGCCCGGTCGCTCGGTCACGAGCATGACACCGTCCCCGAGGAATGCGAGCGACCATGGATGCTCCAGTCCGTCCACCACGGTCTCCACGCGGTATTCGGCCTGCGCAGGCAACATGACCAGCAGCAGCATGCCGAGCAGGCATGCACCCATCGCTCGCATCATCACCCTCTCTCCATTGCGCGTATGCGCCAATCGGACGTCGAGTCGACCACGAAACGGGAGAACAACGAGTGAAAGCAGCCATGTTCCGGGGCTACGTTCCCGCGTTTCTCCTCGCCCTGGTGCTCAGCATCGTCTGGGGCTCGATCGTGCAGAGCCAATACAACCTCGCGGCGCTCGCATCGATCGGTGCCGATGTCGGCTCGGTCCGCCTGCAGGTCACGCTGCGCGACATCTTCAGTGGTTTCTTCCCGACGTACGGCGGATACATCGTGTTGCCCGCGCTCGCGGTCGCCTTCATCGCGGTCGCGCTGCTCGAGCCGAGGCTTCCGCACGCGGCGCGCATCCCCCTGTACGCGATTGCCGGTGGACTCGCGATCCTGCTCGCAATCCCGCTGGTCAACGCCCTCTCACCGGTCGCGCTGCTGGTCGGGGCGACGCGCGAATGGAGCTGCGCGGTATGGATGGCGGCCGGAGGCGTGGTGTCCAGCGTGCTGTACGCACTGCTCGCACCTGTCCGCGTCCGGCACGTGTCGGCGCCAGCCGTGCTCGTGCATACGCCGGACCGGCCCGGCTAGACATTCCAGTCGACGCGGGCCGACACCGAGACGCGCTCGACAACGGACATCGGGATCCCGGACGCGACGCCTCACACCGGCACGCGTGGCGACGCAGTTGAGGACGGCGGGTAGCAAGCGCGCGCCTGCGGATGGGGCGTATCTCGCCAGGCGGGTCCATCGAGCGACTTCGCGTCATCGCACGGCGCTCGTCCCTCCGCGCGAAGCCACGTCCCGATGCGCGTGCCGCAGGGTCGGCGAACCAGACTCGCGGCCCATACCAGCCGCCGCGGGCGGGAGCTCGGTTGCCTGGAGCGTCATCGCGACAGATGCGTCCAGGATCGCCTCACGTCCCGATCGAACACCGCGTCCGCCGTCTGCGCAAGATTCGCTACAGCGCGCTTGCTCGACGCGACAACGGCGTCAAGCGAGATTGGCACCTATGCCCGACGCCGCGACGCGGCGCTGACAGCTTGCACACACACATCCGGTTCGACATGGCCTAGCGGTGTCCCGGCGATCGACGGGCCGCGTGCGATGGCTGAACGGACGGGCGCACGCCGATCGATTCACGGCGCGCGCACCTCAGCGTGCGGCGCACGTCGCACGCGCGCCGGCCTGACATCGCGTCATGCCTAGGTGCAGCGTGTTGCCAAGGTCCGCCGCATCGCGGCGAGCCTGCCCATCCAGGTCGCCCCGCGGCCCGTCCGGTGCCCGACGACACGGGACAGCGCGCGCGTCAGCGCGTCCCGGGGAGCGGCTCTTCGGCGGCGGCCGGAGGCGGGTTCGCGACCCAGATCGCGATGCCGCTGGCGTACTTCTGCTGCGGGCTGATGTTCACGCCGACACCGGCCGAGGAGAACGAACGTCCGCCGCCCCGACCGACGCCGCCGCCCACGCTCACCCCGCCGCCGCTGCGTTCCGCATCCGCGGTGCCCTGGAACAGCACTCCGTTCGCGCCGAGGCTCGCAGCCTCGCGACGCAATTTGTCCAGCACGGAATTGACCTTGTTCTGCTCGCCATAGGTCAGCGCGCCACTGCTGGTGTTGAGGATGGCGATCTCCTCGTACTGACCCGGTGGCGGGCCGTGATAGATCCGCACCTGTGCGGGATCGATCGGTGCACGCGGGGTGCCGGTCAACACGTGGGAGCTGGCACAACCGGCCGTCATCACGACGGCCAGCAGGATCGGAAGAAGACGGTAGGCGCGCATGGCGATGTCCTCGAAAGACGGATGCCCGGACGGGCATGCGGCCGATCATCGCGCCGGGGACCTGAAGCCGGTGTGGACGACGCATCGCCCCCCGGCCGATCCTGCATGGCTGCCAGGCCGGTGGGGACTCGGCCGTGCCGCCCGATCCCGCCTCGCCCACCTGAGGACGCCGCTACCGGCCGATGTGCCCGACGTTCGAGATCAAACGGGACAGCCGCTGGCCCGGTCGCCGCCCTGCCCTGCTGGACGCCGTTGAAGACCGAGGACCGCACCAGGTCCTCCGGACAGGGCGCCGCGCATGCCCAGGGCCCGGGCGGGCCCCGGTGCACCGGTGACGCTCCGGACCGTATCGACGATCCCGACCTTCAGTACGCGAGCGTGCTTGTCGGGCAGCGACACCGGCCTTGGCGGCCCTCGCAGCTCCCGCGGCGGGTCCGTGCTGGCGCGGCCGCGATGTCGCAATGCGCGGACAGCCGGATGTCGATGCCTTGCGGTCGAGCATCGGCACACGCGACTACACCGCAGGCGCGGCGGCTCGCAGCGCAGATCGGCGCCTGCACGACGCGGCGCCCGCGGGCACCGCGTGGGGGGCGTCAGCCCATCCCGCCGTTGATGCCGATGACCTGGCCATTGATGTAGCCGGCAGCGTCGGAGCACAGGAAACCCACCAGCGCCGCGACCTCGTCCGGCGTGCCGGCACGCTGGGCGGGCACGATCTGCCGGATCACCTCCTCCGGAAACGCCGCGTCCGCCATGCTGCCGGCGATGACCCCGGGCGCGACCACGTTCACGGCGATTCCGCGGCTCGCCATCTCGCGTGCGAGCGATTTCGATGCGCCATGCAGGCCCGCCTTCGCGGCCGCGTAGTTCGTCTGACCACGATTGCCGGTGACCGCGGCCACCGAAGACACGCTGACGATGCGGCCCCAGCGCTTGCGCGCCATCGGCAGCAACAGCGGCTGCGTGACGTGGAAGAAGCCGTGCAACGAGACATCGACCACCCGCTTCCACTGCGCGTCGGTCATGCCCGCCATCGGCGCGTCGTCGTGGATGCCGGCGTTGTTGACGATCACCTGGATGGGCCCGTCGCCCAGCAGACCCTCCAGCGCATGACGCGTGGTCTCGCCGTCGGCGACATCAAAGGCCACCGCCTCGGCGCTGCCGCCGGCGGCAACGATCTCGGACACCACCGATTGGGCGCGCGCGAGATTGCCGTTGGCATGGACGATCACGTGCAGGCCGTCTGCGGCCAGGCGGCGGCAGATCGCGCCACCGATGTCTCCACTGCCACCGGTCACGAGGGCGCGCCGCATCGTGGTATTCGTCGCTGATGTCGTCATGCGCCGATTGTAACGGCCGGCCCCAGCGCAGCGGCGTCGGCCGGGCCGCGCGGGCGCAGCACGCGCCGCTGAGCAGCGCGCGACGAACGGCTAGTCCGGTTCGCGCGCAGGCCCCAGCATCACCGCCGCGCGACCTTCGGCGAGCAGCACGCCGGCGCACGCGATGCGGAACGCGTACTGCTGGCTGTCGCCGGCTTCGACCAGAACCTCGGCCGTGCATTCGAGATCCGCCGCGAGATCATCGATGCGCGCGACATGGAGCTGGACGCCGCGCAACGCGACCAGCATGCCCGGACGCACCGCTGCGCCGCTGCCGCGTGCGCGCAGCCCGCCGTGCACCGCCATGGCCTGGGCACCGTATTCGCACAGATGCAGTGCGCGCAGATGCCCGTCGCTGCGCAGCGGATTGTGCGGATCGCGGTGGCTGGCGCTGCGCAGGCCGATCCGGGCCTCGTCCCATGCCGTGACCGCGTCCCACAGGCACATCGCGCCCTGGTGCGGGATCATCGCCAGGATCGCGTCACGGTCGACCACGCTCATGCCAGCGGCTCCGCTTCGGCGCGCGCCGCTTCGATCGCCGCCCGATGGCGGGCGACCAGCAGCGACAGCACGAAGTTGCACACCACGCCCAGGGCCACCGTGCTGCCGATCGCACGCAGCACCGGGATCGACGACAGCGCGAGCAGGCTGAACACCAGCAGCGTCATCAGGCTGCACACCAGGACCGCGTGCAGCGTCCGGATCTGGTCGGCGCGATCGTCCCCGGCGTGTTCGAAGAACAGCGCGTAGTCGAGCCCGAGGCCCGCCGCGAGGATCAGTGCGACCAGATGGAACAGCGTGAGCTCGACCCCGGCCAGGCGCAGCACGGCGACGATCACCAGCAAGGTCAGCAGGGTCGGCAGCAGCACGCGCCAGACACGACGCGGCTTGCGCAGCGCGATCCACACCGTGGCCACCAGCAGCAGCAGCGCGACCGACATCGCGGCCAGCACCCGGCCGCGGTATTCGATGACCAGCGATTCGGATGCATCCTTCATGTCGAGCAGGCGCAGCGAGACGTCCGCGCCCGACGCCGCGGACGCGACCGTCGCCAGATCAGCCGGATTATCGAGCCCGCTGAGCGAGACCAGGGCCGTCGCGCGCTCCGGATGCACCAGCAGCAGCCCCGACACCGCGCTCGCCAGCGGCGAGCCCTGCAGGTCGCGCACGGTCAGCAGCGGAGCCGTGCGCGCGCGCTCGACGTCGGCCACGAAGGGGTCGAAGGCGTCGGCGCGGAACGGCGAGTCGGCGAGCACCGACGCGAGCATCGCGCGCAAGGCCGGTGCATCGGGCAGCGCCGACTGGCGCGCACGTTGCACGTCGGCGGACGGCAGATAGCGCGCCGCCATGTCGTAGCCGTCGAGACGACCGTCGGCCACGCGCGCGTCGAGGGCGGGGCGCAGCGCCGCCGTGGCGGCGAGCACCGCATCGGCGTCGATGCCCTGCGCGGCGAGGACATAGCGCACGTCGGGCGCACCCAGTTCCGCGCGCAATTCGGTGTCGAGGGCCATCGCCTCGGGGTCGACCGGCGTGAGCTTGGACAGATCGTTCTGCCAGGTCGGTCCCGGCGCGAAGACGATCGAAGCGAGGCTCGCCAACGCGAGCACCGCCAGCGACCACTTCGGCCGCGGCAGCGCCTCGATCCGGTGCCACAGACGCTGCAGGCGCGGCGAATCGGCGATGTCCGGCGGCGCCGGATCGACCAGACCGGGCAGCAGATACCGGGTGACCAGCGCGGCCACCGCGAGCGCGGCGACGGTGAAAACCGCCAGTTGGCGCAGGCCGTCGACACCGGAGAACAGGAACGTCGCGTAGGCGATGCAGGTGGCGATCACGCCGGTCGACAGCGCCGGCCACAGCCCGCGCACGTTCTTCCACGGCGACAGGCCGGCACGCTGGTGACTGAAGAAGTGGATCGGGTAGTCCTGCACGACGCCGATCAGGGTGAAGCCGAACGCGATGGTGATGCCGTGCACACCCGCGGGAAACAGCAGCGCGACCGCGCCCAGGCCGGCGATGCCGGCGCTGGCCAGCGGCAGTGCGCCGAGCAGCGGCATCTTCCAGCTGCGGTAGGCCAGCAGCAGGAGAAGCACCAGACCGATCGTGTCCGCCATGCCGATGCGCTGGGCCTCGCGCTGGGTGCGGCCACCGATGTCGACCGAGAACGCGCCCGGTCCGGTCATCTGCAGCGCCGCCGGGCTGTCGCCGCGGACCGTGTCGAAGCGGGCGCGGATGGTCTCCACCGCGTCGAGCTGGCCGGTCGGATCGAAGCCGGCCGCGTGCGTCTCCACCAGCAGCAGCGCGCGCGCACCGGCGCGGTCGAACCACACATCGAAGATCGGCTCGGGCGCGGCGGCCGGTGCCCAGGCCTCGGCCAGCACGAGGGTCTCGAGCGTCGGGTCGGAGGGCAACAGGGGCTCGACCAGGCCCGCGGCCGGAGAGCCGAGATCCTGCAGTCGCGCATCGAAGGCATCACGCAGGGCGTCGGCGTCGAGCGGCGTGTCGTCGAAGCTCGTCGTCAAGAGATAGCGGTAGGGCAGCAGGTCGGCGGGAAACGCCGACAGGTCACCGGCGGCGCCGTTGGCGACGAGGCTGAAGCGCGGATCCGGCGCCAGCGCCGCCTGCAACGCCTGCGACTGGGCGGCCAGCACCTCGGGCGCGTCACCCGACAGTGCCAGCAGCAGCAGACGCGAGCCCGGACCTTCGCCCAGTTCGTCGATCAGCAGGCGTTGTTCGGGCGTGCGCGCATCGGGCAGGAAACGGCGCAGGTCGCCACTGAACTCCAGCCGCGCCGCGACCAGCCAACCTGCCAGCAGCAGCACGGCCAGCCACGCGAGCGCCAGTGCCAGGCGCAGGTCCGGGCGGCGCAGCAGGAGGTCGCGGATCAACGCGCCGCGTCGCGACACTGCTGCAGCGCCTGGTCCAGCGACGCCAGCTCGCCCGCACCGGCGGCCGCGCTGCCGAGCAAGGTGGGCTGCGGCTCGCCCTGCGCCGGACGCGTCTCGATGCAGCGCAGCTCGTCGTCCCGACCGCGCAGCACCACCGCGGCGATCCGTCCTGCGGTGCGTACGTCACGCGGGGTCAGGGTCAGGGTCCAGTCCGCCGGCACGCCGTCGGCCTCGATCGCGTAGTGCGTCTCGAGCAGGGTTCGGTCGCCGGCGAGCAGCGCGCCGAAGCTGGCCTGCAGCGCCGCCAGCTCCGGCACCCGCGACAGCGACGCGGTCCGCGGCGTCCGGCCTGCGCGCGCGACCACCGCGTCCCCGCCGCGGATCGTGGTCGTCTCCGCATACGGCACCCGCACCTCGCGCACCAGGGTCGCGGCGTCGGGACGGCGGTACTCCCCGGCCACCACCAGCGGACGGCGCAGGGTGGCCGACAGGCGCAGCTCGACGAACGGCGTCGCCTGCGGCGGCGGCCGGGTCATGCGCTGCAGGATCCAGTCGGCATCCACCTGGCGACCGCGACTGGCCACCGGCGGCACCCGGTCGCGCGACTGGTCCGCGCGCACCGGCGCCGGGCGCGCCTGGGATTCACTGGCCTGCGGTGCGGCCGAGGCCGGCCACGTCAGCAGCATCGCCAGCAGCAGGTAGACGCGCGGCGTCGGGCGGCAGGGCATCGTCGCGTTTCCAGAAGTCATAGAAGTTGAACCAGTTGTAGGGGGCATTGCGCACGTGATGTTCGAGGCGCTCCGCATAACGCCGGATAAGTGCGCTGACACCGGCCTCGCGCTCGCGCCGGGCCAGATTGACGCCTTCGCTGAACGGCTCGAACACCAGGTCGTAGCGACGGCCCCCACGGTACAGGCCGAACGCCAGCATCACCGGCACCTTGAGCACGGCGGCGAGCAGCCAGGGGGCGACCGGGAACTCCGCCGGCGCGCCCAGGAAGGGCACGGCTTGGGTCGGCCCGCCTTCCTGGGCCCTGTCCACCAGCAGCGCGACCATCGCGCCCTCGTCCAGGGCCGCACCGATCGCCAGGGCCACCGACGGGCCGTCCTGGCTCGCGTCGATCACGGTGGAGGCGATGTCCGCGTTCAACGTGTCCAGCAGCTCGGTCATCGCCTTGCCGTGGGCGCGGTCGAGCACCACCCGGATCTTGAACTCCGGCCGCTGCCGCGACAGCACGCGCAGCACCTCGAAGCTGCCCAGGTGCGATCCGAACAGCAGCACACCGCGTCCCGCATCGAGATGCCGGTGCAGGGTGTCGAGCCCGCTGGTATGGACGTCGAAGCGACGGGTGTTCTCGCTGAGCAGGAACAACCGGTCGAGGATGGTCGCCGCGAAGGTGTGGATGTGCCGTGCGACTTCGCCCAGCGTGGCCGGGCGGCCGAACACGCGGGACAGATACCCCCGCGAGTCGCGCCGCTCGGCGCCGCGCCGGAGCAGGAAGTAGCCGGTCACCGGCAGCAGCAGCAGGCGTGCCGGCGCGCGGCCGCAGCGCGCGGCGAATCCGCGGAACGCGGCCAGCGCTAGACGTCCGCCGCCTTCGCGACGCGCTTTCCAGTGCGCGCTCATCGCGGCGCGTCGGCGGCGACGAGTTCGCCGCTCGCCAGCAGGATGCCGGCACGCTCGACGCGGAAGCGCCAGCGCCGGCCTTCGGTCGCTGTGGCCGGCTCGAATGCGATCTCGGCCTCCTCGTCCGGCAGCAGCGGCTGCACGAACTTCGTCTGCGGCAGGCGCAGCGCTCCCAGGGGCCCGTGCTCGGCCTCGATCGCCGCGACGACCCGGTCGAGGATCACCACCCCGGGCACCAGCGGGTGGCCGGGGAAATGCCCGGGCAGGCAGGGATGGGTACCCGGCACCCGCAGTGCGGCGCGGCTCATGGACGCGGGTGACGGCCCAGCATCGCGGCCACGGCGTCGTGGGCCTCGCGCGCCAGGGCCTGCCGGCCGGCAGCGCCGGAGCGCCCGGCGGACGCGATGGGCGCGCCGATCGTGGCGCGCATCGGACCGCGGCGCACGCGGAAGAACCCCTGCACCGGCAGGACCGCACCGGTGCCGTGCAGGGCCACCGGCAAGACGTCGACGCCGGCGTCGATCGCGGCCTGGAACGACCCCGACTTGAACTCGCCCAGCCGCCCGTCGCGCGAACGCGTTCCTTCGGGAAACAGGCACAGGGCCTTGCCGTCGCCGAGCACCTCGGCGACCTGGCGCCGCAACTGCGGTCCCGCGCGCCGATCGTCGCGGCTGATGAACAGCATGCCGGTGGCGCAGGCGTACCCGGCGACAAAGGGCACCCGACGCATCTCCTGCTTGAGCAGGAACCGCAGCGGTACCGGCACGGCCATGAACAGCACGCAGATGTCGAGCAGCGACTCGTGATTGGCGACGACCAGATAGGGGCGCGACCAGTCGACCGCCTCTCCCCCCTCGACCGTCAGACCGCCGGCGGGCCCGACCAGCCCGGGCGCCCAGCGCGTACGGGCCATGTCCAGCGCCAGATCCCGGCGCCCGCCCAGTGCCTGGAGCAGCAGCGACACGCTGATCCAGCCCGCGGTCCACAGCAGGGTGAAGGCGAACTCGAATGCGTTGAGGACGCGCCGCGACAGCTCGGTGAGCGCGGGTGCGAGCGCCGGGGCGCGGGTCTGTCGGTATTCCATGAGGCGCATAGGATACTGTGTGCCGCACGTGACGAACCGCGCCACGCACGCGGTCAGCGCAGCAGGTCGCGCCAGAAGACCGGGCCGAGTCCGGCCAGTTTGCGCACGAAGCCTGCGAAGCTCGCATAGCGCCCCGGGAAGCGGCGCTTGCGGACCGCGAACTCGACCAGGAAAAACCCGCCGATCACGCCGTAATTGAGCAGGTTGGCGCACCAGGACCACTGCTCCCAGGTGATGGGCCAGGGCGAGGCCAGCCCCACGCTTTCCAGCAGGCCCGCCGGGCTGGCCAGCATGGCCAGCAGCAGGTTCGCAGCCGCCATGCCCAGCAGGGCGAGCGCCCAGGCCAGGGTCAGCGTGCGTGTGTAGCGCAGCAGTTCGGGCGCGACCGTCTCCACCGAGCCGCCTTCGATGCCGACCATGATCCGGGTGATCAGTGGCTGGCTGCCCGGTCGCAGCGTCCGTGCGAACACCCAGGCGATGGCCAGCACGAAGACCACCGGCACCAGCAGCAGCGGCAGCGCCGCATGCCCCGCGCGGTACAGGGCCCAGGCGCCGGCGGCGGCCAGCGGCAGTGCGACCCAGGCCCAGGCCCGGCGGGCGAGCAGCGGCTCGACCAGCACCATGGCGATCAACACACCGAGCGCCGCCAACGCGCAGGCGTCGCTCTGCCACAGGCTCGCCAGATGGGCCAGGGCCGCGTAGGCCAGGGCCAGCAGCAGCTGCAGCAGCAGGATCAAGTGGTCTTGTGCTCCTCGACATGGGCCGACAGCGCCCGCAGCGAGGCGAAGATCCGGCGGTTGTCGTCGTTGTCGGAGCGCAGCTGGAAGCCGTAACGCTTGCTGATCGCCAGGGCGAGCTCGAGGGCGTCGATCGAATCGAGGCCCAGACCGGCGTTGAACAGCGGCGCCTCGGGATCGATGTCGCCCGGCTGGACGTCTTCCAGGTTCAGGCTTTCGACCAGCAGTTCGGCGAGCGCGCGCTCGGCATCGGTTTGGGCGGACATTGCGGACTTCCGTGGACGTGACAGGGGTGCAACCTTCCGGCATCGGCTCCGCCCGCGCAAGCGCGCCACGCGCGGTGGGCCGCCCGGGGCTTCCGCTATGATGCGCGCCTGCACGCCACCGCCCCCTCCGGATGACCCCCGCTCCGACCGCTCCCGACCCCGCCACCGCGCCCTGCGAGACGTCCATCCGCGATGTGGACGTGGTGGTCATCGGCGGCGGACCGGCGGGGAGCACCGCGGCCACCCTGCTGGCCCGTGCCGGTCGGTCGGTGGTGCTGCTGGAGAAGGACGCGCACCCCCGGTTCCACATCGGTGAATCGCTGCTGCCGATGAACATGCCGATCCTCGACGAGCTGGGCGTGCTCGACCAGGTGCGTGCGATCGGTGTGCACAAGGCCGGCGCGGATTTCCCGGTGCCCGGCGTCGCGGGCGGCAGCCATGTGTTCCGCTTCACCCGCCAGCTCGACCCGCGCCACGATTTCGCCGTGCACGTGCGCCGCGACCAGTTCGACGCGCTGCTGTTCGACCATGCGGCCGCGTCCGGGGTGCAGACGCACACCCGCACGCGGGTGACCGGCGTGCACTTCGCGGCCGACGGGCGGCCGGCGCGCGTCGACGCCGTCGCGGCCGACGGCACGTCGCTGGCACTGCGTCCGCGCTACGTGGTCGATGCGAGCGGGCGCGATACGTTTCTCTCCAGCCGGCTCAAGCTCAAGCGGCGCAATCCGGCGCACCAGTCCGCGGCGCTGTTCAGCCACTTCCGCGGCGTCGCGCGCCACCCCGGCGAAGATGCCGGCAACATCACCATCGCCCGCTTCGACCAGGGCTGGTTCTGGCTGATTCCGTTGCCGGACGACGTGATGAGCGTCGGCGCGGTGTGTTCTCCCGACTACCTCAAGCAGCGCAGCGCCGGAGGCGGCCGCATCGACAACGAAGCGCTGCTGATGCGTACCCTGCAGGCGAATCCGGCGGTGTGGGCGCGCATGCAGGGGGCCGAGCGCGTCGCGCCGGTGCATGCCACAGGCAACTACGCTTACGGCTCGCGGCGCATGGCCGGCCCCGGCTGGGTGCTGGTGGGCGATGCCTACGCGTTCGTCGATCCCATCTTCTCCTCGGGCGTGTACCTGGCGATGGACGGCGCCCGCGAGGCCGCGGCGCTGGTGCATGCCGCCCTGGACGCGCCGGCCCGGGAGACCGCGCTGCAGCGCGCGATGCAGGCGCGGCTCGAACGCGGCCTGCGCCACTTCACCTGGTTCATCTACCGCTTCAACACGCCGGTGATGCGGCGCCTGTTCGCGGCGCCGCGCAACGACCTGCAGATCGAACAGGCGGTGATCTCGATGCTGGCGGGCGACGTGTTCGACAATGCCGCCGTGCGCTGGCGGCTGTACATGTTCAGGCTGATCTATGCGATCAACGCGATCGCGATCGCGCCACAGGCGCTCCGCGGCTGGCGCGCCAGGCGTCGGCAGGCGCGCGCGGGCTTTCGCGGCGACACCCTGCACGAGGGCAATCCGTGAGCCGCCCCGCGCCGCTCCCGCCGGAGTCGCCGCCGCGGCTGCGTGTCGAGTACGTCCTCGACCGGACGCCGCAGTCCGTGCTCGCACGGCCCGACGTGCTGGCCGTGTTCGGCTTCGGCCGGGATGCGCCGCAGGTCGACGATCCGCGCTTCCTGCGCGTGCCGCTGCAGCCCCATGGCGCGGCACCGCTCGAGGTCTGGCATGCGCAGGCGCCGGTCGAGCACGGTCGCGACGGCGACGTCGCCTGGGCGCGCGACGGCCAGCTGCTGTTCGGCGCGATCGAAGTGGACGAACCAGCCGGCCATACCGGTGCCGGTGACCACAGCGGCATCCTGCTCGCCGCCGAGCATGCCTACCGCATGCTCACGCGCTTCATCGAAGCGGGCGATTACCCGCATCTGCTGCGGATCTGGAACTATCTCGACGCCATCACCCAGGGTGACGGCGATACCGAACGCTATCGCCAGTTCTGCGTCGGCCGTGCCCGTGGACTGGGCGCGTTCGACCCGACCAGCCTGCCTGCGGCGACGGCGATCGGCCGCTGCGACGACGCGCGCCGGATCCAGGTGTACTGGCTCGCGGCGCGCATGCCCGGCACTCCGGTGGAGAACCCGCGCCAGGTCAGCGCCTACCGCTATCCACGCCAGTACGGTCCCCAGGCGCCGAGCTTCGCCCGCGCGATGCTGCCGCCCGCGGGGGCGCCGATGCCGCTGATGCTTTCCGGCACCGCCAGCGTCGTCGGCCACGCCTCGATCCACGAGGGCGAACTGCTCGCCCAGCTCGACGAGACCTTCACCAACTTCGATGCCCTGATCGACTCCGCGCGGCAGTCCCGGCCGGCGCTGCCGGCGGTCTTCGGGCCGGGCTCGCGACTGAAGATCTATGTGCGCGATGCCGAGGACCTGCCGGTCGTCGCCGACGCGCTCGATGCGCGCTTCGGTGCCACCGTGCCGCGCGTGCTCCTGCACGCGGCGATCTGCCGGCGCGAACTGGCGCTGGAGATCGACGGCGTGCACGACGCCGCCTGAGCCGCGACAGCCGGGCGCGGTCGCCCGCGGCGCGCTTACAGGCATCGGGAGAGGGCCGGCGCATCCGTCGAGCCGCTTCGCTGCGCATGGACACCGCGCGGTCGGCGGGAGCGCCGCGCGCCCGGCACCGGGCACTGCCGTGTCCGCCGACCCGACGCGCCTGCCGGCCATGCCGGACGCGCTGCGCGCAGCGCGGGACCGCGTGGGTCGCAAGCATCGGCCACAACGTATCGTTCTCGCCGGCACGTGCCTTGCCGCGCGTGCCAGACCGACCGGATCACGGCGAGGACGGCGCGCGAGGGCGCGCGTCCGCATCGCATGTGCGCGCTGGCGCGGTCGACCGCGAGCCGGGCGATGCGCCGGCGTAGAATCCTGTCCATGACCCGACTCGACACCCGCATGCGGCGGATGCGCCGCGACGATTTCTCGCGCCGGCTGATGCGCGAATCCACGCTCGGCGTCGACGATCTGATCTATCCGGTCTTCGTCCACGACCGTGAGGGCCGCGCGGACGTGCCCTCGATGCCGGGCGTGGCGCGCCTGTCGATCGACGAGCTGCTGCGCGTCGCCGACATCGCCAGCGAACTGCGCATTCCCGCGCTCGCGCTGTTCCCGGTCACCGCGCCCGAGGCGAAATCGCTCGACGCCGCGGCCGCCTGGGACGACGACGGCCTGTGCCAGCGCGCGATCCGCGCGCTGAAAGCGCGCTTCCCGCAGCTCGGCGTCATCACCGACGTCGCGCTCGATCCCTACACCACGCACGGCCAGGACGGTCTCGTCGACGACGCCGGCTACGTGCTCAACGACGTCACCGTCGAGGCGCTGGTGCGCCAGGCGCTGAGCCACGCGCGCGCCGGGGCCGACATCGTCGCGCCGAGCGACATGATGGACGGCCGCATCGGCGCGGTGCGCGCGGCGCTGGAGGCGGACGGCCACGTGCACGTACGCATCCTCGCCTATGCCGCCAAGTACGCCAGCGCGTTCTACGGCCCGTTCCGCGATGCGGTCGGCTCGGCGACGGCGCTCGGCAAGGCCGACAAGGCCACCTACCAGATGGACCCCGGCAACTCCGACGAGGCGATGCGCGAGATCGCACAGGACCTCGACGAAGGCGCCGACATGGTCATGGTCAAGCCGGGCATGCCCTATCTCGACATCGTGCGCCGGGCCAAGGACGAGTTCGGCGTGCCGGTGTTCGCCTACCAGGTCAGCGGCGAATACGCGATGCTCAAGGCTGCCGCCGCGAACGGCTGGCTGGACGAGCGCGCGTGTGCGCTCGAAGCCCTGCTCGGATTCAAGCGTGCCGGCGCCGATGGCGTGCTGAGCTATTTCGCGCTCGATGCGGCGCGCTGGTTGCGCGCTGGCTGACCATCGCGCGGGGCGCCCGACGTCCTGCGCGCTGCCCACGCCGGAGACAAAAAAACGCCCGGGCGAGCCCGGGCGTTCTCGTGCGGCCTGATCCGACTCAGTTGACCGTCAGCACCACCGGCGCGGCGGCCTTCGGCATCACCGGGTCGTTGCTGGCCACGCACAGGTAGCCCACACGACGCCCGGGTGTCAGACCGGCCGCACTGAGGCGTACGCGGAAGTCCTGGCCGGCGCCCGGCTGCACCGTGCCCGCGGCCGGTGTCGCCGCCCCGATCCAGGGGGCCCCGCACGGCACCAGACCGCGCACGGTCATGCCCAGGCCCGGGAAGGCGGTGTTGGCGGTCCACGCGCCACTGCCGTTGGCGGCCACGGTCAGCGAAGCGAAGCCGCCGGTGCCGGCATTGGAGCCGTACCACGCCCAGCGGTTGGCGAACGTGCCTCGGGTCGACACCACCAGCCAGTAGCGGCCGGGCGGCAGCGTCACGGTCTGTCCGGCCGCCGGCAGGTTCAGCGAGATCACCGCATTGGCGACATCGACACCCGGGGCCGTCGGCGCGGTCGTGTAACTCCAGACCGCGGCCGCGGCGGCCGAAGTCGGGTTGCCCGCGGGCAGGCCGTTCGCGTCGGGGTAGATCGCGAAGGTCAGGGCCGTGGCAGCGGTCGGCAAGGCGGTCCCGCTGACCACGAACCCCGGCGCGGACAGCGCGGTGAGCTGCAGCGGCTGTTCGACGACGAAGTCGTCCGCCGAATACTGGGCCAATGCGCCCGCCGCGGCAGGGTCGCTGTAGTGGGTGCCGCGGAAACCGCTGGTGACGCCGTCGCTGGAGCGCGCAACCGCGGTCAGGCCGCCGTTGCCCGTGTTGTCCACCGAATACAGCAACGGCGAGCCGCCGTCGTTGCCGACCGCGCCCACCGCCGTGCCACTGCGGCCGACAGCCAGGGCCAGCGAGATCGCATCGGGCAGGCGCACCACGGGCGCCTGCACGGCGACCGCCACCGGAAGCGTGAGCGGTGCACGCTGCACGCCGAGCACCGGCCCGCTGGACTCGAGCACCATCTCGCCGAAGGTCCAGCGGCCGTCGGCCGCGACGCCGCGGGTGTTGACGGTGATCCGAACGGACGCGGTGCCGCCGGCGGGCACCTTCAGCGTGGACGGCACCGCCGTCGCGTTGACCCCCGTGAAACGGATGCGCCAGCTCGATGCACTGCCGTGCGGGTTGCGGAAGGTGCGCACGAAACTGCAGCTGCTGTAGCAGTTGCGGTTGGCCAGGCTCGGCTGGTTCAGCGTGGCCGCGTCGCCGCCGGTTGCCGGGTTGGCCGCCTGGTAGTTCGCGGTGGTCTCGTGCATCACCAGACCGGCGTTGATCGCACGATCCACCTGGACCCGGCCGCTGCCCTTGTCGAAGGGCGTGCCCGGGGTCACCGAATCCTCCTTGAACACCTCGGTCTTGGCGGTCAGCGCCAGGGCCGACTTGATCTCCGGCACCGACCAGCCGGGACGCGCCTGGCGGATCAGGCCCGCGGCGCCCGCCTGGTGCGGCGATGCCATCGAGGTGCCGTTGTAGAGATCGATCGCGTTCTCGAAACCGGTGATCGTGGTCCCGGCGACGACGGCGAGAATGCTCACGCCGGGCGCGGTGATGTCGGGCTTGACCAGATTGAACGTGCCCGCCGGTCCGCGCGAGCTGAAAGCGCCCAGCGCATCGGCCGTGTTGGGCAGCACCAGCGGCGGGAACTGCACCCCGGCCGTGGCGGTGGCCGGATGCGCGCGACCGAAGTCACGCAGGGCCTCGCCTTCCGCCTGGGTGACGCCGAACGCCGGAATCGTGGTGCCGGGCACCGAGGGAATCAGGCCGGCCGGCGCATTGTTGGCGATCACCACGGCCACGGCACCCGCGTTGCGCGCGTTGTCGGTCTTGATGGTGAACGAACACGTGCCACGCCGGACCACCGCGATCGCACCTGCGAAGGTGTCCGCCGGATACGCCGCGCACCCGTCCTCGGCGCCGTCGAACCCGGCGCTGATGCGCAGCGGCGTGCTGCCGGGGATCGTCGCGTTGAACGCCACGCCTCCGGTGCCCTCGTTGACCAGCACTGGCGCGAGCGGCTCGGGCACGGGCGCCGGACCGGTCACGTTGAGCGCGAGCGCGAACGCACCGCGGCCATGCTGCGCGGCGGCGGTCGACGAGACCCACGGCTCAAGATGACCCATGGTGTTCGGACCCGGACCGCTGTTGCCGGCCGAGGCGGCGATGAAGATGCCGGCCTCGGTCGCGCCGAGGAAGGCCTGCGACACGGCTTCGGTCCACGGCTGCGCGCCGCCGCCGATGGAATAGTTGATGACGTCGACGATGCCGTCGGCCACGGCCTGGTTGACCGCCGCGACCGCCGAGACGTTCGGGCACAGGCCCTGTCCGGTGGCGATGTTGGTGTAGCAGATGTCGAAGGCGACGATGTTGCCGCGCGGCGCGACACCGGAGATCCGGCGCGGGTTGCCGCGGAACACCACGTCGCGGCGGTTGCCGGCCACGGTGGACGCGACATGGCTGCCGTGGCCGTTGGTGTCGCCGAAGCCCGGCTCCTCGCGGAAGCCCGGGTTGGCGCAGGTGTTGCCCGGCGCCTCGCAGACGAAGTCGTAGCCGCCGATCAGCTTGTCGTTGCAGCGCCCCGCATCGACGCCGCCGGGCGCGCACGAGCCGAGATAGGTGCCGCTGCCCAGCGGGTTGACGTGCTGGTAGCCGTCGACCGGATCGACCGCGGCGAAGGACGGTGCGCCGAAGTTGATACCCGAGTCGAGAATGCCGAACACCACGCCCTCACCCTGGAAGCGGCCCGTGGCACCCGGCCACTCCGCGTTCCACACCGCCTCGGCGCCGATCAGGCGCGGACCGGTATCGGTATCGAGCGCGTACTCGCGATAGGGCTCGACGAAGCGGACGTCGGCCATCTGCTCGACGCCTGCGGCTTCGGCCGGCGTGAGTTCCATCACCACGGCGTTGATCGCGTGCTGCATGCGCCGCTCCACCGCCAGCGGCCGGCCCACCCGCAGCGCGATCGCGCCTTCGAGATCGGCCTGGCGACGTTGCAGGTAGCCGACATAACCGCGTGCGCTGGCGCTCTTGACGTCGAGGCGGGGCTTGCCCCGCGCGTCGGTCCGGCGCGCCGGCGCCGCGAGTCCCGCGACATCGCCGCTGTAGGCGGTCAACGCAGGCTCTTCGAACACGACGATGACCCGCTCGGGCGCGTCGCGATCGACGGCGACGGCCGGAGTCGCGGCGCCGCCGCCCGTATTGACGGGCGCGGCGGCGGTCTGCGCCGGTGCGCCGCCCAGCGCCGCGGCGACGCCGGCACGGGCCGATTGCAGGACCGGCCCCACGACCGGCACGGAAGAAGGAAGCGTTGTCGCCGCCAGTGCGGCAACGGCGAGGCCGAGCAACGCGGACGCGGCGCCGACCCTACGAGTAGTGGACATGGAGAAACCCCGACGTGATGGATCGACCGGACTGCACATCGATTGGATCGGACATCCGATCCATCGACACCCTTGCTGCAGAGCGCCCGCCCCTTTTGGGCGCTATGTGACGTTTTTATACAAGGTTTTGCCCCTCCGGGCACGCCGCGCCGCCGGTTTTTTGGCGCGCCCGCATTCATCCGTCGCCGCCGCCGCTAGACTGCGGCCAGGGCGCACCGCACGCGCCGTCTGGAGCCGCCATGCCCCGTCCCGTCCGCTACGCCGTGTTCGGTCATCCCGTCGCCCATTCGCTGTCGCCGGACATCCATGCGGCGTTCGCCCGGCAGGCGGGACGCACCGTGGACTACACGGCCATCGACGCGACCCCCGAGGGCTTCACCGATGCGCTGGCGTTCTTCGCCGACACCGGCGGCGCGGGTGCCAACGTGACCCTGCCCCTGAAGGAGGCCGCGTACGCACTGGCCGCCACCTGCAGCGAGCGCGCGCAGCGGGCCGGCGCGGTCAACACGCTGGTGCGCAGCGGCGACGGCTGGCATGGCGAGAACACCGACGGCGAAGGCCTGGTGCGCGATCTCACCGGGCGCCACGGACTCGACCTGCGCGGGCGTCGCACGCTACTGATCGGTGCCGGTGGCGCGGCGCGCGGTGTCGCGCCCGCGTTGCTCGATGCGGGCATCGACAGCCTCACCGTGGTCAATCGCACGCCCGCACGCACCGACGCACTGGCCGACGCGCTCGGCGAGCCGGGCCGGGTGCATCCGCGGTATCTGCACCAGCTCGGCGAGTCGGGCGAGTTCGACCTGATCGTCAATGCCACGTCCGCAGGCCTTGCCGGGGCGGTGCCGGACCTTCCGAGGTCGCTGGTCGGCATGCGCACGGTGGCGGTGGACCTGAGTTACGGCGAAGCGGCGGTGCCGTTCCTGGCCTGGGCGCGTGCGCAGGGCGTGCGCCAGACCGTGGACGGTCTTGGCATGCTGGTCGAACAGGCGGCAGAGAGCTTCGCGCTGTGGCATGGCGTGCGCCCGGAAACCGATGCCGTGTTCGCGACGCTCCAGGCGCGTGCAGCCGTCCTCGTCACTGCCGACTGACCGGGGAGCGTTGCCATGCCCGACGCCGATCTGCTCACCCTGCTGCTGCGCCAGCTCCCGGGGCTGCTGCCCACCCTGGTCGGGCTCGGCATCGGCCTGGCGCTCGCAGCCCGGCACCGCGCCAGGCTGGGTGCGGCGGGCCGGATCGCCCTGCTCGGCTTCGGTCTCCTGACACTGACCACTCTGGCCTCGAGCCTGTTCTTCGTGGCCATGCAGATGCTGGCCATGCGCCAGGCGATCGATCTCCAGCTGCTGCGCTGGATCTATCCGGCAGCCAGTGCCGGCTTCGCGATCCTCACCGGTGCCGGCTTCGTGCTGCTCGGGCTGGCCCTGGCCCGCGGCGCGACTCCGCGCTGACCCGATGGAGTGCCGCGTCGCCTGCGCCGCCTGCTGCATCGCGCCGTCGATCAGCTCGCCGATCCCCGGCATGCCACACGGCAAGCCCGCGGGCGTGCCCTGCGTGCAGCTCGATGCGGACCTGCGCTGCCGGCTGTTCGGACGGCCGGAACGTCCGGCCGTGTGCGGCTCGCTGCGCCCGTCGGCGGACATGTGCGGCGTGTCGCGTGCCGCCGCGATGCGCACACTGGACCGCCTGGAAGCGCTGACCGCGCCCACCGCCTGACGGCGCGGGCCGGCGCGTGCTTGCCGACCCGCGCGCTCCGCTGCCCGTTCCACCCGACGCCCGCACCCCCGACGCCCGTGCAGGCGATCGATGCCCGCGGCGCGGAGGCGACGCGGCGGCGCCGGACGTTGACGCGTGCCCGCCTAGAATCGGCGCCTCCCGTTCCGGCTAGCGACGTCCGATGACCAATCCTCTTCTCGACCAGGCCGGCCTGCCGCGCTTCGATGCGATCACCCCTGCGCATGTCCAGCCTGCGATCGACGCGCTGATCGCGGAGGCGGAAGCCGCCGTCGCGGTCGCGGGCGGGACCCAGCCCGTGGGCTGGGAGCGCGTGATCGAACCGCTCGAGGATGCGACCGAACGGCTTGCCCGCGCCTGGAATCAGGTCACGCACCTCAATGCGTTGGTCAACACGCCCGAACTGCGCGCGGCCTACAACGCCGCGCTGCCTCGGGTGACCGCGTTCTTCAGCGCGCTCGGCCAGGATCCCGCCCTGTACGCCCAGTACCAGCGGCTCGCCGACGGCGCCGACGCGCTCGGACTGTCGCCGGTGCGCCGACGGGTCGTCGACCAGGCATTGCGCGACTTCCGCCTGGGCGGCGCCGCGCTCGATGACGCGGACAAGGCGCGGTTCGCCGCCGTCCGCCAGGAGCTGGCCGCGCTGGGCGCGACGTTCTCCGAACACGTGCTCGATGCCACCGACGCGTTCTCGCTGCACGTCGACGAACTCGAGCGCCTGGCCGGCCTGCCCCGGGACGTGATCGCCGATGCCCGCGCCGCCGCGGAGACGCGGGGGCGGAGCGGCTGGACCCTCACCCTGCAGATGCCGTGCTATCTGCCGGTGCAGACCTACGCCGAGGATCGCGCGCTGCGCGAGGCGCTGTACCGCGCCTACGGCCTGCGCGCCTCCGATGCCGGACCACCGGAACTCGACAACGGCCCCCTGGTCGCGCGCATCCTGGCGCTGCGCGCCGAGCAGGCTGCGCTGCTCGGTTACGGGAGCTACGCCGAACTCTCGCTCGCCACCAAGATGGCGACCTCGGCGAACGAGGTGCGCGGCTTCCTGCGCGATCTCGCCGCCCGGGCACGTCCCCAGGCCGAACGCGACCGCGCCGAACTGGAGGCGTTCGCGCGCGACACCCTGGGCCTGGACGCGTTGCAGCCCTGGGACGTCGCATTCGCCGCCGATCGCCTGCGCAAGGCGCGCTTCGACTACTCCGCGCAGGAGGTCAAGCCCTATTTCACCGAGGATCGTGTGCTGGCCGGACTGTTCGCCGTGATCGGCGATCTCTACGGCCTGCGCGTCGAAGCCGATACCGCGCCGCTGTGGCACGCGGACGCGCGCTTCTACCGGCTGCTTGACGGTGACGGTGCGCTGGTGGGCCAGTTCTATCTCGACCTCTACGCCCGGCCCGGCAAGCGCGGTGGCGCGTGGATGGACGACTGCCGCAACCGTCGCACGCGGGCCGAGGCGGTACAGACGCCGGTGGTCTACCTGGTCTGCAACTTCGGCCGAGGCCAGGACGGGCGCCCGGCGACCTTCAGCCATGACGAGGTCACGACCCTGTTCCACGAGATGGGTCACGGCCTGCACCAGCTGCTGACGCAGGTGGGCGAACTGCCGCTGGCCGGCATCAACGGTGTCGAATGGGACGCCGTCGAGCTGCCCAGCCAGTTCATGGAGAACTTCTGTTGGGAATGGGACCGCGTGCAGGCGATGACCGCGCACGTGGACACCGGTGAGCCGCTGCCGCGCGCGCTGTTCGACCGCATGCTCGCCGCGCGCAACTTCCACAGCGGCCTGCAGACACTGCGCCAGATCGAGTTCGCATTGTTCGACATACAGCTGCACGCCGGTTTCGACGCTGCCCGCGACGACGTGCTGGCGCTGCTCGAGCAGGTGCGCGACGAGGTCGCGGTGAACCGCACACCGGCGTGGCACCGGTTCCCGTACCAGTTCTCGCACATCTTCGCCGGGGGCTACGCGGCCGGGTACTACAGCTACAAGTGGGCCGAAGTGCTCAGCGCGGATGCCTATGCCGCATTCGAAGAGGCGGGCCCGGACGGTACGGCCGCAACCGGCGCGCGCTTCCGCGACGAGATCCTCGCCCGCGGCGGCAGCCGCGATGCGATCGAGAATTTCCGCGCGTTCCGCGGCCGCGACCCGGATATCGCCGCGCTGTTGCGGCATGCCGGAATAACCGCCTGAGGCACCGACGCACGGCCCGGGCCGCGCTCCTGCCCCGGGCCGGCCACCGCGATGCCGTGCGACGGTGTCCTCACGGGCGCGATGCCAGCATCCGCGCCAGCCCGCCGGAGATGTCCCATGCGCCTGCTCGTTCTGATGTGCGCGATCGCCATGCCGCTGGTGGGCTGGTTGTCGCAGACCGGCGCGTTCGGTCCCGACCAGGGCACGATCTCCAACCGCCACCCCACCCTGCTGGTGGCGGCGGGTTATGCGTTCTCGGTGTGGGGTCTGATCTTCCTGCTCGACGTGGCGTATGCGGCCTGGCAGGCCACGGGTCGCCGGCGGGCCGATCCCGTCCTCGGCCGCGTGGCGCCGGCTGCCGCGCTCGGCTTCGCGCTCAGCACGGTGTGGATGCCGCTGTTCTCGGCGCAGCTGTTCGGGCTCTGCGTGGTGGTGATCTTCGGCGCACTCGCGGCGCTCGCCTGGGCTGCGGTGATCCTGTCGGCAGCGCCCGGCCGGGGCCGCCTGCTGGCGTGGCTGGCGCTGTCGCTGCATGCGGGCTGGCTGTCGCTGGCCGCTTTCCTCAACCTGGCGCAGACGATCGTCGCCTACGAGCTGCTGTCGACGTCGCGGATGCTCGGCTGGAGCCTGGCGCTCTGGGCCGCGGGCGCCGCCGTGCTGCTCGCACTCAACTGGCGCATGCGCGGGAACGTCGCCTATGTGGCGGTGGCGGTGTGGGGTCTGTTCGCGGTGTGGATCAAGCAGACCGGCTGGCCGCTGGCCGGGGCGACGACGTCGGCCTGGGTGGCGCTGGCGATCGCCGCAGCCCTGGTCCTGCAGACCGTGGCGCTCCGGCTGCGCATGCGTCACCGCTGACGCTCCGCGTTCACGTCCGGTGCGGCGGACAGGCGGCATCGTACCGGCCCCACCCTCGCCGAACCGTAGCCGCCATGCGCCTGTTCCGTCGCCTGATCCTGTCCTCACTCCTGTGCGCCGGCGCCTGTGCCGCGACCGCGGCTGCGCAGGTCAGCACGAGTGCGCTGGCCGGCCAGGACGAACCGCCCGCGCTGTCCTCGCAGTCGGGCCGGCAGACGGGTGTCGCCACCTACGAGCACGACGGACGCCAGGTGATCATCCGCTCCTACGAGCCGCGCACGGTGAGCGACGGTCGTTACCGCGTGGATTTCGCCGCACTGGATGCCGACGGCGACGGCTATGTGAGCCGGGCCGAGGCGCGGGCCCATCCTGCGCTGGATGCCGAATTCAGGGCCATCGACGTCAACCGCGATAGCCGCTTGAGCCGCGAGGAACTCGCCGGCTGGTTGCGCTGAGCATGGTCGGGAAACGCCACTGGGGCAGAAGCCGATGACCGGCCTGCCGCCGCGCCGCCCGCGCGGACCGTTGCTGATCGGTGCGGTCTTCGTGCTGCTCGGCGGTATCTTCATCGGCGCCCTGGTCACCACCGTGATGCTGCGCACCACGATCGGCTCGGCCGGCGACCTGAAGGCGCGCGACGCGCTCCGGCTGCAGACGCTGCTCGATGCCGGCGATGGCCGCGGTGCATCCGACCGGGTGACCGAGCGCGTCACCGCGGAGTTCGCCTACCGGTTCATCATCGCGTCCGGCGCGCTCGATGCGGTGACCGAAGCGGACACCCGCGACGAGCTGGCCGCGACTGCGCGCTGGATACGCGAGACGGGCGCGCTTGCAGGCCGCGACGACGCGGTCTCGCGCTGGGCGGTCATCGCCGCCGCCTGCGTCGACGCGCACGCGGCCGAGCCGCGCACCGCGGCGACCTGCGTCCGCGACCGCATGCCGCACGACGTGCCGGCGCCAGAACGGCTCGATCGCTGACGGGCGCCCCGGGTGGCGCCATGAAAAACGCCCGGCATCGCCGGGCGTGTCTCGCGGGATGCCGCGCGCGGATCAGTCGCGCGACTGGCTGATGATGCGGCCGTCCTGCGGATCGAGCTTGAGGTCCATGCGCTGGCCCTGCGCGTCGTCGGCCTCCGCCTCCCACAGACCGTCGTCGAACTTGACGTCGTCGATGCGGGTGAAGCCCTCGGCCGTCAGACGGGCGCGGATGTCGGCCTCGCCGAGACTGGTCGCGCCGGCATTCTCCGGATAGATGCGGCCGGTGGCGGGATCGAAGCGCACGTCGATCTTGTTGCCGGTCGCGTCCTTGACGTCCGCCTTCCACAGGCCGTCCTTGAACTCGATGTCACGCACTTCGGTGTAGCCGCCGTCGGTGAGGGCGCTCCGCACCTGGGCGCTGGTCATCGCGTCCTGGGCCAGGGCCGCACCGGCCGCCAGGCTCACGGCGAGGACCAGCGCGCGCACGGTCAGGGTCTGGTTCATGGGCATTTCCTCGAATTGGGTGCGCGGAGTCTCGGCAGCAGGCCGCGAAGCAGCGGTGAACCCGCTGCGCGTGCGCATCGGCAGATTCACCGATGTGACGGCACCGTGCCCGCGTCCTCGGCCAGACGGCGCAGATCGTCGACGAAACCGCGATACGCGACGGCCTGCGCATCGGCATCGCCTTGGCGCAGGACCCACGAGGGATGCACGGTGGCGAAGGCGCGCACGCCATCCTCCCGGGTGCGCCAGATGCCGCGCTCCTCGCTCAGCCGCACGCCCGGACCGAATACCGCGCGGGCGGCACTGGCGCCGAGACAGACGATGCGTTCGGGTCGGACCTGCGCGATCTCGGCCCGCAGCCACCCGTTGCAGGCATTGATGTGGGCGACATCGGGCCGCCGGTGCAGGCGCCGCTTGCCCCGTGGCTCGAAGCGGAAGTGCTTGACGGCATTGGTCAGGTACAGCGTGCTGCGGTCGATTCCGAGCTCCTCGAGCGCGCGCGCGAACAGGCGGCCTGCCGGCCCCACGAACGGCCGGCCGGACAGGTCCTCCTCGTCGCCCGGCTGCTCGCCGACGATCAACGTGCGCGCATCGTCCGGCCCCTCGCCGAACACCGCCTGCGTGGCCGGCTGCCACAGCGGGCAGCGACGGCAGTCGCGGGCGGCGACGCGCAGCGCGGCGAGCGTATCGGCCTGCACCGGCTCGGCCGCGGGTGCGGCGGGGATACGGCGCCTGGGCGCCTGGTGTTCGCGCTCGGCCATCTCGCGCACGCGCACGCCGGCCTCGCGCACCAGGCCGGGCAACAGGGCCGCCTCGGGCAGATGCTTCCAGTACTTCTGCGGCATCTCCGAACGCATCATCGTGGTGTTGAGGCGGGCCGGATTGAAGATGTTGGCGTAGTAGGTGCGCCACAAATCCTCATGCGCATCCTCGGCCGGCGCATCGGCGCGCGTGCCGCCGCCGGCGAAGGCCAGTGCCTGCCCGTCCCACAGCGCACTGCGGTACGGGGTGACGATGGCCCAGCGCATGCCCGCGAAGCGGCGCGCGAAGAACGGTGCGACCCGGTCCACGATCCAGTGCTCGGGTTCGAACCAGGCGACGTATTCCTCGTCCGCACCGGGCACCGCGCGGAAACGCACGAAGGCCTTCATCTTGTGGCTGTCGCGGCGCACCGCCTGGGCCAGCGTGCGGGCGCGGTGCACGTCGGGATCCGCGGCACGCTGCAGTAGTGAGGGCTCGTCGCCCGCCATGCGCCAGAGCATTCGGTAGAGCAGGCCATGGCGGTCCGGGGCGCGATGGCACAGCGCCGCGTCGGCGACGGCCAGGAACTCGGACGGCACGCGCGGCGTGTCACGGATCGCCGGCAGCAGTGCGAGATCGGTGCCGCCGAGCAGAGATCCCTGCGCACCGCCACTCCAGTCGATGCGTTCGGGCGGCACCTGCGCGCGCAGGGCGGCGCGCGCCGCAGCGCGCCACGTGGCGGTGTCCCAGGGCGGCTCGATGCGCGCGATCACATGCGATGCGTGGCCCGCCCCGGACCCGCGCGTCATACCGGCGCCCCGGGACGCACGCGGGCACCGTGATGTGCGGCCCGTCGGGCGGAACCCGCGTCACGGGCCAGGCCGCACGGACCGGTGGGCGCCCGGGTCCACCCCGATTTCGCCTGCATCAGAACAGGCTCGCCTGCCGCGGTTGCGGTGCGAGTTCCGCGCGCAGCCGCGCCGTGTCGTCCAGCCGCTGGCGCGGATGATGGCCCGGGGCGATGACGAACGGCATGATCTTCTTCAGCGGCACGCGCAGCCGCGCCAGGTCGTCGAGTCGCAGCGCGCCGTGCGGTCTTGCCGCGATGATGCGCTCGACGTTGCGCGCGCCGAGTCCGGGCACGCGCAGCAGCAGTTCCCGCGGCGCGCGGTTGATGTCCACCGGAAACCGCGTCGGATTGCGCAGTGCCCAGGCGAGCTTGGGATCCACCTCGAGATCGAGCATGCCGGCGCCCGCGTCCTGCGCATCGCCGACGCCCGACACGGGCTCGGGCGCGATCTCGTCGACGTCGAACCCGTAGAAGCGCAGCAGCCAGTCGGCCTGGTACAGGCGGTGCTCGCGCAGCAGCGGCGGCGCCTGCAACGGCAGCGACTTCGAGGCGTCGGGAATCGGGCTGAAGGCCGAGTAGTAGACGCGGCGCATCCGGTAGGTGCCGTACATGCGGTTGCTGGACTCGAGGATGCGACGGTCGCTGGCGCCGTCGGCGCCGACGATCATCTGCGTGCTCTGCCCGGCGGGGGCGAACCGTGGCGCCTTGGCCCGGCGCACGCCGACGGCCTGACGCTTCACCCGCCGCGCGTCCTTGTCCTCGTCGATGCGCCACTTGAGCTCGCCCATGGCGCCGTGGATGCCGGCGTGGGTCTTCTCCGGAGCGAGCGCCGACATGCCGGCCTCGGTCGGCAGCTCGATGTTGATGCTCAGACGATCGGCATAACGCCCGGCCGCGGCCAGCAGCTCGGGGGCGGCATCGGGGATCGTCTTAAGATGGATGTAACCGGCGAAGCGATGATCCTCGCGCAGGCTGCGCGCGACCTCGACCAGCTGCTCCATCGTGTAGTCGCCGTTGCGGATGATGCCGCTGGAGAGGAACAGGCCCTCGATGTAGTTGCGCTTGTAGAAATCCAGGGTCAGATCGACGACTTCCTGCGGCGTGAACCGTGCCCGGCGCACGTTGCTCGACACGCGGTTGACGCAATACGCGCAGTCGAACACGCAGAAGTTGGTCAGGAGGATTTTCAGCAACGAAACACAACGCCCGTCCGGCGTGTACGAATGGCAGATGCCCATGCCCTCGGTGCTGCCGATGCCGCCGGTCTTCGACGAGTCGCGCTTGTTCGCGCCGCTCGACGCGCACGAGGCGTCATATTTGGCGGCGTCGGCGAGGATCGCGAGCTTGTCGGTGAGGTTCACGCGCGCACAATGCCCCATCGAGGTCTCAGACCGTGAGATTGCCCGAATGGCCACCGTGCACGGATGCCGGTTCGTCGCGACGCATTCACATTCCCTGGCCGTCACGGCCGGTAGCGTGCCTGCTGGCCCGTCGCCCGACGGGCCGTGGGCGCGACAGCTGGGGCGGCACGATCGACATCATTTCGACACGACACACCGGACGCGCCTGCGCCGTAGCCGCGGCCATCACGGCCGCCCTCGCCAGCGGCTGTGGCGGACCGCAATCCATGCTCGCGCCGGCGGGTCCGGCCGCGGCCGAGATCGCGCGTGGCACGTGGCTGATGACCGGAGTGTTCACCGTGGTCTGGCTGGGCGTGCTGCTGTTGCTGTGGCGGGCGCTGCGACGTCGCACGGCCGCCGAGACGCCGCATCGACCGGAACGCATGATCGTCTGGGGCGGCGTGGTCCTGCCGGTGGTGGTGGTCGCGGCGCTGCTGGTCTACGGCACGCTGAGCAGCGCGCGCGTGACCGGCGTGGGCGAAACCGCGGACGCGGTCGTCGAGGTGACCGCGCGCCAGTGGCAATGGCACTTCCGCTATCGCGACGCCGACGACCGGGTGATCGGCGAGAGCATCGACGAGCTGGTGATGCCGCGGGGCCGGATGGTCGAGTTCCGCATCACCAGCGAGGATGTGATCCACAGTTTCTGGGTGCCGCGGCTCGGCGGCAAGATCGATGCGATTCCCGGGCGCGTCAATACCTTGCGCCTGCGCGCTGACCGCGACACACCGATGCGCGGCCAGTGCGCCGAGTTCTGCGGGCTCGACCACGCCCGCATGGTGTTCCCAGTGCGCGTGGTCGAGCCGGCGGATCTGGCCGGATGGCTGGAGTCGCGTGCGCCCCGCCCCGCGGACGAGCCGCCGTCGGCCGATGCGCCCGCCGGGCGCGCACCGCCGCGCCACGGCGCCTCGGAGGATGTGCTGTGAGCCGCCTGACGCCAGACCACACCATTCCCACCCCCGGCGACCACCTGCGCCACGCCGAGCGCCTCGCCCGGCTCGAGCGCGTGTGGGCGAATGCGCCGGGCCTCGTCGGCCAGCTCACCGCGGTCAACCATTCGACGGTCGCGATGCGCTTCATCGTCACCGGCTTCGCCTTCCTGCTGGTCGGCGGTCTGCTGTCGATGTTCATGCGCCTGCAGCTCGCGTGGCCGGGGCTCGAAGTGCTCGACCCGCAGCGCTACGCGCAGTTCGTGACCATGCACGGCACGACGATGATGTTCCTGTTCGCGGTGCCGATCATGGGCGGTTTCGGCATGTACCTGGTGCCGAAGATGATCGGCGCACGCGACCTGCCGTTCCCCCGGCTGTCGGCGTTCGGCTACTGGTGCTACCTGTTCGGCGGGCTGTTCCTGTATTCGAGCTTCATCTTCGGCAGCGTGCCCGACACCGGCTGGTTCATGTACACGCCGCTGAGCGACTCGACCTATTCGCCGGGCAAGGGCGCGGACTTCTGGTTGATCGGCGTGACCTTCGCCGAGATCGCCGCGGTCGTCGCCTCGGTGGAGATGATCACCGCGGTGCTGATCCTGCGCGCGCCGGGCATGGACCTGCGGCGGATGCCGCTGTTCGTCTGGGCGATGCTGGTCACCGCCTTCATGATCGCGTTCGGCTTTCCGCCGCTGATCCTGGCCAGCATCCTGCTGGAGATCCAGCGCGCGTTCGATTTCGCATTCTTCGAAGTGGCGCGCGGCGGCGATCCGCTGCTGTGGCAACACCTGTTCTGGCTGTTCGGCCATCCCGAGGTCTACATCATCTTCCTGCCCGCGGCGGGCGTGGTGTCGATGGTCGTGCAGACCTTCGCGCGGCGGCCGATCGTGGGCTACACCTGGATCGTGCTGGCGCTGGTGGCGACGGGCTTCCTGAGCTTCGGCCTGTGGGTGCACCACATGTTCGCGGTCGGCATTCCGCTGCTCGCGCTCGCCTTCTTCAGCGCGGCCAGCATGATGGTGGCGATCCCGACCGGCATCCAGATCTTCGCGTGGCTGGCCACGCTGTGGGCCGGCAAGCCGTGGCTGCGCGTGCCGATGCTCTACATCATCGGCTTCTTCGTGGTGTTCGTCTGTGGCGGCCTGACCGGCGTGATGCTGGCCTTCGTGCCGTTCAACTGGCAGGTCCACGACACCCATTTCGTCGTCGCCCACCTGCACTACGTGCTGATCGGCGGACTGATGTTCCCGCTGTTCGCCGGCCTCTACTACTGGCTGCCGCTGGCGAGCGGCCGCATGCCCAGCGAATCGCTGAGCCGCAGCGGCTTCTGGCTTGTGTTCATCGGCTTCAACCTAGCGTTCCTGCCGATGCACGTGACCGGCATGGTCGGCATGCCGCGGCGCGTGGACACGTACGCGATGGAACTCGGCGTGCACTGGCTCAACCTCCTGTCGACCGCCGCAGGCTTCGTCATGGCGGTGGGCGTGATCGCGATCCTGATCGACGTGGCGTTGTGCTTCGTGCTCGGCCGCCGCGGCGTCGAGAATCCGTGGCAGGCGGGCACCCTGGAATGGGCGGTGCCGACGCCGGTGCCGACCTACAACTTCGCCTCGGTGCCGCAGATCGAAAGCCGGTATCCGCTGTGGGACACGCCGGAGGTGGTCGAGGCCACCCGGCGCACCGACGGCCTGCTCGGCGATGCGCATGACGATCGGCGCGAATTGATCGGCACCGGCATCCAGTCGGCGCGCGCGGAACAGGTGATCCGCATTTCCGGCTCGACCTGGTTGCCGATCCTCGCCGCGTTCACCATCGCGGTGCTGCTGGCGGGGTTCATCAGCTCCCAGTACTGGCTGTCGATCCTGATGCTGGTACCGCTGATCGGCCTGTTCCTGCGCTGGGCCTGGACCACCGGCGACCGGTATGCGCCGGCCGAGATCGAGGTCGCGCCCGGCCTGCGCCTGCCCACCCAGGCCTATGCGCGCAACGCGCCGGGCTGGTGGGCGCTGGTCGGCACGCTGCTGATCGACGGCTCGCTGTTCGCATCCCTGGTGTTCGCCTACTTCTACCTGTGGCTCAACGCTCCGGCGTGGCCGGCAGGCGGCGCGACGGTGATGGCCTGGACGCCGGCACTGGTCGCGCTCGCGTTGCTCGCGCTGCCGCTGCTCGCCGCCTGGCGCGGGTCGGCGTCGCTCGCGGCCGGGCACACACGTGCGGCGATGCTCTGGCAGGTGGCGGCGATCCTCGGCGGCGCGGTATTCCTCGCGGTGCATCTGCCGGCGCTGTGGGCCGCGGTCGGCGCGCCGCAGGTGCATGCCTACGGCTCGGTGGTGTGGACCCTGGCCGGCTTTCACGCGGTCCACGTCGTGGTCGCGATGCTGATCGGCGGTTTCACCGCGCTGCGCATCCATCACGGCTTCGTCGAGCGCGCGCGCGCGCTCGAGTCGCGGATCGCGGCAGGCTTCTGGCGTTACACCGTTGGCATCGGCGTCGTGACCTGGGCCGTCATCCATCTGTTCCCGAGGTGGCTGTGAACAGCCCGCCACGCATGACCCTCACCCGCATGTCGGCACCGTTCGCGCTGTGGGCGCTGCACTTCGTCGCGCTCTACAGCCTGCAGGGTCTGGCCTGCGCGCAGCAGCTGTGGCGCTCGCGGATCGGCGGCCTCGAGCTCATGACCTGGGTGCTCGCCGCGGTGACCCTGGCCATCCTCGCCGCGATCGGCTGGGAAGCCCTGCGTGCGTGGCGGATCCACCGCGCACTCCTCGGCCGGGACGACAGCGGACGGGCCGAACAGTCGAGGCGACGCTTCATGGTCGTGCTGAGCCTGCTCGGCGCGGCCATCTCGGCGCTCGGCGTCACCTTCACCGCGGCGCCGCTGGCCCTGCTCCAGACCTGCGCCTGAGGCGCCGAAGACCCCATGCGCAACGATCTCAAGCAACCCGTCCCCGACACCAAGAGCCACACCGTGGAAAGCGTGCTGGCGATCGCCAAGCATCCGATCCATCCGATGCTGGTGACGTTTCCGATCGCGTTCCTGTCGATGGTGGTGGTGGCCGACGGCCTCTACCTGTGGCTGCGCGCGGAGTTCTGGGCCGAGCTCGCGCTGTGGCTCAATGTCGGTGGCCTGGGGTTCGGCGTGCTGGCGGGTGTCGTCGGCACGTTCGACATGATGTCGATCCGCGTGGTCCGCCGGCACGTGTCGG
Source organism: Luteimonas deserti (assembly GCF_013425765.1). Taxonomy (GTDB): domain Bacteria; phylum Pseudomonadota; class Gammaproteobacteria; order Xanthomonadales; family Xanthomonadaceae; genus Luteimonas; species Luteimonas deserti. Next base: position 86,834 of record NZ_JACCJZ010000001.1, read on the forward strand.
CGTGGAACCATTTCATCGTCGCGGTGATGGTGCTGGCGATGGCCGCGCTGGGGGTCTGGCTCCGCCTGCCCGACCCCGTGTCGGCGGTGTGGCCGTGGGGGCTGCTGTCCTCGTCGGTGATGGCACTGCTGGTCGGCGTGGCCGGCTGGCTGGGCGGCACGCTGAGTTTCCGCCATGGGATCGGCGTCTACGGCGACGAGGAAGCGGATGCGGCCGACGGCCCCGACCCGGACCGCAAGCCGCCTGCGGAATAGACGCGGGCCGTCGAGGTCCACCGCGTCCGGGCGTCGCAGCGGGGCCGTGCGAGGGACTGCCGGTGTCCGGCTGGCGATGAGATGCCGGCCCACGCTGGGACCCGCCGGCGTACCGGCGTCGGGCGCGCTTACGACTCGGGCAGTTCGAGCGGTGGAACGCCATCCTCGAGTCCCGGGACCAGTTCCTCGGCGTCGACCGGGCCGCTCGGCGGCGGCGGCAGGTCGCCCAGGGTCGACGGCTTGGCACCGGTGAGTCCGGCGATCAGCAGCAGCATCACCAGCGGGACCCAGCCGATGACGCGGTAGAACGTGGGGCCGTGATGGTCGCGGTCGTGCCCCAGCTCGTAGAGCAGCAGGCCGAAGTAGAGATGCAGCAACACCGCCCCGGCGACGACGACCAGCTTGAGCACGAGCCAGGCGCCGGCCGGGTTCCAGGCGATCAGGATGCCGCCGAGCGTGATCGTCACCAGCGCGGCCGGGGTCATGATGCGGAAGAACAGCATGTTGGTGACCGGGCTCCAGTACGTCGGATCCGCGTCGATCTCCTTGCCGTGGCGCGCGACGAACAGCCGCGGCAGGAAGAACAGGCCGGCGAACCAGATCGTCATCGCGAGGATGTGGAAAATCTTGAGCCAGAAATACACCGCGCCACCTGCGTCCGGACGAAGCGGCAGCGTACGCGCGCCGGCATCAAGCCGGCGTGGCCATGGACATGCGTCCGCGCCCGGGCGCCCGGCTGTTCCGCCAGCGCGGGTGCACGGCGTGCGGGCAGCCCGCTCCGCCGTCACCGGCACGCTGCTCCTCCTACTTCTGAGTCTCGCCGCGGTGCCCGCCTGGGCGGCCCTCCCGGAGGGACCGCCCCCGACGCCGGCCACGGCCTGGACGCCCGCCACGTGGTCGCTGGCACCTCTGGCGCTGGCGCTGCTGGCATACGCCGGCGGCTGGCGCAGGCAGGCATGTGCGCGCCGGCGTGACGCGGTGGCGTTCGCCGGCGGCGCGGTTGCGATCGCGCTGGCCCTGGTCTGGCCGCTGGAAGCCTTCGGCGCGTACTCGCTCGGCGCGCACGTGGCCCAGCACCTGCTCCTGCTCGCGGTGGCGCCGGCGCTGCTGGTGGCGGGACGGCCCGGAGCGACGATGCGGCGCGCCCTGCCACGCGGCGCGCGTCTGCGGCGCCTGTCGATCGCCGGGCGATCGCGCCCTGTCCTGCTGGCCCTGGCACCGGCCACTGCCGCGCACATCGCGGCGATGCTCGTGTGGCACCTGCCGGCCGCGACCTCCGCCTCGCTGGTGAGCGTTCCGGTGCACCGCGTGATGGTGGCCAGTGTGCTGCTCGCCGGACTGTGGTTCTGGACGGCGCTCTGGCACCGGCTGCGCGCACGAGACGCAGGCGCCGGCGGCGGGCTGGTGGCCCTGGTGACGGTGATGATGGCGATGGGATTCCTGGGCGCGCTGCTCACGTTCTCGCCGCGCGTGCTCTATCCCGCCTACAGCGATCGCGCCCTGCTGCTCGGCCTCGACCCGCTGTTCGACCAGCAGCTCGCCGGCCTGTTGATGTGGGTGCCGGCCGCCACGCCCTATCTGGCGGCCGGACTGGTGCTGGTGATCGCGCTGCTGCGCCGGAAGGCCACCACGGTGCCGCCACGCGCCACGCGCTGACCGCGCGGTTCCACATCGCGTGGACCGGGCCCCGTGCAGCCTTGGGGCCCCCCTCTTCGACCGGAGCCGCGCATGACCCGCGACTGGAACACGCTGGCGGCCTTCTGGCCGGTGGCGATCGCCCTGCTGCTCGGCGTGCTGGTGCACTGGATCATGCGGGTGATCGCGCGGACGGCGCGACGCCATGCCCGCGAGCACCTGCGCGCGCGTATCGCCCAGGTGGTGGCCGCGCCGGCGGCGATCGCGCTGCCCCTGCTGTTCCTGGCGATCGCCATCAATGCCACGCCGCTGGACCCGGACCTCGTGCGCCTGCTGCGCCACTGGCTCGGCATCGGCGGGATGCTGTGCATGACCTGGCTGGTGACGCGGATGGTGGGCGCGGTCGAAGCCCGCATCCTGCGCGAGCATCCGGTCGACGTGGAGGACAATCTCGCGGCCCGCCGCGTGCAGACCCAGACCCGGGTGATCAGTCGCGTGCTGCAGGGCGCGGTGGTGCTGGTCGGCGTGGCGCTGGCACTGATGACCTTTCCCCAGGTGCGCCAGGTGGGCACTGCGCTGCTGGCCTCGGCCGGCATCATCGGCCTGGTGGCCGGCGTGGCCGCGCAACCGGTGTTCGGCAATCTGATCGCCGGGCTGCAGATCGCGCTGGCCCAGCCGATCCGGCTCGACGACGTGGTCATCGTCGAAGGCGAATGGGGGCGTATCGAGGAGATCACCTCGACCTACGTGGTGGTGCGCATCTGGGACGAGCGGCGGATGGTGGTGCCGTTGCAGTGGTTCATTTCCAACCCCTTCCAGAACTGGACGCGCAACAGCGCGCAGCTGCTCGGCACGGCGTTCCTGTGGCTGGACCACCGCGCGCCGATCGCGGCGATCCGCTCGGAACTGCAGCGTCTGTGCGAGGCCGATCCGCGCTGGGACCGGCGGGTCTGCGTGACCCAGGTCACCGAGACCGACCGCCATACCATCGAAGTGCGCCTGCTGGTGAGCGCACGCAATTCCGGCGATCTCTTCGACCTGCGCTGTGCGGCGCGCGAAGGCATGCTGGCCTTCCTGCACACCCACCACCCCGAGGCCCTGCCGCGCGTGCGCAACGAGGTCAGCGAGGACCGGCAGGCGCCGGGGTGGCGCGCGCGTCCGCCGCGTCACGAGGACACGCATTCGCCCGGCGCCGAGACCGTGAGCGAGGCGGACGTCCACGCCGGCTTGCCCGGTCCGCCCGCACAGTGAGGTCCCCTGCGTTCCATGGAGTGATGAGATGAAGACCCGCACCCTCGGCCTCGGTGGCCCCAGCGTCTCGGCGATCGGCCTGGGCTGCATGGGCATGAGCGCGTTCTACGGCGCGCGCGGCAGCGAGGCCGACGCGATCGCGGTGGTCCACCACGCGCTTGACCAGGGCATCACCCTGCTCGACACCGCCGACATGTACGGCCCGCACACCAACGAGACACTCGTCGGGCGCGCGATCGCCGGGCGCCGGGACGATGTCTTCCTCGCCACCAAGTTCGGCATCCGCCTCGATCCCGCCGATCCGCGGACCCGCCGCATCGACGGACGTCCGGAGTACGTGACCGCCGCCTGCGAGGCCAGCCTGGCCCGCCTGGGTGTGGAGACCATCGACCTGTACTACCAGCACCGGGTGGACCCGGCCGTGCCGATCGAGGACACCGTGGGCGCGATGGCGCGCCTGGTCGAGCAGGGAAAGGTGCGCCACCTCGGCCTCTCCGAGGCCTCAGCCGACACCCTGCGCCGGGCCTGCGCGGTGCATCCGATCACCGCGCTGCAGAGCGAGTACTCGCTGTGGTCGCGCGACCCCGAAACCACCGGCACGCTGGCCGCCTGCCGCGAACTGGGCATGGGCTTCGTGGCGTATTCGCCGCTGGGCCGCGGCTTCCTGACCGGCACGATCCGCACGCCGGACGATTTCGATGCCGACGACGTGCGCCGCCAGGCGCCGCGCTTCCAGGGCGAGAACTTCGACCGCAACTTGGCGCTCGTGGAACAGGTCCAGGCGATCGCCCAGGATTACGGCGTCACCCCGGCCCAGCTGGCCCTGGCCTGGGTGCTCGCCCGGGGCGAGGACGTGGTGCCGATTCCCGGCACCCGACGGCTCGGCTTCCTTGACGAAAACATCGCCGCGCTGGCGATCCATCTCACCGACGACGACCTCGCACGCATCGATGCGATCTTCCCGCCCGATGCGGCTGCAGGCACGCGCTATCCCGCGGGCGGCATGGCGGCACTGAACCGGTGAGCACGGCTTCCGCCGGCGCCCCCACGCCGCGCATCGCCTGTGTGATTCCCGCGTGGAACGAGGCGGACTATCTGCCGGCCACCCTCGCCGCATGGCACGCCGCCGTGGACGCGCTGGCGCTCGACTGCGAACTGCTGGTAGCCGACGACGCCTCCACCGATGCCACTGCCGCGATCGCACAGGCCGCCGGGGCACGTGTGCTGCATGTCGCGCACCGGCAGATCGGCGCGACCCGCAACGCCGGCGCCGCCGCGACCACGGCGCCCTGGCTCCTGTTCCTCGACGCCGATACGCAGGTGGACGCGCGCCTGCTGCGCGCGGCGCTGGACGCGCTGGCGGCAGGCGCGGTCGGCGGCGGTTGCACGGTGCGGCTGGACGGTCCACACCCCTCGCACGTGCGACTCGGCGTGTGGGCGGCGGGTATCGGCTTCCGTTACACCGGCGTCGCGCCGGGCTGTTTCCTCTTCTGCTCGCGCGCCGCCTTCGACGCCGTCGGCGGTTTCGACCCGGCGTGGTATGCGGGCGAGGACATCGCGATGAGCCGTGCGCTGGCCCGGCAGGGACGGTTCGTGATCCTGCGCGAAACCGTACGCACCTCCGGACGCAAGCTCGCGCACGCATCGGCATGGCGACAGCTCGGCCTGCTGTTGCGTTTCGCGCGCCGCGGCACCGGCATGTTGCGCGACCGCGATGCGCTGGACCTGTGGTACGGCGGTCGTGACGGTCGCCCGCCGCGATGAGGCCAGTGCATGCCGCCGCTGCGTCGCGGCGGGCAGTCGGGGGGCGACGGCCGCAACGCCATCCCGGCGACATACCGCGTTGACGCAGGCACAACGCTGCCGCGCGCAGCGTGGCCGTTCGCCTGCGCCGTCGCGCGGGCCACATCCGGTGCGCGGCGCGCACCCACGACATCAGGAGCCTCCCATGCGTAACCGTCGCGACGACCCCACCGGCACCTCCGAGATGAAGGCCTTCGGCGAGGAACTGCTCGCCACGGGTGCCCGCTACATCGACCTCGGCCGGCGCTGGCTGGCCGAGCGACGCGACGCGGTGGTCGACGCCGCTCACGGGGCGTCCACCGCGCCACGTCGCGATGCGCATACCGGCGCCGCCCAGGGCGAGGGCCGCGGGCGCAACCGCGACGGCGATCTGCGCCGCGACTGGGGGTTCGACGACGGCGATGGCTACAACGCTGTCGACCATCTCGGCGGCGAGCCCGATTTCAACCACTTCGGCGCCTACGACCGCGAAGGCCGGGTCGGCCGCATCCAGCCGCGGCGGCCCGGCTCCGCGGGCGGCTGGCGCGGCGTCGGCCCCAAGGGCTACACCCGCGCCGACGCGCGCATCACCGAGGATCTCTGCGAGCAGTTGCTGCACGACGATGCGATCGATCCGCGCGAGATCTCGGTGCAGGTGCGCGACGGCGTCGTGCTCCTCGAGGGCCTGGTCGACCAGCGCTGGGTGAAGCACCGGGTGGAAGACCTCGCCGAACGCTGCGCCGGCGTGCGCGACATCGACAACCGCCTGCGCGTGCGCGGCATGGGAGACGCGCCGGGATCGCGCACGGATGCGGCGACGGAGGCACGCGGCACGGAACGCGGCGCCGGCACCCCGTCATCCGGGACGGGCGCGACAGCGGACAGGACGCCCGGCGGGCCGGATGCGGCATCGTCCGGCAGCCCGCGAGCAGCCTCGGGGCCGGTGATCGCCGATCCGGCGCGGCAGGACATCGGCGGCGCCTGACGCCGACGGCGGACGCACCCGCATTCACGTGGTCGCAGCGCCCGCTCGGGAATAGTGCCGGCTTTCCCGCTTCGGCGCCCCCATGTCGACCCCCGCCTTCGCGATCGCCACCGCCGTGCTCGTCGTGGCGACCCTGTTGCCGGTGATACGCAGTGGACGCTGGTGGATCCGGGGCTTCGATTTCCCGCGGCTGCAGCTGGCCGTGGGGTCCGCCGGCCTGCTGATGGCGCAACTGGCGTTCAGTCCCATGGACGGACCGTGGACGGTCGCGATCGTCGCGGCCAACGCTGCCTGCGTGCTGTGGCAGGCCTGGTGGATCCTGCCCTATACGCGCCTGATGCCACGCGAGGTGGAGGATGCACCCGCCGATGCCGGCTCACGGATCCGGTTGATGGCCAGCAACGTGCTGATGCCCAACCGCGATGCCGACCGTCTGCTCGCGCTGGTGCGCGAACACCGGCCGGACGTGCTGATCGCGGTGGAAACCGATGCCTGGTGGGAGACGCGTCTGGACACGTTGCTCGATGTCCTGCCGCACGCGATCCGGTGCCCGCTCGACAACCTCTACGGCATGCACCTCTATTCGCGCCTGCCGCTGCACGAGGCCGAAGTGCGTTATCTGGTCGAGGACGACATCCCGTCGATGCACGCCACGCTCGACATCGACGGCCGGCGCCTGGCCCTGCATGCCTTGCATCCGCGCCCGCCCAGTCCGACCGAGGCCGAGAGCTCGCAGGAGCGCGATGCCGAGCTGGTGGTCGTGGGCCGCGCGGCGAAGCGCTCGCCGATTCCGGTGATCGTGGCCGGCGACCTCAACGACGTGGCCTGGTCGCGCACGACACGACTGTTCCGCAAGATCAGCGGCCTGCTCGACCCGCGGATCGGGCGTGGCATGTACAACACCTTCCACGCCCGCCTGCCGGGCCTGCGCTGGCCGCTCGACCACCTGTTCCACAGCCGCCATTTCACCCTGGTGTCGCTGCGGCGCCTGCCCGATGTGGGCTCCGACCATTTTCCGATCCTGGTGGAACTGGCGCTCGCCCCGGGCGAAAACGACGCCGATGCCGGGCTCGACGACGATGCGACCGCCGAGCACGATGCCCGCGAGGCGCTCGACGGGGTGCAGGCCGACGAGGCGCCGGTCCCGGGATGATCCCGCGGAGGATCGGACGCGCTAGAGCCCTGCGTCTGTGGCCCCGGTCAGGTCGCACGCGCCGGACGGGCACTCGACGCAAGAGCCGGGTCCTGCCGGATGCGCCACGCGGCGCGCCCGAATCACGCCCGCCGGCAGCGTCCGGTACGCCGCCTTCGCGGCGATGCCAACAGTGCACTGGTGCGTGCCTGACGTTCTGCATGCCGTGCGAGCCGCACACGCATCGATGCGTCGCAACACCGGTGCGTGCACGATGCACATCACGCGCGCCCGCCTCCGCTCGCAACCCGGAGCGTGCCGGGCCGGCGTCCGGGCGAGCGGTCGCGGCTCAGCGGTCGAGGCGCGCGCGCAGATCGCGCAGGTCGCGCCGGGCGACCTCGCGCAGCGTTGCCTCCCGCCATGCGTCCGCATCCTCGCCCTCGGCGGCGCGGCGCTCGTATTCGGGCTGGATCTGGGCGCGCCGAAGCTCGCGGATCCGGCGGTATTCGCTCTTCAACGACGACATGCGCCGGATCGGGTAGTCGCCCGCCACCGGTTGCAGCCAGGGGGCGTCGTCGACGTCCTGGGCCTGCGCCGCGACGACGCGGTCTGCGGCGGAGGCGCCACCGGCCCAGGCCTGCCCGCCCGTGCATGCCGCCAGGAGGAGCAGCACGAGCGCCGGACACGGGCGTCGGATCACCGGAATCGCGTACATCGCATCCTCCCATGCGCTGACCGATGCCCCGAACTTAGCAGCGCCGGGTCAAGGCGCCGTGTGTGCCCCGCAGTCAGCCGGCGCCGGGGCGCAGGTCCAGGCCGAGGGCGTGACCCACGACGCGCACGCCCTCGTCGTCGTCGCGGGCGGCGATGACGCCGGACACCGTGGCGTCGCCGTCGTCCCAGGTCCACAGGCTGTAGTCCGCGATACGCAGCTGGTCGTGGGCAGCGTCGATCAACGCACCGGGCGCACGCCCCGCGAGCTGGGCGGGATCGGTGGGGTCCTCGATGCCCCAGTCCACGTCCACCCGGTACCGCGCGGCCAGCGTGCCGATCGCGTCGACCAGGGTCACCCGGTCGTCCTCATGCACGCGGAAACTCGAACGCCAGTCGCTGACGTCGAGCAGCACCGCCAGCGCACGCTGCGGGTCGTCGTCACCGCCCAGCGCCTCCTGCCATTCGAGGAACTGCTGCTGCGCCGCCTCCGCATCGCCAGGATTGACCAGCAGCAGCCACTGCCAGACCAGGGCCTCGATGTCGGCATCGCCGTCGGGCGTCTCGTCGTCGAGGCGCTCGGCGGCGAAGTTGTCGTCGGGATCGAACTCGTCGGCGGGCATGTGCATGGCGGCGTCCAGGCGGGCGGGCCAGTGTGCCGCCTGGACGCGCCTTGCGGAATGGCGGCGCAGGAGAGGCGCCGCCGCCGTCACGCGACCGCGGGACCCCGGCCGTGACGCCGGGCGTCGCAGCGCGCCCAGGCATAGAGCGCCAGGCCGGCGGCAGCGGTGGCAGCACCGACGTAACCGGTCGCGGTCCAGCCGAACCCGGCGCCGATCGCCAGGCCGCCGAGCCAGGGGCCGAGGGCGTTGGCCGCATTGAACGCGGCGTGGTTGGACGCCGCGGCGAGGGTCTGTGCCTCGCCGGCGACGTCCATCAGACGCGCCTGCAGCACCGGCGCCAATGCGCCCATCGTGCCCAGTGCGCCCACGGCGGGCAGCAGCGACCAGGGCGAGTGCGCCGCCAGCGGGAACAGCAGCAGCACCGGCAGCGACCAGCCGAGGATCCATGCGACCGCACGGAACTGCAGCCGGTCGAACAGCCAGCCGCCCGCGAGATTGCCGGCGATCGCACCGACGCCGAAGGCGGCCAACGCCAGGGGGATCCAGGCTTCCGCCATGCCGGTCACCTCGACCACGGTGGGCGCCAGATAACTGAAGACGCAGAACATGCCGGCGAATCCGACCGCCGCGATCGCCAGGGCCAGCCACACCTGCGGGCGGTTGAACGCGCGCAATTCGCGCAGCGGCGACTGGCCGGACGCAGCCGGCGTGGCGGGGACCAGGCGCCAGACGCAGGCGGTCGTGCACAGTGCCAGCAGCGCGACCAGGGCGAACGTCCAGCGCCAGCTCGAGAGCTGACCCAGCCACGTCGCCAGCGGATTGCCCACGAGGATCGCGACCGACAGTCCCAGCAGCACACGACTGACCGCCGCGCCGCGCTGCGCCGGCGGACTGATCGAAGCCGCGACCAGCATCGCCACGCCGAAGTAGGCGCCGTGCGGCAGGCCGGCCACGAAGCGCGCGGCGAGCATGGTGCCGTAACCCGGCGCGAGCGCCGTTGCCAGATTGCCCAGCGCATAGAACGCCATTAGTGCCATCAGCAGCGCGCGCCGGCTCCACGACGCACCGAGCACTGCAAGCACGGGCGCGCCGATCACGACCCCCAATGCGTAGGCGCTGATCATGTGGCCTACCTGCGGCTCGGCGACAGCGAAGCTCCGCACGAGGTTCGGCATCAGGCCCATCATCGCGAACTCGCTGGTGCCGATGGCGAACCCGCCGAGCGCGAGCACGAACAGGATCCACCCGACCCGGGCCGGCGGGCGGTCCTCGGTCGGTGGTGGGGGCGGGGATCCGGACATGGATGTATTGTGCACCGCAGCATGCGTCGCGATCCTCACGTAGAGGCCATCCCCCCCGCGGCGCAGAGGCCCCGACCCCAAGACGACGGCACGTGGACATCCTGGAGCGAACAGTGGCGACTTTCCGCAACAGGAGTCCGCCGATGTCGCTGGTCGCCTTCGGTCTCAACTGCACGCTCAAGCGGGGCGATGCGCCCTCCTCCACCCAGGCCATGCTGGATGCGGTCCTGCAGGCACTCGCCGGACACGGCGTGCAGACGGGCAGCGCGCGCGTGGTGGACTTCGACGTGAGGCCCGGCGTCACCCGCGACGAGGGCGACGGCGACCAATGGCCGCAGCTGCGCCAGCGGATCATGGACGCACAGATCTTCGTGCTGGCCACGCCCATCTGGCTGGGACATCCCTCGAGCGTGGCCCAGCGCGTGCTCGAGCGGCTGGATGCGGTCCTGGGCGAGGTCGACGAGGCCGGCTGCTATCCCACCTTCGGCAAGATCGCGGTGCCGGCGGTCGTGGGCAACGAGGACGGCGCTCACCATGTCCATGCGCAGCTGATGCAGGGGCTGGTGGACGTGGGCTTCACCGTGCCCGCCGCCTCGCCGCCCTACTGGGTGGGCGAGGCGATGGGCGGCACCGACTTCAAGGATCTTGACGGCACTCCCGACAAGGTGGCCTCGTCGATCCGAACCATCGCCAGCAATGCCGTGCATCTGGCAGGCCTGTTGCAGACGCACCCCTATCCTGCAACCGGGCGCTGAGCGACGCCGGCAGTGTCCCGCTCTGATCCCCCCGGACCACGTGGTGGCGATCTCCGGATCGGCTGCGCGGGATGGTCGATCCCGACACGCGACGCGGCGCTGTTCGGCGACGGCGACAGCGCGCTGGCCCGCTATGCCACGCGGTTCGACTGCGTCGAGATCAACTCCTCGTTCTACCGGCCGCACCGGCCGTCGACCTACGCGCGCTGGCGGGCGAGCGTGCCGGCGGACTTCCGGTTCTCGGTCAAGCTGCCGCGCACGATCACCCACGACGCCGCGCTGCACGGCACCGCGCCGCTGGTGGACGCGTTCCTCGAGGGCGCCACCTGTCTGGGCGACACACTCGGCTGCCTGCTCGTCCAGCTGCCACCGGCGCTGGCCTACGACGGCCGGGTGGCGGGTGCGTTTTTCGGTGTACTGCGTCGGCGCTGGGACGGGGACATCGCCTGCGAGCCGCGGCATGCGAGCTGGCTCACGCCGCGGGCCGAGGCGCTGCTGCGTCGCCACCGCATCGCGCGCGTCGCGGCCGACCCACCCCGCCACGTCGATGATGCACGACCCGGCGGCGTGCCGGAGCCTGTGTACTGGCGCTGGCACGGCAGCCCGCGCATCTACTACGACGCCTACGGCCGGACCGGCCTCACGCGGATCGAGGCGCAGCTGCGTGCGCATCCCGGCGTGCGGCAGTGGGTGATCTTTGACAACACCGCGGCAGGTCATGCCGTCCCCGATGCAGCCGCGCTGCAGTCGGCGCTGCGGTGATCATCCTGCGCGCACGCGGCCGTGTGGCAGGATGCCGCTCCCGCCGATCGCCCACCGTGCTTTGAACGTCCCCGCCACTGCCGAGAGCCTCCGGTTCCTGCCCGCCCATGGCGAGCTCGCGGGACGGATCGCGGCGTTCGACTGGAGCACCACCCCGCTCGGCCCGATCGCGGACTGGCCGCAGTCGCTGCGCACGACGCTCGGCCTGATGCTCGAATCGCGTTTCGCGATGTGCCTGTGCTGGGGGCCGGAGCTCACGCTGTTCTACAACGACGCCTATGCGCCGTTTCTGGGCGCGAAAGAGCCGCGGGCCCTGGGCCGGCCGCTGCAGGCGGTGTGGTCCGAGGTCTGGGACGACATCCAGCCACTGGTGGCCAGCGCGATGCGCGGGACGGCGACCTGGCACGAGGACATGCCGCTGACGATGGAGCGGCACGGTTATCCGGAAGAGACGTACTGGACGTTCTCCTACACCCCGGTGCGCTGCGAACGGGACCAGGTCGCGGGCTTCCTCAACATCGCCACCGACGCCACCCGCAAGGTGCAGAACGACCGCCGCCTGCGCGCGGACGTGGAGCAGCTGGGTCGCATGTTCGACCAGGCGCCGGGCTTCATGGCCATGCTCAAGAGTCCCGAGCACGTGTTCCAGTACGTCAATCCGAACTACCAGCGCCTGGTCGGCGAGCGTGAACTCCTCGGCCGGCGGGTCGCGGACGCAATGCCCGATGCCGTGGCCCAGGGGTACCTGGCGCTGCTCGACGAGGCCTACCGCACGGGTCTCGCCTTCACCGCCGAGGGCGCGCGCTATATCGTCCAGGCGACCCCGGGCACCGCCTCGGTCGAACGCTATCTGGACTTCGTGTTCCAGCCGATCAGCGACGAGACCGGCGTGATCGGCATCTTCGTCCAGGGCTTCGACGTCACCGCGCGTCGCCTGGCCGACCTGGCGTTGCGCGCGCGCGAGACCGAGCTGCGTGCGATCAACAGCGACCTCGAACAGCAGGTGGTGGCGCGGGCACGCGACCGCTCCCTGACCTGGCAGGTCACGCCCGACCTGCTGGCGGTGATCGATCCCGACGGCTCGATCGAGTCGGTCAACCCGGCGTGGACGCCGCTGCTGGGGCTGGACAGCGGCGACCTCGTCGGCCGCTGCTGGTGGGACCACGTGCTCGAGGACGACCAGGCGGTCACCCGCGATGTCCTCGCATCGCTGCGCGAGGGCCGTCCGGTGCGCAGTTTCGAGAACCGCTGGCGGACCCGCGCCGGCAACCTGCGCACGCTGTCCTGGGTGGCGACACCGGAAGGCGGGCGCTTCTACTGCAGCGCGCGCGACGTCACCGACATCAAGGCGGCCGCGGAGGCGCTGGCCCGCTCGCAGGCGCAGCTGCGGGTGCTGTTCGAGACCAGCTACCAGCTGCAGGCGATGTGCACCCTGGACGGCACGCTCACCGACGCCAACCGGACCGTGCTCGATGCGCTCGGCGCGGAGTTCGAGGACGTGGTCGGTCGACCCTTGTGGTCCACGCCGTGGTTCAGCGATACCCCCGGCATGTCGGGCCACGTCCGCACCCTGTTCCTGCGCGCTGTCGAAGGCGAGACCGTACGCGACGAGCTGACCGTGAACCTGCCGACCGGCCGACGCATCTACGACTTCTCGCTGCGTCCGATCCACGACGCCGCCGGGCAGATCATCTCCGTGGTGCCGGAGGCCATCGACACCACCGAACGCCGCAATGCCGAGGCGGCGCTGCGCCAGTCGCAGAAGCTCGAGGCGATGGGCCAGCTCACCGGCGGCGTCGCCCACGACTTCAACAACCTGCTCACCCCCATCGTGACCGCCCTCGACCTCGCCTCCGATCCGGATGCCCGGGCCGAGCGGCGCACACGGATGCTCGACGTGGCACGGCGCGCGGCCGACCGCGCCGCGACCCTCGTCCAGCGCCTGCTCGCGTTCGCGCGTCGGCAGCCCTTGCAGCCGGTCGAGGTCGACGTCGGACAGCTGGTGACCGGGATGGCCGACCTGATCGAGAGTTCCAAGGGCCCGCGCATCCAGATGGTGCTCGACATCGCGTCGCCGCTGGCGCCGGCGATCGCCGATCCCAACCAGCTCGAGATGGCCATTCTCAATCTGAGCGTGAACGCCTGCGACGCGATGCGCGGCCAGGGTGGCGTGCTCACGCTGGCCGTGCGCAACGCCCACGCCGAAGCCGATGCGGCGAGCGGGCTGGCTGCCGGCGACTATGTCGTGGTCACGGTGGCCGACACCGGCCACGGCATGGACGAGGCCACCCGCCAGCGCGCGATCGAGCCGTTCTTCTCCACCAAGGGTGTCGGTCAGGGCACCGGGCTGGGCCTGTCGATGGCCCACGGCGTCGCGTCCCAGCTCGGCGGTCGCCTGTGCATCGACAGCGATCCCGGGGCAGGCACCACCATCGAATTCTGGCTGCCGGTCGCGCAAGCGCGGGCGGCCGCTGATGCAGACGTCAACGAGGACACTACCGTGAGCAACCCGACAGAATCCCGCGGCACCGCCCTCGTCGTCGATGACGACGACGCCGTCCGCATGTGCACCGCCGATGCGCTCGACGACATGGGCTACCGCGTCGTGGAGGCAGGTTCGGCCGAGGAGGCGCTGGTCGCCCTCGATGGTGGTCTCGCCCCCGTTCTCATGGTCACCGACCATCTGATGCCGGGCATGTCCGGCGCCGAACTCGCCCGTGCGGTGCGCCTGCGCCTGCCGGCGACGGCCGTGGTCATCGTCTCCGGCTATACCGGCATGACCGATTTCGACCCCGGGCTCACGATCCTCGGCAAGCCGTTCCGGCAGCACGAACTGATGGCCAGCGTCGAGGCGGCGATGGCCGCCGGATCCGCGGCGGCCTGAGCACGGCCCGCCTGCCGTCCGGTGCGAACGGCGGGCGGCCTCCGCTCCGCATGCCAGCCGGCGAGCGGTTTCCCGTCGCGGGACGCCGTCGCCGGATGCAGCGACTGCATTTCGGGACTGCGGCGGCCGCGATCGTGCGACACCGTCTCGACTCCGCACTGGCCAGGCTGGCGGCATGCGTTTTCCCGGTCTCCAACCCTATGCCAACCGCCACGGCGGAAGCGGCGTGACCGCGTGGGTACGCCATGGCGATCTGCTGGTCGTGGAGTTCGGCCATGGACCGGTCTACGTCTACGCCGCGCGCGCCGTGGGTCGACCGCTGTTCACCGCGCTGTGCGATGCGGCGCTGGCCGGACACGGACTGTCCACGCTGATCAGCCGTGAGGTCGGTGACCGTTACGCCGCGCGCTTCGACGACCGCGAGGACTGGAGTCGTACGCTCGCCGGTCGGCGCTCGCGCGCGGCGCATTGACCGCACCGCACACGCGATCGTCCGGCCGGCCCATCAATCGGCCTGGCTCGCGATGATCCGGCCCATCAGGGCATGCAGGCGCCCGAGGTGGCCCGACCCTGCGGTACCGGTGCGCTCGTCCGAGGTCATCACCACCGTGAGACCGAGCGTCGGCACGACGTAGAGCATCTGCCCGCCGTGCCCCCATCCGAAGCGCACCTCGTGTCCACCGATGGACCGGGTGAACCAGCCGTAGCCGTAGCCATCGCCGGTGTAGACCGACCGCGTCCGCGGCCGCCAGGAGTGCGCGATCCAGGTCGCGGGCAGGAGTTGCGCACCGGAGCTCGCCCGACCCTGGTTGCGGTACAGCTCGCCGAAGGCGAGCAGGGATCGTGGCGTCATCGCCATCTGGTTGCCGCCGAGGTGGATCCCTTGCGGATCACGCTCCCAGGCGGTGACGGCGAAGCCCGGCTGCGGGCCCAGCCACTCGCGCGCGAGCTGCAGGGTCGAGCGCCCGCTGACCTCGACGAGGATCGCCGAAAGCAGATGCGTGGAGCCGGTCGAATACAGCATCGCGCCACCCGGCGCGTCGACGAACGGCTGCGCCAGTGCAGCGCGCACCCAGTCGCGCTGCGCGACCCATCGACCGTAGTGGCGGCCCGAGGTCGGCTGCAGGCCGGCCTGCATCGACAGCAGGTGACCGAGGGTCAGGTCCGCCATGCGCGGATCGGGCGAGGCCGGCATCCGGTCGGCGAGCAAGGGTGCGACCTTCTGGTCCACGCCTTCGAGCAGGCCGCGTTCGATGGCGATGCCGACGAGTGCGGAGACGACCGATTTCGAAGCCGACTTGATGTTGGTCGGGCGCGCGGGCGAGCCGCCGTGGTAGCCGCGCTCGGCCAGCACCACACCCTCGCGCGCGACGAGCACCGTACGCAGCGGTGTCAGTGCGGCCGCGTCGTCGAGTACGGCATCGAGTGCGGACTCCGAGGCCGCGACCGGGGTTGCGCAGAGGACCAGCATCCACAGGCAGAGCAGGCGCTTCATCGCGCGAGTATCGATGCGCGCGCGGAAACTCGCGGTGAACCGCCGGGCATGCCGCCGTCGGTCACGCGGCGCGGAAGCCGGCCGATGCGGCCTCGGCGACCAGCGACTGGTGTGCGCCGACACCCGCCAGCACCCCGGCGGCGATCGCCGTGGTCGCGCTGTGCATGGGGCTCGCCGCGTCGCCGGCGGCGTACACGCCCGGCACCGTCGTCTGCTTCATCGCGTCGACGCGGACATGGGCGCAGAGCGGGCCGTCGTCGAAGGCGCAGCCCAGATCCGCCGCGAACGGACTGGCCTGGGTGCTCGCCGGCACCGTGAACAGCGCATCGACGGCCAGGATCCGACCGTCCGCGAGACGGACGCCGTCGAGCGCCGGTGCCTTGCCCACCAGCCCGACGACCGGACTGTGTTCGACGACCACGCCGCGCGCGGCCAGTTTCGCCGCGGTGTCGGCGTCGGGCGGGTAGCGGCCCTGGGTGAAATACGTCGTCGGTCCCCAGTCCGGCAGCAGCAGCGCCTGGTGGGCCGCTCCCGGATGATTCGCCAGCACGCCGAGCGCACGGTCGGCGACTTCGAAGCCATGGCAGTACGGACAATGCAGGACGGTCGTGCCCCAGCGGGTGGCGAGCCCGGGCACGTCGGGCAGGGAGTCCCGCAGCCCCGTCGCCAGGACCAGCCGGCGTGCGCTGCGCGTACTCCCGTCGTCGAGCGTGACCACGAGCTCACCCGCGAGGGCGGCGACACCCGAGGCCTGCGCCGCGCGCACCTCGACGGTGGGATAGCGCGCGAGCTCCGCGCGCCCGTGTGCGAACAACCGGGCCGGAGGCGTTCCGTCGTGCCCGAAGATGTTGTGCGCGGCGGCCGCGAAGCGGTTGCGGGGCTGCCCACCGTCGATCACGAGGACCGAGCGCCGCGCGCGTCCGAGGGCCTGGGCCGCCGACAGCCCCGCGAAACTGCCGCCCACCACGATCACGTCGTATCCCATGCGTCCTCCATGCGGCCCGTCGCAGCATGCGACGGATCACGTCACTTATGAAGTGTCATGATGCGCCGTGTCGGATCGTCTTGCAACTCGGTTTGTGTCGTGATGTCGCCGCTGGTATACCGGACACCCCCCGAGTGGCCATCCCCATGCGCAACGACAGTCGCCTGAGCCGCATGCTGCACGTGCTGATCCACCTCGCCGGACGCGCGGCGCCCGCGACGTCGGACGACATCGCCGCGATGCTCGACACCAATCCCGTGGTGGTGAGGCGGACCATGGGGGGCCTGCGCGACACCGGCTACGTCAGCTCGGTGAAGGGGCACGGTGGCGGCTGGTCCCTGGCGCGGCCGCTGGACGACATCACTCTGCTCGACATCCACGAGGCGCTGGGCGCCCCGAGTCCGTTCGCCTTCGGGGTGGCCAACGACACCCCGTCGTGCCTCGTGGAACAGGCGGCCAATGCCCACCTCATCGACGCGATGAGCGCCGCCGAGGCGCTGCTGCGCACGCGACTGGGGGCAGTGACGCTGGCCGACGTCGCCCGCGATTTCGAGACGCGGCTCGCGGCGCTTCCGGATGCGCATCGAGGGCGCGCCTAGGACGGCGCCCGCTTCGCCCGCCGATCGGCTCAGGGCCGCGCGGTGGCTCCGGCCGGCAGGTCGCGCTCGAGCGTGCGGTCGAAGCAGGTCTCGCCCACACCGTGCTGCCACTCCTGCTGGATCCATGGCTCGGCCTGCCGCAGCGCGTCGCGGCTGTCGGTCGCGAAGCGCGCGCACAGGCGGAACCGGCGCGCGTCGATGACCGTGTAGCCGTAGGTCGCACCGCTGGCCGGATCGACGATGCGGCCGCCCGGGTCGAGCGCGGACAGCGACGCCGGCAATGCGTGCTCGCGCTGTGCATGCGCATTGACCCGCCGTTCGATCGCGACGAGATCGCGGACGCGGGCCGCGTCGAGGCGCGCCTCGCGCTGCGACGCCGGCGAGCCGATCAGGACCAGCGCAGCGCCTACGGCGAGCAGCGACACCAGGCCGCCGGCGATCAGCAGGCCGCGGCCGTATCCCGACACCGTCACGGCTCGACCTCCTCGCGGCGCAGATCGAGCAGGTAGAACGAGAAGATCGCGCCTGCAAGGGTGCCGGCGACCAGCACCTTGAGCAGGAACCGCATGCTCAACTCTCCACCCAGCAGGTTGTAGACCAGCGCGATCAGGTCGCACAGCAGCACGGTCGCGGCCAGGAACAGCGTCATGTAGGTCAGCCACCGCCGCACCGCCGACAGCCGCTTGAGCGGATTGCGCGCGATCTCACGCGAGAGCTTGCGGGCGACGAACGCGAACACCGGGAACGCGATGACGACGGAGGCCGCCGCCAGACGCATCGACTGGCCGGCGTGCGCGAGCCGGGAAGCAGGATCGGCGGGATCGGGAAAGGCGTGGTTGATGAGGTTGAACAGCAGGCTGCCGAGCTGCCAGGCCCAGACATACAGCGTGGCGAACAGCACCAGGTGCAGGAAGGCTTCGCGCGCCGAGAGGTAGGGCCGGGGACGGGGCACCGGCACCGCGAACGGAATGTCGGCATACGTGCCCAGCGCGCTTTGCACCTGTTCGGGCGGCCAGCCGGCCCGGCCCAGCACATCGGCGACATCGGCGCGACTGGCGCCCGAGGCCAGGGCCTCGCGGACGAACCCGTCCAGATTCTGTGTGGCCGCGGCCATCGGCATGCCTCCCTGACGAAGCGGCGAATCTAGCAGCCGCCGTGCCGTAGGGTCACCGTGTTCAGAAATCAGTCCCGGCGCGGCCGTCCGCGCGTGGGAAAATGCGCGCATGGGCGAACCCGAACTCCAGCCACCGGCTGCCACTGCAGCCGACGCACCCGCGCGCGCGTTGACCGACGCGCTCAAGGCCGACATCCGCGCCGCCTACGCCAGCCTGCAGGCCAATACCCCGGGCTTCAGTACGCGCCGCTCGCAGAGCGCGATGATCGGCCTGGTCTCGCGTGCGCTCGCGACCTCGGGCGGAATCGGCGTGGCCGAGGCGCCGACCGGTGTCGGCAAGAGCCTGGCGTATCTGACGGCGGGCGTACCGATCGCGCTGGCGACGAAGAAGAAGCTGGTGATCAGCACCGGCACGGTGGCCCTGCAGTCGCAGCTGGTCGAGCGCGACATTCCGGCCTTCCTGGCCGCGACCGGCCTGCAGGCGACCGTCGCGCTGGCCAAGGGGCGCACGCGCTACCTGTGCACGCGCAATGCGGCCGAACTGCATGCCGAACACAGCCAGGGCACGATGCTGCTCGACGGTCAGGGCCCCGACGAGGGCGGCGACTACGCCCGCCAGCTCGACGACCGGCCGCTCGCGCCGCACGAGGTGGACGCGGCACGCCGCCTGCTCGAGGCGCATGCCGAACGTCTCTGGGACGGTGATCTGGACGCGGCGCCCGAACCGGTCTCGCCTGCCTTGCGCATGCGGGTCACCACTCCGGCGTCGGGATGCTCGGGTCGCCGTTGCGGCTTCGCGCAGCAGTGCCCGGTGCTCAAGGCGCGCACCCACGTGCGCGACGCGCAGGTCGTGGTGACCAACCATGCCCTGCTGCTCTCCTCGTTGGCGATGGGCGATATCGAGAACGGGCAACCGCTGCTGGCGCCGCCCGCCGAGATGCTGCTGGTGCTCGACGAAGGCCACCACGTCGCCAATGTCGCCATCGACCAGGGCGCCGCTCGACTGCCGCTGGCCGACATGGCCAGGCGCACCGGCCGTATGCAGATCCTCATCGCCGGCAGCTACCGCCTCGTCGACAAGGAGAAGATCGGCGGCCTGCTGCCCAACGAGGCGATCGATCTCGCGATGCGCGTGTCGAAGGCGCTCAAGGCCTTCCAGCTGGAGGTCGACCGGATGTGGCAGCCCGAACCGGGCGACCGCGACCCGATGTGGCGCGCGCCGCTCGGTCGACTGCCCGAGGCCTGGGCGCCTGCGATCGAGGGGCTGGCCGACGATACGCGTGCGCTTCTCAACTGGGTGCACGCCGCGCAGCAGGCGGTGGCCCGCGTGAAGCAGGACGAGCCGGCGCGCGAGAAGCTGCAGCGGGCCCTGGGTCTCGCGCTGGAAACGGTGGAGCAGCAGCACGACCTGTGGGTCGGCTGGCGTCGCGAGGATCGCGAGGGTGCGCCGCCCATGGCCCGTTGGGTCACGGCCACCCGCGACGGCGATCTCGCCTGTCACTGCTCGCCGGTGTCGGCGGCCCATGTGCTGCGTTCACTGCTGTGGAAAGAGGTCGATTCGGTGGTGATGACCTCGGCCACGCTGACCGGCGGTGGCGACTTCCAGGCCTTCGCCATCGACACCGGCCTGCCCGACCATGCCGAGACGGTCTCGCTGCCGTCGCCCTTCGACCTGCCGCGACAGGCCCAGCTCGTGGTTCCGCGCTTTCCGGTGGCCCCCGACGACCGCGAAGGTCATCCCAGGGCCGTCGCCGAGTGGCTCGCACGCGAGCTCGACTGGACCCGAGGCAGCATGGTCCTGTTCACCTCGCGCTGGAAGATGGAGAAGGTGGCCGAGCTGATGCCGGCGTCGCGCCGCGCGGCGATCCAGCTGCAGAGCAGCGGCAACAAGTCGCAGGTGGTGGCGGCGCACTTGGAGCGTGTCGCCGCCGGCAAGGGCTCGGTGCTGTTCGGACTCAACTCGTTCGGCGAAGGACTCGATCTGCCCGGCGAGGCCTGCACGACGGTCGTGATCACCCAGGTGCCGTTCGCGGTTCCGACCGATCCGCAGACCGCCACGCTCGGCGAATGGCTCGAGGCACGCGGGCACAACCCGTTCAACCTGATCGCGGTCCCGCATGCGCTGCGCACGTTGACCCAGTTCGCCGGCCGTCTGATCCGCACGTCCACCGATACCGGACGGGTCGTGATCCTCGACTCGCGGCTGCTGAGCCGGCAGTACGGCAAGCGCATCCTCGATGCCCTGCCCCCGTTCGAGCGCGTCATCGGCTGAGCGTGGTCGGCCGGGCACGCGCAGGCCTCGCCAGCTCCGGCGCGCCCGCCAGCGGCGACCGCGCCCCGATACGAAAACAGGCGGCCGAAGCCGCCTGTCCTGGTGTCCGATCTGCTCGACTCAGCGGTCCTTGCGGACCTCGTCGGCGGCCTTGCCGACCTCGTTCTGGGCCTTGCCGACATTCTTCTGCACCTTGCCCTCGACTTCCTGGGCGGTGTCGCCGGTCACCTTGCCCGCGACTTCCTTCGCGGTGCCCTTGACCTGGTTCTTCATGCCTTCGCTGCGGTTGTTGTCCATGGTGTGTGCTCCGCCTGCCGGATTGCAGGATGGGTCCTTTGTAGACGGCAGCCGTGAAGCCGAGGGTGAAATCGTCATGGCCGCGATGGGCACGATGCAGCAAGGTGGAAGCGGCGTGCAGATCGCCCGTTCATCGGCGCCGCCGTCTCAGAGGATCGGCATGCCGCCCGTGACCGCATAGCGGCCGCCGGTCATGTAACTGCCTTCGTCCGACGCCAGCAGCACGTAGATCGGCGCGCACTCGGCGGGCTGTCCGGGACGCTTCATGGGGGTCTGGTTGCCGAACTCCTTGACCGATTCGGGCGGCAGCGTCGCCGGGATCAGCGGCGTCCAGATCGGACCGGGCGCCACCGAGTTCACCCGGATGCCCTTCTCGGCCAGCATCTGCGCGAGGCCCGCGCTGAAGTTGGCGATCGCGCCCTTGGTCGTCGCGTAGGGCAGCAGGCTGGGGTTGGGCTTGTCGGAGTTGATCGAGCTGGTGTTGATGATCGAGGCACCGGGCTTCATGTGCGGCACCGCGGCCTTGCACAGGTGGAACATCGCGGTGATGTTGACCTGGAAGGTGTAGTCCCACTTCTCGTCGGGAATCTCGTCCAGCGAGTCGTAGCTCATCTGGTAGGCGGCGTTGTTGACGAGGATGTCGAGCCTGCCGAAGGCGTCCATCGTCTTCTGGACCAGTGCGCGGCAGTGCGCGGGGTCGGCGATGTCGCCCGGCACCAGCTCGCAGCGGCGGCCGGCCTCTTCCACCAGACGCCTGGTCTCGCGCGCATCGTCATCCTCGTTGAGGTAGCTCACCAGGACGTCGGCGCCCTCGCGTGCATACGCCAGCGCGACCGCGCGGCCGATGCCACTGTCGCCTCCGGTGATCAACGCGACCCGATCGGTGAGTTTGCCGCTGCCGCGATAGCTCGATTCGCCGTGGTCGGCCTGCGGGTCGAGCTTGGCTTCGACGCCGGGGACGTCCTGTTGCTGGGCGGGCTGGTTCATGAAGGGACTCCGGATGGGGGGCGCATCACCCTAGGGGCGCCGGCGTTGTGCAGCCGTGACCGGTCGCATCGGCCCGGACCGGGCGTGTGCACCGGCTGCACACGCCCTCGTCTACGCTCGCGCCCCCAGACAGGACATGCCGATGCGACTACAGGCCGGTTGCGAGATCGTGGTGGAAGCCGAGGCGGATTGCGCCGTGGTGGCGATGCTGCGCCCGCGCAGCAATGCGGCGCAGTGGCTGGTGAGCGAGACCTGGCGGTTCACCCCGCAGGTGCGGCCTTCGGAATACATCGACGGCTTCGGCAACGTCTGCCAGCGCTTCATCGTGCCCCGGGGGCGCATGACCATCCGCGCCGAGCTGGAAGTGGAGACCGACGCCGACATCGCGACCCCGGGGACCGCGCCCGCGACCGCGCCTGCGCTGCTGCCGCCGGACACGCTGCAGTACCTGCTGCCGAGCCGGTACTGTCCCTCCGACCGCCTGTTCGACGACGTGCTGGACATCGTCGGCGATGCGTCGCCCGGCGCGGGCCAGGTGGAGGCCATCTGCGGCTGGATCCGCCGCCACGTGGTCTACCGCTATGGCGAGAGCAATGCCAGCACCGACGCCATCGAAACGATGCGGCACGGCGCCGGCGTGTGCCGCGACTATGCCCATGTCGGGATCGCCCTGTGCCGTGCGCTGCGCCTGCCTGCGCGCATGGTGGTCGGCTACCTGTACGGCCTCGAGCCGATGGACCTGCATGCCTGGTTCGAGGTCTGGCTCGATGGGCGCTGGTACACCTGCGACGCGACCCAGGCGGACCCGCGCGGTGGGCGCATCGTGGTGGCGATCGGTCGCGATGCCGCCGATGTGGCCTTCCTCACCAACCACGGGGGGCTGAGTACGGTCGACATGCAGGTGTGGGTGGGCCTGACGCCGGCCGGTTGAGCCGGAACGTCGCAACGCCTAACGGGCCCGAGAACCGGAACGCGGACTGAGCCGGGCTCGGGAGGTGTCCCGGGTCGCGTGCCGCTGTTGCAGTCGCGGCTCGACGCGCCGGCAGCATGTTCACGCCGGACCGATGCCGCCGTGCACAGACTCGCCTCGCACCGCAACGGAGAGGCCAGCCGCATGAACAGCTATACCCTCGAATACGACATGACGCAGAGCCTGTGGGTCCTTCGCGACAACGCGGACGGCCGTGTCCTGCGTGCGTTCCTGAGCCGGCGGGAGGCGACCGAAGGCGGCCTGCTGCGCGCCCTCGTGGGTCCGGAGGCGTGTCTGCGGATCCGTAACGCGGATGGCAGCTTCGAGCGCGACCTGGCACGCGTGCTCGGCGTGGAGGGTCCGATGACCCGGCACCCGGGAGTCGCGGCCAATCACGAACTGCCGGACTCGCGCGCTGCGGCCTGAAGCGCACTCACGGCGACCGGCGTGCCTCATGCACGCGATGGTCGCCGGCGCGCATGGCGTTTCGCCTCGGGATGAGATCGGCCGGCTGATCACGACGTGGTCCGCCGGCTGACACGATGGGCCCACACGGCGCTCGATGCCGTCAACCTCCGTTGCTGTCGTTGCGGACCGCCCATGCGTACGTGTCGTCGCGACGAGGCCTTCGTCACGCCAGCGGACGGTTGCGCTGCGATCGCCTCGATATCGCGTGTCCATGCGCACTCCGCACATCCTCGTCCCGCCGACGGCACGATACCCGCACACGACACGGGCGCCCGAAGGCGCCCGTGTCTGATGTTGCAACGAGGGAGCGTCCCTCTCGCGTCCGTTGCTCAGAACGCGTATTCGGCGGTCAGGCCGAGCAGCGCCGTCGAGCGCTTGGGGCCTTCGAACGTCACGCCCGATGCGGGATCGCGGACATCGCCGGACTTCGCCCGGTAGTAGTCGTAATGCACGCCGACGCTGAAGTTGTCGGTCGCGTTCCAGCCGGTGCCGATGCCGGCGTACCAGCTGTTGCGACCGTCGCGGCGGCCGCTGTCGAGGCCGAGGTTCTGGCCCACGGAATTGTAGTACTCGACGTTGTTGTCGGACGCGCGGAAATAGCCGCCGCGTGCGCCGAGATACCACTCGGGAGTCACGTTGAGGCGCGCGTTTCCGCCGACCTGCCAGCCACGCAGCGCATTGGTGTCCTGGCGCTGGTTGACGTCGTCGTCGCGGAACGCGTTGCGCACGACGAGATTGCCGAGATCGGTGTAGCCGCCTTCGACGCCGAGGCCGAAGTTCTGGGCGACCTTCCAGCGGTAACCACCGACCAGGCCGTAGCCGGTCTTGCGGCCGTCGCGGCTCTCGAACACGTTGAAGTCGCCCGTACCGAAGCGCCCCGCGGTGCCGCCGTCGGTCCGACCGACGCTGCCGGCGACGAAGCCGTTGCCCTCGCCGACCTGCAGATCGGGGCGGTAGGTGTCGCCTGCGCTCTGAGCGAACGCGGTGGGGGCGCACAGGGCCGCAACGATCGCGGCCGGAAGAATGAACTTGTTCATGGGTCTTGTCCTCTTGTTGGTCTTGTGGCTGCGCAACGCGTCGGGGCTTGGCGCGTTCGGGGGATCGCATGCCGGTGCAGCGGCGTGGCGGAGGATCCGCCGGCGCGGACGCAGTAGAGACGTTCCAAGCTGAAGCGCGTACAAACCTTCACGCCAGCGGGACCGTGCGCTAACGGTCCTGTTCAAGTCGGGTTTACATCGATGAGGAACGTGTGCGGAGCGCGATGGTCGCGCCGATCCTCCTTGCACACGGTCGGACCGGCTCGGATACGATGCCGCGCTGTCCGCAGGGGAGTTTCCACCGTGCATCCGACCAAGGGCCCGCTGCTGACCCGCGACATCGCCGACGCCATGCGCGCCGCCCGCGATACCGGCGAGGCGTATTGGACGGGGTCGCTGGACCTGGGGCGCACCACCGACACGGCGGTCCTGCAGGCAGCGCAATGGTCCTGGCGAGGCGTCGCCTATCCGTGGCCGGACCGGCTCAAGGACCGCACGCTCTACCGGTTCGCCGACGACGAGTGGCGCGCGGTGTCGCGTTACGCGGGCTCGCTGATCAAGCTGGTGCCCACGCCCTGGGGCGCGCCGACGTTCGAGATCGACGGCATCAAGATGCTGCCGACCGCACGGGTATCCCCGTTCGAGGACGCGCGCCGCAAAGTGGCGCTGGTGGAACCGCGTGGTCGCCACGTGCTGGACACCTGCGGTGGCCTCGGCTATTTCGCCGCGTGTTGCCTCGAGGCCGGTGTTTCGCGGATCGATTCGTTCGAGAAGAACGCCGATGTGCTGTGGCTGCGCACGCTCAATCCCTGGTCGCCGGACCCCGAGGCGACGGACGGGCGGCTCCGGCTGGTGCATGCCGACGTCGCGGACGCGATCCGCACGCTGCCCGACGCGGGGTTCGACGCCGTGCTGCACGATCCGCCGCGCTTCGGTATCGCCGGCGAGCTGTATTCGCAGACGTTCTACGACCAGCTGGCGCGGGTGATCCGTCGCGGCGGACGATTGTTCCATTACACGGGTGCGCCCAACCGGCTGACCAGCGGCCGCGACGTGCCGAACGAGGTCGCGCGGCGGCTGGCCAAGGCCGGATTCCGTACGGGCCTGGCACTCGACGGCGTGCTCGCGACGCGACGCTGAGCGCGATCATCCCGCGCGGCGCAGTGCGAGCACACCGCTCCGCACGCGCGGCCACCCGTCATTAACGACTGCGCTGCCACGCTCGGCCCTCGCTTCGACTGGAGACACCGATGCAGCCTGCCCGTGCACTCGACGAACCGGCGCGCCAGCGCGCACTCGACCGTTACCACGTCCTCGACACCCTGCCCGAGGCCGCCTACGACGACATCGTGCATCTCGCCGCCTCGCTGTGTGGCACGCCCACGGCGCTGATCAGTTTCATCGACCGCGACCGGCAGTGGTTCAAGGCCCGCACCGGCATCGACACGCGCCAGACCGGGCGCGATGTCGCGATCTGCGACCACGCGATCCGGGCGCCCGACCGGCTGTTCGAGGTGCCCGACCTGCGCCGCGACGCCCGGTTCGCCGGCAATCCCTACGTCGACGGATCCGAAGGCGACAAACGCTTCTACGCCGGGATGCCGCTGGTCACGCCGGACGGTGCCGCGATCGGCACCGTGTGCGTGCTCGACGACGCCCCGCGCGAACTCGATGACGGCCAGCGCGCGTCGCTGCAGTCGCTGGCACGGTTGACCGTGACCCTGCTCGACAGCCGCGTGCGCGAACGCACCCTCGAGCACACCGCCTTCGTGGCGCAGGCGGCGCCGGCAGCCGCCGCGCCGGACGACGAGGCGGCCGCGTATATGCTCGCCCTGATCGAGCTACAGGACTACGCCGGCACCGTGGAGCGGCTCGGAGAGCGCAGCACGGAGAAGCTCCTGCTGCAGCTCGATGCGGCGATCGACCAGACACTCGCCGGTGGCCGTGATGCGGTGACCCGCAGCAGCGGAAGCGGCGAATACGTCGCCGTCCTCCATGGGCTCGATGCGCTCGACACCCTGTGGCGGCTCAACGCGGTGATCGAACGCGAGGCCGGGGGACTCGGATTGCGCTTCGCCTACGGCATGAGCATGGGCATGCCCGGCGAGCCGACCGCCACCGTGTTCATGCGGGCGGACGAGGATCTGCTCGACCGCAAGCGCGCCCTGGTGTCCTGAGCGACGCGGCCGAAGCAGGCGCCGCCACCCCGGCCGTACAGGCGCAACCCGACGCCTGCGCTCGAAGCCCCTTTGACGCCCGCGCGAACTCACCCGCGACGGATGCTCAGCGCTGGAACACCACCCGCTGCGGCCGATGCAGGGCGAACCCCTGCGCGTAGTCCACGCCGAGCTCGGCGAGGATCTCGAGCACCCGCGCGTTGTCGACCCACTCGGCGACCACCTTGAGGCCGCGCTGGTGGCCGATCTGCACGATCGCGCTGACGATCGTCCGGCTCATCGGGTCCTCGTCCAGCTCGCGGATGAAGCTGCCGTCGATCTTGATAAGGTCCACCGGCAGATTCTTGAGATAGCCGAAGGACGACATGCCCGCGCCGAAATCGTCCAGCGCGATGCGGCAGCCGGCCTCGCGCAGGCGGGCGATCACCGCCGCCACCTTGAGCAAGCTGCGCACGGCCACCGTCTCGGTGATCTCGAGGCAGAACCGTTCGGCCGGCACGCCGTGCTCGGCGATGCAGGCGAGGATGAAATCGGCCAGGTCCTCGTCCTCGATGCTCGCGCCCGACAGATTGATCGCACAGGTGCGCAGGGCCTCGCCCCGTGGATGCAGCCGGGCGAAATTGGCGACGGCCGTGCGGATGACCCAGCGGTCCACCGCCGGCATCAGGCCGTAGCGCTCGGCCGCCGGCAGGAAGCTGCCGGGCATGATCTCGTCACCCGATTCGTCGCGCAGGCGCAGCAGCAGTTCGGCGTGCGCACCGGCACCGGCCGCCTCGCCGACCGGCACGATCTCCTGGTAGTCGAGCAGCAGCCGGTCCTGCTCCATCGCCGCGCGCAGCCGGTTCACCCATTCCATCTCGCCGAGCCGCCGCGTGCTGTCGTCGTCCTCGCGGTAGACGTGCACGCGGTTGCGGCCGGCCTCCTTGGCCTGGTAGCAGGCACTGTCGGCCCAGGCCATCACGTCCTTGAGGCTGATGCCGGGGCGGTCGGCCAGCACCACGCCGATGCTGGCGCTGACCGAGTAGGTGCGGCCCTGCCAGACGAACCGCACGGTGTCGATGCAACGTCGCAGCCGCTCGCCCAGGGCCACCGCCATGGCCTCGTCCACATCGAACGCGAGCAGACCGAACTCGTCGCCGCCGAGCCGGGCCAGCATGTCGCCTTCGCGCAGGTTGAGCCTCAGTGCGAGGACCAGCTCCACCAGCAGCTGGTCGCCCGCGATATGCCCGGACAGATCGTTGATGACCTTGAACTGGTCGAGGTCGAAGTACAGCAGCGCGAACGGCGGCGCCTGCGGATCCACCGCGCGCTCGCGCAGCGCCTCCGACAGCCGGCGCTCGAACTCGCGCCGGTTGCACAGTTCGGTGAGCGCGTCGTGGGTGGCCTGGTAGCTCAGGCGCTCGGTCAGCTCGCGGTGCTCGCTGATGTCGGTGGCGGTGAGCAACAGGTGCGGCGCGCCGTCCACCACCACTTGCGCCAGCGAGACCCGCGCCCAGAACGCGCGTCCGGCCTGGCCGATCGCCACCTCGTGACCGTCCCAGCCACCGCTGACACCGGCGCCGGGCATGGCCTCGCGCGCACGCGGATCGGCGAACAGTGCGGGCAGCGGAGTCCCCACCACGTCGCCGAGACGCTGGCGCGCGGCCTGGTTGGCGTAGGTGATCCGCTGGCCGGGTGCGTCTGCCAGCAGCACGAGCACCGGCAGCAGTTCGTTGAGGGTGCGGAACCGGGCTTCGCTCTCGCTGAAGCGCGCGCTCATCCGCTGGCCCAGCGCCAGCGCTCGCCGATGGGTCCCGGCCACCGACCACAGCAGCATCGACAGCAGCACCGTGATCAACGCGCCGGCCACCGCGGTCGAGCGCACGTGGACCAGGCCCGGACGGCGCTCCAGTGGGTGCATGCGCACTTCCCAGCGGCGTCCGCCGAACTGCAGTTCGCGCACCAGCGGCGTCCCGGCATGGGCCGGCAAGGGCCCGCCTGCGAACACGACCGCCGGCTCGGGCCCGGTGTCGAGATCGCGGATGTCCACGTGCAGGAACTCGAGAATCCGGCCCTGCAGCGCGGCGCGCACCATCGGGTCGAGCTGCAGGCTGATCGCCAGCGCACCGACCTCCCGCGCGCGCCGCTCGTCGGGATCGGCCGGCACCTGGCCCGGCGAGTACACCGGAAGGCGCAGGGTCACGCCGAGGGCGCGGCTGTCGGCCTCCTGCGCCTGGGCCAGCCGGAACGGCGCCGACATCACCACGGTGTCGCTGTCGCGGGCGCGCTCGAGCGCGCGCAGGTTGGCCGGCTGGCGGGCGATGTCGATGCCCATCACGGCCTCGTTGCCCTCGATCGGGGTGACCAGTTCGTAGCGGTAGGACGGCGGCGCGCCCGGCGCAGGCGGCCGGTAGCGCGCGAAGCCCGTGGTCCGGTAGCCGGGCAGTTCGTCCACCGCGCGCAGATTCGCCTGGTAGCGGGCGAAGGCGGCCTGATCCATCGCCACATGCGACAGGAACACGGTCTGCATCGCGCGCAACGCGACCGAGGCGGCGTCGAGCGGGTCGTGCAGGCGGGCCTCCGCAGCGTCGGCGAGCGAGGCGTGCAGCGCGTCCGCGCGCGCCTCGGCCATCCGCCATTCGCGATAGCAGAGCGCGGCGGTGACCACCAGACCCGCCAGCAGGACCACCGCGGCCATCGCCGCGGGCGGCCAGGCCGCGAGCAGACCGCCCCGCGCCCGGCCCTGGGGCAAGGGCGACATCTGCGGCGCGTTCCCGTTTGGCTCCACTGTGCGCATGGCGGCTGGCGGCCCCGGTTTCGATGACGGTACGACCGATCCGGGCCCCGGCGCCAGAGGTTCGCCCCCGGCCGCCCGCGCCGGGCCATGGAACGCCGACCGGTTCCTACCGGTATCGGGCATCCCCCCGGCTTCTTGAATGCGCAGCCCGCCGGGCCGAGCGCGACGCAGGCCCGGGTCGCGTGTGGCGTCAGCGGATCACCGGGCGTCGCGATGCCGACGTGGGGCTGAACCGTTGCGCCCCCGGGAAGCAGATGCACGTGCGACCGCCCGCAGGGTCACGCGCGGATCACCCGGCGCTGGCCATCCTCGCCCTCCCCGCAACGCACGAGACCACCCTTATGAAGCTCTTTCGAATGATGACCGTCGGCGCGCTCGGCTATGTCGCCTACCGCGCCTGGCAACGCCGCCAGCCGGGCACCGGCACGGGGACATCCGGCAACGGCGCCCTGAGCCGCGAAACCACCGGTGCGCTCGCCGACGACGGCAGCCGGACCACGCCGCATGGCGATCCGGTCCTGGTCGGCGAAACCCTCGATGTCGGCCCGGAGCCGGCCGCCGGTTCGCAGTCGAGCCGGGGATTCGGCGGCGCCTGACCTCCCCGGCACCGGGCCCGCGAGCCCGGCCGCGAGGTCGACACGACGCAGCGCACCCGCGCTGCGTTTTGTTTTGGCCGCACGCACGCGGGTCTGCGCTGCGTATCCATGTATGCCGGCGCAGCGCGGCGCCAGCCCCGTATTGCGCCGGGCGCGGGCGCCGGCTCACGCCTGCAATGCACGCTTGCAGACCGGTCGCCTGCGCCGGGGCACCACGTGCGGCGGCACCGCCCTGGCCGGCGCGCCTGGCCCGGTGTCGTGCCTTCCCTACCCGTCACATCCGATCGCCTACGCTGCGCGCGCGGATTCCCCCCACCCGCCTGGTTCCCTCACGTGAAATCCTTCAAGAAGCTCGCTCGACGCTTCCGCCTCGCCGTGCCCGCATCGCCCCGCGTGCCGAGCCTGTCGTCCAGCACCGCCCGCAACGTCGAGGCCACCATCCGTGCCGCTCTCGTCCAGGCCGGTCTCCAGCCGGGTCCCCGCGC
>NZ_JACCJZ010000002.1 GCF_013425765.1 Luteimonas deserti
GGCGCTGCCGGAACGGGGCGACCGGCGGGTTCACGCAGCGGCACGGCGCGCTCGCGGGCCGCGATGTCCGGCGTGGTCGGCGCCGGGCGCGCCGGCGCGTCGAGGGCCACCTCGCGACGGGTGATCTCGGGTGCCTGGATCGACTCCAGCGGAGCGGAGATCGCGCGCTCGCGCAGCTCGACCTCCACCTCGCGCGGCCGTGGCGCCGGGACCGGTGTGGACGCCGGACTGCGCAGGGTCGGCACGTCGACCGCCTGCAGCGGCGCGCCGGCAACCTCTCGCTCGCGCACGGCGATGTCCGGCACGGTCGCACGCGGCTGCGGGGGCGGCAGCACGAAGTCGATGTCCGGCCGCGGCGTGACGGTGACCTGGAGCACCTGCGGTGCGACGGGCTCCTCGACGCGCTCGGCGGCGGCAGGCTCGGGCAGGGCCTCGGATTCGACCGGCTCGGTGCGGGCCACCGGCGCGACCGCACGTGCCGCAGGCGCGGCAGGCGATTCGACCGGGGATGGCGTATCCGGCGCCCCGCCGCCGCCACGGGTCTCGGGCGTGCCCGTGCCGATGAAAACGGCCTGCACCACATGCTCCTCGCCGAGCGCGGCCGGCGCGTCCGAGACGAGGAACCGGGCGTTCATCAGGGTAAACAGCATGCTCAACCAGACGATCTGGACGAGCAGCGTGCCCGCCAGCGATACGCGGCGCAGGCCGCGCTGGTCTCTGGGCGGCGGCTGCCACATGGGGTGGACCAGCGAGGCCCATGCGTGCAGACGGCTACGCGGCGGCGCGAAGCGGGGCCGCGGTGGCGCCGGACGGGACGCCAGGATCGCGACGATCGCGCCGGCCGCGGCGCCGGTGACCGCGCCCACGCGCGCGCGCTGTGCAGCGAGCCAGGTCTCCCATGCGGGCGGGAACCCGGTCTCGACCGTCTCCGGTCGGATCGAACGCCGTCGTCGGCGACGCAGCACGTCGATCAGATCGGCGGAGGTGAACATCCGTTCGCGGCCGCCCGGCGCCGGCGCCGCTCAGGCCGCGTCGCGCGGCATGTACGGCGCATCGCCGGTGTCGTGATCGGTGGCATCGCGCACCGCCGTCACGCCTGGCACCTTGTCCATCAGGGTCTTCTCGATGCCCTGCTTGAGCGTGACGTCCACCAGGCCACAGCCATGGCAGCCGCCGCCGAACCGCAGCACCACCACGCCCTCGGCCGTCACTTCCTGCACGGTCACATGGCCGCGGTGCTGGGCAAGCTGGGGATTGACGTCCTGCTCGACCACCCAGCGCACCCGCTCGACCAGCGATGCGGCCTCCGGCGGGGCCTCGCCCTTGATCTTCGGTGCGCGGATCTGCAGCTGTCCGCCGGTCGCGCGCGCCTCGTAGTCGATCTCCGCGCCGTCGAGGTACGGCACGCTGGTGGCATCCAGCCACAGCGTGAACCCTTCGCAGTCGATCGCCCACTCGTCGCCGGTCAGATCGCCGCTGTCGGCGAACTCCAGCCTCACATCCGCGCGGGGGGTGCCGGCGTGCACGGCCGACAGCCGTACGCCCAGCCCGGGCATGGACTCGCGCTCCAGCAGCTTGCGGAAGTGCGTCTGCGCGGTTTCGGAGATGTTGATCATGCGGCGTATTCTAGCGACCCCCGGCGGAGGTGGACCACGGCGCCCGTCTGGCGCATGAACGCCCCCGCGTCGCCCGAAGGAGCCCGTCATGTCCGATCTCGTCCCGCTCGCCGCCGCGCACTGCATCCCCCGTCGGGGCGCCGAGCACCGCCTGCCCGAGGCGCGGCTGCGCGAACTGCTGCCCGAGTTGCCGGAGTGGACCCTCGCCGAAGACGGCCAGGCGCTCACCCGGACGTTCCGCTTCGACGATTACCACCGCACGATGGCCTTCGTGAACGCCCTGGCCTTCATCGCCCACCGTGAGGACCATCACCCGGACCTCGGCGTGCACTACGACCGCGTCCACGTCCGCTATTCCACGCACGACGTGGGCGGCCTGAGCGAGAACGACTTCATCTGCGCCGCCAAGGCGGACGCGCTGCTCGCCTGACGGCGCACGGTGCTCGACCAGGCAGCGGCGCCGCGGTCTTGCAGGCCGAGCGCATGGCCGAGTCGGGTTGCACGCGCGGCCACCGGATCGCGATTCTGACGGGCAGCCCGTGGCCGAAGCATTCCGGAGCCTCCCCGTCGCGCCTGATCCCGCCGTCCGCGCACCGCGATCAGCCGCAGTCCGCACAGGAGGCACGACAGATCGATGGCGACGCGAAGCACATGTGGCTGGCGTCCGCGCACGAGCGTCCTCAGTCCCATCGGGTGCGTCCGCACGCCGATCTGCGCGCGACCGGCCGACTGCCGTGGGCAGGCGGTCGGCGCGATCCGAAGCGATCGGTCGTCACGCGTGTGCTGACGTTACGTCGATGCCGACGGCTTCTGGCCCCCGTGAGCGCATCGGCTTCCCGCAGCCGAAGGGATGACGACGTGACAGTGCATCCACGGCCCTCCGGCGCGGACCGCGTCCGCGCATCGGCCTGCCTCCGGCCGATCCCGCACGCCCGGTGCTGCGCGCACCGTGCCAGCGGACGCTCGACCGCGCCTGCACGCACGGACCGGCAGGCAGCGTGCCCACCTCGGCCCGTGTGCAATGACGCCCGCGATCTTCGCGGCGAGGCCCACCGCCTGCAGTTGGTGAGCCCGGACCCGGGTCCCGACGCGTCTGCCGGCACGCGCCCCACCGCTCGCTGCTGCGGCTTCGGGCGACCGGTCGTCCGGAACCGTCCCGGCGCGCTCCGATCAAGCGGCGCACGTCCGCCAGGAGGACGCCGAGGTCAGCGCAGGCGATCCAGCGCCTCGCGCAGATCGTCCGCGAGCGGGGCATTGAGCACGTAGGCCTCGCCGTCGTCGAGGGCGAACTCCAGCGACGCGGCATGCAGGAACAGACGCTTGAGGCCGATCTGGTCGCGCAGGCGCCTGTTGACCTCGATATCGCCGTATTTGTCGTCACCCGCTACCGGATGGCCGATGTGCTGGGCATGGACACGGATCTGATGGGTGCGGCCGGTCTCGATGCGCACCTCGCAATAGGAGTGGCCGCCGCGACGCTCCAGCACGCCGAAGTGGCTCAACGAAACCTTGCCCTGCGCATTGACCTGGACATGCCGCTCGCCACCCTGGCGCAGCCCCACGTGGAGCGGCGCATCCACGCTCATCGTGCCGTCCGGCATGCGCCCGGCCAGCAGGGTGAGATAGCGCTTGCGGATGCCCGCGCCGTGATCCTCGCGTAGCAGCGCCTGGAGCTGGGTCAGCGCCGAACGTTTCTTGGCCAGCACCATTAGGCCGGACGTGTCGCGGTCGAGCCGGTGGACCAGTTCCAGGGACTGGTTCGGCCGCAGGGCGCGCAGGGTCTCGATGACCCCGAAACTGATGCCGCTGCCGCCGTGGCTGGCCACGCCCGAGGGCTTGCTGATCGCCAGCAGACGGGCGTCCTCGAACACGATGCTGGCCTCCATCGCGGCCAGCAGGCCCCTCGAGGGGGTGCCGGCCTCGCCCGGCGTCTCGAGCCGCACGGGCGGAATCCGCACTTCGTCACCGGCCTCGAGCTTGCGCTCGGCCTTGGCCCGCCCCCCGTTCACCCGCACCTGCCCGCTGCGCACGATCTTGTAGATGATCGACCGCGGTGCGCCCTTGAGCTGGCCGAGCAGGAAATTGTCCAGGCGCTGCCCGTCCCGGTCGTCGGGGACGCGCACCAGGCGCACGCCGCCGGTCGGGTTGGATCCGCTGTCAGTCATCTCAGGCTTTATCTGCTACACTCGCGCCGCGATATAAGGTGCTGATTTCTCAGGAAGAACCCGGGCCAAAAGCCTGCCTTCCCGAGTCCTCCGGACAGTGCGCGGCCACCGCCCCAGGGGCGGCCATGTTAGCGGCTGCACGGCAACACCGGTTATCGCCCGATGCCTGGCATCGGCGCTGAACACGTCCCGCGTGGCGTCTCCGGCCGGTCGATCGACCGCCCCGGAGGTGGCCGGCGGTCCCGCAACACCGAAGAAGACAACGAGCGCTCCCGCGGCCCGCCGTGGTGTCGTAGCGCTGGACAACCCGGTACGTCGCTGCGCATGCGCGGCGGCCTCAGGCCTCATCCAGGCGAAACGCCCCGGCGTTCCGCGCGCGAGAGCGCGTTAAGGAATGTCACCATGAAGCGCATGCTGATCAACGCGACGCAGGCAGAAGAACTGCGCGTCGCCATCGTTGATGGCCAGTCCCTGTACGACATCGACATCGAACAGCCGTCCAGGGAACAGAAGAAGTCCAACATCTACAAGGGCCGCATCACCCGCATCGAGCCCTCGCTCGAGGCCGCGTTCGTCGAGTACGGCGCCGCCCGCCACGGCTTCCTGCCGCTCAAGGAAGTCTCCCGCGACTACTTCCAGTCCGGCGTCGACCCCAACAAGGGCTCGATCAAGGAGCTGCTGCGCGAGGGCCAGGAAGTCGTGGTCCAGGTCGACAAGGAAGAGCGCGGCAACAAGGGCGCCGCCCTGACCACGTTCATCTCGCTGGCCGGCCGCTACATGGTGCTGATGCCGAACTCGCCGACCGCCGGCGGCGTCTCGCGCCGGATCGAGGGCGAGGACCGCGCCGAGCTCAAGAAAGCGATGGACGCGCTGGAGATCCCCGACGAGATGGGGGTGATCATCCGCACCGCGGGCGTCGGCCGGGACGCCGAAGAGCTGCAGTGGGATCTCGACTACCTGCTCTCCATCTGGCGCGCGATCGCCGAAGCCGCGCTGAGCAAGCCCTCGCCGTTCCTGATCTACCAGGAATCTCGCTTGATCACCCGTGCGCTGCGCGACTACATGCGCGCCGACATCGCCGAGATCCTGATCGACACCCCGGAGATGTACGCCGAGGCGAAGGAGTTCGTCGAGCAGGTGATGCCGCACAACCTGCGCAAGCTCAAGCACTACACCGACGACGTGCCGCTGTTCAACCGCTATCAGATCGAGTCGCAGATCGAGAGCGCCTACGAGCGCACCGTGCGCCTGCCCTCCGGCGGCGCGCTGGTCATCGACCAGACCGAAGCCTTGACCGCGATCGACGTCAACTCCGCACGCGCCACCAAGGGCGGCGACATCGAGGAGACGGCGTTCAACACCAACCTGGAAGCGGCCGAGGAAGTGGCCCGCCAGCTGCGCCTGCGTGATCTCGGCGGCCTCGTGGTCATCGACTTCATCGACATGGCCTCGAACAAGCACCAGCGCGACGTCGAGAACAAGCTGCAGAACGCGCTCAAGTATGACCGCGCCCGCGTGCAGCAGAACAAGATCTCCAAGTTCGGCCTGCTGGAGATGAGCCGTCAGCGCCTGCGTGCGTCGCTCGGCGAGTCGAGCCAGATCGTCTGCCCGCGCTGCGAAGGCCACGGCCGCATGCGCAGCATCGAGTCGCTGTCGCTGTCCATCATCCGCGTCGCCGAAGAGCACGCGATGAAGGACAACACCGGGCAGGTGCTGGTGCAGGCGCCGGTCGAGATCGCCAATTACCTGCTCAACGAGAAGCGCAGCGCGCTGGCCGAGATCGAGAAGCGCCACGACGCGCCGATCATCATCGTCGCCGACGAGCAGCTGCACACGCCGCACTACGAGGTGTCGCGCATCCGCGAGAACGAGCTGGGCGAAGAGACCAGCCGGCCGAGCTACCAGCGCGGCACGCCGCGTCGCGTGGCCACGATCGCGCTGAGCAAGGCCAATCTCAACGTGCCGCCGCCGGCGGTCACCAACGTCCGCCCCGCGCAGCCTGCGCCGGTGCGTGAGCCGAGGCCGGAACCCGTCGCGGCCGTGGCGCCGGCTCCGGCGCCCGTCGCGCCGGCACCAGCGCCGGTCGCCGAACCGGCGGCGGGTGGGTTCATGGGCTGGCTCAAGGGCCTGTTCGCCGCGCCGGCGGCGCAAAGCGCACCCGCGCCGCGCCGACCGGTCCAGGCCAACGGCCGTCAGGAATCGTCGCGCGACGCGCAGCCGCGAGCGGACGGCCGCGGCGGTGATCGCAGTCGCGGTGGTCAGCGCAACAACCGCCGCGGCAACCGACCCAACGGCCAGGGGGCGGCGCAGTCGCCGGCCACACCGCGCGAAGACCAGCAGCCCGGCCCGGCGCGCGAGCCGCGTCGCGAGCAGCCGGCCGCCGAGCCGCGCAAGGAACGCAGCGCCGACCGGCAGCAGGAACGCCGCCCGAAGACCAAGCCGCCACGTGCACCGCGCCCGCCGAAGAGCGAGTCGGAGGTCGAGCAGGAGGCATCGATGGGTGTCGCCGCCGCGGTGGTAGCGAACGAAGCCGCCGATGCCCTCGAGACCGCAGCTGCGCCCGCGCCGCGCGGCGAACGCCAGACCACGGCGGGCGCGGTGGCCGCCGGGGTAGCGGGCCTCGACGCGCCCGGCGTCGAGGCGCAGGCAGCGTCGGTGAGCAACGAGGGGGACGACGAGCAATCCGGCGGCGACGACGAATCGGCCAACGGGCGGCGGCGTCGCGGTCGTCGCGGCGGTCGTCGTCGTCGGCGGGGCAAGGGCGAGGCCGGCGCTGCCGGTGACGAAGCCCAGCTCGATGTCGACGGTGACGACGCGGAAGACGAAGCCGGCATCGCCCCGTCGGACCGGGCCCAGCCCGAGTTCGATTTCGACGACCTGCCTGCGCCCGCGGCAGCCGTCGCCGCGACACCGGCGGCGAGCCCGGCGCCGCTGACGGCCACCGATCCTGCGACGGGCGACCCGAACGGAGGCGAGGAAGACCGCTACCCGACGGCTGAAGTCGCGCCCGTTGCAGCGTCGGAGGATGCCGCTGCTCCGGCTCTGCTGCCGACTGCCGCGACCCGCACCACGCCACTGGGCGACGTCCGACCGCCCGCGGGCGTGACGACGGATGCCGAGCCTACGTCGGAAGCGCTGCCGCCGCCCCGCGAACCCGGTCCGGCGACCTCCGCCCCGGAGTCCACGTCGGAGCCTGTCGCCGATGCGTCCGCGGACGCGCCGGAGGCGCTGCCGGCCCGCGACGAGCAGGCCGACGAGGTGTCCGCGCCTGCAGACGACCTGAGCTCGGCCGCAGCGATGCCCGTAACGCCGACCGCTCCGGCCACAGAGGAAGACACGGCTCGGGCCCCGGTGTCGGAACGCTCGCCGGGTCTGTTCGACGCGCCGGCCGCGCCGTCGCCTGCGCCCGCGGAGACGGTGCGGATCGATCCTGCATCCATCGCAGCCGACGACGCGGACTCGGCGCTGCCGCCCGCGGACGAGGCGGCAGCGGAGACCACTGCCACCCAGGCAGACGAGGACGCCGAGCCGAAGTCGGGCACTGCACCGCCGCGCGACGCCTGACCCGACCTGCAGTCGCCACGCAACGCCCCGGCCATGCCGGGGCGTTCTTTTTTGCGGGCAGGCGGGACGGCGACGGCATTCCGGCCTGGGCCGAATCGCCCGGGCACGGGGCCGGGGACGCCGTCCCGCATGACCCGGATGCGCGCCCGCTGTCGCCTCTAGTCGCAGGCTGCAACGAGGACCTCGCACTCCGGCAAGCCCGTGCGTCGCGAGTGCACCCTGCCGGGCACGAACCGGCGCTGAGACGCGACATGGCGGTCCAGAACAACGGAGAGGTCCAACGCTGCGGCCGATACGTGCGTCCCGGTTTGCAGTTGCGCGCGTGTGGATGCCGGCTCGTGGTCGGCCGCCCGTGCAGATGATCCGGAGGATGCGCCGTGTCCCAGGCACGGCGCCTGCGTCGCAGGCAGATCACGCTCGTATCGAGCGGCACCATGCGCGGCAGTCTCTCGCCTGCTGCTGCAGCCTGGGAGCTCTCAGCGCGCGAGCCGCAGCGTGGGAGCGCTCGGCGCACGAATCGCGGAACGCCGGGCGGATTCAACCGTCATGCATGCCCTGGAGACGCGTGCGCATCACGTCCTGCGGCCTCGGGGGCGCAGAGCGCATCCTTTCCAGAGGGCGAGGCGCACGCGGTGTGGCGACGTCCGGCCCGGGGCCCCGGTTGCACGCGGCGGACCGGCCGGCCGCTGTCAGACCGTCAACCCGGGCGCCGATACACCGTACTGGCTGGCGAGCCGCGCCAGCGCGATGCTGTCCTGGATCTGGAGCTTGGTGAACAACCGCGACTTGTGGGTGTTGATGGTCTTCGCGCTGAGGCTCAATCGCCGAGCGATGTCTTCCTGTCGCAGCCCCTGGACCAGCAGCATCGCGACCTCGAGTTCGCGTGGCGACAGTGCGTCGAAAGGCGTGCCTTCGCCGCCGATCCCGGACAGCGCCAGGTTCTGCGCGATGTTGCTGGCGAGATAGCGCTTGCCTCGCGCCACGTCGCGGACCGCACGGACGAGCTCCTGGGCATCGCCGCCCTTGCCGACGTAACCCGATGCGCCGGCCTCGATCATCCTGCGCGGCATCGGCCCGTCCTCGAGAATGGACACCACGATCACGCGCGTTTCGGGCTGGCCACGGACCACGCGTTCGGTCACTTCCAGACCGCTGATGCCCGGCAGATGCAGGTCGCACAGCACGATATCGGGCTTCAACCGGCGAATCTGTGGCAACGCGGTCTCGCCGCTGTCGGCCTCGCCGACGATCTCGATGTCGTCCTCGTTGGCGAGGATCATCCGCAAACCGGTTCGCACCAGCGCATGGTCGTCGACCATGAACACTCGAATTGCCATCGCGTGCCGACTCCGTGCAATTACATCTCCGGGCCGCGAGGCTACGATGGCGAGAACCGGCACTGCAAGTCGGGCAACTCCGGATTGTCGTATCAGCCGGCTGTCCGCTCGCCTGCCATGGAACGCCGGATGTCCTCGACCATCTGCGCGACCGGCTGGTCGTACTGGAAGGCCAGGCGCAGCCGGCCGTCCGGGCCGATCAGATAGTTCACCATGGTGTGGTCCATGGCGTAGGACGAACTGGTGGGAACCTCGCGGTACGTCACCCGGAAGGCCTGCGCGGCCAGCCGCGTCTGCATCTCGTCGCCGCGCAGTGCGACGATGTCGCCGCCGAAGGCGCCGACGTACTGCTCGAGGACCTCGCCGGTGTCCCGCTTCGGATCCACGGTGACGAACACGATGCGCAGGCGCTCGCCCTGCTCGCCCAGCGCGCGGCGCACCTGGGTGGCCTTGAGCAGGCTGGTGGGACAGACCTCGGGGCAATGGGTGTAGCCGAACGACAGCAGCACGTAGTCACCGCGGAAATCGCCGAGGCGACGCGGCTGACCCCGGGTGTCGAGCAGATCGAGGCTGCGCCCGTACGATGCGCCCGTCAGATCGGTCCCGTGGTACGGACCGGGCGCCGGCCCATTGCAGGCCGCGAGCAGCAACGCAAGAAAGAAGACCGGAACGAAACGCACGACAGACCATCCGACGACAGGTCGGCCGCACACCGCGGCCGATGACGATTCTAAGGTCGCGCAGCTGAAGTCCCGGTTGCGACCGATCGTCGCAGGCCGCCTCCGCGAGCTCAGAGCGCCTGCAGGCGCGTGATCGCGGCCTCCAGCGTGGCGTCGTTCTTGGCGAAGCACAGCCGCGCCAGACGCTGGCCCGGCGGCGGGACGGCGTAGAACGGCGACAGCGGAATCGCCGCGACGCCCCTCTCGATCGTCAGCCATCGGCAGAACGCCGCGTCGTCGAGATCGCTGACCTGCGAATAGTCGACGAGCTGGAAGTACCCTCCCGGCACCGGCAATGGTATGAGGCGGGTGGTCGCCAGCTGCGCGGCGAAGGCATCGCGCTTGGCCTGATAGAACGCGCCGAGCTGTTCGTAGTGTTCGGGCGCCTCGCGAAGCATGGCGGCGAAGGCGTGCTGGGCCGGCGCGAAGGTGCAGAACACGTTGTACTGGTGGACCTTGCGGAACTCCGCGGTCAGCACCGGCGGCGCGATGCAGTAGCCCAGCTTCCAGCCGGTGCAGTGGTAGGTCTTGCCGAAGCTCGAAACCACGAAGGCGCGCGCGCGCAGTTCCGGGTGGCGCAGCACCGATTCGTGGCGCGCGCCGTCGAAGACGATGTGTTCGTAGACTTCGTCCGACAGCAGCACGATGTCGGTATCGCGCAGCAGGTCGGTCAGCGCGGCGATGTCGGCTGCACCGAACATCGCGCCGGACGGATTGTGCGGGCTGTTGACGATGAGCATCCGCGTGCGCGGCGTGATCGCATCGCGCACGCGCTGCCAGTCGGGCGCGAAGGTCCGCGGGTCGAGCGGCACGTGCACCGCCACCGCGCCGGCCAGCTCGATCGCCGGCTCGTAGCTGTCGTACGCCGGGTCGAGCACGATGACTTCCTCGCCGGCGCGCACCACTGCGTGGATGGCGTTGAACAGCGCCTCGGTGGCACCGCTGGTCACGGTGATCTCGTGCTCGGCATCCGGCCTGTGGGCGTAGACCCGCTCGGTCTTCTCGGCGATCGCGTCGCGCAGCGCCGGGATGCCGGTCATCGGCGCATACTGGTTATGCCCGAGGCGCATCGCCTCCGCCAGCCCGTCCACGAGCCGGTCGGGCACGTCGAAGTCCGGGAAGCCCTGGCCCAGGTTGACCGCGCGGTGTTCGGCCGCCAGCTGCGACATCACGGTGAAGATCGTGGTGCCGACCTTGGGCAGCTTGGTCCGGGTCATGGGCGGGTTTCCGTTGGTTGCACGAGGGCCACGAGTGTACGGACGCGGGCCAGGGGGATAAACCGCAGGCATGAACGACCAGCATTCCATCGACGACGCCCGGCTCATCGTGCTGCTGCACGCCTATCTGGCCGCGCGCTACCGCTGGCAGTCGCGGGCGGACTGGCACGACGTGGTGATCGGTCTGCCCACGCCCGGTCTCGACCTGCATTACCCCCATGCGCCGAGCTACGGTCTGCTGTCGGCTTGGAATCCCCATTCCACGCAGCGCGCCGCGACCGAGAACCGGCGTGCGGACAAGGCGCTCGATGCGGAACTGGCCGCCACCGGCCTGCCCTACATTCCCGCCTTCGCCAGCGCGGCGGACCGCAGCTGGCGCGAGCCGAGCTGGATCGTGTTCGGCATGCCGCTGACCGACTTCGACGGTCTCGCCCGCCGCTACGGCCAGCTCGGTACCCTGTGGTGGGCACGCGAGCGCGCGGTGCGTCTGCGCATGGACGCGCGGCGCCCCGACGGCCTGGAAGGCGACTGCGACGTCGACTGGCTGCGCTGACGGCGCGCACCGCACACCCTAAGATGACGCGCGGCCCTTATGGCCACGTGTCGGACACCGCCGCCGGATGACCATCGCCCCACCGCTGCTCGCCGCCCGAGGACTGCGCTACTCGCGCGACTCCCAGGCCGTGTTCGGCCCCCTGGATTTCGAGGTCGGCGCCGGCGAGGCGCTGCTGGTGCGCGGCGGCAACGGCGCGGGCAAGACCACCCTGCTGCGGGTGCTGGCCGGCCTGCTCGCGGCCGAAGCGGGAACGGTGGAGGTGGCTGGCCGCCCGGCCGCGCGCGCCATGCGCGCAGGCACGATGGCCTATCTCGGACACCTGCCCGGCATGAAGGGCGATCTCGACGCCTACGACAACCTGGCGTTCCTGGCGCGGTTGCAGGGCCGGCGCGCGCAGCAGGACAGCGCGCGTGCGCTGGCGGTCGTCGGCC
The DNA here is from genome assembly GCF_013425765.1 of Luteimonas deserti. GTDB lineage: Bacteria > Pseudomonadota > Gammaproteobacteria > Xanthomonadales > Xanthomonadaceae > Luteimonas > Luteimonas deserti. The sequence continues at coordinate 11,606 of NZ_JACCJZ010000002.1, forward strand.
TGGCCGCGCACGCGCACCTTCCGGTGCGGCAGATGTCGGCGGGCCAGCGCAAGCGCCTGTCCCTGGCGCGCCTGTGGATGTCGCCCGCGCCGCTGTGGCTGCTGGACGAGCCCTACGCAAACCTCGACCTGCCCGGAATCGACCTGGTCAACCGCATGATCCGGGCCCAGCTCGACGACGGAGGAGCGGCCCTGGTGACCACCCACGGCGCCTATGCCGCGCCGCCGGTGCGCACCCGCGAGTTCTCGCTGGACGCAGCCGCGTGATCGATCCCGCGACGCCGACCCTCGCCGGCAGTGCGCGTGCCCTGCTGGCCCGCGATCTGCGGCTGCTGTGGCGACGGCGCGGCGATGCCCTGCAACCGGCGCTGTTCGCACTGCTGGTGGTCGTGCTGTTCGCACTCGCCCTCGGCAACGAGCCGGCGATACTCGCCCGGGTCGCCCCCGGCGTGCTGTGGGTGGCGGTGGTGCTGTCCGGTCTGCTCGCACTCGACACCCTGTTCCGCGGCGACGCCGAGGACGGCTCGCTCGAACAATGGATGCTGGCGCCCGTGCCGCTCGGCTGGCTGGTGCTGGTGCGCACGCTCTCGCACTGGGCCACGACCGCCCTGCCCCTGCTGCTCGCCGCGCCGTTGCTGGCGACCCTGCTCGGCTTGCCGGCGGACCGATTGCCGGTGCTGCTCGCCGGGCTCGCGCTCGGCACCCCGCTGCTCAGCCTGCTCGGCGCCGTGGTCGCCGCGCTGACCATCGGCATGCGCCGTTCCGGTATCCTGTTGGCGCTTCTGGCCCTGCCCCTGTACGTTCCGGTGCTGGTGTTCGGTGCCGGCAGCGTCGCGATCGCGGCGCAGGGGCACGACCCGTCAGGTGGCCTGCTGCTGCTGGCTGCGGGTCTGGTCGCCGCGCTGGTCCTGGCGCCGCTCACCGCGGCCGCCGCCATCCGCATCGCACTCGATTGAACGGCCTCGCGACGGGTCTGGAGGGTCCCGTCGCCGACGTGAGATTGCTCGCCCCGTGGCAGGCCACCGCGCCCGCGCCTCGGAACCGCCAGCCCGCCACGCCCGCATGCCCCGTCGAATGAATCCGATCGTCCGCTGGTTCCATCAACTCGGTTCGCCCCCCGTCTTCGACCGATTCGCCCGGCGCTGGGCGCCGTGGGCGTTCGCCCTCGCGCTGACGACCCTGGGGGTGGGGCTGTACGGGGCGCTGTTCGTGGTCCCGGCCGATTACCAGCAGGGCGACAGCTTCCGCATCCTCTACATCCACGTACCGAGCGCATGGATGAGCCTGATGGTGTTCGCGGTGATGGCCGGGTACGGCGCGATCGCGCTGATCTGGCGCATCAAACTGTGCGAGATCCTGGCCATGGCCTGTGCACCGATCGGCGCCGCGTTCACCGTCATCACCCTGGCGACCGGGTCGATCTGGGGCCGTCCGATGTGGGGCGCGTGGTGGAGCTGGGATCCGCGCCTGACCACGGAACTGATCCTGCTGTTCCTCTACCTCGGCGTGATCGGCCTGTACGGCGCGATCGAGGACCGGCGCGCCGCGGCGCGTGCGGCCTCGCTGCTGGCGATCGTCGGCGTGGCGCTGCTGCCGGTGATCCGCTACTCGGTGGTGTGGTGGGACTCGCTGCACCAGGGGCAGACCATCCGCGTGTTCGGCGAATCGACGATCGATGCGAGCATGGCCTGGCCGCTGGTGTGGACGGTGATCGCGACCAAGTTCTGGTTCGTCGGGTCGCTGCTGGCCCGGGCGCGGGCCGACAATCTCCGCCGCGAGGCGGGCAAGGACTGGGTACGCCGGCTGGTGGCGCCGGCGGCCGGAGGCGTGGCATGAGTTATCTGGAATACGTGGTCGCGGCGTATGCGGTTTTCGCCGCGGTACTGGCCTGGGACTTCGTCGCACCGCGCGTGCGCATCGCGCAGACCTTGCGCGCGGCGCGACTGCTCGCGGCCCGTCGTGACAGCGCCGCACGGGCGCCTGCGGCCGTGGAGTTGAGCCGATGAACCCGGTGCGCCGGCGACGGATCTGGTTCGTGGTGGCGCTGGTCGCGGCCAGCGCCTTGTCGATGACGCTGATCGCATTCGCCCTGCAGCGCAACGTGGCCTATCTCTACACGCCGGCCGAAGTGCTGGGAGGCGCTGCGGGCGCGGCCGTGGCGTCGGGCGAGGCCCGGTTCCGTCTCGGGGGCATGGTGGCTGAAGGCTCGTTCACCCGCGCCGAAGGCTCGATGGAAGCCGGCTTCCGGGTCACCGATGGCGACGCGGAACTGCCGGTGCGCTACACCGGGCTGCTCCCCGATCTGTTCCGCGAGCAGCAGGCGGTGGTCGCGACGGGGCGCATGGACGGCGGCGTGTTCGTCGCCGAGCAGGTGCTGGCCCGTCACGACGAGACCTACGTGCCCAAGGAAGTGGCGGACAAGATGGGCCTGGCCCATCAGAAGCACGGCGTGGCGACGCCGGCCGACGCCGGCAGCGCGCAGTGATCCACACACCGGGACCCCGCCCGCCCCTCAGCCGCGGGGCGCACTCCGATGCTGCCTGAACTCGGCCAGATCGCGCTGCTGCTGGCGCTGGTGGCGTCGCTGCTGCAGACCCTGCTGCCGCTGCTCGGCGCCCGGCGCGGTCTGGCGCCGTGGATGGCGAGCGCACGCCCCGCGGCCTATGCGCAGTGGCTGCTGATGTTCGCGGCCTGGGCGCTGCTCACCGCCGGGTTCGTGCTGCAGGACTTCTCGGTGCGCTATGTCGCCGAGAACTCGAACTCGCTGCTGCCGATGGTCTACCGCTTCACTGCGGTCTGGGGCGGTCACGAGGGTTCCCTTCTGCTCTGGGTCTTCGTGCTGGCGTGCTGGAACGCGGCCGTGGCCTGGCGCTCGCGCTCCCTGCCCGACGTGGTGCTGGCGCGGGTGCTCGGGATCCTCGGCGCGGTGAGTTTCGGATTCCTCGCCTTTCTGGTGTTCACCAGCAATCCGTTCGAGCGCATCCTGCCGATGCCGCTGGAAGGACGCGATCTGAACCCCCTGCTGCAGGACCCGGGGATGATCATCCATCCACCGATGCTCTACATCGGTTACTCGGGTTTCATCGTGCCGTTCGCATTCGCGATCGCAGCGTTGCTCGACGGCCGGGTGGACGCGCACTGGCTGCGCTGGACCCGTCCCTGGACCAATATCGCCTTCGGCTTTCTGACCATCGGCATCGCACTGGGGTCGTGGTGGGCGTACTACGAGCTGGGCTGGGGCGGCTGGTGGTTCTGGGATCCCGTCGAGAACGCGAGCTTCATGCCGTGGCTCGCAGGCGCGGCCCTGATCCATTCGCAGGCGGTCACCGAGAAGCGCGGCAGCTTCCACGGCTGGACCCTCCTGCTGGCGATCGCGACGTTCTCGCTGTCGCTGCTGGGTGCGTTCCTGGTGCGCTCGGGCGTGCTGACCAGCGTGCACAGCTTCGCCGCCGATCCCACGCGCGGGCTCTTCATCCTGGTGTTCCTCGGTATCGTCGTCGGCGGTTCGCTGCTGCTGTATGCACTCCGCGCGCCCGACAGCCGAGGCAAGCCGTTCACCGCGACCTCGCGCGAGACGCTGTTGCTGGCCAACAATCTACTGCTGGTGGCGGCCTGCGCGATGGTGCTGCTGGGCACGCTGTACCCGTTGCTGGCCGATGCGCTGGGCCTGGGCAAGATCTCGGTCGGCCCGCCGTACTTCTCGCTGCTGTTCCTGCTGTTGATGGCGCCGCTCGTGCTGCTGCTGCCGTTCGGCCCGCTGACCCGCTGGCAGAACGAGGACGCGGCCGGACCGCTGCGCATGCTCGCGCCCTGGGCGGTGCTGGCGCTCGTGGCCGGCGCGCTGGTCTTTTTCGTCGCACCGCAGGGGCCTTGGAAGGCGGCGATGGGCGTGACCGGTGCGGTATGGGTGGCCGCAGGCACCCTGCGCTTCGCGTGGACGCGGCTGCGCATGCGTGCGTCTGGGACGCGCTTCACCGCGGAGATGACCGGAATGGTGCTCGCGCATTTCGGCCTTGCGGTGTTCGTGGCCGGCGCGTTGCTGGTGGAGGCGCTCAACGTGCAGCGCGAGGTCGCCCTGGCGCCGGGCCAGACACTCGTGATCGGGCGCGACAGCTTCGTCCTCGACGGTGTGGCCCGGCAGGCCGGCCCCAACTACACCGCCGACCGCGGCACGGTGCGCATGCTGCGCGACGACCGACCCGTGGCCACGCTCCACCCGGAGAAGCGCACCTACGCGAGCGGTGGCCAGGTGATGACCGAGACCGCCCTGCGGCCGGGTCCGCTGCGCGACGTCTACGTCGCCCTCGGCGAGCCGCTCGGCGGCGGCGCCTGGGCGCTCCGTGTGCACCTCAAACCCTTCGTGCGCTGGGTGTGGGCGGGCGCACTGCTGATCGCGCTGGGCGCGTTCGTGGCAGCGGCCGACCGGCGTTTTCGCCGTCCGCGCAACGTCAGCGGCGCGCGGCCCGCCGAGGAGCAGGCATGAGCCGGGCCGGTCCGCAGCGCTCGTATGCGCGCTGGCTGCCGCTGGTCGCGTTCGCGGCCGTCATCGCGCTGCTGGCCGCCGGGGTGTGGCTGAGCCGCGACCCGGATCGCGACGTCCTGCCGTCTCCGCTGATCGGCCAGCCGGCACCGGCATTCCGCCTGCCGGTGCTGCACGAGCCCGGCCGGCTGGTCGATGCCGAGGACCTGCGTGGCCAGCCCTACCTGCTCAACGTGTGGGGCAGCTGGTGTCCGGGCTGCCGCGAGGAACATGCCGTGATCAACGCATTCGCCAAGACCCGGCGCGTGCGCGTGATCGGCTACAACTGGAAGGACGAGCATGCGGATGCGCTGCGCTGGCTCGAGCAGTTCGGCAATCCCTACTGGGTGGTGCTGGTGGATTACGACGGCCACGCAGCGATCGACTGGGGCATCTACGGCGCGCCGGAAACGTTTCTGGTCGACGCCGACGGCATCGTGGTCTGGAAGCACGTGGGGCCGATGAGCACCGAGACGTTGCACACCGAGCTCATGCCGCGCGTCGATGCGCTGGAGGCGCGCTGATGCGCGCGTGGCTGCTCGGCCTGCTGGTGTGCATCGCGGTCGCGCCCGTGCTGCAGGCCCAGGTGGCGGTGGATGCCTCGCCGCTGGAGTTCCGTGATCCGGCCGAAGAGCGCCGGTTCCACCGTCTGGTGTCCGAGCTGCGCTGCGTGATGTGCCAGAACCAGTCGCTGGCCGATTCGAATGCCCAGATCGCCCACGACCTGCGGCGCGAGGTGCTGCATCTCATGCGTCGCGATCTCGACGATGCCGCGGTCAAGGCCCACCTGGTGGCGCGCTACGGCGAGTTCGTGCTGTACCGCCCGCGCGTGCAGCCGGCCACCTGGCTGCTGTGGTTCGGCCCGCTGCTGCTGCTCGGTGCGGGCGGCCTGGTCATCTGGCGTCTGGCCGGTGCGCGTCGCGGCGGCCGGCCGCTCCCCCCTGACGACAGCCAGGAGTGGTGATGGCGCTGTTCCTCCTGATCGCGTTGCTGATGAGCCTCGCCACGACCGCCCTGCTGGTCCGTGGGCTCCGGCGCGGCGCGCCGCGTGTCGCACTCGGTGTCGGCATTCTCGTGCCCCTTCTGGTGGCGTCCATGTACCTGCTGGTGGGCACCCCCGCCGCCCTCGATCCCGACGCCGTGCGTGCACCCGAATCGCTCGAGGACGCTGTGGCACGCCTGGAGGCCGACCTGCAACGCGATCCACGCCAGCCGGAGGGCTGGCTGCTGCTGGGCCGCGCCTACGCCGGCATGGAGCGCCCCGAGGACGCGCGGGATGCGATCGGACGTGCCGCCGCGCTGCTCCCGGACGAAGACGGGGTGCAGGTGGAATATGCCCAGGCACGTGCCAATGCCGCTCCCGGCCGGCGCTTCGATGCGGAGGCGGTGACGATCTTGCGCGACGTGCTCGCGCGCACACCCGACCACCAGCATGCGCGCTGGTTCCTGGGCATCGCCCAGCGCCAGGACGGTGACGACGCCGCCGCGGTGGCGACCTGGACCCCCCTGCTCGACCAGCTCGATGCAGCGACCGCAGCGACCCTGCGCGCGCAGATCGAGGTCGCCCGCGCTGCAGCGGGCACGCCACCGGCCGGGGACGCCGCTGTTGCCGATCCTGCGTCCAGCGGCCTGCGGGTGCGGGTCGAGCTGGATCCGACAGCGCGTTCGCGTCTGTTGCACCTGCCGGCGGGCGCGCAGGTCTTCGTGATCGCGCGCGAGCCCGGCAATCCGATGCCGGTGGCGGTGCAACGGCACCCCGCGGCGTCGCTGCCGCTCGAGATCGCGCTCGGCGACGGCGACGGTCCGATGCCGACGCAGCGGCTGTCGGCGCTCGCGCGTGTCGAGGTGCTGGCGCGCGTGTCCGCATCCGGCCGCGCCGAACAGGGCCCGGACGATCTGCAGGCGCCGGCCGTGGTCGTCGATCTGCCGTCGGCTGCGCCGGTCGTGTTGCAGATCCGCGCGGAGCGATAGACGCGTCGCCGCGCGGCCGGCCTGCGGGACGCAATCGCTACACTTGGCCGATGACCGAATTCATTCCACCTGGCACGCGCTTCATCGATCTGCCCTCGCCGTTTCCGATGAAACGCGGCGGCGCGCTGGTCGGCGCGCGCATGGCCTACGAGACCTGGGGCACGCAGGACCCCGCCGGCGGCAACGCGATCCTGATTCTCACCGGCCTGTCGCCCGACGCCCATGCGCGCAGCCACGACGGCGATCCTGCGCCGGGCTGGTGGGACGCGATGATCGGGCCCGGACGGCCGATCGACACCGACCGCTGGTTCGTCGTCTGCGTCAACTCGCTCGGCAGCTGCAAGGGATCCACCGGTCCGGCGTCGACCGATCCCGAGACCGGCGCCGTCTACCGGCTGGGGTTTCCTGAGCTCTCGATCGAAGACGGCGCCGATGCCGCCGCGCACGTCGTGCGCGCCCTCGGCATCGGGCGACTCGCCTGCGTGATCGGCAATTCGATGGGCGGAATGACCGCCCTGTCCCTTCTTGCACGGCACCCCGGCCTCGCGCGCGCCCACGTCAACATCTGCGGTGCGGCGCGCGCACTGCCCTTTTCTATCGCCATCCGCTCGCTGCAGCGCGAAGCGATCCGCCTCGACCCCGACTGGAACGGCGGCCGTTACGACGAGGCCACGTATCCCGAGAGCGGGATGCGCATGGCACGCAAGCTCGGCGTGATCACCTACCGCTCGGCCCTCGAGTGGGACGGGCGCTTCGGACGGGTCCGCCTGGAGTCGGATCGCCGCGACGACGACGACCCGTTCGGCCTCGAGTTCGAGGTGGAGAGTTATCTCGAGGGCCATGCCCGCCGGTTCGTGCGGCGCTTCGACCCCAACTGCTATCTCTACCTCAGCCGGTCGATGGACTGGTTCGACATCGGCGACAGCGTCGACGGCGACACCGCGGCGGGGCTGTCCGCGCTGCAGGTCGAGCGCGCCCTGGCGATCGGGGTGCAGACCGACATCCTGTTTCCGCTGCAGCAGCAACAGCAGATCGCCGAGGGGCTTCGCGCAGGCGGCGTGGACGCGAGCTTCCTGCCGCTCGCGTCGCCGCAGGGTCATGACGCCTTTCTGGTCGACATCGAGCGCTTCGGCCCGGCGGTGGGCGGCTTCCTCGACGCGCTTTGAACGCGTGGCCTGCAGCGGTGGACGGCAGCGGCTAGACTCGTAGGCATGATGTCCCGCGCTGCCGAAAGCCTGCCCGATGTCGCGTTCCCCGGCCGCGAACGCCTCGTCTCCGCGTTCGACGCCGCGGTCGCGCTGGGCGACGGCCATGCGGTCACGGCGGCGCTGCGCGATGCCATGTGCGCGCTGATCCGAGATCCGTCGGTCCAGTTGCCGGCCTGCGTGCACACGCCGGTCGAGGGCCACTACGCGCGCCGTGAGCTCTATCGCAGCCCCCTGCACGGCTACAGCCTGGTCGCCATGACCTGGGCGCCGGGCCAGGGCACGCCGATTCACGACCACGACGGCCTGTGGTGCGTGGAAGGCATCTGGCGCGGCGCGCTCGAGATCGCCCAGTACGCGCTGGTCGAACAGACCGACGACCGCGTCCGCTTCGTGGCCAGCAGCAGCATGCAGGCCGGTGCGGGGAGCGCCGGCAGCCTGATCCCGCCGCACGAGTACCACACCATCCGCAACGCCAGCCATGCGACCGTGGCGGTGTCGCTGCACGTCTACGAGGCGCCGATCGAGCGTTGCGCGCGTTTCGAGCCCGTCGGCGACGACTGGTACCGGCGGACCGAAAGTGCCCTTCCGGCCGACGCCGCGCGCTGAAGACGCCCCGGGGGTTTCAGCCGGCCTCGAGCAGCCGGGCCACTTCCACCCGCAATACGCGCCCGCCTTCGATCAGCCAGGCCCGGCCTTCGACGACGATGCCGTCGCCGACATGGGCCTGCTCCACCAGCCGCTCGGGCACGGCGCCCCCCGATGCGGCATCGAAGCGCACGTCCTGCGGAATCCGTGACACCGGCTGGACCGCCTCCGGCCGGACGGCCGGGGGATGCCCGTCGACGTTCGAGACCAGATAGCCGTTGGGGCACGGCGCACGCACGCAGCGGATATTGCTCAGGTGCACACGGAATACGCCTTCCGCGAGGCGGATCCGGCCCGAGGGCTGGCTGGGCACGCTTGCATCCAGCTCGCGTTCGGCGACGGGTTCGGCATCGACCTGGCGCGGCGCGGCGCCCGAAGCGCAGGCCGCCAGGACGAGCACCAGGGTGCCGGCGACGATGCCGACGGCGCCGCGGCGCAGCGCCCTGGTCAACGGGGTTGCCGATCTCGTTCGCCGTGTGCGCATGAAAGCCTCCAGACCCCGGCATGCGCCGGCCCGCGGATCATGCCAGCGGTGATGTTCGGATTCCGCAAAACCCCGGGGCGACGGCAGCAGCCAGGGAGTGATCCGCTATACTCCGCCTCCGCGCCGGAGTGGCGGAATGGTAGACGCAGCGGACTCAAAATCCGCCGCCCTTAAAAGCGTGCGGGTTCGAGTCCCGCCTCCGGTACCACGGTCCTGCCGCGCGCAGCGACCCGCAACGTTCCATCGACCGTCGGTCCTCTTGGCCAACATCGCGCATGTGCCTGATCGCCGTCGCCTGGAAGACCCGCCCCGACCTGCCGTTGGCCCTGATCGCGAACCGCGACGAATGGCACGCGCGCCCGACGGCGCCGGCCGGTGTCGACCCCGGGGCGCCCGATGTCCGGGGCGGACGCGATCTGGAACAGGGCGGAAGCTGGCTGCAGGCCTCCTCTCGCCGGCGTCTGGCCGCGGTCACCAACGTCCGTACGGGTGGGGTGCCCGGACGCGCAGCGCGCTCGCGCGGTTGGCTCGTCCGCGAGTTCGTACGTGGTGCGCTTCCGGCGCCGGCATTCGCCCGGGCCCTTCAGCCCTTAGCCGGCGACTACGGCCCGTTCAATCTTCTGCTCTGGGACGGCGACGCGTTGTGGCATGCGAGCAACTCCCCCGGCTTTGTCGCGCACCCGGTGATGCCGGGCCTGCACGCCATGTCGAACGGCGCCTTCGATGCGCCCTGGCCCAAGAGCGCCGCCGCGACCGGCATCCTCGACCGCTGGCTGCAGGCGCAGCCATCACGGGACGATGCCGCGGGCACGCCGCTCGCACCTTCGGGATTCGCGCCGCTGTTCGAGGGCCTGCGCGACACCCGTCCGGCGCCCGCTGCCTCCCTGCCCGATACCGGAATCGGCCCCGCGCTCGAGCGGCGGCTCTCGCCGGTGTTCATCGAGGATGCGGACTACGGCACCCGGTGCAGCACTGTCGTGATGGCTGGGCACGCGGAGCTGGTGCTGGTCGAACGCCGCTTCGCGGCGTCCGGCAGGCCCGACGGCGAGAGCATCCTGCAGCTCGGGATGCACTGATCCGACGGCATCAGGGCGACGTCGCGGTGCAGCGCACCGGAGCGTCGTTCTCCAGCGCCTGCTCCCAGCCGTTCGGACTGCGCGTCGCGACGGTGTTGTTGATGCAGCTTTCGCTCGCCCCGGCCTGGCGCGCGACCACCGGACCGGGGAGCGAGCGACCGGCGTCTGTTGCCGGCGGGTCCGGAACGGCGGACACGGCCGGTTCGGCGACGTCGGGGGACACCACGAGCGGCTCGGGAGCGGGGGCGGCGCCGACGACGGCACTGTCCGGCGTCGGTGCAGCGACCGGCGCCGGCAACGGCTCGACCGGTGTCACCACGGCGTCCACCGGCATCGGCACCGCGGGCGCGGCGGCTTCGGGCGAGGTCGTTGCCGCGACCTCGGGGCCGGAGCGCGGACCCACCAGGCTCCCGACCCAGCCGGCGGCGAGCTGGCCTACGAAGACCGCCAGCGCGATCGGAAGAAACAGGGCCCAGGGCGAGCGGCCCTCGGCGTAGCGGTACGGCTCATGCATGGCTGTGTCCCGTCGGTGAGCGCGACGTGCCGTGTGCGGACCGCGCGCGGCATCGCCAGTCGCGGCAGCCTACACCCGGGGTCCGTGAGGGTCCGTCGAGTCGACACGTGCCGTACCGGAATCACCCGCGCGCGGAAAACCGGGCTCAGGCTGAGGGCCAGGGCCACCAGCCCCGCCCGGTCAGCGCGTAGCGGTCGGCAGCGCGCTCGAACCGGTTGCGCACGCTGACACCGCCACACGCCAGGTACAGCGGCAGGAACAGCGGACCCAGCACCATGTACTGGTAGACGTGGGCGCGTTCGTGATCCGCCAGGCGGATCACCGCGTCCACGCACAGGCCGGCGCGGTGCGCATACGTGGTGCAGCCGGTATCGAGCGAAGCACCCGTATGCAGGATCACGTTGCCGAAGGTGATCGCGCCGCCCGGCCCCCAGGGCCAGCGCTCGAACACCAGGGCCAGATCCGCCGCGCGCCAGTGCGGGCGGGCACCGAACACCGTCCCCGCCAGCCCCGCGACGACGCCGAGCACCGTATTGGGCAGGGTCCACAGCGCGCCGGCCATCAGCGCAGCGCGGTGCACGATCCGCCTCACTCCTCGCCTTCGGGCATCAACAACCAGAGCAGTAGATAGACGAGCAGCCCGGGAAACGCCGCCGAAACCACCGACAGCACGACGAAGACGGCGCGCACCAGTGTGGGATTGGCATCGAACCGGCGCGCGACCCCGCCGAGGACGCCGGCGAGCACCCGGTCCTCACGCGTGCGGCTGAGTGTCGGAATGCGCGCGGACATGACGGTCAGGCGCGCTGCGCCAGCCAGTCGTGGATCGCAGACGGCACCTGCGTCTGTGCCCGGCCCGACACGTAGATGCCGATATGGCCGCCACGGAACGAAAGTTCGGAATAGTCCTGCGTCCCCACGAGGCCGCGCAGCGCCCGCGAAGCATCCGGCGGCACCAGATGGTCCTGCTCGGCGAAGATGTTGAGCACCGGCATCTCGACCATGCCGAGGTGCACCTCCTGCTCCCCGATCACGATGCCACCGTTGACGAAGCCGTTCCCCTGGTAGAACTGGCGGATGTACTGACGGAAGGCCTCGCCTGCCTGGTCGGGCGAGTCGAAGATCCACTTCTCCATGCGCAGGAAATCCTCCATCGCCTTGGCGTCGTCGAGGATGTCGATCATCCCCACGTACTTCTGCACCAGCAGCCGCCACGGTTTCAGCGTGAGGTAGCAGGCATTCATCATGTCCGCCGGCACGTTGCCCAGCGTATCGACGAACAGGTCCACGTCGAGCTCGCGCGTCCAGTGCGAGAGCATGTTGCCCTCGGTGTGGAAATCCACCGGCGTGACCATGGTGACGAGGTTGCGCACCTTGTCCGGATGCAGCGCGGCGTAGCTCAGCGCGAAGGTGCCGCCCTGGCAGATCCCGAGCACGTTGATCGCCGGCAGGCCGCCGCTGCGCCGGAGGTGATCCACCGCTCCCCCGAGAAAGCGCTCGATATAGTCCTCGAGCGTGAGGAACCGGTCCGAACGGTCCGGGTATCCCCAGTCGAGGATGTACACGTCCTCCCCGCGATCGAGCAGTCCCTTCACGATCGACCGGTCCGCCTGCAGATCCACCATGTACGGCCGGTTGACCAGCGCATAGGCGATCAGCAGCGGTACCCGCGCCGTCGGCGCCTTCTCGCCGATGTAGCGGTAGAGCACGACCTTGCCGTCGCGCCAGACTTCCTGGCGGGTGGTGGCGCCGTAGTCGAAATTGCCGACGTCGCGCAGGGTGCGCGGCGCGGCGCCGAGCTTGCGCTGGAGGCGCATCACGTCCTCGGCGATGCGTTGCGGGGTGATCTGCAGCGGTGCGGACATGTCAGCGCTTCCGTCGACCGGACGCGCCGGTCTTCATCGGTTCGGGGGCCTTCGGGATCGGCGAGACGAACCCGAGGTTGGGCAGGCGCCCGACGCGCGCAGGCGACGGCGCCGCCGTGCGCACGGCACGTTTCTTCGCCGCCTGCTTCGGCGCGGTCCCACGGCCGGACGACGCGCGACTGCGACCGGGGCGCTGGGTCACGCGCGCGCCGGCGACCGCATCACGGCGGGAGGTCGCTGCCGCGACGGCCGTGCCTCTCGGCACCGCGCCGGCCTGCTTCGACACACGCGTGCGCCGTTCCGGTGCAGCGCGCTTGGCGGCCGTCTTGCGCGCGCTCTTCGATGCGGGACGCACGCGCTCGCCGGCGGTATCCGGCGCGCCGCGCGGCTTGGCCGACGTCGTCGTCTTGCGCGCGGCCCGCTTGCCCGTTTTCGTCCCCGAGCCGGCCCGCGCCGGCTTCTTCGCGGCCGAAGCGCGTGCGGCGGTGGCCGCGGCCTTGCGCCCCGGCTTGCCGCTGTCCGTCGTGGCCGCCCGCGTTCCACCGCTGGTGGAGACGACGGTGCGCGCAGGACGCTTGCGGGGTACGGAGGCCGTCTTCGCCCGCCGGGCGCCGCGGCGCGACCCCGTTGCCGGGCCGGGGGACGCGGTTGCGGTTGTTTCCGCAGATGGCGGCGCTGGCGTCGCGACCACCCTGGTCGGGCCCGAACGCGTGCGCGCGGGTGTGGTGCTTGCGCGTGCAGCGCGGTCCGGATCGGCCGCCTCGCCGCCTTCGATCGCGTCCATGCGGTCGCGCATGCGACGCAGCGCACGTTCGAGTTCCGCCACCTTTCGATGCGCGCCGTCGAGTTCGGTGCGCGTCGGCAGGTCGAACATCCGGCAGACCTGTTCGATCTCGCGCTGTACGGCCTGACGCAGGCGCATCTGGCCGTCGACCATCTGCGCATACGCCGTGCGGAACGGCGGCGACATCGCCACCTCGGCATAGGCGTCTTCGGCAGCGTCGATCCACAGATCGAACAGTGCGCGCGGCGAGTCCACCGGCTGGGCGGCCGTGCCGCGCTCGCGCAGCCGACGTTCGAAATGAGCGAACGCGCCCTGCGACGCCTGCTGCAACAGACCCTGGAATGCCTGCTGGCTGCCCTGGTAGTCGGCGAAGGCGCGCGCGAGCGTCTGCCAGCGTTCCTGGTGCTCGCGCGCCAGACCGACGGTGGGCAGGCTCGACCAGTCGCGGCCCTGCCCCTCCATGCCGGAGAACAGCGGCGAAAGACGTTGCACCCAGGTCTCCCATCCTTCCAGTCCCGGCCCCTGCACGCCCGACATCATCTGCGCGAACGGATTGGCCGCGGCCCCGCCGAGTGCCTCGCGCCACGCGCGTACGACGGCCTCGGGCGCAGGCGCCTCGCCGGCGAAGCGGTTCGCGAGTTCCTGGATCTGGGTCCACCACTGCTGGGCCTGCCCGTTGAAGCGGATCGCCACGTCGTCGAAACCACCGCGCTGCGGTGCCGCCTGCTGCTGCCACCAGTCGACCATCGATTGCCAGGGACCCTGCGGCGGAGCGAAGGCGCCGAAACCGCCGAACGCCGCGGGCCCCGGCGCGCCGGGCATCGCCGATGCGGATGCGCCCGGCATCGTGCGCTGCAGGGCGTCCTCCCACGCACTCCAGACCTGGCGTGCGAGACGTTCGAGTTCCGCGCCCGGCATTGCCGGACCCTGCGCACCGTTGGCCATCATCCACTCCTGCCGCGATCGACCGATCATACCAACAGCGCGCGACGTGCCTGCGCACTCAGAACTTGGGAATCCGCAGCGTCTTGCTGATCATCAGCGAGCCCGACAGTGCGAACAGCAGCACCAGCGGATGCAGCTGCCATGGACCGAGCTGCACCGCGCCCAGCCACAGCGCCTCGCCGATCCGCCCCTGCCACGCCGCGATCGCCAGGACGACGACCAGCAGCAGGCTGGACGGAATGGGCGTGCCTTCGAAGTAGCGCACCTTGTCGCCGCCGTCGGCGAGGGTTTCGGCGGTGACGTTGTAGCGCGCCAGCCGGCTGACCCCGCAACAGACGAAATAGCTCAGCACCAGCCAGTCCCATCCGCCCTGCATGCCGCAGGCATAGGCCAAGGCGGCCGGTGCGATTCCAAAGGAGATCACGTCGGCCAGCGAGTCGAGTTCGCGGCCCAGTGTCGAGGCGACCTTGCGCCAGCGGGCGATGCGGCCGTCCAACGCGTCGAAAGCGAACGCGAGCGGAATCAAGGCCATGCCGATCAACAGATCGCCGCGCTGGCCGTCCTGAAGGAACCGCATCGCCGCGAACACCGCGCCGGTGCCGCAGAACGCGTTCGCAAGGGTGAACCAATCCGCGAGATGGAAGTCGCGAAGCATGGAGAAGTGTCGGGATCTGGGCATCGCGAATTCCGGAGGGCGCGGAGCGGCCATGGTGCCCAAACGCCTGCCGGCCGCACGTGATCTTGACAAATAGATATCATATTGATATCAATCAACCACACTCCAGGGAATCAACGCCATGAAAGAACACTCGCTGCGCTCCTTGCCCGGGATTCCGGTGCTGCTCGTGCAACTGCTCGTGCTCATCGGCTGCATCTATGCGGTGGCGACATCCGGCGGGCTGGCGGCCCAGGTGGTCGTGGCGATCGGTATCGGCCTGGTCACCCTGTTCCTGGCCATCGGCCTGTACATGGTGGAGCCCAACCAGGCGGCCGTCGTCAGCCTGTTCGGCAAGTACGTGGGCACGGTGAAGGACAACGGCCTGCGCTGGAACAACCCGTTCTTCACCAAGAAGAAGGTGTCGCTGCGCGTTCGCAACTTCGAGAGCGGCCGCCTCAAGGTCAACGAGCTGGACGGCAGCCCGATCGAGATCGCCGCGGTGATCGTCTGGCGCGTCGTCGACTCGGCCGAGGCGGTGTTCAACGTGGACAACTACGAAAGCTTCGTGCACATCCAGTCCGAGGCGGCGCTGCGTGCCATGGCCACGAGCTACCCCTACGACCAGCACGAGGAAGGCCAGATCTCCCTGCGCAGCCATTCGGCGGAGATCTCCGACCGGCTCAAGGAACATCTCGACGAGCGCCTGACCGCGGCCGGTGTCGACGTGCTCGAAGCACGCATCAGCCATCTCGCCTATGCGTCGGAGATCGCGCACGCCATGCTGCAACGCCAGCAGGCCAATGCGGTGATCGCCGCGCGCACGCGGATCGTCGCCGGTGCGGTGGGCATGGTGGAGATGGCATTGGCGGAACTGCAGAAGAGCGGCATCGTCCACCTCGACGACGAGCGTCGCGCGGCGATGGTCAGCAATCTGCTGGTGGTGCTGTGCGCCGACCGTGGCCCGCAGCCGATCGTCAACACCGGCTCGTTGTACTGATGGCCACCCATCATCTCGCCGCCCTGGTGTTCGCGCTGATGGCCGTGCCGTCGTTCGTGTTCGCACGCTGGCTCGCAGGCGGCCGGCTGCCGCTGGCCGGCGACAGCGGCATGAACGTGCGCGACAAGGCGTTGCTCGACAGCCGACTGGCACGGCTGATGCGGATGATGGGCCTGGCCATGCTGGCCACCGCGCTCGCCGTGGGCCTGCTGTGTGGCGACGAGCGGCGCCTCGCAGTGGTGGTCGTGGTGATGGTGCTGGCGGTCAACGGCCTCGCGGCGGCGTGCATCTGGGTGGTGGCGTCCGCACGCCGGCGGGCCGGCGGAGGTCGTCGTTGAGCGAGAAGAAGGCCTATCCGCTGCGCATCAACGCGGGCATTCTCGCCGCGGTGCAGCGCTGGTCGGATGACGAGCTGCGCAGCGTCAACGCGCAGATCGAGTACGTGCTGCGCGATGCGCTGCGCAAGGCCGGCCGGTTGCCCGCCGAGGCCGCATCACCACCCGATGCGGATGGTGCGCCGGAATGAGCCCCTGGTGGCGACGAGTGCGCAGGGTCTGGGCGACCGTGGGCAGCCTGGCCCTGGTGGGCTGGGTGGGCTGGTGCGCGATCGCGTTCCAGCCGAGCGCGCAGGCCCGCGGCGCCCTGTCGGACTCGCCCCGGGTCCGCGTGCAGGCGCTCGAGGACGGCTGGCTGTTCGATCCTGTTTCGCGGACGCCGGGTGACCGCTCCCTCGTGTTCTTCCCCGGCGGCCTGGTCGACGCGCGGGCGTACGCGCCCCTGATGCAGGCCGTGGCCATGGACGGTCATCGCGCGTTTCTGGTGCGCACCCCCTGGCGCGGCGCCTTCGGCCAGGCGGAGGCGCCCGCCACGCTCGCGCAGGCCCGGGCGACCACCCGGGCGCTGGGCGGTCGGTGGGTCGTCGGCGGGCACTCGCGCGGCGGCAAGGCCGCCGCCGCGTACGCGCATCGTTATGCCGACACGCTCGATGCTCTGGTGCTCGTCGGCACGTCGCATCCGCGCGACATCAGCCTGCAGGACGCCCCGTTCGCGGTCGTGCAGGTCCTCGGCGACCTCGACCCGATCGCAAGCCTCGGCCGCGCCGATCGCAACCGGCCTCGCCTGCCCGGGCACGCGAGGCGGCTCGTCCTGACCGGGGCCAACCACTCGCAGTTCGGTGACTACGGTTTTCAGCCCGGCGATCGTTTCGCGCGCATGCCCCGCGACGCGCAGCGCGCCGCCACGGCGGCGGCGTTGCACGCGGCGCTCGCGGATCGATCTCCCACCCTTTCCACACGGGACGCACCACGATGACGACACGCTGGCACTACAAGGTCGAAACGGTGAAGCTCGGGCCGATGGGCGGCCTCAAGAGCGAGCTGATGGAGGAGCGGCTGCAGGCTCTGGGCCAGCAGGGATGGGAGCTGGTCAATGCGGTGCACGCCACGCACTGGGGCCCGACCCTGCTGTTCCTCAAACGCCCGGCATGAGCGCCGCCGCGCCCGGCCGGCCGCGCGCAAGGCAGGATCTGCGGATCGCCCTGGTCCTGGCGGCCGCTTCCGCCGTGGCGACGGTCGCGGTCTTTCCGTACCTGCTGCAGGTCGCGCCGGGACGGTTCGACGCCGTCCCGATGCCGCTCGGTCTGCTGATCGCGGTCCAGGCGCTCCAGATGTTCATCGTCGTTTCGCTGCTGGCATGGGCGGGCCTGCGTCTGGGCCACCGTGCAGGCCTGGGCAGTCCGCTGCTGCAGCTCGGAATCAACCGGTATCCCGCGCCGCCGGGCTACGCGCCCCGCGCCTGGCACAGCGCGGGGCTCGGCGCGGGCGCAGCCCTAGCGATCCTGCTGCTGTCCTCCACGCTCGACCCACTGCTGTTGCCACAGGCACAACTGCCGATGCAGGACATCGAGGGCGCGGGAAGCGCGCTCTACGGGCTGTTGGCCGCGTTCTACGGCGGCATCGTCGAGGAGGTGCAGCTGCGCCTGTTCCTGATGTCCCTGGTGGCCTGGACGCTGACCTGGCTCACACGGCGCGCGCATGGTTTCGACGGCACCCTGTCGCCGCGCCTCGCGTGGACCGCGATCGGCGTCTCGGCCCTGCTGTTCGGCGCGGGCCACCTGCCGATGGCGGCAGGGATCTGGGGGCTGGATTCCGGCGTCGTGGTGCGCACGCTGCTGCTCAACGGAATCGGCGGGCTCGTGTTCGGCTGGGTGTTCTGGAGACGCGGCCTGGAGATGGCGATCGTCGCGCACTTCACCGCCGACCTCGTCCTGCACGTCGCGGTACCCCTGCTGCGACCGCAGCTGGTGCTGTAGGGCGCGGCATACCCGCTAAGCTGCGCCCATGTCCCGACGTCCCCGTCCCCAGCCGCGCATCCTCTTCAATACGCCCGAGATCGAACTCTGGCCCGCCGATCTGCTGCGGGCCCGCGGCAACCGCGATGCGCGCCTGCTCGCTCGGGCGCATCAGGTCCTGCGCCGTAAGCGCGACGGCTGCTACCTCGCGGCGTCGGTGCCCGAGGGCATGGTGACCCTGCTTCCGGGCTGGCAGCGCGACACCGATGCCACGATGGCGCTCGACCTGATCGAAGCAGGCACGGACCACGCGCGTTCCGCGGCCTCGACGCTGGGACTCGATGCGCTGCACGCGCACCTCGACGTGCTCGGCCTCGATGCCGACGGCTATGCGGCCCGCACCGGCCTCGCACCGGTCGCCGAGCCGACCTCGCTCGTGCTCGCCGGCCGCGACCGCTATCGCAGGCCGCTCTGGCTCACCCGCGATACCGCGCGGGCATGGTCGCGGATGCGCGCGGCCGCGCTGGATGCAGGCGTGGTCCTGGACGCGGTGTCCGGGTATCGCAGCCATGCCTACCAGCTCGGGATCTTCGCCCGCAAACGCGAGCGCGGACTCGCGCTCGACGCCATCCTCGAGGTCAACGCCGCGCCCGGATTCAGCGAACACCATGCAGGCACCGCGCTCGACATCAGCACACCCGGCGAACCCGCGGCGGAACCCTCGTTCGAAGCCACTCCCGCCTTCGCCTGGCTCGGCCGCCATGCGGGTGCCTACGGCTTCTCGATGAGTTATCCGCGCGACAACCCGCACGGCATCGTCTACGAGCCCTGGCACTGGAACCACCGCGCAGCTTAGCGCGACGCCCCGCTCAGCCCTGCGAGCGCGGCGTCGGCAGCGCCACATCCGCGGCTGCATCCGCGACCCGCCACAGGTACAGCGCCGCCAGGGTGCGATACGGCCCCCAGGAGGCACTCCGTTCGGCCAGCGCCGAGGACGCAGGCAGCGCGTCGAGACCATCCACACGCTGCAGCCCCTTGCGCACGCCGAGGTCGTCGAGCGGCAGCACGTCGGCGCGGCCCAGCCGGAAGATCAGCAGAATCTCGACGGTCCAGCGTCCGATGCCGCGCACCGGCACCAGGGCGTCGACGATGGCGGCATCGTCCATCCAGGCCATGCGACGCGGCGACGGAATCTCGCCGAGCCGCTCGCGCCTCGCCAGATCGCGGAGCGCGAGGGCCTTGTTTCCGGAGACGCCGCAGGCGCGCAGGGTCGCGTCGTCCACGCGATCAAGCGTGTCCGCGTGCAGGCGTGCACTGCCGATCGCGATTTCCACCCGGCCGACGATCGTCGCCGCAGCCTTTCCGCTGAGCTGCTGGTACAGGATCGCCCGGGCCAGGGCGTCCACCGGATCGAACG
This sequence comes from Luteimonas deserti, assembly GCF_013425765.1. Taxonomy (GTDB): domain Bacteria; phylum Pseudomonadota; class Gammaproteobacteria; order Xanthomonadales; family Xanthomonadaceae; genus Luteimonas; species Luteimonas deserti. The sequence goes on from NZ_JACCJZ010000002.1 coordinate 30,978, forward strand.
GTCTTCGCCAGCCCGGCGGCGCCGGCACGGGTCCGAGCCGGCGCATCCAGCGCCCCAGCGCCCGATCGCGTCTGGCCAGATGCGCCCGGGCCACGACGAGATCGAAACCGCGCGCATGCCGGGGCATGCGCTCAGCGCCTCAGCGCCGCCAGCGCGTAGAGCAGCCAGCCGAGCATCGTCAGCACGCCACCCCAGGGCGCGAACATCGACGGGCCGCCCAGCAGATGACGCGACACCAGCGCCCCGGCGAACAGCAATGTCCCGACGAGCAGGGCCAGCAGCCCGACTCTCGCCAGCCCGCCACGCTCACCGCGCGCGAGCGCGGCCAGCGCGACGCCGTGGCCGAACGCGAAGATCGCCGCGGTCTGCAACGCCGCCCGGGCCTCGCCGTCGGCGCCGTGCCCGGCATAGGCCGCCAGGGCCACCGCCATCGCAGCCAACAGGGCGCCGCAGGCCCCCAGGCCGCCTGCCCCACGCTCGTTCCCGCGCATCACGTGTCCTCCGTGCCCGGGATGCGGGCCCAAAACGAAACACGCCGCATCCTGAGGATGCGGCGTGCGTCGGAACTCTTCGATACCGGACCGGCTTACTGTGCGCGCAGCGTCCAGTAGACCTCGAACTCGCCGTTCTCGCTGAAGGCCGCGTCGATGCCGTTGCGATAGAACTCGTACGGACGATCGGTGACCTCGTAGCCCTGGGTCAGTGCCCAGGCGCGAACCGCGTTGCGGACGTTGTCCAGCTCGGCCATGAAGCCGCGGTAGTTCGCCTTCGCCGCGCGACCCGGCTCGGTGCGCAGGTACTTCACCGGACCGAGCAGCTCGAGGCCGGTGAGCTCCGGGGCAGCGGTCGTGGCGACCGCCACCGGGGCGGTCTCGGCCTGCCCGTCGCCCGCATCGCCAGCGGCGGGCGCCGCCGCCGCACCGGCACCGCGCTTGCGCACCGGCAGGGCGATGTCGAAGTTGTAGGTCTCGCGGCCCAGCTCGGTGGTGATGATGCGGATCGGGCCCGCGGCTTCCAGATTGTTGGCGGCCATGGTGCGGTTGATCCACTCCAGGTTCGCCTTCATCGAGTCCTGGATGGCCTGGTTGTTGCGCTCGACACCACCGGCGCTGACCAGCAGGAGGTTCTCGGCCGGGCGGTCGACGGCCGCCAGGTCGGTCAGCGTGCTGCCCTCGACGCGGTAATCGACGTTGGGCACCGAAGCCAGCATGTTCGACATCTGGCCCAGGCCGAGCTTCATGTCGTCACCGACGTTGCGGCTGACGTACAGGCCCGCGAAGCGGCCGAGCAGGTCCCAGCCGTAGTCGACGTTGTAGGTCTGGGTGATCTCGATGTTGCGGTTGTTGCGACCCGTCGGACGCAGCGAGAACGTCATGCGCTTGTTGTTGCCGCGCTGCGCGTTCTCCAGCGCGTAGACGACGCGCGTATCCGGCACCGACTCGACGATTTCCCAGCTGCCCTGGCCGACGCGCTTGTCGTCCGAGCTGTATTCGATGCGTGCGCCGACGCCGGCATCCGGACCCGAGGTGCGCAGGTCGACCGCGGGGTCGTAGCGCGGGATCGCGGACCAGTCGTCGAAACGACGGACGCTGTTGATCGTGTCGAAGACGATCGACTGCCGACGGTTGGTCTCGACCGATTCGGTCAACGTGCGGCTGGACGGCAGCAACACGGCCACCACCAGGAACAGCACTGCGACGATGACACAAGAGATCAGCAGTTCAAGCAGACGGGTCATTCAGGGTTCTCCAGGACCAATTCCGGCCCCACGGGCACAGACCGGCAATCGTAGCAAGTTGCGCGGTGGCGAGCGAGCTTCCAGGGCGGCATCGAACACGTCCCCGCATCGCATGCGGGAACACGGATGTCGCCCGGTGGTCATCGACCTGTGCTAGTGGCCCGCCAGCCTCTCCCGTCGTACGACGGCCGACGCGCGCCACGGCGGGCCGGAGGTCCTCCGCGCGCGGCCACTCGCACCGGCAGGTCGTCATGGCCGCACGTCGCCGGACCCGACGCGAAGCCCGCGTGACACCACCCGATGCGATGGTCGAATGCGCCCCTGCCGGCGCTGTTCGCTACGGCCCCCGTCGCAGCACGGAGGGCACTCGGTAGACAGTGGACACGGCCGGACACCACGTGTGCATCCGGCGCAGCGCACGGCCTTCATCAGCCTGCCCGGCGGCGGCGCTTCGATCGCTCACACACGGTAGCCCCGAGCAACGCCAGAACGTAGAGCGCACGCCGCGGCGCCGAGCCGGGCTGCGGCGGCAGTGGATCGAAAATGCCTCACGCGGACGCGCGGCAGCTCGACCGCGTCGGGCACCGCCCGGGCGCGGTCGCGCGCAGCCTGCCCTGAGAAGTGGGCGCCGCCGGCCATCTTTCGGGCGGACCCGACGCACTGCCGAGGACTCGAGGACGGCTCCGGTGCGGTCGCGCACGCCGAGCTGGACAGGGTGAGCGTGGTCCGCATGCGAGGCACCGCCTCGCGGGCCGCGCGAACGCCCGCCGCGCTGCGGCGGGCCGGGCATCCTGCGGTCAGA
>NZ_JACCJZ010000003.1 GCF_013425765.1 Luteimonas deserti
AGGCGGCGCGAGCCGTGCGGCGCCTGCCGCCACGCCCGCCTCCCGCGGACAGGGCACGTCGACGCTGCACACCGTCCGCCACGCGGCCGGCACCCGCAACTACGTGCTGTACGAGCCGCCCGGGTCCGAAACGCCGTCGGCGACCGGGATGCCGTTGCTGGTCATGCTTCACGGCTGTACCCAGTCGCCCGACGATTTCGCCACCGGCACCCGCATGAACGCGCTGGCCGACGCACACGGCGTGCTGGTCGCCTATCCCGAGCAGACCGCCCGCGACAACGGCTCGCGCTGCTGGAACTGGTTCCGCCGCGAGGACCAGCAGCGCGGACGCGGCGAGCCCGCCCTGCTGGCCGCCGTCGTCGAGGACATCGCCTCGCGCCGCGGCGTCGACCGCAGCCGGGTCTACGTGGCCGGCCTGTCCGCCGGCGCGGCGATGGCGGTGATCCTGGGGCGGACCTACCCGGAGGTGTTCGCGGCCGTCGGGGCGCACTCCGGTCTGCCGTATGCGGCAGCGCAGGACGTGCCCGGCGCCTTCGCCGCGATGCAGGGGCGCGGCGCGCCGAGGTCCCGTCCGGACGCGGGCCCGTCGGTGCCGACCATCGTGCTGCACGGCACCGCGGACCGCACCGTGCAGGCCGGGAATGGCGAGGCGATCGTCGACGACGCATTGGCCGCCCATGCCGGCGGCGGCGCGCTGCGCAAGGACGTCGCCGACGCGCGCATGCTCAACGGCCGGCAGGTCACCCACATCGTCTATGCGGGCGCGGACGGTCGCGCGCCGGTCGAGCACGTGGTCATCCAGGGCGCGGGCCATGCATGGAGCGGCGGTGATCCCGCGGGCAGCCACACCGATGCGCAGGGACCCGACGCCTCGGCGTTGATCCTCGCTTTCTGCCTGCGCCACGCCCGCTGAGGCCGGGCCGCGGCACCGGGTCACGCCCGGATCACCGGCCCGCGCCCACCCTGAACAGCCCCGCCATCCACCGAATGGAGACCTGCATGGATTCGATCAACCGCAACCAGCCCGAACACAACCGCCAGGATCTTGCGGCCGCCGCCGCGGTGGAGCGGATCCAGGAGATGTCCGACGACGCGGACTCCTGTTTCTTCTGCACCGCGCCGCTGGCCGGCAGCGAGACCGGTGGCACGCGCCCGATGTCGATCAAGAAAGCGGACGCGTCGGGCGCTCTGTATTTTCTCAGCGCATCCGACAGCCACAAGAACGCGGAGATCGAAGCCGACCCGAACGTCCGCCTGTATCTGCAGTCCGCCAAGCACTCGGGCTTCCTGGTGCTGGACGGCCACGCCTCGATCAGTCGCGACCGCGAGCAGATCGATGCACTCTGGAACCCGATCATGAAAACCTGGTTCACCGAGGGCAAGGACGACCCGCGCATCACGGTGATCCGGGTCGCGGCCGAATCCGGCTACTACTGGGACAACAAGCACGGCGAGTTCATCGCGGCCACGAAAATGGTCATCGGCGCTGCGCTGGGCAAGACCCTGGACGATTCGATCGAAGGCACGGTCGCGCCCTGACCGCGTGCCGTGACGGCGACCGCGGCCACGTGGTCGCGGTCGGTCCGCGCGCCGGGCGGTGAAGGCCTTACGGACCGCATTCCCAGCGGCCCTCGAAGCGTCGGCTCGCACCGTCGGCCCGCTGGTAGGTCATCGTTGCCGCGCGCGCCGGCGACTCCCCACCGTCGAGTGGCGCGCCGCGGGTCACGAGCCGGAGCGTCATGCCCCGGCCGGTGAACACCGGGTGCCCGGTCATGCCTTCGAAGCCGCCGGGCGCGCTGATCCGCTCCACGTGACCCGCCACCTTCACCACGCCCTGCGCAGGCACGCGGGCGCCGACCACACCCAGCGCCAGCAGCAGCGGCGCGCCGTCCACCGTGAACGTGCAGGCGAGCTCGCCCTGCAGATCGGCCTGCGCCACGTCATCGGGTTCGAGTGCATCGAGGCGGATGTCGGAGCCGTCACCGCCGATCGTCCCGTCGCCCGGCGCCGTGGCAGTCGCTGCCCCCGGGTGCGCCCTGCCTGCGGTTGCAGGCGCGGGGCCGGGGTCGGGCGCGTCGGGCGTAGGCCGGTCGGCGTCGGACGACGGCGTGCAGGCGCCGAGCAATATGGACGCCACCGCAAGCGCGAGCGCGCGGGCCGTGGAGGACGAGGCGTGCGGGCGTCGGCAATGCATGAGGATGTCCGGAAGACGTCGTAGTCGGGCGTTCAGCGTGATTGACGCTGCCTTCGGTCGACGTGAGCGCGACTACGCGTTTCCGCAGCGACGACATGCCCCGCGGCAGACTCGATGCATGCAGAACCGGCGAGCGCCCGCCCATGTGCCGACGACTCCGGACGGACGCTACATCGTCGTCCGCGGCCGTCTGTGGCGCACGAGCAATCCGCATCTGTCCGAGGCGGAACGCTCGACGTGGGTGGGACGGCTGATGGAGGCCCGACGGGCGGTCAAGGCTGCCAAAGCCGGGAACGGCGCGGACGCGCTCGCGAAAGCGCGGAGCGAGGTGGACGCAGCCAAACGCGCCCTGGGCGAACGCGGGCCCGTATGGTGGGACGACGGCGCCGCGGACTACACCCGCCGCCTCGTCAAGAACTCGCCGTATGCCGCCTGGTACGACACGCAGCTCGTGCGGGCTGCGAGCTGACTGGCCCGGAGACACGAAGAAAGCCGCCTCGCGTGCGGAGCAAGGTCAAATGCCGTCACAGGCGATGGCGGGCGCGAAAGGATGCATGCGGTAAGGGCGCGCAGGTTCGAACCCATGCGCCACGCGCGCGCATACGCGCTTGCAGCTCAGACACAGTGCGGTTCCACGG
>NZ_JACCJZ010000004.1 GCF_013425765.1 Luteimonas deserti
CCTCCTGGCGCGCGGCTTCGTCGCGCGCGGTCTGCTCGGCGGCGGCCTGCTGCTGGGCGAGCTGGGCCGCGGCCGCCGCCTGCTGCTGTTGCTGCTGCTGCGCGCGGTCACGCTCGAGCTGCTGCTGGCGCTGGGCTTCCTGTTCGGCCGTCAGCACCTGCTGCTCGGCGCGGCGGGCTGCCTGTTCCTCGGCGGCGGTGATGCTCGCACGCAGACGCTCGAGCGCCGGATGCCGGGCATCGGCACGCTCGATCAGGCCGAGCAGGCGGCGGGCTTCGGCGAAGTCCGCCCGGTCGCGGCTCTGCTCGGTGGCGATGACGGTCATCGGCAGCAGGTCGATCAGGGCACTCGATGCCGCGGCGTCACCGGCCTGCTTCTCGCGCAGGGCGAGGTAGTACTCCATCGCGCTCTGTCCGGCCGGCGAGTAGAGCCGGCTCTCCTGGTAGGCCGCGTTGGCGGCCGTGCGCAACTCGTCCACCGACAGGTCCGCCATCGCGCTGTCGGCTTCCTGCTGCTGCCGGGCGGCCTGTTCGGCCGCCTGCTGGCTGACCGCGGCGGCGTCCCCGGCCGCGGCGTCCGGCGCAGCGGCGTCGTCCTTGCTTCCGCAGGCGGCGAGCGCGAGTGCGGCGCAGAGCGTCGCAGCCAGCCGCGCCCGCGACGGCCATACGGACGTCGTTTGCTTCGAGACCATCATCTTTCCCCAAGGATGCATGTCAGCAGATTGCGTAGGACGCGTCAGCGGCGTCGATTTGTCAACCTCTTCACGCGTTTCCGCCGCATCCGGCCGCGACGACGTGAATACGCGAGGCGCCTATTTGCCGATGCAGAAGCTCGAAAAGATATGGCCGAGCAGATCGTCGGGCCGCACCCGTCCGGTGATGGCACCCACCGCGTCGTGCGCGGCGCGCAGCGATTCGGCGGTCAGTTCCAGCGCGCCGCCGTCCACGGTGGCCGCGGCATCGGCGAGCGCGGTCGATGCCTCGCGCAAGGCATCGACATGGCGTTGCCGCGCGGTGAACGCGCCTTCGCCCCCGCCGCCCCCGTCGAGGCGCTGCGCCAGTGCGGCGCGCAACCGGTCCAGGCCGGCGCCGGTGCGCGCCGAGACCGGCACCGCGTCGGCGGCCTCGTGATCCTCGACGAGATCGATCTTGTTGTGGACGAGGAGGCGATCCGGCACCGCGGCGAGATCGTCGGCCACCGTGGACAGCCCGCCGGCCACGTCGCGCGCGTCGAGGACGACCAGGGCCAGGTCCGCACGCTGCAGCTCCGCCCGCGCCCGCCGGATGCCCTCGCGCTCGATGGCATCGCCGGCGTCGCGCAGGCCGGCGGTATCGACCAAGACCAGTTCGGCGCTGCCGATGCGGACGGTTTCCTGGAGCAGGTCGCGGGTGGTACCGGCGATGTCGGTGACGATCGCACGGTCGCTGCCGGCCAGCGCATTGAGCAGCGAACTCTTGCCGGCGTTGGGCGGGCCGACGATCACCACGTGCAGGCCGTCGCGCAACCTGCGTCCGCGTTCGGCGTCCTGCTCCAGCGCCGAAAGCGCCGCGCCCAGCGCGGCGATGCGCCGGGCGACCTCGTCCCCGCCGAGCGTATCGATCGGCTCGTCGGAGAAATCGATCATCGCCTCGACATAGACACGCAGCTGCAGCAACGCGTCGGCGAGCGACGCGCAGCGCTCCGAGAACACCCCGTCGAGCGAGCGCCGCGCGGCGCGGGCGCCACGTACGTCGCCGGCTGCGATCAGGTCGGCCACGGCCTCGGCCTGGGCCAGGTCCAGGCGCCCATTGAGGAAGGCCCGCTCACTGAACTCCCCGGCACGTGCCAGGCGCGCGCCGAGCATGCGGCAGCGGCTCTGCAGCTGCTGCAACACGACCGGGCTCCCGTGCGCCTGGAGCTCCACCACGTCCTCGCCGGTGTAGCTGGCCGGACCGGCGAAGGCGATCGCGATGCCGTCGTCGAGCACCTCGCCGTCCTCGTCGAGGAAGCGCACGTGGTGGGCACGGCGGGGCTCGAGCCGCCTGCCGCAGACCGCGTGGGCGACGTCCCGCGCGCGCGCGCCCGACAGGCGGACGATGCCCACGCCGCCGGCGCCTGCGGGCGTGGCGATCGCGACGATGGTGTCGGTGTCGGCGTGCGTGGTCATGAGGCGATTGTGCCCAAACGCGCGAGCCCGCCGGTGGGCGGGCTCGCGGTGCAGCGCTGGTCCGGGCATCAGGCCTTGGCGGGCACCGGTGCCTCGCTGTAGCGGCGGATCATCCACCACTGCTGCAGCAGGCCGAGGCCGCCGTTGGTCACCCAGTACAGCACGAGGCCCGACGGGAAGAAGATCATGATCACGCCGAACACCAGCGGCATCAGCTGCATGATCTTCTGCTGCATCGGATCCATGCCGACCATCGGCGTGAGCTTCTGCGTGCCCCACATGATCGCGATGTTGAGCACCGGCAGGATGAAGTACGGATCGCGCGCGGTCAGGTCCTGGATCCACAGCATCCACGGCGCGTGGCGCAATTCCACCGACTCCAGCAGCACCCAGTACAGCGCGAAGAACACCGGCATCTGCAGCAGCACCGGCAGGCAGCCGCCGATCGGATTGATCTTCTCCTTCTTGTAGAGCTCCATCATCGCCATCTGGAACTTCTGCTTGTCGTCGCCGTAGCGCTCCTTGAGCTGGGCGATGCGCGGCTGGAACTTGCGCATCTTCGCCATCGACTTGTACTGGGCGACCGACAGCGGATACAGCGCGAGCTTCACCAGCAGCACCAGGCCGATGATCGACCAGCCCCAGTTGCCGAGCAGCCCGTGCAGCTTGGCGAGGATCCAGAACAGGCCCTCGCCGAGCATCGCGAAGATCGAGAAACGGCTGTAGTCGACGACGCGGTCGAGGCCGCGGACACCCTGTGCACGGATCAGGTCGACCTGCTTGGGCCCCACCCAGAGACGGGCGCTGGTGGCGGCCTGCTGGCCCGGGGCCACGGCGAGCAGCGGGCCGAGTTCGCGGATCAGGTAACGCGGCGCACCGGTGCTGCGGTCGACCTGCATCGAGATCTCGCCGGGGTCGTCGGCGCGCGGCACCCAGGCACTGAAGAAATGATGCTGGACCATCGCGATCCAGACCTGGCGGTCGCGCGCATTGAGCGGGCCGTCGTCCTCGAAGTCGCCGAGCTGGCGTCGGCCGTATCCGATGTCGGCGCCGAACCAGGTCGCGCCGATCAGGCTGTACGACTCCGGATTGGTCATGCCGCGCTTGACTTCCGGGGTGGTGCGGATCAGCTGGCGGTAGGCGAAGCCCTGCCAGGGCGCACTGCCGGTGTTGGCGATCTCATCGCGCACCTCGATGGCGTAGTCGCCACGTGTCAGCACGAACTGGCGACGGATCGTGACGCCGTCGGCGCCGGTCCAGACGAACGGCACGACGACGGCGGTTTCGCCATCGACGAGGCTGTGCGTGGTCGCGGTGCCCTCGGGCACGAAGGCGCCCTCGTGGCTCGGGGCCGCATGGCTGCCGCTGACCCAACCGCTCTGCGCAGCGTAGAAGCGCTGCGGATCGGTGTCGAACATCCGGACCGGCGGCGCGCCGTCCGCCCGCGTCTGTGGATACGCCAGCAGGTCGGCCTGGACGACGTTGCCGGCGTCCAGCACCACCCGCAGCACGTCGGTCTGGACCACCACCTGGCGCGATGCCGGCGCGGCACTGGCGCCGGCGCCCGGGACCGAAGCAGCGGGGGCAGCGTCGGTCGGCGCGGTGGGCACGGCCGCGCTTCCCGGGACCGCACTGGGCACCGTGGTCGACGGCGCGGCCACCTGGGTGGACCCCTGCGGTGACACCGCGGGCGCCGCCTTCTCCTTGCCCCATTCCATCCACAGAAGCACGGCCACCATCAGCCAGGCGAGGATCAGGAAGGTACGGATCTGGTTCATCAGGCAGGCAGGCTCATGCGCCGGGCGACGCCGGCGAAAGGGGAATCGGGGAGTCGGGCATTGTGCCGTCCGGGGCCCTCAGCGGCAACGCACGCGCACGCCTGAGCGCTGCTTCGAAGGCGGCGCGCAACGCGGCAGCGTCCGCCGTGGCCGCGGCTGGACGGGCGACGACGACGTAGCTTCCGGGGGCGAGCTGGGGACGCATCAGGCGAAAGGCCTCGCGCAGGATGCGTTTGATGCGATTGCGGCCGACGGCCCGCTTGTCGACCTTGCGCGAGACGGCCAGCCCCATGCGGGCGGCACCGGGTTCGCGAAGCAGATGCACGGCGAGCAGCGGCGATGCGGTGCGCGCGGCGGCGGCGAAGATGCGGTCGAAATCCGCCCGCGCACGCACCCGCGCCTGCCGCGGATAGCGGGCAGTCCGGTTCACAGGACGTACGCGGGTCGGCCGGCGAGCAGGACGATGCAGCTCACCGGCCCGGCAGGATCAGGCCGAGAGGACCTTGCGACCCTTGGCGCGGCGACGCGCGAGGATCTTGCGGCCGTCGGCCGTCGCCATGCGGGCACGGAAACCGTGGTCGCGCTTGCGCTTGAGGTTGCTGGGTTGGTAGGTGCGCTTGGTAGCCATGGTGAGCCCTTGGGGCGACGCGACAAAAAGGAACCGGAAATTCTAGCGGCGCACGTGCGCCCCGGTCAAGCCGGAGTGACGGTGGGCACGGCGGGATGCGGGTCTTCCCGGTCCGGCCACGCAGGGCAGCATGATAGGCTGCCTGCCCTTCTTCCGGCACCGCTGCGCACCCTGCGCGGCCGTGCCCGCTTTTGTCGAAAACCCCGATGACGGATGCCTGGCCCCGCTGCCTCCAACGCCTCGAAGCCGAGTTTCCGGCCGAGGATGTCCATACCTGGCTCAAGCCCCTGCAGGCGCGCGGCGATGCCCACAGCACCGTGCTGTATGCGCCCAATGCCTTCGTTCGCGACGAGGTCCAGGCGCGCTACATGCCCCGCATCCGCGAACTGCTCGAACATTTCGCCGGCACCGCGGATGTGAGCCTCCAGGTCGGCTCGCTGCCCCGGGTGCCGGCGCCAGTCCCGTCCGCGTCCGGCGAGCTGCGCTCCACGACGACGGCCACGCCGATCGAAGCCTTCGCCGGAAACATGGACAGCCACTACACCTTCGACAACTTCGTCGAAGGCCGCAGCAACCAGATGGGCCGCGCCGCCGCCTGGCAGGCCGCGCTCAAGCCCGGCGACCGGGCCCACAACCCGCTGCTGCTCTACGGCGGCACGGGCCTGGGCAAGACCCACCTGATGTTCGCCGCCGGAAACGCGATGCGGCAGGCCAATCCCCGTGCACGCGTGCTGTACCTGCGTTCGGAGGAGTTCTACAGCGCGTTCTTCCGCTCGATCCAGGAGAAGACCTCGGACCAGTTCAAGCGCCAGTTCCGCCAGATCGACGCGCTGCTGATCGACGACATCCAGTTCTTCGCCGGCAAGGACCGCACCCAGGAAGAGTTCTTCCACACCTTCAATACGCTGTTCGACAGCAAGCAGCAGATCATCATGACCTGCGACCGCTACCCGCGCGAAGTGGACGGCCTGGAGCCGCGCCTGAAGTCGCGCCTGGCCTGGGGCCTGTCGGTGGCGATCGATCCGCCCGATTTCGAAACCCGCGCGGCCATCGTGCTGGCCAAGGCCGCCGAGCGCGGGACCCAGGTGCCGGACGACGTCGCGTTCCTGCTGGCCAAGAAGATGCATTCGAACGTGCGCGATCTCGAGGGCGCGCTCAACACGCTGGCCGCACGCGCCAATTTCATGGGCCGCGCGATCACCGTCGAGTTCGCCCAGGAGACGCTGCGCGACCTGCTGCGTGCCCAGCAGCAGGCGATCAGCATGTCCAACATCCAGAAGGTCGTGGCCGACTACTACGGCCTGCAGATCAAGGACCTCCTCTCCAAGCGCCGTACGCGCTCGCTGGCGCGCCCGCGCCAAGTGGCCATGGCGCTGTCCAAGGAACTCACCGAGCACAGCCTTCCGGAGATCGGCGAGGCCTTCGCCGGACGCGACCACACGACGGTGCTGCATGCGTGTCGGCAGATCCGGACCCTGATCGAAAGCGACGGCAAACTGCGCGAGGATTGGGACAAGCTCATCCGCAAGCTCAGCGAGTAAGCTGCGCACGGGCGGGCCGTGGACAAAACCGGGACGGCAGGTGCACAGGGTGTGGACAAGTCGAGGGGCCTGAACTTGTCCACAGGTTCATCCCCTGCTCCCGGGTCTGCTGTCCACCGGGTTTTAAGGTCCAGAAAAGCTCGCAGAATCAAGGGGTTGGATGAGATATCACCCGATTCCGACCTCACCCAGCACCACCAGATTTAGATTTATATCCTTTCGTTAAAAGCACGGACCAAGGGGATAACACCGACATGCGTTTCAGTCTGCAACGCGAAACTCTGCTGAAGCCGCTGGCTCAGGTCGTCAATGTCGTCGAGCGTCGGCAGACCCTGCCCGTGCTTGCCAACCTGCTGGTGCAGGTGACAGATGGGCAGCTGTCGCTGACCGGTACCGATCTCGAAGTGGAGATGGTCTCGCGTCGGGCGGTCGAGGAAGCCCAGGATGGTGAGACCACGATTCCGGCGCGCAAGCTGTTCGACATCGTCCGTGCGCTGCCGGACGGCAGCAAGGTTGCGATCTCGCAGGCAGGCGACAAGATCACCGTGCAGGCGGGCCGCAGCCGCTTCACCCTGGCGAGCCTGCCCGCGGGCGACTTCCCTTCGGTCGACGAGGTCGAGGCGACCGAGACGATCGCGGTGCCCGAGGCCGCGCTGAAGGAGCTGATCGAGCGCACGGCGTTCGCGATGGCGCAGCAGGACGTGCGGTATTACCTCAACGGCCTGCTGTTCGACCTGGGCGATACCCGGTTGCGCTGTGTGGCCACCGACGGTCACCGCCTGGCGCTGTGCGAGACCACCCTGGACACGGCGGTCCAGACCAAGCGTCAGATCATCCTGCCGCGCAAGGGCGTCACCGAGCTGCAGCGCCTGCTCGAAGGCGGCGACAAGACGCTCGAGCTCGAGATCGGCCGCAACCATCTGCGGGTCAAGCGCGACGATGTGACCTTCACCAGCAAGCTCATCGACGGCCGGTTCCCCGACTACGAGGCAGTGATCCCGATCGGCGCCGATCGCGAGGTGACGATCGACCGCGAGTTGCTCCGTGCCGCCTTGCAGCGCGTGGCGATTCTGTCGAACGAGAAGTACCGGGGCGTCCGGATCGAGGTCTCGCCCGGCATGCTGCGCATCAATGCACACAATCCCGAGCAGGAAGAAGCCCAGGAAGAAGTCGAGGCCGACACGAAGGTCGATGAGCTGGCAGTAGGGTTCAACGTGAACTACCTGCTCGACGCCCTGACCGCGTTGCGTGGCGAGAACGTGGTCCTGAAGCTGCGCGATGCGAACTCGTCCGCTCTGGTGCGTGAGGCGACCGACGAGCGCAGTCGACATGTCGTCATGCCGCTGCGCCTCTGACCCCGGCAGACGCGCCTAATACGTTTCACGTGGAACATGACGCCCGGTTCGCCGGGCGTCGTCCGTTTCAACTCTCTTTGGACAGTCGTGCGCCTGACCCGTCTCGATCTCCGCAATCTGCGCAACCTGCAGGACGTCTTGCTGGTGCCCGGCGCCGGCGTCAATCTCCTGATCGGCGACAACGGTGCGGGGAAGACCAGCGTCCTCGAAGGCCTGCACCTGATGGCCTACGGACGCAGTTTTCGCGGGCGCGTGCGCGACGGGCTCGTGCGGCGGGGGGCCGAGGCGCTCGAGGTGTATGCCGAGTGGGTCGAGGCCAGCGGAGGCGATGACCTGCGCGAGCGCCGCGCGGGCCTTCGACACAGCGGACAGGCGTGGTCGGGTCGCCTGGACGGCCAAGATGTCGCGCAACTCGGCGATCTGTGCGCCGCGCTGAAGGTGGTCACGGTCGAGCCGGGCAGTCACGCCCTTGTTTCGGGGAGCAGCGAGATCCGCAGGCGGTTCCTGGATTGGGGGCTGTTCCACGTGGAACACGGTTATCTGCCCCAATGGCGGCGCTACGCGCGCGCGCTGAAACAGCGGAATGCCCTGCTCAAGGTCGGGGGTGCCAACGGTCAGCTCGACGCCTGGGACCAGGAGCTCGCCGATGCCGCAACACCCCTCGATCATCGACGGGATGCGTATCTCGGCCGCCTGCAGAGTTCGTTGCGCATCGTTGCGTCACGGATCGCACCCGGGCTGGTCGCGCCCGAGCTGGAGTTCATCCCGGGCTGGCGCCGCAGCGACCTGTCGTTTGCCGATGCCCTTCTCGTCGCCCGGGAGCGCGACCGCACCGCGGGCTACACGAGCGTCGGCCCCCATCGCGCCGATTGGCGGCTCCGGTTCGAAGGCGGCATCGAACAATCGCTGCTGTCGCGGGGGCAGGCCAAGCAGGCGGCACTGTGTTGCCTCATGGCGCAGGCGCTCGATTGCGCAAGCGAGCAGGCCGGTCACTGGCCTGTCGTCGCGCTGGACGATCTCGCCTCCGAGCTCGATCGGCACCATCAAGCCGAGATTCTCGACTACTTGCGGGCCGGAGATGCGCAGGTATTCATTACCGGGACCGAGATCCCCGCGCACTGGTCCGCGGAGCTTCGCCGGCAGGCGCACATGTTCCACGTGGAACACGGCGTCGTATCGCGTCTCAGTAAGACCTCAGGCTGAACGCATCGCCGTGTTCCACGTGGAACGATGCGGACATCGGACACTGCGACGAGGCGACAACTTCCCGGAGGCGATATCGCCGCCCCGTAAGGCGACGGCGCAACGCGGGGCGGGAAGGCAGCCGGCAGAAGGCGGCTGGACCCCGATGGTACAATGCGTCTCTTGCGGATTCCCCAGCTCGCAGCCGCCGGCCTTCCGGCTTCCGGCTGGTGGACTGGCACCGCGTCCGGCCAGACAGCGAACCGAATGAGCGACGAGACCATCGGCGGCGTCCCCGCCAGCACCGAATACGATTCCAGCCGCATCACCGTGCTGCGCGGCCTGGAGGCCGTCCGCAAGCGCCCGGGCATGTACATCGGCGACGTGCACGATGGCACCGGCCTGCACCACATGGTGTTCGAGGTCGTCGACAACTCGATCGACGAGGCGCTGGCGGGACATGCCGACGACATCGTCGTGACGATCCACGAGGACGGCTCCGTCTCGGTTTCGGACAACGGCCGTGGTATTCCGGTCGACATCCACAAGGAAGAGGGCGTGTCCGCGGCGCAGGTCATCATGACCCAGCTGCATGCGGGCGGTAAGTTCGACGACAACAGCTACAAGGTCTCGGGCGGCCTGCACGGCGTCGGTGTGTCGGTGGTCAATGCCCTGAGCGAGAAGCTCACGCTCGACATCTGGCGTGACGGCTTCCATTACCACCAGGAATACGCGATGGGCGAGCCGGTCGCCCCGCTGGAACAACGCGATGCGTCGAGCAAGCGCGGCACCGTGCTGCGCTTCTGGCCGGCGGTCGCCACCTTCAGCGATGTCACGTTCCACTACGACATCCTGGCGCGGCGCCTGCGCGAGCTCTCATTCCTGAATTCGGGAGTGAAGGTGACCCTGATCGACCTGCGCGGGGACGGCAGGCGCGACCGGTTCGAGTACGAGGGCGGCATCCGATCCTTCGTCGAGCACCTCGCCCAGCTCAAGACGCCGCTGCATCCCCATGTGATTTCGGTCACCGGCGAGCAGAACGGCATCACCGTGGACGTCGCGCTGCAGTGGACCGACGCCTATCAGGAAACGATGTTCTGCTTCACCAACAACATTCCGCAGAAGGACGGCGGCACCCATCTGCAGGGGTTCCGTGCGGCGTTGACCCGCACCCTGACCAACTACATCGAAGCCAACGGCATCGCCAAGCAGGCCAAGGTGGCGCTCTCCGGCGACGACATGCGCGAGGGCATGATCGCTGTGCTCTCGGTTAAGGTGCCTGATCCGAGCTTCTCCTCGCAGACCAAGGAAAAACTGGTCTCCTCCGAGGTGCGTCCGGTGGTCGAGAGTTCCTTCGGTGCCAAGCTGCAGGAATTCCTCGAGGAAAACCCCGGTGAGGCCCGCGCCATCGCCGGCAAGATCGTCGATGCCGCGCGTGCGCGCGAGGCCGCACGCAAGGCGCGCGATCTCACCCGGCGCAAGGGTGCACTCGACATCGCGGGCCTGCCCGGCAAGCTGGCCGACTGCCAGGAGAAGGATCCGGCGCTGTCGGAACTCTTCATCGTCGAGGGCGATTCCGCCGGTGGCTCGGCCAAGCAGGGCCGCAACCGCAAGAACCAGGCGGTGCTCCCGTTGCGCGGCAAGATCCTCAACGTCGAGCGTGCGCGCTTCGACCGCATGCTCGCCAGCGCCGAGGTCGGCACGCTGATCACTGCGCTCGGCACCGGCATCGGCAAGGACGAGTACAACCCCGACAAGCTGCGCTACCACCGCATCATCATCATGACCGACGCCGACGTGGACGGCTCGCACATCCGCACGCTGCTGCTGACGTTCTTCTACCGGCAGATGCCGGAGCTGATCGAGCGCGGCCATGTCTACATCGGCCTGCCGCCGCTCTACAAGATCAAGCAGGGCAAGAACGAGCTGTATCTCAAGGACGACGGTGCGCTCGACGCCTATCTGGCCGGCAACGCCGTCGAAGGCGCGCAGCTGGTGCCAGCCGAGGGGGATCCGCCGATCGAAGGCGTGGCGCTCGAGCGTCTGCTGCTCGACTTCGCAGCGGCGCGCGACGCGATCACGCGCAACGCCCACCGCTACGACCCGGCCGTCCTCGAGCTGTTGCTCGATGCCAAGCCCCTCACCGGCGAGCCCGCCGACGTGCAGACCGCCCTGGCCACCATGGAGGCCAGGCTCAACCAGAACGGGCTCGGCCGGCCGCGTTACCGGTTCGGCATGCAGCCGGCCACCGAAGCCCGGGGTCCGGTGCTCACCATCGACCGCCGCCACATGGGGCTCGACGTCACCCAGCTGCTGCCGCTGGCGTCGCTCGAGAGCGGTGAGCTGCGAGCCATCGGGGAGGCGGCACGGCAGCTGCACGATCTGATCGGCGATGGCGCCCAGATCATCCGTGGTAACCGCGCGCAGCCCGTGCGGAGCTTCGCCGAGGCGCAGGCCTGGTTGCTCGAGGAGGCCAAGCGCGGCCGCCAGATCCAGCGCTTCAAGGGCCTGGGCGAAATGAACCCGGAGCAGCTCTGGGACACGACGGTGAATCCGGAAACCCGTCGCCTCCTGCAGGTGCGGATCGAGGACGCCGTGGCTGCGGACGAGATCTTCAGCACGTTGATGGGCGACGTGGTGGAGCCGCGCCGGGCCTTCATCGACGACAACGCACTCAAGGTCGCGAACCTCGACGTCTGAAGCACGGTGATGGCCGGGTCCCGTCATTGACGGGCCGTTAATCCACCGCGCACTACAACGGTCGTCCTTGAACAGGGGACGACCGCCCATGAAAGCGCTGACCGCCGCACTCGCCACCGCGCTCACGCTCGCCGGCTGCGCCACCACCACGTCGCCCACGGGTCGCACGCAGTACGTGGGCGCGGTGTCGCAAGCCCAACTCAACCAGATGGGCGAGCAGGCCTTCGCCGAAACCAAGAGCAAGATGCGCGCCTCGCCCGACGCCCGGCAGCAGGCCTACGTACGCTGCCTCGTCACCGACATCGTCCGCGAACTGCCTGGCGACTGGCAGCGGCTGAACTGGGAGTCGATCGTGTTCGTGGACGACAACCCCAACGCCTTCGCGCTGCCCGGCGGCAAGGTCGGCGTGCATACCGGCATCCTCAACGTCGCCAAGACCCAGGACCAGCTCGCGGCGGTGATCGCGCACGAGATCGGCCACGTCTACGCCAACCATCACGACGAGCGCATCACCCGGCAGATGGGCGCGCAGGGCGCACTGGGCGTCGCCGGCGCACTGCTCGGCTCGCGATACGGTGAAGGCGCGCAACAGTCCACGAACCAGCTCGGTGGTGCGGCGCTGCAGGCGACCTTCCTGCTGCCGGGCACGCGCATGCAGGAAACCGAGGCCGACGTCGTCGGCCAGGAACTCATGGCCAAGGCGGGCTTCGATCCGCGCGCGGCCGTCGGCCTGTGGCAGAACATGATCGCCGCGAGCGGCGGAAACCGCCCGCCGCAGTGGCTGTCGACCCATCCCAATCCCGAAAACCGCATCAGCGAACTGCAGGCACGTGCGACCTCGCTCGTGCCCACGTTCGATCAGGCGCGCGCGGCCGGGCGTCGACCGAACTGCGGCTGATCCGCGGCCGCATCGCACGCGCTGTGTAACCCGCGGCCGCATCCGCTCGTCCATAATCGCCGTATCCAGTCCATGCCGGCACCGCGCTGCGGTGGCGCCGTCCACGAGGTGATCCGATGTCGAAGTCCCGTCTCTCCAACTCCCTGCTGACCGGCGCCATCGCGACCGCGCTCTTCGCGTTCGCCGCGCCGGTCACCGTGCACGCGCAGGACGAAGGCAGCGACCGCGGCGATCGCAGCGAGCGCGCCGCGCGCGGCGCGCGTTCGAGCGACCGTACCGAGCAGCGCGCCGAGCGCCGCAGCTCGCGTCAGGCGCAGGCACCGAAGGAGGCGCTGTATCCGAACGCGACTCGCGCCGCACCGGGGGTCAGCGCGAGCCAGCGTCTGGCCAAGCAGCTCAATGCCCTGTCCGAAGCCAATACCGCGCAGGATGCCGGGAAGGGTCTGCCACTCGCGGAGGAAATTCTCGCCAACGAGCGCGCCAACGAGTACGACCGGTCGATCGCCGCACTGCTCGCCGGCCAGCTGCTCCTCAACGACGACAACGAGCGCGCGATCACCTACATGCAGCAGGCGATCGACCTCGGTGGCCTCGACAACGACAACCACTTCCAGGCCATGCTCATCATTGCCCAGCTGCGTGCCCAGGAGCAGGACTACGCCGCTGCGTTGACGATGATGGAGCGCTTTCTCGCCGAGTCGGGCTCCACCGATCCGAAGGACCTGGCGCTCAAGGGCAACCTGCTCTATCGCCTGGAGCGTTATCCCGAGGCCATCGCCACCCTGAAGCCGCTGGTGGACGCGGGCGGCGAGGTCGATCCGCAGTGGACGCAGCTGCTGATGGGTGCGTACGCCGAGTCGGGCAACACCGCCGAGGCCACGCGTCTGGCCGAGCAGGTCGCCCAGGCCACGCCGAGCGACAAGCGCTCGCAGATCAACCTCGCGGTGTCGTACCTGCAGACCGATCAGAACGACAAGGCCATCGAGGTCTTCGAGCGTCTGCGCGCGGCCGGCCAGCTCACGGAAGAGAGCGAATACCGCAACCTGTACGCCCTGTACCTCAACGGCGACAGCAAGGAACGCGAAGCGATCGCGGTGATCAACGACGGTCTCGAGAAGAACGTGCTCAAGCCTGACTACCGCACGATGTCCGCGCTCGGTCAGGCGTATTACTTCTCCGAGCAGATTCCGCAGGCGATCGATGCGTGGGGCAAGGCCGCGCCGCTCGCGGAGAACGGCGAAACCTATCTCAACCTGGCGCGCGTGTTGCACCAGGAAGGGCGCAGCGCGGAAGCGAAAGACGCCGCGCGCCAGGCCATCGCCAAGGGCCTGCGTTCCAACACGGATGCTGAACGCATCATCTCGTCACGCTAAGGAAAAATAGGTGCGTGCCACGGATGGTGCACGTCGCTTCTCTTGGTATAAGCTTTAGGGTTCCTGCCGCCCGTAAGGGCGGCGGATCGACTTTCCACCGGGCCCGCCCGGCCTCACCAGAGTTCTTCGCATGACGCCACGTTCGACCACGACCAACAGGAACGACGAAGACGAGGGCTTGAACTGGGCTCGCATCGCCGGCTTCACGATGGTGGTCGCGTTCCATGCCGCCGCGGTCATGCTGCTGCTGGCGCCCGTGAACCCGCCCAACGCAGCGCCGGATGAAGAGATGGCCACGCGTGTCGTGA
Source organism: Luteimonas deserti (assembly GCF_013425765.1). Classification (GTDB taxonomy): domain Bacteria; phylum Pseudomonadota; class Gammaproteobacteria; order Xanthomonadales; family Xanthomonadaceae; genus Luteimonas; species Luteimonas deserti. The sequence continues at coordinate 13,910 of NZ_JACCJZ010000004.1, forward strand.
TCATCGAGCCGCCGCCGCCGCCGCCGCCGCCGCCGCCGCCGCCGCCGGAGCCGCCGAAGCCGACCCCGGTGAAGGAGCTTTCGCCGCCGCGGCCGACCCCGGTGCCACCGCCGCCGCAGCAGCCGCCGGTGGTCTTCGACGACCCGTCGCCGATGTCCATCCCGCCACCGCCGCCTGCCCCGCCGGCGCCGCCCGCTCCGGTGTCCAACATCGGCGCCAGTGTCGATATCGCCTCGAAGAACATGAATCCGCCGCGTTACCCGCCTGCCGCCGCGCGCGCGCAGATCGAGGGCACGGTGATCCTGATCATCGACGTCGATGCCAACGGCAACGTCACCAACGTGTCGGTCGAAAAATCCAGCCGCAATCGCGACCTCGATCGCGCTGCGATCGAAGCGGCTCGCAGGTGGTCGTTCGCGCCTGCGATGGAGAACGGCAAGCCGGCCGCTGGCCGGGTGCGTGTGCCGGTCGACTTCAGCCTCAGCTGAGTCGGCAACCCGAACAACGTGCAGGCGTCCCGTCCGGGACGCCCACTCGATCCGCGTCAACGTTCCATACTTCAAACCACTACATCTAGAAGGTACGCGTCATGCTGCAGGAAACCACTAACGCCGCTGTGTCCAATGCTGCAGGTCTGTCGCAGATGGGCTTCGCCGACATGATCGAGCACATGGACGCGGTCAACTGGACCGTGCTCATCGTCCTGATCATCATGTCCGCGATGTCGATCTTCTGGATCATCTTCAACGCGATCAAGAACGCGCGTTTGCGTGGCAGCTCGGATCGCGTGATCAACACGTTCTGGGAAACCCCGAACGCACAGGACGCGATCCGCTTCATGGAAGAGCAGCCCAAGAGCGAGCCCTTCTCGAAGGTCGCCCTCGACGCCGCCCAGGCGGCGGCCCACCACCAGCGTCACGAAGGTTCGCGTCTGGTCGAGTCGCTGAACCGTTCGGAGTTCGTGGACCGCGCCCTGCGCCAGGCCGTGACCCGTGAATCGCTGAAGCTGGAAGACGGTCTCACCCTGCTCGCCACCGTCGGTGCGACCGCGCCGTTCGTGGGTCTGCTTGGTACGGTGTGGGGCATCTACCGCGCCCTGATCCGCATCGGCGCCAGCGGCCAGGCCGACATCGGCGCCGTGGCCGGTCCGGTCGGCGAGGCGCTGATCATGACCGCGATCGGTCTGGGCGTCGCGATCCCGGCGGTGCTGGGCTACAACTTCTTCGTGCGCATCAATCGTGGCCTGAACAACAAGCTCGACACGTTCGCCCACGACCTGCACGACTTCTTCGCCACCGGTTCGCGCGTCGGCGACGTCGCCCCGCCGGCGCCGAAGGTCTGATCAAGAACGTCTCGTAGCAGTCAGCGACAACGGAGTTCCGATATGGCTTTCAGCTCAGGTGGTGGCAACGACAAGGTCAACGCCACGATCAACATCGTCCCGCTTGTCGACGTCATGCTGGTGCTGCTGATCATCTTCATGGTCACGGCGCCGCTGATGGCGCACAAGGTGCAGGTCGACCTGCCGGAAGCCAATCTCGACGAGCGCCCGGAAGGGCCGCCGGCACCGCCACTGACCGTGGCGGTGACGGACACCGGCGAGATCTTCCTCAACGACGAGCCGGTGACCCTCCAGCTTCTGGAGAGCACCTTCTCGGTCGAGGCCCAGAAGACGCCGCAACCGCCGATCAACATCCGCGGCGATGCGACGACGAAGTACAGGACGATCCAGGACGTGGTCAACGTGGCGCAGTCGCAAGGCCTGCGCAAGGTCGGCTTCATCGCAACGATCGAATCCAGGTAAACCGGAGCAACACGCATGGCATTCTCATCCGGTGGCGAAGGCCCGATGGCCGACATCAACATCATTCCGCTCTGCGACGTGATGTTGGTGCTGCTGATCATCTTCATGGTCACAGCGCCCAAGGCGTCCTATCCGATCGATATCGATCTCCCGCAGGCATCCATCACGCCGCCCGACAACCCGGTGGAACCACCGGAGCCGATCAAGCTCCGGATCGACGGGTCGGGCCAGGTGTACTGGAACGACAGCCCGACGCCGATTTCGGCGCTGCGCAACATGATGGAATCGGAAGTCCAGCGCGATCCGACCAACCAGCCGACACTGGAGATCGATACCAGTGGCGATGCCGATTACGGTGTCCTGGCCAAGGTTCTCGCCGAGGCCAAGAACGCGCAGATGCAGAAGATCGGTTTCGTTCGGCAGTAAGGCATCACCCGTCGGCGCGGGCCTGCAGCACGCGCGACGCGATCTTGATCCAGTTGACGCCGCCTTCGGGCGGCGTTTTTTTATGCCAGGCACCGGGAGCGCGCGCGCGGCGATGCGCGTCGTGGTGGCGAGAACCAGCCGGTCATGCCGATCCGGACGCATCCGCGTCGAGCGCGGACTCCTGTCAGCGCGCTGCGGCGAGGATGGCCAGGTACCGGCGCACCGTCACCTCGAGACCCTGGTACAAGGCCTCGCTGATGAGCGCATGCCCGATCGAGACCTCGTCGACGCCGCCGAGCGCCGCGACGAACGCCGCGAGATTGCGCTGGCTCAGATCGTGCCCCGCGTTCACGCCGAGTCCGGCGGCGCGTGCGCGCCGCGCGGTCTCCGCGAACGCAGGCAATACGGTGTCCGGCGTTCCTGCGGCGAACGCGTCCGCCCACGGGCCGGTGTAGAGCTCGATCCGATCGGCGCCGGTGGCGGCGGCGGCGCCGATGTCGCAGGCGGCATCCGCGAACAGGCTGACCCGGCATCCGAGCGCAGTGAACCCGGCCACCATCGGACGAAGCCGCTCGAGCTCGGCTGCGAAATCGAAACCGTGGTCCGACGTGAGCTGACCATCCCCGTCCGGCACCAGCGTGACCTGGGCCGGCCGCGTCTGCTCGCACAGGATCCGAAGACCCGGATAACCGGGACGCGGAGGTGCGAAGGGGTTGCCCTCGATGTTGAACTCGACGCCACGCGCGGCGGTCAGCGCGGCCAGTGCGTACACATCGTCGGCGCGGATGTGCCGTCCATCGGGCCGGGGATGCACGGTGATGCCGTGCGCCCCCGCGTCGAGGCAGGCCTCCGCCACGCGGACCACATCGGGCTCCGCGCCGCCGCGGGAGTTGCGCAGCACCGCGATCTTGTTGACGTTGACGCTCAGGCGGTTCAACGCCCGGACCCCCGTCCGGTCCGCATCAGACGCAACGCATCAGCGCGGCTCGGTCGGCGGCACTGCAGGCGGCGCGGCACCGGCCGTCTCCGCGCGACGGGCCTCGGCCTGTTCGCGCAAGCGGCGCAGCTCGACCGGGTCGACCATCATGGCTTCGCTCCGGCTCTGGTTGCCGACGCGCTGCGCCAGCAGGCCGAGCACGCCGATCACGATGAAGACCAGGGCCAGCAGCAGGGCGATCGCAGCCAGCGGGACCGAGGTGGTGGAGAACGCGAGCACGAGCGCGCCGAGTGCGAGCAGCAGGAACAGCCAGGGCATGCAAGGGTCTCCGCCGGACGTGGGCGCAGTCTAAACCACGGAAACGCCGGACACGCCGCCGGCGGCTCGCCCTCCGTCGGGGCGAGGCCTCCGGCTGTCGGCCGATGGCGCAGCGTCGGCGGCTCGAAGGCGTGGGCCTCTTCGATGCAGGCGACGCAGCAGCGAGTCACCGCCAGGCCTCCGGGTCGCGTCGCGATCGGACATCAGTCAACTGGGCGGATGTGGCCCAGGCCTGCAAGCCCGGATGCCGAGGCACGCGATGACAGGCCCGGGAAGCGGCGCCGCGACAGTGCGATCGGCCCAGTCGCCCGCGCGACGGTGCCGGGGTCGTGCACGCCCCTCCGCGCATGACGGGCGCAGTGCGATGCCCGTGCTTGCGATCGCGCGCTCCGGCCCTGCACGACGGGTGCGATCACAGCGATCCGCGGAAACACCGACGCCATCGCGCTTCGCCGAGCCGCTCCGTTGGTGCAGGAGACATGCACCGGCTGGGGACCGCCAACGGCCGCGCAGATGCAGGCGCGCGGACGTGGGCATGGACCTGCGCGTCCCGGCGAGGGCGACGATGTGCAGCAGCGCATTCGCCGATGCGAGCCCCTTCGAGCTGCCGTGCGCGCGGATCCGCGGTGCTCGCCGCGCGCCTGCGTGCGGGCGCGGCCCTAACTAGAGCAGGGGCGAACACAAGCGGGCGAGCGCCTCGGGCACGCGCGCGGTGAGCAGCGGGCGCCGCCGCCCGCGATGTACGCGGGGCGCGTGCGCGAATTCGCTCTCGATCAGACGCGCGAGCGCACCGGCCACGCCGGGATCGTCGAACAGCACCGACAGCTCGAAGTTCAAGCGGAAACTCCGGTGGTCGAAGTTCGCGCTGCCGATGATCGCGATGTGGTCGTCGACCAGCAGCGATTTGCTGTGCAGCATCCGCGAGCGATACTCGTAGATCTTCACGCCCGCGACCAGCAACTGTCCGAAGTACGAGCGGGCGGCGAGCGTCACCAGCCGTGAATCGCTGACCCGGGGAACCAGCAGGCGTACGTCGAGTCCGGCCAGGGCCGCCGAGGTCAGCGCCATCATCGCCGCCTCGCCGGGGACGAAGTACGGGGTCGTCATCCAGACCCGCTCGCGCGCCGCATGGATGGCACCGACATGCGCGCGATGGATCGCCTCCCACATCGAGTCGGGACCGGACGTCAGGATCTGCGTGCGCACCGGGCCCGGATCGGCCGGGGGCGTCTGCTGCTCCACCTCGGCGAGGAAATCGCGGCGCCCCGTGGCATAGGCCCAGTCCTCGGCGAACACCAGCTGGAGCACGCGCACCGACTTGCCCGTCAGGCGCATGTGCAGATCCCGATAGGCGTCGCTGCGCAGGCGCTCGTCCTGTTCGTCGGTGATGTTCATGCCACCGGTGTAGCCGATGCGCCCGTCGATCACGACGATCTTGCGGTGCGTGCGCAGGTTGGTCCACGGTCGTTTCCAGATGCGACCGAACCGCATCGGATGGAACCAGGCGACCTCGCCGCCGGCCTCCACCAGCGGAGCGAAGAACCGGCGCGAGGCACCCGAACCGACGAAATCCATCAGCAGGCGGACCCGCACGCCGGCGCGCGCGCGTGCCGTCAAGGCATCGCGCAGCGCGGTTCCGGTCGCGTCGGGTTCGTAGATGTAGTACTCGAGGTGCACGTGATGCCGTGCTGCAGCGATGTCCGCGAGCAGCGCGTCGTATTTGGCGGCGCCGTCGACGAGCAGGTCGACGCGGGCCGAGCAGGTCACCGGCAGACCGGTCGTCGCCTGGGCCAGGCGCACCAGCTCGGCGGCCTCGCCGTCCTCGGCGGCGAGCGCGGCATTGTGCATGGCCGCGCGGCTGCGACTGCGGCGCAACCGGTTGCGGCGGATCTTCTGCGGTCCGAAGACGTGATAGATCAGAAAGCCCAGGTACGGCAGCAGTGCCAGGCCGAGCAGCCAGCTGAGCGTGGCCACGGGCTCGCGCTTCTGCAGCACGATCCACGTGCCCAGCACCACGAGATACAGCAGCCAGCCGCCGACCAGCAGCGCGATCAGCGTGGGCGTGGACACCAGCGCGTCCCACGCGCGCATGACGGTTCCGGACATGGGGCACTCGGACACGGCGCACGACGCGCCACGCACAGGGTAGCGGCGCCGCGGCGCGGGTGCCGTCGCGACATGTCACTCGAGGGTGTCACAGCGCGGTGACACCCCGCCACGGCGCACGCCGATGCGGCTGCACCCGCCGCCGGCACGTGGGGATGCCACATCAGTGCGACGCCGGCCAGCGGGAAACAGCCGGGCCACCGATCCCAAACAATTGATTCAAAAGGAAAATAACGACTGGCACGGCGTCTGCGTAATCAGGTCCAACACGTCACAGGGGACCGCCATGCGCCAGCCAATCCAGACCGTCGTCGGCCTGCTCGGTCTAGGGGTCCTCTGCGCGGCACCGATGGTCCATGCAGCCGGCGCGCGGACCGGAGTCGAGCCCCGCCACGGCGAGATGGTGCTGCTGCGTGAGGTCGGCGCGCGGCATGCCGTGCGCCCGGCGCCGCCCGGCATCGCACTGATCGCCGACCCCACGCCCAACCGGCAGCTCCTTCCCGTGCTCGCCGATGGCGAGCTCAGCGACGCCGATTTCCGCGGCCTCGACACCGGGCCCCAGACCGGAGGCGCCGCGCCGAGCGGCGCGGGCCTGGCCGCGCCGATGGTGCGGACACTGGGCAGTGCGGGCCTCGGCGGCCCGACGCGCGACGCAGGCGGACTGCAGGCCACGGGCACCCTTGCAGGTGCGGGCGGGCCCCTGGGCGCGGTGGGTCAGGCCACCCGCGGTATCGCCGGCCACGTCACCGGCGCACTGTCGCAACTGCCTCTCGGTCAGCCGGCCGGCGGGCGCGGACCGTGAGCCGCCGCCTCGCCCTGCTGCTGGCCGGACTGATGGCCGGATCGGCCTCGGCCGACGAGTACGGCGCGATGCTCGGCTATCTGACCGAGTCGCGTGTCGACGGTCAGGCCTTCGCCGGTGCGTCGGGCGCGATCGCACTCAATCTCGCCTCGGGCGATCTCAACCAGCAGGTCAACCTGCGCGCGATCTCGACCGGCCCGCGGGCGCTCGCCCACGCCGACGTGCGCCAGGCGCGCAGTCGCGACGCGGCCGACGCTCCGGACGTGGCCGCAGCGGTCATCGCGGACGGCGCCTTCGCCGGCGCATCCGGACTCGCGGGCATCAATCAGGCCAGTGGCAGCGGCAACTCCGCGTTCAACGCGGTGGCCGTGGCCCTGGCGCAACAGGGCATACGCGAAAGCGACGACGACGGCACGTTGGCGTCCGCGTTCGCGTCGGCGGGGCAACAGCACGGTTTCGAACGGGGGGGCACGACGGCGGGTCGTCGCGTGGCATCCGTCGAGTCCACTGCGCTGCAGGGCTTCGAAGGTGTGTTGCAGCTCAACCAGGTCGCGGGCGCGGGCAACGACACCGGCAATGCATTGTCGATGTCGCTGGCAAGCGGTCCGTGACCCGGCACTTCAACGGGTCATCCACGTGAATCACAAGAGAGAGAGAACGATATGAAGACCATGAAATGGACCGTCCTGGCGCTGGCCGTCAGCGCCGCCGCCGCAAGCACGGCGCACGCGCAGGAGGTCGACTGGCAGATCGTCGACTACGACATCACCATCGACGACGCCCGCAACTACGAGACCAACGTCAGCAACACGACCACCAATCTGGAGCTCAATGCGACCGCCGATCTCGCGCTGACCGCGACCGCGGACCTGTCCCTGCGCCAGAGCCTCGACCAGAGCCTGACCGAGTCGACCGAGCGCCGGATCACCGAAACGATCGACCGCAGCCTGACCGACACCCAGACCGCCAGCGACAATTTCGACCGGAGCGTGAGCATCGACGAGGCGCATCGCCTGCGCACCAACCAGGTGTACGAGACCATCGACCGCAGCGAGAACGTCAGCTCGGACATCCGCCGCGAGCGCAACGAGCACGGCGTGTCGGTGAACCTCGAGAAGAGCCTGTCGCTGAGCTCGGACATCGCGTTCACCGGCGATCCCACGCTCAGCGGCGAGATCGAGATCGATTCGGCCGCGATCGCGGTGGTCGACAACCGCCAGTCGGTCAGCGGCAATCTGGGTCTCAACGAGGCGCTGGAGAACGACGCCGCCATCGACGGCGATGTCGCTTCCGGCGCGTCGGGCAACCTGCTGTTCAACGTCGCCGCGGGCGACAACAACGTGCAGGACAACGCCGCGGCCCTGTCGGCGGCGGATGCGGGCTTCGCCTTCGGCCTGGCCGATGCCGAGGTCTTCGTGAACCAGGCGGGCAGCGGCAACGTCACGATGAACGAGGGCGTCGCCAACAGCGCGGACCTCGCCGGCAGCGCGTTCTCGGCGGCCACCGGCAACATCGGCGTCAACGTCGCCTCGGGCAACAACAACGCACAGAAGAACGCGATGGCCGCCTCGGTCGCCACGGCCGCCTATGCGCAGGCGAGCGTGAGCTCCAACCAGGCCTCGTCCGGCAACCTGACCAGCAATGCGGGCAGCTACGAGTCCTTCACCGACACGGTGGACGTCTCGCTCAGCGGCACGATGAGCGGCGGTTCGATCGCGATGGGCTTCGGCGCCTACGAGGGTTCGACCAGCGGCGAATCGACCAGCCGCGGCAACGCCTACCAGCAGTCGAACTTCTACGCCGACATGTGGGAAGGCCAGGATCACCCGGCCGGCCCGGTGATCGGCCATGCCGACTTCGACGGTGCGTCCCAGGGCGCGGTGCGCAACCCCTACCGCGGTTCGGACGAGCACGGACCCATCGGTGGCCTGGCCTTCGACACCGATTCCGAGGGCAGCTACACGGGCAGCGAATCCGGCGGCCTGGCCTTCATGGAGCTCGGCTACAGCGAGCTGGAAGCGGCATTGAGCGGCGAAGTGACGACCACGCGCTGGGTCGCGGTGGCGGCCACCAACAGCGCCGGCCTGTCCGGCAGCGCCTTCAGCAACGCGTCGGGCAACATCGGCGTCAACGTGGCGGCAGGCACCGGCAACCTCCAGGCCAACAGCCTGGCGATGGCGGTGGCCCAGCCGGGCGCAGCGGCACCGCCCCCGGGCGGCGGCGGCGAGTAAGCGCCACGAGGTGTGAACCCGGCCCCTTCCCGGCCGGGCTCTCCCGGAGCCCCGCGCCACCTGCCCCGTGGCGCGGGGCCTCCTTCCCCACGAGGTCGACGATGATCCGTCTTCTTGCGGCGGTGACGCTGGTCCTGCTGGTGCTGGTGGTCGCCGCCCGCGCGCGCGCGGCCGACGTGCAGGTGCACGGCATTCTGCCCAACGGAGCGGTCATGCCGGTGCGGGTGGAAAGCATGCGCGAGGCACGCTTCCGCCACATCGTGCGTCAGCACACCGATTACAGCTGCGGCGCGGCCGCACTGGCCACGGTGCTCAAGTACGCCTATCGGCTGGACGTCGACGAGGCCACGGTCATCGAAGGCATGCTCGGGCTGGCCGATGTCGAGGTGGTGCAGGCCCGCGGGTTCTCGTTGCTCGACATCAAGCGCTACGTCGAATCGCTGGGCATGCGCGGACGCGGCTACCGCATCGAGGAAGCTCGCCTGCGGGCATTGCGGGTGCCCGGGCTGGTGCTGATGGACGTGCGCGGCTTCCGCCACTTCGTCGTGCTCAAGCAGGTGGTCGGCGACATCGTCGAGGTTGCGGATCCGATCCTGGGCAACCGCAGCGTGCCGATGGCCGAGTTTCTCGACTCGTGGCCGTCCCGCGCCATTTTCATCGTCATAGCGAGTGATTTCGACCGCGACAGCGTGCTGCTGCAGCCGGTCGCGCGTCCGAGCGCAAAGGCGCTCTTCGCGCGCCAGGGACCGCTGACCGATGCCGAGCTGCTCGACTTCGGCTTCAGCCATGCGGATCTGTTCTGAGACGAGGTGTCCGATGTCCACATCCATTCAATGGCGCGTGATGCTGCTGCTGATCACCGCATTTCTCGCGGCTCCCGCGTGCGCGGAGGTCGACGCCGTCGCCAGGCCTGCCGCGCTCCAGGAGATTCCCGACGCCGAACTCGGCGCGATGCGTGGCCGCTACATCGTGGGCGACGACCGCATCGCCTGGTTCGGCGTCACCATGGTGTCCGACTGGCTCACCGCCGGCGGACAGCGCCTGCAGGGCGCCATGACGATCGGCTTCGACCTGCGCGGTGCGCGCCCCGAGGTCAGCTTCCTGCCGAGTGTGACCATCACCGGTGTCGACACGGCGGCCGCGACGGGGACCGGAGAGGTCGACGGCAGCGGCCTGGCCAACGTCGGGGGACTGATGCAGGCGGTGCAGGTCGCCGGCGACGGCAACACCGCGCGCAATGCGCTGTCGCTGCGCGTGCGCGAAGGCGTGATCCCGGGACGAGCCGGCGGCGAGGCCGCAGCCAGTGCCGAGCTCCGGGTCGACGGTGCGCACGCACGCGCCGCGCTCGACGATGCAGGCGCTCGCGTGCTGCTGCAGGTGGCCGGACAGGGCGCGGTGGAGCAGTGGATCGACGCGCGTGCGATCGGCCAGAGCATCCGCCTGACCGGCGACGGGCACATGGCGGGCAACCGGTTGCAGCTCGATCTGGTCCGCCAGCGGGCGCCGGCCAGCCAGACCATTCACCAGAATCTCGTGCAGGCGATCGGCATGACCCGCGTCGGCGGACTCTGATCCACGCACATCACGCGTCGATGCGGGAGGGGGCAATCTTGAAATCGACAATCGCAGGCGCGCGGCGGCCATTGGCCATCGCGCTCGGGTTGACATTGCTGGCACCGATGGCTGCCACCGCGCAGGAAGGCGCGGCGTTCACGGCCGAGGACCGGGCCCGGATGCAGCAATTGCTGCGCGAGCTGTCGGACCTCAAGCAGAGCTATGCACAGGAAGTGCGCCGGCTCCGCGAGCTCGACATGCAGATCCAGGCGCTGCAGGCACGCGTGGGCGGCGTGGCCGCGGCGGCGCCGCGCGAGGTGCCGCAACCCCTGGCCCACGCTCCTGCCGACAGGCAGCAGGATCAAGCGCCCGGCCCGGCCGGCACACCCCCGGCCGCGCGCCAGGACGAGGGCTACGCGAGCAGCGCCGAGGATGCGCAGCGCGCTCGGGAGGCCGAGTCGCGCAGCGTGGCCGACGTCAAGCAGCAGAGCACCGCGCTGTTCAACCGCCGGCTCACACTGGAGAACGGGCTGAGCTACAACCGCTACGACCGCAAGCAGGTCACGCTCAACGGCTTCCTTGCGCTGGATGCGATCTTCCTCGGCAACATCGCGATCGAGAACGTCGAATCCGACACCGTGAACTACAACTTCGCCGCACGCTGGGGCGTGAGTCCGCGCCTGAGCCTCAACCTCGACGTGCCCTACATCGCCCGCAAGACCGTCTACCAGAAGGGCGGCGCCGGCGGTGCGGCCGCGGCGATCGCGCAGGAACAGACCGACGGCGCGGGCCTGGGCGACATCAGCGCGAGTGCGAACTGGAAACTCTTCGGCGAACGCGGCGCCTGGCCGGAAACCGTGCTCAACGTCGGCGTCACCGCGCCCACCGGCCGTGAGCCCTACGGCATTCCGTGGCGCGTGCTCGAACGCGACGAGGACAACTTCATCCGGTTCGCGGTGCCCGAAGAACAGCCCACCGGCAACGGCCTGTGGCAGGCCACGGTCGGGCTGTCGGCGGTGAAGACCACGGATCCGGCCATCCTGTTCGGGAATGTCGGTTACGTGCATTCGTTCGCGCGGAACTTCGGCGATCTCGACAACAACCCGCTGACGGTCAATCCCGGCCGGGTGGCGCTGGGCGACGCGTTCTATTTCGGCGCGGGCCTGGCGTTCGCGTTCAACGAACGCACCAGCCTGAGCATCGCCTTCAGCGACCGGCTCAGCGCACGTGCGCGCACCCGCTACGAGGGGGGCGACTGGGTCAAGCTCATCGGCAGCGATGCCAATGCCGCGACCATGAGCCTGGGTGTGACCCATGCGATGACGCCCAGTGCGACGTTCGTCGGGGTCCTCGGCATCGGCCTCACGCCCGACGCGCCGGATTTCAACCTGACGGTGAAGGTGCCCTACGCGCTGTGACGCCTGCCCTGCGCGATCGCGAGTGGCGCGCGCTCACTCCCAGCGGCAGGCGTCGAGCGAGACGCCGTGCTTGCGGCACAGGCGGTAGACGGTCATTCGCGAAATGCGCAGTCGCTGGGCGCAGGCGCTGACGTTGCCGCCGGTCGCACGCAGCGCGTCGAGCAGCGCGTCGCGATCGGTGCGGTCGCGGTGGTCGTCGAGAGCCACCACGCGCGCGCTGGTCGGACCGAGCTGGAGATCCTCGGGCTCGATCAGCGCATGCTCGGCCACCACAGCCGCCCGACGGACGCGATTGAGCAGCTCGCGCACATTGCCGGGCCAGGCGTGGCGGCGCAGGCACAGCCGCGCCGCGGCACTGAAGCCGCGCGCCTGCACCGGATGCGTGGCGCGGAACGCGTCGAGGAACTCGCGCGCCAGCAGCTCGATGTCGTCCCCGCGTTCGCGCAGCGGCGGCAAGCGCAGGCGCAGCACGTCGAGGCGGTAGTACAGGTCGGCCCGGAAGCGGCCCTGCGCGATCGCTGCCTCGAGATCGACATGGGTGGCGGCGAGTACCCGCACGTCGACACGGATCGCATGGTGGCTGCCCACCCGCTCGAGGGTGCCTTCCTGCAGGACACGCAGCAGGTTGGTCTGCGCCTCCAGCGGGAGGTCGCCGATCTCGTCCAGGAACACGGTGCCGCCGTCGGCGGATTCGAACAGACCGACGCGCCGCGCCGTGGCTCCAGTAAAGGCACCACGCTCGTGACCGAACAATTCCGACTGCACCAGCGTCGGCGCGATGGCGCCGCAGTTCATCGCCACGAACGGCCGCGCGCGACGCGCGGAGAGCGCGTGCAGGGCGTGCGCCGCAAGCTCCTTGCCGGTTCCCGATTCGCCGGTGATCAGCACCGGCAGCTCGACCTGGGCGTAACGATGCAGCATCGCGCGCACCCCGAGGATGGCGGGACTGCGACCGCCGATGCTGTCGATGTCGCGTTGCGGCCTGGCGACCAGCGCGGCGAGTGCGCTTACGAGGCGTTCGGCATCCAGCGGGGCGGCCAGCACGCGCCCGCACTGGGCAATCACCGCCTGCTCGAGCGGATCCTGCGACGCGTCGTCCGTGTCGTCGACGACCGCCAGCGACGGCAGGTCAGCGTGTTCAGCGAGCGTGCGCTGCATCTCCAGCAGGTGCGCGGAATCGGCCCCGCGCAGGTCGACCACCAGCACGACCAGATCCGCGCCGCGCATGCCGACCTGATGCGCCGGCCCGGCCACCCGCAGATGCCAGCCGCCTGCAGCCAGCTGGGCCTGCTCGCGCCGGGTGGGTGCGCCGAACCAGATCGCGCAGCGCTGCGCCGTCGGCGCGCTCACCGACGCCATGCCGGGTGCCCGGTCGACGTCGCCATGCCGGTCCGCTCCGGCCGATCCTCCACGGACATGCCCTCTCCCTGCCCCCCGGTGTCGGCCTGCTATACGCAGGAAGCGACCCGCACCGGCCATCACGCGCCCGCGTCGCAGCGACTGAGACCGGCGGCTGCGAGACTCGCGCGATGCCTGCCGGCCCGCCCCGTCCGCCCGTCGCGACCGTCCGCAAGGGGCGCGGCAGCGCCTCGTGGGTGGCCAGCCGTTTCGACAGTCGCAGCGCGGTTCCCGAGGACGACGGCTGGAACGGGCTGCAGGCCCTGCAGGACGAGGCCGGGGCCCCGGCGACGGTGGTCACGGACGAGCGCGCCCGCAGCATCGTCAGTCGCAATGCCTCGCCGGACATCGGGTTTTCGCAGTCCGTCAATCCCTATCGCGGCTGCGAGCACGGTTGCATCTACTGCTTCGCGCGCCCCTCGCATGCCTACCTCGACCTGTCGCCCGGGCTGGACTTCGAAACCCGGCTGTTCGCCAAGACCAACGCGGCCGAACGCCTGCGCGCCGAGTTCGCGCGGCCCGGCTATGCGTGCTCACCGATCGCGCTGGGCATCAATACCGATGCCTACCAGCCGCTGGAACGCGAGCGGGGGATCACACGGGCGCTGGTCGAAGTCATGGCCGAAGCCCGGCACCCCTTCAGCGTGGTGACCAAGAGTGCCGGCGTCGTGCGCGATTTCGATCTGCTCGCACCGCTCGCAGCGGACGGGCTGGTGTCCGTCTACCTGTCGGTGACCACGCTGGACAACCGGCTCTCGGCCCGGATGGAACCGCGCGCCGCCGCGCCGCACGCCCGTCTGCGCACCATCCGCCGCCTGGCCGATGCCGGGATTCCGGTCGGTGTGCTGGTGGCGCCGGTGATCCCGGCCATTACCGACCACGAGCTGGAAGCCATCCTGGGCGCGGCCCGCGAGGCCGGCGCCGCATCCGCCGGCTACGTGCTGCTGCGCCTACCGCACGAGCTCAAGACCCTCTGGCGCGAGTGGCTCGAGCTGCACTACCCCGAGCGCGCCGCGCACGTGATGAGCCTAGTGCAGCAGCTGCACGGCGGCAAGGATTACGACAGTACCTTCGGCCGCCGGATGCGCGGACAGGGGCCCTTCGCCGACCTGCTGGCCGCCCGGTTCGCACGTGCCCATCGCCGCCTCGGCTTCGCCCGCCTGCCGCCGTTGCGCACCGACCTGTTCCGGCCGCTGCGCAACGCGTCCCCGCAAGGCGTCCTGTTCTAGCGTCGGCTGGCCCGCCACGGCGCCTGTTCACGCCGTCTCCACCACACGTCCACGCCCGCATTTCCTACACTGCGCGTCCGCCGTACCGCGCCGTACCCCCGATGTCCGATGTCGCCTGTCTGCGTTCGCCCGTCGAACTCGGATCCAGCCAGCTCCTCGATGCCCTGTCGGTGGCCGCCGTCCTGCTCGGCCGGGATGGACGCTGGCTGCACGCCAATCCGGTCGCCGCGGCCCTGCTCCAGGCCGAACCCGGCGCACTGGCCGGCCTGCCCGCCCATCGCCTCCGGTTGCCCGGGCTCGCCGGGCAGATCGACGCCGCACTGGCGGATGACGTGCCGTTGCGCGATGCCTCCGCCAGCCTCGACGAGCCCAATGGCCGCGCCCGTCATCTGCAGGTGCGGCTGCAACCCCTGGGTGACGGCAGCACGTGGCTGCTGGAGCTGCACGACCACAGTGCGTTACGCGATCTGGAAGTCCTGCAGGAGACGCTGGGCTTCGGCATCTCCCACGAGCTGCGCGCCCCCGTCCGTGCGATCGAGCAGTTCTCGCGCCGGCTCGAGGCCCAGGTCGACGCCCCCGAGCCGGCCGCGACCCTCGACCACCTGCGGCGGATCCGTCATGCCGCCGCGCAGGCGGGTCGCCTGATCGACGGGCTGCTGGACACGATGCGCGCCTCGCGGCCGCCACGCGCACCGGGACCGGTCGACGTGAGCATGCTCGGCGAGTGGGTCTGCGCCGAGCTGCAGGATGCCGCGCCCACGCGCGCAGCCGACATCCACGTGGCGCCCGACCTGTGGGTCTGGGGCGACGAGCATGCGCTCAAGCAGATGCTCGGCAAGCTGATCGACAACGCCTGGCGATTCTCCGCGCAGCGCGAGCGGGTGCGGATCCATCTCGATGGCGAGCGCAGGGGCGAGCGTCAGGAACTGCGACTTCGCGACGAGGGCAGCGGTTTCGACATGCGATATGCTGACCGACTGTTCGTGCCGTTCAGGCGGCTGCACGGTGTCGAGGCGGGTGCCGGCCATGGTCTCGGCCTCGCCATCGCGCAGCGGATCGCCCAGGCGCACGGCGGCCACATCCGGGTGCATTCCGAACCGGACGTGGGCACGACCTTCACCATCGATCTGCCGGCGGTGCCGGCCGAGGACGCCCGATCCCCATGACCGAACATACGATCCTGCTGATCGAAGACAACCCCGACGACGCCGAGCTCACCCGGATCGCGTTCGCCGAGGCCGGCATCGACAGCCAGCTGGTCGTGGTCGGCGATGGCGCCGAAGCGCTGGACTATCTGTTCGCGCGCGGCGGACACGCCGACCGTGCCGGCGCGCAGCTGCCGTCCATCGTGCTGCTGGACCTCAACCTGCCCAAGCTCGACGGTCGTGAAGTCCTGCAGGCCCTGCGCGCCAATCCCGCGACCCGCGGTCTGCCGGTCGTCGTGCTCACCACCAGCACCGAGCCGTTCGATGTCGAGGCCAGCTATGCGCTGGGCGTCAACAGCTACATCCGCAAGCCGGTCGATTTCGGCAAGTTCGTCGAGGTGGTGAAGCAGATCGGCATGTACTGGCTGGTGTTGAACCACCCGCGGGGGTGAGGGTGGTCCGCTAGGCGGTGCGCGTCGGCGCGAACCTCGCCCTTGGGCGGCGTCTTCTGATCGGATCTGCGCGTTTCCGACGGAATATCTGATCGGGCCGCGTGTTCGAATGGAGGCAACGCGTCGAGGAGGAACCGCGCGCGACGCTTCGTTGCCGTTGCCGTTGCCGTTGCCGTTGCTTTTGCCGTGCTGTTGGCTCCGGCTTTTGGCCGTTGCTTGTCTGCTTTTGGATGACGAGCCGTCAAGCGAGCCGAGCATCGCAGGGCGGCGGGGCCGTAGAGCAGCCCATGCCCGAGCGCAGCGAGTTTGGGCTGCGTCACCGTGAAAGTGACAATGTGCCCCGTCGACCGAGAAGCGCAGGGGCCCGCCGCGGCTTCATGCGGCGGATCGCGTCCGGCGACGGCGGTTTGACTCGCGCCTCCGGCACTCGCCCTGCGGGCCGGCTTCGCCGTTCGCCAGCGCATCGGCGCTGTCGTGCTTACTTTTGACAAGACAAAAGTAAGCCGCGCGAACAGCGCGGAAGCTCTGTTCTTCGCGGTTAGGCGTGATCACGCAAGACAAGCAAACGAAGCAAGTGCACGGCTTTCGCCCGCTACGCGTGCGAGCCCCTTTTTGAAGGACCAAAAAGGAACCAAAAAGTCCCTTCGCCGGACGCGATCCGATGCGATGAAGCCGCATCGGTCCCCTGTGCTCCTCGCCTGACGCGGCACATTGTCACCTTCACGGTGACGCAGCCCAAACTCGCTTCGCTCAGACATGGGCTGCTCTTCGGCCACGCCAGGCTCCGGTGCTCGGCTCGCTCTACGGCTCGAACGTCAAACGCTGAAAGCCAAAGCCAAAGCCAAAGCCGAAGCCGAAGCCGAAGCCGAAGCCGAAGCCGAAGCCGAAGCCGGGCTGCGGGCGACGGCAAGAAAGGACGACGGGAACAATGTCAGCGGACAGCGCTCTTAACCGGTGCCGGCCTGGACGTGCGATCCAATGCAGCGCGACGACGAGACGCTCAGCGCCAAGGCGAGCGCACGCCGAACGCCGATGCCGGCCCTGGTCGCCTGCGACGCGACCATCACCCCCCGTACAACGTCTCCGCCCGCTGGAACAGGATCCAGCTCGTCGCGATGAACTTGTCGCCGTGCAACGGCATGTTGCCGCGATGCGTATGCGTGAACGCCGTCGGCGCGATCAGCAGGTCGCCGGTACGCGGTGCGATCCTGCGATGCTGGAACAGGAATTCGGTCTCGCCGGCGTCGAAGCCGTCGTTGAGGTAGATCGTCCACAGCAGGTGGCGGTGCAGGGTTTCGGCGCTGCCGTCGCGCGGAAACAGTTCGCAGTGCCAGTACGGGTAGCCGCCCTCGCCGCCCGTGTACCACTGCAGGTTGATCGCGCCCGGGCGCAGGCAGGTCTGCAGCAGGCTGCCGAGGTGCGCGTCGTCCATGCCGGCGAAATCCTCGGCCACCAGCCGGCGCAGCTGCCCGTCGGCGCCGGGCTGCTGCAGCATCAAGGGCGCGATGAGCACCTGCGGGTACTTGCGCAGATAGGCCATCAGGCCGCCGTAGACGGCGACGTTGAGTTGCTGCACGACGTCGGCCCAGTCGGCGCGGTCGTTGATCGACAGGTCGCGGCTGCGCTTGAGTTCGGGATAGATGCCGCCGCCCACCTGGCCCGGCTGCAGGTCCCCGCTTCCGCGCAGGCGCGCGACGATCGCCGCGCAGGCCTCGGGCGACAGCGCGCCGGGCGTGACCTCGATGAAGTCGGCGGCGCTCATGCGGCCGCGCCGTCGTGCTGCAGGTGGTAGCGCGTCGCCGCGTCCACTTCGTCCTTCGAACCGAGGAACACCGGCACGCGCTGGTGCAGCGAGGTCGGCTGCAGGTCGAGGATGCGTTCACGTCCGGTGGTCGCCGCGCCGCCGGCCTGCTCGACCAGCATCGCCATCGGATTGGCTTCGTACATCAGCCGCAGCTTGCCCGGCTTGCCGGGGTCCTTGGCGTCCCACGGGTAGATGAAGATGCCGCCGCGGGTGAGGATGCGATGCACGTCGCCGACCATCGCGGCCACCCAGCGCATGTTGAAATCCTTGCCGCGCGGGCCGGACGTGCCGGCCAGCAGGTCGTCCACATAGGCCTGCATCGGCGGCTCCCAGTGGCGCTGGTTCGACATGTTCACCGCGAACTCGCGGGTCTCCTGCGGAATCCGCAGGTCCGCTTTCGTCAGCACGAACGAGCCCTGCTCGCGGTCCAGCGTGAACGCGTGCGTGCCGTGGCCGATGGTCAGCACCAGCATCGTGCTCGGCCCGTAGAGGCAGTAGCCCGCCGCGACCTGGGTGCGACCCGGCTGCAGGAAGTCGGCATCGCCGGCCGCGGTGACGCCGTCGGGGCAGCGCAGTACCGAGAAGATCGTGCCCACGCTGGCGTTGATGTCGATGTTCGAGCTGCCGTCGAGCGGATCGAACACCAGCAGGTAGTTGCCGCGCGGAAAGCCGTCGGGAATCGGCTGCGAATGCTCCATTTCCTCCGACGCACACGCCGCCAGATGGCCGCCCCAGGCATTGGCCTCGAGCAGGATGTCGTTGCTGATCACGTCGAGCTTCTTCTGCGCCTCGCCCTGCACGTTGATGCTGTCGCCCTGGCCGGCTTCGCCGAGCACGCCGCCCAGCGCGCCCTTGCCCACGGCGACCGAGATCCGCTTGCAGGCGCGCGCGACCACTTCCAGCAGCAGCTGCAGGTCGGGCGTGAGCTGGCCCTGGCGCTGGGCTTCGATCAGGTGGCGGGTGAGGGAAATGCTGGCCATGGCGACATCCGGTGCGACGGGAGCCGCCATTGTCGCCGCATCGCGCGGGCGGTGTCCGCGGCCCAGGTTGTATTCTGGGCGGGTTTCGCACGCCGTTCCGGCTGCGGAATCCGCCCCCTCCGTCGTACAGGCCGTTTCCGTGTCCACATTCTTCGCAGACGTCGAACTCGTTCCCGGTGATCCCATCCTCGGTCTGAGCGAGGCCTACAACGCCGACAGCCGCGTCACCAAAGTCAATCTCGGTGTGGGCATCTATTACGACGAGAGCGGCCGCATTCCCGTGCTCGACGCCGTGCGCGAGGTCGAACAGCGCTTGGCCGCCGAGGCCAAACCGCGCGGCTACCTGCCGATCGACGGCCTGCCCGACTACACACGGGCGACGCGCGAACTGCTGTTCGGCGCCGAGTCGCCGCTGCTGGGCGCGGGTCGCGTGGCGACCACCCAGACCATCGGCGGCAGCGGCGCATTGCGCACCGGCGCCGACCTGCTGAAGAAGACGCTGCCGCACGCGACGATCGCGATCAGCAACCCGAGCTGGGAGAACCACCGTGCGGTGTTCGGCGCGGTCGGCTTCGACATCCTCGATTACACCTACTTCGACAACGCCACGCACGGCGTCGATTTCGACGGCATGCTTGCCGACCTGCGCAGGCTCGACGCCGGCACCGTCGTGCTGCTGCACGCCTGCTGTCACAACCCCACCGGCGCCGACCTCACCGAGGCCCAGTGGCGTGAAGTCATCACCGTGCTGTCGGAGCGCTCGCTGTTTCCGTTCATCGACATGGCCTACCAGGGCTTCGACCGCGGGATCGATGAAGACGCGACGGCCGTGCGCCTGCTGGCGGAATCGGACATCGCGGAGTTCGTCGTCGCCAGCTCGTATTCCAAGTCGTTCTCGCTGTACGGCGAGCGCGTCGGCGCATTGACCGTGGTCTCGGCGACCGCCGAGGCCAGCCGCGCGGTCCAGTCGCAGATCAAGCGCATCGTGCGTGCGAACTATTCCAGCCCGTCCACGCATGGCGCGGCGCTGGTCGCCGGTGTACTCGGCAGCGCCGAACTGCGCGCGCGCTGGGAGACCGAACTCGGCCAGATGCGCGAGCGCATCCACGCCCTGCGCGCCGGGCTCGTCGAGAAACTCGCCGAACACGGCGCGCCGGAATTCGCCTTCATCCAGGACCAGGCCGGCATGTTCTCGTACTCGGGCCTGAGCCGGGCCCAGGTGGACCGGCTGCGCGACGAGTTCGGCATCTACGCGGTGGGCACCGGGCGCATCTGCGTGGCCGCGCTGAGCCTGAGGACCCTGGACTACGTGGCGGACGCGGTCGCGACGGTCAGCCGCGGCTGATCACGCTCGCCGTCCTCCCCGCGTGCGGGGAGGCGGCTGTCACGGGTCACAAGCGACGGCCGTAACCGCGCTGCGCCTTCCGTCACGTCGGGCGCCGCGCGCGTGCCCGCCGGACCGCGCGCAGCTCGCGCGTCAGCAGTGCGAGCAGGACGCCCGGTGCGACGAACTGCACCGCGATCTGCACGCTGCGCCGCACGGTGAGGCGGATCGCCTCGCGCACGTCGTCGCGTGCGATCCACGGGTCGAAGTCGCGCCAGCCGACCCACACGCACAGCACCAGGACGGCGCACAGCGCGAGGACGCGCCAGCCGTGCGCACGGTCCGACGGATTCATGCCGCGGCCTGGGCGAAATGCCCGTGGAAGCCCAGCGGAAACGCGTACGGCAGCCACGCGGTCGCGAGCGGACCGTCACCGATGCGCTGCGCATCCAGCACCGCGATGCCGCTGCGGTCGCGGGTGGGGTCGAGCAGGGTGCCCACCAGCCAGCCGTCGTCGGGCCGCGTGCTGCCCGGGCGCGGCACGAAGACGTGCTCCTCGACGAGGATGTCGCGCCCGTACCGGTGCACCGTACGGAGGTCCGCCGCCGCGTCGATCATCTGCACCGCATTGAAATAGGGCGCGCTCGCCTCGCCGACGGTAGCGGGCATGTACAGGCGCGCGCCGCTGTCGCCCGCCGTGCGGGCATCGAAGAGCGGAAACTCCATGCCCGGCACGCCGAGCATGTGCCACCGCGCACGGCCCGTGCGCAGGTCCAGCCGCAGTTCGGCCAGCTGCGCCGGCGAGGCGGCGCCGGCATGGCCGAACATCGCGGCGCGATGCGGCGAGCGCGCATGCTCCACGTCGTCGTGGTGCGCGGCCCGCACGATGAGTTCGCTGCCGCGTTCGAAGGCATCGCCGAAGTGGTAGATCGCCGCGAAGTCGACCTCGAACCGGCGCATCACCCGGTCGGGCGCGGTCTTGTCGATCACCAGTGCCGTGCACGGGCGCTGCGGGGCGAACGCCATGCTCTCGAAGAACGAGCCGCCGGCCGTGCGGTCGAACGGCGTCATCAGGAACACCAGGTACCGGTCGGTCTGCGCGAAGGCATGCAGATAGCCGGGTGCATCGAGGGCGTGCACATGCGCGTCGATCAGGCGCGCGTCCGCACCGATGTGCCACAGCAGCAGCCCGCCGCCGCCCATCAGCGACAGCGCACCGAAATTCCACCAGCTGCCGTCGCGGTCGCGCAGCGGATGCGCCGAGAACGGCAGCGCCTGAAGATCGGGCCGCCACGTCGTCGGCTCCAGCGTGGCCAGTTCGTCGGGATCGAGTTCGAATGCCGAGCCGCCCTCGTACAGCGCGAACAGGCGCCCCCCGATCGTCACCACCGAGGTGTTGGCGGTATTGGCGTCGTCGTTGTTGCGGATGGCCACCGGCTCGGCGATCGTGGTGCCGGCGGCCGGCGTGTTGAAGCGGCCGGCGCGCTGCTCGCGCTGGAACTTGGGCGTCTGCACCATGCGCCCGCGATGGGTGACCGCGCCGTTGCCGAAGTGCCAGCCGTGGACCATGCCGTCACCGTCGAACCAGTGTTCGTAGCGGAAGCCGTCGCGCTCGAACCAGGCCGGGCCGTTGCGATACAGCGTGCCGGCGAAGTCGGCCGGCAGCCGCCCTTCGAGCTGCACGGTGGTGGGGCCGAAGGCCTCGGCGGCGACCTGGCGCCAGCCCGCGAGATAGGGACGCTCGCGCAGGCCGGCGGCGAACTCGGCCGGGTCTCCGGCCAGGGCCTCGCCGCCGCGCAGCAGCGCGGGGCCCAGCGCGGCGACGGTGGCGCCGGAGAGCAGAGTGCGAAGGAAGCGGCGACGGTCCATGGCGGGCTCCTGGGGCGAGGGCGGATCAGCGGATCGCGATGTCGAGCGCCAGCGCGTCGGCGCCGATCTCGAACGCGGCTTCGTCGAAGGTCGGCTTGCGCATCACCCGCGGATTGTTGCTGAAGCCGTAGCCCTCGACCGGCATGCCGATCACGTTCGTGTCCAGCGTGCCGTTGCCGTTCTCGTCGTGGATCACCATCAGCGCGTAGCGGCCCGCCGGCAGGTCGGCGAAGGTGACCGGGGTGACGGCGCCCGCCGGCGCGACCCGCTGCGCGGCGACCGGCCCGCTGCGGCCCGCGTAGCCGTCGGCGTCGACCAGCGCCACCTGGAACTGGCCGCTCTGGCTGCGCGCCTCGTGGATCGTGACCGTGACGTCGCCCGCATGCGCGGGCGCGGCGAGAACGGCGGCCGCCAGCAGGGCGACGGGGATGAAGAAGGGTGCGGGGATGCGGCGCATGGCGATGTTCTCGTTGGGTGTGGTGCCAGTGTCGGCGGCTGCCCCGCCGGTGCCAGCTGCCGGTGGTCATCGATCCGCCGTGCCGGAAGTCACTTTCGCCGCGCCGCCCATTGCCGCCGCGCGGGGCGGGCGGCAGCATGCCTCCATGGACCGCAGCCGCCTGCTCAATCCGCTCAACCTCGCCGCGCTGCTGACCCTCGGCGCGATCTCGCTGTCGATCCGGTACTTCGACGACGGCAGCCGGCTGCTGGCGTGGTGCCTGCTCGGGCTGTTCGCGGCCGGCTTCCTGTCGCTGTCACTGTGGCCGCCCCGGCTGCGCTTCGCCGAGCACGCGGTGATCACGGCGCTGCCGGTGATCGCGCTCGCCCTGATCGCGCTCGACCCGCGCATCGGCACCGCGCCGGTGCTGCTGGTGATCTGGGCCGGCGTGGTCTTCGCCGACTGGCCCGCGCGCCGGGCGGCGCTCGCGGTGCTCGCGGTCAACGTCGCCTACTACCTCGTGCTCAAGCATGCCGGCGGGCTGCGTGCGCCGTTGATGTCGGTCCTGATCTTCATCGGCTTCCAGGCCTTCGCCGCGCTGTGCATGCATTACGCACGCAGCGCCGAGCGTGCGCGCGATGCGCTCGCCCAGGTCAACGCCGATCTTCTGGCCACCCGTGCCCTGCTCGCCGACAGCGCCCGCGATGCCGAGCGCCTGCGCGTGGCGCGGGAACTGCACGACGTGGCCGGGCACAAGCTCACCGCGATGCGGCTCAACCTGCGCGCGCTTGCCGACGATCCGGGCTTCGCCGGCAACGCGCAGCTGCGCATCGCCGAACAGCTCTCGGGTGAACTGCTGGGCGACATCCGCAACGTCGTCCAGGCCCTGCGCGACAGCGGCGGTCTCGACCTGGCGACCGCGCTGCGCGCGCTGGCGGCGCCGATGCCCCGCCCGCGCCTGCAGCTCGACATCGCCGACGACGTGCGCGTGACCGACCCGGCAATCGCCGAGGCCGTGCTGCGTCTGGTGCAGGAAGCGCTGACCAATGCTGCCCGGCATGCCGACGCGGACACGCTCGATGTCGCGCTTCACCGCGAGGGCGACGTGCTGCACGTGACGATCCAGGACGACGGCCGCCTGCGCGAGGGCTGGCGGGAAGGCAACGGGATCGCCGGCATGCGCGAGCGCCTCGCCGCGCTGCACGGCCGCGTGCGCCTCGCCCGCACGGAAGCCGGTGCGATGCGCATCGACGCGGAGCTGCCGGCATGAGCGGAGCCTTCATCCGGGTGGCCCTGGCCGACGACCAGGCGCTGGTGCGCGCCGGGCTGCGCGCACTGCTCGAGCGCCTGGGCATCGTCATCGTGTTCGAAGCCGACTCCGGCGCAACGCTGCTCGAAGGCCTCGTCGCGCACCCGGTGGACGTGGTGCTCAGCGATATCCGCATGCCCGGGCTCGACGGCATCGAGGCGCTGGCCGCGCTGCGTGCGCGCGGTGATCGCACGCCGGTGCTGCTGCTGACCACGTTCGACGACAGCGACCTGCTGCTGCGCGCGACCGATGCCGGCGCGCAGGGGTTCCTGCTCAAGGACGCCGCGCCCGAGGACCTGCGCGACGCGATCGCGCGCGTCGCGGCCGGCGAGACCCTGCTGCTGCCGGTCAGCACCGAACCGGTGCGTGCGCGCTACCGCTTCCACGACGACAATGCCCCGCGCGAAACCTTCACCGAGCGCGAGGTCGCGATCCTGCGCCTGCTCGCCGGCGGCTACTCGAACAAGGAGATCGCCCGCAGCCTGTTCCTCGCCGAGGGCACCGTGAAGAACTACGTGTCGGCGATTCTCGAAAAACTGGGCACTCGCGACCGCACCCGCGCTGTGCTCAAGGCGATCACCCTGCAGGTGATCTGAAGGACCGGCCGCCATTCCCGGGATACCCGCCCGGGACCGTATCCACAAGTTCTTCCGTGAGGACAGGCGAAATCCTCGAGAGCGATCGGCGCGCGCTGGTGAAGCCCGCCGGGATCGCGGCGCCTCGTGCCGGATCGCGCAGACGGATCTGTGTGTTGCAGCCGCCGCCGGGCAGGCGATCCGGCGTTTCGAGACGGGCTCCGATTGCAAAGCGACAGGCGCGATCAGGCCACGACATCCACGCCTGCCCTTCGCGGCAATCGCGCAGAACCGCCCACGCCCGCCCCCTGCGACACACCGTCCCGGGCCGTTCACGCTGCGCTTTGCGACAATGCGCAGCGCGATGCGTCGCATTGCGGGCTCATACGTTCTCCGGAGATGTCATGCCGAACCGCGCCTGGCGCGGCGCGCTCGCGCTGCTGCTGTTGTTCCCCGCCACCGGCGCACTCGCGCGAGTCTGTCCGCTCACCGTCGACAGCAACGACTCGATGCGTTTCGCGCAGACGGAGTTGCGGGTCGCCGCCGACTGCACCCAGGTGCGGCTGACCCTGCGCCACGGCGGCCGCGTACCGGCCACGGCCATGGGTCACAACTGGGTGCTCACGCGCACGGCCGACTATCGCCAGGTCGCGCTCGCCGGCGGGCGCGCACGTCTGGCCGACAGCTACCTGCCGAAGGACGATGCGCGTGTCATCGCGCATACCAAGGTGATCGGCGGCGGCGAATCGACCACGATCACCTTTCCCGTGCGCGGCCTGCAGCGCGGCGGTGACTACACCTTCTTCTGCTCGTTCCCGGGGCACTGGAACGTGATGCGCGGCAAGCTGGTGATCGAATGAGTCGCGTCGTCTCCCGCTCGTTGCTGGCGATGGCACTCGCGACGGCCGGCATGCCGGCCTGGGCGCAGGCGGTCGCCGACGCGGCCGCCGCATCTGCACAGCCGGTGACGCTGGAGCGCGTGCGCGTCGATGCGACGCGCCTGCGCGGCGTCAGCGATTTCGACACGCCGGCCTCGGTCGATGCAATCCGCCTCGACGATGCGGACAGCAACCGCGCCGGCACCGTCGCGTCCGAGCCGCTGTCGGGCGTGCCCGGCCTGCTCGCGCGCGACCGCCAGAACCACGCGCAGGACACGCAGCTGTCGATCCGCGGCTTCGGTGCGCGTTCCACCTTCGGCGTGCGCGGCGTGCGTCTGTTCGCCGACGGCATCCCGGCGTCGATGCCGGACGGCCAGGGTCAGCTCTCGCATTTCAGTCTGGTCGGCGGCGACCGCATCGAGATCATGCGCGGCCCGTTCTCGGCGCTGTACGGCAACTCCTCCGGCGGTGTCGTGCAGCTGTGGAGCGCCGACGGACAGCCCGGCGATCCCTGGCGCTTCAAGGCCAGCCACGGACGCGACGACACGACCAGCCTGTCGACGCAGCTGCGTGGCGGCACGGAAGTCGTCGGCTACAACCTCGCGCTGTCGCGTTTCGACACCGACGGCTGGCGCGACCACAGCGCCGCGCGGCGCGATTCGGCGAACGCGAAACTGCGCTTCGATTTCGGTGATCGTCGCCGGCTGGACCTGGTCGCAAACCATGTCGACATCGACGCGCAGGATCCGCTCGGCCTGACCGCCGCGCAGGTGCGCGAGAACCCGCGCCAGGTCGCGTCGGTCGCGCGCCAGTTCGACACGCGCAAGACCGTGCGCCAGAGCCAGGCCGGCGCGGTCTACGAACACGGCATCGGCGAGGCGCACACGGTGCGTGCGATGGCCTACGGCGGCGAGCGCGCGGTGGTGCAGTACCTGCCGATTCCACCCGCCGCGCAGGGCAATCCGTTGAACTCGGGCGCCGTCATCGATCTCGACAACGCATACGGCGGGCTGGATCTGCGCTGGAGCTGGGAAGGCACGCTGGCCGGACGTCCGCTGGAAGTCACCTTCGGCGCGAACGCCGACCGGCAGCGCCAGGACCGGCAGGGCTTCGAGAATTTCGTCGGTGACACGCTCGGCGTGCGCGGGCGGCTGCGCCGCGACGAGCGCAACACGGTCGAAAACCGTGACCAGTTCGCGCAGCTCTACTGGACCTTCGCGCCGCGCTGGTCACTGCTGGCCGGCGTGCGCCACAGCGAGGTGGAGTTCGTCTCGCGCGACGCGTTCGTGACCGCGACCAACCCGGACGACAGCGGCCGCATCGCGTTCCGCCAGACCTCGCCGGTGGCGGGCGTCACGTTCGCGCCGCGCGAGGATCTGCGCGTGTACGCGTCCGCCGGACGCGGCTTCGAGACGCCGACCTTCAACGAACTCGGTTATCGCGCCGACGGCGGCGCCGGGCTCGCCTTCGATCTGGCGCCGGCGGTCAGCGACAACCTCGAGATCGGCACCAAGTGGCAGGCGCGTTCGGGCACTACGCTCAACGCCGCACTGTTCCGCGCCGACACCGATGACGAGCTCGCGGTCGCGCGCAACGTCGGCGGCCGCAGCAGCTTCCAGAACATCGGCCGCGCACGTCGCCAGGGCGCGGAACTGTCGCTGCGCCAGCCGCTGGGCGAATCGCTCGATCTGAGCATTGCCGCGACCTGGCTCGATGCGACCTTCCGCGACGACTATCTCGTCTGCACCGGTGCGGGCTGCACCGTGCCGGCGACTCCGGTGGCGGCGGGTGCGCGGATTCCCGGCGTTCCGGCCCGGCAACTGTTCGCACGGCTCGACTGGAGCGGCGGACCGTGGAGCGCGGCGATCGAAGGCGTGGGCGTCGGCGATGTCGTCGTCGACGACCTCGCGACCGGTCGCGCGGCCGGCTACGCACTGCTGCACCTCGAAGGGGCGCGCCGCTGGCGCTTCGATGCCGGCGAGCTGCGCAGCTTCGTGCGCGTCGACAACGTGCTCGACCACGCCTACATCGGCTCGGTGATCGTCAACGAAGGCAACGGCCGGTTCTTCGAGCCGGGCCCGGGGCGTGGGGTGATGGTGGGGGCGCAGTGGACGTGGAACCGGTGAGGCGAGCGGCGCGAGCGTTCGCTGTCCTTCCTGTCTCTTCATTCCGGCGAACGCCGGAGTCCGCCGCCGTCGTGGCTGTGATGCAGTCACCCGCCACCCGTGAAGCGGAGGCTCCGGAAGATTGCGTTGTCGTCCGTTGAACGTCGCCGTTCGTCGAACCGACACTCTCGGATCCCATTGGATGCGCGCCGTTCGCCCGAAGCATCGGCATCCGCTCGCTGACCGACGCATCTCCGGCGACGCCGGGCGCCATCTTCGCGGCCCGTCTCTTCGCGTCGAAGTGCAGAATCGCAAGCGGGCGTCCGCCTGCGCCATCGCGACGGACTGCGCGGTGTTCGTGCCCGGCTGACACGCCCCGAACCACACCTTGCAGAGCCGGTCATCCCGTCGGCTCCGCATTCGGGTGACGCGTGCGTGGAACGGGTAACGGTCGGGCGCTTGGCGCCACATCCCGTTCATCCCGAATGCACCCGGCACGGCTGTCGACAGGCACAGGCTGCTCATCGCTCTTCGCGCTGATACGCCGCTGCGGGTTGGAGACGCAGGACCGAGGGCCCTCAGCTTGCGGGGCCACGGTCTTCACAGGGCGTCGTCCTCGAGTCGTCGATGCGCTGCGCAGCGATCACGGAACCCGACGGCGGAACGGCATCGTTCTCGGCGCAAACGTCGGTGACGCGCGTGATGGTCCAGTGCGGTCACCCGAGCGTCTCCCGCGAACGATCGCTATGCCCCGACCGCGACAGGCGGTTCAACCGTCTCGCGGTACGACGTCGTTCCGCATCGGAACGCAGAGACGAGAGATCGCCTGCGTGCACCGGAACGACGGGATCGCACTGGTGACGACTGGTCTACGCGTCGCGAGTCACAGTGTCGGGCACGGCTCGGCGCGATTGCCGACGCCTTCGATCAGACGTCCCCACCGGCCGTCCAGCCTTCGCCGGTGCCGCGATGAAACACGCGATCTTCGTCGCGCACCGTGCCCGCGCCCACCGTGTCCTGCGTCGCCAGCCGCGCATAGATCGGCGTGAAGTCCGGGCGGGTCGCGTCCATCAGCTGCTCGAAGCTGTCGATGACGAAGTAGGTCTTCTGGTAGGTGTCGATGCGGTAGCGCGTGCGCATGATCCGCTCGAGATCGAAGCCGATGCGGTTGGGCGCGTCGGATTCCAGCGAGTAGATCGACTCCCCCTTCGACGACACGATGCCCGCGCCGAAGATGCGCAGGCCATCGGCCTGGCGGATCAGCCCGAACTCGACCGTGTACCAGTACAGCCGCGTCAGGTTCTGCAGCGCGTCCGGGCCGATGCCATGCGCCTTCACCCCGCCCTTGCCGTAGGCCTCCATGTAATCGGCGAATACCGGATTCATCAGCAGCGGCACATGGCCGAACAGGTCGTGGAAGAGGTCGGGCTCCTCGATGTAGTCGATCTGGTCCGGGCGGCGGATCCACCAGGTCACCGGGAAGCGCCGGTTGGCGAGGTGGTCGAAGAAGTCGAGTTCCGGCAGCAGGCCTTCCACACCCATCAGCGTCCAGCCGGTCGCGGCTTCGAGGACCTCGTTGAGTTCGGAGAACTTCGGAATCGCATCGGGGGTCATGCCCATCGCGTCCTGGGCCTGCAGGAACTCGTCGCAGGCGCGGCCGAGCAGCAGCTCGCGCTGACGCGCGTACAGCGTGGCCCAGGTCGCGTGGTCGGCGGCGCTGTAGGTGTCCCAGGGCTGCTCGACGATGCCGGTGGCGTAGACCGGCACCCGACCCTTGTCGGTCTGCAGGTTCTCGACGCGGCGCGGAGCGTTCGACGGCTGGGCGGACATGGCGGACTCCGATGACATTGCGTGACGTATCGACAATACCGCCGATCGGCCGCAACAGGCTTGCGTCATTGCAGAACTCAGCCTCACCTGCGCAATAATCGTGCGCATCGCGCCGATTCAGGACAACAACCATGTCTGCCGCTACGTTGGACCGCATCGACCTGCTGTTGTTGGCCGAACTCCAGCGCAACGGCCGGCTGACCAACACCGACCTCGCCGAACGCGTCCATCTTTCGCCGTCGGCCTGCCTGCGTCGGGTGCAGCGTCTGGAGCGTGACGGGGTGATCGCAGGCTACCGTGCCGACGTCAGTGCCGAACGTCTGGGCCTCGGCCTGCAGGCCTTCGTGCGCGTCCAGCTCAAGCACCACGACAGCGCGGCCGTCGCGGGCTTCGCAGACCTGGTCAATGGCTGGGACGAGGTGATTGCCTGCCATGCGCTGACCGGCGACATGGACTACCTGCTGCAGATCGCCGTGCGCGATCTGGAACACTTCTCCGGCTTCCTGCTCGATCGGCTGCTCAACCAGCCCGCGGTCGACGACGTGAACTCCAGTTTCGTGCTGCGCACGGTCAAGGCGAATCGGGGGATGCCCCTGTTGCGGTGATCCACAGCTCAGTGCGCGGACACCAGGTCACAGGCCTCGGCCGCGGCGCGCAGGCCCGACAGCGCTGCGCCCTCCATGAAGCCTTGCCATTCGTAGAAGCTGCTGGTCTGGTCGCCGGCGAAGAGGATGTTGCCCAGCGGCGGTGCTTCGCGATGCGCGATCCGGGTGAAGTAACCCGGTTGCGGCCTGGGCATCGCGCCCCGGCTGTTGCGATTGATCTGCCAGTTCTCGCTCGCCGCAACGACTCTGCCCCGGTTGCGCGCCACCGCATCACGTGCGCCCGGCAGCACTTCCTCGAGCGCTGCAAGGAAACCGGCCGCATCGGACTGCACACTGGCTGGCACCAGCGCGCGCGCTGCCGCGCCGCCGACCTGCTGGGCGAGTACCGCGCCCTGTCGGCCCGCCCCCGAAGGGTTGGTTTCCCACACGTTCTGGATATAGGGAAGATCGGCATTTCCGCCGCCGCTTGCCCCGCTTTCGCGCCAGTAGGGCCGCGTGAAACCGACCAGCAGGCGACTGGCATCACCCATCTCCGCGCCTCGAATGGCCATGTGCTTCCACGCCGGCATGTCGATCGCTGCACCGAACTGTACGTCGCGCAGCACGCTGAAGGGCAGCGCCAGCACCACTGCCTCATGATCGGACTGGACGCGTTGTCCGCCGATATCGAAGGTCAGGCGTACGCCGCCGGTAAACCGGCGGTTGATGGCCACCAGTCGATGCCCGTGCACGACCGGCTGCGGCAGCTGACGGGCGAGTCCGGTCGTGATCAGGTCGTTGCCGCCCACCACGCGCAAGGCGTCGCCCGGGGCCGCGTAACCGAAAGTGCTGCGGCGGTCGCCGTAGATGAAACGCAGAAACGCCAGCGCGCTCACCTCGTCCAGCTCGCTGCCGAACTCGGCGAGGAACGCGGTGCGCAGGACGCTGCGCAGCAGGCCGCTGGCGCCGTAGAGCACCAGATACTCGTCGAGCGTCATGAAGTCGAACACTTCCGCCTGCGGCGTGAAATGGTCTGCATGCGGCGCGCCGATCGCCTCGACATCGTCGCGGATGATGACGGCGAACTCCCGGAACTCCGCTGCGATTTCGGCTTCCGAATAGCGCATGCCCGCGTAGTGGTGGAAGCCGCCGCTGGTGCCGTCGACAGTTTCCAGGCGCAGCCCCAGTGCGCGCGCGTAACCTAGCATCGCGTGGTGCGAGCTGCCGATGAACTCGGCGCCACGTTCCGCGACCTGGCCTGGAAACGTGTCGCGCAGCGACCAGCACCGGCCACCCACCCGGGCCGAAGCCTCGAACACCGTCGCCGGGATCCGTTTGCGTGCCAGCTCGGTCGCGCACGCGAGGCCGGCGATACCGGCGCCGATCACGGCGACCCCGCGACCACCGGTGGCGCGTGCGACGAGTGCGCGCGCCTCGTTGCTGCCGGCGGCCGCGAGCAGTGGCGGCGCCAACGCGCCCGCACACAGCGTCGTCGTGCCGGCCAGTGCGACACGCAGTACCCGGCGTCGCCCCGCGTCGTGCGGCATGCCAGGGCCAATCGTCTGCGCGACCCCGGTACCGGGGTCACCCGTGGCCCGATCTGCGCGGGCCATTCGCAACACCTGTTCCATCCAGCGGGAGCGGACCATCATCATCGTCCTCGAAGACGCTCCGTCGCCGCATCGGGCGACGGCGGAGCGGAATGTTGTCCGGCGCGCGTCAGCGGCCGGTCCGGAACATCAGCTGCAGAGCACTGTCGCGCTGCTCACCACTGCCCACGAGCCCCCGGTAGTCGAACTGCAGCGAGTAACCCGTGAACTGGAACGATGCGCCGAAACCCAGTAGCAGGCGACTGCGGTCGTAACCGCGGACGCCGGTCACGTAGACCGGACCCAGCAGGTCCGCGTACTGCATCGATGTCGTGGCGTCGGCATCCAAATCGTGCTGGTACTCGATCCGGAGTTGCGGCGCGAAGGCGCCCCACCCGGTCACCCGGCGGAACGCGGAACGCAGCCCCAGACTGCCGGTCGTGGTGTCCACATCCTGCTCACCGTAGGCGAGGTCATGGACGCCGCCGCCATGCTCGACGTAACCGTCGAGCGTGCCGCGCATCGCGTCCACCCGCGCGTACGGTGTGTGCTGCCACTGGCCACCAACGAGATCGGCGCCGAGCGCTATCGAGGCCATGCGTTGATCGCCATCGCGGCGTCCGCGGGCGATGCTGCCGCCGGCGAGGAACCGGTCGACATCATAGGAAAGCGCCTGATAGCCCAACACGCCATCGACGAAGAACGTGCCGCCCGGCTGCAGGCTCGCGTACAGCGCGAGCGTGCGTGCGTTACCGCGCAGGTGCGAGCCGTTGCGGCCGATCGATGTACTGTCCTGACCGTAGCCGAGGCCGGCGCCGATCACGAGGAGAGGGTGCACGCGCATGTCCGCACCCGCGCTCACGCCTTCGGTCTCGAAATCGAAACCGCGTGCGCCGGCCTGGCCGTCGTGGTTACCCGAGCGCAGCGTGCCGCCGATCCAGTACCCGATACGACCGCCGCTGCCGCTTGCGGCAGGCGCCCCGGCGTTTCCGGACCCCGGGCCGCCGTCATCGAAGGGGCCACTAACGTCTTCGTTCTGCCGCCGCTGGCGCGCTGCCATGCCGCATGGGCTGTCGGGCGCGTGGAACCGGTTCTCCGCGCACAGCTCGCGGGCCGTGAACGCCAGTGCGCTGTGCACGCCGCTGGCGTGTCCACCATGCAACTGCTCGAGGCGCTGCTGGAAGTTGTCGAGCTGGCTGGTCGCAAACCGGCGTGTCGCCGCAGCCTGCGCATCGAGCAGACCGCGCACTTCAGGGTCGCGCGTCGGATCCGGTCGCTCGATGACCCCCAGGACATAGGTGCGCGTGCCGGTGAAGCCGAGCGCATCCGTCGCCTGTATCGAGACGGTGAAGCTACCGGCGACGGTCGGGGCGCCGGACAGAACGCCGCCGGTCGAGAGCGCGAGACCCGCTGGCAGCGCGCCGCTCGCAACCCCGTACGTGTAGGGCGCAGTGCCGCCTCGCGCGACCAGCGTCTGCGAATAGGCAAGTGTCGTCTGCGCCTGCGGCAATGTCTCGGGCTCGATCGAGATCAGCGGGGCGGACACCGCCAGGGTGTAGGCGACCGTGACGCTGCCGGGCGTCCCGCCCGTGCTGTCGGTCGCGGTGATCGAGAAGCTGAAGCGACCGGCTTGCGTCGGCGTTCCGGACACGACGCCGGTGTCCTGCGCGAGCGCCAGTCCTGCAGGCAGCACGCCCGCGCTGATCATGTAGCGATAGCCGGGTATGCCACCGGCAGCGGTGAATTGCTGACGGTAGGGCGAGCCGGCCGTGCTGTCGGCGAGCGTCTCCGGGGTCATGGTCAGCGCAGGCACGGCCACCGACATCGCATAGGTTCGGGTGGCGCTCTGACCGTTGGCATCGGCCGCGGCAACGCTGAACGTATAGGTGCCGGTCGCGGTCGGCGTACCCGACAGCCGGCCCTCGCCGGTCAGGTTCAGACCGGCGGGCAGCGCACCGCCGCTTACCGAAAACAGATACGGGGCGACGCCCCCGCCGGCCGAAAGTGCTTGTGCGTAAGCCACGCCTGCGGTCGCGTCGGGGAGCGCGGGCGGTGTGATCGTGATGGCCGGTTGCGGCACCTCGAGGGTGTAGCTCCGGGTGAGCGAGAACGGCGCGCCGACGCCCGTGGCGCCGCTGTCGGTGACCGTGATGTCGAAGGCGTAACTGCCCGGCGCCGTCGGCGTGCCCGACAGGGTGTCGCCGACGAAGGTCAGCCCCGGGGGCAGGGCGCCGGTCACTGAATAGCCATACGGACCGACGCCGCCCGACGCGCCGAATGCCTGCGAGAAAGGTGTCGCATAGGGCGCAGTCAACGGACCCGACCCTGGCGTCAGGCCGAGTTGCGGCGACTGGACCAACAGCGTGTAAGTGCGCGTTCCCGTTTGCCCGTTGGCGTCGGTCGCTACGATGCCAATGGAAAAAGTGCCGGCTGCAGTCGGTGCGCCCGACAGCGCACCGGCATCGGACAGTGCGAGGCCGGCGGGCAGGGCGCCGGCCGTCACCGCAAAGGTATAGGGCGCCACCGCGCCGCTGGCTGACAGCGTCTGGGAGTAAGGCTGGGCGACGGTCAGGTCGGGCAATACCCCCGGTGCGATCGAGACCACCGGGGCGCTGACGGTGACCGTGACCAGTGCCGGCGCGGACGTGCCGCCGCTGTTGGTCGCCAGGTAGGTGAAGGCGTCGGTCCCGGCGAACCCCGCCGCGGGTTGATACGTGATGCCGGTGCCCGTCGCGACCGCCGTTCCCGACGCGGGTAGCGTGCCCAGCGACACCGAGGTGGCGGCGCCGCCGGTGATGTCGAGCGTCACGGCCGTCGCGGGGGCTCCGTAGGCGACAGCGAACGCGACCGGATTGGCGACCGGCGCCGCGTCGACGACTGTGATGCGGTAGGTCTGGGTGACGGTGTACGGCCCGCTGCCCGTGCTGGTATCGGTCGCGGTCACACTGAAGTCGAAGTCGCCCAGCGCCGACGGTGCTCCGGTGATGGCGCCGCTCGACGCGTCGATGGCGAGGCCCGCCGGCAGTGTCCCGGACGTCACCGCATAGGTGTAGGGCGCCGTGCCGCCGGATGCGGGCGTGATCGCGGCGGCATAGCCGACGCCGAGCGTGCCGGCGGGCAGCATCGAGGTCGGCAGGACCAGGACGGCGGGCGCAACGGAGATCGAATACGCACGCGATGCGGTGAACGGTCCGGGCACCGGGCTGCTGTCGGTCGCGGTTACGGTGAACGTGAAGGAGCCGCCTGCGGTGGGTGTGCCGGCCAGCGTGCCGTTGGTGGCGAGCGACAGGCCCGCCGGCAACGCGCCTGCGCTGACGGCGAACGTGTACGGTCCGGTGCCGCCCGAGGCCACGATGGACTGACTGTAGCCGGCGGCCACCGCGGCACTGGGCAACGTCGGCGGCCCCACCTCGACCGGCACGTCGTCGTCGACGATCGTCCCGAGGCCCTGCGCGTCCGCCAGCGTCGCGTTGACGGGGGCGCCGAGATTGACGAAGAACGTCTCGTCGGCCTCCGGCACGATGTCCCCGACCACCGACACCGCGATCGGCAGGCTGGTGATGCCGGGTGCGAAGGTCAGCGTGCCGCTGGTCGCGAGGTAATCGGCGGGCGCACTTGCGGTCCCGTCGGCAGTCGCATACCCGACGGTGACTGTCCGACCACTGGCGACGTTCAACGCCACCGCGAACGTCGCGATGGTCATGCCCGTATTGCCCTCGACGACCGTGACATCGCCGATCGCGAGGCTGGGCAGGGGGTCGTCGTTGAGAATCGTGCCGAGCCCCTGGCCGTCGGCCACGACCGCACCCGAGACGTTGCCGACGTTGACGAAGAACGTTTCGTCCGCTTCGTTCAGGGTGTCGCCCGTGACCGCGACGCTGAAGGTGTAACTGGACGCGCCGGCGGGAATGCTCTGCGCGCCCAGGCTGCGCGCGACGTAGTCTTCGCCGGCGACCGCGGTGCCGTCCGCTGTCGCGATGTCGAAGCTGACACCGCCGGCTCCGGCCGGTGCGCTCAGGTTCACGGTGAATTCGAACGCGGTGGTGCCGGCATCACCCTCGGCGAGCGCCACATCGCCTATCGACAGCGCGGGCAGCTGGCTCACGGTCAGCGTGAACGCCTCGACCTCGAAATAGCTGCCGCCTCCCGCACTCGAATCGGTGACCCGGATCGTCACCGGGTAATCGCCAACAGGCGCTGCGGTGCTGCCACTGAGCACACCGGCCGAAGACAGCATGACCCCGGCGGGCAGGCTGCCCGTCTCGAGCTGATAGCTGTAGGGCGCGACGCCGCCGAGCGTGGACAGCGACTCGGAGAATGCAGCGCCCTGCTGGACGATCGCGGTCGCGGGCACGAGCGTCAGCGACGGGTTCTGCACCGTTCCGGCGTAGCTCTTCACCACGGACTCGCCGGTGCTGTCCTCCGATCGCACGCCGAAGCTGTACCCGCCCCGCGCAGTGGGTGTACCGGACAGGACGCCGGCGGCGTTGAGCGAGAGGCCCGCCGGCAATGCGCCACTGCCGAGCGCGTAGCTGTAGGGCGCTTGCCCGCCATCGGACGCCAGCGTCACGCTGAAGGGCGTGCCCGCGGTCAATGCGGGGAGGGACGCGGGGGTCACCACGATCGCGGAATTCGACGGCGTGATGGTGATGCTGAAGAGCACCAGGTCGTTCTCCTCGTCGAGCAGCGTGAAGCTGTCGGTGGGATCCGTACTGATGCCGTCGTGGGTATAGGTGACCTGCTGGAAGCCGCCACTGTTCGGTCCGATCACATACGTCCCGGAGGTCGGCGGTGTCGCGGGTGGGCCGTCGCTCATGCCTCCGTCGAAACTGCCGTCGCAGTTGCTGACATCGAACGTCGCGGAGCCACCGCTGGTGATGGTGGCCGTGAACGGCGTCGGACAGAACGCCGACGTCTGGGCACTGACACTGCCGGGCCACACCAGGCCGATGAGCATGAGCCAGCACGCACAATAGAATGCGCCCGCGACTCCACGGCGCGTCGACAACGTCTGCATGCTCTGTTCCCCTGATGGCGTCGGCACTGCTGTACCGGACTTCCAGCCCCATACCGCGACGGGCGATCGCAGTCCCACCCGCGGCCCAGTCGTCCCCCAACGCACGCATTACAGCAGCATTCCGCATCCTTCGCACATCGGGTCGAGGTCGACCCCGGGGCGCTGCTGGTCATGCCGCGGGATTTGCGACTACGCTAGCCACCGTCGGCACCGCGAGTCGACCACGGGGAGGGGCGGCATGAGTGAGTTCTTCATCGGTCAGATCATGATGACCGGCTTCGGCTTCGCGCCCCGAGATTGGGCGCAGTGCAACGGACAGTTTCTGCCGATCAACCAGAACCAGGCGCTGTTCTCGCTGCTCGGAACCCAGTATGGCGGCGACGGCATGACCCTCTTCAGGCTTCCCGACCTGCGCAGTCGCACGCCGGTCGGCTATGCGTCGTCGGTCGACCCCAATTGGCAGCCGTTGCCGATGCAGGCCGGCGAAAGCGGCGGTGTGGAAAGTGTGGCGCTGCGATCGTCCGAAGTTCCATCGCACGGTCATGCCGTGCATGCGGCGTCGGGCCCCGCCAACAGTCGCCTGCCCGGCGGCCGCGCCTTCGCGGCGAGCACCAATAGCGCCGGCGCGGCCGTTCCGATCTACGGCGCCGCCTCGGGGCCGAAGGTGACGCTGGCGCAGCAGTCGGTAGGGACGATCGGCGCCGCGCAACCCCATTCGAATATGCAGCCCTATGCCGCGATCAATTTTTGCATTGCTCTGCAGGGCATCTACCCGTCGCGAAACTGATCGGACGGCGCGGGGAGCATCCCGCGCCCCACCGGAGCGCCCATATGAGTGACTGCTACGTCGGCGAAATCCGCATGTTCGGATTCAATCGCCAGCCCATCGGTTGGGTCGCCTGCGATGGCCGACTGCTTCCGATCTCAGAGTACCAGACATTGTTCCAGCTGCTCGGCGTCGCGTATGGCGGCGATGGGCAGATCACGTTCGCCGTCCCCGATCTGCGCGGTCGGCTTCCGGTGCATCAGGGCCAAGGGCCGGGTCTGGGCAATTACGCACTTGGACGGATGGCAGGGACGGAGACGGTGACCCTGCTCGCGTCGCAGCTTCCCCCGCATACCCATCCACTGTTGGCGACCACGGCCGCCGCCACTGCCACCGCGCCAGGCCCCACGCTCGTGCCCGCGGCCGTCAGCGGTGACAACTTCTACGTCAGCAGCATTGCAGGCAATACGGCTGCGGCGATGGGCGCGCAAACGGTCGGGGTGGCGGGCGGCAGCCAGCCGCACGAAAACTGCATGCCCACGCTGGCGGTTCAGTTCTGCATCGCCTGGGCGGGCCTCTATCCGTCGCAGAACTGACCCTCTTCAAACGCACGTCCGATCCGCACCCGGAGCGATCCCATGACCGAACCCTTTGTCGGACAGATCCAGTTGTTCGGCTTCAACTTCAATCCTATGGGCTGGGCGTTCTGCAACGGCGCTGCCGTGCCGATCCAGCAGAACACCGCGCTGTTCTCGCTGCTGGGTGTGAACTATGGCGGGAACGGACAAACCGTGTTCCGGCTGCCCAACCTGGCCGGCCGCGCAGGCTGCGGTTCCGGCCAGGGGCATGCGCTGACACCTCGGAGCGTCGGGGACACGTTCGGGACCAATACGGCCACCTTGACCGCCGCGCAGATGCCCGCGCACGGACACCCGATCAACGCCTATTCGCAGTCGGCCGTGGGCAGCGGGCGTTCCGCCCCGGTCACCGATGGCGGGCTCTCGTTTCTCACAGTGAACACCAGTGCGCGAACCTTCGCGTCGGGTGCACCGGACACGACGCTCGCCCCCGATATGCTCCAGCCCGAAGCGGGCGGTGGCCAACCTCATGCGAATAGGCAGCCCTACCTCGCTCTGAACTTCTCGATCGCGCTGCAAGGGGTCTTCCCGTCGTTTCCGTGACGGCCGGGGACGCCCTTCTTGCCGGCACGCCGGACGACGGGCTCCAGGCGCTGCCCGCGCTCGCTGCGCAGGGCTTGACGATTCGGCGCCTGTGCGAGCGCGATATGGCATGGTTGCCCGCGCTGTATGCCAGCACCCGCGAAGACGAAATGTCCCGGCTGCCGTGGCCGGATGCCATGAAGCATGGTTTCCTCGCTCAGCAGTGCGCGGCGCAGCACCGCCACTACGTCGCGGTCTTCGCCGATGCCGAGTTCTATGTCGTCTGTGATGGTGACCGCCCGGTGGGGCGCTTCTATCTACAGCCAACGCCCCCCCTGCACCGGATCATCGACATCGCGCTGCTTCCAGGCGCGCGTGGACGCGGGGTGGGTACCGCACTGATCGTGGCGTCCCAGCGCAGGGCATACGCCCAGGGATGCGGCATGGAGTTGCACGTGTTTCACTCGAACGCTGACGCGGCGCGCCTCTACGCCCGGCACGGTTTCGTCGGTGTCGAGGGTGATCCGGCGGCGTCCCATCGCCTGATGCGGTGGAACCGGCCCGAGCCGTCGTGACTGCGTTCGTCAGTTGAAGACGGCCTGGTAGACGAAGCCCTCGCGGTTCTGTGCGATGGGTACGAGGAAGATGCCGACATCACCCAGCCGCGGATGGCGCATCCGGAAGGTCTGCTGGGGAAACAGCAAGGGAGACCCGTTGTGGAATAACAACGAGAACGGGGTGCGCTGCGCACCCGGTAGCGTCGCTTGCACCGGCGCCGCTTCGACCAGCACGAAGGGCGCCTCGAGTCCCTGGATGTCCGCCATGAATGTCTCGTTGAGACAACCGGCGAAGTGTTCGAGCGTCAGCAGGTCCATTCGGCGACAAGGCAGGAAAGAAGGCGAACATCATCGCGCCTCGTATCCCGTTTGGCACGCCGGAGCGCGGGTCGGTCGCCAAGGCAAGCACCAACGGGGTGCGGGGACATCTCCCTGCATTATTGTGGTGCAAAAGCCGCGGGGCGATGGCGTCTGGCATCGGCTAAGCCATTGTTTTCTTGTTGCGAATGGTTGGCACGCTCATTGCGTCGCTGCATGCACTCCCAAAGCAAGGTGACCGTTTCCGATGTCCATCGACACCGTCGAAAAGCTGATCAAGGACCACAAGATCGAATTCGTGGATCTGCGTTTCACCGACATGCGCGGCGTGCAGCACCACGTGACGTTTCCGCAGTCGGTGGTCGAGCCGGGCCTGTTCGAGGACGGCAAGATGTTCGACGGCTCGTCGATCAGCGGCTGGCGCGGCATCCAGAACTCGGACATGGTGCTGTTGCCCGATCCGTCCACCGCGTTCGTCGATCCGTTCACCGCCGATCCGACCCTGGTGCTGACCTGCGACATCCTCGATCCGACCACCATGCAGGCCTACGAGCGCGATCCGCGCGGGATCGCCCGCCAGGCCGAGGCCTTCCTGAAGTCCAGCGGCATCGCGGACCAGGCCTTCTTCGGTCCCGAGCCCGAGTTCTTCATCTTCGATTCGGTGCGCTACGCCAACGAGATGGGGCACACCTTCTTCCACATCGAGTCGGAAGAAGCGCACTGGAACTCGGCCAAGGAATACGAGGGCGGCAACAGCGGCTACCGTCCGGGCATCAAGGGCGGTTACTTCCCGGTCGCGCCGCTCGATTCACTGCACGACATCCGCGCCGAGATGTGCAAGACGCTGGCCCAGGTCGGCATCGAGGTCGAAGTGCACCACCACGAGGTGGCGAATGCGGGGCAGTGCGAGATCGGCACGCGCTTCAACTCGCTGGTCAAGAAGGCCGACGAGCTGCAGACGATGAAGTACATCGTCAAGAACGTCGCCTTCCGCAACGGCAAGACCGCGACCTTCATGCCCAAGCCGATCGTCGGCGACAACGGCAGCGGCATGCACGTGCACCAGAGCCTCGCCAAGGGCGGCACCAACCTGTTCACCGGTGACGGCTACGGCGGCCTGAGCCAGACTGCGCTGTGGTACATCGGCGGCATCTTCAAGCACGCCCGCGCGATCAACGCGTTCTCCAATGCGTCCACCAACTCCTACAAGCGTCTGGTGCCGGGTTTCGAAGCGCCGGTCATGCTGGCCTACTCGGCCTCGAACCGCTCGGCCTCGTGCCGCATCCCGTACGTCGCCAACCCGAAGGCGCGCCGCATCGAAATGCGTTTCCCCGATCCGATGCAGTCGGGCTACCTGACTTTCGCCGCGCTGATGATGGCGGGCCTGGACGGCATCAAGAACCAGATCGATCCGGGCGGCCCGAGCGACAAGGACCTCTACGACCTGCCGCCCGAGGAAGAGAAGAACTTCCCGACCGTGTGCCATTCGCTCGACCAGGCGCTCGACGCACTCGACAAGGACCGCGACTTCCTCAAGGCCGGCGGCGTGTTCTCCGACGACTTCATCGATGCCTACATCGCGCTGAAGATGAAGGAAGTCACCGCGTTCCGCGGCGCGACCCACCCGCTCGAATACCAGATGTACTACGCGATCTGATTTCCGCCGTCGTAGCGCCGCGTGCGGCGCGACGGGACGTACCACGCCGGCGGCGTTCGACGGCCGGCCGCAGGACCCGGGCGCATCGCCGCCCGGGGTGACACCCGCAGACGGCGACGCCTTCCCTCCCCCACGGTCGGGGGCGTCGCCCGATGCATCTGCAATGACGATCAGGCCGAAGCCGGATCGACGGGGACACGGCCCGGGGGTGGGCCGCGTGCGACCCACAAGCGCCGCAGAGCGCAGGTCGCCGAACCAGGACGCCAGGGGCGGCGTCGACACGTATCACGCGCTACGTACCACGCAATGACCGGGGAGGGCTTTCATTCATTGAGGAGCCTG
The DNA here is from genome assembly GCF_013425765.1 of Luteimonas deserti. GTDB lineage: Bacteria > Pseudomonadota > Gammaproteobacteria > Xanthomonadales > Xanthomonadaceae > Luteimonas > Luteimonas deserti. The sequence continues at coordinate 54,830 of NZ_JACCJZ010000004.1, forward strand.
TGTCATGCCGTCTCGCCATCGTGTTTCCGCAACAATCCTGTGGCTCGGCCTGCTCGCCGCCGGCGGTGCACAGGCCGAGGTGTCGGGGTCGCTCACGCTGACCAGCGACTACCTGTTCCGTGGCATCACCCAGACCGACGGGAAGCCCGCCCTGCAGGGTGGCATCGAGTGGGCGCACGACAGCGGGTTCTACGCCGGCGCCTGGGGCAGCAGCATCAGCTGGCTGTCCGATTCCGATCCCGACATTTCCAGCCAGGTCGAACTCGACGGCTATCTCGGCGTCCGCGGCGACTTCGGTGACAGCGGCGTCGGCTGGGACGTCGGCGCCGTGCATTACTGGTATCCGGGCCGCTATCCGGCCGGCTTCAACAAGGCCGATACCACCGAGCTGTATGCCGGGCTGAGCTGGAGCGTCCTCGGCGCCAAGTATTCCTATGCGGTCACCGATCTCTTCGGCATCCCCGACTCCGACGGCAGCAGCAATCTCGACGTCACCGTCGGCTGGGAGTTCGCGCCCGGCTGGAGCTTGAACGGGGCCGTCGGCAAGCAGTGGGTCGCAGGCACCGCCGGCACCGCGACCTATGCGTTCTGGTCGGCCGGGGTGGGCAAGACCTTCGACAACGGCTTCGACGTCGCCTTGGCCTGGAACGACAACGACCTGATCGGTCCCGACGAGACCATCACCTTCGCGGTCACCAAGTCGTTCTGACGGCGTGACCCTCCACAGGAGAGCTGCATGAAACTGATCATCGCGATCATCCGGCCGTTCAAGCTCGACGAGGTGCGCGAAGCGCTCGGCGCGGCCGGCGTGTCCGGCCTCACCGTCACCGAGGTCAAGGGATTCGGCCGACAGAAGGGCCACACCGAGCTCTACCGCGGCGCCGAGTACGTCGTCGACTTCCTGCCCAAGATCAAGCTCGAGTGCGCCGTCACCGATGACGTGTTCGAGGCCGCGATCGAAGCCATCACGCGTGCGGCCGGCACCGGAAAGGTCGGCGACGGCAAGGTGTTCGTCGTCGCACTGGAGCAGGTCCTGCGCATCCGCACCGGCGAAATCGGCGCCGACGCCCTCTAAATCCACGGAGATTCCCATGACCACGACGACAACCCGCGGGTGGGCGACCCGGACCCGGGCATTCGGCCTGACCCTGCTGTGTGCGCTGGCGCTGCTCGGCGTCGCCGGCGGCGCCCTGGCGCAGATGCCGCCGACCGATCCACCGGCGGTTCCGGTGGCGGCCACCGCCGAGGCATTGACCGCCGCCGACACCCCACTCGAAGTCGCCGCGTTCGACAGCGGCAATGTCGCCTGGATGCTCACCTCGACGCTGCTGGTTCTGCTGATGGTGGTACCGGGGCTGGCGCTGTTCTACGGCGGCATGGTGCGCGCCAAGAACGTGCTGTCCGTACTGATGCAGGTGCTGGTGGTGTATTCGCTGGTGATCGTGCTGTGGGTGGCCTACGGCTACAGTGCGGCGTTCACCGAGGGAAATGCCTTCTTCGGCTCGTTCACCGAGAAAGCATTTTTGCGTGGCATCACCGCCGACACGGATGCCGACGGCCTGCCCGAATTCCTGTTCGTGATCTTCCAGGCGACCTTCGCCGGCATCACCACCGCGCTGATCGTCGGCTCGTTCGCCGAGCGCATCAAGTTCGCCGCAGTGCTGCTGTTCTCGATCCTCTGGGTGACCTTTGCCTACCTGCCGATGGTGCACATGGTGTGGAGCGGAGATGCGGGCTTTCTCGCCCACCGCGGCGTGATCGATTTCGCCGGCGGCACCGTGGTCCACATCAATGCCGGTGTCGCCGGGCTGGTGGGCGCCTACTTCATCGGCAAGCGGCTCGGCTACGGGCGTGAGGCGCTCAAACCACACAACGTGCCCTTCACCTTCGTGGGCGCGTCACTGCTGTGGGTCGGCTGGTTCGGCTTCAACGCCGGCTCGGCGCTGGCCGCCGACGCCAGTGCGTCGCTGGCGATGATCAACACCATGGTCGCCACTGCCGGCGGCGTGCTCGCGTGGAGCCTGGTCGAAGCGTTCACCAAGGGCCATCCCTCTGCGCTGGGCGCGGCCTCCGGCGCGATCGCAGGACTCGTCGGCATCACCCCGGCGGCGGGCACGGTGGGGCCGATCGGTGCACTGGCGATCGGCCTCATTGCCGGTGCACTGTGCGTGTGGGGCGTCACCGGACTGAAGCGGCTGCTGCGCGCCGACGACAGCCTCGACGTCTTCGGCGTGCACGGCATCGGCGGCATCGTCGGTGCGCTGCTGACCGGCGTCTTCAGCGCGCAGTCGCTCGGCGGCACCGAAGCGGATCTCGCGATCGGCGCCCAGGTCTTGGTGCAACTGGTCAGCGTGGTGTTCACCATCGTCTGGTGCGCCGTGGTGACCGCGATCGCGATCACAATCACCCGCCTGGTGACCGGCCTTCGCGTCAGCGAGGACGACGAGCGCAACGGGCTCGACATCGCCTCGCACGGCGAGTCCGCCTACGAGAACTGAGACCGGGGTCTCTGCGTCGGTCGCGCCGACGCAGAGGCCGGTCGGTCGCGCGCCGACCGCGGAGAGCTCTGGCGATCGTGGCGGCCGCTGCGCGGCTTGCGCCCGTGCACCGGAGCGGGTGCAATGCGCCATGCGCCTGATCTCCGTTCTCCTCGCCATGGCCCTGCTGTCGGGCTGCGCCCATCAGGCAGCTCCACGCAATCCGCTCGCGACCTGGGTGCCTTCGGGCAACCACGACGCGCGCCGCCCGTTGCTGGTGGTGCTGCATTACACCGAGCAGGACTCGGTGCAACGCAGCCTCGACACCCTGCGTACCGGCAACAGCGGCGGCCGGGTGAGCGCGCATTACCTGGTCGGCCAGCGCGGCGAGCGCTACCAGCTGGTCTCCGATCTCGACCGGGCCTGGCATGCCGGGGCCGGTCGCTGGGGTGCGATCGGCGACGTCAATTCGGCATCGATCGGCATCGAACTCGACAACGACGGACGCACACCGTTCGCCGAGCCGCTGATCGAAAGCCTGCTCGTCCTGCTCGATGATCTGACCACGCGCTGGCGGATTCCGCCCGGGAACATCATCGGACACTCCGACATGGCGCCGACGCGCAAGATCGACCCCGGCGTGCACTTTCCGTGGAAACGCCTGGCCGAACACGGCCATGGCCTGTGGCCGCGCGACGACACACCGCCGCCACCGCCCGGCTTCGACGCCATGCAGGCATTGCGCCTGCTGGGGTATCCGACCGACGACCCGGAAGCCACGGCCCGCGCGTTCCGCATGCGCTATCGCGCGCTGCGCGAAGGACCGCTGGACGGCGAGGACCATCGGATCCTGCATGCGCTCGTGCAGGGCTGGACGATTCCGGCACATCCGCGGGCGCGCGCCCGATGACCGGCACCGAGCAGGCCAAGGCGCTGTTCTTCGAAGGCCTCGAGCATCACAACCGGCACCGGTTCCTGGCGGCGGAAACCTGCTACCGCCGGGCGCTGGACCTGGTGCCCGAACGCGTGTCCGTGCTGGTCAACCTCAGCGCCGTGCTCATCGCGCAGTCGAAGTTCGACGAGGCGGCCGCACTGTGCCGGCGGGTGCTGGCCATCGAGCCGGGCAATACCGAATGTCGCGCGCACCTCGACGTGTGCCGCCACGCGGGCGCGACGACGCGTCAGCGCTGGCTGCAACTGGAGCAGGCGGTGGTCGCGCATCCCGATGACGCCGGCGCGCACGACAGGCTGGGCAGGGCCTGGCTCGACAATGGCGATCCCCGACGTGCGCTCGCCTGCTTCGAGACCGCGCTGCGCCTGTCGCCTGGCGATACGTCGGCCGGCGTCCACCGCGCCCAGACGTTGCTGGCCCTGGGCCGCGCGGACGATGCCCTGCGTGCCTACCTGGACTGTCTCGCCACCGCGCCCGGTTCTCTGGTCATCGCCCAGGCGGCGCTCGCCGTGCTGCTCGAACACGGGCACGCGATGGCCTGGACCCTGCACGATCCTCGGGTCGTACGCCTCCTCATCGAGGGGCTGGCCACCCCGTTGCTGATACCGCAGCTGCTCGCGCCGCTGGCCATGGCCCGGGTGCTGCTGGATCTGCAGCAGGGCGGCCCGCAGCAGGTGTCGCTCGACGCGCTGGCGGACATGCCGGTGTTGATGCGGGTGCTGGTGCACGCGCGCATCGCCACGCCGGAACTCGAAAGCCTGCTCACCGACGTCCGGTGTCGCCTGCTCGCGCAGCTGGCGGCCGTCGACGGCGTCGGGGCGCTGGATCCGGTCGTGCGGCTGGCGGTCGCGATCGCCACGCAATGCTGGCGGAACGAATACTGCTGGTACGAGACGGAAGCGGAGACCGCGCAGGTCCACGTGCTCGCGACGCGAATCCGGGGCGGCGATGCAATGCCGTTCGACGTGCTCGCGTTGGCCATGTACGCACCCCTCGACACCGTGCTCGGCGACGACCGCGAGCGCCCCGCGGCGGCATGGCCCGACGCCCTGACCCGGCTGGTGTCGCAGCAGCTGGCGCTGGATGCGCAGGCACGGTCGGCCGCCGCGTCGGTGCCGCAGCTGACCGCGATCGACGACGCCACCGCCGCGCGCGTACGGCAGTGGGACGACCACGCGCCATCCCCGCGCTGGACGGCCCTGCCGGCACAGGCCGCCCGTACCCCGCTGGCGCAATTCGCACGCCAGGCCATCGCCGGCGCGCCTGAGCTCGGGATCACGCCTGGTCCGGGCGGCGTTCGTGCATTGAATGCCGGCTGCGGGACCGGCCAGCATGCGGTCGACATGGCGCTCCGGATCGACGGTCTGCACCTGCTCGCGATCGACCCGAGCCGCGCCCGCCTCGGCTACGCGATGGCGCTGGCGCGTCGCCACGACGTCCACGGCATCGAGTTCGCCCAGGCCGACCTGTCGCGGCTGCGCACGCTGGACCGGCAGTTCGATTACATCGAGTCCGCGGATGCGCTCCAGCACCTGGAGGCGCCCGAAGCGGGACTCGCGGCGCTGGTGGACTGCCTGGCACCGCGGGGACTGGTGCGCATCGCGCTCCACAGCCGGCGCGGTCGCCAGTGCATCCGGCATTGCCGGGACTGGACGAGCGCGCAGGAGCCATCGCAGACCATCGCTAGCATCCGGGCGCTGCGCCAAGCGATCCTGGCGCTGCCCCCGGGCGATCCGCGGCGCGAGGTCACACGCTTCAGCGACTTCTACGCCACCGGCGAATGCCGCGACCTGCTGCTGCGGACCGGAGAACCCCATTACGATCTGGTCGAGGTCCACGCGATGCTCGAGCGGCAGGGTGTGCGGCCGCTCGGCCTGGAGGCACCGGACGCCATGCAGCAGGCCTTCGTCCGCACGATGCCGGGCGCCCGCCTGGACGACTTCAGTGCATGGGACCGCTTCGAGGCCGCGCACCCGCGCACGTTCGAACGGATGTTCTTCGTCTGGGCGCAGAAACCCGGCTGATCCCGTGCACGCGACGCGCGTGCCATCGCGTCGGCACCTTCGCGTCCCGATCGATCCTCGGTCGGCGATCAGCGCGCCCGCAGCGTGAACTGGCGGGCCTCGCCTGCCTCGGCATGCGGTGCGATCCACACATCGAACAACCCGGGCTCGGCGGTGAACGCGCCGCTGCGCGTGGTGAAGGCGAGCTGCTCGCGGTGAAGCTCGAAATGCACCGTCGCCGACTCGCCGGGCGCAAGGGCGATCTTGCGGAAGGCCTTGAGCTCGCGCATCGGGCGCACCCGACTGGCGACGCGGTCGTGGATGTAGAGCTGCACGACCTCCTCGCCGGCGCGTGCGCCGTCGTTGCGCACCTCCATCGAGGCGGTCAGCGTGCCATCCCAGTCCAGCGTGTCGCTCGACAACCGGAGATCGCCGTAGACGAAGCGCGTGTACGACAGGCCGTGACCGAAGGGATACAAGGGGCGGTGCGACATCTCGCGCCAGCGGCTCTTGAACTCGGTCATGCCGGGCAGCTCGGGCCGCCCGGTCCGCTGGCGGTTGTAATAGAGCGGTTGCTGGCCGGAATCGCGCGGAAAGCTCACCGGCAGCCGCGCCGAGGGGTTGTAATCGCCGAACAGCACGTCGGCAACCGCGGGACCGGTGGCGGTGCCGAGAAACCAGGTCGCGAGGATCGCCTGCGCATCGCGCACCGCGCCGTGCAGCGCGAGTGCGCGGCCGTGACGCAGCAGGACGACGACGGGGGTGCCGGTGGCGGCGACCGCCTCGGCCAGCGCCTGGTGTGCCGGCGGAATCACGATCTGCGTGCGCGACTGCGCCTCGCCGCTGAAGCCTTGCGGCTCGCCGATGGCGAGCAGTACGACGTCGGCACGACGCGCGGCCTCGACCGCCGCATCGATCCCGCCGTCGATCCCGTCCTCCATGCCGCAGCCGTCGACGACGTCGAGCGCGGCGCCGTCCTCGAGCGCGGCGCGCAGCCCGTCCTCGAGGGTGACGTGCAGGCGCGCATCGCCGAACAGCGTCCAGCAGCCCTCGATGTTGGCGCGATCGCGGGCGTAGGGGCCGATCAAGGCGATCCGCTGCCCGGACGTGCGCAGCGGCAGCAGGTCGCCCTCGTTCTTCAGCAACACGATCGAGCGGCGGGCGGCATCGCGAGCGAGGTCGAAATGCAGCGCGTGCGGATCGAGCGCGGCTTCGACCCCGGCATCGAGGGAGCGGTAGGGATTGTCGAACAGGCCGATCGCCTGCTTGACCGCGAGCACGCGGCGCACGCCCTGATCGATGGTCTGCATGGAGACCTCGCCGCTCGCGACCAGATCCGGCAGGTGCGCGGCGTACAGGCCGCTCTGCATGCTCATGTCGACGCCGGCGGAGAACGCGAGCCGGGTCGCATCGCGATCGTCGGCGGCGAAGCCGTGCGCGACCAGCTCGAAATCCGCCGTGTAATCGGACACCACGAACCCCTCGAACCCCCACTCGCCGCGCAGCAGGTCGGTGAGCAGGCCGTCGTGGGCGGAGGCGGGCACGCCGTTGATGTCGTTGAAGGCGCTCATGACGGTAAGCGCGCCGGCATCGAGCGCCGCCTTGAACGGCGGCAGGTGCACGTCGCGCAGCGTGCCGTCGGAAATCTCGACGCTGTTGTAGTCCAGGCCGCCCATGACCGCGCCATAGCCGACGAAATGCTTGGGCGTGGCCAGCAGCGAATCGTCCGCCGTCAGGTCGTCGCCCTGGAAGCCACGCACGCGCGCGGCGGCGAACGCGTTGCCGAGCACCACGTCCTCGCCGGCCGCTTCCGCCACCCGGCCCCAACGCTGGTCGCGGGCGATGTCGAGAGTCGGTGCGAAGGTCCAGTGCAGGCCGCATGCGGTGGCCTCCACGGCGGCCGCGCGTGCGGTGCGCTGGGCCAGCTCCGGCTCGAAGCTCGCGGCTTCGCCGAGCGGAATCGGAAACACGGTGCGCATGCCGTGGATGACGTCGGCGCCCATCAGCAGGGGAATACCGAGCCGGCTCTCCTCCACCGCGATGCGCTGCGATTCGCGCCCCTGGGCCGCGCCCACGCCGTTGAATACCGCGCCCACACGGCCCGCACGGATCTGCTCGCGCAGTTCACCGGCATTGCGCTCGTTCATCTCCGGATTCACGTCGGCGGCGAACGGGCGCAGCGTGTCGGCGAAGATGCCCAGCTGGCCGATCTTCTCCTCGAGTGTCATCCGCGCCACAAGCGCGTCGAGGAAGTCATCAGGACGCATCGCCACTCCGGTGTAACCGATTTCAGCTGGCGATTATAGGGCGCACCGGCGAATGCGTCCGGCGCCGGGCGCGGCCGCCTTCAGTCGGGGCGGCGGGCGGGAACGAAGGGCGAGACGGGGTCGCTGGCGGGAAACGTCTCCTCCAGCGCCTCGTCATGGATCTTCTCCTCGTGTCGCTCGCGCGGGCCGCGCTGGTCGCGGGCGTCGTCGGGCGTCGGCGAAGATCCTGGCTCGCGCGGGGGGTCGGTCGGCGTCGTGTCGTGGTCGGGGCTCATGCGCGCACCTTCCGCCCCGCGGGCTCAAACGGGTGTGAACGGACCGCACGGGTGCGCTTGACGCGGGAACGACGTGCACGATGCAAGCCTGCGCCTCCGGCAGGCGCACCGGCGCCGCGACCCCGTGGTGCGTCGCGCCGCCGCGTCAGGAGTTCTCCATGGCACGTCCCATCTGGTCCGGTTCGCTGTCGTTCGGCCTGCTCAACATCCCGGTCTCGCTGATGTCGGGCGAACGCCGCACCGATCTGAGTTTCCGCATGCTCGATTCGCGCGACAAGAAGCCGATCCGCTTCGAACGCGTGAACGCCGATACCGGCGAGGAGGTGCCGTGGAAGGAGATCGTCAAGGCCTTCGAGTACGACAAGGGAAGCTACGTCGTCATCGAGAAGGAAGACATCGCATCGGCCGCGCCGGAGTCGCACGAGTCCGTGGACGTGGAAGCCTTCGTCGACGCCGGCAGCATCGGCACCCGGTTCTTCGAAAAGCCCTATGTCCTCGTGCCCGGCAAGAAGGCCGAGAAGGGCTACGTACTGCTCCGCGAGACCCTCAAGCAGACCGGAAAAGTGGGCATCGCCCGGGTGGTCATCCGCACCCGCGAGTACCTGTGCGCGGTGTTGCCCGAGGACGATGCGCTGATCCTGATGCTGCTGCGCTATCCGCAGGAGCTGGTGGAACCCGGTGACTACAAGCTGCCGTCGGGTGCGCTGTCGAGCTACCGCATCGCCGACAAGGAAGTGCAGATGGCCACCCAGCTGGTGGAATCGATGTCGGCCGAGTGGGCTCCGGACGGCTACCACGACGAGTTCCGCGAACGCCTGGCCGCGATCATCCAAAAGCGCATCAAGGACAAGGGGGCGACCGCGAAGGTCACGGAGGATGCACCCCACCGTGAGGATGCGGCCACCAACGTGGTCGATTTCGTGTCCCTGCTGCAGCAGAGCCTGCAGACCAACAAGCGCACGCCGGCCAAGTCGGCGCCGGCGGCCAAGACACCGGTCAAGAAGGCGGCTGCGAAGAAGACCGCCACGCGCAAGACCCCCGCGAAGAAGGCCGCCAAGAAGAAGACGGCCGTGCGCAAGGCCTCGTAGGCCATGACCCTGGCCGAGTACCGGCGCAAGCGCCGGTTCGACAGTACCCGCGAACCCGAGCCGGGCAAGCGTGCCCCGCGGGGCACGCGCCCGATCTTCGTGGTGCAGCTGCATCACGCCAGCCGACGCCATTACGATTTCCGCCTGCAGGTCGGCGATGCGCTCAAGAGCTGGGCGGTGCCCAAGGGCCCCAGCTACGATCCCGGCGTCAAGCGCATGGCGGTCGAAGTGGAGGACCATCCGCTCGACTATGCGGGGTTCGAGGGCGAGATTCCCAAGGGCCAGTACGGCGGCGGCCACGTGGCGCGCTTCGATACCGGCACCTGGGCCACGGACGACGACGTCGAGGCCGCGCTCGCGAAGGGCCACCTGCGCTTCGAACTCTTCGGGCGCAAGCTCAAGGGTGGCTGGCACCTCGTCCGTTCGGGCAAGCCGGCGAGGCAGCCGCAGTGGCTGCTGTTCAAGGATCGCGATGCCTACGCCGGCACGCTGGAGGCGGACGACCTGCTGGGCGATGTCGAAGCCCCGCCACCGGACGATGCCAGGCGTGCCGGGACCGGAAAGGCACGCAAGCGCGGTGCGACCGAAGTGCCGGTCGCGACGCGTCCCAGGCACGACTGGGCGGCCGCTGCCCGCAAGCTGCCCGAGGCGCGCCGCGCCGCTGCGCCGGACGGACCGTTCACACCGCAGCTGGCCAAGCTCGGCGACTCGGCGCCGGTCGGCGAGCCCTGGCTGCACGAGCTGAAGTGGGACGGCTACCGTCTGCTCGTGACCATCGCGCGGGGCCAGGTCCGGTTGTGGTCGCGCAACGCGCTGGAGTGGACGGACAAGGTGCCCGAGATCACCACGGCGCTCGCGCGACTGGGGCTGCGCTCGGCCGCCTTCGACGGCGAGCTGATCGCCGGCCGGGGCTCACGGGAGGATTTCAATCTCCTGCAGCAGACATTGTCGGGCGAACGCCAGGGCGGGCTGGCACTGGTGCTGTTCGATCTGCTGCACGTCGACGGTGTCGACATCACCGACGCACCGCTGTTCGCGCGCAAGGCGCTCCTGCAGCGGATGCTCGGCCAGACGCCGCCGGCGCACCTCGCCTTCAGCTCGCACATCGAAGGCGATGCCGGCGCGGCCGTCGAGCTGGCATCCGAGGCGGGATTCGAGGGCGTCATCTCCAAACGCGGCGACCGGGCCTACCGGCCGGGGCGCGGCGACGACTGGCGCAAGACCAAGGAGCTGGCCAGCGACGAATACGCGGTGGTCGGCTACACGCCACCCAAGGGCAGCCGCAGCGGCTTCGGATCGCTGCTGCTCGCGCGGCCCGATCCCGAACACGGCTGGCGCTACGCCGGGCGTGTCGGCTCCGGCTTCAGCGACGCTCTGCTGGACACGCTGACCGCGAAGATCGGCAAGGCCGGGCGTGATGCGCCCACCGTGCATGTCCCGCCCAACGATACGGATCTGCGCGCTGCACGCTGGTTCGAGCCGCGCTTCGTGGTCGAAGTGTTCTCGCGCGGCACCGGTGGCCACGGCCTGTTGCGCCAGCCGTCGCTCAAGGCGGTGCGCCCCGACAAATCCGTCGACGACCTGTCCGACAGCGACCACGATCCAGGAGACAGCGGCATGCCGACGCCCCCACGCACTCCGGCCAAGCGCGCGGCCAAGCAGGCACCCCGACGCGCTGCGAAGGCGCCCGAGCCGGCCCCGGGCACGCGGCCAGCCGCGCGCGCGCGCGGCAAGGCCGCGCCGGCCCGCACACCACCCGAGCTGTCGAGCCCCGACAAGGTGCTGTTTCCGGGCGATACGCTGACCAAGCGCGATGTCGGCGACTACTACACCCGGGTCATGGACTGGCTGCTACCGGAGATCGCCGGGCGGCCCCTGTCGGTGATCCGCTGCCCGGGCGGCATCGACAGCGCCTGCTTCTTCCAGAAGCACCACACCGCCGGCATGCAGCTGGTGGAAACCGTGCGGTTGAAGGAGGAATCGGGGGCCGGCGACTATCTGGTGGTGACCGACGCGGCGGCCGCCCTCGAGCTGGTGCAGTTCAATGCGCTGGAGTTCCATCCATGGGGTGCGCAGGCGAAGACGCCGGATACCGCCGACCGCATCGTCTTCGATCTCGACCCGGGCGACGGCGTGGCCTGGACGGAGACCGTTGCCGCCGCACGACAGGTCCGCGACCTGCTGGCCCGGGTCGGCATGGAGTCCTTCGTGCGCACCACCGGTGGCAAAGGCCTGCACGTGGTGGTGCCGTTGAACCCGGGCGCGCCGTGGACGCGGGTCAAGCCCTTCGCCCAGGCCTTCGCCCAGAGCCTGGTGCAGATGGAACCGCTGAAGTACGTCGCGACGGCCACGAAGAAGTTCCGGGCCGGCAAGATCTTCATCGACTACCTCCGCAACGGGCGCGGGGCGACATCGGTGGCGTCGTTTTCGCTGCGCGCGCGCAGCGGCGCGCCCGTCGCCATGCCGCTGCGCTGGGAAGATCTGGGTCGCGTGAAGTCCGGTGACGCCTGGACGTTGCGCAATGCGCCGGCCCGGCTCGCGCGGCTCAAGGCGCATCCCTGGGGCCGGTTCGGCGACCTGCGTCAGGTGCTGCCCGAGGGGTTCGGCGACGACTGAGGCGCGGACATTCCAGCGCGGACGTTTCGAGGCGACTGCATCCCAGGGGGCGCGGAGCAGCCAGACCGCCTCGCCGCGTCCACAGCACGCCGGCCAACGGCTGCGCCCGCGTTAGACTCGGCGATCCGTTCGCCTCATTGCCCGCCCATGCACGGATCGCCTGGCGTTTCGATCATCCATCCCCGTGTCGTCGATGACGCCGACGAACTCGGCAAGCGCTTCGTCGCCGCGTCACCGTTTCCGCATCTGGTGATCGACAGTTTTCTGGCTCCCGGCCTCGCCGAGCGCCTGCTGGCCGAGTTTCCGTCGTTCGAGCACGGCAACTTCGTCGGTGACGATGGCCGCCCGGGTGGAAAGTCCACGTCCGACAAGGTGCGCGAACTCGGCCCGGCCTACCGCGAGCTGGACGATGCGATCCAGAGTCCCGATTTCCTGCAGGTGCTCTCCCGCCTGACCGGCATCGACGGCCTGCTCTACGACCGCTGGTACCTGGGCGGGGGCACGCACGAGAACCGCGACGGGATGAGCCTGGATCCGCACGTGGATTTCAATTTCCATCCCAGCGAACGCTGGCATCGCCGCCTGAACCTCATCGTCTATCTCAATCCGGTATGGCAGCCCGAGTGGGGTGGCTGTTTCGAGTTGTTCCGCGATCCCCATGCAACCCCGCGTGCGGACGTGAGCATCACGCCCGCATTCAACCGCTGTGCCTTGTTCGAGACGTCGGAACGATCGTGGCACGGCTTCGACACGATCCGGCTGCCACCGGACCAGGCGCACCTGACCCGTCGTTCGATCGCGCTGTATTTCTACACGCGTGATCGCCCGGCCGACGAGATCGCCGATCGCCACACCACCTACTACGTCAAACGCCAGCTGCCCGAGCGCTTCGTCGAAGGGCGCGAGCTCGACGCGTGCGACATCGCGGAGATGCGCGCGCTGATCGCCCAGCGCGACGAACACATCCGCATGCTCTACGCCGAGAACACGGCGCTGCGCAAGGCACAGGATGTGGGGCTCGCCGGTCACGTCCTGTACCTCGCGAAACGCGCCTACGTCCGTTTCCGACGCTGACGACGCAACGTCCGCTGGCCATCGCGTCGGCGAAATGGCTCCGCGGTGCCGGCGGCCAGCGCGGTGGGCCTGCGCGCGCGCGGATGTCGGTGCGGCGAGATATCCGTCCTCCGGTCATGTGGCAGGGCGACCGCGGCACCGCGCAGCGAGCGCAATGCGCCGGCGCGCATGGTCCGGCTCACGCGCCGCAACGCGGCCGATGGCAATGGCGAAACCCCAGGCTCGACGGAGTCAGCGATCCGGGCTGATCTGCGCGCCCCGACCATGGCGACACCGCATGCTGGCCTGCCGCCACACCGGGACAGGCGCGTCGTAACGCCCTCGGGCCGCGTCACCGGGCATCACGCCAGTCGGCACGTGTCGCGCTCGGCGGCTGCCTCGCATTGCTGCGGCTGCTGCCCCGTCGCGCAAAGCGCTGGTGCAAGACGTGGTGATCTGCATGCCGGCGATCGCGGGGAGCACCCGTCTCTCGCGCCGTCGCTGGTACGGATGGACCGACCCGCGTGCGCTGGCGACGGACGCGGAGGCTCGAAGCGAGCTTTCGACCGGCACCGCGCGCGCGCAATCGATCCGACGCGATGAAATGCCTAAAGAGCCGGGTGGTGTACGCACGCCACGCGCGATCCGGTTCCACGAGGTGCGCACGCGCGCGACCGTTCGTCTATTGCCACTTGCGATTAATTGATCGCAAATTTAATTCTGGTCCCATGCCTACGCCATCGAACCAGACCCCCACCGACGCGCCGGCCCCCGCCGCGAGGACGCCGCGCAAGCGTGCCCGGGGGCGCCCCTCGGCCCGCTCGCCGGATCTGCGTCCGCAACTGCTGGATGCGGCCCTCGCCTGCTACGTGCGGCACGGCATGGCTGCCGCAAGCCTGCGTCAGATCGCCCGCGAGGCGCTGGTGACCCCGGCTCTGCTCCACTACTACTTCGGCGATCGCGTCCAGCTGCAGCAGGCGGTGATCGAAGAACGCGTTCTGCCGCTGGTGCTGCAGTTGCGGGGCCCCGTCGCGCAGGCCGGTGACGACATGGCCGGACTGATCAGCGGCTTCGTCCGCGGCATCGGTCGGCTGGTCGAGCACCACCCGTGGTTGCCGACGCTCTGGGTCCGCGAGGTGCTCTGCGAGGGGGGCGCGATGCGACAGACGATGATCGACACCATCGGTCCGAGACTGCCGCGGATCATGGTCGAGCGCTTCGCCGACGCCCAGGCGCGCGGCGCCCTCAATGCCGATCTCGATCCACGGCTGCTGATGGTGTCGCTGATCGGATTGAGCATGTTTCCGCTGGCGGCCGCGCCGCTGTGGCGCGCGATGTTCGGTGCGCACGACCTGTCGCCCGATGCGCTGAACCACCACACGCTGGTCCTGCTCGACCGCGGTCTGGAGCTCGACGGTGCACGCTGAGCTTGCCGCGCTCCGCCCCGCGCGGTGGCCGTATTCCTTGATGCCTGCGCTCGCCCTGTGGATCGCACTTGCGCTCTCTGCGTGCGCGGAACAGGCACCTCAGGCGCTGGGCACCATCGAATACGACCGGATCCTGATTCCCGCGCCCGCATCGGAAGCGATCACCGATGTGGATGTGCGCGAAGGCCAGCAGGTCGCGGCAGGCCAGCGTCTGGTCCAGCTGGAGGTGGCACGCGCCCGGACCCGCCTGTCGGCGGCGCAGGCCCGCACCCGGCAGAGCGCGGATGCACTCGAGGAGCTGCGGTCGGGTCCACGCACCGAGGCCATTCTGCTGGCCCGCGCCAATGTGTCCCGTGCGCGCGCGCAGGCAGTGCGGGCCCGGGACGACTACGCGAGAGTGCGTCCGCTCGGCCGGCAGCAGCTGGTCGCGGACGCCGATGTCGCGCGCGCCCGCGCGGAGGCCCAGGCGATGGACGCGCAGCTCGAGGCTGCCAACGCCGAGCTGCTGCTGCTCGAGCGAGGCACCCGCAACGAGCAACTCGACCAGGGTCGGGCGGCCCTCGCAGCGGCCGAGGCGGACGCGCAGGCGCAGGTCGTCTCGTTCGAAGAACTTGCGGTCAGCGCGCCGCGGGCGGGACGCGTCGACAGTCTTCCCTACCGCGTCGGCGACCGTCCACCGACAGGCGCCGCCGTGGCGATCCTGCTGGTGGGCGATGCCCCCCATGCGCGCATCTATGTGCCCGCAACGCTGCTGCCGCACGTCCGGGTGGGCACTGCAGCGCGCGTGAGCATCGAAGGCCACGACCAGGCGTTCGCGGGCACGGTGCGCATGCTGCGCAGCGAGCCCAGCTACACGCCCTACTACGCCCTCACCGGCGCCGACGCCGCGCGGCTGAGTTATCTGGCGGAAGTGCAACTCGACGATGCCGCGGCCGCACTCCCTGCGGGATTGCCGGCTCGCGTGACCTTCGGGGCATCACGACCGTGAGCGCGCACGCAGCGCCGGCGATCGTCGCCCGCGGCGTGACCAAACGCTTCGGCTCGATGGTGGCGGTGGACGGCGTGGATCTCGAGATTCCGCGCGGAAGCGTCTACGGCTTCCTCGGCCCCAACGGCTCCGGAAAATCCACCACCATCCGCATGCTCTGCGGCCTGCTCACGCCCGATGCCGGAACGATCGACGTCCTCGGTCTGCGCATTCCGGAGCAGGCCGAGCGCCTGCGTCTGCGCATCGGCTACATGACCCAGCGTTTCTCGCTCTTCGAGGATCTCACCGTTCTCGAGAACCTGCAGTTTCTCGCCGCGGTGCAGGGGCTGCCCCGACGTGATGCGCGCGAACGCATCGACGAGCTGGTACGCCGCTACGCGTTCGAAGACCGGCTCGACCAGCTGGCCGGCTCGATGAGCGGCGGGCAGAAACAGCGCCTCGCGCTCGCCGCGGCCGTCATCCACCGGCCGGAGTTGCTGTTTCTCGACGAACCGACCAGCGCGGTCGATCCCGAATCACGCCGTGACTTCTGGGAAACGCTGTTCGATCTGGCCGACGCGGGCACGACGATCATGGTGTCCACCCATTACATGGACGAGGCCGAGCGCTGTCACGCCCTGGCGATCCTCGATCGCGGCGAGCTGGTGGCCGAAGGCACGCCGGCGGCGCTGACCGCAGCATTGGCCGGGCGCAGCCTGCTGGTGCAGGCCGTCTTCACCCGGCGTGTCCAGCAGGCGCTGTTGCCGCTGCCCGACGTGCTCAGCGTGGCGCAGGTCGGCACCGCACTGCGCGTCCTGACCGGGGCCGGCGGCCGTGAAGGCGAGCGCATCCTCGATCGCATACGTCGGACCCTGGCCGACAGCGGACTCGAGGGCTCGGTCGAGGCGTGCGCGCCGAGTCTGGAGGACGTGTTCGTGGCGGCCACCCGCGTGCGTGATCGCGAGGCCATCGGGGCGACCGCGTGACCCCGCGGCGCCTGCTCGCCGTGACCGTCAAGGAGCTGCGCCAGCTGCGTCGCGACCGCGTCACCCTCGCGATGGTCGTGATGATCCCGGTCATGCAGCTGCTGCTGTTCGGTTACGGCATCAACACCAATCTGCGCGCGCTCCCGGCCGGAATCGCCGATGAGGCGGGCACGGCCGGATCGCGTGCCCTGGTGATGGATCTTCTGGCCACCGGCGTGGTGAGGGCCGGGACGGAGGCCGGAACGCCACAGCAGCTGATGGACGCGTTGCGCAGCGGGGATATCGCGGTCGGCATCGCGATCCCGCCCGATTTCGAGCGTCGCCGCATCGAGGGGCGGACGGTTGCGCAGATCCTGGTCGACGGCAGCGACAACGCAGTGCAGTGGGCGGCGGCACAACTGGCGCAGCTGCCGGTGGAAGTCGATGCCGCCGCGGTGTCCCGTCACCCGCACGCCAGCAGCCGGGGCGGCGAGCCCGCCATCAGCGTGGTCGGTTTCTACAACCCCCAGCGACGCTCGGCCCTGAATGTCGTGCCGGGGCTGATCGGCGTGATCCTCACCATGACCATGATCCTGTTCACGGGTGTCTCGATCGTGCGCGAACGCGAGCGCGGCAACATGGAATTGCTGATCGCCACGCCCATCAGCAGTGCCGAGTTGATGATCGGCAAGATCACGCCCTATGTGGTGATCGGCCTGCTGCAGACCAGCGTGGTCCTGGTGCTGGGCATGTGGCTGTTCGATGTCGCGGTCGCCGGCAGCCTGTGGGAGGTGTACGTGGCGGCGAGCCTTCTGATCCTGGCCAACCTCACGCTCGGGCTGCTGATCTCCACGCGCGCGCGTTCGCAGTTCCAGGCCATGCAGATGACCTTCTTCCTGTTTCTGCCGTCCATTCTCCTGTCCGGTTTCATGTTTCCCTTCGCGGGCATGCCGCCGGCCGTGCAGTGGTTCGCCGAGCTTCTGCCCCTGACCCACTTCGTCCGTCTGATCCGCGGCATCGTCCTGCGCGGGGCGGGCCTCGCGGACATGTGGCCCGATGTGCTGGCGCTCGTCGCATTCACCCTGGTCATGATGTCGGCCGCGGTCGCGCAGTTCCGCAAGCGGTTGGACTGAGCGAGGACGCGACCCGGAGCCCGATCCTTCGTCCGTGCACTCCCGGGGCGTCGTCCCGGGCGTTCGACGTCGATGCACACCGGGCTGGTGCGGGCAGGCGGGTCCGCCGCGGCACCTTTGGCTCCCCGCGGCATTGGTCAGCAATCCGTCTCCGCGAAACATTTTTTTCAACTTCTTCCCGGCTTATCGCGGGCTTTATGCCTCGGCGTTGATTCACCATCTTGCGCAGTGCTGCCCGCGATGTCCCGCGACGCACGCTGCCACCCTCCGCCACCGCTCGGACGTGGAGCGGCCTGCATCAAGCGCAGTCTGCGCTGGCGTGGCAGGCGCTGGTCTCCGCTGCGCCAACCAAGCCTGAAATGCACTCGTCGCGGACCTCGGGTCATACCCGGCTGGGCGCCGCTTTGCGACATCCGCGCTCAGGAGGACGGCAGGGAATAAGCCTCGTAGTGGCTGATCGAGTTGATGAGGCCATGCAGAACGATGCAGGCCCAAAGGTTGCGCCCGCCCAGGAGCCACATCAGACCGAACAGCACGCCGATCGTGCCGGTGACGATCACACCGCCGAGGCCCTGATGAACGTGGAGACTCCCGAACACGGCAGCCTGGAGCACGATGGAGACCAGTACAGCCGGCAGACGCGACGAACCGATCACCTTGATGATGCGATCGAGAATGAACCCGCGAAGCAGCAGTTCCTCACCGAAGGCCGCCGTTCCCCAGCTGACCGGGCCGGCCCAGTACAGGTATTCGATCAGGTCGCCGCGCAGAGCAGTGTGGTCGACGCGCGGGGGCTCGATCCCGAGCGCACCCAGAACCGGGTAGATCGTCAGCGCAATCACGAGGAATGCGCTGGTCCCGGCGACGAGCAGCAGCGGAACCGACCACCACCGGGCCGGTCGACGCAGGCCGACGTCAGCCCATCGCTCTCCGCCCCGATGGAGCAGCCATGTGCACAGCAGTAGGAGCGCCGCCATGCGCACCAGCACGAAGATCTTGGGCCCCGGGCCGCTGCCTATAGCCTGATCGATGGTCATCATCGCGAGCAGGCCGCCGAACACGGCGACAACGAGCACAAGTTCGACAAGGAAGCGACGGCGCGATCCGAGCGATAGCGTGGCCAAGGGATCTTGCATGCATCGGGGTCCGGGAACGGCAGGGCGCCAGGTCCGCAACGGTTGCAGCTTCCTTCGGAGAAACGAAGGGCCGTTCGTCACCGTGTCCAGATGCAGGGTGGGCCCAGGTGTAATGGACCGGTGCCGAATGCACGTCGGTGTGCGCTGCGGACTTGGCGCACCCCAGGCCGGGCGCGTGCGTCCTCGCGCCCGGAAGACGCGTCCGCAGTGCTCTGACACCGTCG
Organism: Luteimonas deserti; assembly: GCF_013425765.1. Lineage (GTDB taxonomy): Bacteria > Pseudomonadota > Gammaproteobacteria > Xanthomonadales > Xanthomonadaceae > Luteimonas > Luteimonas deserti. The sequence continues at coordinate 73,413 of NZ_JACCJZ010000004.1, forward strand.
CCGCGGGACGGCCATACTGGGTCTCGACCCGCGCATGATCCGGGTCGTCTGTCCACATACTCTGCTCGCCGCAGCGTTGGCGCGCTTACTACGAAGAGCCCGATGACCCACTTGCGAACGATCATCGCGCCGCCGGCGTCGCATCGCGTTCCCTGGTGCACGCTGCTGTTGTGTGCGGCAACCGTCGCCTTCAGCATCCACGCCGCGATCGAAATCAGCGGTGCGTGGCTCGGACGGGTCCGGATTGTCGAGATGGAGCGATACGGACTGCGCTTCGAGCACATCCTAGACCTCGAGCTTTGGCGACTGGTCACCGCCCAGCTCGTCCATGTCAGGCAGCCACACATGGTCTCGAACGTCTTCTGCCTGTTCCTGGTGGGCACGGCCGTCGAGCGTCATATGGGCGCGATCCGCGTGCTGGCGGTCTGGCTGATCGGCGGCTCGATGGCGATGCTGGTCAGCACGCTGTTCGCCATACCCCCGTGGAACCTGGGCACAGGCGCATCCCAAGCAATCATGGCGATTACCGGCGCCGGCCTCTGGTTGACGCAGACGGGCGCCGATCGTTCGAGGTTTCTGATGCTGACGCTTGGATTCACGCTCGCCTTGGCGCTCGTACTCGATCTGATCTATGCCCACTATCCGAAACCCGGACACATCGCGGGCGTGCTGTTCGGCTATCTGATCGCCTCGCTGTCCCGAAGAACAATCCGGGAGAGCGCCGCCTGAACCGCTGGCGACGCGCTCCGCGTCCGGTCGCGTGCGCACGTCGGTCCAGACCCCGCCCGACGCCGTGCGGACTGCCGCCGTCGGTCTCAGTGTCTGCCGTTTCACCCCCGGTGCCCGAGAGGCGAGCTGGACCCTCCGCGCTGACGGTCTGACGCGGGCGATTCGCAGCGCCTCGGCGCTCGCGCATCGTGCGCACGGCGACAACTTCGGGGGTGCTGTTCCGCAACCTGCCAGGGTCGCGCTCGAGTCGCGAAGCCGGCGGTCGAGTTGGACTGTCGGCGCTCGGAATCCCGCCGTGACGACATCCCTCGAGTCCCGGGCGTTCGAGCGTGGTGCGGACGGTTCGCTCACGCGAGTCCGTCTGTGTCGCGCATGGGCCAAGCGGCTCCCCACCACAGGCAATGTCCGCCATCTTCCGGCCGCGGCCATCCCTGCACTACATTGGTGCGATGTCCGTTGCACCTCCCCCATCGGGTTTCCCGTTCGATTCACTGACCACGCCACTGGCGTGGGCGGACGCCGATGGCCGCATCCGTGACTGCAATCTCGCCTTCGCGCGCTGGCTCGGCGTCGGACGTCGGCGTCTGATCGACCAGCCGCTGGCGGCGCTGGAAGCGGAGGGCGACGTGCTGCGCAGCGCCCTGCGCCAGCCGGGCGAGTCGAGCGAGGGACCCTTCCGGGTCCGGCGCCTGGCATTGGCTTTTCTTGGCGGCGAACCGCGGTTTGCCGATGCGTGGCTGTCGCGCGATGTCGATGGCGGCGTGCTGCTCGAAGCGCACCCGGTGGACGAGTTCCCGGGCGCCGATCCCACCCAGGCCATGCCGCTGGCACTGGCGGCCGCCCTGCGCGGTCTGGCCCACGAGTTGCGCAACCCTCTGGCCGGCCTGAAAGGGGCCGCGCAGCTGCTGGCCCGGCGGGTGGGGCCGGGCGAGCCGCGCGAGCTGGTCGCCCTCGTGGAAACCGAGGTTGCACGCCTGGCCGCGCTGGTCGACCAGCTGCTGTCGCCGGTGGCGCCGCAGCCGCACCGGCCCCTGAACATCCACGGCGTACTCGAACAGGTGTTGCGCCTGGCCGAGGCGGATGCGGGCTGGGCCGTACGCATGGTGCGCGACTACGATCCCAGCCTGCCGGACCTCAGCGGCGACGCCGACCGCCTCACCCAGGCCATCTGGAACCTCGTCCGCAACGCCATCCAGGCCGGCGCGGCCAACATCACGCTGCGCACGCGCGCGGCGAATGGCGTGCGCATCGGCGACGCGGTGCATGCGATGGCCCTGCGCCTCGAGGTGGTCGACGACGGGCGCGGTGTGCCGGACGACATGGTCGAGCAGATCTTCCTGCCGCTGGTCTCCGGTCGGGCCGACGGCAGTGGCCTCGGCCTGGCGCTTGCGCAACAGGTCGCGCGCGAACACCGCGGTGCCCTCGTCTACCGCTCGCGACCCGGCCACACCGTGTTCACCCTGCAATTGCCTTTCCCCGCGGACGACGTGCCGCAGTTCGCCGACATCGGAGCACCACTGCCATGACGTCCACCGCGCAACGGGTCTGGGTGGTCGACGACGACCGCACGGTGCGTTTCGTCCTCGCCACCGCCCTGAGCGAGGCCGGCTACGAGGTCTCGAGTTTCGACGGCGCCGATGCGGTGCGCGATGCACTGGGCAACCGGGCGCCGCCGAACCTTCTGTTCACCGATGTGCGCATGCCGGGCGATACCGGCCTGCACCTGCTCGAAGCGCTCAAGCGCGAGCATCCGCGGCTGCCGGTCGTGGTGATGTCGGCCTACACCGACGTCGCCAGCACCGCAGGGGCCTTCCGTGGAGGCGCCCACGAATTCCTGTCCAAGCCCTTCGATCTCGACGAGGCCGTGGCGCTGGCGGCGCGGGTCCTGGGTGATGGCGACGCGGCGGCCGGCACCGCGCCCGAAGGGACCCCCGCGACGGACCACGACGCCCTGGTCGGCGACACGCCGGCGATGCGCGAGCTCTTCCGTGCGATCGGGCGCCTCGCCCAGGCGCCGGTTCCGGTTCTGGTCACGGGCGAAACAGGCACGGGCAAGGAGCTCGTGGCGCGCGCGTTGCACCGCGAGTCGCCGCGCGCGGCGCGGCCGTTCGTGGCCCTGAATACCGCGGCGATCCCGGCCGAACTGCTCGAGAGCGAACTGTTCGGCCACGAGGCGGGTGCGTTCACGGGAGCAGCCAAGCGTCACATCGGGCGCTTCGAGCAAGCCAACGGCGGCACCCTGTTCCTCGACGAGATCGGCGACATGCCGGCGTCGCTGCAGACCCGCCTGCTGCGCGTGCTGGCCGAGGACGAGTTCTTCCGCGTGGGTGGGCGCGAGTTGATCCGGGTGGACGTCCGTCTGGTCGCGGCCACCCATCAGGACCTGGAGCGCCGGGTCGGGGACGGTGGATTCCGCGCCGACCTGCTGCATCGGCTGGATGTCGTGCGCCTGCGCCTGCCGCCGCTGCGGGACCGGCGCGAAGACGTGCCCCGGCTGGCCGAGCGGTTTCTTCAGGCCGCGGCCGTACGGCTGCAGGCGCCCCCCAAGCAGCTGGGCCGTGCCGCGATACAGCGGCTGCTGGAGCACGATTGGCCCGGCAACGTGCGCGAGCTGCAGAACCTGTGCTGGCGCCTCGCGGTGCTGGCGCCCGGCGACCGCATCGCGGTCGCCGATCTCGACGGCCTGCTGCCGGCCGGCGCCGCGCCGGCCGCGCCCGCGGTGTCCGCGGATGGCGAGGCCTGGGAACAGGCGCTGCGCAGCTGGGCCGATCTGCGCCTGCGTGCAGGCGCGACCGACCTGCACGCACAGGCGCGCGAGCGTCTCGACCGCGCGCTGCTCGAGACCGCGCTGGGGCACACCGGCGGTCGACGCGCGGAAGCGGCCGCGCGTCTCGGACTCGGTCGCAACACGCTCACCCGCAAGCTCGGAGCGCGCCGACGTGGCGGCTGAGTCCATGCCTTCATCCGCGGCTGAGCCGCGCATCGGTATCGTGCCGCGCATGCCTGGTCCGTCCCTCCGCCCGCTCTGCATCGTGTTCGCCCCGCTGCTGCTGGCGGCCTGCGCGAGTGCGCCCCGCTCTGTCCCCGCCACGGCGCCGGCCGATGCGGTGCCGCCTGCGCCGCTCGCCGCGACCGGCAGTGCGCAGAGCGCGGTCGCCAATCTCGCGTCGGCGTCGGGCACCCTGGTGAGCGGGCGACTGATGCTGCAGGCGGCGGACGGCGGCGTACGCGTACGCGGCGACGTCGGCGGCCTGGTCCGCAACGGCACCCATAACCTCCGCCTGCACGCGCGCGGCGACTGCAGCGCCGTGGATGCGGCGAGCGCCGGACCCGAGTTCGACCCGGTGCGTGGCACGCCCTCGCGCGAGCCCGATCCGGGCCAGCGGGGGCGCATCGTCGCCAACGCGCAGGGCGTGGCCTCGATCGATCTCATGCTCCCGGGCGCGGTGCTCGGCGGCGGCGCGGGCAACGACATCGTCGGGCGCGCGCTCCTGGTACTCGGCGCCACACCGGGTGCGATCGGTGCGCGGGTCGCCTGTGGCGTGATCCACATTCCCTGATCGTCCCCGTGCATACGCTGCTCGCGGCCGATGCGCGTTTAACTCGTGAGGAGCTTCCGATGACCTGCATGCCTACCCGACTGCTGACGCCCGCGCTCCTCGCGCTCGCGCTTGCCGCCTGCGGCGTCGATGACGGCGGTTCCGGTGAGAACGCAGCAGCCGAAGCCGACCGCGCTGCCGAGACGGCCGGACCCACCACGCGTCCCGATGCCACCGCGCCCGTCGCGATCGCCCGCCTCGAGCCCACCGAGGGCAGCGCCACCCGGGGTGACCTCCGCTTCGTGGCGTCGCGCGACCGGATCGAAGTCACCGGCACGCTGACCGGCCTTCCTGGCGGGGGCACCCACGGCTTCCACGTGCACGAGACCGGCGATTGCAGAGCGCCGGATGCGACCAGCGCCGGCGGCCACTTCAACCCGGCCGACACCGCACACGGCCGCGTCGGGCGAGGCGACCATCACGCCGGCGACAGCGACAACATCAGGGCCGGTGCGGATGGCCGTGCGCAGGTGCAGGGCTGGCTCGAAGGCGCGACGCTGGGCGATGGCGCGGCGACCGACATCGTCGGCCGGGCGGTCATCGTGCATGCCGACGCCGACGACTACACGACGCAGCCGACCGGCAACGCCGGCGACCGCGTGGCCTGCGGCGTGATCGAGCGTGGGCCGGACTGAATTTCGGCGGGCGCGACGCCTCGGGGCCTCGGTCGGCACATGACCGCGTCCCGCAGCGCTACCCGGCCTGCCGCGTGCCGTACCTGACAGCCGGCCTGGCGCGACGTGCTCGTCGGCGCGCGTCGATCGCGTGACCCCGTCGGACTCGAAGCCGATCCGCTCCGTCGACGATGCACTGAAGCGAATTCGCTGTCTGCGACGTCGTCACCGTGCACGCCGCCGCGAACGACGACACGACCAACCGATCTGTAATGCCGCCGACCGCCTGGCCTGCAGCGTGATCGAGCGCGCGCAGGACCGCGCTCCGCGGGCGTGCGGCGTCCGGGCACCCGTCGCGACCCGACCGCGCGGTGCCCCGTATCGCCGGCCAGCTCTGCAACGGCAGCCACTGACAGACTCCTGCTGCGCGGCGTGTTCATCTCGCGCGGCGACACCATCCGCCGACGTAATCGAGGGGATTCTTTTTGGCGACCCGGCGCTACGACGCCATCGTCATAACGCATCGTCGTAACGCAGCGTCGAGACCGCGCTCTTCCGAAACGGAAGATGCGTTCCGCGAGCCGCGGCTGGACACTACGCGCGCGAGGCCCTGGATGCCCGCGATTCTCGAAGCGCGCGTCATGCCACCACCGCCGGGCGGCGTCCGCAACGTGGCCCGGCGCATCGGTCTGTCGCGCCGCGTGCCGCAGCTGTGCAAGGTGGCGCCGAATTCGCCCGACTATCACGTCAAGGACGTGCACCGGTCGGTCGAGGGCGTCCGACGCAGGGCGCGGTCGCGGCCCCGGCGCTGCGCGAGCGGCTCAGCGCAGGGCGTCGGCGGCGTCCTGACCGGGCGCCACGTGGACGAACTCCAGCGGGATGTCGTGCGCCTGCAGCACGGCGGCGAACTGGCGCTGACGCGCCTCGAACATCGCAAATCCGCGCGCCAGTCGGGCTTCGTCCTCGTCGTGCGCCGCATTGCGTGCGCGCCAGTCCGCCGGCGAGAGCAGGGCCATGCGCACCGCGCCCGCATGCTGGCGCAGCAGCGGCTCGGGCGGCGCATCGAGCCAGGCGTCGCTCGACGGTGCGAGCAGCGCGGTCTCGAGGATCTCCCACAGGGGCTCGAGGCCCTGGTTGCTGTACTGCAGGGCGGTCATCGCCAGCAGGTCGTGCACGGTGAGATAGCGCGCATGCTCGATCCGGGCGCCGAATGCCTCCTGGGCGAGCAGCGCGGTTTCCGCCTGGGCCATGCCCAGATCCAGCAGCGACGTCTCCATCTCCTCCGCGACGGCCCGGGCCGCTGCGGCGTCGCCGTGCAGCAGATAGGGCAACACGCGCAGGCGGCCGCCCGCCAGCAGGGGATCGGCCTGGAACGGCAACGGTACGTCGCCGCCCTCGTCGGCGCCGAAGGCGATGATCCTGGGGGCGGCGGCACCGGGTGCGCGCGCGCGCAGTTCGTCGAGCCGGCGATGCACGGGCCAGCCGGGCCGCAGCAGTTCGGCCGGGTCGAAGTGCGCGGCGGCCAGCACCAGATCCAGCCCGCACACGCCCGGCACCAGCCGGCCCAGATCGTGGCCGACCCGCGTGGCCAGCTGGCCGGCGAGGCTCGCATCCAGCGCAGCGCGCGCCGGTTCGGCCTCGCCACTGAGCTCTAGGGCGAGCACGCCGAGCACCTGCATTGCAGGATCGTGTCGGGAAATGTCGGGATCTGCGGTCATTGGCCGTGCACACCGGCAGCGATACACTCGTTCACATTATGCCCGTCCCGGCGTGGCGCCGGGGTCCACGCTTTCGTCCCGCGAGGAAGTCCAATGCTGCAAGGTCGTCCCGTCGCCGTGCTGGGTGGCGTTCGTATCCCGTTCTGCCGGCAGAACACCGCCTACGCGGACGTCGGCAATCTCGGCATGTCGGTGCGCACGCTGGGGGCGCTGGTGGAGCGCTTCGGGCTTCACGGCCAGCAGCTGGGTGAAGTGGCGATGGGCGCGGTGATCAAGCATTCGAGCGACTGGAACCTGGGACGCGAGGCGGCCTTGTCGTCGGGACTCTCCGCGCTCACCCCGGGCATCACCCTGCAGCGGGCCTGCGGCACCTCGCTCGACTCGATCATCACCATCGGCAACAAGATCGCGACGGGACAGATCGAGTCGGGAGTCGGCGGCGGATCGGACACCACGTCGGACGTTCCGATCGTCTACGGCCGCGTGCTGCGGCGCCGTCTCCTGGCCGCCAACGCGGCCAAGACGATGAAGGACCGCATGGCGGCGTTCCGCGGCTTTCGTCCACGCGAGATCAAGCCCGACTTCCCCGGCGTGGCCGAGCCGCGCACCGGCAAGTCGATGGGCGAGCACTGCGAGGACATGGCCAAGGAATGGAACATCTCCCGCGATTCGCAGGACGAGTTGGCGGTCGCGTCGCACCATAAGCTGGCCGCCGCCTACGAACGTGGATTCTTCGACGATCTGGTCGTGAGCTTCCGCGGCGTCGCGCGCGACAACATCCTGCGGCCGGACACGTCGCTCGAAAAGCTCGCCACGCTGAAGCCGGCCTTCGATCGCGTGTCCGGACGCGGCACGCTCACGGCGGCGAACTCCACACCGCTGACCGACGGCGCCTCGGCCTGCCTGCTGGCCAGTGACGACTGGGCCGCGCGCCACGGTCACGAGGTGCTGTGCCACATCCGCGACGCGCACGTGTCGGCGGTGGACTTCGTGCATGGCGAAGGTCTTCTGATGGCCCCCACCGTCGCGGTCGCCGAGATGCTGGCGCGCAACGGGCTCACGCTGCAGGACTTCGACATCTACGAGATCCACGAGGCATTCGCCGCCCAGGTGCTGTGCACGCTGCGCGCCTGGGAGAGCGAGGATTACTGCCGTACGCGGCTCGGCCTCGACGCGCCGCTCGGCCGGATCGACCCCGCGCGCCTCAATCCGCTCGGGTCGTCGCTGGCCACCGGTCATCCCTTCGCTGCGACCGGTGCGCGGGTGGTCGCGACGGCCGCCAAGCAACTGGCCGAGCGTGGCGGCGGGCGTGCGCTGATCTCCATCTGCACCGCCGGCGGCATGGGCGTTGTCGCGATCCTCGAACGCTGAGCCGACCCGTCCCTGTTCGCAGGCGACTCATTCCGACAGGATCCGCCGTGATGCGTCTGACGACTCCGTTCTCCGTCCTGGCCTGCGCCGCCGCACTGGTGCTCGTCGCCTGCGGCGCTAGCGACGAGCCGCCTGCCGCAACCGGCCCGCAGATCATCGCGGCCCCGGTGCCGCCCGAGGCATTGCCCGGCTGCGCGGAGATCGCCGAGGCACTCGGTGCACTGGTGCAGGACCTGCAGGCCGTGGAACCGGCAGGTTCCCGCCAGTCCGGGCCGGACTCGCACGACCTCCGTTGCACCTGGCGCCACGCGGATGACGGTGGCGCGCTGGGCGCGATCGTGATCGTCGATGCGCAACCGCTCACCGAGCAGGACATGCGGCGCGCGGGACTCTACGTCGATGACCCGCGCGCGGCCGCGCTGGGCGGTTTCATCGCGTTGCCCGACGGCGCGTTCGACGGCGGGGCGGTGCTCGGACCGGTCGGTCCCCAGGTCATCGTCGGCGCGGTCACCGTCACCCTCGCCGGCAACGCGAGGGGTTCGACGGCCGAGGTGACGATGGACCAGGCCGTCGACGGTGCGATCGCCGTCCACCGGTTGATGCGCTGACCGGAACAGACCGAGGTCGCGGAGTGGACGAGCCTGCGTGAAGCAGGTATCGGGCGCTTTGCGAGCCGGTCACCTTCGCAACGAAGGCCTCGGTTCACGGGCATGGCTGGACAGGTGCGGTCGTCCGGCTCGCCGAGCAGGCAACGGGGCGATGCGATTGCGGTGAACGGGTCGGCATCGCCCCGAACACGCAGCCCGGTCGCGTCGGTCCAGGCATCGGCGGCAGCCCCAGACAGCCGCCGATGTTCGGCTGCGCTAGACGCGCGGCGGGAGATCCCGGTCGTCTGGCAGCGTGGGCAGGCCGTGGGAATCGCGCCGCTCGGCATCGATCGACACCGGCGGTTCCTGCGACGACGGCAAGGCCACGATCGGCTGGTTGTCGGCGGCCCGCAGGGCGTTCGCGTAGCACAGGCGCGCATTGCGCTCGTCGCCACTTGCCGCGTAGTTGTCGCCCAGCTGCACCCAGGCGTCGCGCCCCGCGCCCTGTTCGATTGCACGTTGCAGGTAGTCGCGGGCCTGCGGCCAGTCGCGCTGTGCGTGATGCAGACGCGACAGGCCCAGCATCGTTCCGGAGCTCGCGGGGTGGGTCTGCAGCCAGCGTTCCAGGCGGGTACGCCGGTGTGCCGGGTCACCGGCCTCGAGCGCCGCGTAGCGGCTGACCAGGCGTTCGTCCCAGCGCGCATCCAAGGCGGTTTCCAGCGCGCGGGTCGCCGCGTCGTGCCAACCTAGGGCCACCGCCCGATCGACATAGGCCAGCACGACCGGGGTCTCGGTACGCACCCCCTTGGGCAGGGCCTCCCAGCGCTCGGCGAGTCCGTTGCCGTCGTCGGCCTCGCGCAACGATGCCGCGGCCCAGCGCACCTCGCGATGGGCGAGCTGGCTGTCGGGCAGGGCGTGCTGGCGTCGCAACGCACCGAGCAGGCCGTAGGCCTCGGAGGCGTGCCCGGTCAAGGCCCACGCGTCGGCGCGCAGTGCCAGGCCGCGGGGCGGCAGGGGCTGCGCGGCCGGCGCTTCGAGTGCCGCCAGGGCATCGATCGGACGTTCGTCGCGCATCGCCAGCTCGGCCAGCGCGATCGCACGCGTCGCCGGATGCCGCTCGCCCAGGCGATTGAGATGTGCCTGGGCCGCGGGGGCGTCGTCCCGGGCCAGTGCCGCCTGGGCCGCAGCGAGGCGCGCGGCGGACTCGTAGTGCGGCGTCTCGTCCGCCGACTGCGCAAGCAGCTTCTCCGCTTTGGTGTAATGCCCGTGGTGCAGGGCTTCGAGGCCCTCGCCGAAGCGGCTCTGGGCCCGGGTCTCGCGGTAGCGGCCCCAGCTCCGGAACGGCAACGCGATCAGCGTGACCACCAGCCAGAACAGCACCATCGCCCCGAGCGCGATCACGATGGCGTTGACCAGGGTGGTGGTGCGATCCATGCCGCCGTGACGGATCAGGACGTAGCCGGGGTCGGCGGCCAGGAAGAAATGCGCCGCCAACGCGCCGACCAGGGCGATGACGATCCAGACCAACAGGACACGGAGCAGGGACATGGCGGCGGTTCCGGTGAATGGCGGGTGCGGCAGAGCGCCACCCTGCCAGAGCCCGGCGTGATGGCCCCGTCGCGAACCTTCGGCCATTCAGGACGCCGGGCGGGGCGCCATCGCAGCCTGCAGCAATGGTGCCGGGCGGGCGTCGTTCGCGCATCGGACATCCCGGAAGCCCAAGGCTTGGGCGCGCGCTGCGAGCCGCGGGCTCGCGGCCACGACACCGGCGCGCAGCAGCCGCGCGGCAGCGGCCTCGGGCAGGGTGGCCAGGGTCCGCTCCAGCGCCTCGGCGCTGCTGAGCGGCAGCAGCCACGGGTCGGGCAGCTGCATCAGTGCTGCCAGCCTGGCCGGACCGGGCGTCACCGGTTGGCGCGTGTAGACATCGGCGCGCAGCACCTCCGCGCCGCCGGCGGCGAGGGCGGGGGCGAGGACACCGCGTCCTCCGGGCGCCGTGACCAGGCCGACGCGGCGACCGCGGACATCGGCCAGCGCGGGGAGGGCGAGCAGACCCTCGCTGGTCATGCGCACGGGCGAGCAGGCATTGCCGATCCCCGCGCGGCGCAGGGCCGCGGCCGTCGTCGCACCCACCGCAAGCCAGTCCTGGGCGGGGCATGCCGGCGCCAGGGGCTGCAGGGCCCGGGCGGCGCGGACCGCGGCAGGACTGGTGAACACCACCACATCCGCGTCGAGCGCGGCGGCCAGGGTGCGCCGGGTGCCGGCGTCGTCGAGTGCGACCAGGCGCCACGGCGGCAAGGCGAACACCCGTGCGCCGAGGCGGGCCGCGGCACGACGCAGCCCGCCGTGCATGCCGGCCGGTCGCAGGGAGATCACGTAGTATCCCGCCGGACGCGAGGAAGCTGGCGCAGCGTGCATGCGCGAGAGCTTGGTGGCTGCCGGCACCCGGCGCAAGCCGCCGCGAACCGCTCCCTGACAGGACCCCCATGACCGACGATCCGCTGACCGCCCTCGAGGCGCATTACCGTTCCATGCCGCCCGTGGCCGCGATGCAGATCCGCATCGCCGGGTTCGATGGCGATCACCTTCACCTGCAGGCCCCCCTGGCGACCCACGTGAACGACAAGGGCACCGCCTTCGGTGGCAGCCTGACCTCGTTGATGACCCTCGCCGCATGGGGTCTCACCACGCTGCAGGTGGAAGCGGCCGGGCTGGACGCGGAGGTCTACGTGGCCGACTCGGACGTACGCTATCTCGCCCCGCTGCGTGGGGACCTTGAAGCCCGCGCCGAACTCGCGGGCGGTGACTGGGAGGCGTTCCTGAGGACATTGCGCCAGCGGGGGCGCGCCCGGGTGAGTCTCACGGCGCAGGTCGCACTGCCCGAGGGCGGCGTCGCGGCCGAGATGCAGGCACGCTACGTGGCGATCCTGCGGCCGTCTGCGGCGGCCTGAGGCTGCACTTGCGCGCGGCCTGCGGGCTGCCAGAATGCCGCGCCACCTTCCACCGCGGTTCCCGATGTCGCATCCCTGCCTGACCTGTGGTGCCTGCTGTGCATTCTTCCGGGTCAGCTTCCACTGGAGCGAGGCCGATTCCGCTTTGGGCGGGACGGTGCCGGTGGACCTGACCGAGCCGTTGCGCACGCACGAGCGGGTGATGCGCGGGACCTCCCAGGCGCATCCACGCTGCGTGGCGCTGGATGCCGACATCGGCCGGTACTCGCGCTGCAGCATCCATCCGGTGCGGCCTTCCGTCTGCGCCGCGGTGCCGGCGTCGCTCGAGGCGGGCGAGCGCAGCGCACAGTGCGACAAGGCCCGCCTCGCGCACGGCCTGCACCTGCTGGAGGCTACCGACTGGGCCTGGCGCGACGATCCGGCAGCGGGCGGAGCGGCCTGAGCCGACGCGTCCGACCGAACCTCCGCGGGTGCCGGTCCCCGCCTCCCCTCGCGGCGGTGTCGCTTCCGCCGCGGGGCTCAGACCGCGGGGGCGTGGAGCGGGTGACGGTCGAGGAAGGCGCGGATCCGCGGCACGAGCACCTCGTGCCGGTCCTCCAGCACGTAGTGCCCCGCATCCTCGAATTCGACCCGCTCGGCCTGGGGCAACGCGGCGCGGAACCGCTCGAGGAAGTGCCGGTCGAAGACGAAATCCTTCAGGCCCCAGCCGATGAACGCCGGGCGATCCGCGTACTCGGGCAGACGTCGGCCTGCGGCCTCGAGCAAGGTCCAAGCGCGATCGTTCGGCCTCAGCGGAATGTCCTGCATGAAGCGGACCGTGCTGATCCGATGGCCCCAGGAGTCATAGGGGGCCACGTAGGCCCGGCGCACGTCGGCCGGCATGCGTCGCTCCACACCCAGCCACGATGCGCCCGCCGAGAACGCGTTGAAGCCACGGATGATCCACTCGCCTACGGTGTAGTCACGACCGAGCGCGATCTGCCACGGCATCTGTTTCTCGGCCGGCATGGGGAATGCCGCCGTATTGGTGATCACCAGGCGTCGCACGCGGTGCATGTGCTCCAGCGCCCAGCCGAAGCCGATCATTCCGCCCCAGTCGTGCACAGCGAGCGTGATCGGCCCGTCCACGTCCAGATGCGCGAGCAGCGTCTGCAGGTCCTCGATGCGCGAGGCCAGCGTGTAGTCGTAGCGCGGCTCGGCGCGTGCGCCGTCATCGGGCTTGTCCGACAGGCCCATCCCGACGTGGTCGGGCACGATGCAGCGATAGCGGTCGCGCAGGCCCAGCACCAGATGCCGCCAGTAGTAACTCCAGGACGGATTGCCGTGCAGCATGACCACGATCTCGCCGTCGCGCGGACCCTCGTCGAGGTAATGCATGGCGACGCCGCGACGTACCTCGAGACGGTTCGGGTTGAACGGATAATCAGGAAACTGCACGGCGATTGACGCCCGGATTTGGTGATGAACAGCGGGCATTGTAGTCATCGCGACCCGCGACCACTCCATGTAGTGGCACGGAGACGGCGCTGGTGCCCGATTCATGCCTGTTCATAAGCGGGAAAATGAACAGAAGAAACACGCATCGCTCGGTAGACTTCATCCGGTGACTACATCCGATCGCCAAATGGAGTCCTCGCTCTCGAGCGCTGACAGTGTGCGGGATCGCCTGCGCGCGGCGACGCATGCGCAGCATGCCGAGGTGGATGCGAGTTTCCCCCAGGGACTGCGCGATCTCGCGGACTACGCGCGTTACCTGCGCGGCATGCACCGCTTCGCTGTGGACTTCGAGACCGCCGTCGGCGCGCCTGCGCGGCAGTCGCTGTGGCTGGCGCGCGATCTGGCGACGAACGACCTGGCACCGCTGCCCGTTCTCGTCGCGCAGACGCGCGTCGGCGCCGACGAGGGACTCGGCTGGTCCTACGTGATGGCCGGCAGCAGTCTCGGCGCGCGTCATCTCGCCAAGGGCGTGCGCGGACTCGGCCAGACGCCGGAGCGCGGCGCGTGTTTTCTCGCGCGTCATTCCGGCGGCGCCGACTGGCGCGACATGCAGGCGCAGCTCGCCGCGCTGGATGTCGACGACGCACCGCGGGTCGACCGCATGGTGCGTGGCGCGCGCGATGCCTTCCACCACGTCGCCGCGTGTCTTGCGGGCGGCGTCACCTTCCAATCCCTCGCCAAGGAGAGCGCCGCATGAATCCGGCCCTTCAACGCGCCCTCGACGCCTGTTCGAGCGAGCAGATCCACCTGTCGGCCGCGATCCAGCCGCATGGACACCTGATTTCCTGCCAGCTGCCCGACTGGACCATCCGTCACGTCTCGGCGAATGTCGAATCGCTGACCGGCGCGCCGCCCGAGGCGATGCTCCGGCATTCCCTGCGCGAGTTCCTGACCGACGACCTGATCCAGTCCATTGCCGAGACCATCGGTTTCGGCGAACCCGGCGCGCCGCCGCAGCGCGCGGCGGTCGCCAACATCGGCCTGCTGGCACACCTGTGCGACGTGAGCGTGCACGTGGCCGACGGCCTGGTGCACATCGAGATCGAACCACAGCCACGCAGCGCGGGCGAACGCTCACCCACGGTGGTCGCGCAGACGATGATCGCGCGTGTCGCCAACAGCGCCAACATCGCGGATTTCAACCAGCGGGTGGCCGAACAGGTCCGTCTGCTCACGGGCTACGACCGGGTGATGGTCTATCGCTTCCGCCACGACGATGCCGGCGAAGTGGTGGCCGAATCCCGTGATTCGGAGCTGACGTCGTATCTCGGCCTGCGCTATCCGGCATCCGACATTCCCGCGCAGGCGCGCGCGCTGTACCTGCGCAACCGGATCCGGGTGATTCCCGACGCGCGCTACACGCCGGTGCCGATCGTGCCGGACCGCGATGCGCGCGGCATGCCGCTGGATCTGAGTCAGCATGCGCTGCGCAGCGTCTCGCCGGTGCATCTGGAATATCTGGCGAACATGGGCGTGGCGGCGTCGATGTCGATCTCGATTATCGCCGGTGGCCGCCTGTGGGGCCTGATCGCCTGCCACCACCGGGTGCCGCGGCGCGTGCCGCCGGGCGTGCGCGCGGCGGCTGACCTGTTCGGCCTGTTCGTCTCGATGCGCATCGCCTCGCGCGAGCAGCAGCACGCGGCCGCGGTCGAGGAGGAGGCGCGCAGCGTGCGCGATACCCTGGCGCTGCGCCTTGCGAATGCAAGTACGCCGCGGATGGCGCTGGCCGGCGAGCTCGACCTGCTGGTGCGTGCGGTCGACTGCGAGGGCGCCGGACTGCTGCAGGACGGGCACTGGCACAGTGCGGGCAGGGCACCTGCCGAGACCAGCGTGCCCAGCCTGCTGGCATGGCTCCGACGCGAAGGCGTCGGCACCGGCGGTGTGGTCAGCACGGAGCGGGCGGAGACCTGGGCCGGCTCTCTGGAGGCCGCAGACGGGCTGGCCGGAGTGCTCGCCGTGCCCCTGGACCTCGGCCGCGACGAGTGGCTGTTCTTCTTCCGCTGCGAGCAGGTGGAGGACGTGCGCTGGGCGGGCAGTCCCGAAACGCCGTTCGTGATCGACGAGGAGGGCGACAAGATCGGCCCGCGCGCGAGCTTCGCGGCATGGCACGAGACCGTGCGCGGCCTGAGCGCACCGTGGTGCGATGCCGATTTCCGCGTGGTCGAGCGCCTGCATCTGGTCGTGCGCGAACGCTACCGGAGGACCGGCCCGCAGGTGGACGCCTCGGACATCCACAGTCGCCATGCCCGCCTCGATCTGCGCAGCCAGCGGCATCGCCTGATGCAGCTGTCGGAACTGCTCAACGGCCTGGTTCACGTCAGTCCGGAAGAGGCCGCGAAGCTATCCCAGCGCATCAACCTGCTGGAGACCGAACTGCAGGGCCTGATCGGCCCCAT
Source organism: Luteimonas deserti (assembly GCF_013425765.1). Taxonomy (GTDB): domain Bacteria; phylum Pseudomonadota; class Gammaproteobacteria; order Xanthomonadales; family Xanthomonadaceae; genus Luteimonas; species Luteimonas deserti. The sequence goes on from NZ_JACCJZ010000004.1 coordinate 88,872, forward strand.
GGCGGCCGAGGCCTGAGTCGCGCCGCCTGCGTGACGGGCATCGCCCGCGTCGGGCACGCGATGTGGTCGGGGATCCGGGAGAGGTCGATGCCGGTCCGGATCGCGCGCGGTCGATCCGTCCGTTGCGTCGAGGCCCGATCGGCCGGGACGCCGTGCCGAAGGTCGCGGCGCCGCGAACACGGTGACATGCGCAGGGCCGCGGCGGCGTCCGACACGAAAAAGGCCGGACATGCCGGCCCTCATCACAACCGGCGCTGACGGCCGGCCACTACGCCGCAGGCGTCACCACTCGACCTCGGCCATCGAACAGTTCAGCCCCGATCCGATGCCGAGCAGGGCGATGCGGTCGCCCTTCTTCAACCGGCCGAGGGCCTTGAGCTTGCTCAGCACGATCGGCACCGACGCCGGGCCGATGTTGCCGTGCTCGCCGAAGATGGTGTGCACCTTCTTCGGATCGATGCCGAAGGTCTGCACGAAGGCGCCGGTGTGCACCTTGCTCACCTGGTGGATCACGAACTGGTCCAGCTCCTCGACCACCCAGCCCATCGCTTCGCGCGCGGCGATGAAGGTCTTCTGCGCGAGCTTCATGCCTTCCATCAGCAGCATGCGGGTATCGGTGACCATGCGGTCGAGGTTGCCGCGGCACAGGGTGTTCCACTCGGTCGCCGAGCGCGTCACGCCGCCCTTGTAGCGCGGTGCGTCGGGGATCAGGTCGGCACGCGCCAGCACCATCGCCGCCGAACCGCAGCCGAGCGTGAGCGTGGCCAGCTCGTTGCGGAAATCGTCCTCGGTGGTCTCCGGACGCAGCAGCCGCTCGATGGTCTTCTCGTAGGCGAGGTTCGCGGTCTCGCCGTCGACGATCAGCGCGTAGTCGATCTCGCCCAGCTCGATCATGCGGCTGGCGACATCCATGCCGTTGACGAAGGCGAGGCAGGCGTTGGCGAGGTCGTAGTTCTGGCAGGTGTCGGGGATGCCGAGGTTGCCGCCGACGATGCTGGCCGTCGACGGCTCGAGATAGTCGCGGCTGACCGAGGTATTGACCAGCAGCCCCAGCTTGCCCACCTCGATGCCGGCATCGTCGAGCGCCTTGCGCCCGGCCATCGTCGCGGCATCGGAGGCCAGCACGTCGTCGTCCCAGAGACGACGCTCGTGAATGCCGGCGATGTCCTTGAGCACGTCGGTCTTGATGCCGAGTCGGTCGAGTGTCGGCTTCAGCCGTGCGTTGATGTCGTCACTGGTGACGCGGCGCGGCGCATCGACATGGGCGAGGCCGGCGATGGCGACGTTCTTGAAGAGCATGGGCTGGGCGCCGGATCTGGCAAGGGAGCCGCATAGGGTAACCGCTTCGGCAGATCGGCGCATTCCGCGCGGTCGCATCGGCGCGGCGCGTTTCGCGACGTCGTTGGCGTCACTCCGATCTGCGCTCGCAGGCGCGCCCGTTCAGCCGCCGCAGCGCCAGGCCGCGAAGCGCTGGGTGCCGCCCGACGGCTCGCCGAGCGGACTCATCGTATCGGCGCCCATGCCGGGCGCCTCGTTGCGCGCCAGCGTCTCGAGTTCCTCGAGCACGCGCAAGGCGTTGCGCTCGATGAATGCGATGTTGTGGGTCACCGAAACCTCCACCTCACCGCGCTTCTCGCACCCCGTCGGGGCCACGCCGGTCACGCGGACCGCGCTCGCGCCGGGCGCCATGTGCACCCAGGTGCAGCCGCTGGCGGACAGGGACAGCAGCACGACGAGCAGGGACTTGCGCATGCGGATAGCCTCCAGAAAAGTGGGGATGGAACGATGCCCGCCATTGTGGCCGGCATCGTCTGAGCGTGCGATCACGGCTGCACCCTCCAGGATCGGTCGCGAGCGCAGCCGGACTCATCGCAGGCGCGCAGGCCGCCGAGACACGTGGCACGCGCCGCGTGCCCGCCTCGCCGGCGACCACGGCGTCCCACCTGCACCCGGCGCGGTCAGGAACCGCCTCCAGGCGGCTCCGCCGAGCGCCGCGCGCCCACCGGCTGGCAAGCGCAGCAGACCATCCGGCAGGTCTCAGCGCGCGACCGGCCTGCCGTCGGCGTCCAGCACCTGCACATCGCCAAGCCCGAGAGCGCGCACCGGCGCCTCGATCTGGCCGAGATCGCCGACGACCACCCAGGTCAGCGCCTTGGGGTCGATCGTGGCCGCCACGCCGGCGAGGTCTTCGATGGTCATCGATTCGATCTCGGCCTTGCGCTGGAACACGTAGTCGTCCGGACGGCCGAAGCGCACGTTGCCACCGATGGTGTTCATCACCGCCCACGCGGTCTCGTAGGCACCCGGCAGGCTCAGCGTGTTGATGGCGCGCGCGCGCGCGAGCTCGGCGTCGGTCGGCGGACGCCGGCCGCTGGCCAGATCGTCCAGCTCGCGCTGGATCTCGGCCATGGCGTCGGCGGTCTTGTCGATCTGCACCGGCGCCGAGGCCATCCACGGACGCTGGCCCAACGCGCCGCTGGCCGAGCTGCGTGCGCCGTAGGACCAGTGCTTGTCCTCGCGGAGATTCATGTTCAGGCGCGCGGTGAAGTCGCCGCCGATCACGGTATTGGCCATGTCGAAGCGGGTGGACGACGCATCGTTGGTCGGCGGAATCACCTGCGCGGCGAAGATGTTGGCCTGCACCGCGCCGGGCTGGTCGATCAGGAACACCCGTGCCTGCTGCGGTCGGGCGACCTCGGCCACGGTGATCGGTGCCGGCGCTGCACCGGTGCCGCGCCAGTCGCCGAAATGGCGTTCGAGCATCGGCACGATCTCGTCCAGCGTGGTGTCGCCGACCACGATCAGCGCGGCGCCTTCCGGACGCACCCAGTCGCGGTGGAACGCGACCAGTTCGTCGCGGGTGAGCCTGGCGATCGCGTCCTCGTTGCCGCTGCCGGTGAACGGAATCGCATACGGATGCCCGGCGCCGTAGACCAGCGGCGGCAGGACGCGCATCGCGACACTGTTCGGGCGGGCCTTCTCCTGGGCGATGCCGGCGATCCAGGTGGCCTTGATGCGGTCGATCTCCGTCTGCTCGAAGTTCGGCCGGCGCAGCATGTCGGCGAACAGTGCCAGCGACGGGTCGAGGTTCTCCTTCAGCGCCGAGACGTAGGCATTGCTGCCATCGAGCGAGGCGCCGGCGCCGAGGCTCGCGCCCAGCGCTTCCACCCGGTCGGCGAAGTCGAGCGCGCCCAGACCGCCGGCGCCTTCGTCGAGCACGTTCATCGTGAAGCTCGCGGTGCCCGGCGTGCGGCCCTGGTCGGCGGTGTAGCCGCCCTTGAACTCGTAGCTCAGCTGTACCACCGGAATCTCCGGGCGGCGCGCCAGGATGACCTCGGTCCCGTTCGACAGCGTCGCGCGCTGCAGCTCGGGGAACTTCAGGTCGGGGAACGAGGCGGTCTTCGGCACGCCGGCGCTGCGGTCGACGCGGCTGCGCGTGGTCCGGTACTTGGGATCGGGCGCCGGCAGCGTGAACGGCGCCGGGGTGACCGCGGGCTCTTCGACCAGCGGCGTGCGTGCGCCCGGAACGACGGTGAGGGTGTGGCTGCCGACATCGAGCCACCTGGCGCCGACGGCGCGGACATCCTCCGCCGTGGTGCTGGCGACGTTCTGCAGCGATGCGCGGAAGCAGCCCGGGTCACCGGCGTAGACGGTGCATTCGGCCAGTGCGTCGGCCTTGCCGCCGAAGCCGCCGATGCGCTCGATGCCGCGAACGAAACCGGCGCGGAACGAGGTTTTGGCGCGCGCCAGCTCGGCCTCGGTGGGGCCTTCGGCGATCAGCCGGGCGAGTTCCTCGTCGATCGCCGCCTCGACCCGCGCGGGGTCCACGCCCTGCTTCACGGTCGCCATCACGATGAAGGTCGAGCCGAGCTGCGAGGCGTAGGCGCCGGCGCTGACGTTGTCGACCAGGCGGTCGCCGTGGAGCAGACGCCGGTCGAGCCGCGAGGCCTTGGCCCCGCCCAGCACGCTGCCGAGCACCTGCAGCCGGTCGATGTCGGCGGTACCGAGCTCGGCCACGTTCCAGGCGCGGTAGATGCGCACCTGCGGCACCTGGTCCTCCAGGGTCTCGCGGGTATCGGCGGGGCGTCTGGCGACGTCCACCGCGGGCTGTGCCATGGTCGGCCCGGCGGGGATGTGGCCGAAATACTGCGCCACCTTGCGCCGCGCCGTAGCGACGTCGATGTCGCCCGCCAGCACCAGTACGGCGTTGTTCGGTCCGTACCAGGTGCGGAACCAGGTCTTGACGTCGTCCAGTGAAGCCGCGTTGAGATCGTTCATCGAACCGATGACGCCGCGGTGATAGGGGTGGCCCGCGGGATACATGGCGCGGGTGAGGCGGTCCCAGACCTGGCCGTAGGGCTGGTTCTCGCCCTGGCGCTTCTCGTTCTGGACCACGCCGCGCTGCTCGTCGAGCGCCGCCTGGTCGACCGCGCCGAGCAGGTGGCCCATGCGGTCGGATTCCATCCACAGCGCCATGTCGAGCGCGGTGGTCGGCACGTTCTGGAAGTAGTTGGTGCGGTCGGTGTTGGTGGTGCCGTTCTGGTCGGTCACCCCGACCTGCTTGAAGGGATCGAAGAACTCGCCGTCGTGATTCTCGCTGGCCTGGAACATCAGGTGCTCGAACAGGTGCGCGAAGCCGCTGCGGCCGGCGGGTTCGTCCTTGCTGCCCACGTGGTACCAGATGTTGACCGCGACGATCGGCGCCTTGCGGTCGGTGTGCACCACCACGCGCAGGCCGTTGGGCAGGGTGAAGCTCTCGAAGGGGATGTCCACCGTCGCTGCAGCGGGAGACGGAGCGGCGAACGTCGTCGGGGCGGCGCCCAGGCCGGTCAGGGCCAGACCGGTCGCCAGCGCGAGCAGCGCCCGACGAGGACGGGACGGGGACGAAGCGGTGCGTGCGTGGCTCGCGGACATGCCGATCCTTGGGATTCGTGCGGAATGGACCGGCATCGTAGCCAGCCGGCGCCCTCCGGGCACGGGCCGCAGGTCATGGTCGCCGCGGACGCGCGGCCGGCCGCGGCGCGCGCCGCGCGTCTCGAGGCCATCGTCCGGGCTCGCCATTGCCGCGGAGCTCCCACCGGCCGCGCTAGCATCGGGCGCTCCGACCGCGAGCACCGACGATGACCGACTGGACCCTGGTGACCGGCGCCAACCGCGGACTCGGCCTCGAGTTCGTCCGCCAGGTGCTCGCCGACGACGGGCACGTCCTCGCGACCTGCCGCCACCCCGGCAAGGCGACGGCGCTCAACCACCTGGCCGCCGAACATCCCGGCCACCTCAAGATCCTTCCGCTGGATGTCGGCGACACCCGCTCGCGCGACGAGCTGGTGCGCGAATGGCCGCTGGCGACCGCCGAGGGCGCGCGGATCGGTCTGCTGGTCAACAACGCCGGCGTGCTGCACGGCGGCGAGCGCTTCGGTGCGCTGGAGGCCGCCGGTCTGGAGGACAGCCTGCGCACCAATGTCGTCGGACCGCTGCTGCTGACCCAGGCCCTGGCGCCGCTGCTCGCCGACGGCGCCCGCGTGGCCAACCTGTCCTCGCAGCTCGGCTCGATCGCGAACACCACGCACTTCGGCACGCCGAGCTATGCGATCAGCAAGGCCGCGCTGAACATGGCCACCGTGCAGCTCGCGCACGCCCTGCGTCCCCGCGGCATCGTCGTCGTGGCTCTGCACCCGGGCTGGGTCCGCACCGACATGGGCGGCGCCCGGGCGGACGAAACGCCCGAGGATGCGGTGGCCGGGCTGCGCCGGGTGATTGCCGGCCTGGACGACGCCGCCAGCGGTCGGTTCCTCGACTGGACCGGGGCCGCCCTGCCCTGGTGAGGGGGGATGCCGGACAATGGCGCCCCGCCCGAGGTGCCGCCCGGCCATGTTCGACGTCATCCTGCACACGCCCGAGATCCCGCCCAATACCGGCAACGTGATCCGGCTGTGCGCGAACACCGGCGCGCGGCTGCATCTGGTGCGGCCACTGGGCTTCGACCTCGATGACCGCAATCTGCGCCGGGCCGGGCTGGATTATCACGAGTACGCCGCCGTACAGGTGCACGACGACCTCGACGCCGCAATGGCCGCGATCGCGCCGCTGCGTCTGTTCGCCCTGAGCACGCGCAACGCCGTCCGGTTCGACACGCCCGTCTTCGAGCCGGGCGACGCCTTCCTGTTCGGCAGCGAGACGCGCGGCCTCCCGGACGCGGTCCTCGCCGCCGTGCCGGACGCGCAACGCCTCCGCCTGCCGATGCGGCCGGGCAATCGCAGCCTCAACCTGTCGAACGCCGTGGCGGTGGTGGTGTTCGAGGCGTGGCGCCAGCAGGGGTTCGAGGGCGGGGCCTGAGGTCACCCGAAGCGATCCGCGCGCGCTGGGCTGCCCGAGCGGCACTGAAGAACTTCTTGTTATTTTTTTGTGAAGGTGCCAAGCTCCGCGCCGCCGAGGGGGCGTGCGTCTGCACAGCTCGGCATGGGGTTCAACGCACAGGCATCGCTTCTGCCATCGCATGGCGGGTCGGCGTGTCCTGTGCGCGCTCAATCGTCCGAGGGAAGCGCGATGGGTCAGCAAGAAGGGACGCGCCTGCGCGTCGTGAAGGCATGTGTCGGATTCTTCACGGGAACGCGCAGGGCGGAACACGCTGCTCCGCGTCGCGCCGGCCTGTGGCGCACCGTCTGCCTGGCGGCGTGTTTCGCCTCGCCCGCGGCCTGGGCGGCTGACCTGCAGATCAGCAATCTGTCGGACACGGGCTTCGATCCCACGCCGGTGGGCGGCACGGTGGTCTACAACGTCATCGTGGAAAACGGCGACGTGGACACGGTGGCGAACGCTGTGGCCGTGTTCGACCTGCCCGTGGGCGCTACGCCCGGGGTACTGCCCGCCTTCTGCGCGAGCCTGGGCGGCTCGCCGGTCCGGATCCGGTGTGCGATTCCCACGTTGACCCAGGCCAGTCCCTCGGTCGCCTTCGACCTGGAAATGCGCACGGTCGGCATGACGGCCGGGACGGTCCAGATCGACGGTGCGATCGGCTTTGCCGGTGCGGAGCCGGACCCCGCGCAGGCGGTGCGCACGCTGGCCCCCGGGCATCCGTTTTTCCTCGGCGATACCGATCCTGCCAACAACCGGCTCTCCGAAAGCACCACGCTCCTGAATTCCGGCGATCTGCGCCTGACCAAGACGGCCTCGCCGTCACCGGTCACCGGTGGCGGCGAGGTGACCTACACGCTCCAGGTCTTCAACGACGGCCCCAACGCCTCCTCCGGTTTCAGCGTGGTCGACACGCTGCCGGCAGGAGTCAGCCTGGTCCCGAACAGCTTCGTCGGCGCGGGCTGGACCTTCAACGCGGCGACGGTGACGGCGACCTATGCCGGCACGCTCGCCAACGGTGGCAGCAGCGCCTTCAGTTTCCGGGCCCGGGTCAACGTCGGAAGCGGCAACATCACCAACTCGGCCACGGTCAACGCCGGTGCCACGCCGGACCCGAGCCTGGAGAACAACACCGCGACCGTGGTCACTCCGGTCACGCCGGGTGCTGACCTGGCCATCAGCAAGAGCGCCACTCCGGCGCCGGCGATCGCCGGTGAAACGGTCACGTTCAATGTCCAGATACGCAATCTGGGCCCCAGCGCAGCGACCAATCCGCGCTGGAGCGACACCCTGCCCGCGGGCTTCACCGTCGCCGGGGGTACCCAGCCCAACGGCTGGACCTGCGCTGCGAGCGGCGGCATCAGCGGATGGGGTTGCGCCTTCGCGGGTGACCTTCCGGTCGGCGCCAGCGTGGACTTCGCCATCGAGGCGATGGTGCCGTCCAACGGCCTCAACAGCAGCGGCGACGTCACCAATACCGCCACGGTGACATCGGACACGCCGGATGCGGTGCCGAGCAACAACGCGGGAAGCGTCACCTTCAGCGTCCTGCCCGACGGTGCCGACCTCGGCCTGGCCAAACGCAAGACCCCGGCGCTGGTCGCGATCTGGCCGGGCAGCGGCGACGACAGCGACAGTCTGATGACGTCCACCATCCAGGTGCGCAATTACGGCCCGCGTGCGGCGACCGGCAACGTCCAGGTGGTCGATACGCTCGCCCCGGGCGAGGAATTCAGAAGCGGCGGCGCGCCGGGCGTCTGGAACTGTGGGGTCACCCCTCCAGTGTGGAATGCCGGCGGCCCCAGACAGGTGGTCACCTGCAACCTCGACCCCTCGCAGTATCCACTGGCACGCGACAGCGACGCGCCGGTCCTGACCATCGTGACGCGCGCACGCACGGCCGACACCGCGCTTACCAACAACGCCTGCACCGGTGGTTCGGGCGGGTCGCTCGAGCCGGTCACCGGCAGCATCAACGAGGACCGCAACCCCGCGAATGACTGTGCGGGCGACGGCACGCGGACCACGAACGAGCGTGTCGATCTGCAGATCGAGAAGTGGACCAATACGCCGGATCCTGCCGACAACACCATTGGCGTCGGCGTGGCCAGCGTCACCTACACCCTGCGGGTCACCAATCTCGCGATCACCGACGCGGTGCCGGCCACCGGCATCGTGGTCAATGACACCTTGCCGGGCTTCGTGCCCGCTTCGAACAATCTGCCGGGCACCGGCATTTCTGTCGTCACCCCCACCGGCTGGGAATGCCCGGTCAGCGGCGCGTCGGTGGTCTGCCGCACCCTCGCCGGCACCAGTCTGGCGCCGGGGGCATCGGTCGACATCGTGATCTCGGCGGCCCGTCCCTTGTTCGACAGCATCGGCCAGAGTTCCGGTCCGTGCGGCGCGGGTATCGCGCCGTCCGGTGCGTTCTGCAACACCGCAGGGGTCGGGGTGGATCCGGCTGTCGCAGGCTCGGTCGGCGAGATCAACCCGGCCAACAATCGTGCGGGCGACTGGGTCCGTATCGAGCGCGAAGCCAATCTCCGCACAACCGCCAAGAACATCACCACGGGTGCAGTCGGCCGCGCCGGCGTCAACAGCCAGTACGTGATGTCCTATCTCAACGAAGGCACGGCCACGGTGCCGGCCGTCGTCTTCCAGGACACCTTCACGATTCCGGCCAATGACGCCGGCTTCGTGCTGGTCTCGGCCACCCGCACGCCGGGTGCGGTGACCTGTGGCGCCACCCCTGCGCCGGGCCTGACGACGACCATCACTGCGGGCGGCACGTCGTACGCCAATCCCACGGGTGCTCCGCTGGCGCTGGTGATCGCATGTCCCGCGCTGTCGATGGCGCATCGCCAGAGTGAAGACCTGCGGGTGACCATCCGCCCGAACGTCAACACAGGCAACGATCCGGCGGGCCGCCGGTTCGACAACACCGCCAGCTTCGTCATCCCCGGCGGTGCGAGCGGCAGCGACGCCAATGGCGCGTTCAACTACAACACCAATACCAGCGCGACCGATGACGAGCAGATCGCATCGCTGACGTTCGAACAGGGCGTGGCCGATCTGATCATCAACAAGACCGACCTGGGCTTTGCCGGTGGTGTCGACCCGCTCGGCTACGATGCGCTGAATCCCGCCAACAACCTGATCACGTACCGGATTTCCGTGCGCAACACGGGCCCGTCGGTGGCGACCGCCGTGCGGATCCTCGACACCTATCGCGCACCCGCCGGGCGCGAGGTCCGGTTCATGGGCATCGCACCGGGCCTGGTCAGCGGCCCGACCGGGCCGTTCAGTACGGCCGGCTGTACGACGACCAGCGCGAACCCGTTCACCGGCGCCGGCACGGCCGCGACGGACCCGGGGCTGAGTATCGAATGCGATGTTCCCGGCGCCGGCTTCGGTGCCAGCGATTCGCTGGGTGTGCTCAACGTAAGCGCGACGTCCTATGTCTACGTCCAGTACCGCTACGAGTCGCCACCGAGTGCGAACGGCGACACCGTGCGCAATGTCGCTGAAGTGCAGCTTGCCGAGTTCGATCCCAACCTCGCGAACAATCGCGTCGAGGAACCGACGTCGATCCGCGTGCGCGCGGATGTCGGCGTCACCAAGCATGTCTTCACCACGCTGCCCGACAGCGACCCGGACCTCGCATTGCCCGCGTCGCCCGCCACCACGGTCGCGCTGCGCCAGCCCTTCTACTGGGTGATCGAAGGCGTCAACGCAGGACCGGGCGCCAGCCTTTCGCGGGACCGCAGCGGGACCAGCCCCTTGAACGGGACGGGCACCGTGATCAGCGACACGCTGCCCCCGGGGCTCGAGGTCCTGGGCGCCGCCACATGGCAGAAGAAGGGGCCGCCCCAGGGCGGCGACGAGATTCCCAACGGGACCGGCGTCTGCACTGCGCTCGGTCAGGTACTGACCTGCCAGTTGGGCGATATGACCGGGGGCGGTCGTGCCCGCGTCGTCATTCCGGTGCGCTGGACCAGCTATCCCGGTACCGGGGCGCAGGTGAACACGGCGCGCATCGCCACCGAACAGGTGGACCCGAACCCGACCAACGACACCGCGACCAGGGACATCCTGGTCACGCGTTCGTCGCTGGCCGGCGTGGTGTTCGAGGACCGCGACCGCGTGGGCGCCAATGGCGGCACGCGCCAGTCTCCGGCGGCCGAACCGGGCATTGGCGGCGTGACCGTGACGCTGACCGGGACGGACGCGTTCGGCAACACGGTCAACCGGTCGGTCCTCACGGCCGCCGACGGCAGCTACAGCTTCAACAATCTGTCGCCGGCAGGAGCGGACGGTTACACGCTGACCCAGACCCAGCCTGCAGGCTTCATCAACAGCCCGGCGCCGCTGCCGGCGACCGGCGCGCAGGCGCCGTCCCTGGGTGGCACGTACACCGCGGGCACGCCGGACTCGGTAATCGCGTCCATTCCCGTGGGCGCGAGCGACACCGGTGTGCGCTACAACTTTCCGGAAGTGCGCCGGCCTTCGCTGTCGGGCTTCGTCTACATCGACGCCAACTTCAACAACACGCGCGACGCCGGCGACGGCGCGATCGCGGTGGCGACCGTTGAAGTGCTGGAGGCCGCCACGGGCACCGTGGTATCCACCACGACAACCGATGCCGCAGGCGCGTACGGCTTCACCAATCTCGACCCGCTCGTGGTCTACACCCTGCGCCAGGTATTGCCGGCCGGGAACTACCGCAATCGTCCCACCGCGGTGAATCCGGGCCAGATCGGCGGCGCGCCCTGCGCCACCGGCTGCACGCCGGCCACCGGCGTTGGCGGCGATGCCGCCACCACCGACCGCATCAGCACGATCGATCTGGGCACGGGCCAGAACGGCACCGCGTTCAATTTCGGCGAGGATGCGATCGCCGCCATCAGCGGCAGCGTTTATCTCGACCGCAACCGCAATGGCGATTTCGATGCCGGTGATGCCGGCAGCGAAAACTCCCGCCCCAACGGCGGCCTGCAGGACGTGACCATCACCCTGACCGGTGCGGGCGCGGACGGCATCTTCGGGACTGCCGACGATCCGGCGCCCGTGGTCGTGCAGACCGATGCCGATGGCGCCTATCGTTTCGAAGACCTCGTGGTCGGTCAGACCTACCGCGTCACCGAGACCCAGCCCACCGGCTACGCCCAGGGGCTGGAGAACCCGGGCGATGTGATCGACGTCGTCAACCTGCCGACAGCCGGTGTATCGGGGCAGGACTTCGGCGAAGTCCTGGGCTCGCTCGCAGGTCAGGTGTTCGAGGATTTCTCCTCGTCGCAGGCCACGACCAACAACGGCCTGTTCGATCCCGGCGAGAACCCGATCGCCAACGTCACCCTGACCCTGACCGGCACCGACGTGCTGGGCAACGCAGTCAACCGCACCGTGCAGACCGACGCGGCGGGCGCCTACACGTTCCGTGATCTGTTGCCGCCAACCGGCAGCTACACGATCACCCAGACCCAGCCGACCGGCTACATCGACGGCAGGCACACGCCGGGCAACGCCGCGACGCCGGGCAGCGCCACCACGCCCAACGTGATCGACGGCATCGTCATCAGCGCGGGCCAGGACGCGACCGGCTACCTGTTCGGCGAGCTCGCCAACGCCGTCATCAGCGGCACGGTCTACCTCGACCGCGACGACGACGGCACGCAGGGCAGCGACGAGCCGGGCATTCCCGGCGTCACCGTGGTGATCGAAGGTGCGGGTCCCGATGGCGTGTTCGGCACTGCCGACGACCTGCCGCCGGTCACCCTGACCACCGACGCCAGCGGCGCCTTCAGCTATGGCGGCGGCATCACCGGGCAGAACTACCGCATCACCGAAACCCAGCCCGGCGGCCTGGCCGATGGCCGGGAGAACACCGCCAACGTGATCACGGTGACCAACCTGCCGGCGGCCGGTTCCAGCGGCAACAACTTCGGTGAGCTGGCCGCATCGCTGGCCGGCAACGTCTGGCTGGATGCCAACAACAACGGCGCGCGTGATCCGGGCGAGAGCGGGATCGCTGGCGTCAGTGTGTCGCTGCCGGCAGGTACCGTGGACGCGCTGGGCAACCCGGTCGCAGCGGCGATCACCGATGCCAATGGCGACTATCGCTTCGACGATCTGCCGGGCGGCAGCTACACGGTGACCCAACAGCTGGCGCAGCCTGTCGTGGGCGGCGTCACCACCATCAACGGCATCACGGTGGCCGGCACCGTGGGCGGCAGCGTCAGCGGGACGGCGACCTCCGTCGCCACCACGCCGAGCGCGGTCTCGGGCATCGCGCTGCCTGCCGGTGGCGCATCGATCGGAAACGACTTCGGCGAAACGCTGGGCGTGGCGCTGTCGGGCCGCGTGTTCTTCGACGCCGACAACGATGGCGTGCAGGCGGGGCCGGCGGAAACCGGCATCGCCGACGTGAGCATCGTCCTGACCGGTACCGATGACACCGGCGCCAGTGTGTCGTTGAGCACCACCACCGGCGGCAACGGCGAGTTCGCGTTCGAAGGACTGCGCCCGGGCATCTATACGGTGACCGAGCCGAACCAGCCAGCCGGCACCAGCAACGGCCAGACCGTGGCCGGCAACGTCGGCGGCACGCCGGCGGGCACCGCGACGCCGATCACCGTCGTGCCGAGTGCGATCAGCGGCATCGACCTCAGCACGCCGGGCGCACGTTCGGTCGACAACCTGTTCGGCGAGATTCCGCTCAACAGTTCCATCGCCGGCCGCGTCTGGCTCGACACCAACAATGACGGCGTCGTCGCTCCCCAGGAGATCGGCATCGGCAACGTGGTCGTGCGCCTCACCGGCACCGACCTGGCCGGCAACGCGATTTCACGCGAGACCACCACGGATCCGGATGGCCGCTACGCCTTCACCGAGCTGGCGCCGGGCACCTACACCGTCACCGAGCCGGAGCAGCCGGACGGCACGCTGAGCGGCATCACCGTTCCCGGCACCGGCGGCGGCAACGTCACGTCGCCCACCACCACGCCATCGGTCATCAGTGGCATCACGCTGGGTGTGGGCCAGGACGTCACCGGCAACGATTTCGGCGAGGTGCCGGTCGGCTCGATCAGGGGCCGGGTCTACAACGACGGCAACAACAACGGCATCGTCGACGCCGGCGAAGGTGGCTATGCCGGGGTGCAGATCGTGCTCACCGGCACGGATGACCTCGGACAGGCGGTCAACGTCTCGACCCCCACCGATGCCGACGGCCGCTACCGCTTCGACGGCCTGCGTCCGGGCACCTATACGGTGACCGAGCCGACCCAGCCGCCGGAGACGCTCAACGGCATCACCACCGCGGGCACCATCGACGGCGCCCAGGTGGGCACCGCGACCCCGGTCGAGACCACGCCATCGGCGATCAGCGGCATCGTCCTGCCGCCGGGCGGCCAGTCGGTCGAGAACAACTTCGGCGAGATCGGCGACTCCCCGGACCTCGTGGTCAGCAAGACCGCGACGCCTGCGATCTTCACCGTCGGCAACATCGGCAGCTACACCCTGCGCGTGCGCAACATCGGCCAGCAGCCGACGGCCGGCGAGTACGTGGTCGAAGACCGCCTGCCGGCTGGCCTGACCCTGGTGGGCACGCCCGCCGGCGCCGGCTGGACCTGCAGCGGCGCAGCCGGTGAAGGCCGCTTCCGCTGCACCAGCAGCACGGTGGTCCCGGTCGGAGCGACCGCGGGCGATACGATCGTCGCGCAGGTGCGTGTCGACGCGTCGGCTGTGGGCAACAGCCCCGTGAGCAATGCGGTGATCGTGGAAGGCGGCGGCGAAAGCCCGTACCGGACGCCCACGCCGGAAGAGCGCGGACATTTCGAAGGCAGCATCGACACCTTGCCGGTCTGCGACCCGGCGATCACCCAGAACGCCTGTCGTCTGCCGACCCCGGTGCAGCTCGCGGCGTCGGTTTCCGGCACCGTGTGGTTCGACCAGGGCAGCGACACCGGGCTGATCGATGGCGGCGACCGTCGCCTGGCGGGCTGGATCGTCGAGATCGTCGATGCGGGCGGCCAGATCGTGGGCACAGCGACCACAGCGGCCGACGGCAGCTATGCGATCACCGGTCAGGTGCCCGGCGTTCCGCTGGACATCCGCTTCCGTGATCCGGCGAATGGCGTGGTCTGGGGCCTGCCGGTCAGCGGTGAGACCGCGGCCGGCCCTCCGGTGCCCTGCGATGCGGCCAATGCGCTCGCCAACGGAACGGCCAGCTCCTGTCGCAATAACGCAGATGGCAGCACGCGTCTGTCGGTCGTGCTGGCGCCGGGCCAGAACCTGCCGCAGCAGAGTCTGCCGCTGAACCCGGGCGGTGTGGTGTATGACGCCACGACGCGCACGCCGGTTGCCGGTGCCCGCGTCACGCTGACGCCGGTCGGCACCTGCGCGGGCTATGTGCCGGAGCAGCATCTGCTCAACGCCACGTTGGGCGGCTACACGGTGCAGGGCACGTCGGTCTCGATGACGGTGGGCGCCGATGGCGCCTACCAGTTCCTGATGGGCCCGGACGCACCTGCATCCTGCCGCTTCCAGCTCGCGGTGACGCCGCCGGGTGGTTACGCATTCCAGTCCGGGATGATTCCGGCCGAGCCCGCGCCGCTGTCGCCTCCGTCGACGCCGGGCACCGCGTTCCAGGTGCAGACCAATGCCACCGCGCCCACCGGGCCGGTGGGCAGCGCGACGACGTACTACCTCGAGCTGACCCTGGGCTCGGCCGTGGCCGTGCCGGTGCACAACCACATTCCGCTCGACCCGCAGGTCGCCCCGGGCCTGGTCATCACCAAGACCGGCGACCGCAAGACCGTGGACGTGGGCGACAGCCTGCTCTACACCATCACCATCCGGCAGACCGCCGGCGCGGCGATGGGCGTGGTCAACGTGATCGACCGCCTGCCACACGGCTTCACCTTCATCACCGGCACCGCGCGCGTCGACAACGCCGGCATCGCCGCACCGCTCGGCGCGCCGGGCCCGACCCTGGTGTTCGACGTCGGTCCGCTCGCGGTCGGCCAGCAGAAGGTGCTGACCTACCGGGTGCGTGTGGGCGTGGGCAGCCAGCAGGGCGATGGCGTCAACCGTGCACGCGCCTACGGCTGCTCGATCGATGGCAGTTGCGTGGATCCGATGACGCTGACGCCGTATCCGAGCGGCGGTGTCGTGGCATCCAACCCGGCCGAGTACCGCGTGGTCGTCGGCGGCGGTGTGTTCACCAACGAAGGCTGCGTGGTGGGCAAGATCTTCATGGACTGCAACGTCAATCACCTGCAGGACCGCGAAGAGCTCGGCATTCCCGGCGTCCGCCTGTATTTCCAGGACGGCACCTGGATGGTCAGCGACTCGGAGGGCAAATACAGCTACTGCGGCCTGCCCCCTCGCAGCCACACGCTGAAGGTCGACCCGTCGACCCTGCCCATCGGGGCCCGCCTGACCACCAGCAGCAACCGCAACCTCGGCGACGCGGACAGTCTGTTCATTGATCTTCGGAACGGCGAGCTGCACCGCGCCGACTTCATCGAGGGCAGCTGTTCCAACGCCGTCATCGAGCAGGTCAAGGCCCGCCGCACCCAGGGCGAGATCCGGGCGCCGGACACCGAAACCCGCCAGGCCCCGCTCCGGTTCGAGAGCAAACCGGCACGCGCGCCGCAGCAGGGCACCGACTCGGCCGACCAGTTGCCGCTCGTCGAACCGAGGCCCACCGGCGGCGATGCCGCCGCACAGCGGGAGGTGCAGCCGTGAGCCGCGCCACCTCCCGCCCCCTGACCGCCATGGACGTCCGTCGGATGCGTGTGACCCGCCAGTTCCTGCATCCCCTCGTGCTGGCCATGGCGATGACCCCGATGCTGGCGACCGCGCAGACCGTCTCGGGCGACCAGCGCTTCACGCCTGCGCTGGGCCAGGCCGCGCCCCTGTATCCGCAGTCGCCGGAACAGCGGGACCGCGCACCTCAACCGCTGTATGCCCAGCCGGGCAACGTCGGCTACAGCGTCAACGCGGCGGTCGACCGGGTGGTGGTCGAAGTCGACCGCGACGGGGTGCCGGCCGACGGGCAGTCGCCGGTCAAGGTGGTCGTGCAGCTGTTCGGTGCCGACGGCCGGCCGATGGCCGGCGAGGCGTTCGCCACCGTCGAGCACAGCGGTGGACGCATCAAGCTGCCCGACGGTCGCACCGACGAGTTCGGCCCGGGCCGCCTGGACGCCGACGAGGTCACGCCTGGCATCCAGTTGCCCGTGCGCGACGGCCGGGCAGAGTTCGAGCTGCTCGCGCCGTTCGATCCGCAGGATGTGCTGCTGCGCGTGACCTCCGGCGCGCACAGCGCCGAAGGCGTGGTCGGTTTCGTGCCGGAAATGCGCGATCTCATCGCGACCGGCCTGATCGAAGGCGTGATCAACTTCCGCCGCAACGGCGACGGCCTGATCGACGGGACGCGCCGCGGCGACGGCTTCGACCGCGAGATCCGCCGCTGGGAGCGCCAGTTCAACAACGGCAAGGCCAACGGCGCGGCGCGCGCCGCGTTCTTCGCCAAGGGCTCCATCAAGGGCGAGTACCTGCTGACCGCCGCTTACGACTCGGACAAAGACGTGCGTGCGCGGCTGCTGCGCGACATCCGTCCGGACGAGTTCTATCCGGTCTACGGGGACGCATCGCTGCGCGGCTTCGACGCGCGTTCGGCCGAGCGCCTGTACGTGCGCGTGGACAAGGACCGCAGCTATTTGCTGTACGGCGATTTCCAGACCGGCGACAACATCGTCACCCACAGCGGGGTCGACTTCGGCATGCAGGCCGGCCAGCGCGTGCTCGGCACCTACAACCGCACCGCGACCGGCCTGGGCTGGCACTTCGAGAATGCCCGCGTGCGCGGCAACGTCTTCGCCATCCAGGATTCCCTGCGCCAGGTGATCGAGGAACTGCCCACATCCGGCAGCGGGCCGTACGGCCTGCGCAACAACGCCGTGCTCGAAGGCAGCGAGCGTGTGGAAGTGGTGGTGCGCGATCGCAACCAGCCGTCGCGCATCGTCTCGGTACGTCCGCTGGGGCGTCTGGTGGACTACAGCTTCGAGCCGTTCTCGGGCCGCATCCTGCTCAACAGTTTCCTGCCGTCTTTCGACAGCGATCTCAATCCGGTCTCGCTGCGCATCACCTACGAGCTCGACCAGGGCACGGAGTCGTTCCTGGTGGCGGGCGCGGATGCGCAGCTGCGCCTCGGCGCGCGCAGCGAAGTGGGCGGCGCCTACGTCGACGACCGCAACCCCTTCGCCGGATTCGAAATGGGCAGCGCCAACATCGGCCACCGTTTCGGCGCCAATACCTGGGTGGTGGCGGAAGCGGCCCGCACCCGCAGTGAGGTCAACACCAACAGCGTCAACCAGTACGGCACACCGGCCCTGCAGGGTCTCAGCGGACTGGTGGAAGGCGATGCCTGGCGGATGGAGTTCGGCCATGTCGGACCGGTGTTCGATCTGCGGCTGTTCGCCGGCCAGTCCGACCCGGCGTTCAACAATCCGGCGTCGCCGTTGTACGGCGGCCGCGGCGAATACACCGCCGCGTCGCGCTGGCGTCTGCACGACCGGCTCGAACTCTACGCCGAGGCCCTGCGCAGCGAAGACCGCAATCCCGATGGCGGCGAGCGCGACGCGGCGTCGGCAGGCACGCGGGTGGCGGTGACCGATCGCCTGACCCTCGATTTCGGCTATCGCGCGATCCGCGAGACCGTCGGCGCCTACTACACCTGGGCCAGCAGCACCGGCTACGGCGACATCGGCGGCCTTTCGGGCGGCTACGCGACCGGGGCGGGCGGCGGCGCGCTGGGATACGGCCAGCAACCGCTGGATCCGCTGACCGGACTGCCGATCATCGCCAGCGGCAATCCGAACGACGTCGGCAGCGGCCTGCCGGTCGGAACCGAACTGTCGTCGGACATGCTGCGCATCGGCGCCGGCTACCGCGCAAGCGAGCGCTTCACCGTGGGCGGCGAGGTCGAACAGGACATCCACGGGGAGGACCGCAATCGTGTCGCGCTCGGCATGGACTACCAGTTGCGCGAACGCAGCCGGGTCTATGGCCGTTACGAAAAGCAGACCGGCATCAGCGGCGTGAACGGGCTGACCCAGGACGGGCGATCGGCCGATACGGTGGCACTGGGCGTGGACACGAGCTTCGTCCGCGACACCCAGCTGTTCTCCGAGTACCGCATGCGCGACGCGATCGCCGGCCGCGACATCCAGGCGGCCTCGGGCATGCGCAACCGCTGGGATGTGACCGAAGGCCTGCGGATCGACACCACGCTCGAGCACACCAATGTGATCGCCGGCACCGTCGGTGATTCCACCGGTGTCGGCGTGGCACTCGACTACAGCGCCAATCCGCTGTGGCGCGGCAACATCCGCATCGAGCATCGGGTGTCCGACGATGTCGCCGGCACGCCGACGAACGAGGCCTACGACACCACGCTGTTGATGTTCCTGGCAGCGCGCAAGCTCTCCCGGGACTGGACGGCGCTGTCGCGCAACTATCTGCTGCGCACCGATTACGAAGCGCGCGGCGATGTGCTGCAGAACCGCTTCCAGGTCGGCGCCGCCTATCGCGACACCGATACCAACCGGGTCAACGCCCTCGCACGCTACGAGTTCAAGCTGGAGAAGGACGAAAGCGGCATGGACGGCTCGGGCTTCGGATCCGATACCGGCCAGGACATCCGCAGCAGCGCCCACATCGTCTCGGCGCACGCGGACTGGCATCCGTCCCGCCCCTGGTGGCTGACCGGTCGCGTCGCAGCGAAGTGGCAGCGTGACAGCTTCTTCTACGCCGATACCGGCCGCGCCGATGACGACTTCAACGCGGTGCTGCTGTCGGGACGCGTCGTGTACGACATCACCGAGCGCTGGGACATCGGCGTCCTGGGTTCCACCTTCCGCGGCCGCGCTGGTGCCAACCAGTACGCGCTCGGACTGGAAGTCGGACGTCTGCTCCGGCAGAACCTGTGGCTGTCGGCGGGCTACAACGCGACCGGCTTCCGCGGCGACGACGATCTCTCAGGTTACGAGTACACCCAGCAGGGCGCGTTCGTGCGCCTGCGCTTCAAGTTCGACGAAGACCTCTTCCGCAGGGAAGACGCCCGCTACCGCGACCCGGTGCGCTGAGGACCCGACATGACCACGATCAAGACTTCCCTTCTGTGCGGCGCCCTGCTGGGCGCCCTCGCGTTCGGCCTGCATGCCCAGCAGACGCAACTGGCGCCCGCCCAGGCGCGCATCACCGACGAGGCGATCCACGCCGACCTCGGCAGTTACGAGCGCACCCAGCTGCGCATCAAGGCGCTCAACGATGCGGGCCGACCCGTCCGCGACTATCACCTGTCCAAGGCGCAGTGCTGGCTCGACGTCTCCTTCCACGAATACACGCGCAACGACCGCAGTGCGTTTCCGCAGGAAGCGTTGGGCGAATCGGAGACGCTGATCAATGGCATGGAGCAGGGCGTGTCACCGCTGCCGACCGATACGCCGCTGATCAACGGCGCCGCACGTGTGCGCGAGGACCTGTGGCAGCGCCTCGGCGCCATCCATGGCACACCGGGATTCGTCTGCGCCCAGCAGGCAGTCGCCTGCGGCGAGGTCGAGCTGGTCCACGCCGGCAACGAGTTCAACCAGCAGCAGTGGCGTCATTCGAAGCCGTACATCCAGATCGCCGAGGATCTGGTGAGCGACGCCGAGGCGCTGTCGCGGCAATGCGGCACGGGCCCGGGCGGCGGGGCGGATGTCCGGCCGGCCGAGACGGTGCTGACTGCCAACATCCTGTTCGAGTTCGACCGCACCGGAGCGGGTGATGTCCGTGCGTACTCGCTTCAGAGCCTCGACCGTGAACTCGGCCGGCTGCGCGAGGAGAACCTGCGCCTGGTCGCCGTGGAACTGGTCGGCCATGCCGATCGCCTCGACGGACGCGGCGCCCCCTACAACCAGCGCCTGTCCGAACTTCGCGCGCAAACGGTCCGTGGCCTGCTGCTCGCGCGTGGCGTCGATGCGGCGATCGTCACGTCCGCGTACCGCGGCGACACCGACCAGGTGCAGGCGTGCGACGGCGTCACCCCGCGGGCGGCGTTGCGTGAATGCCTGATCCCGAATCGTCGGGTCGAGGTCAGGCTGGTCGCGCGGCCCGGGTAAGCCGCGATTCGACCGACGGCCACTGCGGCCCGCGCCTGCGCTGCTCGGTCGTCACGCGTCGCCCCGGCGTTCCATGACCCGGGGCCGCCGCAGCCGGACTTTCGATGGGCGCCGGTCCCGGAGCGCGATGGCCGCGGCACACGGATGCCCGCACCGCGCAAGTCCGTGTGCTCTGGGCGCTCCCAGAAGTTCCTGTACTTCGTGGTTCACTATTCAGCTCGGGTTGTTCAGGCTTCGCGAGAATGCAGTCCTCGGCCCGGGCGGCCGTGCTTCCCCTCCCCCTGAAGTGCATCTCTCCCTCCTGCCCGGGCCGACTCTTTTTCCTGCCTCGAGACGCCGCACGATGACCCGAGTCCTTGCCCTGGCTGTATTGGCCGCCGGTCTTCCGCTCGGGGCGCAGGCCGCCGACGGTGTCTCGTATACCTATCTGGAAGGCGGCTACTCGGCCAGCAAATCCGACATCGCCCCGGTCAACCGCGAGGTCGACTCGGACGGCTGGTCGATCCGCGGATCCGCGGCGTTCCATCCCAACTTCCACGTGTTCGGCGATTACACGCGCGAAGGCATCGACGGCAGCGCCTTCGACCGCGACCAGTGGCGTGCCGGCGTGGGCTACAACCATGCCGTTTCCGACCGGGCCGACCTGCTGACCCGCATCGCCTACCAGCGCCTCGATTTCGGCCAGGGCTTCGATGCCGACGGCTATGCGGTCGAGGTCGGTGCACGCGGCGTGCTCCTGCCCGCGCTCGAGGGCTATGCGCTGGCCGGCTACGAGGATTACGGCAGCGGCTTCGACAGCGAGTTCTACGGCCGCGTCGGCGCGCAGTGGACCTTCACCCCGTCGTTCGGCGTGGCCGGAGACGTCAAGCTGGTCAAGGGTGGTGACACCCAGTGGTTCGTCGGCCCGCGTCTGCGCTGGTAACCGCGTCCCCCGTGGCATCCGGTCCGCGCTTCCCCGGCGCGTCCCCTCTCTCCCTCCCGGATGTCGCACCGCCCCGGCCTGTCGAACAGGCCGGGGTTTTTTATGCGCCGGGCGCAGTCCCCGGACGCTGGGCGCAGAACGCAGAACGCCCGGCCGGAGCCGGGCGTCGCCTGCGACCGGACGCGGGCGTCGGTCTAGCCGAACAGCGCCTCGGAGTATTCGGGTTTCTGTTCCCGGGCCATCAGGCGGGCAAGGCCCTCGGCCGGACTGATCTCGCCGTGCAGGACGGCCTGCACGTTGCTGGAGATCGGCAGCTCGATCCCGTGGCGCGTCGCCAAGCGCATGACTTCGTCGGCAGTCTGCACCGACTCCACCACCTGACCGATCGCGCGCACCGCGTCTTCGAGCTTTTCGCCGCGCCCGAGGGCGAGACCCAGGCGCCGGTTGCGCGACAGGTCGCCCGAGCAGGTGAGCACCAGATCGCCGAGGCCGGCGAGGCCCATCAGCGTTTCGGGACGGCCGCCGATCGCCCGGTTGAGCCGCAGCATCTCGTGCAGGCCACGGGTGATCAGGCCGGTCCGGGCATTGAGGCCCAGTGCCATGCCATCGGCCGCTCCGGTGGCGACCGCCAGCACGTTCTTCATCGCACCGCCGAGTTCGGCGCCGCGCATGTCGGTGCCGGTGTAGGCGCGGAAGCTCGGGCCGTGCAGCACGTCGGCAACGACCCGGGCGAAGTCCTCGTCTTCCGACTGCACGGTCACCGCCGTCGGCAGCCCCGACGCGACCTCCTTGGCGAACGAGGGGCCGGTGACCACCGCCAGCGGGACATCCGCGCCCACCAGATCACCGGCGACCTCGTGCAGGAACCGCCCCGAGCCCGGCTCGAAGCCCTTGGTCGCCCAGGCGACGCCCACATCGGCAGGACGCAGCGGCGCCAGCTCGGTGAGCGTCTGGGTGAAGGCGTGCGAGGGCACCACCACCAGCACCAACCCGGCACCATCGACGGCGCGGGCGAGGTCGACGGTGGCGCGAAGGCCGTCCGGCAGGGGAATTCCCGGCAGGTAACGCGGATTCTCGTGGCGCCCGTCGATGGCCTCCACGACCGTCCGGTCACGACCCCACAGCGTGGTGGGGTGCCCGTTGCGGGCGATCAGCGACGCGAGCGCCGTACCCCAGGAGCCCGCGCCCAGCACCGCGACCGCGGGCATGCCGCCGCTCACGCTCAGGCGTTGCCGATCTGGTCGGTCGTGGGCTGCTCGCCCGCCTGCTGCGCGCGCTGGCGCAGGCCTTCGGCGTACAGCGCGTCGAAGTTGATCGGCTGCAGCAGGAACGGCGGGAAGCCACCGGCCTGGATCAGATCGCCGATCATCTGGCGGGCGTAGGGGTAGAGCACGTTCGGGCACTGGGTGCCGAGCAGCGCATCGAGGGTGTTGCCGTCGAAACCGGCCAGGCCGAACACGCCGGCCTGCTTCACTTCGGCCACGTACACGGTATTCGCGCTGTCCTCGCCCAGGGTGCAGGTCAGGGTGATCGCCAGGACCACTTCGTAGGCATTGTCGCCGACGCGCTGCACGCTCTGGTTGAGGTTCATGTTGAGCTGCGGCTGTGTCTGCTCGTTGAAGATCGCCGGCGAACGGGGCGACTCGAACGAGACGTCCTTGACGTAGATCTTCTCGACGCTGAACTGTGCGCCGGTCTGTGCGGGAGGCGCGCCGTTGGCGCCGTTGATGGCCTGGTCTTCGGACATGGAATCAAACTCCGGGAATGGGATCGTCGAATTGGGATGTGAAGCGGACGGCCGATTATGGCATCGGCCCGGACGGGACGCGGTCAGCCGCGGCCCTTGACCAGCGGCAGGTCGGCCTGCTGCCAGCCGCCGATGCCGCCGTCGAGCACGGAGACGTTCTCGAAACCGGCCTTCTTCAGGCGCTTGGCGGCATCGCCGGCGGTGCTGCCGGTCTTGCACACCAGCACGACCGGAAGGGCCTTGGCGGCGCCGAGCTGCTTGCTCTCGGGATCGAACTGGCTCATCTGCACGTTCTTGGAGCCGGGGATATGGCCCTTGCCGAAATCCGCGCTGGGGCGCAGGTCGACCACCAACGCGTTCTCGCGGTTCATCAGGACCGTCAGCTCCGCCGGCCGCAGGGCCTTGAAGCCGCGGAACAGGCGGGCGATCTCGTTGTAGATGATCGCCACCGTGAGCACGGCGAGGATCAGCGACAGCATCTGGTTTCGGCCCAGGAAGGCCAGCAGTTCTTCGAAATTCACGACGGTTCGCGCAGCGTCAGCGGGCGGCGATTGTCGCATACCGCCGGGCGGCGGCGCCGGCTCGCACCGGTCGGGCTATTCGCCGGCCCAGAAGTCCGGCAGGCCCTCGACGTTCCACCAGGTCGCCGCCACCGGATCCCAACGCCAACGCTCGTGCAGGCGCAGCGTGCGCTCGGCCATCGTGTGCCGGTTGACCACGCGGACCTCGATCTCGCGGCTCGCCTCGGTGGCACCCACCTGCGCGCGCAGCTCCCGATACCCGGTGACCTGCACCTGGGCGTAGCGCTCGCGGGACAAGGCATCGAGCGGATGCGCCTGGCGACGGGCCGGGTCGATCAGCGGCACCGCCGCCTCGACGTCGTTCCAGCGGATCGCGCTGGCCCAGGCGGTCTGGTTGCGTTCGAGCGCATCGCGCTGCTTGCCGGCACTGGCGCAGCCCGATGCGACCAGCAGCAACGCGAACAGGAGCAGGGTGCCGGTGCGGATCGTGCGCATGGACAGGGGCCGGACTGGAGGAGAACGCCATCCTAGCGGCTGGCCCGCCGCCGCGTCCCGTTATCCTGTCGGCGATGCCCACCATTTCCGACCGCGCCACCGAACCCGTCAACATCGCGGCCGCCCTGCCGCGGCTGGCCCGGGGACAGCCCGCACGCATCGCGATGCGCTGCCCCGGACCCGGCGGCGACTACGGCGACGCCCATACGCTGAGCTACGCCGCGCTCGACGCACGCAGCGATGCGATCGCTGCCGGCCTCGCCGCGCGCGGCATCGTCCGCGGCACGCGCACGGTGCTGATGGTGCGGCCGACGCCCGAGTTCTTCCTGGTGATGTTCGCCCTGTTCAAGGCCGGCGCGGTGCCGGTGCTGGTCGATCCGGGCATCGACAAGCGCGCGCTCAAGCAGTGCCTGGACGAGGCGCAGGCGGAGGCCTTCATCGGGATTCCGCTGGCGCAGGTCGCGCGGGTGCTGCTGCGCTGGGCGACGTCGGCACGCGTGCGCATCACCACCGGGCGCTGGGCCCTGCTGAGTGACGCGACGCTGGCGGATGTCGAACGCGCGGGCGCAGGCGCCGGGCCGCAACTCGCCGCGACGGCCGGCGACGATGTCGCGGCGATCCTGTTCACCAGCGGCTCCACCGGGGTGCCCAAGGGCGTGGTCTACCGCCACCGGCATTTCGCCGCGCAGATCGACATGCTGCGCGAGGCGTTCGGCATCGGCGCCGGCGGCATCGACCTGCCGACTTTTCCACCGTTCGCGCTGTTCGACCCCGCGCTGGGGCTGACTTCGATCATCCCGGACATGGACCCGACCAAGCCAGCCAAGGCCGACCCGCGCAGGCTGCACGCCGCGATCGAACGCTTCGGCGTCGACCAGCTGTTCGGCTCGCCGGCGTTGATGGGCGTACTCGCACGCGACGGCACACCGCTGCCGACCTTGCGCCGCGTGACCTCGGCCGGCGCGCCGGTGCCGCCGGACACGGTCGCGAGGATCCTCGATCTGCTGCCCGACGACGCCCGCTTCTGGACGCCGTACGGCGCCACCGAATGCCTGCCGGTCGCGGTGATCGAAGGCCGCGAGCTGCTGCAATTGCGTACGCGCACAGAGCATGGCGCCGGCACCTGCGTCGGCCGCCCGGTGCCGCCCAACGAGGTGCGCATCATCCGGGTCGACGACGACGCGATTCCCACGTGGTCCGATGCGCTGTGCGTGCCCGGCACGCAGGTCGGCGAGATCACCGTCGCCGGGCCCAGCGCCACCGACACCTACTTCAACCGCGATGCGCAGACGCGCTTGGCGAAGATCACCGAGACCCTGCCCGACGGCCGCACGCGCATCGTCCACCGCATGGGCGACCTCGGCTACTTCGATGCCGAAGGCCGGCTGTGGTTCTGCGGCCGCAAGGGCCATCGCGTCGTCACGGCCACCGGCACGCTGTGCACCGAACAGGTCGAGCCGGTGTTCAACGTGCACCCCGAGGTGCGGCGCACGGCGCTGGTGGGTGTCGGTGCGAAGGGCGCGCAGATGCCGGTGCTGTGTGTGGAGCTGGAGGCCGGTGTCGCGAAGACCGAACAGGCGCGCATCGCCGACGAGCTGCGGCACATCGGCGAAGGCTTCGTCCACACCGGGCGCATCGAGCGCGTGCTGTTCCATCCGGGCTTCCCGGTCGACATCCGCCACAATGCCAAGATCGGCCGCGAGACGCTGGCCGTCTGGGCGGCGAAACACGCGCAGGACTTCGCATGAATCTTCTCGTCACCGGCGGCGGCGGCTTCCTCGGCCAGGCGCTGTGCCGCGGCCTCGTCGAACGCGGCCATGCCGTCACCAGCTTCAACCGCGGGCATTACCCCGAGCTCGACGCACTCGGCGTGCGCCAGGTGCGCGGTGATCTCGCCGATGCGGACGCGGTGCGCGCTGCCGCGCTGGGCATGGATGCGGTCTTCCACAACGCGGCCAAGGCCGGCGCCTGGGGCAGCTACGAGAGTTATCACCTGGCCAATGTGGTCGGCACGCAGAACGTGCTGGATGCCTGCCGCGCGCACGGCATCGGCCGGCTGGTCTACACCTCGACGCCCAGCGTGACCCACCGGGCCACGCATCCGGTCGAAGGCGGCACCGCCGACACCGTGCCGTACGGCGAGGGCTTCAAGGCGCCGTACGCGACGACCAAGAAGATCGCCGAACAGGCGGTGCTCGCGGCCAACGGGCCCGACCTCGCGACGGTCGCCCTGCGACCGCGGTTGATCTGGGGCCCGGGCGACCAGCAACTGCTGCCGCGCCTGGTCGAGCGCGCGCGGGCCGGGCGGCTGCGCTTCGTCGGCGACGGCGGGAACCGCATCGACACGACCTACATCGACAACGCCGCGCAGGCACACTTCGACGCGTTCGAGCATCTGGCGCCGGGAGCGGCCTGCGCGGGACGGGCCTATTTCATCAGCAACGGCGAGCCGATGGCGGTGCGCGAAATCGTCAACGCCTTGCTGGCCGCAGCCGGCGCGCCACAGGTGGAGAAGACGATTCCGTTCGCCGCGGCCTATGCGATCGGCGCGGTCTGCGAAGCCGCATGGCCGTTGCTCGGTCTGAAGGGCGAGCCGCCGATGACGCGCTTTCTCGCCGAGCAGCTGAGCACGACGCACTGGTACGACATGGCGCCGGCGACGCGCGACTTCGGCTACGTGCCGCGCGTGCGCACGGCAGACGGCCTGCGCCGTCTCGAGGCTGCACGCAAGGCAGCACGCGGCTGACGCGACGCGTGGATGCGCACGATCGTCGCAGCCGCTCGTCGGATCGCCCCGCACGTTTCCGCATTGGGTTCGCGTGCAGCGCGCCTAGTGATGCCGCAGGTGCGCGTGTGTACGGTCCATGCGTAGGCAGGTCGGGCGCTCTATTCACATGGAAATCACTCTGCTGAAAAGGGGGCTGACGGGTGATCTCGTCGTCACCTGATCGCGACCTGACTGCGCATACGGTGTGCCCACCGCCGTTCTCGGCCGCTTCCACGGAGACCGCACCATGCTCAGATACGCCGTCATTTTCCTCGTCATCGCGATCATCGCCGCCGTTCTCGGCTTCAGCGGTGTGGCCGGCGCTGCAACCAACATCGCCTGGATCCTGTTCGTGGTGTTCCTGATCCTGGCCGTGATCTCCATGCTGCGTGGCCGCGGACCGTAACGTTCCAGCGTCTGTGGCACGTTCGACGCCCGCCGTTTCGGCGGGCGTTTTTTTTTGCGCGCGGGTGGCTCCGGGCCTCGTGGCCTTCGACCCCACCCGGGATTTCGACATCCGCAGTCGCAATCGACGTGTCCGTTGCAGACCTCCCCGTATCCCGGTCGCGACGGCGACGCTGGTGTTCAACGGAGTGGCAGCGCCGCGACGAACATCGCGTGGATTCCGGTCCCGTGTCTGCTCGGCGGTGGTCGCCCGGCGCGGTGGCACTCGTGCCCTGCCTGTCGATGTGGCGGGCATGCGGGGCCGCTTCCCGGGAGACCTCACAGACCCAACGGTCTACGACCTACAATGCCGCCATGGCCGGATTTCCATCACCCTTCGCAGCGCTCAAGCCGATTGCCGGGCGCGCGCTCGAAACCGCGCTCAATCGCGCGCTGGCGCTCGACGCCGAAACGCGGTTCGCACTGGCCGGACTCGACGGCCAGCGCATCGCGCTGACCCTCGCCTCGCCGCCGCTGGCGCTGGAACTGCGTGTCGAAGGTGAGCGCCTGCGGGTGGGCCCGGTCGACGAGGCCAGCGAACCCGATCTCGCGGTCCGCACGACACTGGCAGGCATGCTGTCGCAGCTGCCGTTCCTGCGCCGCGACGACGCGCCTCCGATCGGCAAGGTGCGGGTGTCGGGTGACGCCGAACTCGCACGCCGCCTGCAGACGCTCGCCGCGCGGTTCGATCCCGACTGGCAGCTGCCGTTCGTGTCGGTCTTCGGCGAGGTCATCGGGGTGCAGGGGGCCAATGCCTTCGCCGCGGCGCTGCGCCAGGCGCAGGGGCTCGGGCGTACGGTCGTGGAGAGCGCGGTCGATTACGTCACCGAGGAGTCGCGCGACGTGGTGCCACGCGCCGAGCTCGACGCCTTCCACGACGACGTCGACACCCTGCGCGACGATGTCGAGCGTCTGTCCGTACGCGTCTCCCGGTTGACCCGCGGTCCGGCCGCATGAGGTCTGCCGGATGAAGGGCGTGGTCCGCGCCTCGCGCATCGGCCGGGTCCTGCTGCGCTATCGACTGGACGATCTGCTCGACGGGACGCCCGCCGAGCGCTGGCTGCGTCTGGCCCGCCCGTTCGTACCGCGCGCCTCGGCCGACATTGCCGCGCAGTCGCGGGGCGCCCGCCTGCGCCTGGCCCTGCAGGAGCTGGGCCCGATCTTCGTGAAGTTCGGGCAGATCCTGTCCACCCGCCGCGACCTGGTGCCACCCGACATCGTCGACGACCTGTCGCTGCTGCAGGACAGCGTGCAGCCCTTCGACGGCGCGGCGGCCCAGGCGATCGTCGAGCGCGAGCTCGGCATGCCGATCGACCAGGCGTTTCTCGCGTTCGATCCGGTCCCCCTGGCCTCGGCCTCGATCGCGCAGGTGCACGCCGCGACGCTCGCCGGCGCCGACGGGCAGCCGGCGCGCGAGGTCGTGGTGAAGGTGCTGCGGCCGACGATCGAGAAGCAGATCGCCGCCGATGTCGCGCTGCTCAACAATCTCGCCGCGCTGGTCGAGCGCACGCATCCGCGCGCCGACAAGATCCGCCCGCGCGAGGTGGTGGCCGAGATCGAGAACACGCTCGCGGCCGAACTCGACCTGCAGCGCGAAGGCGCCAATGCCTCGGTGCTGCGCCGGTTCTGGACCGGCTCGCAGGATCTCTACGTGCCCGCGCCGGTCTGGGAGCGCACCACCCAGCGCGTGCTCACGCTCGAGCGCGTGCACGGCATTCCCAGCGACGACATCTCGGCCCTCGACGCCGCCGGCATCGACCGCAAGGCGCTCGCGGCCAAGGGCGTGCGCGTGTTCTACACGCAGGTGTTCCGCGACAATTTCTTCCACGCCGACGCCCATGCCGGCAACATCTGGGTCGACCCGGACCGCACGACCAATCCGCGCTTCATCGCGCTGGATTTCGGCATCATGGGCCAGCTCTCGCGCGAGGATCAGTACTACCTCGCCGAGAATTTCATGGCGATCTTCCGCCAGGACTACCGGCGCATCGCCGAGCTGCACATCCAGGCGGGCTGGATGCCCGCGCACCTGCGCATCGACGAACTCGAAGCCGCCGTGCGTTCCGTGTGCGAGCCGTACTTCACCCGGCCGCTGTCGGAAATCTCGCTCGGCGAAGTGCTCGGCAAACTGTTCCGCACAGCCCAGCGTTATCAGCTGACGCTGCAGCCGCAGCTGATCCTGCTGCAGAAGACGCTGCTGAGCATCGAGGGCATCGGCCGCCTGCTCGATCCCAAGCTCGACATCTGGGCGGTCGCGCGGCCGGTGCTCGAACGCATCCTGGTCGAGCGCTACAGCCCGCAGCGTCTCGGCCGCGAGTTCCGCGACCGGCTGCCGGAGCTGATCACACAGGCCCCGGACATGCCGCGGCTGCTGCATGGCTGGCTCAGGCAGCAGGTCGAAGGCCGCCACGAACTGCGCATGCGCTCGGACGATCTGGCCGCGCTCACCGCGACGATGCAGGGCATGCAGAAGCGCGTGGTCGCCGCGATCCTGGGCGTCGGCCTGCTGATCGTCGCCGCGGTGCTGTATGCGCTCGAAGCCGGCGGGCCGACGCTGCTCGGGCTGCCGGTGGCGACCTGGGTGGCGGGCGTGGGTGGATTGTGGGCATTGCTGGCGGCGTGGCCGCGGCGCTAGCGGCGTTGTTCGCATAGGTTGGTGTTGAGCATCATTTCCCGGAGCAGCGGGCGAGCCTGCTGTCGCTGTCGCTGTCGCTGTCGCTGTCGCTGTTGTTGCTGTTGTCGTTGCCGTCGCCGAGAAATGACAGGTCTGCGCGCTCACCAGACCCGAAGGGCGGCGGGCATGGATGCCCGCCGTTTTCCGACCGAGGCAGGATGCCGAGTCGGAAAATCCCGGAACGACTGACGCGCCGGGTTCGCTTTGTCGGGGGATCGTTTTTCTTTGGTTCCGTTTCTTTTGTCGATTGACAAAAGAAATGAACTCGGCCGCGTCAGCGGACGAAAGCATTTGATTTCGCTTCGGAAGGCGCTGAAGACCAAATCGCCGGGGGTGCTGGCCTACTCGATACCTAAGAAGGGCCAGTACAGGGCTTCCACTCGCCTGTCGGCGAGCGGGTCACTTTTCTTTGCTGGCCCAAAGAAAAGTAACCAAAAGAAACGGCCTCCCCGACGAAGCTCACCCGGCCATTCGTTCGTTCCGGGATTTTCCGACTCGGCATCCTGCCTCGGTCGAAAAACGCCGCCCATCCATGGGCGGCGCCCTCCGGGTCTTGCCAGTGCGCGGGCACGTCATTTTTTGGCAACGGCAACGGCAACGGCAACGGTAACTGCAACTGCAACTGCCGCAGATAGAACGACTGCGCTCGGCGACGGTGCACAGCAACCGCAGGCCAAGCGACGCACTCCACGTCGCATCCGGCATCAGGCCGTTGGATCGAACGATCACTCCAGCCCGAAGAACGCCGTCGCCGTCGCCGTCGTCGTCGCTGCCGTCTTGGCCACGTCCTCACCACGATCCCGTGCCAGTTCTTCGACGATATGCGGCAGGAACGCCGGTTCGTTGCGCCGGTCCTTCGGGCTGGGCTTGAGCGTGCGCGGCAGCAGATAGGGCGCGTCGGTTTCGATCATCAGCCGGTGCGCGGGGATGTTGGGCACCAGCTCGCGCAGGTGCTGGCCGCGGCGTTCGTCGCACAGCCAGCCGGTGATGCCGATGTGCCAGTCGCGGTCGAGATAGTCGAACAGCTCGCGGCGCTCGCCCGTGAAGCAGTGCACCACGGCGGCGCCGATGCGGCCCTCGAAGTCCTTCATGATCGCGATGAAATCGTCGTGGGCGTCGCGCTGGTGCAGGAACAGTGGCTTGCCGGTGTCGACCGCGATCTGCAGCTGGCGCTCGAAGGCCTTGCGCTGCGCCGGGCGCGGTGAAAAATCGCGGAAATAATCGAGCCCGCATTCGCCGACCGCCACGACCTCCGGCTGCGCGAGTAGCGCGCGCATCTCGGCGTCGCATTCGGCGGTGTATTCGACCGCGTGATGCGGATGCACGCCGGCGGTCGCGTACAGGAAACCGGGATGCTGCTGCGCCAGTGCGAGCGCCTTGGGCGAATGCTCGCGGCTGGCGCCGGTGACGATCAGTTTCGCCACACCCGCGTCCCGTGCGCGCTGCAGCACGGCGTCGCGATCGCGGTCGAAGCTGTCGTGGGTGAGGTTGGCGCCGATGTCGATCAACTGCATGCCGGGAACCGCGTGTGGGGCAGTGCGCATTGTAAGGACGCCCGGCCGGCATCGACGCCTGCGCGGCGCACCGCTAGCCTGTGCGCCGTGAACACCGCCGCGCCCGCATCGCTTCCGTCCACCGCCATGCCGATCGCGGCCCTGCTGCCGGACATCCTCGCCAGCCTCTCCGCACATCCGCGGCTCGTCCTCGAAGCGCCGCCCGGCGCCGGCAAGACGACACAGGTGCCGCTGGCGCTGCTCGACGCCGCCTGGCTCGACGGCCGCCGGATTGTGATGCTGGAGCCGCGCCGCGTCGCAGCGCGTTCGGCCGCGGTGTTCATGGCCCGCCAGCTCGGCGAGGACGTCGGCGGCACGGTCGGCTACCGCATCCGGTTCGAGAGCCGGGTCTCGGCACGCACTCGCATCGAGGTCGTCACCGAGGGCATCCTCACCCGGATGCTGCAGGACGACCCCACGCTCGACGGCGTCGGCGCGCTGCTGTTCGACGAATTCCACGAACGCCATCTGGCCGCCGATCTCGGCCTCGCGCTCGCGCGCGACGTCCAGGCCGGCCTGCGCGAGGATCTGCGCCTGGTGGTGATGTCGGCCACGCTCGACGGCGCGCGCCTCGCCGACTGGCTGGACGCGCCGCGCCTGTCGAGCGCCGGCCGCAGCTTCCCGGTCGCGGTCTCGCATGTGCCGCCGCGGCGTGACGAGGCGCTCGAACACCAGATCCGCCGGGTCGTCGTCGAGGCGCTCGACACGCACGCGGGCGATGCGCTGGTGTTCCTGCCGGGGCAGCGCGAGATCGCGCGCTGCCGGGCGCAGCTCGAGGCCGCGTTGCCGGCGGACGTCGAACTGCTCGCGTTGCACGGCGAACTGCCGGTTGAGGCGCAGTCGCATGTGCTGCAACCGGCCGCCGATGGGCGACGGCGCGTGGTGCTGGCGACCAACGTGGCCGAAAGCAGCGTCACCCTGCCGGGCGTGCGCATCGTGGTCGACAGCGGCCTGGCGCGCGAGCCGCGCTTCGATCCCAACAGCGGCTTTTCGCGCCTGGAGGTGGGGACGATCAGCCAGGCCTCGGCCGACCAGCGTGCGGGCCGCGCCGGGCGGGTCGCGTCGGGCGTGGCCCTGCGGCTGTGGCCGGAATCGCAACGGCTCGAGCCGCAACGGCGACCCGAGATCGCCCAGGTGGACCTGGCGGCGCTCGCGCTGGAACTCGCGGCCTGGGGCGACGCCGCGTTGTCGTTTCCGGATCCGCCGCCGTCGGGCGCCATGGGCGCAGCGCGTGACCTGCTGCGCCGCCTCGGCGCCTTCGACGCGGGGGAGACCGTGACCCCGCTCGGTCGTCGCATGCTCGCACTGGGCACCCACCCGCGGCTCGCGGCGATGCTGCTGGCAGCCGGAACACCGGAAGCCGAGGCCTTGGCCTGCGACCTGTGTGCGCTGGTGGAAGCGCGCGATCCGCTGCGCGGCGGTGCGCGCTCGGATGCGCTCGTGATGCGTTGGCAGGCGCTCGCGGCGTTCCGTCGTGGTCGGGTCCGGACGGATGTCTCGCGCAGTGCGCTCGCCGCCGTCGATACGGCAGCCCGACAGTGGCGTCGGCGCCTGCGCATCGATGCCCAGCCGGCCGATGACGCGCCGGCGCATGCCCTCGGGGATCTGCTCGCGCATGCCTTCCCCGATCGCATCGGTTTTCGTCATTCCCGCGATCCGCAGCGCTACAGCCTAAGCAACGGACGCATGGCGTGCCTGTTCGACGACAGTGCCCTGCTCGGTGAGCCCTGGATCGTCGCGAGCGACCTGCGTTTCGACGCCCGCGACGCGCGCCTGCTGCTCGGCGCGCCGGTCGACGAGGCGTCCCTGCGCCGGACCTGGCCGGACCGCTTCACCGATGCCGACGAGACGCGCTGGGATGCGAGCCGGCGGGCGCTCGTGGGCGAGCGTGTCCGCCGCTTCGACGGCATCGTGCTCGACGCCCGCGCCAACGGCCGTGTGGACGCCGGGCAGGCCGCCCGCGCGCTGTCCGATGCGGTGGGTGAACTCGGCCTCGAGGTGCTGCCGTGGCGCGACGGCCTGCGCCAGTGGCAGGCGCGGGTGCTCGGTCTGCGCGCCTGGATGCCCGAGCTCGATCTGCCGGATGTGTCGGATGCGAGCCTGCTGGCCACGCGCGACAGCTGGCTGCGCCCGGCCTTCGCCGGGCTGACCCGACTCGATGCGCTGGACGCCGGGCGCCTGTCGGCCGCTCTCGAGGCGCAGCTGGACTGGAGCCAGCGATCCATTCTCGATCGGTTCGCACCGACACGCGTCGACGTGCCGTCCGGCATGGCCCGCGCCATCACCTATGCCGTCGAGGCCGACGGGACCCCCGCCGCGCCGGTATTGGCGGTCAAGCTGCAGGAGCTGTTCGGCCTCGCCCGCACGCCGGCCATCGCCGACGGGCGCATGCCGTTGACCTTGCACCTGCTGTCGCCGGCGGGACGGCCCTTGCAGGTCACCCGTGACCTCGAAGGCTTCTGGGCCCGCACCTACCCGGACGTGCGCAAGGAGATGAAGGGTCGATACCCGAAGCATCCCTGGCCGGAAGACCCCTGGAACGCGGTCCCCACTCATCGGGCCAAGCCACGCGGCACCTAGTGGCTCCACACTGTGCCGAGGCACGGGTCGGGCATGGCCACGGCCATGCCGACGGATCCGACGACAACCGCGGTTGAACGGATCCGCGCGCCCTCGACCCGCTCACGCCGGTTCGACAGGGCCACGACCAGACTGCGCCATCCCCCAACGCGCACGAGGAATTCCCATGAGCAAGTTCGAAGCGCTGTCCGACAAGGCACTCGCGTTGGTCGGGCAGGCAGGCGACAGCCTGCGTCACACTCTCCCGAGCACGGCCGAAACCTGGCTCAAGACCGGCGTCGCCGTCGGTGCGGCGCGTACCGGCGCCCGGGTCGCCGGCGGTTTCCTCCGTCGCAATCCTGCCATCGTCGCCGCCAGCGCCATCGGCGTGGGCCTGGCGCTGGTGGCTGCGCGCCAGTACCGCAAGAAGAAGGCCAGCGAAACGATCGACGGCAATTCGCGCCGCATCGAAGCCTCGAACACGGCGGCGCGCAAGCGTGCAGGGCGCAGTGCGCGCGGCACCGCGTCCACCGGCAAGACCGGCGACAACGACTGATCCATCCGGTGCGCCACGGGTCGGCATGACCGACGTTGCGTAGACGCCGCGCCCCGTGCGCGGCGTTCTGCTGTCCGCGTGCCGACTTCAGCTGCCGCCCGGGCAGGTCCCGGTATCCTCGGCGCTCCACCGTCGGTGACGTCCGCATGCCCCCTCCAACACGTTCCACCGCTTCCGCAGACCGCGCTGTCGCTCCGACAGCGCGACCGCGCTGGCGGGTCGCCGCCCTGTCCGCTCTGGTCGTGCTGTTCGCAGGATGCGGTCGCGACACGGTGCGCCCGGAGCCCGTGGCCGCGCCTGCTCCGGCGACGGTCGCGCCGACGCCGACGCCGAGACCGCCGCCGGTGCGTATCGGGCTGGCGCTCGGGGGCGGCGCGGCCAAGGGCTTCGCGCATATCGGTGTGATCAAGATGCTGGAAGCCAATGGCATCAAGGCCGACGTGGTCGCGGGCACCAGTGCCGGCAGCGTGGTCGGCGCGCTCTATGCGAGCGGCATGGATCCGTTCCGGATGCAGGAGCGCGCGGTGGCACTGGACGAGTCGAGCATCCGCGATGTGCGCCTGTTCTCCGGCGGCCTGGTCCAGGGCGTGGCCCTGCAGAATTACGTCAACCAGGAAGTGGGCAACCGCACGATCGACCGGATGCCCATTCCCTTCGCCGCGGTGGCCACGCGCCTGGATACCGGCGACCGCACGGTGTTCGTGCGTGGCAATACCGGCCAGGCCGTGCGCGCCTCGAGCAGCGTGCCGGGCGTCTTCGAACCGGTGCGCATCGGCGAGCGCAGCTATGTGGACGGCGGCGTCGTCAGCCCCGTCCCGGTGGACGCGGCCAGACAGCTCGGCGCCGATTTGGTGATCGCGGTCGACATCTCCAGCAAGGCCAGTGGCGCCACGCCGGGAAGCATGCTCGGCATCGTCAACCAGTCGATCGCGATCATGGGCCAGACCCTGGGCCGCCAGGAACTGGCGCGTGCAGACGTGGTGATCCGGCCACAGGTCAACGATATCGGCCCGGCCAGTTTCGAGCAGCGCAATGCCGCGATCCTGCAGGGCGAGCGGGCCGCGCTGGCCGCATTGCCGCAGATCCGCGCGAAGCTCGCCGAGATCGAACGCGCACGCAGTGCGGCCCGCGTCCCGGCCCGACCGGCGACGCCGGTCGAACCCGCTCCGGTCGACATCGACTGCGGTGACAGCTGGGTGCGCAGACTGAACCCGTTCGCGAAAGACCGCGCCTGCTGAGAACCGGCGCGACGCGCAGGCGCGAGGTCGCGTCGGGTGCAGGCGAGGCGAGGCGCGCGCACGCGCGCGGGTGACAGACGCCACCGCGACATCCGCCGTCCCGCATCGGGGCGGTCGCGCATGCCCGCCAGTACGGCGGTCGTGCCAATCTCCGCCGTTGCAGCGTGCATGCTCGGGACGCCGCGTCGAAGCGGGCCCCGGCGTCGAGGCCCGTGCCACCGGTGGCCCGACGGACGACGTGGACGCCGATCGCGTGTGGGCGCACCGACGACGGCGCGGGTGTCCAGCGCGACAACCCACGGACAACACCACCCTCCGCGCAGATCGCGTCCGCGTATCCGCCTGCAGTACGCAGTGGGTCCGCCGCGAATGCTCGGCGGCTCTCGTGCCAGCGGCTCATGAATGCCCGGATACAGGCGCCGTTGCTCCGATTGCCGGTGCTCAATTACGACACACAGCGCATCGCCAGGAGCGACCGACGGTGCATGTGACTGCGCACGGGCCCGGTAAGTCGCCCCTTGGCAGGACGCGAGGCGAGGCGCGCGCACGCCGGCTTCGTGCACGCGTGCAGGTGGCGTTCACTCCGGGGCGACACCGGGAGGGGCCACACTGCGACGGCACGCCTGATCCGGCTCCGGCCGACCCCGCTCCCGCAGGGCACCCGCCCACTGCATCTATCCATCGCGTGCACTCGCTGCAGCGCCGTGCGCTGTCCATCGTCGACCGGATGCGATGCCGCGTCCCCGCGAGGAGAGTCTCTCCCATGCAAACCAGTCCCCTGGTCCGCCAGCTCGAACTGAGCCTCGGCCACTATCTCCCGAGCGTGCTCGGCGCTGTCCTGATCCTGGTCATCGGAATCGTGGCCGCGCTGTTCGTGCGTGGTCTGATCCGCAGCGGCATGACCCGCATGCGCATCAACGAACGGGTCAATGCCGAGACCGCTTCGCGCATCGACATCGTCCGCGTCGCAGCCGCGGTGGGTTTCTGGTTCGTGATCATCCTGGCGCTGATCGGGGTGTTCAGCGTGCTGCGGGTCGACGGCCTGTACGGCCCGTTCTCCGCGCTGGTGACCGAGATCATGCTGTACCTGCCGCGCATCCTGCTCGCCGCGGCACTCGCGCTGGTGGCCTGGCTCGTGGCGACGGTCTTGCGCGCCGGGGTGAACCGGTTGATGGCGGCCGGGCGATGGGACGAGAAGCTCTCCGCATCGGCCGGGGTCCGCCCCCTGTCGGCGGTGCTCGGCGACGTCGTCTACTGGCTGGTGCTGCTGCTGTTCCTGCCGGCGATCGTCGGGGCGCTGCGGGTCGAGGGCCTGATGCTGCCGCTGTCGGAGATGACCCTGCAGGTCACGACCATGCTGCCCAACATCTTCGCCGCGGTGATCATCGGTGTGGTCGGCTGGCTCGTGGCCAAGGTGTTGCGCGGCCTCGCGACCAATCTGCTCGCGGCCAGCGGCGTCGACCGCTACAGCCAGCGCGACGGCCTCGCCGGAGGCGTGCGGCTCTCGCAGCTCGGGGGCACTGTCGTCTTCATCCTGGTCATCGTGCCGACGCTGATCGCCGCGCTCGACGCGCTGGCCATCCGCGCCATCTCCGATCCGGCCTCCGACATGCTCGGCATGTTCCTGACCGCCATTCCGAACATCCTGGCGGCTGCGCTGATCCTGGCGGTGGCCTGGTATCTGGGCCGCTTCGTCACCGGGCTGCTGACCCGCCTGCTGGAAAGCCTCGGCGTCGACCGGATCCCGGAGCATCTGGGTCTGGGCCATCTGTTCGAACCCACGCCAGCCGCCGCGACGCCTGCACCGGTGGACCAGGCGCTGGCCGCCGCCGATCCGGTGGCCGCCGCGGGCATGCCCGAGCCGGGGCCGCCGCTGGTCGATCCACAGGGCGCGCCCATGCGCACTGCAGGTTCGAGCGGGCTGTCCGCACTGGTCGGCCGGATCGCGCTGTTCTTCATCCTGTTGTTCGCCACGGTCGAGGCCGCGCATCGGCTCGGCTTCATCGGGGTACGCGACCTGCTGGCGACGTTCATCGCCTTCGGCGCCGATGTGCTGCTGGGTGCGGTGATCCTGGTCGTCGGCTACTGGCTGGCGGATCTGGCGGCGCGCGCGATCCAGCGCGCCAATCCCGGGCATGCCATCGGCCTGTCGCGCATCGCGCGGGTCGCGATTCTGGGCCTGGTCATCGCGATGGGCCTGCGCGCGATGGGCATCGCGGACGACATCGTGAATCTCGCCTTCGGCCTGGTGCTGGGCGCGGTGGCGATCGCCGTGGCGCTCGCCTTCGGTCTAGGCGGACGCGAAGCAGCGGGCCGGGTGACCGATCGCTGGGCCCGCGAGTATCTCGAGCGGCGCGAGCGCGGGGATCGGCTGCCCTGATCCGCGCGCATCCCCGTGCCCCGGCGAAGGGGCACGGGCGGGCGCGATGACTGCAGGACGCGAGGCCCGCTCGCCATCGCCGGGGACTCGCTTCGCGACGAATCAGTGCTTGCAGTGGGCACGCATCGCGCCTGCGGCGTCGGGGGGCGCTTCGGGCCAGGCCGCTGCCCGGTGCGCACTGCCGGTGATCGACATCGATGTCGATGTCGATTGAACCGCCCTGTTAAGAGAAGCGGCTCGGTGGAGGCTGGACGCTGCGACTGATCCGGGTCGAAGGGGCACACGTGCGCATGTGCGCTGAGCCATGCCTCGGCCCGTGCTGCGGTCTGCCGCCGGGACCGCTCACTGGTCGATCGTCGATGCGCTCACGCGGCCACGGCCGGCCGCCGTGGGCAGAATGGGGCTCGACGCCCGGCGCGCCGGCCCGGATAGCACGCTTGCGCGCCGCAACAGTGTTGCGCCAGTGGCGCCGGCCGCTTCGCGCGGAGCCTGTACCGGCAAGGCTCCGTGTCGCCGATGCCGAAGAACCCCTTGCGAGCGCGCACCGGCGACGGCCCTGGCGCGGCGCGCCCTTACTCCGGCGGCATCTCGTCGCGCACGCGAAGAAAGCGTGCGAAGCGCGGCAGGCCCGTGGACGTGGTGCCGGTGTAGCGGTAAGTGACCCAGCTCCCACGCGGCGGCGGATCGGCGCGCTGCGCGTCGCTGAACCCCGTCCCGATGCGGAATGTGCGCCCGTCGGAATGCTCCACCACCAGCGCGCCGAGCATGCCGGTGTACTTGCCCTTGCCCGGCGCGTGGTCGACCACCCGGGCCTCGGCATCGTCGTGCGGCTTGAGTTTCAGCAGTGCGTGGCTGCGGCCGGCGACGTAGCGCCCGTCACCGTGATGCAGCATCAGGCCTTCGCCGCCACGCGCGACCACGTCGGCCAGACGCGCATCGAGCGCGACGCGCGTGGCGACGCGGGTCTGCGGCACCATCTGCAGCTGCGCGTGGCCGGTGCGTGCGACCAGCGCGGTCATCGCCGCCACACGCTCGCCGAAGGTGCCCGGGTGCGCGGGTAGGTCGAACACCATGAAACGCACCGGCGCCCAGGCGGCCTCGTCGCGCGCGTGACCGCGCACCACGGCGCTGACCGCATCGAAACGCCCGCGCGCGATCCACAGCTCACCGTCCATCGGGGTCGCCGGCCAGCCGCGGGTGAATGCGGCCGGTGTCTGGATCCGGTTGCCGCCACGGGTCCACAGGGTCCGGCCGTCCCATCGGCCGCGAACGCCATCGAGTTTCTCGCTGACGAAGTACGCCGCCACATCGATGTCGGC
The DNA here is from genome assembly GCF_013425765.1 of Luteimonas deserti. Taxonomy (GTDB): domain Bacteria; phylum Pseudomonadota; class Gammaproteobacteria; order Xanthomonadales; family Xanthomonadaceae; genus Luteimonas; species Luteimonas deserti. The sequence goes on from NZ_JACCJZ010000004.1 coordinate 128,569, forward strand.
GGTGCCCAGGTCGCGTGCCAGCATCAGCGCCGGTGGCGAGACCGCGTGCCCCGCCCGCGGCCACAGGACCAGCAGGCAGGCACACCAGAGCACGGCGAGGAACAGGACGCGGTCGCGGCGGCGGTGTCGGTTCGCCATGGTCGATGCACGGCAGCAGGGGCGACCAGCCTGCACCGACCGCATCCGCCGCGTCAGACGCCGGCGATGTCCGGCGGCGTGGGGGCCGGCCGCGATTCCGTGTCCGGCAACTCCCACACGCCGGAGCGCCGCCGGTCGCGGCGCTCCGTGACGTCAGAAGGGAAGTGCCAGCCCCGGGTCGAGCGCCAGCAGCTGCTCGCGGAACACCTGCTGGATCCGCGCCAGCGCCTCGCGGCTGTCGGCATCGAAGCGCAGCACCAGCACCGGCGTGGTGTTCGACGCGCGGACCAGGCCCCAGCCGTCGGGCCAGTCGGCGCGCACGCCGTCGATCGTCGACAGGCGCGCACCATCGAATGCGGCGGTCGCCTGCACGCGGGCCACGAAGGCATGCGGATCGCCGCCGGGCGCATCGATCTTCAGCTCGGGCGTCGACACGCCGCTCGGCAGCGCCTTCAGTACCGCCGACGGATCGTCGTCGATCGCCAGGATCTCGAGCAGGCGCGCCGCGGCGTAGATGCCGTCGTCGAAGCCGTACCAGCGCTCGGCGAAGAAGAAATGGCCGCTCATCTCGCCGGCCAGCTCGGCGCCCGTCTCGCGCATCTTGGCCTTGATCAGCGAATGCCCGGTCTTCCACATCAGCGGGCTGCCGCCGTGGCGCAGCACGTGGCCGGGCAGGCGGCCGGTGCACTTCACGTCGAACACGATCATCGCGCCGGGATTGCGCTCCAGCACGTCGGCGGCGAACAGCATCAGCAGACGGTCGGGGTAGATCGTCTCGCCGTCGCGGGTGACCACGCCCAGCCGGTCGCCGTCGCCGTCGAAGGCGAAGCCGAGGTCGGCATCGAAGCGCTGCACCGTGCGCACCAGATCTTCGAGATTCTTGGGTTCGCTGGGATCGGGATGATGGTTGGGGAAGGTGCCGTCGATGTCGCAGTACAGCGGCACCACCTCGGCTCCGATCGCCTCGAGCACCCGCGGACCCAGCTCGCCGGCCACGCCGTTGCCGGCGTCGACGACGATCTTCAGCGGCCGCGCGATCTGGATGTCGTCGGCGATGCGGCGGACGTAGTCCTCGCTGATGTCGCGCTCGCTGAGTCCACCGGGCTGCGACGCGGCATGGAGCCGGTCGTCGGCGACCCGCGCGTGCAGATCGGTGATCGCCTCGCCGGACAGGGTTTCGCCGCCGACCACGATCTTGAAGCCGTTGTAGTCGGGCGGATTGTGGCTGCCGGTCACCGAGATGCAGCAGCCCGTGCGCAGATGGAACGCGCCGAAGTACGTGAGCGGAGTCGGCGCCAGTCCGATGTCGATGACGTTTCGGCCGGCCCTGCGCAGGCCTGCGACGAGTCCGGCGACGAGGTCGGGCCCGGACAGGCGGCCGTCGCGGCCGACCACGATGTCGGTCAGGTCCTGCTCGCGCATCAGCGAACCGACCGCCTGGCCGATGAGCTCGGCCACGCCGGCGTCGAGCGTCTGGCCGACCACGCCACGGATGTCGTAGGCGCGGAAGATCGATGGATCCAGCACCACCGAGGGCGCGGCCTTTTTCGGTTCGCTGCGCGCGGGCGGCGGCGGGGGCACCGACGCGCCGTCTTCCGTCGCCGTCGGCTGTTGCAGCGACTCGGCCAGCGTCGGTGTCGCGTCCTCGCGCGCCGTCGCGGGTCGCAGATGGCGCGGCAGGCGCCACGCGGCCACGGCGAGCACCAGCAGCAGCAGCGCCGCGACCAGCAGCGGAATGGCGTCCAGGCCCAGTGGCGTGCGGCCGACATGGGGCACGGCGGCGGACACGCGCAGACCCGTGTCGGGCACCGGCCGGCCGAGCCGTTCGGCCACATTAGCCAGGTCCGTGTCCCCGCGGGCGTGCACGGTATAGCCGCCCTGGCGGATGGCGAGATACGTGGCGCCGTCCATGTCCACCGCGTCCAGCGCCGTGGTGATGCGGCTCAGCGGCAACTGGGCCACCGCCACGCCGACCACACGGTCGCCGGTGCGCGCCGGCGCGGCCACCAGTACCCGCGGACGGTCGTCCACCTGGGCCACGCCGATCACCGGCGCGTCGCCGCTGATCGCCGATTCCAGGATCGCCAGCCTGCCGAAACCGCCGTCGCCCAGCGCGGCGTAATCACTGCCCAGGTCGACCGGCAGCACCTGCGCGGTTTCCAGCTGCGGCCAGTCCGCGCCCATCGCGCGAGCGGCCGCGTCGAGATCGCCCTCGGCCAGCGCCCGCTGCACAGGCGCGGCATCGAGCTGCGCCTGCAGACGCTTGAGGTCGTTGCCAAGCGCCTGGCCCAGGGCCGAGACCGCGGCATCGCGGCCGCGTTCCACGCTGGTGGTGCGGTTGTCGCCCTGCAGCTTCTGCCAGCCACTCCATGCAAACCAGGCGGCCCCCAGTGCCAGCACCAGCGCCAGCAGCGGTGCGGCCGGACGCAGCTGCGCCAGCAGCGCGTGTGCCCGGTGCGGATCCTTCTCGCTCATCGTCTGTCCCCGTCAGCGCACGCCCGAATGCCCGAAGCCCCCGGCCCCGCGTGCGCTATCGACGAAAGTATCCACCACATTCAGCGTCGCCCGCACGATCGGCAGCAGGACCAGTTGCGCGATGCGATCCCCGGGCTCGATCGTGAACGCATCCTTGCCCCGATGCCAGAGGCTGATCAGCAGCGGCCCCTGGTAGTCGGCGTCGATCAGGCCGGTGCCGTTGCCGAGCACGATGCCGTGCGTGTGGCCGAGCCCCGAGCGCGGGAGTACCACCGCGCACAGGCCCGGGTCGCCGATGTGGATGGCCAGGCCCGACGGCACCAGTGCCGCGTCGCCGGGCAACAGGGTCAAGGGCTCGTCGAGCGCGGCGCGCAGGTCGAGACCCGCGCTGCCTTCGGTGGCGTAGGCGGGCAGCGGCCACTGCTGGCCGAAACGCGCGTCCAGCACGCGCACATCGAGGGTGTGGGTCATGGCGCCTCCGAGGCGAGCCGGGCGGTGATCATGGCGACGAGCGTAGTCGCGAGCCGGGTCTTGCTGTCGGGCCCGAGCGCGTGGCTGCCGGCGGCGTCGTGCACGACCAGCTGGTTGTCGTCGCTCTCGAAGCCGCTGCCGGGCACCCCGACCCGGTTGGCGGCGAGAAGGTCGACATCCTTGGCCGCGCGCTTGGCGCGGGCGTGGCTGTCCACGTCGTCGGTCTCGGCGGCGAATCCCATCACCACGCGCGGCCGCGGGCGGTGCGCGGCGACGTCGGCGAGGATGTCGCGCGTGCGGACCAGTTGCAGCTCGAGCCCCGTCTCGCCGCCGCGTTTCTTGATCTTCGAGGGTGCGACCTGCGCAGGCGTGAAATCCGCGACCGCCGCGGCGCCGACGTAAACGTCGGCCGGCAATGCGGCGAAGACGGCCGCATGCATCTGCGCGGCCGAGCGCACGTCGATGCGGTGCACGCCGGCCGGCGTCGGCAGATGCACCGGGCCGGCGATCAGGACGACCTCGGCGCCGGCGTCCGCGGCCGCGGCGGCGACCGCGAATCCCATCTTGCCGCTGCTGCGATTGCCGAGGAACCGCACCGGATCGAGATCCTCGAACGTCGGCCCGGCAGTGACCAGCACGCGGCGCCCGGCGAGCGGTGCACTCATGCCGGCAGCGCGGCCACGATCGCCTGCGGTTCGACGAGCCGCCCCGGCCCCGACTCGCCCTCGGCCAGCGGCCCGTCCTCGGGCCCGATGACCTGCACGCCGCGCTCGCGCAGCCGGGCGATGTTCGCCTGGGTCGCCGGATGCAGCCACATGCGGTGGTTCATCGCGGGGCACACGGTCAGCGGGGCGGTGGTCGCCAGGCACAGCGTGGTCACGAGCGTGTCGGCGAAGCCGCAGGCGAGTTTGGCCAGGGTATTCGCTGTCGCCGGCGCCACCACGACGCGCGTCGCCCAGCGCGCCAGCTCGATGTGGCCCATCGCGGCCTCCGCCCCCGCGTCCCACAGCGTCGTGCGGACCGGGGCGCCGGACACCGCCTGGAAGGTGGTGGCGGAGACGAAGTGCTGGGCGCTGTCGGTCATCGCCACGCGCACCTCGGCGCCCGCGTCGCGCAGGCGCCGGACCAGGTCGGCCGCCTTGTACGCGGCGATGCCTCCACAGACGCAGAGCAGCACGCGCTGGCCGTCCAACCGGGTCGAAACCGCTGCCATGTCCGGCGAAGTCCTACGTAAAAACCGGCGGACAGCTTACCCGAAGCAGTGCGGACGACCGGCTGCCGCGGTGCCTCCGGCGGGATGCAATGGTCCTCCGGTCGGCCCGGCGCGCACTGCCTTCCCCTGTCACTGCGCCCGGCGCCGACCGCTCCTCACACGAGGTCGCCATGCACATCCGCGATTGGCCTGCCGACGAACGCCCGCGCGAGAAACTGCTGGCCCGTGGGCCCGGTGCGCTGTCGGATGCCGAGCTGCTGGCGATCTTCCTCGGCTCGGGCCTGCGCGGCCAGGATGCCGTGGCCACCGCGCGCGGCCTGCTCGCCTCGCACGGCCCCTTGCGGCGTCTGCTCGAGCGCGGGCCCCGCGGCCTGGCCGAGCTCCCCGGCCTCGGCCCCGCGCGCGCCTGCCGGCTCGCCGCGGCTCTGGAGCTCGGCCACCGGGTGCTGGCGGCGGACCTGGAGCGCGGCGAGGCGATGACCGACCCGGCCGCCGCGGGCCGCTACTTCGCCCAGCGCCTGCGCAGCCTTGCCCACGAGGTGTTCGCGGTGCTGTTTCTCGACGTCCGCCATCGCGCCTTGGCGTTCGAAGAGCTCTTCCGGGGCACCATCGATGGCGCCGAGGTCCATCCACGGGAGATCGTGCGGCGCGCGCTGGCCCACAACGCCGCGGCGGTGATCGTGGGCCACAACCATCCCAGCGGAAGCCGCGACCCCAGCGACGCCGACCGCGCGGTGACCGCGCAGATCCGCCAGGCCCTGGCGCTCGTCGATATTCGCCTGCTCGATCACTTCGTCGTCGGCGACGGACCGCCGGTATCGCTGGCCGCACGCGGGTGGGTCTGACCCGACGCGCTGCTGCAGGCGCACGAGGCCGCTGCACGCGGGCGACGCCCGACACCCCGAGGACCCTCGCCCGTCGCGCTGCCGATGGCGAAGTGCATGCGTGCCGCCGCCAGCGACGGCCCGGCCCTGGTCGCGACTGCCTGTGGCGGCATGAGAAGCGTGTGGCAAGCCGCCGGGTGCCGCCATCCGATCCAGATGTCGAAGGCGTTGCAGACGAGGGGGTCATCGCAGGTGCAGGCCTGTGCGGCCTGCGCTTCGAGCGGGCAGGCGTGCGAACGCGGCTTGCAGTCCTTTGCCTCGTGTCGCGCGTTGCAGCCCTGTCCGAGGCTGACGCGCATCGCGCCCCTGAAACTCCGGCATCGGCGCGCCGCAGTGCTGCGCGTCCCACGGGAACGAACTGCGGTGCGGCGGTACTGCGGACCCGGCGCAGCGCAGCGCCACGACGGTCCGGGTCGCGTTGCAGGGACGCGACCGCCGCGCTCGTGTCGTGACCTCGCGCCCTGTGCCGCGTCGGGCATCGCACAGGTCCATCGCTTGGCCTCTACGTGTAGCGCAGCGCAGCGTCACCGGTCCTCATCGCGTTGCAGGATGCGCCCGCGGTCCTCGCATCGTGACGTGGCGCCCTGCGCCACGCCGTCGGGCATTGCACAGGTCCGTCGTCTGGCCTCCACGCGCAGCGCGGCGTCACCGTGGTCCGGCTGGCGTTGCAGAACGCGCCTGCCGCGCTCGTATCGTGACCTCGCGCCCTGTGGCGCGCCGTCGGGTATGGCACAGGTCCATCGCCTGGCCTCCACGCGCAGCGCGGGGCACACTGCGCCGATGTCCAGTACGTTTCGTCCTGCCGACGCCTGCCCCTGCGGGCGCGGGCGTGCCTATGCCGCCTGCTGTGGACCGCTGCACGCAGGCGCGCCGGCGCCGGATGCCGAAGCGCTGATGCGCTCGCGCTACACCGCCTACGTCATGCGTGATGCCGCCTATCTGCGTGCCAGCTGGCATCCGCGCACCTGCCCGCCGACGGTGGACCTGGACGCTCCGGTCTGGATGGGCCTGGAAGTGAAATCCGTGCACGCGCTCGACGACGACCACGCCGAAGTGGAGTTCGTCGCGCGCTATCGCATCGGCGGCGGGCGCGCCGTGCGCATGCGCGAGCGGAGCCGGTTCGAGCGGGAAGGCGGTCGATGGCGCTACGTCGACGGCGACGTGATCTGAGCGGTGCCGGGCGGCCGGGTGGACCGGCCGCACCGCAGCGGGTGGGGGCCTGTTCGATCGGGACGGAATCCTGCGCCGCGGCGGTCGGGCACGCGCGCAGGACCAGGCGCAGGATCGGGATTCGGCCTCCCGGGTTCGCGACCACGCATCACGGTCGATGTCCGTGTCCCGGACACCGCCGGCACGGGTCCGACTGAGCCTCCCATGAAACGCGTCGTCCCACCGCGCGCGCCGGGTGACCGACCTCAGGCACAGTGTCGGGCGAATTCCGCAGGAGACCCGGCATGACCACACGCATGCGCCTCGCCGCACTCGGCGTCCTCGTTGGCATTGCCGGCATCGCCGCGGCACAGACCGCACCGCCGCCTGCCGATCCGGCCGCGTTCGCGCGCTGCCTTTCCGGCATCCGCGCCGATGCAGCGAAGCAGGGGGTGCCGGCGGACGCCTTCCAGCGCCTCACCTCCGACCTGCAGCCCGACATGAGCGTGCTGCCCCTACTCGACGCGCAGCCGGAATTCACCACGCCGCTGTGGGATTACCTCGCCGGACTGGTCGACGACGAGCGGGTGGCCGATGGACGGGCGATGCTGGTGCAGCATCGCGACCTGTTGTCACGCGTCGCTGCGCAGTACGGTGTGGACGCCGAAACGGTGGTGGCGGTGTGGGGCGTCGAAAGCGACTTCGGCCGGATCTCGGGCAAGCGGCCACTGCGCGTGTCGCTGGCGACGCTGGCCTGCAACGGCCGTCGCCAGGCGTTCTTCCGCAGCGAGTTCGTCGCCTTGCTGAAACTGCTGCACGACGGCGACCTGCGCGATCCGGACACCACCGGATCCTGGGCGGGCGCGTTCGGGCATACCCAGTTCATGCCCAGCACCTATGCGCGCATCGCCGTGGACTTCGACGGCGACGGTCGCCGCGATCTGGTGGCCAGCATTCCGGATGCGCTCGCGTCCACGGCGAACTATCTCAAGCGCGCCGGTTGGCAGACCGGGCGGCCTTGGGGCCACGAAGTGACCTTGCCTGCCGGCTTCGACCTCGCCCAGGCCGGACGTGGCAACCGGCGTCCGGTGTCCGAATGGACCGCGCGGGGGATCGTGCGGCGCGACGGCGGCCCGTTGCCGGCGGGTGACACCCGTTCGGCGGTGATCGCGCCGACCGGCGCACGCGGACCGGTCTTCCTCGTGTTCCGCAACTACGACGCCATCTACTCCTACAACGCGGCCGAGAGCTACGCGCTGGCGATCGCCTCGCTGGCCGACCGACTGCGCGGCGGCGGCGGATTCGCCGCGCCCTGGCCCACCGACGATCCGGGCCTGTCACGCGCCCAGCGGCGCGAGCTGCAGACCCTGCTGCTCGCGCGCGGTCACGACATCGGCGAGGTCGACGGCATGGTCGGCACCGCGACGCGGCGCGCCATCCAGGCCGAGCAGCGTCGGCTCGGCCTGACCCCGCAGGACGGTCGCGCGGGCCTGCGCATCCTCACCGCGCTGCGCGGCGCGCGCTGACGTCGCCGCCTGCCGCGTCATCGCGTGGTGGACGGGCGGTGAGTGCCGCCGGGCTGTGGCCGGGCCGCGGGCGCACATGCAGCGTGTCCGGCGCAGCGACGCCCCGGGCCGCGCATCCGGGAGCCGGACGGCAACGGAGGCGAGAAAGGCCCATGCCGTGGCACCGGCACCGGCCGCGCTCGAGGCGCGACCGTAGTCCAGCGTCTGCGTGCGGCTGGAGGCGCGACGGCGATGCGCTTTGCGAGGCGGATGCGACGACCGCGGTGCGACGACGCCCGGCAGGCGCCGCGTGGAACGGCGCGTGCCGCCTCCGGCACTGTTTCCTTGCGCCCCGGGTTCGGGCTCCGACGCAGCCGGGGCGCCCGAGAGGGCGGAACCAGGCCTCCGATGACGCCGGGGCCGGCGCCTCGGCGTCACCGAGCACCTCTCGGCACGGCGCCGCAGTGTCTGACCACACCCGGTGCCGGTGTCGGCGTGAGCCGGCACGACGGAAACGCCCAGCGGACGCGTGCAGGGCGGCCGGCATACGTCGGGCACGAAGCGGGATGCCTGGCCGATCCGGGTCTACCGCCCGGGAGGAGCTCGCGGCGTCATCCGGCGCGAAGGAACAGCGAGCCGGTCGCACCGCCGCCGCGCCAGGCGCCGGGTCCTGCACTCGACGCCTGCGGCGCCCTGGAGGTCCATGACACCGATGCAGCGGTCGATGCCGACCCGCGCTGCGCCAGCCGCCTGGCCTGCCGGGCGAGCCCGCTTCGCGCGACTGCGCGCGCACGGCGGAGACCACGCGGTCTCCGCGTCGCGGGTCGAGCCCGGTGACGTTCGAAAACGCGGCGAGGACTGATCACCCCGCCGCACCGAGGACCCGCCCCGGCGAGCCTCCTCAGCCGCAGCGGAATCCGCTGATCGCACCGCCCGCGTCGAGATCGATGTTCAGGCGATCCTCGCGGAAGTCCATCGTCGCGGCGTCGGTGGGACCGAGCGCGCGGTACTGGCGCGCGCCCGCTTCGCGCATGGCGCGCTCGTAGAGCGCCTCGCTGCCGGCCTGGCCGATCAGCGCCTGCACGGCTTCGGTATCGCAGGGCGTGGCCGCGGCTGCGCCCGGCGTCGCGGGGCCGTCGACCGGATCGGCCGGCGCGGCCTCGGTCTCGATCGGGCTGCCGGCGCCGGTATCGGCATCGGCCACGCCCGCAGCAGGCGGTTCTTCTTCGAAGGCCTCGTCCTGCGCAGGCGCGCACGCCGCGAGGAGCAGGACGGGGACCAGGAACGCGGCGTGCAGGGCGCGCGGCAGCGGCAGGCGGGGACGAGGGGACATCGGACTGCTCCAGGTGACGAACCGCGGCCACTGTAGCGGCGAACCGTGGGGCGGACCAGTTGCGGCATGATGAAGACCCCTGCGCATCCGGAGCCCACCATGCCGTGTCGTTCGATGCCGATGGCTGCATTCGCCCTGCTGCTCGTGGCCTGCGCCTCGTCGCCGGGTGCCGCCGACCCGGTCGGCACCCCGGCGGCGTCGGTCCCCGGTGGCGGCATCGACGCAGACCGCCTCGCCCGCGACATCGCGACGCTCGCCTCCGACGGGTTCGAGGGGCGCGCGCCCGCCACTCCGGGCGAGGCGCGCACCATCGCCTACATCGCGTCGCGCTTCGCCGAAGCCGGTCTGGCGCCCGGCGGTGAGGCGGGCGGGTGGACCCAGGCGGTCACGCTGGAGCGCAGCCGGATCGACGGGCCGGTCGCCGCGCGGGTCCACGCGGGCGGACGCACGCGGGCGCTGGCCAACGGCGAGGACATCGCGGTCGAGTCGCTGCGGCCCGGGTCGGGCGTTGCCCTGGCCGGGGTCCCTCTGGTCTTCGCCGGCTACGGCATCACCGCGCCCGAGCTCGACTGGGACGACTACGCCGGGCTCGACGTCACCGGCAAGGTCGTCGTCGTGCTGATCAACGATCCGGATTTCGAGGCGGATGCCCCCGGCCGGTTCGGCGGCCGCGCCCTCACCTGGTACGGCCGCTGGACCTACAAGTACGAGGAGGCCGCGCGACGCGGCGCGGCCGGTGTGCTGATCGTGCATGAAACCGAGCCAGCGTCGTATCCATGGGCCACCGTGCGCAACGGCCGCGCCGGCCCGCAATACGACATCGTGCGCGAGAACGCCGAACGGCATCACCTGCCGATGCGCGGCTGGATGCAGCGCCCGGTGGCCGAGCGTCTGTTCGCGGATGCGGGGCTCGATTTCGAACGCGAGAAGCGCCGCGCCCAGGCGGCCGGATTCCGCGGCGGCGCCCTGGGCGACGCGACGCTCGACATCGCCTTCCGCCTGTCACGCGACCGCGTGCGCAGCCACAACGTGGTCGGCGTGCTGGAAGGCGCGAGCCGGCCCGACGAAACAGTGGTGCTGTCGGGCCACTGGGACAGCTTCGGAATCGGCCGGCCCGACGCCAGCGGCGACGCGATCATCAACGGCGCGGTCGACAACGCCACCGCGATCGCATCGCTGATCGAGCTCGCGCGCGTGTTCGCCGCCGGCCCGCGGCCCGCGCGCACGCTGCAGTTCATCGCTCTGACCGCCGAAGAAAGCGGCCTGCTCGGCGCGACGTTCTACGCCGCGAATCCGCTGCGCCCGCTGGAGACGACCGCGGCGGTGCTCAACATGGAGATGTGGAGTCCGGATGGCGAGACGCGCGACATCTCGTCGTGGGGGCGCGGCCGGGTCTCGCTCGAGCGCGATCTCGCGACCGCGGCCGCGGTGGATGGCCGGGTCTGGTCGGCCGATCCCAATCTGGAGGCGGGACTGTTCTACCGCGCCGACCATTTCGCGTTCGCACAGGCCGGCGTGCCGGCGATCACCATCGGTCCCGGCATGGACCAGCTCGACGGCGGCGTGGCCGGAGGCATGGCTGCACGGGCCGACTATTTCGCGAACCGCTACCACCAGCCGGGCGACACCTTCGACGCGAGCTGGGACATGGCCGGGCCGGTGGCGGACACGCGCACGGTCTACCGCCTGGCGCAGGCGCTGGCCGACGCCACGGCGTGGCCGGCATGGGACGTCGAGAGCGAGTTCCACCAGCGTCGCGCGGTCAGTGACGGTGCACGGGGGAGCGGCGCGGCCGGAGCGCGCTGAGACGGCACGTCGGCGTGGCGCCGTCGCGGACACGAGCGGCGGGCGATCGGGTCGTATCCGTCAGGCACACGGTTCCGGAGCGTACGGGCCGGAGCTGCATCGCGCGCAGGGTGCAGCCTGGCGGCCCGAGCCGATTCGTGTAACCGCGTTGCCGGAAAACGCATGCGGCAGTGCCTCGATCGATCTGGCGCAAAAAAACCGCCCCGGGCGGGGCGGCAATTGCCGGTCTGGAGAGAGAGAAGATGCCCGACCGGGGGAGCGCGTGCGCGCGGACGTGGATCAGGTGCGGGCCGGCGGCGTCGTCGTCGGATCGGTGGGCGGCTGCGTGGCCGGATCCGTCGGATCGGTGGGCGGCATGGTCGAGTCCACCGGCGGGGTCATCGGATCCGTTGTCGGCGGCGCCATGGGGTCGGTCGTCGGCGGTGCCATCGGATCCGTCATGGGCGGCGCGTTGGGATCGGTCGGCGGCGGCATCATCGGGTCTGCCGGTGGCGGCGTTGTCGCCGGATCGGTCATCGGCGCCGGGTCGGTCACCGAGGTGTCCTGAGGCGGGGTGTTGTTGCTGCAGGCGCTCATGGCCAACGCGGTCGCGGCCAGCAGCGGAAGGGTGATCTGTCGCATGGGTTCACTCCTAGCGGGATTCGGATCCCACCTTGCGGTGCGGCTCGTGGTCCCGGCGTCATGGTGAGCGTGGAGATTTCGTTACGTCGCGACGTCGACCGGGGTCGGACTTCGTGTTCAGGCGACTGTGCCGACGGCGTGCTGCGGGCACCGGCTAACGGGTCCGTCACGTCGTCCGTCTAACCTGTCGCCATGGCGACGCACGCACCCGGCCCGGCCGATTCCAGTTCCGTGGCGGCCCCGGACCGGGTCGCCGCACTCGCTGCGCGCTTCGCTGCGGTGCGTGCCCACAGTGCCCTGCTCTCGGCGCCGCTCAGCGCCGAGGACGCGATGGTCCAGAGCATGGAGGACGCGAGCCCGGCCAAATGGCATCTGGCGCACACGACGTGGTTCTTCGAGCGTTTCGTGCTCGGTCGCGACGCCGGATACCGTCCGGTGGATCCGGCCTGGGATTACCTGTTCAACAGCTACTACCAGAGCGTGGGGCCGATGCACGCCCGACCGCGCCGCGGCCTGATCTCGCGCCCCGACCTCGCCCAGGTGCGCGACTACCGCGCGCAGATCGACGAACGCATGCGGGCGCTGTTGCGGTCCGGTGACCTGGACAGCGCACGGCTCGATATCCTGGAGCTGGGCCTGCACCACGAGCAGCAGCACCAGGAACTGCTGCTCACCGATATCAAGCACGCATTCTGGAGCAATCCACTCGCGCCGGCCTACCACGACGTCGCACCCGATCCGGCGGGTGCATCGGCGCCGTTGCGCTGGGTGACGCGCGACGAGTCGATCTGCACGATCGGACATCCCGCATGGCCGGGGACCGGTGCGTTCGCCTACGACAACGAGTCGCCACCCCACCGGGTGCTGGTTCCAGCGCATGCGCTCGCGAGCCGGCCGGTCACCAACGCCGAATACCGCGCCTTCATCGACGACGGCGGCTACCGGAGCGCCGCGCTGTGGCTCAGCGCGGGCTGGACGCGCGTGCAGGCCGAGGACTGGCGCCACCCGCTGTACTGGGATGACGCATGCGACCGTGAGTTCACGCTCGCCGGCTGGCGCGACATCGATCTGCATGCGCCGGTCTGTCATCTGAGCTACTACGAGGCGGACGCCTGTGCGCGGTGGGCCGGCGCACGCCTGCCCACCGAGTTCGAGTGGGAGCAGGCTGCAGCCGGGCTCGCCGTCGACGGACGTTTCTCCGATGACGGCGCGCTCCATCCGCGCGCCGCGCCGACCGGCGCAGGCCTGCAGCAGATGTTCGGTGATGTCTGGGAATGGACATCGAGCGCGTATACCGCCTATCCGGGGTACCGGCCGCTGGCGGGTGCTCTGGGCGAATACAACGGCAAGTTCATGGATGCGCAATGGGTGCTGCGCGGTGGCAGCTGCGCGACCCCGCGCGGCCACGTGCGCGCGACGTACCGCAATTTCTTTCCCTCCGATGCGCGCTGGCAGTTCGCCGGTCTGCGCCTTGCCAAGGATTCCGCATGAATGCCGTCACCGCCCGCGCCCGTGCGCAGGCCGCCCTCACCGACCTGCGCCCTCGGCCGGACGACGTCGCCGCCGACACCATCGCAGGGCTGGCACGCACGCCCAAACGGCTGCCGTCGAAATATTTTTACGATGCCGAGGGATCACGGCTGTTCGAGGCGATCACCCGGCAGCCGGAGTACTACCTCACGCGGGTGGAACTGGCGCTGATGGAAACCGCTCTGGGTCCGATCGCACAGGCGGCCGGGCCCGATGTGCACGTGGTCGAGTTCGGCAGCGGCAGCGGCCGCAAGACCGAGCTGCTGCTGGCGGGGCTCGACCATCCGGTGGCCTATACCCCGATCGAGATCTCGCGCACCGCACTGATGGACAGCGTCACCCGACTCGGCCAGTCGTTCCCGGACGTGCAGATGCTGCCGGTGTGCGCCGACTTCACCCGCCCGGTGCCGCTGCCGGCGGCGCAGCACCGTTCGCGACGGACGCTCGTGTTCTTTCCCGGCTCCACCCTAGGCAATTTCCGCGAGGCGGAATCGGTGCAGCTGCTGGCCTCGATGCGCGACACCATGGGCGAGGCGGGCTGCGCCCTGGTCGGCATCGACCTCGACAAGGACCCCGCCGTACTGGAGGCGGCGTACAACGATCTCGCCGGGGTCACGGCGGCGTTCACGCTCAATCTGCTCGCGCGCCTCAACCGCGAGATCGGCAGTGATTTCGCCCTCGACGCCTTTCACCACCGCGCGGTCTACGCCCGCGAACGCATGCGGATCGAAACCGCACTGGTCAGCGATCGCGCGCAGACGGTGCACGTCGGCGAGCACGCGTTCGCGTTCGAGGCCGGCGAGGCGATGCAGGTGGAAATCAGCCAGAAGTACACCGATGCCTCGTTCGCCGCGCTCGCCGCGCGCGCCGGCCTGCGGGTGACCCACGGCTGGAACGATCCCACCGGCGCGTTCGGCCTGCGTCTGGTGCAGCCCGCCTGAGTGCGGACGATGCCGACGCGCGCATCGCCCAAGCCATCGTCGAGCTGCTGACGCAGCGCGACCCGGCCGCGTCGATCTGCCCGTCGGAAGCCGCACGGTGCCTGTGGCCGGCTCCTGCGTGGCGCGACCATATGGTCGAGGTGCGCCGGGTGGCGCTGGACCTGGCGGCGCGTCACTTCATCCTCGTGACCCGCGGGACGACGGTGGTGGCGGATGCCGCCGGATTGCGCGGTCCGGTGCGCCTGCGCAGGGGGCCTCGATTTCCAGGCTGAAAGCGGGGTGCGTGTGGCTGCCGTATCGTGTCGTCCGATGACGCCCCAGCCCGCCGAACACAACGCCGATCCCGCGTTTCCAAGCTCGCCCGCGTGCGAGCGCAACCGTGAGCCGATTCTGGCCGTATTGCGCGAGGTGCTTGCGCGGCGTCACAGCGTGCTCGAGATCGGCAGCGGCACTGGCCAGCACGCGGTCCATTTCGCCGGCGCCATGCCCTGGCTGCGCTCGCAGTGCTCGGACCGACCCGAAGCGCTGGGCGGGCTGCTGCCGCGGCTCCATGCGGCGGCGCTGGCGAACACGCCGCCGCCGCTCGCACTGGATGTCGCGGTGGGCCCGTGGCCGACCGGGGGTGGCGCGCGCTTCGATGCCGCGTTCACCGCGAACACGCTGCACATCATGGATTGGCCCGCCGTCGAGGCCTGCTTCGACGGACTCGACCGGACGCTCGCGGACGACGCGACGTTCGTCGTCTACGGCCCCTTCAAGTTCGCCGGCACCTGTACGAACGACAGCAATCGTGCGTTCGACGCGATGCTGCGTGCGCGTGACCCGCGCTCGGGCATTCGCGATTTCGAAGCCGTGGACGCATTGGCGGCTGACATCGGCCTGCGCCTGCAGGACGACATCGCCATGCCGGCCCACAACCGCTGTCTGATCTGGCGACGCGGGCGCGCCGAGGCCGGCGCGGACACGCCGGCCTCCGGTCACCCGGGACCGGCAGATGCCAGCCGCGGCGGATCGCCAGGTAACGCAGCGCGAAACAGCCGGTCGCACCCGTGACCGCGACCGGCGTCGCCGGCCAGCCGAACGCATCGCCCAGCACCACGCATGCCGCACCGAGCAGCGCGGCCACCGCATAGAGTTCGCGGCGCAGCACGTTGGGAATCTCGGTGACCAACAGGTCGCGAGCGATACCACCGCCGATGCCCGACAGCATGCCCAGCAGGACCGCACCCGTGGGTCCCAGGCCCGTCGCGAGCGCCTTGTCCGCGCCGAGCACGGCGAACAGGCCCAGACCGACGGCATCGAACACCTGCACCGGATTGCGCAACCGGTCGACCCGGGCGCCGAAGTAGAAGGTCGACAGACCGGCCAGAATCGTGACCGCAAGATAGCGCCAGTCCGCCAGCGCCGTCGGAACGAGGCCGAGCAGCGCATCACGCGCGATGCCGCCGGCGGTGGCGGCCGCGAACGACAGCACCAGCACGCCGAACAGGTCGAGCCGCTTGCGCACGCCCAGCGTCGCGCCGCTGATCGCGAACGCGAAGGTGCCGACCAGGTCCAGCACCAGCAGCGGCCAGGCGGTCAGCACGGGCCCCGGCCGTCGGCGACGTCTACGCGGCTCAGGCGGCGACCTGGACCACGCGCAGCGGATTCGCCCACTCGCGCAGCAGCTCCGCCTCGCGCGCCTTGGCGGTGTGCAGGTGCGCCTCCTTGACGTGGCCGTAGCCGCGGATGTGTTCCGGCACGCTGGCGATCTCGGCGGCCAGGTCGACATTGCCGCCATCGAGCGTCTCGAGCAGACCACCGACGGTGGCTTCGTACTCCTTGATGAGACGACGCTCCATCTTCCGTTCTTCGGTGTAGCCGAAGACATCGAACGCGCCGCCACGCAGGAAGCGCAGCTTCGCCAGCACGCCGAAGGCCTTGAACATCCACGGGCCGTACTCGCGCTTGATCAGCTCGCCCTTGTCATTTTTCTTGGCGAGCAGCGGCGGAGCGAGGTGGAAGCGCACGGTGTAGTCGCCCTCGAACTGCTGCTCGAGCTTTCGCCTGAAATCACCGCTGGTATAGAGCCGCGCGACCTCGTACTCGTCCTTGTAGGCCATCAGCTTGAACAGGTAACGCGCGGCGGCTTCCGACAGCGCGCTCGAACCCGATGCGCGCGCGTGCTCGGCGTCGCGCACGCGCTGCACGAAATCGGTGTAGCGCTTCGCGTAGGCGGCATCCTGATAGTCGGTGAGGAAGGCCGCGCGACGCGTGACCAGTTCGTCGAGCGAGCGCGACAGGCGTGCATCGTCGAGTGGCAGGAAGGCGACGTTGTCGGCGCCGCCGTGTTCCGGCACGTGGCGCAGGTCGGCTTCGTTGCGGGTCACGCGCGGCGCGGAGGTCGCGCCCCATTCGCTGGTCTCCCACTCGCCCGGCGGCAGCACCGGCAGCTCGTGGACCACGCGCTCGGCAGCGGTCGGCGCATTGCGCACCAGGCCGGCCGCGGCACTGACCGCATCGAAATCGACGACCGCCAGACGCCCCCAGGCGAACGCGGTCTTGTTCATCTCGACCGCCGCGCCGTTGAGCTCGACCGCGCGCATGATCGCGTCGAACGAGATCGGCACCAGGCCGCGCTGCCAGGCATAGCCGAGGATGAAGAGATTCGCCGCGATCGCATCGCCCATCAGTGCGGTCGCGAGCTGGGTCGCGTCGATCTGCAGCGGTGCCTTGCCGCCGAGCGCGTGCTGGATCGCGGCGACGATGTCGGCCGCCGGGAACTGCATGTCCGGGCGCGTGGTGAACGTGCCGGGCATCGCCTCGTAGGTGTTGAGCACGACCTGGGTGCGATCGCCGCGGATCTTCGACAGCGTCCAGTAGTCGTTGACGACGACCATGTCGCAGCCGAGCACCAGGTCCGCTTCGCCGGCGGCGATGCGCACGGCGTGGATGTCGGCCGGCGTCTTCGCGAAGCGGATGTGCGTGGTCACCGCGCCGCCCTTCTGGGCGAGGCCGGTCTGGTCGAGCACGCTGGAGCCACGACCTTCGAGATGCCCGGCCATGCCGAGCAGCGCGCCGATCGTGACCACGCCGGTGCCGCCGACGCCGGTGATGAGGATGTTCCAGGGCTGCGAGAGATCGCTGGCGAACGTGGGCTGCGGCAGGTTGGCGAGCTTCTCGGCCGCCGAGACCTTCTTGCCCTTGCGCGGCGTGCCGCCGTGCACGGTGACGAAGCTCGGGCAGAAGCCCTCGACGCAGGAATAGTCCTTGTTGCAGTTGCTCTGGTCGATCTCGCGCTTGCGTCCGAATTCCGTCTCCTTCGGCAGCACCGACACGCAGAACGACTTCTTGCCGCAATCGCCGCAGCCTTCGCAGACCAGCGAATTGACCACCACGCGCTTCTGCGGATCGGCGATCTTGCCGCGCTTGCGGCGGCGGCGTTTTTCGGTGGCGCAGGTCTGGTCGAAGATCAGCACGCTGGTGCCCTTGACCTCGCGCAGGCGCTTCTGCACCGCGTCGAGATCGCGGCGGTCATGGAACTCGACGCCGGACGGGAAGATCTCCGGCTTGGACCACTTGCCGATGTCGTCGCTGACCAGCGCGATCACATCGACGCCTTCGCTGCGCACCTGGTGCGCGATCTGCGGCACGGTCAACGTGCCGTCGACCGGCTGGCCGCCGGTCATCGCGACCGCGTCGTTGTAGAGGATCTTGTAGGTGATGTTGACGCCGGCGGCGACCGACTGGCGGATCGCCAGCGAGCCGCTGTGGAAGTAGGTGCCGTCGCCGAGGTTCTGGAACACGTGAGGCGTATCGGTGAACGCGGCCTGCCCGCACCAGGTGACGCCTTCGCCGCCCATCTGGGTGAAGGTGTCGGTGTCGCGGTCCATCCACGTGACCATGTAATGGCAGCCGATGCCGGCCAGCGCGCGCGAGCCTTCCGGCACCTTGGTGCTGGTGTTGTGCGGGCAGCCCGAGCAGTAGTGCGGCACGCGCGGGAACTGCGCGCGGGGCAGTGCCAGTTCGCCTTCCTTCGCCTCCATCCACTGCAGCACGTCGTGCATCTTCTGCCGCGCGCTGCCCTCGTCGGGCAGGTAGCGCAGGATGCGGCGCGCGATCACGCCGGCGATCGTCGCGGGCGTGAGTTCGCCGGTGCTCGGCAGGATCCACGCGCCGCTCTCGTCGTACTTGCCGACGATGCTCGGGCGCTCGCCTTCGAAGTTGTAGAACAGCTCCTTCATCTGGCCTTCGATGAAGCCGTGCTTCTCCTCGACGACCAGGATGTCCTGCAGCCCGCGCGCGAAGCTGCGGATGCCGACCGGCTCCAGCGGCCAGGTCATGCCGACCTTGTAGACGCGGATGCCGAGCGCGCGGCACGCGGCTTCGTCGAGGCCGAGATACTCGAGCGCGGTCAGCACGTCGAGATAGCTCTTGCCGGTGGTGACGATGCCGAAGCGCGCATCCGGGGTGTCCAGCACCATGCGGTCGATGCGGTTCGCACGCGCGAACGCCTGCGCGGCCTTGACCGCATAGCGGTGCAGGCGCATTTCCTGGTCCATCGGCGGATCGGGCCAGCGGATGTTGAGACCGCCGGACGGCATCTCGAAATCGTCCGGGGTGACGATCTCCAGCGCGAACGGGTTCACATCGACCGACATCGACGATTCCACCGTCTCGGCGATGGTCTTGAAGCCGACCCAGCGCCCGGTGTAGCGAGACATCGCCCAGCCGACCAGGCCCATGTCGAGGATGTCCTGCACGCCGGCCGGATTGAGGATCGGCATCATCGCGCTGGTGAACTCACCCTCGCTGCCGTGCGGCAGGGTCGAACTGCGGCAGGCATGGTCGTCGGCGGCCAGCGCCAGCACGCCGCCATGCTTGCCGGTGCCCGCGGCGTTGCCGTGCTTGAACACGTCGCCGCACCGGTCCACGCCCGGGCCCTTGCCGTACCACATGGCGTAGACGCCATCGACGTTCGCACCTGGGAACAGGTTGGTCTGCTGGGTCCCCCAGACCATCGTCGCGCCGAGGTCCTCGTTGAGGCCGGGCTGGAACTTCACGTTGGCCTCGGCGAGATACTTCTTCGCGCGCCACAGTTCCAGGTCAAAGCCGCCGAGCGGTGAGCCGCGGTAGCCGGAGATGAAGCCACCCGTATTCAGGCCCGCGGCCGCGTCGCGCAGGCGCTGCATCAGCGGCAACCGCACCAGGGCCTGCACGCCGGACAGGTAGATCCGGCCCTCGGTGCGCGTGTATTTGTGTTCGAGCGTGTAGTCGGTATCAAGCACGCCGTTGGTCAGGCCGATATCGGCGGAGGCGGGCGAGGAGAGTTCGGCGGTGCTGGTCATGACGGAAGCTCTGGCAGGCGCACGGGCGCTGGCGGGCCGCCACGGGCGGGGGCGCGCGGCGGGTGTGGCTGGGGGAAGCGGCGCGGATTGTAACAGCGAGGGTCCGGGGAGGGCCCGATGAACGCGGCGCCGGGGGCGCCGCGCGGCTACAATGCAAGGGGGATACGACGGTGGATTCAGGGGGAAAACGAGTGAACACACATCTGCGACCGGGCCTGTGCCTGCTGTTGCTGCTGGCGGCGTCGGCGGTGCACGCCCAGCGTGCGCCGGCACCGGCGGAGTTCTATTTCGACGACGATGCGCGCGTGGCGGTGCCGCTCGTGGCGATTCCGGGCGAGGGCGACGAAGTCCACGGCCGGTTGCTGCAGCTGATCGACCGCAACGGGCGCAATGTCGATGTGGCCCGTGCCCAGCTGGCCCGGGCGCTGATGCGCAGCGGGCGCGAGGAAACCGGACGGGCGATGTACGCCCAGGTGCTCGCCGCGCTCCCGGCGCGTGCGCCGCTGCGCAGTTCGGTGCACTGGAACTACGGCTGGGATCTGTCTCGCGCCGGCCATGCCGACGAGGCCGTGGCCCAGTGGGTGCTGGCCCTCGAAGGCCGTCTGGTCAAGCCCGCGTGGGCGCCGCCCACGCTGGCCCTGGGCCTGTGGCGGATGGGGCGCCGCGACGAGGCGGTGCAGTGGTACGCAGCCGCCGTGCGCACCGAACCCCAGCGCTGGAGCGATCCCGCGCAATTCCAGGCGCTGCTGCCCGACTGGACCGACGCCGAACGCGCCACGCTGCGCGATGTGCACGCGGCCTGGTTCGCCAACCAGCCCGCCTGGCCCTGAGCGCCCGCGCGGTCAGTCCCTGGCTTCGACCGGGATGCCGCGCGCCACCAGCCACGCGCGCACGGTCTCCCGATCGCGCCGCGCGTCGGCCGACAGCACCTCGTCGCGGGCCCGGAAAAACGAGGGCTGGAACGTGTTTCCGGTCCGGTCCCGCGCGGTCGGATCCGCCCCGCTCTCGAGCAGGCGTACGACCCAGCCTGTGGCATTGATGCGTGCGGCCTTGTGCAACAGGGTCGCGCCGAAGGAATCGGTGGCGTCGACCCGCGCACCGGCGTCGAGCAGCATGCGGATCGTGCGCTCGTTGCGCGCTTCCAGCGCATTGAACAGCGGGGTTTCCCCGTTCCTGCCGTTCGGGGCGTCCGGAGGGGCGCCGCGAGCGAGCAGCGTCTCGAGGTAGGCCGGGTCATCCTGCATCGCCGCGACGTGGACAGCGGTGTTGCCGTTGGATGCACCGGCGGTGGCGTCGGCGCCCGCATCCAGCAGAGTCTGGAACGCGCGGCGGTCGCCACGCAGGATCGCGGCCTGGAGCAGGGGCGAGCCGTTGGCATCGGTCGCATTCGGGTTGGCCCCGTCCGCGACCAGGCGCCGGACATCGGCCGCATCCCCCGCGCTGGCGGCGCGCGACAGGGCCTCGGTGGCCGGATTCGAAGACGCATCGTGATTCATGCTGGTTCCTTGTCTGGCACAGGCCCCGCCGGCGACGAGGGCCAGCGCGATGCAGGCGATCGCTGGCCATCGCACCGCGACAGCGGACGTTCCGGCAACTCCCATCATGGCGAGGGCCCTCAGGCGGTACAAGGCGTCAGGCTAGTCCGCACACTGCTCAGCCCACGTGAGGCCGGGTGAACGTACGGGCCGCTCGCGGCTCAACGGAACCAGTTCACCGGATTGAGATTCTCGCCGGCCCAGCGCGCGCCGTCGGCGATGCGATCCCCGGTCCAGCTCGCCGCCTCGCCGACCGCGCGGGCGCCGTCGGCAATGCGCTCGCCGGTCCAGGTGGCGCCCTCGACGATGCGCTCTCCGGTCCAGTTCGCACCTTCGATGAGACGCTCTCCGGTCCAGGCCGCACCTTCGACCAGGCGATCGCCGGCCCACTGGGCGCCGTCACCCGCGCGGTCGAGCACCCACTCCGCCCCGTCCCCCAGCGTGTCGAGCCCCCATTGCGTGCCGCCGCCGACCGCATCGGCGACATTGTCGACGGCGCGGCCGGTCCACTCGACACCGCTGGCCACCGCGTCGAAGGGTGCATCGAGCCCGGTGCGGTCGCCGAGGTCACGCAGCACGCTGCCGCCCAGGTTGGCCACGTTCTCCACCACGTCGCCGGCGGTATCCAGCGTGTTGGCGACCACGTCGCCGGCGAGGCCGGTCACGCCGTCCACCACGTCACCGGCGATGCCGAAGCTGCCGTCGACATAGCGGCCGTTCGCGAAGTCGCCCTGCACCACGTCGCGGATCCCACTGTAGGCGTCGCCCAGGGTCGCCCGGCCGTCGCTGTAGAGGCCGCCGATGCCGTTGGCGAGCGAACCGAGCTGGTTGAGGTTGTGCTCGCCGATGTTCTCGAGCGTGCCGAGCACGAGGCCGAGATCGGTCCCACCGCGATCGGCAGGCGACCGGGCGGTGTTCTCGCGCAGCGCCTGGACATACGACGTGTCGTCGCCGCCACCACCATGCAGGCCCAGCATGTCGAAGCGGCCCATGCCGGCCGGCGGATCAATCCGCAGCTCATGGCCCACCGCGTTGGGTGGCGACAGCGGCAGCGGCACGTCCTGCTGGGCCAGGGTGAGCGGATCGCCGTCGACCACGTAGCGGCGGATCTGGCCGCTGTCGGCCAGTTCGCCACGTGCGGCGTTGGGATTGAAGCCGAGCGAGGCCAGGGTGTTGTTGCTCAGGCCGCTCGAATTGAAGGTCACGCCCGGCACGTCCGCCGCGAGCATCGAAGCCGATGCAAGGCCGCCGCCCAGGGAGTGGCCGGTGATCGCGACATTGCCCGCGCCGAAGGTGTCGACCGCGAGATTGGCGAGCTCCATCGCCTGCGAATACTGCGCGGTCTCCATTCCGAGACCCTGGCCACCATTGGCGCGCGAATCGCCGCCTGCGCCCAGACCCCAGTTGTCCGTGCCGCGATAGGCCACGACGTACTGGCCCTCCGCGTTCTGGTAGATCGCCGCGTCGAAGCCGGTCTGCGGGTCGCGCAAGGCCCCCGGTGCGATCGGGATCTGGTTGCCCTGCGCGTCGACCAGATGGCTGCCGTCCTCGCTGGGCGTGAGCCGGTTCCAGCCGGCCGCCTGCAGATCCGCCTCCGCCGCGGTGCCGGTGGCGCCGTCGGGTCCGGTCAGCATGTAGCTGTCGTTGGCCATCAGCGCGAAGTGCAGATCGCGCTCGGGCTGCGGATCCAGGCCGCGCACCGCATCGGCGAAGCTGCCGTCGCCGCGCGGGTAGCCGGCGCTGGTATCGACGCGGACGGGCAGCGAGGCCGGCGTGGCCGGGCCCACGTACTGTGCGGGATCCAGCGCGAAGTCGCGGTAGGACTCGATGGAATTGCCGTTGCCGGAGAGCGGGGACAGGCTCATGGCGTGCACCTGGACGGAGACGATGGTCCGACCATAGGACGAACCGCTGCCGGCGACAGCTGGTGCGCACCCTAGGTCCGCAGTGGGCTCGTCGGCAGCCCATGCCTCAGACGGGGCGCCGCGTGCGGACCGCGATGGCGGGCGAATCCCCGGCCTGTCCGTCCACTCGCCTCCGCGAGGTCCTCAGCGTCTTGAATGGCGTCCGGGTCCACATCCGTGCGGACACGCGCCCGTGGCACTGGCCGCTTGCCGGCATCCCCGCTCGTCCCACCGGATGCATGCGACAGGCGGAGGGCCGGCCGGACACGGATCCGGCGCCTGATCGAAGCCGGCCAAGCGTCGGGCGGGCAGCCGGATCGGCCGCGCTCGCGGTCGCAGTTCCGGTTCACGTCCCGCCGACCGGCCTGCCGGACTCCCGCAATCTGTGGTGCACGCGTCCAGCCGACCGGCGCGTCACAACTGCGCGGCGTCCTGCTCGTGCCGTGGTCTGCTCCAGCGGGCTGGGCGCGGCAGCATGGCCGGTGAGCGTCGCGGAAGCCGCAACCGAACGGTGTGTCGGTGAAGTCCTTCAGCGCAACGCGCCACCTCGCCAGCCCGTCGCCTCGGGCGGCGGCGACCTAGGCGATCGAGAGAGGGGGGCCTGGCTGCTTCCGCAGCCACGCCCGGCTGCGCGGGCACACCGGGTGCCACACGCGACGCGGCCATGAGCGCGCCGCGGGTTTCAACCCCGACGATGCCGTCGACGTCGGGTCCGTGGGCCTGCCGGAAACGCAGGGACCGCCTCGTCTGTCGGGCACCCGACACTTCGTCGACCTCCGGGGGTGCAGGTGGAGTTCGGTTCGCGCGGCGTCGGTTGTCAGAGGGCTACCGTGTCCGGCGCTCGGCCATCCGCGACCCTGCGGACCGTGCGTTCGGACCCCCGGCCATGCCGCGCAGGCGGCCGGTCAGCTGACTCGCCGGTCGGTCGCGCGCTACTGTGTGCGGCCCGCAGTCCCGGATCCACGCCATGCCCCGTCTGCTTCCGTCTCTGCTCGCCCTCGCCATGGTCGGCATCACGATGCCGACCACCGTGGCCGCGGCCGACCGCATCACCGGGCAGCCGTTCGCGACCCGCAGCGAGGTCTACGCGCCCCATGCGATGGCCGCGACCTCGCATCCGCTGGCGACCCAGATCGCGCTCGACACGATGAAGGCCGGCGGCAGCGCAGTCGATGCGGCGATCGCCGCCAACGCCGCGCTCGGGCTGATGGAGCCGACTGGCAACGGCATCGGCGGTGATCTGTTCGCGATCGTCTGGGACCCGAAGACGAAGCGTCTCTACGGCTACGACGGCTCCGGGCGTTCGCCGCGCTCGCTCACGCTGGCCGAGTTCCAGCGTCGCGGGCTCACCGATATTCCGTCGCACGGCC
The DNA here is from genome assembly GCF_013425765.1 of Luteimonas deserti. GTDB lineage: Bacteria > Pseudomonadota > Gammaproteobacteria > Xanthomonadales > Xanthomonadaceae > Luteimonas > Luteimonas deserti. Next base: position 152,771 of record NZ_JACCJZ010000004.1, read on the forward strand.
CGCTGCCGGTGACCGTGCCGGGCACGGTGGACGGCTGGTTCGCGCTGCACGCGCGCTTCGGCACGCTCACGATGGCCGAGAACCTCGCGCCGACGATCCGCTACGCGCGCGAAGGCCATCCGGTGCACGAGGTCATCGCGTATTACTGGGACCGTTCGGTGCCGCGTCTGGGCAAGTGGCCGGGCTTCACCGAGCAGTTCACGATCGACGGCCGCGCGCCGCGCACCGGCGAAACCTGGCGCAACCCGAATCTCGCCGACACGCTGCAGGCGATCGCCGACGGTGGCCGCGACGCCTTCTACAAGGGCGACATCGCGCGTGTGATCGGCGACTACTTCGCCGCCAACGACGGCTTCCTGTCCTACGACGACATGGCCGCGCACACCGGCAACTGGGTCGAACCGGTGTCGACGAACTACCGCGGTGTCGACGTGTGGGAACTGCCGCCCAGCGGGCAGGGCATCGCCGCACTGCAGATCCTCAATCTGCTCGAGCCCTACGACCTGAAGTCCTACGGCTTCGGCAGCCCCGAGCACGTGCATCTGTTCGTCGAGGCCAAGAAGCTGGCCTTCGCCGATCGCGCGCGCTGGTATGCCGATCCGGAATTCCACCCGGCGCCGGTCGCGCGGCTGATCTCGAAGGAGTACGCCCGCGAGCGCGGCGCGCTGATCTCGATGGACACCGCGCTGCGCGAAGTGCAGCCGGGCACGCCGAAGCAGCTCGACGAGGGCGACACGATCTATCTGACGACCGCCGACGCCGACGGCATGATGGTTTCGCTGATCCAGTCCAACTACCGCGGCATGGGCAGTGGCATGGCGCCGCCGGGCCTGGGCTTCATCCTGCAGGACCGCGGCGAGCAGTTCGTGCTGCGCGAGGATCATCCCAACGCCTACGCACCGGGCAAGCGGCCGTTCCACACCATCATCCCCGGCTTCGCCACCAGGGACGGCGAGCCCTGGCTGAGCTTCGGCGTCATGGGCGGCGCGATGCAGCCGCAGGGGCATGCGCAGATCATCATCAACATGGTCGACTTCGGCATGAACCTGCAGGAAGCCGGCGACGCGCCGCGCATCCAGCACGACGGCTCGACCGATCCCGCCGGCCAGGCCACGCCGATGACCGACGGCGGCGAGGTCGATCTCGAATCCGGATTCGCCTACGGAACCGTGCGCGCGCTGATGATGAAGGGCCATTCGGTGCGCTTCGCGCATGGGCCGTATGGCGGGTACCAGGCGATCATGAAGAACCCGCACGGCGGCTGGATCGGCGCCAGCGAATCGCGCAAGGACGGTCACGCGGCGGGCTACTGACAGAGAGCCGCAGCCGAGGCTAAGCTCGTCCGACACGGATGTGGAGAGGCGGAATGCGCGGTTGGATCCTTTCGGGACTCGCGGTACTGGCCGTCGCCTGCTCGCACCCTGGCGCCGGCGATGCGGATGCGCGTGTCGGCACTGGCAGCAGCCCACCTCCGTCGATCGGCAGGGCGGAATCGGACGGCCCTGCAGATGGCGCCGTCGGCAGGCAGGACTATCTGCTTCGTACCGCGCATGCGCTCGCCCAGCTCGACAGTCCCCGCGAACTGGCGCTGGCGGCGTTGCTCCGGCAGGCGGCCAGCCGTTCCTCGCCGCCGCAGCCGGGCGATGTCATCGACGCGAACCGGACCCGGGTGCAGTTCGATGGTCTTGCGCGCGAATGGCGCCAGCGCGCTGCAACGCGCGCCGGCGACGACGTCATCGCCAACGTTCTCTTGATCATGGGCGCCAGCAAGGGCGATGCCGTCTCGCAAGCCGCAGCCCGGCGCTGGGCCGATGCGCAACCCGACAACAGTGCGCCGCTGCTGCTGAGCACCGATCTGCCGGTCGACGGCATGCTGCAAGCCGCTGCCGCACGGCACTACGACAGCGCCTATCTCCCGACATTGAGATGGATACGCGATGCCTTAAGTGCTTATCCGGCCGAGGCGCAGATCCGTCCATCGGCAGGAGACGCGGAGCCAATGACGGAGCACGTCCACGCCACGATGCTGGCGCTCGAGCTGTCGACCGGCAACGCCATTTCCGCGTATTCGCGCATCGTGGGCAGCTGCCGCGCCGATGCGCCAGAGGTCCAGACAGCCTGCAGATCGGTGGCCACGCAGTTGCTCGACGCCGACACAGTGCTCGCCCGCGACTGGGGGCGAGCACTCATGACGCAGCTCGTCGGTCCTGATGGGGAGGCCGCTCGGAAAAGCGCCTGGACGATCCTTGTGATGCAGCGCGCAACCGCGGAGCACGAGGAGCTCCAGTACACGCGCCTGCTCGATGACGCGTCGATCCGTACCGAGATCGACCTGCAGGCTCGCATACTGTCGGATGCCGGCCTTGCATCCGCGCCGCCTTCCGACTGGATGCCGGCGACGCCGTGAACGGCGTCACGAACCACCATGAGGGCTGTTGTGCTGACTCTGCTCCGATCCGGGACCTTCCAATGATCCGTCCACTGCTCGCGGTCGCGTGTGCGTTCGTATTTGCGGTATCTGCCGCGTATGCGCAATCGGCCTACGATCGCGTCGACGCTGAGGATGAGCAGCAGGAAGATGGGGCGGCGGGGAACGCATGGCGCAGCTGGTCGCAGCGCAGCGCCACTGCGCTCGCCGCAGCCGGCGGGCCGCGCGAGCTCGCATTGGCCGCCGTGCTGCGCCCGCACGATGCGGGGGCGGATGCGCAACGCCTCGCCTGGCAGCGCCGGGCGGCCGGGCGTGCCGGTGCCGACGTCCTGACCAATGCCTGGCTCGCAGCGAGCGGAGAACCGGACATCCGCGTGCGCGCGGCCCAGCGCTGGCTCGGTGAGGAGCCGACGAACCTCGCGCCGTTGCTCGCGCGCGGCGGCAGCGTGGACGCCCTGCTGGCCGACGCACGTGGCGCCGGCCGGTTCGATCTGCACATGCTCGACCAGGTGCGCTGGGCGCAGTCGGCGCTGCTGCGGACGTCGCCCACCGCGGACGAGCGCGCCGCCCTGGCCGGCGCCGGCACATCAGATCCGGTCGAACTGGCCACGCTGTCGGCGTCGTCGCTCTGGGCCGGCACGGCCCTGCCCGATCCCGCGCCGTTGCTGCGGGCCTGCGCGCCGACGGCCGTGCGCGGCGATGCGGTCCGCCTCGGCCGTTGCCGGCATGTCGGCACGGTGATGGCGGATGCGTCCGATACGCAGTTCGGCCGGAGCGTCGGACTGCGGATGCTCGAGCAATTGGCGGCCACGCCCGCAGAACGGGCGGCTGCACAGGCGCGCCGGCGCACGCTCGACTGGCGGATGCTCGAATGGGGCCGGGCGAGCGCCGCATTGCCGCACGGTGGCGCCGGGCAGTTCGTCCGCTTCCTGGCGGATCCGTCGCTGCGGACGGAAGCCGATCTCGTAGACCGCGCGTTGCGGGAAGCCGGCGTCGCGGGCGAGCCCTCGCCCGGCTGGCAGGTGCCGCGCTAGCGCCGCTCAGCGGTCGATCGGGTACACGCTGGCGACGCGGCAGCGCGTCTCGCCACCGGCGGAGATGCGACGCAGGATCTCGCCCTCCAGTCCGCCGGCGGTCGCCGCGCGCGAGAACAGGACGTGATCGCCGGCGTGGCCGCAGACCATCCCCGTCCCTGTCCCCGAGACCAGGGTCAGCACCTCTGCGCCGTCGTCGTCGCACGCCCCGGTGGTCTCGATCCGGTAGCGCCGGTGACCCGACGCCTGGCGCGGAGAGACGTCCACCTCGATGCCCGAGGGGCCCTGGTGCCAGCTGCGCAGCCAGCGGTTGGCGACGCAGTAATCGGGCGTGCCACGGAATCCACGGACACGCTCGCCGCGGACGACCAGGGCGCCGAGCGTCGTGGGCGCCGCCTGTGCCTCGCGCACCAGCGCGGCGTAAGCGCGCGCATCCACTGGCGTGACCAACGCGACCGGGCAGGCATGGCGTGCGGACTGCACCGCCTCGCCGGGCGCGCCGCATATCCATCCGTCCCGGCCGACCAGACGGGCATCCTCGTCGGCGAGCACGCCGGCGCAATCACCGGCCAGTCCCAGCCGGTGCCTGCCGCCGTTATCGTCCCGCAGCACCAGGGTGAACGGATCGGCCTGGTGGATCTCGGCGATCGCGCGCGCATCGACGCAGTGCGGCGCGGGCGGCTCACGCCCTGCAGCGGGCAGGGCCAGCACGGCCAGCAGGCCGAGCATCCAGGTGGGTCGCATCGTGAACCTCCATGTCACGCCCTCGCCGGGCGCGCCGAGACTAGCACCGGCGATCGCACATCGACCACCTCGCCCGCGGCTCTTGGCCTTGAAGCCCTGCCGGCGCACACTTCGCGCCAGCGGCGACAGGGCGTCGGCGCACGGGGAACGGGGACAACTGATGTCAGTAACACGCACCGTCTGCGGCCTGTGCGCCGCACTCGTATTGGTCGGCGGCAGTATGCCGGCCGGGGCCCAGTCGGGCGGGCGCTTCGTGCTGGGCGCGGGCTTCACGCCCGACCCGCAGACCGCGCAGGGCCGCACCGGTGGCGACACCCAGGCGAGTCGCTTCGGACCGCAGTGCACCGGGGTGGTCGCCAGCACGCCGCACCACACCATCAGGGTCACGTCGGCGCTCGACCTGCAGCTCGCGCTGGACAGCACCACCGACTCCACGCTGGTGGTGGTCGGTCCGGCCGGGGTGTTCTGCGACGACGACAGCGGCGGGCAGCTCGATGCCCGTGTCCAGGCCCGCCTGACGCCGGGCGACTACGCGGTCTACGTGGGCCACATCGACACCCCCGGCAGCTACACCCTGAGCCTGACCGAACGCGCCGGCGTCACCGCCGGAACATCGAACCAGTACGCCGACTTCCGGCTCGGCGCCGGCTTCACTCCCGATCCGCAGGTCGGCACCGGCACCACCGGTGGCCCGGTGCAGGCCAGCACCTACGGTGCGCATTGCACCGGCATGGTCGATTCCACGCCCGACCACCGCCTGACCATCACCTCCACGGTGACCCTGCGTCTCGCCGTCACCAGCACCACGGACTCGAGCCTGGTCGTCCGCGGTGCAGGCAAGGTGCTGTGCGACGACGACAGCGGCGGCGCACTCGATGCGGCCATCGTCGACAGCTTCCGTCCCGGCGAGTACGAGATCTACGTCGGCCAGCTCGGCGAGCCCGGCGAATACCGGCTGACGCTCAGCGAAACCCGCTGACGCTCGGCGCAGCCCGGCCGCACGGGTGACCGGTCCGCGGCCGGCGCTCACGGTGGAAGCCGAATCCGTCGCGCCGGCGCACCGGCACCGGATCCACGCCGCGCCGCGGCGCGCCACGGCGGTCCGGATCGGCGTCGATGTCGGCCTCGGCTGCGACGCGCAGGTCGTCGCGGCGAAGTAGCGCCGACGCTGGCCGAGACCGGCGGCACCCGGGCATCCGCGGTCGGCGACGGCCGGTACGCGCACTCGACCCGGGTTCACGCCCGATCCGCGAGACGGTGCGGGCGAGACCGGTGGCACGGTCGAGTCCAGCCGCGACGGCGCGGACTGCACGGCATGACGACACCATCCCCGACCAGCGCCTGACGCTCCCCGGCACCATCGCGCTGCAGCTCGAGGTCAGCGGCGCCAGCGGCTCCGGCGTCATGGTCGCCGGTCCGGGCAAGGTGCTGTGCGACGACGTCGAAGGTGCCCGGGCGCTCGACGCCCAGGTGGCCGACATCTTCCGGCTCGGCGAAGACGCGGTCGATGTCGGCCATCCCGGTCAGGCGGCGACGTACCGGTTGGCGATCAGCGAGGCCAACCGAGCGGACGACGCGCAGGCATCACTTCACGGGTGACGCCTGCGCCCGCGAGACGCGCCCGCCCCGTTCCGACGAGAACGTGAAGACGTAGCGCATCCGGATCGGCACCGGATCGACGCGCACGTCCGGACCATCACAGCGCGGATCCGAATCGGGATCGATCCCGTCGGGAAAGGTGCAGACGGCGGCGCCGAAGTAACGCCAGCGTTCGAGTGCGGCGCGAACCGCGCGTTCGAACGACGCGACAGCAGCCGAACCGGGCTCCGCGCAAGCCGACGATTCGCGATCGAACGCGATGTCTTCGACCTCGCCTTCAGTGGTGACGACGAACGTCGTGCACAGGTGCAGAACGCCGTCCAACTGCGCGCGCTGCGAAAAGACGGGATCGGGGTCCTCGATCGGCACCGCCATCATGAAGCGCTGGTGCGTCCCGATGACATGCGTCTGTGCCGATGGCGGCAGCACCAGCGCGCGTTCGACACGCTGCATGCGGTGTGCACAGCCGATGGCGAGTGTCATCGCGATGACGACGGCGAGTGCGGGGAATCCCGAGCTTGCGGGTGTGCGCATGGCGTGTCCTTGCGACTCCGTGTGGGCGTCGCTGACCGCGGGCTGCCTCGTCGTCCGTTTCGGAGCGCCTTCAGCGTCTGCAGCGCGGCAGCATGTTCGGCAGCGCCTCAGTCCGCGGGTACAGTCCGTTCGCGCGCCCAGCTGCGCAGGCCCTCGACCTGCTCGCGCATCATCACCGACAGCGGGCGGGTGTCCTGCAGCGCCTCGCGCAGCATCGGTTGCGCCAGCGGCACACCGCCAGCATGCGCGGCATAGAGCGCGGCGACGATGGCCTGCTCGATCTCCGCGCCGGAAAACCCGGCCGCATCCGCTGCGAGCACCGGCAGGTCGAAGGCCTCCACCGCGAAGCCGCGCCGTGCCAGGTGCACCGCGAAGACATGCGCGCGGGTGTCCGCGTCCGGCAGGTCGACGAAGAAGATCTCGTCGAAACGGCCCTTGCGCAGCAGCTCCGGCGGCAGGTCGTGGACCTGGTTGGCGGTGGCCACCAGAAACACCTTGGACTTGCGCTCGGCCATCCAGGTCAGCAGAAACCCGAGCACGCGTCTCGAGACGCCGCCGTCGCTGTCGCCGCTGGACGCCAGGCCCTTCTCGATCTCGTCGATCCACAGCACGACCGGCGCGAGCTGCTCGGTGGAGGCGATCGCCTCGCGCAGGTTGCGCTCGGTTTCGCCGTGGTACTTGTCGTAGAGCGTGCCGAAATCCAGGCGCACCAGCGGCACGCCGAAGCCGCCGGCGATGGCTTTCGCCAGCAGCGACTTGCCGCAGCCCTGCACGCCGAGCAGCAGCACACCCTTGGGCGGATCGAGACCCGGCGGGGCGTCGCCTTCGACGAACACGCGACGCCGCTGTTCGACCCAGCGCTTGAGCCGGCGCGCACCGGCGACATCGGCGAAGCCGGCCGTGTCGTACTCGTAATGCAGATGTCCGCTCTTGTTGAGCAGCTCGAACTTGAGCCTGGCCAGTGCGGGCAGGTCGTTGTGGCCCAGCGCCCCGTCGACATGGATCAGCTGGCGCGTGATCCGTCGCGCATCGCCCAGCGACAGACCCTGCAGGTTGCGCACGATCTGGCGCACCGCGTCCGCATCGGCTTCGACCCGCCGCCCGCCGTGCTCCTGCTGGTAGGCCACGGCTTCCTCGCGCACCAGCTTGAGCAGCGCGTCGGCGTCGGGCAGGCGCGGGCGGAGGCGCACCGCCATCGTTTCCAGATCCGCCGGCAGTTCCACGGTGTGACCCACTAGGACGATGACGTGCGGCAGGCAGTTGCGGCGCTGCACGAGGTCGCGCAGCTGGCGCTGTGTGCCGGCGTAGCCCAGGTAGGGATGGAAATCGAGCAGCAGATAGATGCCGCGCTGCTCGGCCTCGCGGATCGCGGCCAGGGTATTGCTCGCATCGGGCGCGGTGTCGGTCTCCGATTCGCCGTCGAGATCGAGCCGGCGCAGGCCCTCGGTGATCGTCCAGCGGTAGAGCGCCCGCCAGACCTGCTGCAGAGACTGCCGGAACAGCTCGACCGCGCGCGGCTCGTCGGGCGTCTCCACGACGATCAACGGCGTGTTGGCCCGGATCAGCGCGGCCAGGTCCTGCAGTTCGCTCATGGGGTGCGGTGATGACGGCGGAAGAGCGGCGATGGTAGCGGGCCGGGGCCTGCGCCGTAACGCGCGCGACGCGGTCGCGGCGTCCACGCCAGCGGTGTACGCTCGGGCGCTGGTGGATTGCGGAGGCTGCGATGAAGACCGTGCTGGTGGCCAGTTCCAAGGGCGGGGTCGGCAAGACGACGATCGCGACCCATCTCGCCGCGCAGGCCGCCCTGGGCGGCGAGCCTACGGTGCTGGTCGACGCCGACCCGCAGCAGTCGTCCACGCGCTGGGCCGAACGTCGGGCCGGTCTGGAAAGCGCGGTGCTGCCGATCGACGGCAGCGTCCGCCACCGCAAGGTGCTCGCGGCGATTCCCGACGGCACACGTCGTGTGGTCGTCGACGCCGCGGCGGGCGCCATGGCCGACGATCTTGACGCCTATCTCGAGCAGGCCGATGCGGTGGTGGTGCCGGTACTGCCGTCGGCCCTCGACATCGACGCCACCGTAGGCTTCCTCAACTCCCTCGCCAAACACCCGGCCGTGCGCCGCGGCCAGACCCGCGTGGGCCTGGTCGCCAACCGCATGCGGCCCTGGACCAACGCCTCGCAGCAGGCCCTGGCGCTGCTGGAACAATGGCCCTATCCGGTGGTCGCCCAGCTGCGCGACAGCCAGGCCTACGTGATGCTGGTCGGACTGGGGCGCAGCCTGTTCGACTACCATTCGGCCCAGGTTCGCGACCACCAGGCCGACTGGGCGCCGCTGCTGAAATGGCTGAAGAAGTGACCGAGTCCGCCCCGCCCAGTCCCCGACAAGAGCACCTTGGCCCATGCGCGAACTGATCCTGCTCCGCCACGCCCATGCCGACCCCGCCGTGCCCGGCCAGGCCGACATCGATCGCCCCCTGTCGGCCGAGGGCCTGGCCGAAGCCGAGGCCGCCGGCCGCTGGCTGCGCGAGAACGGCCTGATTCCCGACTGCGTGCTGTGTTCGCCGGCGCGCCGCACCCGCGAGACGCTGGAGGCGGTGCTGGGCATCATCGGCTACGTCGACCAGCGCCTGGAGCCGGGCATCTACGAGGCGACCTCCGGCACGCTGGCCGCGCTCGCCGACGAGCACGCGGAGGTCGGTCGCCTGCTGATGGTCGGCCACAACCCCGGGCTCGAACGTCTCGCCGCGCTGCTCCACAGCGGCCAGACGGGGGAATACCGCGGCATGCCGCCGGGGGGCATCGCCGTGCTCGACCTGCGCGACGCGGCCCAGATCGAGCCCGGCGCAGCCGAACTGTCGGCGTTCTGGTGGCCCTAGCGCGCACAGCCGGGCCCGTGTCGATCGCTTCCTGCCGCTCCGTCGCCGGTGTCGCGGCGAGGCACTGGCGCCGCCGTGCCCGGCACGTGCTCGGCGTGGCGCTGGGTCTGTGCCTGTCGGGCGCGCTGGGCCAGGCCGCGGCCCAGCCCGGGCCGCCCGAGCGGACGCTCGATACCGCACGCTCGAAGATCGGCTTCAGCCTGCGCACGCGCTGGGGCCAGCAGCTCGAGGGCCGGTTTCCCGAATGGTCGGGGACGATCGTCACCCTGCCGGGCGGTGATCACCAGGTCCGCCTGGTGCTGGTGACGGGCGGGGTCGAGATCGAGGAAAGCCGCAGCTACACGCGGATCACCCGGGGCCCCGGCTTCTTCGACGTCGAGCGCCATCCCGAGGCGCGTTTCGTGTCCGATCCCTATCCGGTGGCCCTGTTGCGCGACGGTGGCGAGATGACCGGGGTGCTCAGCATCCGTGGCGTGCGCCAGCGCGAGTCCTTCCGCATCGCGCCCGCCGGCTGCGCACGGCCGGCAGTGGACTGCGACGTCACGGGCGAAGGTGACATCCGACGCAGCCGCTACGCGATGGACCGCTGGGGCTACGCACTGTCGGACCAGGTCCGCTTCACGCTGCGGATCCGGGCATCGGGGCCCGATTGATGCGCGGGTGGCGACGTTCGATCGTGCTGGCGCTCGCGCTGGCCACGACCGCCTGCACCACGCTCTCGCCCGCGCGGCGCGACGCGGCGGCGCATATCGCGGTCGCCGCGCGCGAGACCGCCGTGGTCTGCGAACGTGCCGACGCCTGCGCGACCCCGTCGCCGCTGCGCGCGCTGGGCATCGACGCGCTGGCGCGCAGCACGCCCGAGTCTCCGCGCCACCACGCGGTCCTGCTCGAGTACGGCCAGGACGCGCTGCTCGCGCGGCTGGACCTGATCCGCGGCGCCCAGCGCACGATCGATCTGCAGACCTACATCTTCGACGAGGACGACGCCGGACATCTGGTGCTCGAGGAACTGCTGGCCGCCGCGCGGCGCGGCGTCCAGGTGCGCCTGCTCATCGACCAGCTCTCGGCGATGCGCACCGTCGAAACCCTGTCGGCGCTGGCGGGCAGTCACACCAATTTCGAGTTGCGCATCTACAACCCCGTCCTCGGCCGCGCGCGGATCAGCTATCCGCGCTACGTGATCGCGGCCGCGTGCTGCTGGCGCCGGCTCAACCAGCGCATGCACAGCAAGTCGCTGGTCGTCGACGGCCTGGTCGGCATCACCGGCGGGCGGAACTACCAGGACAGCTATTTCGACTGGAGCGACAGCTTCAATTTCCGCGACCGCGACGTGCTGGTGGCCGGTCCCGTGGTCGCGGCGATGGCCGAGAACTTCCTCGCGTTCTGGCATGCGCCGCTGAGCACCCCGGCCGAGCAGCTCACCGACGTCGGCCGACAGCTGCTGCGCGCGGGGGTGCCCGAGGTGTCGTTCCGCGACTACGCGCGACCCGGACGGGTCGAGGCGATCTCGGCAGACGCTGCCGACACCGCCCTGGTCGAGCGCCGCCTGGCCGCCGCCGCCATCGAGGTGGGGCCGGTGGAGTTCATCGGCGACCTGCCGGCCAAGCATCGGCGCGACCGCGAAGCCGCGCAGGCGGCCATCACCGCGACGCCGCGGTTGCGCGCGCTGATCGAGTCGGCCGACGACGAAGTGTTGCTGCAGACGCCCTACCTCGTGCTGTCACGGCCGGCCGAACAGACCTTCGCCGGCCTGCGCGACCGGCCCGCACCGCCGCGGGTCGTGGTCTCGACCAACAGCCTGGCCGCCACCGACTCCTTCATCACCTACGCCCTGTCGTACAAGTACAAGCGCCGCCACCTGCGCGACCTCGGGTTCCAGATCTACGAGTACAAACCGTTTCCGGAGAACGCACCGATCGATCTCGACGCGACCGGCGCCGTCGGCATCTCGTGGAACGCCGACGGCAGCGTCGATCTCGACGCCCCTCGCGCCACACGCGCGGGCCGTGGGGGCGAGGCCGCGGAAGCCGAAGCGCGCAGCCCGCTGCCCTCGCCGCTGACCCGCGAGTACGCCGCGCTGCGCTATGCGGGCATCGGGGTGAACCGGCGCGTACCGCTCAACCGCGCCGGCGTGCGCATGGGCCTGCACGCCAAATCCCTGGTGATCGACGAACGTGTCGGCGTCGTGGGGACCCACAACTTCGACCCGCGCGGGGACAATCTCAACACCGAGAACGCGATCGTCATCGAGCATCCAGCCTTCGCGCGCACGCTCGCAGCGAGCATCCGCCGCGACATCTCGCCGGCCAATGCCTGGACTATCGCGCCGCGCGACCGGCCGGCCGTGCTTCCGGGCGTGGACTATTCGATGGCCAAGGTGTCCGAGCGTCTGCCGCTGTTCGATCTGTGGCCGACGCGCTACGCCACCAGCTACGAGTTCCAGCCCGGACCGGACTGTCCCGAGCCGCTGCCGCCTGACGCGCCGGGGTTCCGCGAGTGCTACGCGCCGGTGGGCGATTTTCCCGAGGTCAGCCTGGGATTCCGCAGCGTGCTGACCCGCATCTTCACCGCGTTCGGCGCGGGGCTCGTGCCGATCCTCTAGGCCACGCGCGTCGTCGTCGCCCGGGTCCGGCGCGGATCGCCGCGTCCGGGACACGGCGCAGGCGACGGGACACATGACCCCGCAACCGCAGGCCGATCGCCCGCGCGGCCTCCAGCTGCTGACGCATGCGACGGACCCGATCCCGCGCGACCGCCTCCCCACCCGCGCGAGCGGATGCTCCACGTCGTCGGCAAGCGGGTGCGCGAAGCTTCGTTTCCGGGGCCCGGCGCGTCGGGTGCGCCCATCGGGACGCCAGGCGACATGGGCCGGCCGTGCGCGACCAGCCACCGCCCCGCACCGCTCAACCGGGCGACGGCGTCTCGTCGTCGAGCGTTTCGCCCAGCAGCGCCTGCGCGTCCGGGGCCGGCAGGGACTCCACCCCGCGCAGCTGGCGTTCGATCGCACGGGTGCGCACGCCTGCGGATTTCAGGCTGTTCTGCACGGTGTCGAGCTGGCCGGTGGCCTTTTCGAGCACGGTGGCGAACTTGCCGAACTCGGTCTTCACCGCACCCAGCACCTGCCAGACCTCACTCGAGCGCTTCTCGATGGCCAGCGTGCGGAATCCCATCTGCAGACTGTTGAGCAGCGCGGTGATCGTGGTCGGACCGGCGACCACGATGCGGTGCTCGCGTTGCAGCAGATCGATCAGGCCGGCGCGGCGGATGACCTCCGCATACAGGCCTTCGGTCGGCAGGAACATCACCGCGAAGTCGGTGGTGTGCGGCGGGCACACGTACTTCTCGCAGATCGACCTGGCCTGGACGCGGATCGCCCGTTCGAGCTGCGCGGTGGTGCTGCGCACGGCCTCGACATCGCCCTGCTCCTGGGCGTCGAGCAGGCGCTCGTAGTCCTCGCGGGGAAATTTGGCGTCGACCGGCAGCCAGACCACGCTGCCGTCGTCGGCGCGGCCGGGCAGGCGGATCGCGAAGTCCACGGCCTCGCCGCTGTCGGGCTTGACCCGCACGCTGCGCGCGTACTGCTCGGACGTGAGGGTCTGCTCGAGGATATTGTCCAGCTGCACCTCGCCCCATCCGCCCCGGTTCTTGACATTGCTCAGCACGCGCTTGAGATCGCCCACGCCGGTGGCCAGCTGCTGCATTTCGCCGAGCCCGCGCTGCACCTGTTCGAGACGCTCGGAGACGAGCTTGAAGGACGCGCCGAGGCGGGCCTCCAGCGTGGACTGGAGTTTCTCGTCCACGGTCTCGCGCATCTGTTCGAGCTTGGCCGCATTGTCGGTCTGCAGCCGCTGCAGCTGCTGCTCGAGCGTCGCGCGCATCTCGCCGATGCGCTGCTCGTTGCGCTGGGTCAGTTCGGTCAGGCGCGCACCCAGCGCATCGGCGAAGCGCTGCTGCTGGTCCGCACCTTCCATGCGCGCCTTGCGCGCGTCCTCGCCCAATGCGGCACGCAACACGTCGAGGCGCTCGTCGGTGGTGCGGGTGAAGCTGTCGAGCCGCTGGTCCGTGCGCAGCGTGAATTCGTCCAGACGCTGGTCGGTGCGCGCCGCCACGCTCTGCAGCTGGGCGCCGAAGGCATCGGTGCGCTGCGCCTGCGCCAGGGCGAAGGCATCGAGCTGCGCACGCAGTTCGCCGCGGCCCTCGCGCTGTTCGTCGCGCAACGCACGCTCGAGCACGTCGCCGCCGTGGTCGGTGCGCCGCAGTACGAGGACGACGAGCAGCCCGGTCGCGACGGCCGACAGCAACAGGATCAGGGCGAGCAGGACGAGCGTGGTGTTCATCCGGTGATTCTAGCGGGCGCCGTCTCAGCGGCTGCGCCTGATGCGAAACTCGAACGGCGGATCGAACCCGGGGCGCCTGCGATGCAACGCATCGGCCCGGTCGACCGGGTGAGACAGCGGTGCATCCGGGCGATGACGGCGACGGGTCGCGGACTGGGGCTGGTCGGAGCGGGCGTACCCGGCACGATCCATCCCTTCGCCACCGATGCGTGGCGCCCGCGCCGGGCGTATCGGTGTCGTGGTGGCGGTCTGCCCGTCCGCGGCATCGGCCTGCCGGTGCCGATGAACCCATCGCGCCGCGCACAAACTGACCCGCGCCCCTCCACTGGAGACTCCGATGTCCGATCTGCCCGTATTGCCCGCACTCGCGCCCGGCCGCTACCGCCACTACAAGGGCCGCGATTACGACGTCATCGGCGTGGCGCGGCACAGCGAGACGCTGGAACCGGTGGTGGTCTACCGGCCGCTGTACGGCGAGGGCGCGCTGTGGGTGCGGCCCTATGCGATGTTCGTCGAGACCGTCGACGTCGATGGCGTGGAGGTGCTGCGCTTCGCACCGGTCTCCGCGTCCACGGCGCGCATGTAATGCACGGCACGCCGTCGATCACGCTGCGCCAGGTCGCCGTGACCGTGTCCGACGTCGATACCGCGCTCGGCTTCTATCGGGACGTGCTCGGTCTGACGTTCCTGTTCCGTGCCGGGCCCGGACTCGCATTTCTCGACGCCGCCGGCGTCCGCGTGATGCTGAGCACGCCGCAGGGCGCGGATGAACCCGGGCGCAACTCGGTGCTGTACTTCGGCGTGCGCGACATCGTCGCCACGTTCGAGGCGTGCGTGACCCGCGGTGCGACCGCGGAACGCGCCCCCGCACTCGCTGCACAGATGCCCGACCACGCGCTGTGGATCGGTTTCCTGCGTGATCCCGATGGCAACCTGGTCGGGTTGATGGAAGAGGTGGGCGGGGAGGCGAGCGACGCCGGTTGAGCTCACCCGGCCGGCGTGCAATATTCGCGCGCAGGCCAGGGAGAGGTTGGACGATGCGGAGCATTCTGTTGCGCGGCGCCGCGCTCGCGGTTTCCTTCACTCTGCTGGCGGCTTGCCGCAGCGAACCGCGGCAGTCTGCGCCGCCGGCAACGTTGCCTGCTGTCCCGCAATCGACGGCCCCGCGCGTCGATTCCGGCACGTTCGCCGGCGCGCCCTGGCGTTTCGAGATTCCCACCGACTGGAATGGCGAACTTGTCGTGCTGCTGCACGGCTATGAGCCACGCGGCGTGCCGCGTGCCGACCCGTGGCCGGCGAACGAGGCGACGCCGCTGTTCCTCGCGCGCGGCTATGCGGTGGCCGAAAGCGGCTATGCATCCCAAGGCTGGGCAGTCGTCGAGGCGATCGCGGACAACGAGCGCCTCCGGGCATATGTCGTGAACCGTCACGCACCGCGACGCACGTGGCTGGTCGGCTTCTCGATGGGCGGGCAGATCGCGGTCGCGAGCCTGGAGCGGCACGGTGCGTCCTACGACGGCGCCCTGTCGCTGTGCGGCGCGAACGTACCGGCCACGCAGGTATTTGAAGACGCGCTGCGCTCGCTGGTGGCGTTCGATTATTTCTTCCCCGACGCGGGCCTTCCCGGCGCCGGCCTGTCCGATCCCAAGGCGGCACCGCTCGACGACCTGCCGGCCGACCAGATCGCATTGATGCAGACCGTCGGCACGGCGCTGGCGACCAACCCCGCGGCCGCGGCTACGCTGGCACAGGCACTGGAGGTATCTACCGACGGTCTGGTCGGCGCACTCAGCCTGCACGCACTGCTGCTGCGCGAGATGACCGTGCGCGCAGGCGGTCTGCCGGTCGACAATCGCGAGACCGTCTACAGCGGGTTCGGTGACGATGCAGCGTTCAACGCCGGCGTGCGCCGGTATCCCGCGGATGCGCAGGCCGCGTCGTACCTCGCAGGTGTTGCAGATCTGCGCGGGACGATCGGCAAGCCGCTCGTCCTGCGCTACAACAGCGACGACCCGACGATCCCGCCGCGTTATCACGGCGTCTACCCCGCGCTGGCCGCCGAAGCTGGCCGTGCAGACCGGATTACCGTCATGCCGCCTGCAGGTGAGGGGCACTGCGCGTTCGCCCCGGAACAGATGCTCGAAGCGTTCGACCTGCTGGTCCGGACTGCGGGCTGAGCGCAGACGGGGAAGCGCGCGCTTCCTGGCCGCGATCGATCAGTTCGCCACCGATGTTCGGTCTGTTCACTCGTGGCGTCGGCCTGCTGGCGACGATGACCGACCACGCTGCAGACCGCCTTCCTGCGCGTTCCGGAAGGCAGTCTGGTCGGACTGATGGAAGACATACGCGGGCATGCGCCGTGGGTCGGACCACCGCGCCCGCCCTGCCAGCGCACGATGCGCGCTGGCAGGACGTCGACATCAGAAATCCCAGCGCGCCGACAGCGTCAGCGGCACCGAGAAGCGGCTGCCGGTGTCGTTGATCGACGCCAAGCCGAGGCCACCGATCGCGCTGTCGTCGTCCTTGAGGTCGCCGATGTAGCGCACGCCGCTGGCCAGGGTCACGCTGAAGCGCTCGCTCACCGGCATGAGCACGCCCACGTCCAACCCACCGGTGGGGACCCAGCCCGACGCGTAGAAGGGGGCGTCGGCGATGGTGATGCCTGCATCCGGAATCGAGAACGTCGCGCGGATCTCGTCGACGCGCACGGCGCCGGCGCGCGCGCCGACGAAGGGGCGTGCGTAGCCGGGCGTGCCGAAGTAGTAGCGGTAGCCGAGCTCGGCCGAAAGCGCCATGTAGTCGCCGAACGTGCCGAAGACCGGGAGCTCGGTGGCCAGCGCGGGCACGAAGGCCCCGCCCACCTGCACCGTGCCTTCGTCGGCCTCGGTCCGGCGCACCTGACCGAACAGCTCGGAGCGGTCGTCGAACGCATAGGCGAACTCCACGCCCACCGTGCCGGCCACGTCGTAGATGCGATCGTGGCCGCGGTCCCCGATGCGAAGCTCGGCGTTGATGCCGGTCAGCGCGGGGTTGAGCGGGCCGAGGTCGGGCACGGCGGCGATCGCGCCGTCGTGCACGTCGCCGCTGAGCGGGACGTCGATGCCGCCGACCAGCGACATCGAGAAACGGCCCGCCTCGGGGCCGGCGGCATGTGCGGTGGAGGCGGCGGCAAGGGCGACAACGGGGACGATCAGCCATGTACGCATCGGGGACTCTCCGGACAGGGAACGAAAAGGGGGATGGCCGCGTCGTTCGTCGGCGGCGGTGTCCTGTACGCGCCCCGGGCCGGTTCGGATCCCGGGCGTGCCGGGGATCCATCCCGCCCCGCGGCACGTAGAGATGTCCATCAGCGCCCCCGCGGCCGCCTCACGTCACTCTCACCACTGCCATGACTAGCCTGCCGCGCCTGTCTCCCTCTTTCCCTCAAAAGGTCACGCCCTTGCGCGAGACTGTGCGAATGCCATCCACGGGCGAGCCGCAGCGCGATCTCAAATACTGGTCCGAGCAGATGGCGCACGTCGCCGCGCGCGAGGACCAGGAGAGCTTCCTGCGCATCTACGACCATTTCGCGCCGCGTCTGCACCGCTACCTGCTGGGCCTGGGCGCGCCGTCGTCCAAGGCCGAGGATCTGGTGCAGGACGCGATGCTGCGGGCGTGGCGCGGCGCGAAACAGTTCGACGCGTCGCGGGCCAGCCTGGCGACGTGGCTGTTCCGCATCACGCGCAACCTCTACATCGACAGCGTGCGCCGCAAGGCCACCGTGGCCTACGGCGACGGGCTGCCGGAGGAATTCGAGTCGGGTCTGGAGATGGACGCGCCCGATGCCAGTGCGCCCGAGAGCTACGCCGACCAGGTGCGTCTGGGCCGCGCGATCGAAGCCCTGCCCGCGACCCAGGCGCGGCTGGTGCGCATGTCGTTTCTCGAGGCGCGCAGCCACAGCGAGATCGCGAGCGAGCTCGGCATGCCCCTGGGTTCGGTGAAATCGACCCTGCGCCGGGCATTCGCCCGGCTGCGCAACCGGCTGCTGGAGGCCGACGCATGAGGCCGCTGCAGCACCATCCCGATCCGACCACCCTGCTGGGCTACGCGGCCGGCGCCATTCCGACCGCGTTCGCGGTGGTGGTCGCAGCCCATCTCGAGGTCTGCCCGACCTGCCGCGCCGCGGTGCGCGATGCCGAGCACACCGGCGCGCGCCTGGTCGAACAGCAGGAAGGCGCGCCGCTGTCGGCCGGCGCCCGCGAGGCCCTGCGGGCCCGGCTCGGGATCGAAGCGATGCTGCCGCGACCGGCGCATCGTGACGTGGCGCCGGTGCGTGACCCGGATCTGCTGCCGGCCTCGCTGCAGCCGTTCTTCGGCGCGCGTTACAGCACGCTGCGCTGGCGCCGCGTGGTGCCGGGCGTGCACTACCTCCGGGCCGAGGCGCCCGGCGACGGCGGCGGCCTGATGCTGCTGCGCACGGCGCCGGGGCAGGGCATTCCGATGCACAGCCATGCCGGGCACGAAGTCACGATGATCCTGCGCGGCGCCTACGAGGATGCGCTGGGCCGGTTCGGTGCCGGCGACGTCGCCGATCTCGACGAGGACGTGGAGCACCAGCCGGTGACGACCGCCGGCGAGGCCTGCATCTGCGTGGCTGCCACGGAAGCGCCGATGCGTTTCCACGGCTGGATGGCGCGCGCGCTGCAGTCCGTCCTGCGCCTCTGAGGGCGGCGGCCGTCAGGCCGCTGCGGGCACCGGCGCGTCGGATGCGATGATGCCGGCCTCGCGCAGGTCGGCCCAGAAGGCAGCCGGGATCGCCACCGACATCGAGGCGATGTTTTCGCGCACCTGGGCCGCGTTGCGCGCGCCCGGCACGATCGCCGAGACCACGGCCGGCGCATTGGCGAACTGCAGCGCGGCGGTGCGCAGGTCGATGCCGTGCGCCGCGGCGATGCGCTGCGCGGTGGTGCGCTTCTCGTTCGCGTCCGACGGCACCGGCTGCGCGCCGTAGAGATAGCGGTCGCGTCCGGCGAGGAACCCCGCCAGCAGGGGCGAGCCCACGATCACCGAGATGTCGCGTGCGGCGAGCTTTGGGAACGTCTCGTCGAGCGCGCGCTGATGGTCGAGCAGGGCGTACTGGCAGGCCAGCAGGAAGATGTCCGGATCCGCCACCTCGATCGCGCGCAGCGCCGGCTCGGGTGTGTTGACGCCCATGCCCCAGGCCTTGATCAGGCCTTCCTCGCGCATCCTGGTCAGCTCGGGGAAGGCGCCGGTGCGCGCCTGCTCGAAATACTCGACCCAGCGTTCGCCCATGTCGCCGTTGTCGGGGGACAGGTCGTGCACCAGCACGATGTCCAGGGAATCGATGCCGAGACGCTGCAGACTGTCCTCGACCGACCGGCGGGTGCCGGCGGCGCTGTAGTCGTAGCGGTAGTCGAACGGCGGCGGATCCTTCCAGCTGACCTCCGGCGGCTGCGTGGTCGCACTCAGCAACCGGCCGACCTTGCTGGAGATCACGTAATCGCCCCGCGGCTTCCGGCCCAGCACCTGCCCCAGGCGGCGCTCCGAGCGGCCGAGGCCGTACCAGGGCGAGGTGTCGAAGAGCCGCATGCCGCCGTCCCACGCCGCTTCGATCGTCGCCGCGGCGTCCTCCTCGCTGACCACGGCCCAGTTGTTGCCGATCGGCGCGCAGCCCAGGCCGACGCGCGCGTACGGGCGATAGCGCCGCCCGCCGGGTGGATTGGTCGGCAGGGCGGTCCGCCGGACGGTGCCACGCGTGGGCAACACATCGCCCGGCGTGGTCTGGGCCCCGACGATCACCGGGGCGGCGGCGAGCGCGGCCGCGCCGAGCGCAGCAGTGGACAGGAAGCGGCGGCGTGTGGCCATGGCGGTCTCCGGAACGTGGGTGCACGGCGGACGCGGAAAGCGTGGGGCCGGTGCCGGTGGGCACCACCGTGCCAGCGTCGCCGCGTGCAGGCCGTGAACCGCTCGCGCCGCGTCAGCGCAGCCGCACCCCGAGCTCGCGGTTCGTCGTGGCGGCATTGCCCGCGGCATCGAGCGCGGTGATGCGCACGCGGTAGTTGCCCGGCGGCAGCGCATCCACGGCCCACACGCCGGTGCCGATGTGCCCGTCGCGCACGGTGTTGGTGACCACGTAGCGGAACCGCGTGCGCGCCGCGCCGTGGACCGTGATTCCGCTGTCGCCGGCATAGGCCACACGCACCGCCTCGCGATGGGGCGGCATGCGGTCGAAATCGAGGGTCATGCGCGGCACCTCGAACCCGGCCAGCGGCGTGCCGTCGTCGTGAAGGATCTGCCAGCCGAGTGCGTGCAGGCCGAGCCGACGCCTCGGCAGGTTGCCGTCGACCTGGTCCCAGGCCTCCACCACGATCTGCACGCCGCCGACGTCGCGCGGCACCACGACGCGCCCGTCCTCGCGGGTCGTGAGCGGTACGTCCAGCGGATCGCGCAGCTCGACTGCATCGATCCGCGGCGCCACCCGGTCCACGAAATTGGCGAAGCCCAGGCCCACCGCGTTGCGCTGGTAGCCCGACGGCCCGACGATGAGGTGCACGTGCGCCTGCGGATTGATCGTACCGACGACGTCCCCCGCCGCGAGCCGTGTGCCGCGTGCGATGCGCACACGTGCCGGTCGGCCGGCGTTGTCCCGCAACAGCGTGAACCGGGGGTCCAGTGCACGGCCCTGCGCACTGCGGCCGACGCGGATGTGCATGTAGGTCAGCGCGTCGATCGCGACGTTCTCGGCCTGGTCGCCGAAACGGCCCGCGGCCAGGGGGCTCGTGACCTTTGCGTCGGCGATCGCCAACACCGGCGTGCCGACGTCGGCGCGGACGTCGAAGCCGTCGTGCAGATGGCTGCGGCTCTCGCCGCTGAAGTTGCCGCGCACCTCGCCCATCGTGCCGACGACCTCGTGCCAGCCGTCCTGGGGCGCCAGCGGCCAGCGGCCGCGGGTGTCGGGAAGCGGTGCATCGGGCGCCGGCCCGACGGCCGCGTCTCGCAGGTTCTGCTTCATGCCGGCGCGGTGGACGTGGGCGATGCGGTGGACGCGGTGCGCAGCGGCGTCGGTGAGCCACAGTGCGCCACGGGCGTCCAGCGCCATGCCGGCAGGACGCGCCAGGCGCTGGGCCATGTCGCGGCCGGTGAACACGTGCAGACGGCCGTCCGGCGCGCGCTGGAGCACGCGCCCACGGGCCAGTTCGCCGATGTAGAGGGTGCCGTCGCCGGCCACGGCCAGGGCCAGTGGCGCGCGCGGCGTGTCGTCCGGATCGCCGGGCTGCAGCAGCGGCGTCGACACCCCGTGGACATCCAGCAGGCGCACCGCGCCGTTGCCGGTGTCGGCGATCCACAGGCGTCCCGCGCGATTCGTCGCCAGGCCGGTCGGCGTGTCGAAGCGCGCTTCGCCGCCGGGGCCGTCGACGAAGCCCGGCCTGTCGCCACCGGCCAGCGTGGTCACCCGGCCGTCGCGGATCGCACGGATGCGGTCGTTGTGGCTGTCGGCGACGAACACCGTGCCGTCGGTCCCGACGGCGATGCCGATCGGGGCGTGGAAGCGGGCCAGATGCGCGGGCCCGTCGACGAAGCCCGCCACGCCGTCGCCGGCGAGCGTGCTCACCTCGCCCTGGGGCGTGATCCGGCGGATCGCATGGTTGCCGGTATCGGCGACGTAGAGCACGCCGTGGGTGTCGATCGCCAGGCCGGAGGGGGTGTGCAGGCGGGCGGCCACGCCGCTGCCGTCGACGAACCCCTCGCCGCCGCCGGCCAGGGTGTCGACGCGGCCGTCGGGCCGGAGGCGGCGGATCCGATTGCCGTCGCCGCCCTCGGCCACGTAGACGATGCCGCCCGCGTCGACCGCCAGGCCGAAGGGATCGTCGAAGCGGGCGCGATCGACCGGCCCGTCCACGCTGCCGCGGATGCCGTCACCGGCGATGCGGTCGATACGGGCGGGCTGGGCGAACGGGGACGGTGGTTCCCGCGCCGGGGGTGCAGGCGCGGGCCAGCGCAGCAGCACGGTCGCCGCCAGGGCCAGCAGCACCAGTGCCGCGACCGCCTGGAAGGCTGGCCGCGCACCGGGTCGCCACGCACGCGCCATCGACGCGGGTCAGTCCAGCACGCGGCAGAACACCGCCTTGAGATAGCGCGACTCGGGCACGCTGGCCAGAAACGGATGGTCGGCGCCGGCGCCGGCGACGCGCAGCACCTGGATCGTCCGGCCGGAATAGAACGAAGCCCGGCGCAGCATGTCGAGGAACTGGTCCTCGCTCACGAGGCCCGTGCACGAGAACGTCGCGAACAGCCCGCCGGGCTTCACCACGCCCAGCGCCAGACGGTTCATGTCGAGGTACTTCTTCAGTGCCGGAATCACCTGGTCGCGGTCGCGGGTCATCTTGGCCGGGTCCAGCACCACGACGTCGTAGCGCTCGCCCGCGTTCGCGGTGTCGCGCAGCCACGGGAAGATGTCGGCCTGCACGAAGCGCACGCGCGCGTCGTTGAGCCGCGCGTTGGCCTTGGCGATCTCGATCACGTCGGCATCGATGTCCACGCCGACCACTTCGGCCGCACCGCGCGCCGCGGCATAGACGCCGAAGCCGCCGGTGTTGCAGCACAGGTCCAGCACGCGCTTGCCGGCGACCTGACGGCTCAGCCATTCGCGGTTCTCGCGCTGGTCGGCGAAGAATCCGGTCTTGTGCGCGCCGGCCGGATCGGCGCGGAAGCGCACACCGTGCTCGGTGATGATCGCCGGGTCGGCCGGCACGCTGCCGCGGAAATCGAAGCTCTCCTGCTTCTGCACGTGCTCGTCGGCGAAGCTGTGGAAGCGGCAGCCGGGGAACTGCTCGCGCAGCGCCTCGAAGATCCATTCGCGGTGGCGGAACGCGCCGGCGCTGAAGAACTCGACCACCAGCAGATCCGCGTAGCGGTCCACCACCAGGCCGCTGATGCCGTCGCCTTCGCTGTGCACCACGCGCCAGGCGTCCGACACCGTGTCCAGGCCCAGCACGTCGCGGCGCAGCGACACGGCTGCGGCGATCTTGCGCGAGAACCAGCCCGCGTCGACCGGCACTGCGGGATCGGTCTCGAGGATGCGCACGGCGATGCGCGAGTGGCCGTTGTAGAAGCCGCGACCGATCCAGTCGCCCTCGACGCCGAGCACGTCGACGATGCTGCCGGGTTTCGGGCGCTGCGCCGGCTTCTCCACCAGGCGCTGGAAGATCCACGGATGGCTGGAACGCCAGGCGTTCTTCAGGTGTACGGTCGGGTGGGGTGCGTTCATCGCGGCAGTTTACCCGGCCACTTGATCGGGCCGGGCGACCTGCGCACAATCCGCCCCCGAAGGGGAGTAGCTCCCGACGTGCCGGCCGTCATTTCGAGCAGCGATGCTCCGGTTGCACGGCAGCCACCAGGCTGTGAGCGAGACCTTCGCCGCAATGGCGAAGGCGTGTCCCCGGTTCCGATGCCCGGTTCCCGAGACGTCCGCACCTGCGGTCGTCCTTCACGTCTACGGGAACTTCGATGGAAACGATCGGCAATCTCTGGTTATGGGCCGGCTTCGGCGGGCTCGTCGTGGTCGCGTTGCTGGTCGACCTGGTGCTGATGCGCCACGGCGGCGCGCACAAGGTCACGTTCAAGGAAGCGTTGTGGTGGAGTCTGGGCTGGGTGGCGCTGGCGCTGCTGTTCAACGCCGGGCTGTGGTGGTACCTGCACGAAACCGCCGGGGCGGCGCTCGCCAATCGCGTCGGCCTGGAATTCCTGACCGGCTATCTGGTCGAGAAGGCGCTCGCGGTCGACAACATCTTCGTCTTCCTGATGCTGATGACCTACTTCGCGGTGCCCGAGGAACAGCGCCAGCGCGTGCTGATCATCGGCATTCTGCTGGCGATCGCGCTGCGCGCGATCCTGATCTTCGCCGGCGCGGCGCTGCTGGCGCATTTCCACTGGCTGCTCTACGTGTTCGGCGCGTTCCTGCTGCTGACCGGCGTCAAGATGTGGTTCGCTGCCGGCAAGGAGCCGGATCTGGAAACCAATCCGCTGCTGCGCTGGATGACCGCGCACGTGCCCTTCGTGCGGCGCTACCACGGCAGCGCGCTGTGGCTCGGCCGGCCCGGGCACCGCAAGTTCACTCCGCTGTTCATCGTGCTGGTGATGATCGGCATCACCGACGTGATCTTCGCGGTCGATTCGATTCCCGCGATCTTCGCCATCACCACCGATCCCTTCATCGTGCTGACGTCCAACGTGTTCGCGGTGCTCGGCCTGCGCGCGATGTTCTTCCTGCTCGCCGGCATGGCCGAGCGCTTCCACCTGCTGCCCTACGGACTGGCGATCGTGCTGGTGTTCATCGGCATCAAGATGTTGCTGATCGACCTGTACAAGATCCCGGTGCTGTGGTCGCTGGGCGCGGTGGCGCTGGTGTTGGCTCTGACGGTCACACTGAGTCTGGCGCGACCGCCGAAGCCGGTGTCCGCACCCTGACCGTGCACGCGTGGCCGGCGTCCGCTAGGCGCGCGAAGGCAGTTCCACCTCGATGTCGCGATCGATCACCCGGTTGCGCCCGGCGCGCTTGGCCAGATACAGGCGGCGGTCGGCCACGGCCAGCAACGCGTCGGGGTCGGCGCTCCTGCCACCGCGCACCTGGGCGATGCCGATCGACAGCGTCACCGCGGCATCGCGGCCGTCCACCCGGACCGGCCGCGCCGCGACGGCCGCGCGCAGGCGCTCGGCACGCCGTCCGGCATCGCCTGGCGCGACGTCCAGCAGCAACAGGCAGAACTCGTCCCCGCCGAAGCGCCCGGCAATGTCGCCCGCCTGCAGCGTGGCGCGCAGGGCGCCGGCGACCGCGCGCAGGACCTGGTCGCCGACCGCGTGCCCGTGCTGGTCGTTGACGCCCTTGAAGCCGTCGACGTCGATCATCAGCAGCGCCGTCAGGCCGGCGTCCTCGGCCGGCGTCGCGAGACGGCGGTCGAGTTGCTCGAAGAAGGCGCGCCGGTTGTCGAGCCCGGTCAAGGGGTCGGCGGCCGCGAGGCCTTCGAGCACGCGCTGCTGGCGTTCGAGCTGCGAGAGCACGAAGGCGAAGGTGGCGAACACGGGCGCGAGCAGGAAGTACGCCAGCGCCAGTTGCTGCGCTGGGGTGATGCTGGCATCGAACGCGGGCCCGGACTGCGGACGCGTCCACTGCTCGAGCAGGCGCAGCGCGCAGACCAGGCCCGCGCCGGCATAGATCGCGATCACCACGCGTTCGGCGTTGCCGCGTTCGGCCGCGCGGCCGCTGGTCGCCAGTTGCCACAGCCCGAGCAGCAGCGAGGCCAGCGCGGCGGCCCAGAACATGCCGATATGCTGGGCCGCGCTCGTGCCCGGCCACAGAATGGCTGCCGGCAGCAGCACCGCCGGCAGGTAGATCACCAGCGATCCGCCGGCCGGTGCCTGGCCGCGGTCCTGCTGGCCGCGGGCGAGCGCCCGCAGCAGTGCCGCATGACCGGCCACGAGCAATGCACAGGCCAGGGCCTGGACGGTGCCGCCGAGCACCGTGGGCGGCACCGCGAACAACGGCCACGACAGCGCCTGCAGCGCCAGTCCGACGCCCCATTCGCGCAGGCCCCGGCGCTGGCGGATGCGTTCGCTGCGCCGGACCAGCCACACCATCGTGCCCAGCGCCGCGCACAGCAGCACGAACAGCGACAGGAACGTCACGCGCCACGGGTCCATGCGGTCTCCTGTCCGCGCCCACGCGCGAGGCGCGCACCGTAGCATCCGGCCCCCGCTGCCCGTGTCGCCCGGGGTCACGGAACGTGACGGTCGCCGCTTGTATCGCGCGCAGGCGTCGCCATTGAGGGGCGATGCACCTGTCTTCGCCCGAAGCTCCCATCGATCCCGAGGCCCAGCGCCGCGACGACCGCCGGCGCATCGCATCCGCGCTCAAGGCCAGCATCGCCTCGGTGCTGCTGCTGGTGATCGCATTCGGCGTGCAGGCGGCGCTCGACTGGCGGCCCTTCGCGGTGCGCCCGGGCGACTGGTCCGGGCTTGCCGGCGTGCTCACCGCACCGCTGCTGCACGGCTCGCCCGGCCACCTGATCGCCAATGCCAGCGCGTTGCTGCTGCTCGGCACACTGGCGCTCACCGTGTATCCGCGCGCCACGCTGCGCGGCCTGCCGTTGATGTGGCTGGGGTCCGGCCTCGGGGCGTGGTGGCTGGGCGACGCCGGGACCCACCACCTGGGCGCCAGCGGCGTGACCCACGGCCTGATGTTCCTGGTGTTCGTGCTCGGCCTGCTGCGCCGCGACCGGCCGTCGATCGCGGCCGGGATGATCGCCTTCCTGTTCTACGGCGGCATGCTGCTGACGATCCTGCCGCAGGAGCCGGGTGTGTCCTGGCAATCGCACATGGGCGGGGCGATCGGCGGCGTGCTGGCCGCATTCCTTCTGCGCCATGCGGATCCGCTGCCCCCGCGCCGGCGCTACAGCTGGGAAATCGAGGAGGAGGAGGCCGAGCGCGCGGCGCAGCAGGCGCGCGAGACCCTCGAGCCACCGTCGCCGCATGAAGTGCCCGTGTTGTGGACGCAGGCCGAGCCGCCGCGTGGCGTGGTCCTGCAGTTTCCGCGGCGTCCGTCCGACCGGGACGCCCCGTGAGCGCGCGCTGCCGCTAGACTCGGCCGCTCGCCACCATGGAGGACCACGATGCAGGACGCGTCCGACAACCTCTACGCCGCACCCGTGGCCGACGTCCGGCCACCTCCGGCGATCCCGGCGGCGGCGGCCGCCTTCCACGTCGTGTCGGGCCCGAAGCTGGTCGTGCTGTATGTCGCCACCTTCGGCCTGTACGGCATCTACTGGTTCTATCGCCACTGGGAGCAGGTGCGCCGCACCGGCGGCGAGACGCTCTGGCCGGTGGCGCGGGCGATCTTCTCGGTGATCTTCGCGCATGCGCTGGCACGCGAGATCGATGCACGCCTGCACGCCGGGCGCCGCAGGTACACCTGGGCGCCGGCCACGGTCGCCACGTGTTACGTGGTGTTCGAGATCGCCGGCAACATCCTGTCGCGGCTCAGCTGGCGGGAGATCGGCAGCCCTGCCACCGACCTGCTGTCGATGGCCTCGATGCTGCCGGTCGTGCTCTGCCTGCTGGCGATGCAGCGCGCCGCCAACACCGCCAGCGGTGACCCGACGGGCGAGGCGAACAGCCGGTTCACCGCGGCCAACTGGGTCTGGATGATCCTCGGCGGCCTGGCCTGGCTGCTGGTCGCCGCAGCGTGGCTGCTGCCGGGCTGATCCGCCCGCGCGACGCGTGTTACCGTCGCCGCCTCCCGCTCCGGACCCTGCCATGCGCCGCTTCGTCCTGTCCGTCTGTGCCGCATTGCTGCTGGTGGCCTGCGGCCGCGACGCGCCCGCGCCGGCCGTCGACGGCACCCCCGACGCGCAGGCCGTGGCCAACGACACGCCGGCGGGACAGCGCATCGAGGCCGACGTGCGCACGCTCGCCGACGACCGCATGGAAGGCCGGCTGACCGGCAGCGCCGGCTTCGACCTGGCCAGCCGGCACGTGGCCGCACGCTTCCAGGCGATCGGCCTGGAGCCGGCGGGCGACGACGGCGACTGGTTCCAGCGCGTGCCGCTGACCCGCGCAGTGGTGGTCCGTGACGGCGCCCGCCTCGACATCACGCGCAACGGTCGCACGCTGCGCCTGCGCTTTGCCGAGCAGTTCCTGCCGCTGCCCAATTTCAACGTCGCCGACAGCGCGGTGACCGCGCAGGCGGTGTTCGTCGGCCAGGCCATCCACGCTCCGGAACTGGGCCACGACGATTTCGGCGACATCGACCTGCGCGGCCGCATCGCGGTGGTCTTCGGCGGCGCGCCTGACACCTTCCCGCCGACCCAGCGTGCGCACTACAGCGCCAGCCGCGCCAAGGCCGAGGCGGTCGCGGCACGCGGCGCGGTGGGCCTGGTGATGGTCAACACCGCCGCCGACGAGGCCGGCCAGCCCTGGGCGCGGATCGCCGGCCGCTGGAACCAGCCGGCGATGCGCCTGCGCGGCACCGGGGGGGCGGCGGTCGACGGCTTCCCACAGCTGCGGGCCACCGCGCTGGTGGCGGCCACCGCGGCGGATCTGGTGTTCGCCGACGGTCCGCGCACCGCGGCCCAGCTGTTCGACGCGGCACGCGCCGGCACGCTGACGCCGTTCGCCCTGCCCGGGCGCATGACCCTGGCCAACCGCACCCGGATCGACCGGCTCGAATCGCGCAACGTCCTGGCGCGCCTGCCGGGGCGCGATCCGGCGCTGGCCGGGCAGAGCATCGTGCACACCGCGCATCTCGATCACATCGGCATCGGCCCCGACGTCGACGGCGACACGCTCTACAACGGCGCCATCGACAATGCCCTCGGCGTTGCGATCATGCTCGAGGCCGCGCGCGAACTGCGCGATGGCGACGCCGCGCCACGCCGCACGGTGGTGTTCGCCGCGCTCACCGGCGAGGAGCAGGGCCTGCTGGGCTCGACCTGGCTGGCGCGCTATCCGACCGCGGCGGTGGGGCGCGCCGTGGCCAACATCAACATCGACATGCCGGTGCTCACCGCGCCCACCCGCGACGTGGTCGCCATCGGCACCGAGCATTCCAGCCTGCGCGATGCGGTGACCCGCGCGGCCGCCGAGGTGGGCGTGGAGGTGTCGCCGGATCCCTTCCCCGAGGAGGTGGCCTTCGTGCGCAGCGACCAGTACGCCTTCGTGCGCGCCGGCGTGCCTGCGGTGTATCTCGATGCGGGCGTCGCGCCGGCCAATCCGGGGCAGGATCCGAAGATCGCCGCGACCTGGTTCCTGCGCAACTGTTACCACCGGCCCTGCGACCAGGTGGATCTGCCGATCCACTACGGCGATGCCGCGCGCCTGGCCCGGATGAGCGCGGCGCTGAGCCGTGTGGTCGGGGACGACGATGCGCCGCCGCGCTGGAATCCGGGAGATTTCTTCGGCGCGCAGTTCGGCGCCGACGCCGCCGCGCGCTGAGCGCGGTTCAGTCGGGATCGAAGCCGGTGGCGTCGTCGGCGTCGCCGACGAACTCCGGCAGCTCGATCACGAACCGCGCGCCGCCGCCGTCGCGGTCCTCGTACCAGAGCTGGCCACCGAGGTCGGCGATGATCTGCTTGGCCAGCGACAGGCCGAGGCCGCTCGAGCGGCCGTCGTCGGTGCCGGCATGGGCCAGGCGCTGGAACGGCCGGAACAGCGCGTGCTGCAGGTCGCGGGCGATGCCCGGGCCCCGGTCCTCGACCAGCAGTTGCCAGAAGCCGACACCGCCGCCGCGCATGGAGATGTCCACGTTGCTCTGCGGCGCGTACTTGATCGCGTTGGTCACCAGGTTTTCCGCCACCTGGCGCAGCACCAGGGTATCGGCGGCCACCAGCGGCGAGGCATCGGGCGCATGCGCACGCAGCTGCACCCCGCGGTCCTCGAACTGCAGCGCGTACCGGTCGACGAGCCAGTCGAGCACCTCGCGCAGGGCGCTGCCCTGTCGCGCCGCGGCGCGCTGGCGCGAGGTGTCCTGGGTTTCCAGATAGCGGCGGATGTAGCCCAGTGCGTCTTCCGCGCTCTCGTGGATCATGCGGTGGTAGCGCGGCACGCGCTCGGGCTTGGTCTCGCCCTTCATCAGCATGTCGCTGGCGAACCAGATGCTCGACAGCGGGTTCTTCAGATCGTGCGCGACCAGGTTCACCAGCTCCTGGCGCTCGCGCGCGATGCGCTCGAGCCGGTCGCGGGTCTGCTTGAGGCCCACGTGCGCACTCACCCGCGCGAGCAGTTCCTCGGGCATGAACGGTTTGGTGACGTAGTCCACCGCGCCCGCGTCGAACGCGCGCAACAGCAGGTCGCGGTCCTGGGCGACGGTGAGGAACACCACCGGCACGCGCAACAGCTCGGGATTCTTCTTGATCTCCGCGAGCAGCGCGAAGCCGTCCATATTCGGCATCAGCATGTCGAGCAGGACGAGATCCGGGCGCAGTTCGGGCAGTTTTTCGAGCGCTTCGGCACCATCGGCCGCGGTGAGCACCGAATATCCGTGGCGGCTGAGCAGCGAGCTCACCACGCGCAGGTTGGCGGGCTGGTCGTCGACGACGAGGATGCGGGCGCTGGTGACGGGCGTATTCGGCATGGGATCCGGTGAGCGGCCGAGCGGCGCGCGAGACACCGGGCGGAGGCCGCAGTGCGCCGCAGACGTTAACAGAAATGAACGCGCCCGGCGGTACGCCAGCGCGCTCGGCTCACGGCGCGATTTCGCGCCAGGCGCCGGGGGCCAGACCGTCCAGCCGCCAAGCGCCGATCGAAACCCTGACCAGGCGCAGTGTGGGCAGACCGACGGATGCGGTCATGCGCCGGACCTGGCGGTTGCGGCCCTCGCGCAGGGTGATCGCCAGCCAGGCGTCGGGCACGGTCTTGCGCACGCGCACGGGGGGGTCGCGCGGCCACAGTCCCGGCGCGGGATCGAGCAGGTGCACCTGTGCGGGCCGGGTGGGACCGTCCTTGAGCACGACGCCGTCGCGCAGGGACTGGAGCTGCGCCGCGGACGGATCGCCCTCGACCTGCACGTGATAGGTCTTGGGCAGCTTGTGCCGGGGATCGGTGATGCGGTGCGCGAGCGTGCCGTCGTCGGTGAGCAGCAGCAGGCCTTCGCTGTCGTGATCCAGGCGGCCGGCCGGATACACCGCGGGCGGGAGGCCGAAGCCGGCCAGCGTCGGCCGCGGCGGGGTGCTGCGATCGGTGAACTGGCACAGCACGCCGTGGGGCTTGTTGAACGCGACGAGCATGAGGATCGGGAGCAGGGCTTCGTGATCGGCGGGGAACGACGCGATCGCCTCGTCGGCGACGTCGGGACGGGCGCCCGCCCGGCGGCGCGCCATCCAGGCGGCCGCACGGGCTGCTGCAACGGGCCGCTACGCGAACCGCCGTCGCGGCCCTCGGCTCAGGGCTTCACGAACCGCAGGGTCATCCGGTCGCTCTCGCCGATCGCGGTGAAACGCGCGGCGTCCTGCGGCTCGTGGCGGTTGCTCGGCGGCAACATCCAGACGCCGTTGGGATGGTCGCGGGTGTCGCGCGGGTTGGCGTTGATCTCGCTGCTGCCGTCGACGCGGAAGCCCGCCGCCTGCGCCAGCGCGATCACCTGCGACTGGCCGACATAGCCGCTGCGATCGTCCGCGGGAACGTCGGCGCGGGCGCGGTGCTCGACGACGCCGAGCACGCCACCCGGCCGCAGCACGTCGTAGAAGCCCTTGAACATCGCCTCCGCATTGCCGGACATGCGCCAGTTGTGCACGTTGCGGAAGGTCAGCACCACGTCGGCCGAGGCCGCCGGACCGAAGCGCGGTGCTTTCGGATCGAAGGCCACCATGCGGGCCCGGCCGAACTGCGCCGGCGCCGCATCGAATTTCGCCTGCAGGCCGTCGCGCTGGCCCTGCTGGTAGTCGCGTGCCCGGCCCTCGGCGGCCGAGGCCGGATCCACCATCGCGGCGATGTACTGGCCGTTGTCGTGCAGGTACGGCGCCAGGATTTCCGCATACCACGCGCCGCTGCCGGGCGTGATCTCGATGACGGTCTGGCCCGGTCGCACGCCGAAGAAGCGCAGGGTTTCGGCCGGGTTGCGCGCGCCGTCGCGCGCGCGGTTCTCCGCGCTGCGCCATGCACCGGCGACGGCGGCATCGAGCCGCTCGACGTTGGCCGCGTCGAGATCGGACGCGCTGTCGGCACGGGTCTGGGGACCGCTGCATGCGGTGAGTGCGAGCAGGACGGCGCCGAGCAGAAGGCTGCGTTGCATGAGCGTGACTCCGTGACCAAAGGTGGCGCAAGGGTGCCACAAGCGGCCTCGCGCTGCGGACTGCGCCGCACGCGTTGTTGCGCGCGCCCCGCGGAACGGTGTTTTGCGGCCTGCTCCACGCGACGCTGCGCCGCCGCTGCCTATGCTGGCCGCCCCCCCGCCACAGGATCCGACCATGGCCGAACGCGCTCTCGGACGCTCGGGCTTGACCATCTCGCCACTGGCCTTCGGCGGCAACGTGTTCGGCTGGAGTGCCGACGAGGTCACCAGCCATGCCCTGCTCGACGCGTGCGTGGACCTCGGCATCCAGCTGATCGACACCGCCGATGCGTACTCGGCCTGGGCCGACGGCAATACCGGAGGCGAATCGGAAACCCTCATCGGTCGCTGGCTGGCGCGCAGCGGCCGGCGCGAACGCGTGCTGCTCGCCACCAAGGTCGCCAAGTGGGGACCTCGCAGGGGGCTGTCGCCGGACAACATCCAGGCCGCATGCGAGGACTCGCTGCGTCGGCTGCGCACCGACGTGATCGATCTCTACCAGGCCCACGAGGACGATCCCACGGTGCCGCTGGAGGACACGCTCGGCGCGTTCTCGCGTCTGATCGAACAGGGCAAGGTGCGCGCGATCGGCGCGTCGAACTACTCCGCCGCGCGGCTCGCCGAGGCGCTCGACATCGCCGGACGTCACGGTCTGCCGCGTTACGAGACGCTGCAGCCCGAATACAACCTGGTCGACCGCGCCGGCTACGAGGCGGCGCTCGAGCCGCTGGTGCGCGAGCACGGCCTCGGCGTGATCGGCTACTACGCGCTGGCCAGCGGCTTTCTCAGCGGCAAGTACCGCAGCGAGGCCGACGGGGCGAAGAGCGCCGCGCGCGGAGCGCAGGTGGTGCGGCGCTATCTCAACCCGCGTGGCAAGCGCATCCTCGCCGCGCTGGACGATGTCGCCTGCCGCCACGCCGCGACCACCGCCCAGGTGGCGCTGGCCTGGCTGATCGCGCGTCCGGGTCTCACCGCGCCCATCGTCAGCGCCACCAGCGTGGCCCAGCTGCGCGAGCTGGCGGCGGCGCGCACGCTGCTGCTGTCGAAGGCCGATATCGCCACGCTCGACGGCGCCAGCAGCGGCGGCTGAGCCTGCACCCGCCCGCGGCACGGCATGGCGCATGCTGCGGGTCCCGTCCTCACGGTGTTCCGCCCATGACGTCCGACCGCATCACCCGAATCGTGCTCGCCTCGCGCCCCGAGGGTGCGCCCACCGCAGACGATTTCCGTATCGAGCACGCGCCGATGCCCACGCCCCGGCACGGACAGGTCCTGCTGCGCAATCGCTGGCTGTCGCTGGATCCGTACATGCGCGGACGCATGAATGCCGGCCGCTCCTACGTGCCGCCGATCGAGATCGACGGTGTCATGGACGGCGGCACGGTGTCGGAGGTGGTCCAGTCGCTGCATCCGGCATGGGCGCCGGGCGACCTCGTGCTCGCGCACGCGGGCTGGCAGAGCCACGCCGTCGTCGACGGCGAAAGCCTGCGGCGCAAGCTCGATCCTTCAGGGCTGCCGCCGCAGACCGCGCTCGGCGTGCACGGCATGCCGGGCTTCACCGCTTACGCCGGCCTGCACGAGATCGGCAGACCGCAGCACGGCGAGACCGTCGTCGTCGCCGCCGCCAGTGGCCCGGTCGGCGCGACCGTCGGCCAGATCGCCCGCCTGCGCGGCGCGCGCGTGGTCGGCATCGCCGGTGGGCCGGACAAGGTCGCCCACGTGGAGACCGACCTCGGCTTCGACGTCGCGCTCGACCATCGCGCCGAGGATTTCGCCGAGCAGCTGGCGGCCGCCTGCCCGGACGGCATCGACGTGTACTTCGAGAACGTCGGCGGCAAGGTGTTCGACGCGGTGCTGCCGCTGCTCAACGATTTCGCGCGCATTCCGGTGTGCGGCCTGGTGGCCCACTACAACGCCACCGGCCCGGCGCCCGGTCCCGACCGCGTGCCGCAACTGATGTCGCTTATCCTCACCCGGCATCTGACGGTGCGCGGTTTCATCCAGCACGATTTCATCGCGCTGTATCCGGAGTTCGTGCGCGAGATGGGCCAATGGCTGCGCGACGGGCGCATCCGCTATCGCGAGGATGTGGTCGAGGGGCTGGAGCGCGCGCCGGAGGCGTTCATCGGCATGCTCGAGGGGAAGAACTTCGGCAAGTTGCTGGTGAAGATCGCGGACTGAGACCAGCGCGGTCTGGTGGCCGGACGCGTGGTGCGCAAACGACGCGAAGTGTGCGCCCCTTGTAGGTCTGCATCTTTGCGCAGGTTTACTCGTTCCGTGAGGTCTCGTGCCGACGCAGTGAACATGCTGTCGTCGGCGCCATTGCGGTTGCGGTTGCTGTTGCCTCGTCGGAGCAATGACTCACCGGCGCACCAGCAAGACCCGTAGGGCGCCGCCCATGGATGGGCGGCGTTTTTCGACCGAGCCAGGATGGCGAGTCGAAAAAATCCCGGAACGAATGAAGGTCCGGGTGAGCTTTCTCGGGGAATCGTTTTTCTTTGGTTCCGTTTCTTTTGTCGATTGACAAAAGAAATGAACTCGGCCGCGACAGCGGACGAAAGCGGTTGATGTTGCGTTGGTGCTGCCTGCGCAGAGCAAGTGCAGGGCTTCCACTCGCCTAGCGGCGAGCGGCTCACTTTTCTTTGTTGGCCCAAAGAAAAGTAAGCAAAAGAAAGGGCCTCCTCGACGAAGCGAACCCGGTGCGTCATTCGTTCCGGGATTTTCCGACTCGCCATCCTGGCTCGGTCGGAAAACGCCGCCCATCCATGGGCGGCGCCCTCCGGGTCTGGCGAGCGCGCAGACACATCATTTCTCAGCGAAGCCGAAGCCGAAGCCGAAGCGAGAGCTAAAGCCAAAGCAAAAGCTAGATCCAAAGCCAGGCGGAGCGAATTGTCCGTCGCACATCGACACGCGAACGATGTCGACCTCGCGCGCGGCGCACCGCCCGCGGCGATCTGCGGGCGCCACCCCACGGCACAGCACAACACCTGCGCGAACCCGCCACCCCACAACGCAACAGGCCCACCGAAGCGGGCCTGTCGATCACACATTGACGCGGACAGCTTACTGCTTAAGCGAATCGATCGCCGCATTGAGCGTCTTGCTCGGCCGCATGGCCTCGACCACCTTCGCCAGATCCGGATGGTAGTAACCCCCGATCTCGACCGGCGCGCCCTGCGCGCCGTTGAGTTCGGACAGGATCGCCGACTCGCCGTCCGTCAGTGCCTTCGCCAGCGGCGCGAACGTCGCCTTCAGTTCGGCATCGTCGTCCTGGTCCGCCAGCGCCTGTGCCCAGTACTGGGCGAGGTAGAAGTGGCTGCCGCGGTTGTCGAGTTCGCCGACCTTGCGCGCCGGCGAACGGTTCTCGTCGAGAATGCGGCCGTTGGCGACATCGAGCGCATTGGCCAGCACCTTGGCCTTCGGATTGTCGTAGGCGTTGCCGAGATGTTCGAGCGACGCGGCCAGGGCGAGGAACTCGCCGAGCGAATCCCAGCGCAGGTAGTTCTCTTCGACGAACTGCTGCACGTGCTTGGGCGCGCTGCCGCCCGCGCCGGTCTCGAACAGGCCACCACCGGCCATCAGCGGCACGATCGACAGCATCTTGGCGCTGGTGCCCAGTTCCATGATCGGGAACAGGTCGGTCAGGTAGTCGCGCAGCACGTTGCCGGTGACCGAGATCGTGTCTTCGCCCTTACGGATGCGCTCGAGCGAGAACGTCGTCGCCTCGACCGGCGGCAGCACGCGCAGGTCGAGACCGGCGGTGTCGTGATCCTTGAGGTAGGTCTCGACCTTGGCGATCACCTGCGCATCATGCGCGCGAGATGCATCGAGCCAGAACACCGCCGGCGTCTCCGACAGGCGCGCGCGGCTCACGGCCAGCTTCACCCAGTCCTGGATCGCCGCGTCCTTGGTCTGGCACATGCGCCAGATGTCGCCGCTCTCGACCGCGTGTTCGAACACCACGTTGCCGTCGGCGTCGGTGACCCGCACGGTGCCGTCGCCGGGGATCTCGAAGGTCTTGTCGTGGCTGCCGTATTCCTCGGCCTTCTGCGCCATCAGGCCGACGTTGGGCACCGAGCCCATCGTCGTCGGGTCCAGCGCGCCATTGGCCTTGCAGTCGTCGATGACCGCCTGGAACACGTCGGCATAGCAGCGATCCGGGATCACGGCCTTGGCGTCCTGCAGCTTGCCGTCGGCGTTCCACATGCCGCCGGAGTCGCGGATCATCGCCGGCATCGAGGCGTCGACGATGACGTCGGACGGCACGTGCAGGTTGGTGATGCCCTTGTCCGAATTGACCATCGCCAGCGCCGGGCGCTGCGCGTAGAGCGCGTCGATGTCGGCGCGGATCGCGTCCTGCTGGTCCTGCGGCAGCGAGGTGATGCGCGCGTACAGGTCGCCGATGCCGTTGTTGGCGTCGAAGCCGGCCTGCTTCAGCGCATCGGCGTGCCTGTCCAGCACGTCGCGATAGAACGCCTCGACGACGATGCCGAACATGATGGGGTCCGACACCTTCATCATCGTGGCTTTCAGGTGCAGCGAGAACAGCACGCCCTGGGTCTTGGCATCCTCGATCTGCGCCTCGATGAAGCTCGACAGCGCCTTGCGCGACATCACCGCGGCATCGACGATCTCGCCGGCCTGCACCTTCACCGCGTCCTTGAGCACGGTCGTCGCGCCATCCGCGCCGACGAGTTCGATCTTCAGCGCGCCGGCCTTCTCGATCGTCGCCGAGCGCTCGCTGCCGTAGAAGTCACCCTCGCTCATGTGCGCGACGTGCGACTTCGAATCGCCCGCCCATTTGCCCATGCGGTGCGGATGCTTGCGCGCGAACGCCTTCACCGACTTCGGCGCGCGGCGATCGGAATTGCCCTCGCGCAGCACCGGATTCACCGCGCTGCCCTTGGTGCGGTCGTAGCGGGTCTTGATGTCGGTCTCGTCGTCCGACTTCGGCGTGTCCGGATAATCGGGCAGATCGAAGCCCTGGCCCTGCAGCTCCTTGATCGCCGCTTTCAGCTGCGGCACCGAGGCGCTGATGTTGGGCAGCTTGATGATGTTGGCTTCGGGCGTGGTCGCCAGCTGGCCGAGTTCGGCGAGGTGGTCGCCGATCGTCTGCGTGTCGGTCAGGCGCTCCGGGAACTGCGCCAGGATGCGCCCGGCCAGCGAGATGTCGCGCGTTTCGACCGCGATGCCGGCGGGCCGGGTGAACGCCTCGACGATCGGCAGCAGCGACTGGGTCGCCAGGTACGGTGCTTCGTCGGTCAGCGTGTAGAGGATCTTCGGCGTATCGGACATGGAATGGCGTCTCGTCGGGGAGGGCGGGCGGCGCGGGCGCACGCGGGGCGCATGCGGGACGTGCGCCGGATCTGGAATCGCGACGCGCGCCGATCGCCCTGCATCGGTGCGCTGCACAGCGCCGGTCATTGTCGCGCGTTTGTCCGCGACGTGAAACGCCGCGGACCAGGACTGGACATACGGGACAGCATGGCCCTGCATGCCGGCGGCGCGGCGGCGCGGCGGCGCGGCGGCGCGGCGGATTACTTCACCGAGAAGCCGCGCGTCTCCACCGAGGTGCCGTCGAGCAGTACGTCGAGCGTATAGCTGCCGGTGGGCCAGCCTTCGGGATGCTGGATGTCGAACGCCACCACCTGCGGGCCCGCGGGCACGTCGGCGTCGGTGCTGCGCACCAGCTGGCTTTCGTCACCGTAGGTCCAGCGGGCGGTGAGGCGTGCGGCACTGCCGCCGTCGGTGCCCACCGACGCATAGATGGTGTCGGTGGTGGCGAACTCGGACGCGGGCGCGACCACGCGGTTCTCCTCGTCCACGGCATTGCCCAGTTCCACGCTGGTGACCGTGGCGGGGGCTGGCGGCTCGGGCGCAGGCGTGGGCGCGGGCGCCTGCGCGGCAGGCGGCGGGGTGGGGGCGGGCGCATCGCGGTTGCAGGCCGCGGTGGACAGCAAGGCGGCGCAGGCCGCGGTCAACTGCAGCAGGCGGAATCGGGTCATGGAGCGCTCCGGGACAGGTGGACGGGGAGGGATGCGGTGTCGTGCGCGCGCAGCCGGATGGCCGTGGACCGGGATGCACGCGGCGACGCTGGAGCGGGCACCGGGCACGGCGCGGGTCCAGATGGCGGCCGACCCTGCGCAGCCGCGTGGTCGATGCGAGGCCTCGCCTGGCGGGTGGGAACCGGGCATGCGGGCATGGCGGTGCCGGGCATCGGGTCACTCGGCAGGACGGGGGCAGGCAGGCTCCCATCCGCCGCGTTAAGAAACCATCGCTACTGGCGCCACCGGCGCCACCGGCGCTACTGGCGCTGCTCGCGGCGCACCGGACCCTGCGGGGTGCCGGGCGTGGCCCGCCAGGGATTGATGTCCAGGCCGCCCCGGCGGGTGTAGCGCGCCTCCACCGAAAGCGCCCGCGGCGCCCCCGCGCGCATCAGGTCGAGCGCGATGCCCTCCACGCACTGCTCGTGGAAGCCGGCGTGGCCACGGTAGGACACCAGGTACCGGAGCACCCCGGCCGGATCGAGACGCGGTCCGTCCCAGTCGATGTACACGCTGGCCCAGTCGGGCTGGCCGGTGACCGGGCAGTTGGACTTGAGCAGGTGCGACACCAGACGCTGACGCACGGGCGCGCCGTCCGCCAGGCGCAGATGCGTGGGATTCGGTGGGCCGTAATCGTCGATGTCGATGTCGAGGGTGTCGAGCTCGATGGCATCGTCGCCGCGGGCATCGAAGGCCGGCAGACCGAAGGCGACCTCGACCGGCGCGCCCGCGGCGGCCGAGAGATCGTCGGCGATGCGCGTGCGCACCGCATCGGGCGTGTCGAAGCGGCTGGCGTTGAGCGAATTGAGGTAGAGCTTCAGCGATTTCGATTCGACCAGGCTCGGCGAGTCGGCGGGCACCGTGAGGGTGGCGGTGGCGACCACCGGCTTGCCGCGACCATCCAGCCAGCCCAGCTCGTAGGCGTGCCAGCGGTCGTGGCCGGTGAACGGCAGCGCCGCACCGCCCGCCAGGCCGAGCTCGGCGCGCGCCGGTGCGCGCGGGATGGGGAACAGCAGGGTCGGGTCGTAGGCGTCGGGATAGGCGACGCTGCGTCCGAGGGTGGACTCGTGCGGGGTGCTCATGCGCGCATTCTATCGACCGGCGTTCGCGGGAACCCGCAGGCCCGGCCGGTCATGCATCGCGCGATCCGCGCCCCGCCCGCCGGCTGCGCCCTGCAGCCGGGGTCATGCGCCGGCTGCGGGCGGCCGCGGCATCCGCAGCACGTGCGGGCGCAGGTTGATCGCGGTGCCGGGCATCGCGCTGGTCAGGACGAAGGCGATCGGCATGCCCGGCTCGACGTCGCGCACCACCTCGGCGGCGAAGCCGCGCGCCCGCAGGAAGCCCGCTGCCGCCTGCGCATCGGCCTCCGGGTCGGCCGCCACCAGGCCGATACACGAGGTCACGCCGCCTACGCGGGCCACCACGTCCGGGGACGAGCAGTTGATGATGGTGCCGTCGGTGAGAATGCTGCGCTGTACCTGCGGCGAATCCACACGCATGCGTTCGCGCAGGCCGTGCCGGGCGAGCAGGGCGACGACGGCCTCGCGCGCCTCGGGCGAAGCGGCGGCGAAGATCCGCGAGCCCGGGTCGGGCACCGGCAGCGGATTGCGCCCCAGCGCGAGCAGCACGCTCCACGTCAGCAGCACCACGCCGCACACCACCGCCACGACCAACATCCACATCGGCACGAACATCGCGTCTCTCCCGGGGCACGTCGCCCACGGCATCAGGTCACGCGAAGGCGCGCCTCAACCGGCCGGCGGCGTGTCCAGGTAGTCCAGCGTCGCCTGCAGCATCGCGCGCAGGCCGAGGTCGAGTGCGGATTCGTCGACGTCGAACTTCGGCGAATGGTTGCTCGGCGCCGCGCCGGCGTCCTGGCCCACGGGCGTCGCGCCGACGAAGAAGAACAGCCCCGGTACCTCGCGCGCGTACAGCGAGAAATCCTCGGCGCCCATGATCAGCGGCATGTCGACCACCGGCTCGGCGCCCGACGCGGCCTGCAGGCTCGCGCGCATGCGCGCGGTCAGCGCCTCGTCATTGAACGTGACGGGATTGCCGTCTTCGGCCGGGATCTGGGTCTCCACCGTCGCACCGTTGGCGGCGGCCACGTGTTCGGCGATCGAGGTCAGCCGCTTGAAGACGTCGGCGCGCATGTCCTCGTCGAAGGTGCGGATGGTGCCGACCAGTTCCACCGAATCGGGAATGATGTTGTAGCGGATGCCGCCGTTGATCGCGCCGAAGGTCACCACCACCGGCTGCTTGCTGATGTCCATCTGCCGGCTGACGATCGCCTGCGACTGGTTGATGATCTGCGCCGCGGCGACGATCGGATCCACCCCGCCCCAGGGCCGCGAGCCGTGCGTCTGGCGGCCGACGACGGTCATGCCGAAGCGGTCGGACGCGGCCATCGTCGGCCCGGCGCGCACACCGATCTGGTTGGCGTTGAGCGTGCTGAAGACGTGCAGGCCGAACACCGCATCCGGCTTGAAGTCCGCGAACACGCCCTCCTTCAGCATCAGGCCGGCGCCGCCTTCCTCGCCCTCGGGCGCGCCTTCTTCGGCCGGCTGGAACACGAACAGGATCTCGCCGGCCAGCTGCTCGCGCATGCCCACCAGCGCCTCGGCCACGCCCATCAGGATCGCCGTGTGCGCGTCGTGGCCGCAGGCGTGCATCACGCCGGTGGTCTGGCCGCGGTAGGTGTCGGTGACCTGCGAGGCGAACGGCAGGCCGGTTTCCTCGGTGACGGGCAGCGCGTCCATGTCCGCGCGCAGCGCCAGCCGCGGGCCGGGGCGGGCGCCCTTGAGCACCGCAGTCACGCCGTGGTGGGCGATGCCGGTGCGCGGTTCCAGGCCCAGGCTGCGCAGATGCGCGGCCACCTTGGCCGCGGTGCGGGTCTCGCGGTTGGACAGCTCGGGGTGCTGGTGGATGTCGCGGCGCCAGTCCACCACGCGGGCCTGCACGGCGGCCGCGGCCCGGGCCACCTCCGCGCGCTGCGGCGGCGCGGGCGGCGCCTGGGCGATGGCGAATGCGGGCAGGGCGCAGCAGGCGCCGAGCAGGACGGATGCGAGACGTGGCATCGGCGGATTCCCAGGGACGGTGCACCCGATCCTAGAGGATTCGCCGCCCCCGCGCGGACCACGACGCCGGGGAGGTGGCCCTCGCGGGCGCCTGCGTCGACAATGCAGGTCCACACCGCACCCGAGGTCCCCATGACGGCATCGCCCTCCAAGCTCGACCAGCTGCGCGACCTCTCGGTGGTCGTCGCCGATACCGGCGATTCCGACGCGATCGCGCGACTCAAGCCGGTCGACTGCACCACCAATCCCACGCTCGTGCGCAAGGCGCTGGATTTGCCGGTGTATGCGACCCTGCTCGAGCGCGAGCTGGAGCGGGCCGCGCAGCTCGACGGCGACATCGAGCAGGTGGCGCGCCAGGTCGCGGACCGGCTGACCATCGGCGTCGGCCGCACGCTGGCCGGGCTGGTGCCGGGGCGGGTGTCGACCGAGGTGGACGCGGATCTGGCCTTCGACACCGAGGCCACCATCACCAAGGCGCGCCAGTTCATCGAGATGTACCAGGACGCCGGCGTCTCGCGCGAGCGGGTGCTGATCAAGATCGCCGCCACCTGGGAAGGCATCCGTGCGGCCAAGGTGCTGCAGACCGAGGACATCGACTGCAATCTCACCCTGATCTTCAACCGCGCCCAGGCGATCGCCTGCGCCGAGGCCGGGGTGTTCCTGATCTCGCCGTTCGTCGGTCGCATCCTCGACTGGCACGTCGCCCGCGGCGATACGCCGGCGACCATCGACGACGATCCGGGCGTGCGTTTCGTGCGCGAGGTCTTCGAGACGTTCAAGACGCGCGGTTCGCCGACCATCGTCATGGGCGCTTCGTTCCGGTCGACCGCGCAGATCGAGGCGCTGGCCGGCTGCGATCGCCTGACGATCTCGCCGGAGCTGCTGGAAGCGCTGGCGGCCGATCACGGCCCGCTGCCGCGCCGCCTGCACACCGCCAAGAGCAGCGGCGCCACCGCGGCGCCGGTGGATGCGGCCGCCTTCGAAGCCGCGATGGCGGCCGATCCGATGGCCACCGAGAAGCTGCGCGACGGCATCGCCGCATTCGCCCAGGACCTCGACACGCTGCGCCAGACCCTGGTCCGGCGCCTGCACGACCGTCGATGAGACCGCGCCGCATCCGCCTTTCGCGAGCCGCCGCCGCGGCGGCCGCGCTGGTGTTCGTGGCCGCCTGCGCAGGCCTGCCGGAGGCCTCCAGGGCGCCGGAAGCGGTGGTGGTGCCCGAGCGCAGCCCCGGCGTGTCGATCGGCTACCTCGACGGTCCGGCCTTCGACAGCGCGGCCTTCGTCCCGCCGCCGCCGCAGGCGGGCAGCGCCGCGCACGCACTCGATGCGGCGCTGGCCACGCGCGCCCTGGCGCAGGCCGGCACCCCGCGCTGGGATCAGGCCGCGGTGGATGCGGATCTCGACTTCCCCGCCGGCGGCGCCTTGTTCGCCTGCGCGCTGGGGGTGCCGGTGGACAGCACGGATACGCCGCATCTGGTGCGCCTGCTGCGACGCTCGCTCGCCGACGCCGCGGTGACCAACCGCGCCGCGAAGGACCGCTGGCAGCGCCCGCGTCCCTTCCTGGCCAACGGCGGCGCGGTCTGCACCCCCGCCGACGATGCGCGCCTGCGCGAGAGCGCCTCGTATCCCTCCGGCCACGCCAGCATCGGCTGGACCTGGACCTATGCCCTGATCGCCGCGGCGCCCGAGCGCAGCGACGCGCTGCTGCAGCGGGGGCGCGATTTCGCCGAAAGCCGGCTCGTCTGCAACGTGCACTGGCACAGCGACCTCGTGCAGTCGCAGACGGTGGGCGCGGCGACGTTCGCGCGGCTGCAGGACGACGCCTCGTTTCTCGCCGACCTGGCCGCTGCGCGGCGCGAGATCGCCGCGCAACGCGCACGCGGTGCGCAGCCATCCGGCTGCGCGGCCGAGGCGGCGGCGCTGCAACCGGCAGACCCCGCGCTGCCGTGACCGGCACGCCCGTCGACCCGCGGCCCCAGCCACCGGAGCCACCGCTGCCCAGCGACTGCTGCGACAGCGGCTGCTCGGTCTGCGTGCACGACACCTATGCCGAAGAGCTGCAGTACTACCGGGAGCAGCTCGCGGCCTGGCGGTTGCGCCATCCGGATGCGGATTGAGCCGCGGTCCCTGCGCTACAGCGTGTCGGTGACGTTCCGGCCGTTCCGCGTGTAGTCGAGCGCGGTGCCCGGTGGTGCGCCGAGGCGCGCCAGTTCGGATTTCAGCAGTGGCAGCCCGCGCTCGAGATCGTCCAGCTCGACGTCGATGCCGACCCAGGCGATCACCGGCGCGCCATCGGGACCCGGGTCTCCGAGCTGGCTGCCGCCCCCGGTCACGCCTCCCACGCCCGCACGCACCAGCGCCGCATCGAGCGGATCCTCGTACTTCTCGCCGCGTTCGACCGGCCAGATCGATTCGGGAATCCTGACGAAGACAAAGGTGGTCGGGGACTCATCCCCGCCGGCATCGCCCGCGCGGGTCCCCACCCAGAGCAGCGAGCACGCGCCGACGATCGCCAGCGCCGCATACAGGATCCACTTCATCGCACGCTCCCTGTCGAATGGCCGCGGCCCCGTCCTGCGCCGCGGTGGCACTGTGCCGCGGCGCGCGTGCGGGTGTCCATGCCTCACTGCGCTGGCGAGTGGATGTGCTCGCAGGGCGCGACCCGGCCCGTCGGCACATCACCGCGGTCGACGCACGGTTTCGCCCGGCAGCGGACTCTTCGGCGGCAGCCGCGGCGGATCGATATGCGGCTGTTCGATCCGCACCGGGATGCGATCGACGAGGCAGCCGTCGAGCACGTAATCGCCCGTGACCGCGGTGGTCGTGGCATTGCGGTTGATCTCGATCTTCACGAGTGTGTCGCGATCGGCATACACCGTGGACGGGCCGCCGGGCGTCGGGAAACGACCACTCCCGTCGATGATGGTCATCGGAACCCACGCGAAGGTCCGCCCGGTGGTCGCGCCGACTGCGGATGCCCGCAGTCCGGGCGCGCGCAGCGTGGTGCGGACGCGATCGATGCGCAGGATGGCATCGGTCGGCGAGAGGAACTCGCCGGTGGCACCGCTGAAACCCGGGCGCAGCACCACGCTGCCACGCCGTACGAAGGGGCGCGGGCAGAGGCGGACGTCACGGGCATGGTCGAGGGAACGGTCCAGGACGATGCGCGGCGGCGGTGCGGCCGTCTGGGCCGGCGCCGGGGCGGCGACGACCGACGCGAGGAGGGCCGACAGCAGAGCACGCAGGGCGGGTGGACTTGCAGTGTTCACGGGAGAGCTCCTTGCAGATCCGGAACCGGTGGCGGTGGCCGGGCCGTGGCGCACAGGTCGGGTCCGATGCCGACATCCGTCGATCGCTCGCTTCCGCTGAACGCGCCGCCGAGCGGGAACAGCGCCCGAGCGCCCCGCCTGCGGGCGTCGCCGACCGACAGGGCCTGCTCGCCGCCCCGGACCCCCGCGCCCCCCGCGATGCAGCCGCGCGGGCGCCGTGTACGCGCGGACTTCATCGCCATGTGCGACATCGCCGCAGACGTGGTGCGAACCTCACGACGATCTCCCG
This sequence comes from Luteimonas deserti, assembly GCF_013425765.1. Taxonomy (GTDB): domain Bacteria; phylum Pseudomonadota; class Gammaproteobacteria; order Xanthomonadales; family Xanthomonadaceae; genus Luteimonas; species Luteimonas deserti. The sequence continues at coordinate 196,822 of NZ_JACCJZ010000004.1, forward strand.
AGGGCCGGCCGAGTGCGCGGTCCCTGCTGGAGAACGCGGAGGTCCGAGAAAACCGGACAGGCGCCCGGCGTCGCACGTCGCACCCGGAGCGCAGCCGATGCGGCGCCACGGACAGCAGGTTGCGACCGAGCCGCATGTCGGTGCCCGACGGGACGCGCGTCGCGCAGCTGATGCTGCAGGTTCGGCATGTCGATGTCGCAGTCGATTCCGCGCGGGCAACGCGCGGTTCGCTGGCGCGGCGAAACAGCATCCGACAGCCCCTGCAAGCCCTCTTCTGCAGCGACCGAACCTCGACCGGCGACGACGCCATCCGGCGAAGATCGACGCCACGTCGCATCGTCTCCGCCACCCGTGCATCGGCCGCCCTGCAGCGCACGGCCTGCCAGCGTGCGCGCGTACACGCGTGCGACGCGGACCCGACGCGCATCGAACGCGCGGCGCCGCACGACGCAGTCCGCATGACGTGCTGCGCCTCCGACTTGCCGGGCGCGCACCCCGAAACCCGTGGTGCCGCGGTGCGCTGCTGCGCGGCAGGAATCGCCGCCGTGCACGGGCCGAGCACCGATCGGCTCGGCGGAGTTTGCGGCGACGCTCCGCGCCCGCTGCCCGGAACCCGGATCGGAAGCGCCGCCGCGGCGCTGGCGGACGTCATTCCGGCCGGTCCACTCGGGCGCTGCCACGCGGGATACACACCGCGGCGTGCAGGATCGGACATCCGGCGCCGTGGCGCCGCGTCGTCACCCATCCCAGCCTGCCTCCGGCGGGCGCCTTCCGGAGATCGATCATGCGTGTTGTCTCTCTGCTCGCCGCAGCCTGCCTCGCCACCTTCGCCATCGCGCCCGCCGCGGCGGCCGATACCGCCGCGCCGTTCTCGCTGCCGGACCTGCCGTACGCGGCCAACGCCCTGGAGCCGGCCATCGACGCGAAGACGATGGAGATCCACCACGGCCGTCACCACAAGTCCTACGTCGACAATCTCAACGGAAAAGTCGCCGAGTTCCCGGCGCTCGCGAATGCCGCGATCGAAGACTTGATGGCCAACGTCTCCAGCTACGACACCGCGGTGCGCAACAACGGCGGCGGTCACTACAACCACAGCCTGTTCTGGACGGTGATGGCCGCGCCGGGCACCGGCGGCGCGCCGTCGGCGGCGCTGCGTGCACGCATCGACCGCGATTTCGGCTCCGACGCGAAGTTCCGCGAGGCCTTCAACGAGGCCGCCAAGACCCAGTTCGGTTCGGGTTGGGCCTGGCTCATCGTCAAGCCCGACGGCAGCCTCGCCGTGACCGGCACGCCCAACCAGGACAACCCCCTGATGGACGTCGTCGACACCCGCGGCACGCCGGTGCTCGGGCTCGATGTCTGGGAACACGCCTATTACCTGCAGTACCAGAACAAGCGGCCCGACTACGTCGGCGCATGGTGGGACGTCGTGAACTGGAACGAGGTCAACCGCCGCTTCGAGGCCGCGACCGCGTCCGCGCGCTGAGCCGGACACGTCGCACCGGCCCCGCCGCACCGGGGCGGTATCATCACCGCCCCGGGTTTCGCACCGCTCGCACAGGATCTTCGAACGTGGCAATCAATCAGGAACAGCAGACCAGGATCGCGTCGGGCCAGGGCTTCATCGCCGCGCTCGACCAGAGCGGCGGCAGCACGCCCAAGGCGCTCAAGCTCTACGGCATCGACGAAAGCGAGTACGGCACCGATGCCGAGATGTTCGGCCTGGTCCACGCGATGCGCACGCGCATCGTCACCAGCCCGGCCTTCAGCGGCGAGCGCGTGCTCGGCGCGATCCTGTTCGAGCGCACGCTCGACGACCAGTTCGACGGTCGGGACGCGGCCACCTACCTGTGGGACGTCAAGGGCGTCGTGCCGTTCCTGAAGATCGACAAGGGGCTCGAGGATGAGGTCGACGGCGTGCAGATGCTCAAGCCGATCCCGGGCCTCGAGGACCTGCTGGCGCGGGCCAAGGCCAAGGGCGTGTTCGGCACCAAGGAACGCTCGGTGATCAAGCAGAACAACGCGGGCGGCATCGGGCGCGTACTCGACCAGCAGTTCGAACTCGGCCGCCAGGTGCTCGCTGCCGGGCTGGTGCCGATCATCGAACCGGAAGTCGACATCAAGGCCGCCGACAAGGCCGAGATCGAGACTACGCTGAAGCAGGGCCTGATCGAACGCCTGGATACGATCGATGCCTCGACGCCGGTCATCCTCAAGCTCACCTTGCCCGATGTCGACGGCTTCTTCCGCGAACTGGTCGATCATCCGAGCGTGCTGAAGGTCGTCGCGCTCTCCGGCGGCTACAGCCGCGACGACGCCAATGCGCGCCTCGCCCGCAATCCGGGCGTGGTCGCCAGCTTCAGCCGCGCGCTGACCGAAGGCCTGAGCGCGCGGCAGAGCGACGACGAATTCAACACCGCGCTCGATACCGCGATCGAATCGATCTACCGAGCCTCGATCGCCTGAGCCTCCCATCCGGGCGGTCACCGGAAGCCGGCGCGAATGCGTCGGCTTTTTCGTGCCGGACCAGCGGAGCGGCGTGCCGTGCAGGCGCGCCGCACTGCAGGCCGCGGTACGGCAGGCGACGGCCAACGGGTACCGTCATCGCGTACCCCTGGGCGTTCGCATTCGAATCACACGTCACCGCGCCGCGGCCGTCGTCCTGGCCCTGCGTTGCGTCCATCCCGGAAGCGCCGAGAGGCGCAGTGATGGGCGCAGGAGCACCGTGCGAGGTATCAGTCACTGTGCGCCCCGCGTACGCCGGCCGATATTCGTATCAGGTGGAGCGCGCGCAGCGATGGGGTGAACATTCCGGGGATGGTTGTTAGCGAAGCGTTCGAAACGCGGTGACCGGCGACGACATTCCCTGCAAGCGACTGAACCCGTTCGGGCTGAATACGCTGGCTACACCGGCGTCTCCACGCGGTGCCGATAGCGTCGGAACCCATGGCTTTGCCTGGAGTTCCGACGATGTCGCAGCCCACTTTCGTGACCCATTACATGGTGCGCCGACCCGCGCAGACGAGTCGCGCGTCGACGCCGGCGCGCCGTGTTCCCGAGTCCGCCATCCGCGCGATCCCGCTGCGGCGGTGCGATGCCGCTTCGTCCCGGAGCGACCCGGCCACCACCCGCACCGACGATCAGCGCCGTCCCCGATCCTCGATGTCGGCGCTCCGATTCAGTTGAGCCCATGGGATGCAGGCATGCAGTGTCACGGCTCGCTCCGTCCGGCATCCGGTCGACGATGCAGCACCGACCTTCGCTCGGCTGCGGCGTTAGCGATGCGTTCCGGCGACGAACGCCTCGAACAGCGCCAGGGTCTCCGGACTGACGTGGTGCTCGATGCCTTCGGCATCGCGACGGGCGATCTCGGGCGGTACGCCGAGCGCAAGCAGAAAGGCTTCGACGGTCTGATGACGGGCGCGGCTGGCGCGCGCCAGGGCTTCGCCGGCTTCGGTGAGATAGGCGCCGCGATACGGCTTCTGCCGTACGAGGCCGTCCCGCACCAGGCGCTGGAGCATGCGTGCGACGGTGGGCTGGGCCACGCCCAGACGCTCGGCGATATCGACCTGGCGGGCTTCGCCGCGATCGGCGACGAGGTCGGAAATCAGCTCGACGTAGTCTTCGACCAGTTCCACGCGGCGCGCTTCGCGCACCTGGCGGAAACTCTCCACGTGCACCCTGGCGTCGGGCAGCCCCGCGCTGGGTGAGGCGTGCTCCGGGGCGGGGCGGTCCAGGGCCTCATCGGCAGGCTTGGTCTTGCGAGCGGCCATGGAACCGATCCAGCAGATGAGGCGCCATTGTCGCCGATCGTCCTCAGCGGCGTCCGGGCCGGCGCGTGCCGCCGGCCCGATGCGCGCGCGCGGCTCAGCGCTTGCGGTTGAAGAAGGTCAGCACCGCGCCGCAGACGACACCGATGAACAGCCCCAACGCAATCCACTGCAGGATCGACAGTTCGCTCATGTCATGCCTCCCGGAAGCTGTGCCACCGGCGCCGGCCGGCCGCGTGCATCGAGGGCGATCATCACGAAGCGGCCGCGCGTGCACACTTCGCGTTCGCCGCTGAGCAGGTCCTCGGCGATCTGAAGCCTTCCAACAACTGAGCCATCTCCGCCGGAAATTCCGGTAGAACAACCGGGGGACAAGTTGACTGTAAGAGCCCGATGGTCAACGTGCGGTTCCTGCGAAATTGATCTGTATGGCGGTGATGCACTCCGAACGGCCATAGAAGAATTTGATCTCACCGGTTGTCGTTCGTTCCGACATCCAGTCGAAAAAACTCGCTTTCTGCAATCCTCCCGACAGGCCATGCTCCACTTGCTGCACGGTGCCAGTGTCGCCGATTGAAAAATCCTTACGAACTGATTCTGCTGCATAGCATGGCGAATCTTCGACACTCATGACGACCGATGAGGATTTAGAATAGTGAGGCAATCCTCTCCTGATGGAGACGTTGCTGAGTTTGAATGCGTCGCTGGTGATCAACGGTCCTAACTCAATCGTGGACTCGGGGGAGTCGATTTTTTCGCCGAACTTCGACACCAATGTTTGGTGCAAGGAGGCCGGCGATCTCGAAATTTCAGCGACAAGAGTGCTCAGATCATCTGCCAGGCTGCCATCAAGGACGGGGTTGGTTGCGCAAGCCGTAGCGGACAACAACAAAGAAGATGCCGCTATCGATAAAGATGATTTTCTGCGATTGATTTCCATCTCGAATCCCTCTCCATTGAGCTCACCCTAAGCATTTCTGTAACGTTCTGTATGGCTCACACATACGACGTCGCCGGCGCGCTACGTACGCGCCGATCAGCGCTTGCGGTTGAAGAAGGTCAACACCGCGCCGCAGACGATGCCGATGAACAGGCCCAACGCAATCCATTGCAGGATCGACAGTTCGCTCATGCCGCATCTCCGGGAAGTTGCGCCACCGGCGCAGGCCGGCCGCGCGCATCGAGGGCGATCATCACGAAGCGGCCGCGCGTGCACAGCTCGCGCTCGCCGCTGAGCAGGTCCTCGGCCACCAGTTCCACTTCCACCTGCATCGAGGTGCGGCCCACTTCCACCACGCGCGCGATGGTTTCCACCAGCTGGCCCTGCTTGATCGGCAGCTTGAAATCCACCTGCTCCGAGCGCGCGGTCACCACGGTGCGGCGCGCATAGCGCGAGGCGGCGATGAAGGCGGCCTTGTCCATCCACGCCAGCGCGGTGCCGCCGAACAGTGTGCCCAGATGGTTGGTGTGATCGGGAAACACGATCTCCATCATCCGCGCCTCGGTCTCGGGCGCCTCAATGAGCGGTGTCATCAACCCGCGTCCGCCGCGGCGAAATGCGCCGCCACGGCCTGCGCGATCTGCGGCGGTGCCTGGAAGCCCGGCAGGCGCGCGGCTTCATTGCCGTCCTTGAACAGCGCCAGCGTCGGCGTCTGGCGCAGGCCCAGGTTCCGGAAGAAGTCTTCGCCGATCGTTTCCATCTTCACCTTCAGCAGCGCGACGCCGGCGGCACCCTCGCTCGCGGCGAACTTCGCCAGCGACATGTCGAGCATCTTGCAGCCCGGGCAATCGTCCTTGTAGTAATCGACGAGCAGGCGCGGGTGCGCGGCCAGTGCTGCGGCGTAGTCGTCAGGGGTGGAGGCGTGGAGCGTCTGCATGGGGGGTGGTCTCGATCGGTGTGTCGGCAATGCCGAGGATGTGGTCGGTCCAGCGTTGGATGTTGGCGGCGTCGCGCTCGCCGTGCGGCATCTGCTCGATTTCCAGCCGCTGATAGGGGGAGGCGAAGAACGCGGCGATGCGCCGCGCCGCGCCGCAGTAGTACTCCTCGCCCCACTGCGTCTCGCCGGTGCCGAACACCGCGACGCGCTCCGGCTTGCCCACCGCGGCGACGAGGTCCTCGATGAAACGCTTCATCTCCGGCGGCGTGCGCCCGGCGTTGATGCTCCAGCTGCCGAGCACGTAGAGATCGTGTTCGGCGCCTTCGGGGCAGGCCTTCGCCAGCGTCTGGATATCGGCATCGATCCAGGTGATGGCATGGCCCAGCGCCTCGCACCGTGCGTGAATCGCACGCGCGACATCGCGGGTGTTGCCGCTGAGCGATGTGTGGGCGAGGAGGATGCGCATTTATCGCGTAGTTTTAAGGGGTTTTGTACTTACATTTAGGTACTGCTCACGTCGCCCCAGCGCAGGTAAAACGCAAAAAAAGGATCAGTGATGTGAAGCTTCTTATCGCTCTCGTCGAAGTCGATCACGGGCGTCGAGCTCTGGTCCGTTGAAGCAATGGTTGCCATGTGCTTCAGTACGCGAGCTACTTCATGCAGCTGTGGAATGTTGCCGCTAATTACTTCACGGATGGCCGCTCGCAGATCTTCATATTCAAGCGTGACCAGGTCGGGCTTAAGGTGCGCAAGCGCATGAATCACGAGCTGGTAGATATCTGCTTCGCCACCTGACTTCAGGGTTCTCTTTACGCGGTCGGATCTTTGCCTGGGGCCTTTGGCGAGCTTTTCGAAGATCGGTCGGCCGATGGTGTTGGCTACCTCTCTGTAGATCGGAGAGGGATCAAAATCTAAAGCAAGTTCCTTCGTCTTTGACTGCGCGATATGGCGCGCGATTCCACGACAGAACTCTTGCATCAAATGTGGGCTTCCGATCGCTTCTTTGGAGATCAGCGCCGCGATGGAATCGGGAACCTTGATGCCGAGCAGGGGGAATCCTTTGGTCGGGATGAAGGAGAGCTCCTTCTCATCCCAAGTGGGAATCGTCATGGGAAGCATCCTTCCCGTCATCTCACGCTCAACGCGCACCGCGTCGTATCGACGGTGAGGGATGGCGATTAGAACTACGGGCACCCCGTCAAAGACTAAGGGCTTTAGCGCACGGACGATTCCGCCCTGAAGATTCTTCGGAAGGTAGTGAAAATCATCAATAACCAAGGGGACATTGGCTTCGCGAAGTGCTGTAAGTGCGGCAACCCGATTTGAGACTTTGCGGGCACGGCCCGCGCTCGTACTCCTGTTTCGCTCGTGCTCGGCGCCAACCTCACCCTCGCCCTTGGCGACGATGAAATTTGCACTTGCCGTGCCTTTTCCAGAAATCGTGGAGGAACTCCCACTTTCGCTGGCTGAATGATGTTCCGTGTACGCATCTAGCTGCTCGAGAACAGATGTCCAGAGGTCGTCTTCGGCATCAACCATCCCGCCATCGACCCATACTGATTCATTCAGTGGAAGAACTTTTCGAGTAAGAACGGTCTTTCCTGACTTGGTGTGGCCGGTGACCGTTACAAGCTTGCATAGGTTGCTTTTTACCTCGGAAATTTGGTCCTCAATTTTCCAAGAGTCGCGAGGGTTGTACGTGTGACGCGGAAAGCCGCCAGGAACAAAGACGTCTGAATACTTAAGCATTAGAGATCCTTTCCATAGCATAGATATTTTAGTCAGATCAGGAAGAAGGTAGATAACGGTTCAAAGATCATCGAACCCGTTATCCGAATTCGTCTTCTTGTACGACGCATTCCGCATCTCGAAGAAGTCCGTCTTGGTCTCGGTGAAGTTGTCGGCGTAGGCCTTGATCCACGGCATCACGTTCTCGTTCGATTCGCTGTAGAGCTTCTCGATGCCGAGCATGCCGGCCATCTTGTTGGCGCGGTACTTCACGTAGCGGACCATTTCGTCGACGTCGATGCCGTCGATGCCGTCGAGCACTTCTGCCGTCCAGCGCGTCTCGAGTTCGATCGCGTGCTCGAAGGCCGTGTGTACGTATTCGGTGAGTTCGTCGCCCTGCAGGCTCTGGTTCTCGCCGACGATGGCGCGGATCAGTTCGCTGATGAACTTGCTGTGCGCCAGTTCGTCGCGGTTGATGAAGCTGATGATCTTGCCGGTGCCGGTCATCCGGTTCTGGCGGACCAGGTTGTAGAAGTAGGCGAAGCCGGAATAGAAGTTGATGCCTTCGAGGATCGACGACTGCACCAGCGAGCGGATCAGCGTTTCGGCCGAGCGCTCGCGCATGAAGTCGTTGTACGAATCCATGATCGGCTGGTTGCGCGCGATGATCGTGGGATGCGTGCGCGCGAGTTCGAACACGCGGTTCTGGTCGGCCAGACCGGTGATCGAGGCCAGCACGTAGCTGTAGCTCTCGTTGTGGATCACTTCCTGCTGACCGATGATCGCGGCGTTGGCGTGCGCGGCCGGGTCGGTGATGTATTCGGCGACGTTGTAGATGAAGCGCGTCTGCGGCGAATCCAGCGTGGCCAGCAGGCCGATGATCGAATCGTAGGCGTTCTTCTCGCGCGCCGAGAGCTCGCCGTACTGCTTGGCGTCGCCCTTCATGTCGACCTCGTCCGGAATCCAGAAGTTGGTCGAGAGCTCCTTGTAGGCGCGATAGAACGACGGATACGGAATGTCGTTCCAGTTGAGGATGCCGCTGGTCTGGCCGTTGATGATGCCGGTGGAGCGGTTGGGGTGACGCGGCTCGAGGATCTTGATGCGGTCGAGCGGGGTGGACGTAACGGCCATGTGCGGTTTCTCGTGTCTGAAGTCTCGCGCGACGTCGAATCGCGCGACGGAAAAGTCTCGCGCGGTGAGGGATCGCGCGACGGTGTCGGAGTCACTTCCGGCTAATGGACGTTCCGTCAGCCGATGCGGCGCGTCCGGAAAGTGACTCTGACACCTTGCTGTTTCTTGAAGCTCGCGCGATGCGGGGATCGTGCGAGTGCCGGCTTTCGAAGCGTCGCGTGGTGGGGCACCGCGCGTACGGGGTCGGAGTCGTGTTTTCGGGTATCGACCGCGCGCGTACCGGACGCCATCGGCCGGAAAACGACTCCGAGCCCTGTCGGGTGGATCTACCTCAGCTCGAACACCACTCGCACTCGGCGATATCGATATCGTTCGAACGCACGTAGTACGTGGTCTTCATGCCGAGATTCCACGCGGTCATGTGCAGGTCGAGCAGGGTGCGGGCGGGGATGGTGCTGGGCACGTAGAAGTTGAAGCTGATCGCCTGGTCGACGTGGCGCTGACGACGCGCGTTCTGGCGCACCGATGCGAACTGGTCGACCTTGTAGGCGCCCTTCTCGTAGTAGGGCCAGGTCTCGAGCGACAGGCCGGGCGCGGCGACCGGGCGACGGTAGTCCTTCTTCTCCTCGTAGTAGAACGCGGAGTAGATCGGATCGATCGACGCGGTGGAGCCGGCGATCTGCGCGGTGGACATGTTCGGGGCGACCGCCATCAGCCAGCCGTTGCGCATGCCGTTGACGCCGACCTGCGCGGCCAGATCCAGCCACTGCGGGCTGTTGTAGTCGCGATCGCGGAAGTACGCGCCGGTGTGCCAGTCGCTGCCGGCGAACACGGGATAGGCACCCTTTTCCTTGGCGAGTTCCATGCTGGCCTGCACGGTGAGGAAGTTGATGCGCTCGTACAGCGAATCGCTGAAGTCTTCCGCTTCCTTCTCGTTCCAGTGGATGCCCTTCTGCGCCAGCAGGTGATGCCAGCCGAAGGTGCCGAGGCCGATCGCGCGGTACTTCTGGTTGGTGATCGTGGCCTGCGGCACCGGCAGCTGGTTGAGATCGATCACGTTGTCGAGCATGCGCACCTGGATCGGGATCAGACGCTCGAGCACGTCGGTGATCAGGTCGCCCTGGCCCTGCTGCGGCACGACCGCGCGGCCCAGGTTCACCGACGACAGGTTGCAGACGACGAAGTCGCCGGCCTGCTTGGTGGTGACGATCTGATTGCCGGAGATGATCTCCTGCATCATCTTCGTCGGGCTCATGTTCTGCAGGATCTCGGTGCAGAGGTTCGACGAGTACACGCGGCCGACGTGCTTGTTCGGGTTCTTCCGGTTCACCTCGTCGCGGTAGAACATGAAGGGATTGCCGGTCTCCAGCTGCGAGACCATGATCCGCTTGAAGATGTCGATCGCCTTGACCGTCTTGCGGCTGATGCGCTCGTCGGCCACCACTTCTTCATAACGGCGACGGAAGCTGCCGTTCGGGTCGCCCTTCTTCTCGTCGAAGAAATCCTGCAGGTAGAAGCCCTTGATCTTGTGGACCTCGTGCGGGTCGAACAGGTACCAGTCGCCGCGACGCTCGACCGCTTCCATGAACAGGTCGGGGATGCAGATCGAGGTGAACACGTCGTGCGCGCGCAGGCGCTGGTCGCCGTTGTTGAGCCGCAGGTCGAGGAAGTTCTCGATGTCGCGGTGCCACACGTCGAGATACACCGCGACCGCGCCCTTGCGCTGGCCCAGCTGGTCCACCGACACGGCGGTGTTGTTGAGCTGCTTGATCCACGGCACCACGCCGCCGGAGGAGTTGGGCACGCCGCGGATGGCCGAACCGCTGGAGCGCACGTAGCCCATGTACGCGCCCACGCCGCCGCCGCCCTTGGAGACGCGGGCGATGTCGGTGTTGGAGTCGTAAATGCCCTGCAGGCTGTCGTCGACGGTGTCGATGAAGCACGACGACAGCTGGCCGCCGACCTTGCCGGCGTTCTGCAGCGTCGGCGTGGCCACGGTCATGTACAGGTTCGACAGCGCCCAGTAGGCCTCGCCGACGAGCTGCATGCGGCGCTCGCGGCCGCCCTTGGTCTCGTTCTGCATCAGGTACAGGGCGATGGTGAGCCAGCGCTCCTGCGGCAGTTCGAACACGGCGCGCGAGGTGTCGGTGGCCAGATACCGCGTGGCCAGCAGGTAAAGGCCGTTGTAGGCGAAGAGTTTGTCGCGCTCGGGCTCGATCATGCGGCCGGCTTCCTGCAGCTCGTCCTTGGAATAGGCGCGCAGGATGTCGTTCGAGTAGATGTTGCGGTCGGCCAGCGATTCCTGCAGGCCGACGTAGGAGCCGTACTTCTGCTCGGCGTCGTAGAAGCGGTTGCGGCTGGCGCGCTTGTACAGGCGGTGCAGGTACAGGCGGGCGGCGAAGAATTCCCACTCCGGCGCGGTGACATCGACGCGGGCCTCGGCCTCGCGGATCAGGTGATCGGTGAGGTCGTCGGCGTTGACGGCCTCCTTGCGCTCGACGAAGCCGAACACGCTGCGCTTGTAGTCGGCGATGTCGAGCTGCGGGAATTCGGCATGGGTGCGGTCGATGCTGCGCTCCAGGCGCGCGCGATCGAACGGAATGCGGCGGTTGCCGGCTTCCTTGGTGATCCAGGTGGAGACGCCGGCGTCGGCGTCGGTGGATGCGGCGATTGCGGTGTTCATGGCGGCACTCGGGGGCGGCGGCACCAGATCGTCGACGGCGGCATCGACGGCAGGCGGCGTCACGGGAAGGGTGGGCGGGGCGAGGGTCGGGCTGGCGTCTGCGGCGGCCGATGCATCGGTCGTGACGGTGTCGTGGCTGGTCATGCGTCCTCTCTGTGTCCAGTGCATTCGCGCACACGACCGGCCCGCCCGCGTCGGGGTCCGGCGGCTGAAGGCGCATCACAGGGTGGTCGGGCGGCGTCGCAGGAACCGCGATCGGGCGCATGGCGCCATCGCTCTCCCCCTCCGCAAGCCCGCCCCCCACGGAGCGACCGCAGCCGGCACCGCGCGCTGTGCTGATCGCGCGGCTGTCGGCAGGTCTTCGGACTCATGGGCGCGACGGCAACGCCGTCTCCTCGCCCGCCGCTTCCCGGATCGCTCCAGTGCCATGGCGGGGTTGTTCCCAATTACCGCTGCGGGGCAGTGCCGGAGTGGCGCGAGGCGTCACCGGCTTCCCGTTTTAATCCACTGCCCCTGGAGGCGCGGAACCGACCCGGCCCAAGATAGTGGGGTGGGTCGGCAGCGTCAACGCTAAATGTAGTGAAGAGGCGGCAGGCCGCGTCAGGACGGCAATCGCGTTTCGTCAAGCCCCAGGCAGGCGCCTGCCGATGCAGATCGGGCCGCGCCGGGCAAGTGCCGGCAGGGGTGTCGGGCCCCCGCATCGGGTGCCCGATCGGCCCGCACGGCCGGGGTCAGTCGCGCTGGGCGCGCATCCAGTCGCGCAGGGCGGGATGGTCCAGCCCCTGGACGATCTCCTCGAACGTCTGCGGCGTTTCGTCCTGGCCCAGCTTGAAGGTCGCCCGCGCCTGCTCGACGTGCGCATGGAAGGCGATGATGTGCGGGCGCTTCTGCGGATAGAGCGGCCCCATCCGGTCGGGGGTCCAGGGCTCGGGATTGCCGGCCTCGAGCGCCGCCGCCAGGGTTTCGAGCGCGTAGGCGTTCTCGTCGGGGACGAACTCGATGCGCACCGAGAAACGTGCGACCGCGTAGTTCCAGGTGGCGCCCCAGGCGGGGCTGGTGACCAGGCGCGGCGGGATGTAGCCGTCGGGGCCCTTGAACAGCAGCAGGGCGCGCGGATCGGCGCGCAGGGCCTCGACCTGCGGATTGGCGCGGGCGAAATGACCGAGAAACGAGACGATCCGGCCGGCAGCGTCGAGTTCCGGGAGCAACGGCAGCGGGGTCGCATCGAAGGGCCCCATCGCGCCCCCGTGGCCGATCACCCAGGCCAGCGGATAGGCCCGCACGAGGGCCAGCACGTCGGTGTCGCTGCGCGGATCGAAGGGGCCGCTCATGGGCGGACGCCGGTGTCGCCTGCCGCAGCGCCGGCGCATGCACGCGGGGGCGAGGCGCCGGACACCTCACCGGCCGCGGCCGGAGGCCGTGCGCATCCGCGACCGTGCGGCATGGCGCGCCCGGTGCCGGCCCGGGCGAGGGGGGCGCCGACCGTGGCGGACGACGCTGGTGTTCTGCAGGTGGCCATCGGGTGCTCCCGGACTGCGGTCCGACGCATCGTAGCGATGCAGGGTGCGCGCCCGGATCAAGGCGGACGCCGCGATCCGCTCGCATGGACAGGCCGCCGGAGAGCCGCCGACGGCATGCGCCGAAGCCGGTGGGCGGATCCGAACACCCCGCCTGCAGGACCGACGCGGCGAGCGATGGATCGGGTGGGCGTCCGCGGCGGGCGCTGCGCCCCGGCCGATGCTCAGCCGCGGTGTTCGCGCTGCAGATACTCGGCGCTGCGCATCTCGATCAGACGCGAGGCGGTGCGCTCGAACGCGCCGGCCAGGCGTTCGCCCGAGTACAGCGCCGGCGGCTCGGCCGCGGCGGTGCACACCAGGTTGACGTTGCGGTCGTAGAGCTCGTCGACGAGCGTGACGAAGCGGCGGGCCGCGTCGTCACGGGTGGCGTCCATGTGCGGAATGGCGCCGAGCAGCACGGTGTGGAACTCGGTGGCGATCTGGATGTAGTCGCCGGCCCCGCGCGGACCCTCGCACAGCGCGTCGAAATCGAACCAGGCCATCCCCGGCGTGCGCGCACGCACGCGGATGCGGCGGCCGTCGATCTCGATGCCGGCGTCGCGATGCTCGTCGTCGCCACCGAGTTCGTGCCAGCGCGTGTCGAGCCAGGCATCGGCGCCGGCATCCAGTGGCGTGCGGTAGACCGGCGAGCGGGTCAGCGCGCGCATGCGGTAGTCGGTGTCGCTTTCCAGGAACACCACGCGGCAGTGACGCTGCAGCAGGTCGATCGCCGGGAGGAAGCGCGCGCGCTGCAGGCCGTCCTTGTACAGGTCCTTGGGGTCGACGTTGGAGCTGGTCACCAGCACGATGCCGTCGGCGAACATGCGGTCGAGCAGGCGCGCGAGCAGCATCGCATCGCCGATGTCGCTGACGAAGAACTCGTCGAGCACCAGCACGCGCAGCCCGGCGTCGCGCCAGCCGCGCACGATCGCCGCGAGCGGGTCGCGTTCGCCGGCATGGGTGCGCAGCGCGTCGTGGACCTCGCGCATGAAACGGTGGAAGTGCGTGCGGCGCTTGCGGCCGAGCGCGGGATCGGGCACCGCGTGGCGCGCAGGATCCCGCGCGGCACGCGCAGCGGGGTCGACGGCCGCCGCGCCGCGCATCGGCTGCAGCGGCAGGCCGTCGTGGAACAGGTCGATCATGAAGGTCTTGCCGCGGCCCACGCCGCCCCACAGGTACAGGCCCGGTGCGGCCTCGGGCGCGGTGGCGCCGAGCAGCCGTCCGAGCAGGCCGCGGCGCGGCGCCGGTGCGGCGAGCGCGACGTGCAGACGATCGAGCTCGACCAGCGCCGGCTGCTGTGCGGGATCGGCCTGCCAGTCGCCACGGGCCACGCCCTGGGCATAGCGCTGCGACGGCAGCGGCGCGGTGCTCATCGCCGACGCAGCCGGGCCGCGCACGCGCACGCCCGGACGCCGGCCGTGGCCGGAGCGCGCAACGGCCGGCCCATCAGCCCGCGGCGTCCGGCAGGTGGTCGCGCACGCCGTGCTTCACCGCGCCGCGTAGATCCATCAGCTTGCGGTGGAAGAAGTGGCTGGTGTCGGGCATGCGCACCAGCTCGGCCTCGGCGCCGCTGTCCTCGAGCCAGTGGTAGACGGCCTGGGGATCGACGATCTCGTCGGCCTCGCCCTGGATCACCAGCCAGGGACAACGCGGCAGGACGATGCTGTCGAAATCCCAGCGACCGGCCGGCGGCGCCACCGAGAGCAGCAGGTCGGGGCGCAGGGCGTCGCTTGCGCGCAGCGAGACGTAGGCGCCGAAGCTGAAACCGGCCAGCCACAATGCGTGGCCGGGCCGTTCGCGGCGCACCCACCCGGCCACGGCGGCGAGATCGGCGGATTCGCCATCGCCCTGGTCGTAACGACCTTCGGACGCGCCGGTGCCGCGGAAGTTGAAGCGCACCGTGGTGACGCCCAGCTCGCGCAGCGCGCGGCCGACCATCGTCACCACCTTGTTGTGCATCGTGCCGCCCTCGGTGGGCAGTGGATGGCAGACCACGGCCACCACCGGGCGGGCCTCGACCTCGTCGCCGGGCAGGTCGATCGCGGCCTCGAGGGCGCCGGCGGGGCCGGCCAGGGTCAGGGAGCCGGAAACGGTGGGAAACGGGGGGAACGTCATGCGTGAATGATAAGCGTCGCCACGTTCACTCCGTGCGCAGGCGCAGGCCGACGACCAGCGGATCGTGGTCGGAGCTGCGCCACGGCCCGCGCGCTTCGCGCTCGCGCATGTCGGCCGGCTCGTCGGCATTGCTGTGCCATTTCGCCGCGCCGGCCACCCGTGCCGCCAGCGCGGGCGTCAGCAGCAGGTGATCCAGGCGCCCGGCCTGGCCGTCGAAGACGAAGCTGTGCGCGGGCGCGCCCGCCGCGGCGAAGGGATCCTGCCAGCCCGCGTCACGGAAGACCCGGATCGGGTCCTCCATGGCGTAGGCATTGAAATCGCCGACCACCGCCACGTGCTCGCTGGCGCCGGTCGGTGCGGTCGCCAGCCAGTCCCGCAGGCGGCGAGCGGAGTCGGTGCGGGTGGCGTTCCAGCAGGCCTGACCGTCGCCGCGGTCGCGATCGGCGCCGTCGGCCTGGCCGCAGCCCTTGGACTTGAAGTGCACGGCGACCACGGTGAAGGCGGCCCCGTCCACGCCGCCGGCGTGCACCGGAACGAAGGCCTGCGCCAGCGGAACCCGGCTCAGGCGGTCGAAGGGCCCACCGGTCAGGGTGGCGGGGCGGCCGTCCGGTCGCACCCGCGTGGCCCGGTAGATCAGTCCGACCCGGATCGCATCCGAACCCGGCCCGACGCCGGCGTCGACGAAGCGCCAGTCGCGCGCCGGCCCGGCTGCGTTGAGCGCATCCACCAGGTGGGCGATGCTCGAATCGCGGTCGAACCCGTCGTTTTCCAGTTCCATCAGCGCGGCGACGTCGGCATCGAGCGCGGCGATGGTGGTCACCAGCCCGTCGAGCTGGCGCGCGAGTTCGGCCGGCGTCGCCACGCCGCGCGGCGTCGGGAAGCCACCGCCGCGGCCGTCGCCATTGAACAGGTTCTCCAGATTGAACGCGGCGAGGCGCACGTCGCCGTCCACCCGGGGCGGCGCGGGGCGCGGCGCGGGCTGCACCTGGACGGGTGCGGTGAGCTGCAGCCGCCAGGCCCCGTGGCGGTGGTCCACGATGCCTTCGACGCCCGTGAGCACGCTGCCGCTGCGCAGGGCGCGCGCGGTCGCGGGGAGGTACCACGGCGCGCCGTCCTCGGGCGCGGCCTCGCGGCCGTCGTCGAGCAGCACGCGGCGCTGCGCGTTCGCGGCCTGGACCGTCGCGGCCTGCACGCCCGGGTGGGCGAGCTCGGTCGGGACGAACAGCCGACCGTCGAAGCTCGCGACCAGACTGCCGCGGCGGGCGAGATCGTGCTGGCCGCTGAGGGTCAACGGGGCCTCGATGCGGACCCAGCGGCCGGCGAGCGACGGCCAGTCCTCCGGCGGACCGGACAGGCGCAGCGGGGTCAGTGCGGGCGCCGGCGTCGCGAGGGTCTCGACCTTCGCGGGCTGCAGCGTGGGCAGTCCGTCCGCCCGGCGCAGTGCCCCGGTCACGCGGACGTGGGCGCCGGTCGCCGGGACCGGCTGGCCGTCCACCCCCTCGACGAACACAGCACGCGGCGCATCCCCGCGCGCGCCGGGCGACTCGACGAACCAGCCGCCGAGCCCATCGGCGAACGCGCCGGTCACCCGCCCCTCGAGCACGACGTCGGTGAGGCCGCCGACGCCCGCGGGCGTGTCGACCACGGGCGACGCGTCGGAGGCGGGCGCGGTGGCCCGGCACGCGGCCAGCAGTGCACAGGCCAGCAGGCTGGCGAGAAGACGGGGGCGAAGGCGGACGGACATGCTCGATCTCCAGCGACCGGCGGGGGCCGGATGCGACGACGCCGCCCGGGCGGGCGGCGTCTGGGGTGGGGCGGACGCCCGCAGGCGGCTTACTTGAGGTTGTCGACCATCCAGTCGACGGTGACCTGCATCTGCTCGTCCGACAGTGCCGGATTGCCTCCGCGCGCGGGCATCACGCCGGCCTCGCCGACGAAGCCCTCGATGGAGTGGCGGTACAGCGTCTCGGTGCCCTGCGCCAGTCGCGCGGCCCACTGCGCGCGCACCAGGGTCGGCGCGCCGCCGGCGCCGGAGGTGTGGCAGCCGGCGCACAGGTTCTGGTAGATCGTGCCGCCGTCGAGCGTGCCGCCATAGGCGACCTGGGACGCCGCGGCCGCGGCCGCAGCGGCCGTGGCGGCCGCCTGGGACGCCGCACCGGTGGCCCCCGCATAGACCGCGCCGACCGGCGCGATCCGCGCCTCGGTCCGCTTGGCCACATTGGGCGGCGTCTCGGTGGGCACGGACGAGTGCAGCATCCACGCGCCGATGATCAGCCCCAGCGTCACGATGCTCAGGAACACCAGGACGAGCGAGAAACGCTTGAGGAATTCGAGATCGTAATTACGCACGAAACACCCTTGGCGGCATGGCCGTCTGGCCACAGCTGCGGCCGAGTATACGGGCAGGGTTTCCAACTTGTCTCCGGCCGGGGCGGCGCACGCGCGCGATGGCGCGGCGTGCGGGCGGGGCATCGGGAGGCGTTGCAAGGCGGCGACCGGCCGCGTGCGAACCGGCGGTGTCGCATGCGATCCACGCCGCCGGCGCACGGCGCGCCGTAGGCATGCAGGTGGCCAGGCAGGCCGCGGCGGTGACGTGCCGCCGAGCGCGGGGTACCTGGCGCGACCGGCGCGGCATCACGGTGGCCGTCGCCTGCGCGATGCGCTCGCCTCCGTGCATCTCGATGCGGACGGCGCCGTCCGCCACCGCCGCGCGCTGCGCTACATCCCCGCGTAGTTCGGCCCGCCACCGCCCTGCGGCGCGACCCAGACGATGTTCTGGGTCGGATCCTTGATGTCGCAGGTCTTGCAGTGCACGCAGTTCTGCGCGTTGATCCGCAGGAACGGGCCGTCGGGGCCATCGAGGTATTCGTAGACCGCGGCCGGGCAGTAGCGCGCCTCGGGGCCGGCGTAGGTCGCCAGGTTCACATCCACCGGCACCGACGGATCCTTCAGCGTCAGATGCGCCGGCTGGTCCTCGTCGTGGTTGGTGCTCGACAGGTACACCGAACTCAGCCGGTCGAAGGTCAGCGTGCCGTCGGGCTTCGGGTATTCGATCTTCGTGTGCTGCGCCGCCGGTTCCAGGCAGGCGTGATCCGGGCGGTCGCGGTGGATCGTCCACGGCGGCACGCGGATGCCGAGCTTGGGCAGCAGCCACTGTTCGATGCCGGTCATCAGCGTCGCGGTGGTGCGGCCTTTCTTGAACCACTGCTTGAAGTTCTTGGCCTGCGACAGCTCCGCATGCAGCCAGCTGGCCTCGAACGCCGTCGGATACGCGGACAGTTCATCGGCACTGCGGCCCTCGCCGAGTGCGGCGACCGCGGCCTCGGCGGCAAGCATGCCGGTCTTGATCGCGGCGTGGCTGCCCTTGATGCGGCTGGCGTTGAGCGTGCCGGCCTCGCAGCCGACGAAGGCGCCGCCGGGAAACACGAGCTTGGGAATCGACAGCAGGCCGCCGGCGGTGATCGAACGCGCGCCGTAGCCGACGCGCTTGCCGCCCTCGAGATACGTGCGGATCGCCGGATGCGTCTTGAAGCGCTGGAATTCCTCGAACGGACTCAGCCACGGGTTGCGGTAGTCGAGCCCGACGACGAGGCCGATCGCGACCTTGCCGTCCTCGGCGTGATAGATGAAGGAGCCGCCGTAGGTGTCGTCGGTCAGCGGCCAGCCGGCGGTGTGCACCACCAGGCCGGGTTCGTGCTTCGCCGGATCGACCTGCCAGAGTTCCTTGATGCCGATGCCATAGCTCTGCGGGTCGCGGCCTTCGTCGAGTGCGAACTTCGCGATCAGCTCGCGGCCCAGCTGGCCGCGCGAGCCCTCGGCGAAGATCGTGTACTTCGCCAGCAGTTCCATGCCGAGCTGGAATTCGGCCGTCGGCTCGCCGTCTTTGCCGACGCCGAGGTTGCCGGTGGCCACGCCGCGGACCACGCCCGCGTCGGTGTAGAGCACTTCGGCCGCGGCGAAGCCCGGGAAGATCTCCACCCCGAGACCTTCGGCCTGCGTGGCCAGCCAGCGCGTCAGTGCGCCGAGGCTGATGATGTAGTTGCCGTGGTTCTTGAAACAGTCGGGCAGGAAGAAATCGGGCGTGGACTTCGCGCCGGTCTCGTCGAGGAACAGGAATTCGTCGCGGGTGACCGCCTGCTTCAGCGGTGCGCCCTTCTCCTTCCAGTCCGGGATCAGTTCGGTCAGCGCGCGCGGATCGACGATCGCACCCGAGAGGATGTGCGCGCCCGGCTCGGAGCCTTTTTCCAGCACGCAGACCGAGACCTCGCGCCCCGCTTCGGCGGCCAGCTGTTTCAGGCGGATGGCGGTCGCCAGGCCGCCGGGGCCGGCGCCCACGACGACGACGTCGTACTCCATCGATTCGCGCGGGCCGTGGGTGTCGAGCAGGTGCTGGGGAGTCGTCATCGTTGCCTTGGGCGGTGTGCCTGGGTGACGGGCGGGCCAGCATCGCAGCCGGCACGCGATGGTTGCGTGGGCGGGCGAGTGTAACGCGGGGTCCGCGGGTGCCCGCTCAGCGCGGCCGGGCGGGGAACGGGAACGGCGTGACCACCTTCTCGCCCGATTCCGCGTCACGGATGGCCGACTGGCCCTTCTTCTCGACATCCTCGATCCGCAGCACGCTCTGCATCGGCAGGTGCAGGGTGCGGGTATTGCGGAACTCGTCGCGCAGGCGTTCCTCGGTCGGGTCGACCACGAGGCCGTCGTGCACGTCGAACACCAGGTCCGACACCTCGACGAAGCCCCACAGCCGCCCGCTCTCCACGCGCTGCGCATACAGCTCGTAGACCTTGCCGTGGCTGAGGAAGGTGACCTTGTGCAGCGTCCTGGCAGTCATGCGGGCAGTCTACGGGCGTCGGGTGGTGCGGACGGAGGTGGCGACGGTGCAGGCGTTTCCCAATCCCCGGATCCTGCGTGGCACTCAATACCCCTTGAGCCGGCGCAGGCGCTGCCCGATCGCATGCCGCGACACGAGGGCGAACACGATGCCGAGCAGGAAGCCCGCCACGTGCGCCGCCCAGGCCACCGCGCCGTAGGCCGGCCCGATGTAGGCGAAGAACACCTGCAGCACCGCCCAGATGCCGATCAGCAGCGATGCCGGCGCGCGCACGAATTCCAGGAACAGGCCCAGCGGTACCACCACGCCGAGGCGCGCGCGGGGAAACAGCGCCAGATAGGCCCCGATCAGCGCCGAGACCGCGCCGCTCGCGCCGATGATGAGACGGTCGGGCGTGCCGATCGCCAGCACCGCGGCGAGGTTGGCGAGCGCGCCGCCGATCAGGAACAGCACCAGCAGGCGCCAGGCGCCCATCAGGCGTTCGGCGGGCAGGCCGAAGATCAGCAGGAACACCAGGTTGCCGAGCAGATGCGCCCAGTCGGCGTGCAGGAACAGGGCCGTGACCAGGCGCAGCCACGGACCGGGATCGAGCCAGTTGACCTGCACGCCGTCGGCGCCGACCGGTGTGCCGTACAACGCACCCCAGTCGAGCAGCAGCGTGTAGTGATCGCTGGCCGAGCGGGTCACCGCCCACAGGAAGGCCAGCCACAGCACCGCGCACAGCATCGGCACGGCCCAGCGCAGCGGGGCCTTGGCACGTCGGTGGGGGATGGAAATGAACATCGCGGGCCATTGTCGGCCGCCGCCGAGGACGCGGTAAAGCGCGGCGCGCGCCGCGGCGTCCGGCGGGTGGCGCACTGCGTCCGGACGGGGAGGTACGGTATAGTCCGCGCGCGCCGCGTTCGGGAGGGGATGTCCGGAAGCTGACGACGACCAAGGGGGGCCGGGTCGCGTCCGCGGAGCATCCACTACATGCCTCATTCGGAGAGAACGCGACACATGGCTACCACCCCCCGCATCATCCAGTGCACCGCGCTGGCACTCGGCGTCGCCGGCGCGCTGGCCTTCGCCGCCCCGGCGCACGCTGCCGGCTTCCAGCTCAAGGAAAACAGCGTCAAGTCGCAGGGCACGTCCTTCGCCGGCACCGCCGCGAAGACCGGCGACAGCTCGGTCGTGACCAACAATCCGGCCGTGATGACCCAGTTCGACCGCACCACCGTGCAGGCCGACCTGACCGTCATCGACCTCAACTATGAATTCCAGGGCAGCGGCACCGATCCGCTCGGCCGTCCGCTGACCGGCGGCAACGGCGGCAACGCCGGCGACGTCACCCCGGTGCCGGCGCTGTCGGTCGTGCACAAGCTCGACAACGGCGTCGCCCTCGGCGCGATGATCAGCGCCCCGTTCGGCCTGAAGACCGAATACGACGCGGGCTGGGTCGGCCGCTACGCCGCGCAGACTTCGGACGTGCGGATCGTGGACCTGACCCTGTCGGGTGCGATCGACATCAGCGACCGCTTCTCGGTGGGCCTGGGCGTGATCGCCTCGCGCGCCGACGTGACCCTGTCGCGCGCCGTCGATTTCGGCGGCCTGCTGGCCGGTGCCCGTGTTCCGGGCTTCCTGCCGGGCAGCGCTGACGGCCTGGCCGAGATCCAGGGTGACGACAACGGCTTCGGCTGGCTGGTCGGCGCGCATTTCCGTCCGACCGATACCGTGTCGGTCGGCGTCAGCTACCGCTCCGAAATCGACTACGAGCTGGCCGGCACCGCCGACTGGACCGTGCCGGGCAATGCCGCCGCGGTGCTGGGCCAGGCGCAGCCGGGTCTGTTTCTCGACGGCCCCGGCGGCGCCGACCTGACCACCCCGTCGATCCTCAACATCGGCGCGACCTGGCAGGTCACCGATGCGCTGATGCTGTCGGCCACCTATGCCGAGACCGGCTGGTCGTCGCTGCGCGAAGTGCGTATCCAGTTCGAGAACCCGGATCCGGACTCGGTCGAGCCCTTCGAATGGCGTGACACCTACTTCGCCGCCCTCGGCGCCGAATACGCGCTCAACGAGACCTGGACGCTGCGTGGCGGCGTCGCGTACGACGAAACCCCGACCAGCCTCCAGCACCGCACCCCGCGCCTGCCCGATGCCAACCGCATCTTCTATTCGGTCGGCGCGACCTGGGCGATGAGCGACGCGTTCGACGTCAACTTCGCCTACACCCGCATCGAGCCGCGCAGCCCGCGGATCGACACCACCAGCGGCGGCAGCCGCGTCGCCGGCGGCTTCGACGGCAACGCCAACCTGTTCGGCGTGTCGGCGCAGTACCGCTTCTGATCCTCCGGATCGACGCGACATGGAGAGCCCCGCTTCGGCGGGGCGTTTTTTTACGGTCCGCCGGAACCCGCTGCGGCGTCGGGACCTTACCGCTGCAGGCACCTGCATGCCTGCAGCGCGGCGATGCGGGGCACGATCGGTCGCGCACATCGCCGCACACGACGCATCGCGCACGCGGGCGCCTGCGTCTCGAGGGCCGCGGCGATGTGCGCCCCGGCGTGTCATGCGGGACCGGCCTGCAGTCACTGGCCCGGGGCCTCGGCGGGCGGCCGTGCGCCCTCGCCGCGCGCGACCGCGCGCGGCAACGAAGCCGCGCCTTCGCGCAGCGGCGGGTGGCTCGCACCAGGCAGCGGTCCGTCCTACGCCGTGGCATCGCGTCACGTCCAGCGCGCGGTGCGGATGCGCCGGGCCGCGCGGCACGCGGCACGTCTGCCGACCTCGACGCGCGCCCACGGCGGGTCGGTCCCTGCCGGCCGCCGATGACGCCGGGGCACCTGACCGCAGTGCAGACTGCGCGGGTCCAACGTCGGCATGCCCGGCGCCACCCGTCCGGCATCCACTGATGATCCCGTCCGATGATCGCCGTCCTTCCGGGCACCACGCGCCATCAGCGACGCCCTGGCCGGGCCTGAGCGCGCACGACACCCTGACCGTCCCGGTGTGCGGCCCCGACTGGGCCTTGCCGTGCGGCGAGCGCATCGTCGACGGTCTGGTCTTCGTACCCAAGGCCGAGCTGCACATCACCCTGGCCGGGCGCGATGCGATCGCCGCGATCCGGGCCCGGCATGGCGGACCCGGCGCCGAGACATTGCTGCGCAGCGCCTTCGCCGCGTGCGACTGGCGCTACCGGCGCACGCGGCGCTTCCTGCGTCTGCGCAGACCGCAACCGCCCGGGCCGGATGCCGGATCGATCATCGAGCTGCTCGAGTTGCCGGGCCTCGCGACGTTCTACCGCGCGCTCGCCGACACCGGCACACCGCGCCCCGTGCCGCCGGCGCACGTGACCCTGTGGACCCATGCGAGGCCCCAGGGCATCGGGGTCGCGGACTCCGATGCCCTGGCGGCACTGTGCGTACGCGAGGTGTCGTTGGACGAACTCGGGCTCACGCGCATTTGAGCACGTCCCGAGCGTGCACGCCGCACGCGCCGCGCGCCCCGCGGGACGTCAGCCCGGAACCGCCTCGGTCGCGTCCGCGTGCCAGCGGGCGAGCACGTCGTCCGGTGGCACCGGGCGGGCGATCCGGTATCCCTGGATCTGGTCGCAGCCGGCAGCGCGCAGAAAGTCGTGCTGGGCCTGGGTCTCCACGCCTTCGGCCACCACGCACAGGCCGAGGCCGTGGGCCATCGCCAGGATCGCGGTGGTGATGGCCTCGCCGTCGCCGGGAATGTCGCGTACGAAGGTCATGTCGATCTTCAGTGCGTCGATCGGCAGGCGCTGGAGGTAGGCCATCGACGAATAGCCGGTGCCGAAATCGTCGATCGCCAGGCGCAGGCCGCGCGCGCGCAGGCGTGCGAGCAGGCCGATGGCGAGATCCGCCTCCTCCATCAGCACGCTTTCGGTGATCTCCAGCTCGAGGCAGGCGGGGGCGAGGCCGAATTCCCCGAGCAGCGCGTCGATGAAGTCGGGCAGCTGCTCGTCGCGGGTCTGGCGGACCGACAGGTTGACCGCGACCCGCACCCCCGAGAATCCGGCCCCGCGCCACGCCGCGAGCTGACGGCAGGCCTCGCGCAGTACCCAGCGGCCGATCGGCACGATCAGACCGGACTCCTCGGCGATCGGCACGAACACCGCAGGGGACACGGGCCCCAGTGTCGGATGGTCCCAGCGCAGCAGGGCCTCCACGCCGGTCAGCGCGCCGCTGCGGGTGTCCACCTGGGCCTGGTAGTGCAGCGCCAGTTCGTCCTGTTCCAGGGCGCGGCGCAGATCCGTCTGCAGCCGCAGCCGTTCGGCCATCGCCTCGCGCAGCCGCGGATCGAAGAACGCGACCCGGTTGCGACCGTGGCGCTTGGCCTCGTACATCGCCGCGTCGGCGTTGCCGGCGAGATCGTGGAACTCGCTCGAATCCTGCGGGTAGAGGCTCACCCCGGCGCTGGCGGTGACGTAGAGCTCGTGGCCGGCGATGCGGAACGGGGCGGCGAATTGCGCCAGCACCCGTTGCGCGACCACGTCCGCCTCCGCCGCGGTGGCGACGGGATGCATCAGCACCGCGAATTCGTCGCCGCCGAGCCGGAACAGCTGGTCCTCGGCGCGGATCGCGGACGCCAGGCGGGTGCCCACCTGGCGCAGCAGTTCGTCGCCGCCGAGGTGGCCCAGCGTGTCGTTGATCTCCTTGAAGCGGTCCATGTCCAGCTGCAGCAGCGCGTGCCGCGACTGCGCGCGCGCATCGCGCGCGCGGTGCAGGGTGGCGTTGAAGGCGTTGCGGTTGAGCTGGCCGGTGACCGGATCGTGGTGCGCGAGATGGTCGAGCCGGGCCTCGGCCAGGCGCATGCGCAGCCGCATCCGGCGCAGCAGCGGCAGGCTCAACGCCAGCGCCACCATCGCCGCGACCAGGAAGGCGCCGGCGAACGCCAGCAGGCGGCTGAACACCCGCTGCAGCGAGACCTCCAGCACCACCGCGCCGAGCGGCGCGCCGGCATGTTCGATCGGCGCCGAGACCCGGGTGCAGTCCAGCCCGCAGTCGCCCATGCCGTCGACCGCGCCCACGGCCACGTAGGTGGCCAGCACCGTTCCGGTCTCGTCCTCGATGCGCGCCGCGCGCACCGTGGATGCCGCGCTCAGCGCGTCGAGCATCTCGGCCGCCACCACCCGATCCTCGAACAGCACCGCGGCGGCACTGTTGAGGGCGACGATGCGGGCCTGGGCGCCGGCGTCCTCGACCAGTTCCCGGCGCAGGCCGACGTACTGCAGCAGCGCCAGCACGACGCCGGCCATCGTCAGCACCAGGACCGAGGCGAGCAGGCTCGAACGTTCGAAACTGCGGCCCAGCCGATCGGCGTCCTCGCGGGTCACAGCACGCGCCTGGCCAGGCGCAGCAGCCGGCTGCTGAAGGTCACGCCGGCATCGCTGGCCACTGCGGCGTCCACGTCGAAGCGCAACCGCGCGCCGTCGCGGCCCAGCGCCACGGAGGTCACCGCGTCGGGCAGCACGCAGCCGTCGCAGACCACCAGCCGGCCGGGCTGCGCCGACACCGCCGGCGACGCGGCGGCGCGCACCAGCACGTCGCAACCGGCCGGCATGTCCCGCGCGGCGCGGAAGCTCAACCGGCGCTCGGCGACCTGGCGCCCGTCGAGCGTCGCCAGCGCCGCGGACAGCCCGGGGTCGACTGCGGTGCAGACCACCAACACCTCGCGGCGCAGCGGACCGTCCCAGCTGGCGAAACTGATGATGTTGTAGACGAACGCCGCCTTGAGCGCGTTTTCCTCCACCTGGGCCAGCGCCGGCGCGCACAGCGCCAGCAGCACGGCGAGCGCCGCGCCCGCCGGGCGCACGCGGCGCCGGGACCGGGGAACGGGGCGCGCAGCCATCAGAAGCGCCAGAGCAGGTCGAGGTGGGCCGCGCGGCCGCGACGCGGGATCGCGTCGGGCAGGAACTCCGGACCCACGGGATCGGCGTACCGGCGGTCGAACAGGTTCTCGACGCCGAGCGCCAGCTCCAGGCGACTGCCCGGCACGGCCCACAGCAGGTTGGCATCGGTCACGGTGGCGCCGCCGACCGTGCCGTCGCGGGTGGCGCGGCGCGAGGTGTAGCGGCTGCCCAGGGCGAGCGAGACCGTCTCGCCCAGCGGCGCGGTGACGTAGGCCTTCGCGAGGTGTCTGGGCGAGTTCACCGGCTGACCGTGTTCCTCCCAGCCGTCCACCTTGGCGTAGGCGTAACTCGCACGCAGCTGCACGCCGCCGGACCAGCGGTGCAAGAGGCTGGTTTCGAGCCCCTTGCTGCTCGCGGTGGCGGCGTTCCGCAGGGTCAGCATCTCCCCGTCTTCCACGAGGCTGATCAGGTTGTGCAAGCGGTAGCTGTACACGCCGACATCGACCTGGGTCGCCGCCCCGAGCTCGTGGCTCAGCAGCAGCTCGACGGTGCGGATGTGCTCGGCACCGAGTCCCGGGTTCGCGCGCTGTCCGCCCGGGCCCTGGGCTTCGTAATAGCGCTCGTAGGCATTGGGGGCGCGGAAGGCCCGCCCGGTGATCGCCTTGAGCGTCGTCCCCGGGCGCAGCGTGCCGACCAGCGCCAGGCGGGGATTCAGGCGCACGTTGCCGCCGTCCTCGCTGTCGAGCCTCAGGCCGGTCGACAGCGACCAGTCCGGAGTCCAGCTCCATTCGTCGTTGAGGTAGACGCCCACACGCTCGGCGGCCTGGTGCGAGTCGAGATGGACCTCGTACGGCGCGGGGTCGAAATTGCGCTGGTCGACGTCGCGCTTGACGACGACCTCGACGCCGGCGGCGATCACGTGGCGCTCGAACGCGCGCGTGACGAGGCCGGTCTCCACGGCCAGCGACCGGCCCCGCGCGACATCGCGGTTGATCACTTCGTAGACGTAGTTGCCCACGTAGCGGAAGTCGAGGAGGCGGCCCTGGACGTAGGCGTCGGTCACCGGGCTCAGTGCACGGGTCCAGTCCACGCCCAGCACCGCCCAGCGGTCGTCGATGTCCGACCCCGGGGCGCCGAACACCTGTTCGTAGTTCGCGGTGGGAATGTCCTTGGTGCGCTGGCCGGCGATCAGCGACAGGTTGAGATCGCCGCTGCGGTGACGCACGAACAGCCGGCGCGCCCGCATCCCGTCGAGCCCGCGGGCGACACCGTCGCCCGTCTCGTCGGCGTAGACCGGCAGCGCGAGATCGTCGCCCGCGCTGCGTGTGACATCGGCCGACAGCAGGGTCTCGCCCAGCGCCCCGCGCACGGCCAGCGAGGCGCGCACGGCACGCTGCCCCTGGCTGCCGGCGATCAGGTCCAGTTCGCCGCGCTCGACCGAGGCGGCGTCGCGGGTCATCACGTTGATGACCCCGAAGAACGCGTTCGAACCGTACAGCGCCGAACCCGGGCCGGGCACGTACTCGATGCGTTCGATCAGCTCGACGTCGAGCGGAAACTCCCAGCCCACCGGGCCCTGGCTGTAGACCGGGTCGTTCATCCGGTGTCCGTCGACCAGGAGCAGGAACCGCGTGCCGAAATCGCCCGGGCGCAGGATGCCGCGTGCGCCCAGAAACGTGTAGCCGCGATCGTCGCTGACGTGCAGGCCCGGCAGGCTCTCCAGCGCCTGGGCCAGGGTGCGCCAGCCGTGACGGCGGATGTCGTCGGCGGTGATCACGCGCACGGCGGACGGCGCACGGCTGGCCTTCTGCTGGAACCGCGACGCCGTCTGGACTTCCATGTCGAGCAGCTGCTCGAACGGAATGGCGGTGAGATCCGCGGTCCCGGGCTGGGCGAGCGCGCCCGTCGCGGTGGCGGCCAGCAGGGCCGCGCACAGGCGGGCGATGCGGCGGGGCATCGGCGCCGGGGGCGGATGCGCGCGGGTCATTGGATGCATCGGTCGTCGGCAGGTCGTTGGGCGGGGGCGCCCTCGGTTCCGGTATCGGCCCCGTGTGCCGGTTCTTGACCGCCGGTGCGGCGGGACGCGTCCTTCCGGCGTGGCGTGCCGGGCCGGCGCGCGAGACCGGCCGCGCCCGGTCAGGCGGCGATGCGCGCCAGCAGCCAGGCCCAGGCCGGCAGTGTGAGCATCGACAGCAGGATGCCGTAACCCACCAGGGCCGCCGCCAGCCGCGGCGCCAGGCCCGCGGCGATCGCCAGCGCGGCCGCCGTGATCATGCTCGGCATCGCCGCCTCGAGCACGTTCGCCTGCAGCAGGGTGCCGGACATGCCGAACGCCAGGGACACCGGCAGCGCGATGGCCGGCATCACCAGCAGCTTGAGCACCAGACCCGTGGCCAGTGGACGCAGCTCCTGCGCCGGCAGGCGCAACCGGATCGACAGACCCACCGCCAGCATCACCAGCGGCAGCAGGGCATTCGCCAGGCTGCGCAGGCCGCTGTCGATCCAGCCCGGCGGCTCGGCCGGCATCACGGTCAGTGCGACGGCCAGTGCCCAGAGCGGCGGGAAGCGTAGCATCCGTCCGATGATCTGGCGCGCCGTCGGCGGCGTGTCGCCGGCGTAGCGCGCGATCACCGCCAGGCCGAACGTCGATAGCAGCACGAAGGTGCCGAACTGGTCGTAGACCACCGCATAGGCCACCGCGTCCTCGCCCAGCAGCGCGCCGATCATCGGATAGCCGATGAAGCTGCTGTTGCACAGCGCCACGCACAGCAGCACGACCGCGGTCTCGTCCCGCGCGAAATGCAGCAGGCGTGCCAGCGGCCAGACCAGGGCCACCGTCGCCGCCGTCAGCACCCACGGGGTCAGCGCCAAGCCCACGAGCGCGGGATCGAACCGCAGCGACGGCACGTGCACCAGGACCGCGGCCGGCAGACAGACCAGCAGCACCACGCGATTGAGCACCTCGGCGGCGCCGTCGGGGAGCACGCCGAAACGCGCGAACAGCATGCCCAGCGCGAGCATCGCCAGGATCAGGGCAAAGGCATCGAAGGCCATGGGCCGTCAGGACTGCGGGGGAGGCGGCATGGTAGCGGCAGGCGATACGCCCGAGGCACGGCCCGGCTGCGACGTGCCGCGGTCGACGGGGACGCGCCGCAGGTCAGACGTGCGCAAGGCAGCGCGGCAACGGACATCGACCATCGCGCAGGTCCGTCCGCGCCGGGCGCCCGACCGGCGCCACGCGCTGCGCCAGGCCGTGGCGCCTGCGGGCGACGCCGCCCGGTCGTTCGATGCGCGGTCGGCAGGTCATGCCCGGCTCGGACCTGCGACGTCGCACCGGCGTCCACGGGCCGGGCACGGGCGTCCGCGCGCAGGCGGCGACGCCTGCTGCGCGGGCCCGCGCCTGCCCGTCAGGACGGACATCCGGCCCCGTCGAGCGCCCACCACCGTGTCAGGCGGTGGCGATGCGTCCGTTCCGCCTGCACTCGCGGGCGGGCGTGTCGCGCGCGACGGGTGCTTCATGCGCCGCCTTCCCCCGTGCCCGCCTGCCGCGGCACGGCGGACCGTCGCAGCCGCGGCAACACACCCGGCCCGCCGGAGGCGGCGGGCGTGCGCCCGCGGACGAAGCCGTGCTCCGTCCGAGGCGCTCAGTCGCTCCGGCCCGCCGAGGCGCGGCGGGCGCTCACCTTCGCAGTCGCGCGAGGCGTGCCCCGCGAGCCGTGGCTGCTCATGCGGCCCGCCCGGGCCGGCAGGCGTTTCGTTCGCGCACGACGCGGGGCTTCGTCAGCCGCGCTCACTCACCCAAGGTCAGCAGGGAGGCGTTGCCGCCGGCGGCGGTGGTGTTGATGGTGACCGTCTTCTCGGTGGCGAACCGCGGCAGGTAGTGCGGGCCACCGGCCTTCGGACCCGTGCCGGACTGGTTCTGGCCGCCGAAGGGCTGCACGCCGACCACCGCGCCGATCTGGTTGCGGTTGACGTAGATGTTGCCGACCTTCGCGCGCTGGACGATGCGCTCCACCGTCTCGTCGATCCGCGAGTGGATGCCGAGGGTCAGGCCGAAGCCGGTGGCGTTGATCGCGTCGACCACCGCATCGAGCTGGTCGGCGCGGAAGCGGATCACGTGCAGGGCCGGGCCGAAGTTCTCGCGGGTGAGCTGATCGATCGAGGCCAGCTCCCACGCGCGCGGCGCGAAGAAGGTGCCGTGCTCGGTGCCGGCGCCCAGCGGGGCCTCGGCGATGAAGGTCGCCGTGCCCTGCATGCGCGCGGCGTGCTCGTCGAGCAGGCACTTGGCATCGGTGTCGATCACCGGACCGACGTCGGTCGACAGTAACGCCGGATCCCCGACCGTCAGCTCGGCCATCGCACCGGCGATCATCCCGACCACCTTGTCGGCGATGTCGGCCTGCACCAACAGCACGCGCGCGGCCGAGCAGCGCTGGCCAGCCGAGGTGAATGCCGAGGCCAGCGCGTCCTTGACCAGCTGCTCGGGCAGGGCCGAGGAATCGGCGATCAGCGCGTTCTGGCCGCCCGTTTCGGCGATCAGCACGCCGATGGCAGCGTCGCGCGCGGCCATCGCGCGGTTGATCGCACGCGCCGTGTCTGTGGACCCGGTGAAGGCCACGCCCGCCACGCGCGGGTCCGACGTCAGCGCCGCGCCGACCGTCGCGCCGTCGCCCGGCAGGTACTGGAGCACGTCCTTCGGGATGCCCGCCTCGTGCAGCAGCTTCACCGCCTCGAAGCCGACCAGGGTGGTCTGTTCGGCGGGCTTGGCGATGACGCTGTTGCCGGCGGCCAGTGCGGCCGCGATCTGCCCGGCGAAGATCGCCAGCGGGAAGTTCCACGGGCTGATGCAGACGAACACGCCGCGGCCCGCGAGCTGCAGCGCATTCGACTCGCCGGTGGGCCCGGGCAGGGCTTCGGGCACGAAGGCGCTGCGCGCCTGGCCGGCGTAGTAACGCAGGAAATCCACCGCCTCGCGCACTTCGGCCACGCCGTCGGGAATCGTCTTGCCGGCCTCGCGCGTGCACAGCGCGATGAACTGCGGCATGCGCTGCTCGAGCAGGTCGGCGGCGTGTTCGAGGATGGTCGCGCGCGACGCGACGGGCGTGGCATCCCAGCCCGGTTGGGCGACGACCGCGTTGGCCAGCGCGCGCTCGACGGTGGCGGCATCTGCCGCGAGCCATTCACCCACGCGCACCCGGCGGTCGGCCGGATTGGTGACTTCGACCGCCGGGCCGGCGGCCTGCGCGCCGGGCACCAGCGGTGTGGCAGACCAGCTGGCCGGCGCGGCCTGGATCTGCGCGGCGAGTTCGGCCAGCTCTGCGTCGTTGGCGAGATTGACGCCCATGGAATTGCTCCTGTCGTGCGACTGGCTGCGGTAGAGGTCGACCGGCAGCGGAATGCGGGGATGAGGAATCGATTCGAAACCGGCGACGACCTCGACCGGGTCGCGGATCAGGTCGTCGATCGCGACGTCCTCGTCGCTGATCCGGTTGACGAAGCTGGAGTTGGCGCCGTTCTCGAGCAGGCGGCGCACCAGGTACGGCAGCAGGTCCTCGTGCGAGCCCACCGGCGCATAGACGCGGCAGGGCACATCCAGGCGCGCGGCCGGAATGACCTCGGCGTAGAGGTCGTCGCCCATGCCGTGCAGCTTCTGGAACTCGAACGGCGCGCCGTGCCCGCGCGCGGGCAGCAGGCGCGCGGCGATGCGGTGCACCGCGGCGATGGTGTGCGCGTTGTGGGTGGCGAACATCGGATAGACCGCGTCGGTGGCGGACAGCAGCCGGCACGCGTTCGCGAGGTAACTGACGTCGGTATTGGGCTTGCGGGTGAAGACCGGATAGCCGGGATGGCCCTCCACCTGGGCGCGCTTGACCTCGCTGTCCCAGTAGGCGCCCTTGACCAGGCGCACCGGGATGCGCCGGCCGAGCGTGCGCGCCAGCGCCGCGATCCAGTCGATGACCATCGGTGCCCGCTTCTGGTAGGCCTGCACGACGATGCCGAAGCCGTTCCAGCCCGCCAGCGACGCGTCGCCGAGCACGCGCTCGATCAGGTCGAGCGAAAGTTCGAGGCGGTCGGTCTCCTCGGCATCGATGGTCAGGCCGATGCGGTAGCGCTGCGCGCGCCGGGCGAGATCGAGCAGGCGCGGCGCCAGCTCGGCGAGCACCCGCTCGCGCTTGGCGTGCTCGTAGCGCGGATGCAGGGCCGAGAGCTTGACCGAGATCGACGGCGCGCCGATCTCGTCGACGAACGCGGCCGATCCGTCGCGCTGCCGCGGGGCGGACTGGCCGATCGCGTCGATCGCGTCGCGGTAGGCCTTGAGGTAGCGGTCCGCGTCGCGCTGGGTCAGGGCGGCCTCGCCGAGCATGTCGAACGAGTAGCGGTAGGCCGCATTGCCGCCCTTGCGGCTGCGCGCCAGCGCCTCGCCGATCGTCCGGCCCATCACGAACTGGTGGCCCATGATGCGCATCGCCTGGCGCACCGCGAGCCGGATGACGGGCTCGCCCACCCGGCCCACCAGCCGCTTGAACGCGTTGTGCGCGTCGCGCTTGGTCTCGTCGGCGAGATCCACGAGCCGTCCGGTCAGCATCAGCCCCCAGGTCGAGGCATTGACCAGCACCGAGTCGGACCGGCCCATGTGCTTGCGCCAGTCGGCCTCGCCGAGCTTGTCGCGGATCAGGCGGTCGGCGGTGTCCTCGTCGGGAATGCGCAGCAGGGCCTCGGCCACGCACATCAGCAGCACGCCTTCCTCGCTGCCGAGGTCGTACTGCTGCATGAAGGCCTCGATCGCGCCCCGGTCCCGGGCGCGGGTGCGCACCCGCCGTACCAGGTCGGCGGCGGTCGCCTGGATCGCGGCCCGGTCGGCCTCGCTCCAGTCGGCGAGGGGCTGGCGGGCCTGGGCGAGCAGGGCGCGCACGTGCGCGGCCTCGTCGAGGCTCCAGGCGGCGGTGATCGCCGCGCGCAGCGGCACGAGGGTGGCCGCCGGGGAGGCGGGCGACAGGCTGGCGTTCAAGGCGGAAACCGGCGGTGACAGACGCGGAATTCTAGCCTGCCCACCCGCCTGCGACTGTGCGTCTCACGGTCGTTGTACCGGGCCGCGACCCGGTCCGGCCGCCTGCCGACGCCTCATGGCGCGTTGCAGCACGGCGCTGTCAAGAGGGCCGGCGCAGACTCGGCTTGCCCCTGCCGATTGCCGACAGCTACCATTCATGGGTTATTTGCAGTACGCCGCCGCTCCTGCGCACGCACCACCGGTCGTCCCGACGGTCGCGGACCGGACGCGTTCCCGCCAGCCAACGCCAGCTCAGGCATGGGGTCCGATGTGAAGCAAGCCCGTCGTTTCAAGCAGTGCGTGTGGGGACTCGCCGCACTGGCGCTGTCCGCGAGCGTCGCGGCCCAGTCCGCCGATCCCCGGCCGTGGCAGCTGAACATGGGGCGGGGCGTCACCGCGACCTCGCAGCACGCCTACGAGGCCCACATGCTGGCGCTGTGGATCTGCGTGGCGATCGGCGCGCTGGTGTTCGGCGCGATGGCGGTGGCGATGTTCCGCTTCCGCAAGTCGCGCGGGGTCACCGCGGCCACCTTCACCCACAACACCACGGCCGAGATCATCTGGACGGTCGTGCCGATCCTGATCCTCGTGGCGATGGCGGTGCCGGCGACCCGCAAGCTGATCCAGATGTACGACACCCGCGACTCGCAGATGACCGTCAAGGTCACCGGCGCCCAGTGGATGTGGCATTACGAATACATGGGCGAGGACGTCACCCTGACCAGCCGCCTAGACCGAGGCAGCGACCGCCTGCGCCAGAACCGCGCCACCACCCGCGCCGAGCTCGATGCCCACGGGCACTACCTGCTGGACGTCGACAACGTCCTGGTGCTGCCCACCGACACCAAGATCCGCTTCGTCATCACCGCCGACGACGTGATCCACTCGTGGTGGGTGCCGGCTTTCGGGTGGAAGCAGGACGCAATTCCCGGCCTGGTCAACGAGGCCTGGACCGAGATCCTCGAGCCGGGCGTCTACCGCGGCCAGTGCGCCGAACTCTGCGGCAAGGACCATGCGTTCATGCCGATCGTCGTGCGCGCGGTCCCGCCGGCGGAATTCGACGCCTGGCTGGCGGCGGAGAAAGCCCGCAATGCGCCGGCCGAGCCGCTGCCCGCCGCGCCCGCGCCGGTCCCCGCGCCTGCCGCCGACGACGCCACCGCGCAGTCGCCTTCCGCTCCTGCCGCGCCCGCGGCCGGCTGATCGTTCCGAGGTCCATCGCCCATGTCGACGCACACCGCCACTGCCGACGCGCACCACGACGATCACGGCCACAGCCAGGGTTTCGTGCAGCGCTGGTTCTTCTCCACGAACCACAAGGACATCGGCACGCTCTATCTGCTGTTCGCGTTCGTGATGTTCATCATCGGCGCGGGAATGAGCATGGTGATCCGTGCCGAGCTGGCCGCCCCCGGCCTGCAGCACGTCAGCCCGCACTTCTTCAACCAGATGACCACCATGCATGCGCTGGTGATGATCTTCGGCGGGGTGATGCCGGCGTTTGTCGGTCTCGCCAACTGGATGATCCCGCTGCAGATCGGCGCGCCGGACATGGCGCTGCCGCGCATGAACAACTGGTCGTTCTGGATCCTGCCGTTCGCCTTCACCCTGCTGCTCGGCACGCTGTTCCTGCCCGGCGGCGGGCCGGCCGGCGGCTGGACGCTGTATCCGCCGCTGTCGCTTCAGTTCGGCAGCGCGACCTCGCTGACGATCTTCGCCATCCACATGATGGGCATCAGCTCGATCATGGGCGCGATCAACGTCATCGCCACCATCCTCAACATGCGCGCCCCGGGCGTCGACCTGCTGAAGATGCCGATCTTCTGCTGGACCTGGCTGATCACCGCGTTCCTGCTGATCGCGGTGATGCCGGTGCTGGCCGGCGCGGTCACGATGCTGCTGACCGACAAGTTCTTCATGACCTCGTTCTTCAACGCGGCCGGCGGTGGCGACCCGGTGATGTACCAGCACATCTTCTGGTTCTTCGGGCATCCCGAGGTCTACATCATGATCCTGCCGGCGTTCGGCATCGTCTCGGAGATCATCCCCACCTTCAGCCGCAAGCCGCTGTTCGGCTACCAAGCGATGGTCTACGCCACGGCGGCGATCGCGTTCCTGAGCTTCATCGTCTGGGCCCACCACATGTTCACCGTGGGCATGCCGCTGGGCGGCGAGATCTACTTCATGTTCGCGACGATGCTGATCTCGATCCCGACCGGCGTGAAGATCTTCAACTGGGTCTCCACGATGTGGCGCGGGTCGCTGACCTTCGAGGCGCCGATGCTGTGGGCGGTGGCCTTCGTGATCCTGTTCACCATCGGCGGCTTCTCCGGTCTGATGCTCGCGATCGTGCCGGCGGACTTCCAGTACCACGACACCTACTTCGTGGTCGCGCACTTCCACTACGTGCTGGTCACCGGCGCGCTGTTCTCGATCATCGCCGCCACCTACTACTGGTGGCCGAAGTGGACCGGGCGCATGTACAGCGAGTTCTGGGCCAAGGTGCAGTTCTGGTGGACGATCGTCTTCGTCAACCTGCTGTTCTTCCCGCAGCACTTCCTCGGCCTGGCCGGCATGCCGCGGCGCATTCCCGACTACAACGTCGTGTTCGCGGACTGGAACCTGATCAGCTCGGTCGGCGCGTTCGGCATGTTCGTCACGCCGTTCATGATGTTCGCGATCCTGCTGCACTCGAAGCTGCGCGGCGCGCCCGCCGCGGCGCGCTCGTGGGAGGGCGCCAAGGGCCTGGAGTGGACGGTGCCGTCGCCGGCCCCGCACCACACCTTCGCCAAGCCGCCGATCCTCAAGCCCGGCGATCTTGCCCACGACGACATCAGTCATTGAGCCCGCGGAACCCACGGTCGCGACCATGCCCAATCCCGATGCCGACGCCGATCTCGCCACGCGGCGCCGTCGCGCCCGGCGCACGGCCCTGATGGTGGCCGTGATCGCCGCGGTGATCTACGTGGGCTTCATCCTGCGCGGGGTGCTGTCGGCATGAGCGCGCAACGCAAGACACTCGGCATCGGCACGCTGGTCGGCATCTCGATCGCCGCGTTCGCCTTCACGTTCTCGCTGGTGCCGCTGTACCGCATCGCCTGCGAGAAGGTCTTCGGCATCCGTCTCGAGAACAGTGCGGCGAGCGCGCCGGCCACCAGCGCCACGCCGGCCGAGCGCTGGGTGACGGTGGAGTTCGACGCGACGGTGAATTCGCGGTTGCCGTGGTCGTTCCGGCCCAACGAGACCCGCATGCGCGTGCGCGTCGGCGAACAGTACGAGACCACCTACTACGCCCACAACGACAGCGCGCAGCCGGTGGTCGGCAGCGCGACGCCGTCGGTGGCGCCCGCGCGCGCATCCGGGTATTTCCAGAAGACCGAATGTTTCTGCTTCACCGCGCAGACGCTCGAGGCCGGCGAAACCCGCGACATGCCGGTGCGTTTCATCGTCGATCCGTCGTTGCCGCCGGACGTCAACACGGTCACGCTGTCCTACACCTTCTTCAAGAACGATGTGTTGACCTCGCGGCTGGCCGCGCAGGTGGCCTCGGCGCCGGGACGCCCCGGGCCGGCTGCAGCGCCCTGACGCACGCGCATCGCCCTTCCGATCCGAATCCGCCACACGGACACCGCCATGGCCGACGCCAAGCCCGCTTCGCACGATCCCAACGTCTACTTCGTGCCGCACGACAGCAAGTGGCCGTTGTTCGCCTCGGTCGCGCTGTTCCTCACCATGCTGGGCCTGGCGAGCTGGTTCAACGAGGCGAGCTGGGGCCGGCCGATGTTCTTCGTCGGCGCCGCGCTGCTGTCGCTGATCCTGTTCAAGTGGTTCGCCGACGTCATCCTCGAATCGGTGTCGGGCTACTACAACAAGCAGGTCGACCTGTCCTTCCGCATGGGCATGGTGTGGTTCATCTTCTCGGAGATCATGTTCTTCGCCGCGTTCTTCGGCGCGCTGTTCTACGCGCGGACCCTGTCGCTGCCGTGGCTCGGCGGCGAGGGCAGTGGCGCGATGACCAACGCCGTCCTGTGGGACGGCTACAGCGCGGCCTGGCCGACCTCCGGCCCGGGCGAGGTGGGTGGCACGTTCCAGACGATCCCGGCCTGGGGGCTGCCGTTGCTCAATACGCTGATCCTGCTGGCGTCGGGCGTCACGATCACCATCGCCCACCACGCCCTGCGGGCCGCGCGCCGCACCCAGCTGCTGGTGTTCCTCGGCGCGACGATCCTGCTCGGCTGCGTGTTCCTGTTCTTCCAGATCGAGGAATACGTCCACGCCTACCGCGATCTCAACCTGACGATGGGTTCGGGCATCTACGGCTCGACCTTCTTCATGCTCACCGGCTTCCACGGCGCGCACGTGACGCTGGGCACGATCATGCTGATCGTCATCTGGCTGCGGTGTTATCGCGGCCACTTCACCAGGGAGAACCACTTCGCGTTCGAAGCGGTCGCCTGGTACTGGCACTTCGTCGACGTGGTCTGGCTGATCCTGTTCCTGTTCGTCTACGTCGTCTGATCCGGCCCTGCGAGTTCGCGCCGGCACGCGTGCGCGTCGCCGGCATGATGGACGGAGCGCGGGGCCTGCCGGGCGAAATCGTCCGCTGGACGATCCGTTGCCGGGCGTCAGCCGTATACCCCGTGTGGCCGGATCCATCCCATCGCGATCGCCAGCAGCACCAGGGCGATCAGCGCCACCGACAGGCCGATGCGGCGGGTCAGCGCCTTCACCGTGCGGTCTGTGCGTCCCTTGTCGGTCAGCATGTAGTACAGGCCGGCGCCCAGGTTCCACAGGATCAGCAGCACGAAGCCGATGATCAGCAGGGTCTTGAGCGAATCGTTGATCACCATGGCGGGCTCCGGGGCGCGCGGGACATGAGTGCAGTATCGCAGCGCCGGAGGGCCCGGGTGTGAGCCCGCGCACGACCCGTGTCGCCGGGTGGATCCTGGCCGTGTCGGTGATGGGCGTCTGCACCGCCCTCGGCGTCTGGCAGGTGTCGCGCATGCATGAGAAGCGGGCGATGCTCGAGGCGGTCGACGCGGTCCTCGCCCGGCGCGATGCGCGACCGCTCGCCGCCGCACATGCGCCGGAGCGCGAAGGTGCCTACGACTGGGCGGCAGGCGAGGGCCGCTTCGTCGATGCGCCGGCGTTCGTCCTCGACAACCAGATCCATGAGAGCCGTCCGGGCCTGCGCATCTATCGCCTGTTCCAGCCGGCCACCGGTGCCGCACCGCTGCTCGTCGATCTGGGCTGGACGCCGCTGGTGGACCGCACGACCCGCATGCCCGCGGCCGACGTGGTGGCCGGCGAGGGTCTGCTCGACACGCCAGTCGCGGTGCGCGGCCTGCTCGCACCGCCGCCGTCGAGCGGGCTCGCGCTCGGTCCCGCGCTCGCCGAAGGCTCGCGGTTGATGACCCGCTTCGATGCAGGGGCGATCGCCGCGGCCGCCGGCCTGCAGGCCCCGCCGCGGCGCGTGCTGCGTCTCGACCCGGCCCTGCCGCTGGGCTACGCACGCGATCTCGACGTGCTGCCGAACACGCTTCCGCCCGACAAACACCTGGGCTACGCCGTGCAGTGGTTCGGCCTGGCACTGGCCGCCCTGGTCACCGCCCTCGTTCTCACGTTCCGCAGGCCCCGCCGATGACCGTCGATCTTCCCCGTGCGCAGCGCGACCGCAACCGCATGCTGCTGGTGCTGATCGTGGTGCTGTTCCTCGGCAGCGCGCTCGTCGCCGGCGCCTTACGCTTCTCCGGCTGGCGGCCGAGCGGCATGCAGAACCGCGGCGAGCTGCTCGATCCGCCGGCCGACCTGCGGGCGCTGTCGCCGCGTCTCGCAGGTGGCGACTCCTACGCGTGGCGGCCGGCCGAACGCCGCTGGCGCATCCTCGTGGCGCCGCCTGCGGGCTGCGCGGCGCCGTGCGTCGAACTCGCGCGCGAGCTCGATCTCGTCTGGCAGCTGTTCGGACGCAATGCCGATCACGTCGACATCCTGTGGCTGGGCGCGGTGCCCGACGGCGCGGTGCGCAACGCGGCCTGGCGCGTGCTCGAGGCCGACCCGGCGTTGCGCGCCGCCCTGCCGCGCGTCGACGGCGCCCCCGGCGAAGCGGACAATGGCGTTCCCGCCTACGTCGTGGACCCCAACGGGTTCGTGATCCTGCGCTACGCACCCGGCTTCGATCCCGGGCATCTGCGCAGCGACATGGCCCGGCTGCTCAAGCTGAAATGATGACCCAGACCTCCCCCGTTTCCGGCAGCGTGTTCCGCCCCGCCGTGCACCGTCACTTCCACCGCATCGCGTGGCTGGCGGCGGCGCTGACCCTGTGCGTGATCGTGTTCGGTGCATTCGTCCGGCTCTCCGACGCCGGTCTCAGCTGCCCCGACTGGCCCACCTGCTACGGGCGCGCGGCCTGGCCGCAGACGGCCGAGGAAGTGGCCGACCATGCGGCCACCGCGGTCCGCGTGCTCGAGACCGACAAGGCCTGGCGCGAGCAGGTTCATCGTCATCTGGCCGCGGTGCTCGGCGTCTTCGTACTGGGGCTGGCGCTGCTGGCCGCGCGCCGGCGCCGCTACGGCGTGGCCCAGATCATCGGCGCGTCGTTGCTGGTGGCGCTGGCCATCCCGCTGTACATGGCCGGCCACGTGATGTCGGCCCTGGCCCTCGCGGCCGTCGGAGAAGCGATCCTGCTGCTCGCCGCCTTGCGCTGGTCGAACATCGACCTCGCGCGCGCGGCGGCGCTGACGCTGGCGGTGGTGATCTTCCAGGCTCTGCTGGGCAAATGGACGGTCACCATGCTGCTCAAGCCGGTGATCGTCATGGGCCACCTGATGGGCGGCATGCTGACGTTCTCGCTGCTGCTGTGGATAGCCTGGCGCGCGACGGTGCGACCGATCGTCCTCGTGCACGCCGATGTCCTGCGCCGCTGGACGATCGTCGCGATCGCCCTGGTGGCGGTGCAGATCGCCCTCGGCGGCTGGGTCAGCGC
This sequence comes from Luteimonas deserti, assembly GCF_013425765.1. Taxonomy (GTDB): domain Bacteria; phylum Pseudomonadota; class Gammaproteobacteria; order Xanthomonadales; family Xanthomonadaceae; genus Luteimonas; species Luteimonas deserti. The sequence goes on from NZ_JACCJZ010000004.1 coordinate 236,400, forward strand.
GAACTACGCGGCGCTCGCCTGCGGCGCGGGCGGCTGGACCACCGCGGTGCATCACTACATCGATTTCCCGCGATGCGTGGGCCAGTGGTGGCCGGAAGCGGACTTCCGCGAGGGCTTCGTGCTCTGGCGTGGCGTGGGCGTGGACTACGAGGGCGGGGTACTCGATGGCGCGGCGCGCATCGCGATCCAGCTCGCACACCGGGTGATGGGCGTGGTGGTGTTCGTGGGCCTGCTGGCGTTCGCGGCGCGGCTGCTGCGCACGCCCGGGCTGCGCGGCTGGGCGGTGACGCTGGGCCTGCTGACCTGCGCCCAGGTCCTGCTGGGCGTGCTCAACGTCAAACTGTCGCTGCCGCTCCCGGTCGCCGTGATGCACAACGGCGGCGCCGCGTTGCTTCTCTTCGTGCTGGTCTCGCTGCTGGCGCGGCTCAAGCGGCCCGACTGACATGGCCCACATCGCGAGCCAGTATTGGGAACTCACCAAGCCGCGCGTCGTCGCCCTGATCGTATTCACCGCGCTGGTGGGCATGTTCCTCGCGGTGCCCGGCCTGCCGCCGTGGCGCGAGAGCGTGTTCGGCCTGCTCGGCATCTGGCTGGCGGCGGCATCGGCGGCGGCGATCAACCACCTGATCGACCAGCGCATCGACAAGGTCATGGCGCGCACCGCGAACCGGCCGCTGGCGACGGGCACGTTGCGCCCGGTGCAGGTGCTGGTGTTCGCGCTGGCGCTGGGCGCGGTGTCGATGGCGATCCTGGTGCTGCTGGTCAACGTGCTGACGGCGGCGCTGACGTTCGCCTCGCTGATCGGCTATGCGGTCGTCTACACCGGATTCCTGAAGCGCGCGACGCCGCAGAACATCGTCATCGGCGGCATCGCCGGCGCGGCGCCGCCACTGCTGGGCTGGGCCGCGGTGACCAACATGCAGGGCCAGTGGGACTGGGCGCATGCACTGCTGCTGGTGCTGATCATCTTCGTGTGGACGCCGCCGCACTTCTGGGCGCTGGCGATCTTCCGCCGCGAGGACTACGCGCGCGCGCTGGTGCCGATGCTGCCGGTCACCCACGGCGTGGCGTACACGCGCTGGCAGATCCTGATCTACACCGTGCTGCTGGTGCTGGTGACCCTGCTGCCCACCGCGATCGGCATGAGCGGCCTGTTCTATCTCGGCGGCGCCGTGGTGCTCGGCCTGGTGTTCCTCTGGTACGCGTGGCGCCTGCTCGATCCGCCGGACGAGTTCTTCGCGATGCGGATGTTCAACTATTCCGTCGTCTACCTGATGGCGCTGTTCGCCTTCCTGCTGGTCGACCACTGGTTGCTGCCGTGGCTGCCGGGCGCCGGGGCCGCGGCCGGCGGCCTCGATTTCCAGCGCGTGGGGTGACACGACGGCCGCTCGCGCCTCGGAACGGCATCCGAGGCGCTGCTGGTCCCATGCGGACCGGAGACGGCACCTCGATGGCGCAGCGGCTGCGCGCCGCCTCTCCTGCGGTGGCTGGCGCGCGTCAGCCGCCGGCGAGCACGGTCGCGGTCGGCCGGGCGTGCAGGCAGGCATCCGGGTCGCCGTCCAGGCCGGCCGGCATCCCGCAGGCACGTGGCGCGAAATCCAGCGTCGGTCGCCAACCGGCCCGGCTGTCCGGCCGCAGGGCGACCTGGATGTCGACATCGCGTACCACGATGCGCGCCGTGCGATCGTCGGCAGCCGCGAGCGTCCAGCCGTCGAGGGTATGGGCCAGGGCGGGATCGAGCAGGCGATTGTCGTCGAGCAGGCCGCGCACGTGGTCGCGCGCGACCGCCTCGTCGCCGGCCGCGCCACTGGGTTCGATCGTGACGCTGGCCAGCATGCCGTCCTGCTGGCGGAACGACACGCGATCCGCCGGCACCGTGAACTGGCGTCCGTCGGGCAGGCGCAGGGTCACCTGCCGTGGCTGGTCGATCGCGTGCCCGGGGGCCAGACCGCCCTGGCGCTGCGGCCAGGCCAGATCGACCTGTTCGGTCACCGGCGCCGCAAGATCGATGTGCAGCGGCTTGACGAGCGCGGGTGGTGTCTCGATGCCGGCGCAGCCGACGAGCAGGACGCTTGCGAAAGCGCTGGCGAGCAAGGCCGCGCGGACGGGGACAGGGGACATCGGGTCTACCTGGAACGGGGGAGTGGGGCGGGGCACCGGACCGGGCACGTCTGCGCGGCCCTGGCCGATCGGTCTTCGACGGCCAGGGCGACCGGCCGTATGGCCATGCGTCGATCCTGTCGATTCCCCGCGCGGATCAGACCAGCGGGGGAGTTAAGGTCGCGTCGACGCGCGCTGCGCGCCGCAGGGTCCGCGTGCAGGCGCTGTCGCCGCGTTGGGCCATGCGCCAGCCCTGTTTCGCCGGGGACCGCCTCTCGCGTGGCCTCTAGCCGGGGGCGCCGCCCACCCGGGCCAGCAGATCGCGCAGCTCCTGCTTGCCTGCCGGGTCGAGCGCGCCGGCTCGTTGCAGGTCGAGGAGGGCGTCGATCCGCTGCTGCACCACCTGCCGGTTGAGCTGGGTGATGACGTCGTGCAGTTCGGCCTGCCAGATCGCCTCGTCGCCGGGCAGCGTCTGGCTGGCCAGCTTCTGCAGCGCGGGGGCTTCCTCGCGTGCTTCGAAGTGCGCCAGCAGCATGCCGGTGCTGATGTCGGGACGCACACTTCCCAGGGCGATGAGCTCGGTCAGCAGCTCGATGCCGGGCTGACGCAGCGCGACGAAGGGATACGGCGGCGGCAGCGCCGCGGCCATGCCCGGCTTCTGCAGCAACAGCGCGATCGCGTGACGCACCAGACTGCGCTTGGGCGCCGGCACCGCGCGCCCGCCACGCGCCGTGCGCACGGGCGGCTGGACACGCGCAGCGGCGGCCTGGCCGAGCCCGGTGAGTTCGGCCAGGTGCTGGCGCATCAGATCGGCGAAGGCGCCGTCGGGAATCTGCGCCAGCATCGGTTTGGCGCGCTCGGCCAGTCGCGCCTTGCCGTCGAGCGTCGACAGGCTGATGCCTTCGCCCAGGGTGTCGAAGAAGAATGTCGACAGCGGGGTCGCCGCGGCCAGCCGCGCCTCCAGGCCGGTCGCGCCCTCGCTGCGGACGATGGTGTCGGGATCCTCGCCGTCTGGCAGAAACAGAAAGAACGCCTGGCGGCCGTCGCGCATGCGCGGGAGCACCGATTCCATCGCGCGCGTCGCCGCGCGTCGTCCGGCGGCGTCGCCGTCGAAGCAGAAGTACACGTCCGGCGCATTGCGGAACAGCAGCTCGGCGTGGTCGGGGGTCGTCGCCGTGCCCAGCGTCGCCACCGCCTGCGGCACGCCGAACTGGAACAGGGCGACCACGTCCATGTAGCCCTCGACCACGATCAGCCGTTCGATCTTCTGGTTGGCCTGGCGCACCTGCCACAGGCCGTAGAGCTCGCGGCCCTTGTGGAACAGCGGGGTCTCGGGCGAGTTGAGGTACTTGGGCGAATCCTCGGGATCGAGCACCCGGCCGCCGAACGCGATCGGCCGGCCGCGGCGGTCGTGGATCGGAAAGATCACCCGGTCGCGGAACTTGTCGTAGCTGTGGCCGCGGTCGTTCTTCGACAACAGCCCGACCTTCTCCAGCACCGCGACCCGGCGCGCGTCGTCCTTGCCGAGGGCGTCCTTGAGCGACGAGAAGCCGTCGGGCGCGTAGCCGATCGCGAACTGGGCGCGCACCGCATCGTCGACGCCGCGACGCTGCAGGTAGTCGCGCGCCTTGTCGCTGGCGGCCAGCTGGCGCTGGAAGAACCGCATGGCCGCGTCGAGCGCCTCGAACATCGGCGCGCTGTCGGGCCGCGCCTCGCGCTGCTGGGTCTCTCGCGGAATCTCTATGCCGGCGCGCTTGGCCAGCTCGTCCACCGCGTCGAGAAACTCGAGGCGGTCGTAATTCATCAGGAAGCTGATCGCGGTGCCGTGGGCCCCGCAGCCGAAGCAGTGGTAGAACTGCTTGGTCGGCGAAACGGTGAAGCTGGCCGAGCGCTCGTCGTGGAACGGGCAACGCGACGCGTACTCCTTGCCCTGGCGCTTGAGCGGCACGCGCGCGTTGATCAGCTCGACGATGTCGGTGCGCGCGAGCAGGTCGTCGATGAAGGCATCGGGGATCCGGGCCATCAGCGATCCGGACGGCCGGGCCGAGGCCTTCCGCACGGGAACGCACGGGGGGCGGTCGATGGAATCGGTGCGGGGCGGACGCTCATGCGGGCGCTAGGATGCCACGCGCCGCGCGTCTCCCGCGCCCGGTCCGGCGCGCGGTCAGCGTGCCGGGGTCGAATCCTGCGTTCCGCTCCCCACGGACGGGGCGATGCCGGCGGCGGCCTGACGCTCGGCACGCTTGCGCAACGCCCGCTCGACCGACGCCCGGCGCAGGCGCTCGTCGATCACCGCGGTGATCAGCGCGCCGACGAAGAAGATCGTCGCCGCGTAGTACATCCAGATCAGCAGGATCACCAGTGTGCCGAACGAGCCGTAGGCGCTCCCCGGAGCCGCATGGGCGATGTAGACGCCGATCGCCCAGCGCCCGAACACGAACAGCGCCGCGGTGACCGCACCGCCGAACAGCGCCTGGCGCCAGCGCACGCGGCGGTCGGGCAGATAGTGATAGAGCAGGGCGAAGGCCAGCGAATACAGCACCAGGGTCAGCACGTTGCCGACCAGGGGAAGGATCGAGGGCACGTTGGCGAAGATCACCTCGACCGCGGTGGTCATCAGAGTCGAGACCAGCACCAGGAAGCCGAGCGCGAACACCACGCCGGCCGAGAACACGCGCTTGCGCAGGAAGACCTTCAGGCCGCCGGGCAGGCGATCGCCGTCGGTGCGGAAGATCAGGTTCAGCGTGCCCTGCAGCTGCGCGAACACCACCGTGGCGCCGACGAACAGCAGCAGCGTGCTCCACAGCCCGGCCAGCGAGCCGACATCGGGCTGCGCGTTGGCGTTCTGGATGACGGTATTGGCGACCGTCTGCGCGCCCTCGCCCGCGAATGCACCGATCTGCTCGATCAGCGCATCCTGCGCCTCCGGGTACAGCGACGCGACGATCCACAGCACCAGCACCAGCATCGGCGCGAGCGAGATCAGCGTGTAGAACGACAGCGAGGCGGCCTGGGTCAGCAGGTCCGCATCGACGAAGCGTCTGACCAGGGCCGCGGGCAGGCTGTCCTCGAGCCGTTCGACCCGGCGGTCGATCCGGGAGCGCAGCCTGCCCCAGCGGGTGTGGCGCACCGGCGCATCGGAATCGGCGGGGTCCTGGTTCGAGGGGGTACTCATGGGCGAAACGGTCGTCAGGGCCGGGACCGGAGGCCCCTCGCGGCGTTGCCGTCACCTTATGCACGCCCGCGTTGGGGCGCGTGACGACGTCGCGCGATCAGACGGTGGTTCGGGCCAGCTGCCGCAAGGCCTCGCCCTTGAGCCGCTGCACGGTCCAGGTGTCCTGGCCTACGGCGCCCAGGGCGCGATAGAAGCCGATCGCCGGCGCGTTCCAGTCCAGGACCGCCCACTCGAAGCGGCCACAGCCGCGTTCCACGGCCAGGGCCGCCAGATGGGTCATCAACCGCCGCCCGATGCCGCGCCCGCGATGGGCCGGGCGCACGTAGAGGTCTTCGAGATACAGGCCGCGACGGCCGAGGAAGGTCGAGAAATTGTGGAAGAACAGCGCGAAGCCGGCCGGCGCGCCGTCGACTTCGGCCAGCACCACCTCGGCATCGGGACGGTCGCCGAACAGGGCTGCGGCGAACCCGGCCTCGTCGGCCACCACCGCATCGGCCAGGCGTTCGTACTCGGCCAGCTCGCGCACGAAGGCCAGCACCTGCGGCACATCGGCGGGGAGCGCAGGCCGCAGGGTCACCGCCGGCGCGTCGCGGCCGCTCACGCCAGCGACTGCTTCACCAGCCGCGAGACCACGCCCATGTCGGCCTGGCCGGCGAGCCGCGGCTTGAGCACGCCCATCAGCCGGCCGATGTCGGCCGGGCCGCTGGCGCCGGTCTCGGCCTTCGCGGCGGCGATCGCGGCGAGGATCTCGGCCTCGCCCAGCTTCTCGGGCAGATAGCGTTCGATCACGACGATTTCGTCGCGTTCGATCTGCGCCAGGTCCTCGCGGCCGGCGCCCTCGTACTGGCTGACCGAATCGCGCCGCTGCTTGACCATCTTCTCCAGCACCGCGAGCACCGCCGCATCGTCCAGCTCGACGCGTTCGTCCACTTCGCGCTGCTTGATCGCGGCGTTGACCAGGCGGATCACGCCCAGGGTCGCCTTGTCGCCGCCCTTCATGGCGGCTTTCATGTCATCGGTGAGGCGCTGTTTCAGGGACATGGCGGATTCCATCAGGCGGTGCGAACGGAGGCGGGGCGGCGGGGCAGATGCGCGGAAACGGCAAAAAGCCGGCGGCGCGATGCGCGGCCGGCTTGTGCGTCATCAATCACTCGAACCGGGGAATGCCCGGTCCGCGCCGATCAATACAGGCGCTGGCGCTTGGTGACGTCGCGCGACACGCGACGGGCCTGACGCTTGACCGCGGCAGCGGCCTTGCGCTTGCGCTCCTGGGTCGGCTTTTCGTAGAACTCGCGCTTGCGGGTTTCGGCGAGCACGCCCGCCTTCTCGCAGGTGCGCTTGAACCGACGCAGCGCAAACTCGAAGGGTTCGTTTTCGCGGACTTTGACGCTTGGCATGGAATCTCCGGGGAATTGACCGCCCGGCCTCCGTTGGCCGGATCGACTGCGAATGAACTCGCATTCCACCGGGCCCTGGCCCGGCGAGCCGCGTATCATAGCCGCGTCCCGCTCGGCTGTGCAAGCCGTGGGGCCGGCCGCGTCGGCGCGGCGTCCCGTCCCGCATCCGGCAGCTTCGCGATGAAAGTCCTCGGCATCGAAACCTCCTGCGACGAAACCGGCGTGGCCGTCTACGACACCGCGGTGGGCGGTGCGTCCGGCCTGCGCGCGCACGCCGTGTACAGCCAGATCGCGCTGCATGCCGAATACGGCGGCGTGGTGCCCGAACTCGCCAGCCGCGACCATGTGCGCAAGCTGCTGCCGCTGATCCGGCAGACCCTCGCCGAGGCCGGGCTCTCGACCACCGACATCGACGGCGTCGCCTACACCGCGGGGCCCGGTCTGGTGGGCGCGCTGCTGGTGGGCGCGGGCGTGGCCCGGGCGCTGGCATGGGGGCTCGACGTGCCGGCGATCGGTGTGCATCACATGGAGGGCCACCTGCTCGCCCCCCTGATGGAGGACGACCCGCCGGCCGCCCCGTTCGTCGCCCTGCTGGTGTCGGGCGGGCATACTCAGCTCGTGGCGGTCGATGCGATCGGCCGCTATCGCCTGCTGGGCGAGACCCTCGACGACGCCGCCGGCGAGGCCTTCGACAAGACCGCCAAGATGATGGGCCTGCCGTACCCGGGCGGCCCGCAGCTCGCGGCGCTGGCCGAACACGGCACCCCGGGTGCGTTCCGCTTCGCGCGGCCGATGACCGACCGGCCGGGGCTGGATTTCAGCTTCAGCGGTCTCAAGACCCAGGTCCTGCTGGCCTGGCGCGGGAGCGACCAGGCCGACGCCACCCGGCGCGACATCGCCCGCGGATTCGAGGATGCGGTGGTCGACACCCTGGCGATCAAGTGCGCACGCGCGCTGGACGCCGCGGGCTGCGACACCCTGGTGGTCGCCGGCGGCGTGGGCGCGAACACCCGGCTGCGCGCGAAGCTGCAGGCCGACGCCCGCCGCCGCGGCGGCCGCGTGTGTTTTCCGCGCCCGGCCCTGTGCACCGACAACGGCGCGATGATCGCGTTCGCCGGCGCATTGCGCCTCGCCGCCGGGCAGTACGACGACGCCACCGTGCGCGCGACACCGCGCTGGGACATGGCCTCGCTGTCGTCGGTGGCGGCCGCGACGTGAGTGATGCCGGGCGGGCGGGTGGCTGATCGCAGGGGCAGCGCGGCGCGATCGTCGCGACCGCATGCCGGAAGTGCCGGTAAGCTGTTGCCGCCGCAGTTGCCGTGGCGAGCCGCGGCGTTCGACGGACGACTGTCCGGACATCCCCACTCACGAATCCCGGCGTTTCCCCCATGGACCACGTCTTCATCGAAGGCCTCGAGATCGAGGCGCTCATCGGCATCTACGACTGGGAGCGGCGGATCCGTCAGCCGCTGGTGTTCGATCTCGAGATGCGCTTCGACAACCGCGTGCCCGCCGCCAGCGACGACATCGCCGACACGCTCAACTACAAGGCGGTCAGCAAGCGGCTGATCGAGTATGTCTCGGCGTCCGATTTCGGCCTCGTCGAGACCCTGGCCGAACGCTGCGCGGCGATCGTGCTCGAGGAGTTCGCCGTGACGTCGGTCCGCCTGAAGCTCAGCAAGCCCGGCGCAGTGCGTGGCGCGCGTGCGGTCGGCGTGACCATCGAACGCAGCCGGTCGGCCTGATCCGCGCCGCCGACGCCGACCGCGCCAGGAGACAGCCGCACCATGCAGGTCCAGTTCGAACGCCTTCGCGACGTCCTCGCGCCGTATCCGCTGGCCTATACCGCGACCGTGCTGGTGGGACTGCTGGCGCTCGCTTGGCTGGCCAACCTGCTCACCAAGCGCGTGCTGCTGCGCGGCCTGCGCCAGCTGCTGCTGAAGACGCCGCTGGGCGGCGCCCAGCACGATCACGAAGTCCGCCTGCAGGTCATCCCGCGCCTGGCCAACGTGGTCCCGGCCCTGGTGATCTCGGCCGGCATCTCCATCGTGCCGGACCTGCCGCCGCAGCTGGTCACCGTGGTCAAGGCCCTTTGTCAGGTGTTCGTGGTGGTGACGATCGCGCTGGCGGTGTCCAGGGCGCTGGATGCGATCAACCGGCATTACGAACGTCGGCCCGAAGCGCAGAACAAGCCCATCAAGGGCTACTTCCAGGTCGCCAAGATCGTGATGTTCGTGCTGGTGGCGATCTCCGCGGTGGCGACGCTGATCGGCGCGGAATTCCTGCACATCGTCACCGGCCTCGGCGCGATGACGGCCGTGCTGCTGCTGATCTTCCAGGACACGATCCTCTCGCTGGTGGCCAGTGTGCAGATCAGCAACGACGGCCGCGTGCGCATCGGCGACTGGATCGAGATGCCGGGGCAGAATGCAGACGGCGACGTCATCGACATCGCCCTGCACACGGTGACCGTGCGCAATTTCGACCGCACCGTGACCACGGTGCCGACCAAGAAACTGGTCAGCGACTCGTTCAAGAACTGGCGGCACATGTCCGAGGGCGGCGGGCGCCGGATCAAGCGTGCGCTGCACATCGACCAGCACAGCGTGCGCTTTCTCGATCGCGCCGAGATCGCGCGGTTCCGGCGCTTCGCGCTGCTCGACGACTACCTCGACCGCAAGGCCGCCGAGATCCAGGCCTGGAACGATGCGCTGGCCGAGCGCGGGGCCGAGCCGGTGAATCACCGCCGGGTGACCAACCTCGGGACCTTCCGTGCGTACGTGGAGCACTACCTGCGCCACCACGCCGGCATCAACCAGGACCTGACCCTGCTGGTGCGGCAGCTGCAGCCGTGCGAAACCGGCGTGCCGCTGGAGGTCTACTGCTTCACCGCCGATACGCGGTGGCCGGTCTACGAAGGCATCCAGTCGGACATCTTCGACCATCTGCTGGCGATCCTGCCGGAGTTCGACCTGCGCGTGTTCCAGGCGCACAGCGATGCGCCCGTCGAGGTCAGATTGCGGCAGATCGAGGACGCCCCGTCCGATCCGCCGCAGGCGGGGCCACCGCGCGCGGCCCCGCCGCTCCGGGCGCCCGACGCCGGCTGAGGTGCGGAGGCCCTCGCGCGCGTCCACGGCGATGCGCGATCATGGCGCCCCCACCGGAGCGCGCCATGCCCATCGCCCTGCTGAGTCTCGGCAGCAACGTCGAGCCCGAGAGACATCTGCGTGCCGCGATCGCTGAGCTGCAGGCGCGCTTCGACGATGTCGTGGTGTCGGCGGTCTACCGGTTTCCGGCAGTGGGTTATACGGGACCGGATTTCCTCAATGCCGCCGCCACGCTCCGGACCGCGCTCGCGCCGGCCGCCCTCAACGACTGGCTGCACGCGCTCGAGGACGCGCACGGACGCGACCGCAGCGGTCCGCGCTACAGCGATCGCACGCTCGATGTCGACATCGTGCTGTTCGACGACGCGGTGCTGACCGGGGCCGGCAATCTCCGCATCCCGCGCGACGAGCTGCGTCACGCCTTCGTGCTGCGTCCGGCTGCGGAGATCGCGCCCACGTGGCGACACCCTGTCGACGGCCGGACGCTGGCGCAACTGTGGGACGCGCACGCGGACCGCGACACGCCATTCGACCGGATCGATGGCGTCTGCGCGGACGCGCGCCTCTGATGGATGCGCATGCGGGTCTGCGCATCCTCGGTACCGGCTGTCATCACCCGGCGCGGCGCGTGGCGTCGACGGTGTTCGATGCACGCCTCGGCCTGCCGCCGGGCGGCAGTGAAGCGGCGACGGGCGTGGCGATGCGCGGCATCGCCGGCGACGACGAGACCGCCTCGTGGATGGCGGCCCGCGCGGCCGAGGCGGCATTGCGGGCGGCCGGCATCGACGGCGGCGCGCTCGATGCGATCGTCTCGACCTGCGCGGTGATGGAGCAGCCGATACCCTGCCAGGCGGCACTCGTGCAACGCGCACTCGGCCTCGGCGCGTCCGGCATTCCGGCCTTCGACATCAACGCGACCTGCCTCGGCTTCCTGGTCGCGCTGGATCTGATCGACGTGTCGATCGCCGCCGGCCGCTATCGCCGCGTGCTGGTGGTCGCCAGCGACGTGCCCTCGCGGGGCCTGCGCGCCGAGGATCCGGTGACCGCGCCGCTGTTCGGCGACGGCGCGGCAGCGGTCGTACTGGGCGCAGCCGCCCCGGGCGAGCCGTCGGCCCTGCTCGCCTGGCGCATGGAAACCTATGCCGACGGCGCCGACGCCTGCCGCATCCGCGGCGGTGGCACGCGCGTCGCGCCGGGTGATCCGCGCAACGACGACCGCGATGCCTATCGCTTCGAGATGGACGGCCCGGCGACGTTCCGCATGGCCGGCCGACGTCTGCCGAGACTGCTCGCACGCCTGCTCGAAGCGGCCGGCCTCCCGGTCGACGCGCTCGACTGCATCGTCCCGCACCAGGCCTCCGGCGGCGGCCTCGACCGCATCGTGCAGGCGCTGCGCCTGCCGGAGGCGCGCACCGTGCGCATCCTCGGCGAGCACGGCAACCAGGTCGCGGCGTCGCTGCCCCATGCGTTGCACCATGCGATCGACAGCGGGCACCTGCAACGTGGCCAGACCTGCCTGCTGCTCGGCACCGGCGCCGGCCTGTCGGTGGGCGGCGCGGTGCTGCGGTACTGACGTGCGTGTCCAGCTGACCCTGTTCGATGTCGGCCACTGCCGCCACTGCGAGCGGGTCACGCTGGCTGGCGGGCGCTGGGCCAGCGTGACGTTCCCGTCGATGGTCGCGCTGATCGTGCATCCGACCGAGGGCGCCATCCTCTACGACACGGGCTACGCGCCGCATTTCATCGGCGCCACCGCGGCTTTTCCCGAGCGCGCGTACCGCTGGGCGACGCCGGCGGCGCTGCCGCAGGCGCAGCGGCTGGAGGTGCAGCTGGCCGCTTGCGGCCTGCGGCCGTCCGACATCCGCTGGTGTCTGGTCTCCCACTTCCACGCCGACCACATCGCCGGGCTGCGCGACCTGCCGAGCGCGCGCTTCATGTGCATGCGCGAAGACCTCGAGGGCATGCGCGCGATGTCGCGCCTGCGCGGTCTGCGCAACGGGTGGTTGCCGGCCCTCGTGCCGGACGATTTCGATGCGCGTGTGCGCTATGCAGGCGACGGGATCGCGCGCGCGTTGCCGGCGCCCTGGACCACGCTGGGCGAGGGCGTCGACCTGTTCGGCGACGGCAGCCTGTTTGCGGTGGCGATGCCGGGCCACGCACCGCGGCAGATGGGCCTGTGCCTGCGCGATGCGCAGGACCGCGCGGTGCTGCTGTGCGCCGATGCCTGCTGGTCGCATCTGACGTTCCGGGAGCGGCGCCTGCCGACCTGGCCGGCACGGCTGGTGACGCACGACTGGGCCGCCTACGTGCGCACCGTGGAACGGCTGCACGCGCTCGCGCGCACCGCGCCCGATGTCGCGATCCTGCCGTCGCACTGCCGGGCCAGTCTCGACGCGTATCGCGCGGCGACCTCCGCGACGATGCCTGGAGGCCGCGCATGCGCATCCTCGTGACCGGGGCGTCCGGCTTCGTCGGCGGCGCCTTCCTGCGGCGTCATGCCGGCGAGAAGGATCTGCAGCTGATCGGCACCGGGCGACGCGCGAGCGATCTCGACGATTACATCCGCTGCGATCTCAGCCGGCCGTTCGATCTGCCAGTGCGGCCCGACGTCGTCATCCATGCCGCCGCGCGATCCTCGCCGTGGGGCACGCGCGCCGAGTACAGCGCGCAGAACGTCGACGCGACCCGGCACGTCATCGAGTTCTGCCGCCGCAACGGCAGCCCACGCCTGGTCTATCTGTCGTCGAGCTCGGTGTTCTACCGCGAGGCGCATCAATACGACCTGCGCGAGGACAGCGTGGTCGGCCCGCGGTTCGTCAACACCTATGCCGAAACCAAATATGCCGGCGAGCAGCTGGTGCGCGACTATCCCGGCGAACACGTGATCGTCCGACCGCGTGCGGTGTTCGGCGTCGGCGACACGGTGCTGTTTCCGCGCATTCTCGAAGCCGCGCGTCGTGGCGCCTTGCCGCTGTTCACCGGTCAGGACCGGCCGGTCGTCGGCGACCTGATCCAGATCGATACGCTGTCGGACTACCTGCTGCGGGTCGCGACGATGGCGGCGCCCGCCGAGAGCTACAACCTGACCAACGCGCAGCCGGTGGACATCCAGACGCTGCTGCTCGATGTGCTGGGCCGGCTGGACCTGCCGGCGCCGACTCGGCGCGTGCCCATCGGCGCGGCCCTGCGCATGGCGACCATCGCCGAATGGCTGTGGCGCAGCCTGCGGCTGCGCGGCGAGCCGCCCCTGACGCGCTTCGGGGTCGGTGTATTCGCGTATTCGAAGACCTTCGATCCGGCGCGGATGCTCGCCGATCTCGGCCCGCCGAGCGTCTCGATCGCAACCGGCATCGACGACTTCGTTGCCTGGCAGCAGGCGCAGTGGGCGGCGTGAATCTCGCGGCCGTCTTCGCCTGCGCATACGCCGCGGTGCTGGTGTTGCGTGCGGTCTGTGCATGGCGCGAGATCCACCGGCAGGCAGCGCTGCCTGCGGCGGATGCCGCATGGGCGATGTCCGGGGTCGCGGTCCTGCAGCCGATCCTCGGCGGCGATCCACGGCTGGCCGAGGTGCTGGACGAGACGCTCGATGCCCTGCCGGGCGCGCGTTTCCACTGGCTCGTCGATGACGGCGATACGCAGGCGCGGGTCGTGGTCGCATCGCTGCGCGCCGCGCATCCACGTGCGCGCGTCGCCGTCGAGGTCAATCCGCCGGCGCCCGACGGCGTGAACCCCAAGAGCTTCAAGCTCGATCGCGCACTCGCTGCGGTCGAGGCGCCGGTGTGCCTCGTGCTCGACGACGACGCCACGCTGACCGCCGGCGCGCTCGCGCGGCTGGTCGCCGCGCTCGACACCGCCGAGATCGCAACCGCCCTGCCGGCTTATGTCGACGACGGTGAGCCAATGGCCGGGCGCCTGCTCGCGCGGTTCGTCAACGACAATGCCGCGCTGACCTATCTCGCGCCGCTGGCCTGGGCGCCGCCGGTGTCGATCAACGGCATGTGCTACGCCATGCGCACCGCGCATCTGCGAGCGCTCGGTGGCTTCGCGCCGCTGCTGCACGCCCTGGCCGACGACCTGGCGATGGCCGACCACGTGCGCGCGCACGGCGGCCGCATCGCCCAGACCATCGCCCCGGTGCGCGTGCGCACCAGCATCGAAGGCCCGGCACACTACATCCGCCAGATGCATCGCTGGATGCTGTTCGCGACCCTGCTGCTGCGGCGCCAGCCGCTGCGGCTGCAGCTCGGAATCATCGTCCTGGACGGCGTGCCGCCGCTGCTGCTGTGGGCGACGGGCATTGCGCTGCTCGCGCGACCATCCGTCGTCGGCGTGCTGGGTGCGGGGGGCGTGCTCGTACTGCGCGCTGCCGTGACCGCGCTGTTGCAGCGCAGGCCCGGCGGCGCCGCGTCGCCGGCTCCGCTCCTTTCGTTGCTGAGCGAGCTGCTGCAGCCCCTGCACCTGCTGCATGCGGTCTGCGTGCGTACGGTGCGCTGGCGCTGCCGGCGCTATCGCGTGCATGCCGACGGCGGCTTCCATGTCGCCTGAAACCGCCGCACCGATCCGCATCGCGTTCCTGACCGGGCGCAGCGATCGAGCGCGCTGCGGTCTGAGCCCGGAGCAGCAACGCTTTCTCGATGCGCTGCGTGCCCCCGGACGCCAGTTCGTCGACTGCAACTTTCCGTACGCCGCGGCAGATGCCGGACACGTCGCCGTCCCGCTGCCGCTGGCGGCATGGCGCAACCTCGGCGACTACATCGGTGCGCGCCGCGCCGCGTTTGCCGGCCGTCACCGCGCGTCGGTGACGGCGAGGTTCGAAGGTGATGCTGCCGTCGTGCTGCTGGCCGGCAGCTGCGGGCTGGAGCTGCTCGCGGGCCTGCAGCTGCCCGCCGACCTGCGCACGCGCCTGCACGTGTTCGCCTACGGACCGGTCGCGCGCCGCGCACCCGACGTCGCACGCCTGCTGTGCGTGCAGGGCCGCGGCGACTGGATCTCGCGCCTCGGCTGGCACGGACCGGTCCAGCGCGTGGGTGGCGGACACATGGACTATCTGCGCCGGCCCGATGTCCGGGCGTTGTGCGACGGCTTCATCGCGGCCACGCCATGCGCATCGACCTGATCGCGCCGCCCTACAGCGGGCATCTGCATCCGGTGCTCGCGATGGCTTGCGGACTCGCGGCACATCACGCGGTGCGTGTGCTGTCGACCCCCTCGGCGATGGCGCAGATCGAACGGGCCGGTCTGATCGGTGTACCGCTGCTCGATGCCGACGCCGAACGCGTGCTCGCCGCGATCTCCGATCCACGCCATGCGGTAGGCAGCCATCCGCTGCGCATGCACCGGCAACTGCGCGCCGCGCTCGGCGTCATGGCCCGCTTCGCGCAGGCGCTGCGCGACGCGTATGCGGCCGAGGCCACGCGACCGGCGCTCGTCATCGCCGACTTCACCGTCCCCGCGGCGGGTGTGGTGGCGCAGTCGCTCGGCCTTCGCTGGTGGACCAGCCTGCCGTCGCCGTGCGTGCTCGAGGCGCCCGATGGACCTCCGGCGTATCTGGGCGGACTGTCGCCCGCCACCCATGCGGGCCAACGCATCGCACACGCGCTGGCGCGGCGCGCGGTGCGCGGCTTCAAGCGCGGCGTGCAGTGCGTCCATCGGCGACGCATGGCGGGGCTGGGCCTTCCGCGGCTCTATCGCGATGACGGCAGCGAGGCGGTGTACTCGCCCGAGCGGATCCTCGCCCTCGGCATCGAGCCGCTCGAATTTCCGCGCACCTGGCCCGCCGCGCTGCGCTTCGTCGGCCCGCAGTTGCCGGCGCCGGGCGTCGACACGCCGTGGCTGGCACCGCGCCCGCCACCGGTCTTCGTCGAGGGCCGGCGGCATGTACTGGTGACGCTGGGCACGCACCTGCGCTGGGCCAAGGACGCGTTCGACGCACGCCTGCGCGCGCTGGCCGAGGCGATGCCGGAGATCGAGGTCCACTTCACCGACGGCGATGCCGACGGCGCGCACCACGACCGCGCCGGCAACTACCAGCGGCTGGCCTACGTCGACTATGCGCGCTGGATCGGCCGCTACGCGCTCGTCGTGCACCACGGCGGCGCCGGCATCCTCTACCAGTGTCTGGCCGCCGGCATTCCGGCGATCGTCTGCCCGCAGGACTACGACCAGTTCGACCATGCGGCGCGCCTGAGCCGCGCGCGTGCGGCCCTGTGGCTGCGCGACTCGGCCGGCCTGGAGGCCGCGGTGCGGCGTGCATTCGCGGAGCCGGCACTGTTCGCCGGTCTCCCGGCCCTGCAGACGGCGGTGCGTGCGACCGTGACCGCGCGCCCGCCGGTCACATGGATCACCGACGATCCGTCTGGGTGATGCCCGAGACGCGAAGGTGACGTCTGTCACTGGGCATCGCGCCGTCCGGTCGCCACCATCCACCCGATGCCCGAGTGCCGGCATCGCATCACCAAAAAGGGGAAGAGGATCATGGTCGAGACGCTGTCGCGCAGCTGGGGTCTGGTGAAGGCGAGTGCGGGCGTGCTGCGCTCGGACAAGGAACTGATGCTGTTTCCAGTGCTGTCGGGGCTGGCATCCCTGGTCGTGCTGGCCACGTTCGCGCTGCCGGTTTTCGCCCTGCGCGTGTTCGAACAGGGCATCGGCATCGCCGGCCTGCTGCTCGCGTTCGTGTTCTATTTCTGCCAGTACGCGGTGATCGTGTTCTTCAATGCGGCGCTCGTCGGCGCGGCGATGATCCGTCTCGACGGCGGCGACCCCACGCTGTCCGACGGCCTGGCCGCGGCGCGGCGTCGGCTGCCCGCGATCCTGGGATATGCGGCGATCGCCGCGACGGTCGGTGTGCTGCTGCAGGCGATGAAGCGCCAGGACAACAATTTCCTGGTGCGGCTGCTCGGCAGCGGTCTCGGCGTCGCCTGGACGCTCGCGGCCTTCCTGGTGGTGCCGGTGCTGGTGAGTCGCGACATCGGACCGATCGATGCGCTCAAGGACAGCGTCGCGCTGCTCAAGCGCACCTGGGGCGAGAACGCCCTGGGCAGTGTCGGCATCGGCGCGGCCTTTGGCCTGCTGACCGGGCTGGCCGCGGTGGCCGGTGTCGGGCTGAGCGTGATCGCGTTCCAGAGCTCCACCACCCTCGGAATCGCGGTCGCCGTGGTCTGCGCGCTGGGCCTGATGCTGCTCGCGGTCTACCAGGCGGCGCTGACCGGCATCTACTCGGCGGCGTTGTACCGATACGCGGTGTCGCACGAGGTGCCGGCGGGCTTCTCCGGCGCGCAGCTCGAGCACGCCTTCGCGCCGAAGCGCTGAGCGATCGCGCGGCGCCGGCCCGCGCCGTCCGTCACATGCCCGTGTGCCGGGCGGGGGTGGGACATCCGCGCAGAGCCTCGCCGCGTGTGTGCGGGTGCTCGTACCGGGCACCGCGTCGCGCGAGGCGTACTAGAGCGACCGTCCACCATCGAGCCGCAGGACTTCGCCGGTCATGAAGCCGCCGGCCAGCAGCCAGGCCACGGCATCGGCGATCTCGGCGACCGCGCCGAGCCGGGCGAGCGGGGTGGCGTCGAGAATGCGGGCCTGCTGGGCGGGATCGGCACCGTCCTCCGGCCACAGGATCGCCCCGGGCGAGACCGCATTGACCCGCACCTCCGGCGCCAGCGCGACCGCGAGGCCCCGGGTCAGCCCGAGCAATGCGGCTTTGGACGCCGCGTAGGCCACCAGATCGGCGCGCGGGCGTTCGGCATAGAGATCGCCGATGTTGACGATCGCGCCACCCGACGCACGCAGATGCGGCGCGGCGGCCTGGGCGAGCAGGAACGGCGCGCGGGCATTGGTCGCCATCAGCGCATCGAACGCCTCGGCGCGCGTGCTCTCGAACGCGGTCGGTGCGAAGGCCGCCGCATTGTTGACCAGCCCGTCCAGCCGTCCGAAGCCGGCGACGACGCCGTCGACGAGCGCAGGCAGCGCGCTCGCATCCGCCAGATCGCCCTGCAGCACCCGTGCGCTGCCCGGGCGCGCTGTTTCGAGTTCGGCAGCCAGTGCGTCGGCCTCGTCGCGCGAACGGTGACAGTGCAACGCGACCGCGTAGCCGTCGGCATGCAGGCGGCGCGCGATCGCGGCACCGATCCGCCGGGCGGCGCCGGTGACCAGAACGACGGGTGGGGGCTCGGACATGCAGGCGCCACGATGAAGACGGGCTGCCACCTTACGCCAGCGGTCGCGCCCGGTCCCAGGATGACGTGCCGGCCGGCCGGCCGGGCGGTCGTGGCCACGCCGGGGGCGGACGATGCCGGTCCCCGCGCGGCAGGGGTCGGCCACGCCGCTCGCCGTGCGGAGCGGGAAGGCGATGCAGGCGCGACAGCGAGGCATTGACGCGGGGTCCCGCAGGGCCTCGCGTATCCTGACCGCCGCATGATGTTCGAGGATGTTGCGATGCCGGTTCCGGTTCCCGATCCGTCCGACGACGCGCTGGCGCACAGCCGGCGCCTGCGCGAGCTGATCCACGCGCAGATCGCCGAGGCCGGCGGGGCGATCCCGTTCTGGAAGTTCATGGAGCTGGCGCTGTACGCACCGGGTCTGGGCTACTACAGCGCCGGCGCGGCGAAATTCGGTCCGGCCGGTGATTTCGTCACCGCGCCCGAGCTCGGGCCGCTGTTCGCCGAATGTCTGGCCGAGGCCTTCGCGCCGGTGCTGCGCGAGATCGGTCCAGGCGCGCAGGTGCTCGAGATCGGCGGCGGCAGCGGCGCATTCGCCGGCGATGCGCTGTCGCATCTGGCGGCGCTCGATGCGACGCCGGCGCGCTACGCGATTCTCGAGCCTAGCGCGGACCTGCGCGAGCGCCAGCGCACGCATCTGCAGGCGCGCCTGCCCGCCGGCCTGTTCGAGCGTGTGGCCTGGATCGACGGACCGATGCCGGACGACTGGGAGGGCGTGCTGTTCGCCAACGAGGTGATCGATGCGCTGCCGACGCCGCGCTTCGTGATCGGCGAGGGCGAGGTCTACGAGGAGTACGTGGTCCGCGCCGGTGACGGCTTCGACGTCACCTTGCATCCGGCCGATGCCCTGCTGTCGGCGGCGGTGCGACACGTCGAGCGGCAGCGCAGTGCGCCGCTGCCCGACGGCTACCGCGCCGAGGTGCTGCCGCAGCTGCCGTACTGGGTGCAGGCGGTGGCCGGCGGCCTGCAGCGCGGCGCGATGCTGTTCGTCGATTACGGCTACGCCCGGCGCGAGTACTACCTCGACGACCGGCGCGACGGCACCCTGCGCGCCTTCCAGCGGCACCGCGTGTCCGATGACGTGTTCGCGCTTCCCGGGCTGCAGGACATCACCGCGTCGGTGGACTTCACCGCGCTGGCCGAGGCCGGCACGCACGCGGGCTTCGACTTCGCCGGTTACTGCAGCCAGACCTCGCTGCTGGTCGGCAACCGGCTCGAGCACCGGCTCGCCGCGCACGAGGCCGCGGCGTCGGACGAAGCGGCGCGATACGCCCTGCGCCAGCAGGCCAAGCGGCTGACCCTGCCCGGGCAGATGGGCGAGGCCTTCCAGGCGATCGG
Source organism: Luteimonas deserti (assembly GCF_013425765.1). GTDB lineage: Bacteria > Pseudomonadota > Gammaproteobacteria > Xanthomonadales > Xanthomonadaceae > Luteimonas > Luteimonas deserti. Next base: position 255,727 of record NZ_JACCJZ010000004.1, read on the forward strand.
CTTCGCGCGCGATGTCGACTTCGGCCACGCCTTTCTCGTCGGCGATCTGAGCCACCGCCTGTGAGGCCTGCGCCACGATTCGGACGCGCACTCAAGCCGTTCCGTCGGCCGTGGCTGTGGGGCGGCCTCTGGGTGCTCGCGATCGCGGCCGTGGTCGCGCTTTCGCTCGGTCCGCCGATGCCGATGCCGGACGTGCGCGACGGCGACAAGCTGGGTCACTTCGCGGCGTACTTCGCGCTCGCGGCCGGTGCCGTGCAGCTCTACGCGCGCTGGCCCTCGCTGCTGGGGGCGGGCATGGGTCTGGTGCTGCTCGGCATCGGCGTCGAATACGCCCAGGGCGCGTTGACGCAGACCCGCCTGCAGGATCCTGCGGACGCGCTGGCCAACACCCTCGGCGTCATCGCCGGCCTCGGCACCCGGCTCACGCCGCTGCGCGATCTGCTGGTGCAGTTGGACCGGCGCGGCGACACGTCTGCCGGTCCGCGCGGATAATCCTCCACCGTCCCCGTTCCGGCACGCCGATGTCCTCTCCCTCCATGTCCGCCCCGACCGCGATCGCCGACGAGCCACGCGCCGCCCAACGTCTGGCCTGGGCGCGTTCGGCTTCGGGCGATCCGGCGCTCGCGCTCGAACGCGCATCGATGGATGCGGGCTTCCGCAGCTACTGGCGCGCCGGAGCCGGCGCGGCGTCGCGGATCGTCATGGATTCACCACCGGCGCTCGAGGACGTGCGGCCGTGGTTGCGCATCCGCGATCTGCTCGAAGCCGGCGGGGTGCGCGTGCCACGGGTGCTCGCGCGTGACGTCGATGCCGGCTTCCTGCTGCTCGAGGATCTGGGCACCGATACCTGCCTGCAGGCGTTGCCGCGTCTCGATGCCGATGCGCTGGCGGACGCCGCCTTCGACCAGCTGCTGCGGCTGCAGGCGATCGCACCGCCTGCGGATCTTCCCGTCTTCGACGCGGCGATGCTGCGCCGGGAGCTGGCGCTGTTCGAGGACTGGTTCCTCGGCCGGCATCTCGGCGTGACGCTCGACCCCGACGAACGCCGCGGCTGGGACGCCGTGCAGACGCATCTGGTGGACGCGATGCTGGCCCAGCCGCGGGTGCTCGTGCATCGCGACTTCATGCTGCGCAACCTGATGCCGACCGGCGCCGGCGTGGCGGTCCTGGATTTCCAGGACGCCGTGTACGGGCCGGTGGCCTACGACGTGGCCTGCCTGCTGCGGGATGCCTTCCACAGCTGGCCGCAGGCCCGGGTGCAGGCCTGGCTCGACCGCTACCACGCGCGTGCGTCGGCCGCGGGCGTCCCGGTACCGGCGCATGCGCACTTCCTGCGCGACGTGGCGCTGACCGGCGCCCAGCGCCATCTGAAGGTCATGGGCATCTTCGCGCGCCTTCACCACCGGGACGGCAAGCCGAAGTATCTCGCCGACGCGCCGCGTTTTCTCGCCTATCTCGATGCGGTCGTGCCGTCCGAGCCCGCGCTCGCGCCGCTCGGCGCGCTGCTCGAGCGTCACGTGCGCCCGCACCTCGCCGCCCGCTGATCCGTGCCGGACGTCGCCATGCAGACCGTGATCCCGCAGCTGCGCATGACCGACGCCGACCGCAGTCTGGCGTTCTACGCGGCACTGGGATTCGCGGTCGACTGGGAGCACCGCTTCGACGCGGGCATGCCGCTGTTCGCGCAGCTCACGCGCGACGGGCAGACGGTGTTCCTGAGCGCGCATCCCGGCGACTGCGCGATCGGCGGCGCGGTGTATTTCAAGGTGAGCGACGTCGACGCCTGCGCGCGGGACTTCGCCGCCGCGGGCGTGCCGGTCCTGCAGCCGCCCTGGGACACCGACTGGGGCACGCGCGAGATGCTGCTCGTCGATCCCGACCACAACCGTCTGCGGTTCGCGCAGCACCCCGACTGAGCACGCCGCGAGGCGATGGAGATCCGATGGACGACCTGTTCACCGACACCCCCGAGCCCGTCCACGGCATCCGTACCGGCATCGGCGGCTGGACCTTCGCGCCATGGCGCGACAACTTCTATCCCAAGGGGCTGGTGCAGAAGCGCGAGCTGGAATACGCCAGCCGCCGCCTGACCGCGATCGAGATCAACGGCACCTTCTACGGCGCGCAGAAGCCCGCGACCTATGCGAAATGGGCCGGCGAGACGCCCGAGGGGTTCGTGTTCTCGCTCAAGGCGCCGCGCCACATCGTCGGCGCACGGGCGCTGGCCGGCACGTCCAGGCAGATCGGCGGCTTCGTCGACGGTGGCATCGCCGAGCTCGGCGACCGGCTCGGCCCGCTGCTGTGGCAGTTCGCACCGCAGCGCCGGTTCGATGCCGACGACGTGGAGGCCTTCCTCGACCTGCTGCCCGACACCGTCGACGGCCTGCCGCTGCGGCACGCGGTGGAAGTGCGGCATCCCTCGTTCCGCTGCGCGGCATGGCTGGCACTGGCGCGAGCGCGTGGGGTCGCCACGGTCTTCACCGATTCGGCGGACTATCCGTCGTTCGCCGACATCACCGGCCCGTTCGTGTATGCCCGGCTGATGTCCAGCCGCGCCGAGCACGCCGACGGTTATCCGGGCCTGCAACTCGATGCCTGGGCGCAACGCGCCCTGCAGTGGGCACGGGGCGAGTCTCCGGGCGATCTGCCCTACTGCGACGGGCGCGATGCGGCCGAGGGGGTGGCGCGCGACGTCTTCGTGTTCTTCATCTCGGCCGAGAAGGCACGCAACCCGGCGGCGGCGATGGCCCTGCAGCGGCGACTCGACGCGGCTGCCGGCTAGTCGGCCGACGACTTCGCGGGCGCGGTGTCCGTGCCGCGCGCCGCGTCGATCACCCACTCGGCGAACACGCGCGCGGCCGGGCGCAGCCGGCGGTGCCCGGGTTGGACGAGATGGTAGGACCAGCGGCCGTCGACGCAGGGGCCGGGCAACCGCAGCAGCCGCCCGCTGGCGAGAAACGGGGTGACGATGCGCTGCCGCGCGAGCGCCGCGCCGAGGCCTCCGGCGGCGGCTTCCAGCGCCCCGGTGGAATCGGTGAAGCGCAGCCGCTCATCGGGCCTGAGATCGAGCATCCCCGCCGCCCGGAACCAGTCAGGCCACCCCTGGTGCGCGTTGTCGGCGATTAGGGGCAGGGCGGCCACGTCGCGCGCGGTGGCGACAGCACCGATCCCCGGCATCGCCGGCGACGCCACCGCGAACAGCTGCTCGTGCATCAGCAGCGTGGCCTGGGCGCCGGGCCAGTGGCCCGAGCCGAGCCGGATCGCCAGGTCCGGACCGCTGTCGTCGAAGCGGGCGAGTGCGAAGCCCGTCTCGATGCTCAGGCGGATGCCGGAGTGGGCTTCGGCGAATGCGGACAGGCGCGGGATCAGCCACGCGCACGCGAACGAATGCAGCGTGGCCACGCGCACGACGTCGTGGTCCTGGCCGGTGCGCAGGCCGCGCAGGACGTCGTCGAGAGCGGCCAGCGAGCTGCTCGCCACATCGGCCAGCTGGCGGCCGGCCGCGGTGAGCGACACGCCGCGCGCATGACGCTGGAACAGGGGCAGGCCAAGCCGCGCTTCCAGCTTGCGCACGTGATGGCTGACCGCGCTCGCGGTGAGGTGGAGCTCATCGCCGGCGTGGGCGAAATTCTGGTGCCGGGCCGCCGACTCGAACGCCGCCAGCGCCGACAGCCATTCCGCACGTGTTCCCATGCGAGCCCCAAGCCAGATTCGTGGTCGACCGCGAAAGTATGCGCTTGTCGTGCGGTGCGACGCCGCCACAATGCGGGCTGTCCCCAAGCTCGCTCGTGTCGGCACCCGGAACCGCGGCTGCCGTGCCCACGTCTGCAGGAAGGTCCATGTCCGCCCACGTCAGTGCCACACCGCAGCCCGTGCCCGGCGATGCCGCGCGCTGGATCACGCCGCTGGAGATCGGTGTGCTCGGCGCGATCTGGGGTGCGTCGTTCCTCTTTATGCGGGTCGCGGCGCCCGAATTCGGGCCGGCGGCGCTGGTCGAACTGCGGCTCGCGCTGGGCGCGATCGTGCTGCTGCCGTTCCTGTGGCGGGCGCGGGCTGCGTTTCCGATGCGGCTCTGGCCGAAGCTCGCGCTGATCGGTGCGATCAATTCGGCCGTGCCCTTCCTGCTCTTCGCCTGGGCGGCCGAGCGCGCGCCTGCCGGTGTCGGCGCGATCTGCAATGCACTGACGGTGCTGTTCACGGCACTGGTGGGGGCGATGTTCTTCTCCGAGCGCATCGGCTGGGCGCGCAGCGCGACGCTCGCGGTCGGGTTCGCCGGCGTCGTCGTTCTCGCCAGCGGACGCATCGAAGGTGCCGCGATCGGGCCGGCGGTGCTCGCCGGTGCGGCTGCCGCACTGCTGTACGGCATCGGCATCAATCTCGTCCGCCGGCACCTTGGCGGACTGCCCGCCACCGCGGTTGCACCGGTGACCCTGGGCTGCGCGGCGCTGCTGGTGCTGCCCTTCGCGATTGCGCAGTGGCCGGCGCAGCCCGTGTCGCTGCAGGCCTGGGGGTCGGTCGCATTGCTGGGCGTGCTGTGCACCGGCGCGGCCTTCGTCATGTACTACCGGCTGATCGCGCGCATCGGCGCGGGGCGTGCGTCGACGGTGACGTATCTCGTACCCGTGTTCGGCGTGACCTGGGCGTGGTGGTTGCTGGGCGAGACGCCGACCCTGCGCATGGCGATCGCGGGTGCGCTGATCCTGGGTAGCGTCGCGCTGAGTCAGCGGCTGCCGAAATAGCTGCGCCTGCGCCCACGCCGCGCCGGACGCGGGACTGCGTCCGACCCACGTGTGCGCGATCGGCCGATGCCCCGCTCAGCCGGTCGATGCCGATCCGCGCAGCGTGCGGGATGCGGCAATGGCCTCGATGCGCGCCTTGCGCAGGGCCGCGCCGATCGCCGGGCCGCTGAGGCCGCCGGCCGCGAGGTCGCGCGCGTTGACGGCGATCGCCGCATCGCGCGCACGGCGCAGCGTCTCGCCCTGCGGGTAATCCACCTCCGCACTGCCCAGGCGACCGCGCTTGTCGCACTCGCACACCAGGGCCAGCTGGTCGATCCGCGCCGGCTTGCGGAACCCGTCGCAGCGGGCGATCAGGTCGTGCAGGGTGGCATCGCGCAGCTCGGCGATCCGGTGCACGTTGAGATGCTCGCGGCAGCACACCACGGCCAGCTCGCGGTGCGCGGCCGGTACCTTGAGGCGACCGCACAGGGCATCCAGCGGGGCGAGCCCGGCATGCTCGTGGCCCACGTGCCGCGGCAGGCGGTGCGCGGGCGTGAGCGCCTTGCCGAGGTCGTGGGTCAGCGCCGCGAAGCCGATCAGCGCATCGCCCGGCGCCAGCCGCGCGGCCATGTCGCTGACCAGCTCCTGATGCACGCCGGTGTCCACCTCGGGATGGAACTCGGCGCGCTGCGGGACGCCGTACAGGGCGTCGACCTCGGGCAGGATCACCGCCAGTGCACCGCAGTCGCGCAGCGTCCGCAGGAAGGCCGACGGTTGCCGGGCGCCCAGCGCACGGACGAGTTCCTGCCAGACGCGCTCGGGGGTCAGCGCGTCGAGTTCTCCGGCCTCGACCATCCCGCGCATCAGCGCCAGCGTGTCGTCCGCGACCGTGAAACCGAGCGGCGCGAAGCGGGCCATGAAGCGCGCGGCGCGCAGCACGCGCAGGGGATCTTCGGAAAACGCCGGGCCGACGTGCCGGAGCACGCGTGACTCGAGATCGCGCGCGCCGCCGTACGGGTCCACCAGGCGTCCATCCGGCGCCTCGGCGATCGCATTGATGGTGAAATCGCGACGAGCGAGATCCTGCTCGAGGGTCACCGACGGGTCGGCATCCACGACGAAGCCGCGGTAGCCGCGCCCGGATTTGCGCTCGGTGCGCGCGAGCGCGTACTCCTCGCCGGTGCCCGGGTGCAGGAACACCGGAAAGTCGCGCCCGATCGCACGGAAGCCCGCGGCCTCCATCGAGGCCTGGGTCTCGCCGACGACCACGTGGTCGCGGTCCCCTGCGGGCAGCCCGAGCAACCGGTCGCGCACCGCGCCGCCCACCAGATAGATCTCCATCGCCCGATGATGCCATGCGGCCATCGCGCCGCCTGGCCTAGACTGGCCCGCCGCCTCGTAGATTCCCGTGCACGTTCCGCAACGCGTCGTCTGGTGTGCCGGCGCCGGTGTGTTCGCCGCAGGCCCCGCCGCCGCAGCACTGCCCGTGGCCGGCACCGGCGATGCACTCGACATCACGCTGATGCTGGTCTATCTGGGTCTCGCGATCGGCCTGTCGTTCCTGTGTTCGATCGCCGAGTCGGTGCTGCTGAGCATCACCCCGTCCTTCATCGCCGGCCTGCAGGCGGCACGGCCGCGACTGGCGGCCACCCTGCAGCGGCTGCGTCACGAGCGTATCGACCAGTCGCTGGCGGGCATCCTGACCCTCAACACCATCGCCCATACCGCCGGCGCGGTGGGCGCGGGCGCGAAGGCGTCCGACGCCTTCGGCAGCGCCTGGGTGGGCGTGTTCTCCGCGGTGGCGACGCTGCTGATCCTGTTCGTGTCGGAGATCGTGCCCAAGACGCTCGGTGCGCAGTACTGGCGGCAGCTCGCCGCACCGGTCGCGGGCTTCGTGCGCCTGCTGATCGTGGTGCTGTATCCGCTGATCCGCCTGTCGGACCTGCTGACCCGGGTGATCTCGCGCGGGCGCCAGGCCCACGTCTTCAACCGCGAGGAGTTCATCGCGATGGCGGGGGTGGGCGAATCGAGCGGCGGCATCCTGCCGCGCGAGTCGAAGATCCTGCGCAACCTGTTCCGGATGTCGGAGCTGTGCGCCGAGGACGTCATGACCCCGCGCCCGGTGCTGGCCGCGCTGCGCGACGACACCTCCGTGTCGTCCGCCCTGGTCGCGCCGCACGCGGCGCCGTTCTCGCGCATCCCCATCTACCGCGACGACATCCACGACGCCGATGCGTTCGTGCTGCGCGCCGAACTGGTGCAGGCCGAGGCGCGCGGCACGGGCGAGGCCCCGGTGCGCACGCTGGCACGGCCCCTGCGCAGCGTGCCCGAAGGCATGCCCCTGACCGGCTTGCTCGAATTCCTGCTCGATCGCCGGCAGCAGATCGCGCTGGTGGTCGACGAATACGGCGCCACACGCGGCGTGGTCACGATGGAGGATGTGATCGAGACCCTGCTCGGGCAGGAGATCGTCGACGAAAGCGATCGCGTGGCGGACATGCAGCGGCTCGCGCGTCGCCGCTGGGCGGATCGCGCGGCCGCGCACGGGCTGCCGACGTCGCTCGATCCGCCGGTTCGCGAACGCGACGGCGTGCCGCCCCGCTGAGCCGCTCCCGGTCGCGCCTTCGTGCGCAGCGCGACCCGTCGCCCCTCAGCCCGCAGGGCAGGCGAAGCGCTGGGTGCGCGCGTCGCTGGTGCCGCGCATGCGCGCGTCCAGTGGCGCGGCCTTGCCGTACATGCGCCAGTCGTAGATCACGCTGAAGGCCAGGACCCGTGCCACGTACTCGCGGGTCTCGCGGTAGCTGATGGTCTCGATCCAGACATCGGGATCCATGTCCGGGCGCTGCGACAGCCAGCGACCGGTGGGCGTGGGGCCGGCGTTATAGGCCGCGATCGCCACGTACGGCAGACCGTACATGTCCTTCTTCTCGCGCAGGTAGGCGGTACCGATGGCCACGTTCGTGGCCGGGTCGAACAGGCTGTCGGGCCCGCTCCAGGTCATCCCCAGACGGCGCGCCACGGCCGCGCCGGTGGCCGGCATGACCTGCATCAGGCCGCGAGCATCGGCCGGCGAGCGCGCATTCGGGTTGAACGTGCTCTCGGCGCGGATTTCGGCGGCCACCCACGCCGGATCGAGGCCGTGGCGGCGCGATTCGCGCTCGATGAGCGGCTGGCTGGTCAGTGGAAAGCGCAGCGAATACAGCCGCGTCTCGTCGGGCTGGCGACCGAGACCGAACACGGCGCGGTCGTACCAGCCGTTCTCCTGGGCGACCAGCACCGCGATCCGCCGCTGCTCGTCGTCGAAGCGCTCCAGTGCAGCCGTCCATTCGCGCGTGGCCCAGCCGGGGCGGTCGATACGGTACAGCGCCATGGCGCGCGCGATGCCGGGGTCGGTTGCGATGCGTGCCTTGGCCGCGTTCGACGGTGCGAACTCCCAGGGGCAGAGCGCATACGGCAGGCCGAGCCGATCGGCGGCGAGGAAGCCGTGGAAATCCGCGTTGGCGGCGGCGCGCCGGTACAGCGGCTGCGCGGCGGCGCGGTCGCCGGTGAGCTCGGCCATGCGGGCCTCGAACCAGGTCCAGCGCGACTGGCCGCGCTGCGCCGCGCCCATCAGCCGGATCGCGGCGAGGGCCGCGGGCCAGTCGCGACGCGCCATCGCCTCGCGCACGCGCCATTCGTGCAGGCGCTCGTCGTAGGCGCTCGCCGGCACCCTGGCCAGCAGGCGCGCGGAATCGGGCAGGTAGGACGCCACCGTCCACAGCGCCGCCTGGTACAGCACGCGGCCGGAGTCGGCCTCGGTGAATCCCAGCGCCGACGCGAGCGCCGGCAGCTGCGCCTCGGCCTGCAACGGGTGGTCCTTGGTGTGACGTGCCAGGCCGTGCGAGGCGACGAGCCGGCTGCGCGCGGTTTTCGGCCACTGCGCGGCACGCGCATGCGGCGCCTGCATGAAAGCGGCGTAGTCGCTGGCCAGCGCCTGCTCGGACGCCGACAGCCCACGCGCGACCGCCCGCATCATGGCCGCGTCCTGCTCGGCCACCGCGAGGTCGAAGCGCTCCCAGCGCAGGGCGTCGCCGAGCTCGCCGCGCTGGGCGAGCACCTGCAGCGGCGCGTCGCAGGCGTCGGGCAGCGAGGCCCCGGTGCTGCGCCAGATCGCCTGCGCGTCACGTGTCCACTGCGCGTCGAGCGCGCCGGTCCTGGCGCGCGCGTCGAGCTCGATGCAGCGCAGGGCAGGGCTGGTGAGCGTCGGCGACCACGCCGCGCGCACGCCCTGCCAGTCCTGGCGGGTGGCGAGCGCGCGCAACCAGGCCTCGCGGAACACCTCGGCCACCGGCTGGCCGGCATGACGGCGCAGGAAGGCCTGGCCCTCCGCCGTGGGCAGGGTGGCGAGCTGGCGGCGCAACGCGGCGAACTCCAGCCACGCGGCGGCCGGATGCGACTGCAGCGCAGCGGGCGCGACCTGACCGCGCTCGGCGGCCTGCAAGGCCGAACGGAAGGCGGCATCGTCGCCCTGCGTCTGCGCGTGTCCCGGCACGGCGAGGGCCAGCGCGACGAGCAGGCCCGCGACGCGCACGCGCGGCGGACGGATGGAAGCGACGGTGCGGCTCGGCATCGGCGGCAGGTCCTCGAAACGGGCCGGCGACTATAGCGAAGCCTGTCTGAAGCGCCGGTCGGGCATCGCGCCGCCGCCTCACCTGCAGACGCCGCACGCCGCGATGCGGGCAGCGATCGACGCGCCGGCCGTGCGGCCGCCCGTAGACTTGCCGGGCTGCGCGCCGGTCCGCGCAGGCGAGCGATGCGCATGCTGACGTGGTCGATGCTGGTGTTTCCCGCGCTCGGTGCGCTTGCAGGCGTGCTCGCGGGCCTGCTCGGCATCGGCGGCGGGCTGGTGCTGGTCACCGGCCTGGTCTGGACCCTGCCGCTGTTCGGGGTGTCCAAGGATACGGCCATGCACGCCGCGCTCGCGACCGCGCTGGCCAGCATCATCCTCACCGGTGCGTCCTCGGCGCGCGCCCACCACCTGCGCGGCAGCGTGCTGTGGCGCACGGTGGCATGGATGGTGCCGGGCGTGTTGGTGGGCGCCTGGCTGGGCAGCCGGCTGGCGATCCTGCTCGACGGCGACGTACTGCGCTGGTGCGTCATCGCCTACTGCATGATCGCGGGCACCCAGCTGATGCTCTCGCGCACGCCGGACGCGGGCGGCGACACGCTGGTGCCACGCGGCGGCGGCTTGACCGGCGCGGGCGTAGGCATCGGCGCACTGTCGTCGCTGGTGGGCATCGGCGGCGGCAGCATGACCGTGCCGCTGCTGGTATGGCTGGGCGTCTCGCCGGTGCGCGCGGTCGGAACGTCCTCGGCACTGGGCATCTTCATCGCGCTCTCCGCCGCCGCCGGATACGCGCTGCAGGCACCGGCCGGTGTGCTGCCGCCGCCCTCGTGGGGCTACGTGTTCCTGCCCGGCGCGATCGGTATCGCACTGGCATCGGTCGTGGCCGCGCCGTACGGAACCCGGCTGGCGCATGCCCTCAGTGGCCGCGCGCTCAAGCGCGTGTTCGCGGTGTTCCTCTACTGCATCGGAGCCAGCCTGCTGCTCTGGTGAGTTTGACCCTGCGCGCCGCGCCCCCAATCATGCGGGCCCCGCTCCAGCAGGTTTACCGATGACCGCCCCCCGTCCGAACGTGCCCGCAGCGCTGCAGGCGCTCGCCCCGACGATGACCGCGTGGCGCCACGAGATCCACGCCTGGCCCGAACTCGGTTTCGAGGAGGAGAAGACCTCGGCGCTGGTCATCCGCGAGCTGCGCGCGCTCGGCCTCGACGTGCACACGGGCCTGGGCGGCACCGGTGTGGTCGCGGTGATCGACAGCGGCGTGCCCGGATTGTCGATCGGCCTGCGCGCCGACATGGACGCGCTTCCAATGGACGAGGACAGCGACCTGCCGTTCCGCTCGCAGCGCCCGGGTGTGGCCCATACCTGCGGGCACGACGGGCACACGTCGGCGCTGCTCGGCACCGCGCGGCATCTGGCGGCGCATCCGCCGGCGACCGGGCGCGTGGTGCTGATCTTCCAGCCCGCCGAAGAGGGCGGGCGCGGCGCGATCCGGATGATCGAGGACGGCCTGCTGACGCGCTGGCCCTGCGACGAGGTCTACGCCTTCCACAACATGCCGGCACTGGCGACCGGCGAGGCCAGCGTGCGCAGCGGCGCCACGCTGCAGTCGCTGGCGGTGTTCGAGATCGCGATCGAGGGCGTCGGTGGCCACGCCGCCGCGCCGCATCGTGCGACCGATCCGCTGCAGGTCGCGGCGCGGCTGGCGGTGGATATCCCGGCGATCGTCGGCCGCCACATCGATCCGATGGAAGCGGCGCTGATCAACGTCGGCTCGCTGCAGGCCGGCACCACCCACAACATCATCCCGTCGACGGCCACGCTCAGCGGCACGCTCCGCTCGCTGTCGAAGGATGTGCACGACGAACTGCTCAAGCGCCTGCGCGCGCTGTGCGAGGGCCACGCGCAGATGTCCGGCTGCAGCATCGCGCTCGAGATTCCGCATTCCTGCCCGCCCTGCGTCAACGCGCCGGAGCAGGCGGCGCTTGCGGCCGATGCGATCGCCGACGTGCTCGGCGCCGAGCACGTGAAGACCGACCTGCGCGCATATCCGTTTTCCGACGATTTCTCCTACATGCTCGAACAGTGGCCCGGCGCCTACCTGTTCCTCGGCATGGACAGCGCGATGTGCCACCACCCCACGTTCCGCTTCGACGACGGCCTGCTGCCGGTCGCCGCCGCGGTCTTCGATCGCATCGTGCGCCGCCGCCTGGGCTGAGCCCCCACGCGCCGGCGTAAGCTGGGGGCCGCGCCCCGAGGGGCTTCGTGCGGCGCATCCGTCTTCATCTTTTCCCGAGTGCACCATGGCCCAGCGCGACTGGGTGGCCGAGGCCATCCGCAGGATCGAAGCCGACTTCAACCGGTCGGCCGACACCCATCTGATCCCGATGTCGCTGCCGGGATACCCGGGCATCGAGGTCTACTTCAAGGACGAATCCAGTCACCCCACCGGCAGCCTCAAGCACCGGCTCGCGCGTTCGCTGTTTCTCTATGCACTGGCGAACGGCTGGCTGCACGCCGGCAGCACGGTGGTCGAGGCGTCCAGCGGGTCGACCGCGGTGTCGGAGGCCTACTTCGCGCGTCTGCTCGGCCTTCCCTTCGTCGCGGTGATGCCGGCCTCGACCTCGCCCGAGAAGATCGCCGCGATCGAGTTCCAGGGCGGGCGTTGCCACCTCGTGCCCAGCGCCTGCGGCATCGCCGAGGCCTCGGTGCGTCTGGCGCGCGAGACCGGCGGGCACTTCATGGACCAGTTCACCTACGCCGAACGGGCGACGGACTGGCGTGCGAACAACAACATCGCCGAGTCGATCTTCAAGCAGATGGCGCAGGAGGCGCACCCGGTGCCGGCGTGGATCGTCTGCAGCGCCGGCACCGGCGGCACCAGCGCGACGATCGGCCGCTACGCGCGCTATCGCGGCTATGCCACCGACGTGCTCTGCGCCGATCCGGAACATTCGGCGTTCTTCGACCACTACGCGCGCAGCCTGCAGGGCGGGGCCGATGCGGAGGCGCTGCCGGCCGCACCCCCGTCGCGGATCGAGGGCATCGGCCGGCCACGGGCCGAGCCCAGTTTCATCCCCGGTTGCGTGGAAGCGATGGTCAAGGTGCCGGATGCCCTGAGCCTGGCGGCGATGCGCTATGTCAACGCGCGGCTCGGCCGTCGCGTCGGCGGCTCGACCGGCACCAACTTCGTCGGGGTGCTGCAGGTCGCCCAGGCCATGCACGCGGCCGGCCGGGACGGCTCGATCGTCACCATCCTGTGCGATGGCGGCGAGCGCTACGCGCACAGCTACTACAACCCGGAGTGGCTCGCCGCCCAGGGGTTCGATATGGCCGGCGCCGATGCCCGGGTGCGCGACAGCGCGGAGACCGGCGCCCCCCTGCCGGCAATGCCGACGGTGCGTCGCGGGGAATCCGCAGCGTCAAGCTGGGGTTGACCCCAGGTGTCGCCAGGTTAACGATTCGTTACAACACTCGGGCCGGTGACACGGGGACGCCGGCGGCCCACGACCCCAGGACGGAGCGCACGCATGACCTTCAATCCCCTTCGCAACCGGCTGGCCCTCGCGGTCCAGTCGTCCCTGCTGGTGCTCGTCGCACCGGCCGCCCTGGCGCAGACCGCCAGCGCCGAACCCGAGGCGCGCACCCTCGATACCGTCCAGGTCACCGGCTCGCGCATCCGCAAGGCGGAAATGGAAAGCGCGGTGCCGGTCCAGGTGCTCACGCGCGAAGACATCCAGCGCACCGGCTTCACGTCGGTCGCCGACATCGTGCAGAACCTCACCGCGTCCGGCGCGGCGCTCAACACCAAGTTCAACTCCAGCGGCAACTTCGGTTTTCCGCCCGATGGCGGCGGCGTGGGCGCCGGCGCGGCGACGGTCGACCTGCGCCATCTCGGCGCCAAGCGCGTGCTGGTGCTGGTCGACGGCATCCGCTGGGTCAACGAATCCTCGGCCTCGGGCGTGGGCGCGGCGGTGGATCTCAACACGATTCCACTGGCGCTGATCGAACGCATCGAGGTGCTGGAGGACGGCGCCTCGTCGATCTACGGCTCCGACGCGATCGCCGGTGTGGTCAACATCATCACCCGGCGCGACGCCCAGGGCGGCAGCCTCGATCTCAACTACGGCGAGTACCAGGACCTCGGCGGCGGCACCTGGGGCGCGGACCTCGGCTGGGGCGGCAGCAGCGACCGCGCGCAGTGGTTCGTCGGCGCGTCCTATTTCCGCCAGCGCGAGATCGCGTCGTCGCGGTTCGAGAATGCCAGCGTGCCGGTGCCCGGCACCGGCCTTGCGAACGGCAGCTCGGCGACGCCCGGCGGTCGTTTCGTGTTCGCGCCGCCGGGCGGCAACGACACGCTCGGCGGCCTGTGCCCGCTGGCCACCGACCCCGCCGGAGTGCCGATTCCCGGCACTGCGACCTGCAACATCACGCTGCCCAACGACGCGAGCTTCCCCGGCGGCACGGCGGTCGGCGATTTCATCCGCTTCACCACGGCCGACCGCTACAACTTCGCGCCCAACAACCTGTTGCTCACGCCGTCGGAGCGCAAGTCGGTGTTCGGCCAGGTGCGTTTCGAGTTCACGCCTCAGCTCTCGGGCTATGCGCGCGTGCTCTACAACACCCGTACCTCGGCCAACCAGGCTGCGCCCGAGCCGATCTTCCTCGGCACCGACGCCGGCGTGTACAACCCCTTCGCCGAAAGCACGCTGGTGATCTCGGCGCGCAACCCCTTCAACCCCTTCGGCTTCGACCTGACCACGGTGGGCGACGACGCCAACCTGTTCCTGCTCGGACGTCGGCCGGTGGAAGGCGGTCGCCGTCGCTATACCCAGGACGTGGACACCTGGTATGCCGCGGGTGGCCTGGAGGGCACGCTCGGGGTCGGCGCGCGCACCTGGAACTGGGACGTGAACCTGATGCGCAGCGAGAGCCGCGCCGAACAGGTCAACACCGGCAGCTACAACATCCGCCGGATCAACGAGGCGCTGGGCGATCCCGACGCCTGTGCGGCCATCGCCGGCTGCACCCCGCTCAACCTGTTCGGCGGCCCCGGCACCATCACCCCGGCCATGCTCGCCTTCATCCAGCCGATCGTGCGCGACGAGAGCCGCAACACGCTCAGCCTGGCCTCGGCCAACATCACAGGCGACCTGTTCCAGCTGCCGGCCGGCGCGTTCTCGTTCGCCGCCGGGCTCGAGTACCGCAAATACGAAGGCAGCTACACGCCCGACCCGATCACCATCGCGGGCGAGTACAACGGCGTGCCGTCCGGCGCGACCCGCGGCGACTACGACGTCAGCGAAGCCTATGCCGAGGTCAGCGTGCCGCTGATGCGCGATACCGTCTTCGGCGAGAGCCTCGACCTGAGCCTGGCCGGGCGCTATTCGGATTACTCCACCTTCGGCGGCGAGAGCACCGGCAAGATCGGCCTGCGCTGGCAGCCGGTCGACGAACTGCTGCTGCGCATGAGTTACGCCGAAGGCTTCCGTGCGCCGTCGATCGGCGAGCTCTACGGCACGCTGAGCCGCTTCGACGCGACCCTGGTCGATCCCTGCTCGGGCGCCGCGGTGCCGTCGCCGGCCTGCGCGGCCGACGGCGTGCCGGCCGGGTACGAGCAGACCAATTCGCAGATCTCGTTGGTCACCTCGGGCAATGCCGAGCTCGAGCCCGAGCGCAGTCGCAGCCTGATGGTGGGATCGGTGTGGAGCCCGTCGTTCGCCGACGAGGTGGCGTGGTCGGACCGGCTGGATCTCGGCGTGACGTTCTATCGCCACCACATCACCGACGCGATCCAGGCGCCCGATGCCCAGGCCATCCTCGAGCGCTGCATCGCCACGCGCGAGCCGGCCGCCTGCGCGTCCTACGACCGCAGCGACCGCGGCCAGATCATCCGCTTCGACGCCATCCTGGCCAATCTCGGCACGATCAAGACCGACGGCTGGGACTTCACCGCGGCGTGGACCCTGCCGACGCGCGACTGGGGCCGGCTGCGCTTCGACGCCAAGGCGACTTGGGTGACGCGCTACGAGCTGGTCAACGAATCCGGCGACGCCGAACCGCGGCGCCCGGGCGTGGAGGTCAACAACAGCGCGATTCCGGAATGGAGCGGCACCCTGGTCACCGACTGGACGCAGGGGCCGTGGTCGCTGGCCTGGACGCTGCGCTACATCGACCGGCTGACCGAGTCCTGCGGCGGTGCCAACGGATTCGCGATCTGCGACGACAGCGCCAACGACCGCAACGCGCTCGGTTCGACCACCTACCACGATCTGCAGCTGGCCTGGCAGAACACCGCCTGGCTCAGGGGCACGCGCTTCACGCTGGGCGTCAACAACATCGGCGGCAAGGTGCCGCCGGTGTGCCTGAGCTGCAGCCTCAACGGCTACGACGCCTCGACCTACGACCTGCCCGGCCGATACTGGTACGCCCGCGTGGGCTTCGACTTCTGAGGAAACGGCGCCGGCGCCCCGCGCGGGTGCCGGCGCGGCGCGTCAGCGCTGCAGGGCCGATGCCGGCACCATCAGCTCGGTGGACAGGGCCAGATGGTCGGAGAACGCGGCCGGGAGCGCCTGCATGTTGGCGCACTGCAGGTTGCGGGTGACCAGGATGTGGTCGATCGCACGCTGCGGCCGCCAGCTCGGGAAGGTGTGCACCGCGCAGGCCGGGGGCTGCAGGCCGGTGCCGCGGTAGAGCACGTCCATTTCGGCGCAGTCCGAGGTGCAGTTGAAGTCGCCCATCAGCACCGCGTTGGGGTGGTGGGCCATGACCTCGGCGATGAACGCCAGTTGCGAGCGCCGCGACTGCGCGCCGAGCGACAGGTGCGCGACCGCGACCGTCAGACCGCTGTCGCCCTCGCCGAAGCGGCTCAGCAGCACGCCACGGCCGCCGATGCGGCCGGGCAGGGCGTGGTTGATGATCTCGATCGGCTCCAGACGGCTCAGCAGTCCGTTGGCGCTCGAGGCGACCGCGCCGACCCGCCGGTTGGGCTGGTGACTCCAGTACTCGAAGCCGCCGCGCTCGGCGAGATAGTGGGTCTGGTTGGTGAAGCCCGACCGCAGGCTGCCCGGATCGGCCTCCTGCAGACCGACGATGTCGTGGCGCCCGGCGAGGGCGGCGATCGCGTCCAGCGCTGTGCGCTTGCCGGTCGGCAGCACGTGCGACCAGCTGCGCGTGGCGTAGTCGCTGTAGCGGCGCGTGCTCGAGCCGGCCTGGATGTTGGCGCTCAACAGCTTGAGCCGGCGCGGCGCGTCTGACCTGGGAGTGGGGGCCTCGGCCACGGATGCGGCGCTTACCGCGCCGCGCGCTCCATGGCGACCAGATGGTCGGTGATGCGCAGGATGTCTTCCAGCGAGTTGCCGCCGGTCACCCGGTATTTGCCGTTGACGACGATGGTGGGCGTCGCGTTGACGCCACTGCGCACCGCGAACTGGCGCGCGCGGCCGAGGTTGGCGTTGACGGCGAAGCTCTGCATCGTGCTGCGCAGGCGCGCCGGATCGACACCGAGGCTGCCGTAGAACGCGACGATGCTGTCGGCGTCCGCGTTCTGGCGCAGCTTGCGCTCGATGTGCACGGCGTTGAAGGTCGCGCCGTGGGTGCGCTCCAGCGTGCCCATGGCCTCGGAGGCGAAGAACGCCCGCGGGAACTGGTCGCGCTCGTCGAACACCGCCGGCACCGCGGCGAAGCGCACGTCGGCGGGCAGGCGCGCCTTCCAGGCGCCGACCAGCGGCTCGAAGGCCGCGCAATGGCCGCACCAGTACGCGAACACCTCGGCCACCTCGATTCCCGCCCCGGGTCCGAACGGCTGGCCGTTCTCGATCACGACATAGTCGGTCCCCAGTACCGGGGCCGGGCCCTCGGGTGCACGCACCGGACCGGCGGCGGCCGGCATCGCGGCCGCGGCATCCGCGGTCTCGGCGCCAGACGACGCGTCGACCCCGGTCGCGGGCGTCCCGGCGTCCGGCCCGGCCGCGGGCGGCGCAACCGGCGCGGTGGCGGCCGGGGCATCGGCGGATGCGGCCGGCGCGGCGACCTCGGGCTGCTGGCTGCAGGCGGCGAGCAGCACGGATGCGAACAGCGGAATCAGGGCGTGACGGAGCTTCATGGGCGTTCTCTCGTGGATCGTGAGTGTCGGCGGTCGGACGTGGCGGCGGCGTCAGCGCCGCGCGCGCTCCCGGGCGACGAGCCAGCCGGCGATGGCCAGCGCGTCCTCGGGCGTGCGCGCGGTGACCCGGTAGCGGCCGTTGATGATGAGTGTCGGCGTGCCTTCGACGCCACTGCGCACCGCGAAGGCGCGCGCGGCGTTCAGCCGGGCGTCGGTGGCGGGGCTGGCCATCCTGGCGAGAAAGGCCGCCTGCGGGCCGGCGCCGTGTTCGGCGTAGACGTCGGCCACCGCCCCGGGACTGGCGCCCGACCGCGGCAGGCGGCCGGTCTCGTGCACGGCGGCGAACAGCGCGCGATGGGTGCGCGCCGCGAGGCCCATGGCCTGCGCGGCGAAAAACCCGCGCGCGAAGGGATCGGCCGCGGCGAACGCCGCAGGCACCGGGGTCACGCGGACGTCCTGCAGCTGGGTCGCGCGCCATGCGGCGAGCGGCCGCTCGAAATGGAAGCAGTGCACGCAGGCGTAGGAGAACACCTCGACGACCTCGACCTGCCCGGCCAGCGGTTCCCAGGGCTGGCCATCCGCGATGACCACGTAATCGAGATTCTCGACCGGCTCGCGGTCCTGGGCCCCCACCGGCAGCAGCGCGGCGAGCACGGGCAACAGCAGGGCGAACGCCCGCCGGCGCAGATCCGCGGCGAACCCGCGCCGCGCCGGACGGGAGGCCGGTGTCACTGCGCGTCGGGCGCGGACGCGGCCGTGTCGAGCGCGGCGTCCGCGCTCGGATCGGTGGTCGGCACGGGCTGCGCCTCGGGCGCCGCGGCGGGCGCCGGCATGGCCGCGGCCTGGGCCTCGATCGCAGCGAGCATGGCCGGATCCGGGCGGGGGTGCAGGCCCTGCATGTAGCTGGCCAGGGCTTCGATCTCCTCGTCGGTGAGCGTGCGGGCCACCGACGCCATCACGTCGAACAGATGACGGTCCGCTTCCAGGGTTTCGTTGGCCCGGTACTGGTACAGACGCGCCGAGCTGTACCAGGCCTGCTGGCCGGCGACGTGCGGATACGCCGGGCCGGGATTGCCCGCGCCGGCAGGCCCGTGGCAGGCCATGCAGGCCGGAAGTCCGCGCTCCGGATCACCGGCGCGGAACAGGGCCTGGCCGATCTCGTAGAACCGCCGACCCGCGTAGGGACCGGCCTCGACCACCGCGTCGTCGGCGATACCGGCGCCGCTGCGCTCGCGTGCGTAATGCGCGCCCAGGTCGCGCATGTCCTGCGCGCTGAGCGGCATGGCGAAGGGCTGCATGATCGGACTCAAGCGTTCGCCGCTCTTGAACAGCGCCAGCTGGCGCGCGACGTAGCGTTCGCTCTGTCCGGCGATGCGCGGATACAGCGTGGGGTCGATGTCGGCGTTGCCGTCCAGCCCGTGGCAGGCCGCGCAGGCGCCGGCCAGCTGGGCGCCCTTCTGCGGATCGCCCGGGCGGGCC
Organism: Luteimonas deserti; assembly: GCF_013425765.1. Taxonomy (GTDB): domain Bacteria; phylum Pseudomonadota; class Gammaproteobacteria; order Xanthomonadales; family Xanthomonadaceae; genus Luteimonas; species Luteimonas deserti. The sequence goes on from NZ_JACCJZ010000004.1 coordinate 274,631, forward strand.
TTGGTCAGCTCGGTCACCGCATTGGTGTCGAGGTCGCTGGTTTCCACCGGCGGGGCATCCGGCAACGGCTGGATGGTGGACTGGGCAAAGGCGACAGCACCGACCACGAGGGCGGCAAGACCGGCGATACCAAAGGCGCGAGCGTGGCGCATTGCTGGGCTCCGAGATCTTCGACGCAGCGACCGGAGATGCCGGGCCACGAGTCGGGAAAGTATGTGTGGCGGGGTCGGGGCGGTCAAACAGGGCCGGACGCCGCGGGTCCGGCCGTGCCAAGCTATCGCGCATGTCCAATCCCTTTGCCCGCGCCAGCTACAGGCTCGCCGCCCATACGCCGCAGCAGCTCCCGCCCGACGGCGGCTTCGAAGTCGCGTTCGCCGGCCGCTCCAACGCCGGCAAATCCAGTGCGCTCAATGCGCTATGCCAGCAGAACGCCCTGGCGCGCGTGTCCAAGACGCCCGGGCGCACCCAGCAGCTGGTGTTCTTCGATCTGCCGCCACACGAGAACCGCTACCTGGTCGACCTGCCCGGCTACGGCTACGCCAAGGTGCCGCGGGACCTGCAGGCGCACTGGCAGGCGTTCCTGGCCCGGTACTTCCGGGAGCGCGAAGCGCTCAAGGGCCTGGTGGTGGTGATGGACATCCGCCATCCGCTCAAGGAATACGACCGCCAGATGATCGCCTTCGCCGTCGAGCACGGCATGCCGGCGCACGCCCTGCTGACCAAGGCCGACAAGCTGGGCCGCGGCGCGGCCGGCAACACGCTGCAGGCGGTGCGCAAGGAGCTGCAGGCCGAGCACGGCGACAAGGTCAGCGTGCAGACCTTCTCGGGCGAGTCCAGGGTCGGTGTCGACGAGGCGCGTGGCGTGATCGCGCGCTGGCTGGAGATCGGCGCGCGCCCCGCGGCGGCTCGCGTGCCACGCGCAGCGGACCCGGGCGACACCGCCGGGTCCTGAGCGGGCGCCGCGCGACGCGTCACCGCGCGTCGCAGGGGGAACACTGCGACACCGCGGGCGGGGCCGACACCGGCTGGCCGGGCGCTTATAGTGCCGGCCTGCGGGCGATGCCCGATCGCGAGTCCCCATCTTGTCCAGCCCCAGCCACGTCGCCGACACCCCGATCACCGACCGTGCGACGCTCGTGGAGGTGCTCGCCTCCGGCGAGAAACCGCCTGCCGCCTGGCGCATCGGCACCGAGCACGAGAAATTCGGTTTCCAGCTCGACGACCTGCGCCCGCCCGCCTTCGACGGGGACCGCGGCATCGAGGCGCTGCTGCGCGGGCTCACCCGCTTCGGCTGGGACGCGGTCGACGAAGGTGGGCGGACGATCGCCCTGCTCAAGGACGGCGCCTCGGTGACCCTGGAGCCGGCCGGCCAGCTGGAACTCTCCGGCGCGCCGCTGGAAACGATCCACGACACCTGCAGCGAGGTCGGCTCGCATCTGTTCGAGGTCAAGAGCGTCGCCGACGAACTGCGCCTGGGCTTCCTCGGCATGGGCTTCCAGCCGAAGTGGCGCCGGGACGACATGCCGTGGATGCCCAAGGGCCGCTACAGGATCATGCGCGAGTACATGCCCAAGGTCGGCGACCTGGGCCTCGACATGATGACCCGCACCTGCACGGTCCAGGTCAATCTCGACTACGCGACCGAAGCCGACATGGTGAAGAAGTTCCGCGTGTCGCTGGCGCTGCAGCCGATCGCGACCGCGCTGTTCGCCGACTCGCCGTTCACCGAAGGCAGGCCCAACGGGTACCTGAGCTACCGCTCGCACATCTGGACCGACACCGACGCCGACCGCACCGGCATGCTCGACTTCGTGTTCGAGGACGGCTTCGGCTACGAGCGTTACGTCGACTACCTGCTCGACGTGCCGATGTACTTCTCCTACCGCGACGGCACCTACCACGATGCCGCCGGCCAGAGCTTCCGCGACTTCATGCGCGGCGCGCTGCCGGTGCTGCCGGGTCAGCTGCCCACGCTGCGCGACTGGAACGACCACATGACCACCGCCTTCCCCGAAGTGCGGTTGAAGAAGTATCTGGAAATGCGCGGTGCCGACGGGGGGCCGTGGAACCGGTTGTGCGCGCTGCCGGCGTTCTGGACCGGCCTGCTCTACGACGATGCCGCGCTCGATGCGGCCTGGGATCTGGTGCGCGACTTCACCATGACCGAGCGCAACGCCCTGCGCGACGACGTGGCGCGGCACGCGCTGAAGACCCCGTTCCGCGGTGGCACGCTGCGCGACCTCGCGGTCGAGGCGCTGAAGATCGCCGCCTCCGGCCTGCAGCGCCGTGCCCGGCACAATGCCCATGGACAGGACGAGCGGGTCTTCCTCGATACGCTGATCGAGATCGCCGAATCCGGCCAGACGCCGGCCGAGCGCAAGCTCGAACTGTTCCACGGCGCCTGGGCCGGGGACATCGACCGCGTGTTCCGCGAGTTCGCCTACTGAGCCGTGCCCGTGCCTGCGCCGTGTGGCGCAGGCACCGCCCGGCGCGCCGGGATCACATCCGGCGTGCTTCGAGGATCTTGCCCTCGGCCACCAGCTGCGGCAGCTCGCGCCGATAGATCTCGATCTTTTCCGATTCGTCCCAGTTGATCTCGGCCTGGTCGCCGCGCAGCTCGTTGATCGCGCCACGCGCCTTCGGCCATGCACCCGTCTCGGTGTTGAGGGTGATGCGCTCGTCGCCGACCTCGACCACCCGCATCAGCCCGAACGCGGCTTCGCCAGGGCTGGCGCCGGAGAAATCCACACCCGAGAAATGGGTAAGTTCCGCGGCGTAGACATCGCCCACACGCGGTTCGGCGAGCACCGGATCGAGCGTGGCGCCGGCCGATGCCGCTGCCGGTGCGGGCGTCGCGGTGCCGTCGGCCTGGGCCGGGGCGGGGGCCTGCTGGCAGGCCGCCAGTCCGGCGGTGACGACGAGCGTCGCGAGTGTCCGTGCCATCGTCGAGATCGGGGTGCGCATGTGCATGTCCTTGGCGGTCTGGAGAAGGGGCCTGCGCCTCGGGCGCCGGCGGCGCGCGAAGCATGGGCCAGGCCGCGGTCGTCGACAAGCCGGGGGCCGCCACCGGATGCGTGCGCACGCTGCGCTACTCTCGGACCATGAAGCCAAGTCCAGACGCGCCGCTGCGCGACCAGCTCGAATTCTCCGAAACCGACGTCCTGCTGCGCGACGACGTGCGCCGCCTTGGCGCGATGGTCGGCAACATGCTCGCCGAGCAGGTATCCCCCGGACTGCTCGCCCAGGTCGAAGGCGTACGCCGCGAGGCGATCGCGCGTCGCGAGACCGGCGCACCGGTCGACGCCCTCGCCGACGGCCTGGCCCAGGTGTCGCTGGAGGACGCCGACGCGCTGGTCCGTGCGTTCGCGGCCTACTTCGGTGCGATCAATCTCGCCGAGCGCGTGCATCGCATCCGTCGCCGGCGCCACTACCAGCGCGCCGGCGACGGGCCGCAGCCCGGCGGGCTCGAGGCCACCCTGCGCGCGCTCAAGGACGCCGGCGTCACGCTGGAGACGTTGCAGGCGTGTCTGGCGCGACTGCAGGTCGAGCCGGTGTTCACCGCGCATCCCACCGAGGCGGTGCGACGGGTGCTGCTGGAGAAGGAACGCACGATCGTCGAGCGCCTGATCGCCGACATCGACCGCGAGCGCACTCCCACCGAGCGCCGCGCCGACGATGCGCGCATCGTGCTGGCGCTGACCTCGGCGTGGCAGACCTCCGAATCGCCGGCCCGCAAGCCGACCGTCGCCGACGAGGTTGAGCATGTCGGCTACTACCTCTCCAACGTGCTCTACCGCGTGCTGCCGGTGTTCTACGAGACCCTGGGCGACGCGATCGCATCGGTCTACGGCGAGCGGCCCGAGTTGCCGCGGGTGCTGCGCTTCGGCACCTGGGTCGGCGGCGACATGGACGGCAATCCCAACGTCAATGCCGACACGATGCGCGCCGCGCTCGGCGCGCAGCGCACGCAGGCGCTCGCGCAGTACCGGCGCGACCTGCGCGCGCTGGGCAACGTGCTGACCCAGACCCTGGGCCGTGCGCGCATCGAAGACGCCGTGCCGGCACGCGCGGACGAGTACAGGCGCCTGCTGCCGGACGCCGACGCGGCGCTCAACCCGCGCCATGCCGACATGCCCTACCGGCGTCTGCTCGATCTGATGCAGCTGCGCCTGCGGCTCACCGATGCCGACCACCGCGCCGGCTACGCGGATGCGGGCGAGTTCATCGCCGACCTCGCACGCATGGACGCGAGCCTGCGCGCGCACCGTGGCGAACACGCCGGGCGTTTCGCCCTCGAACGGTTGCTGTGGCGCGCACGCACGTTCGGCTTCCATCTCGCGGCGCTCGACCTGCGTCAGGATTCGGCGGTGCACGACGAGGTGCTGGGGCGCATCGACGGCGGCGACTGGACGGCGCGCAGCGTCGACAGCCGCGTGCAGCAGCTGCACGCGATGCTCGATGCTCCGCCGCAGGCCGCCGCCGACGACGACAGCGTGGCCTCGACCCTCGGCGTATTCCGCGCGGTGCTCGACCTGCGCCGCAGCCACGGCGACCAGGCCACCGGCCTCTACATCATCTCGATGGCGCGCAGCGCGGCCGATGCACTGGCGGTACTGGCGCTGGCGCGCATCGCCGGCTGCGTGATCGACGACCAGGTGCCGCTGGACGTGGCGCCGTTGTTCGAGACCGTCGACGATCTGCAGGCCGCGCCGGGGGTGATGCGTGCACTGTTCGACGATCCGCGCTACCGCGCCCATCTCGCGGCGCGCGGCGGCCGGCAGACGGTGATGCTGGGCTATTCCGACAGTGCCAAGGACGGCGGCCTGCTGGCCTCGCGCTGGGCACTGCAACGCACCCAGGTCGAACTGACCGCGCTGGCCCAGGCGGCGGGCGTGCGCATCGTGTTCTTCCACGGACGCGGCGGCTCGGTCAGCCGCGGCGGCGGCAAGACCGAGCGCGCGATCGTCGCGGCCCCGCGCGGATCGGTCGACGCCAGTCTGCGCGTGACCGAACAGGGGGAGGTGATCCATCGCCGCTACGGCATTCGCGCGCTGGCCCTGCGCAACCTGGAGCAGGCCACCGGCGCGGTGCTGCAGGCCACGCTGCGGCCACGACCGGCCGACTCGCGCGAAGACACCTGGCGCGCCATCGCCACGGACCTCGCTGCGGTCGGGCGCGCCCACTACCGCGCGCTGGTCCACGAGCGCGCCGACTTCCCGGACTATTTCCGCACGGCCACGCCGATCGACGTGATCGAGCGGCTGCAGATCGGCTCGCGCCCGTCACGTCGCCGCGACGGCGGGATTTCCAATCTGCGGGCGATTCCGTGGGTGTTCGCCTGGGCGCAGAACCGCTCCGGCCTGACCGGCTGGTACGGCATCGGCACCGCGCTGCAACACGGCCTGCGCACCTACGGCCAGCAGACGATGACCGAGATGGTGCGCGACTGGCCGTTCTTCCGCGCCATGCTCGACGACGTGGAGATGCTGCTGGCCAAGACCGACATCGCCATCTTCGAGCGCTACTCCCGCCTGTCCGGCGAGGCGCACGAGGCCTTCTTCCCCGGAATCCTCGAAGAATGCCTGCGCACGCGCGATGCGATCCTGCTGCTCAAGGGCCAGGACGTGCTCCTGGCCGACGACTACCGGCTGCAGCTGTCGATCCGCCTGCGCAATCCCTACGTCGATCCGATCAGCCTGCTGCAGGTGGAACTGCTGCGCCGCTGGCGCGAGGCGGCGCGCGAGGACGAGGCTCTGCTGCGTGCGCTGGTGTCGACGGTGAACGGCATCGCCGCCGGGATCCAGAACACCGGTTAGCGATGGGCGCCGCCGTGCATGCGCGCGCCTTCACCCCGGGCTGCCGCTGCCCCACCTAGCGTGGACGCCCATCCCCCGACACGCCCGCCTGCCGATGGCTGCCACCCTCCGCATCGCGACCTACAACGTCAACGGCATCACGTCGCGGCTGCCGCATCTGCTGCGCTGGCTCGAGGCCACGCGTCCGGACATCGTCGCGCTGCAGGAGCTCAAGGCGAGCGACGAGGCCTTTCCGCTCGAGGCGATCCAGGACGCGGGTTACGGCGCGCTGTGGCATGGCCAGCGCGCATGGAACGGCGTGGCCCTGCTGGGGCGCGGCACGACGCCGGTGCAGAGCCGGCGTGGACTGCCCGGCGATCCTGCCGACACCCAGAGCCGCTATCTCGAGGCCGCGGTGCATGGCGTGCTGGTGGGCGCCCTCTATCTGCCCAACGGCAATCCCCGCCCGGGCCCGAAGTTCGACTACAAGCTGGCCTGGATGCGTCGTCTGGCCGCCCATGCACGCGGACTCGTCGGACTGCCGCATCCGGTGGCGCTGATCGGCGATTTCAACGTGATTCCCGAGGACATCGACGTCTACGACCCGAACGCCTGGCGTCGCGACGCACTGATCCAGCCCGAGGTGCGCGCCGCGTATGCGCAGCTGCTCGAACAGGGCTGGACCGACACCCTGCGTGCCCTGTTCGAGGACGCGCCGGTCTATACGTTCTGGGATCACTTCCGCCAGCACGCCGAGCGCGATCGCGGGCTTCGGATCGACCACCTACTGCTCAATCCGGTGTTGTCCGCGGCCGTCGAGGCCGCCGGGGTCGATCAGTGGATGCGTCTGGAAGAAAAGGCCAGCGACCACGCGCCGACCTGGGTGGAGATCGCGGTGGAGCACGCGATCCCCTGACACGGCGCTGCCGCCCACCGTGAGGTGGGCGGCAGCGGCGCTGTATCGGGGCTGGGTCTTGGCCGTACCCGTACCCGTACCTGCTGCTTAATCCGGTGCCGTCCGCGGCCGCCACGGTCGATCAGTGGATACGTCTGGAAGAGAAGGCCAGCGACCACGCGCCGACCTGGGTGGAGATCGCGGTGGAGCACGCGATCCCCCGGCACGGCGCCGCCGCCCACCGTGAGGCGGGCGGCAGCGGCGCTGTATCGGGGTTGGGTCTTGGTCGTACCCGCGGCGGGCCCAGCGCCGCGTTACGCAGCAGTGACACAGGTCGGCAAGAAAAGGCCAGCGACCACGCGCCGACCTGGGTGGAGATCGCGGCGGAGCACGATCCCCCGACACGACCGTGCCGCCCGCCGTGAGGCGGGCGGCACAGGCACTGCGTCAGCGCTGGGTCTTGACCGCACCCGCGCCGGGGCCGGCGCCGAGTTCCGCGCCGGTGAGCGGATCGGAATCCGGCACCGAGGCGGTGCGCTCGGCGAAGGCGTTGACCGCCTGGAGCTCGCGTTCACCCAGCAGTACAGTGGCGCTGCCGTCGCCGCCGTCGACCGCGCACTGAGCATCGCGGTCTTCCACCCGCTCCCACAGCTCGCCGGAATTCCACGGGCCGCGCACGTCGCCACCTTCGCCCTGGGACATGTCGAAGTAGAGATCGGTGAAGGCCGGATCGCCCGGCAGCTTGCCCGGCGGGAAGTTGGGCGTGATCGCGTACAGCGCCTTCTCGAACGACTTCTGGTGCGCGACCTCGCGGGTCATCAGGAACGTCAGTGCATCCTTGACGCCCGGATCCGTGGTCAGGTTGATCAGCCGCTCGTAGACCATCTTGGCGCGCGCCTCGGCGGCGATGTTCGAACGCAGGTCCGCCGTCGGCTCGCCGATGGTGTCGATGTAGGCCGCGGTCCACGGCACGCCGCTCGAATTCACCAGCGCCGGCCCGTTGCCGTACAGGATGGCCTGGGTCTGGCTGGTGCTGTTGCCGGTGAGATTGCGCATGTCGGCCATTTCTTCCATGCCTTCCGCGAGCTCGCCCTTGGCGCCCTTGTTGAGCATAGTGATGATCGAGCCGATGATCTCGAGGTGGCTCAGCTCCTCGGTCGCGATGTCGAAGAACAGGTCCTTGCGGCCCGGATCGTCCTCGGCCAGGGCCTGGGTGAAGTAGCGCATCGCCGCGGCGAGCTCACCCTGCGGTCCGCCGAACTGTTCGAGCATGAGCGTGGCGAGCTGCGGATTGCCTTGCTCGACACGGACCGTGTACTGGAGTTTCTTGTTGTGCATGAACATCGGGAGGGAGTCCTCTGTGGGCCTGACGGGGCTGCCCACGCTAGGGCCGCCGCGATGACCGGCGCATGAGATTCCAGACGGTCTGCGCCGGCGGTGCGAAACACTTGCCGTACATGGCTCGCACACGTGTGCGTGCACCGGAAACGGGCGATCGAAGGGGTCGATCGCGTCATGCGATCACGCTTCAACGGAACGCGTGATCCCGGGTCGACATGCACGTGCAGCGCAATGGACATGCGACGGCCGTGTTGCGCATGGCCGGCATGCACCGCATTGCGATAGGCCATGCCGATAGATGGACCGTTGCCTGGTCTTGGCCCCATCGACCGGTCGACGTGGACGGACCGGGTGCGGCCCTGGCCGTCGTGTACGCGCAGTGCGTCGCCGACTGCAGCGTTGTAGGCGTCGGCGCGACGGATGGCCCCACGGTCGGGTCGTGTGCGCCGCACCTCATGCCTGCGCACCTGCGCAACGACGTCCGGCCAGGTGCGGCCGGACGTCGCGCCATGCATCAGCCCGCGTCGGCGGCGTCCTGGTTGCCGCCCGATTCGGCCAGCAGGGTCAGCTTGGCGTCGGTGGCTTTTTCTTCTTCGAGCGTCGCCTGCAGCAGCTTGATCGCATCGTTGTAGCCGAGCTGCTTGGCGAGCGCGCAGATGGTGCCGTAGGAGGCGATCTCGTAATGCTCGACCTTCTGCGCGCCCCCGATCAGCGCGGCGTCGCGCAGCGGGCCCTTCTCGATCTCGTCGATGACTTCCTTGCTCTCTTCCACCAGGCCTTCCATCGCCGCGCACTTGATGCGCTTGAGCCGGATGCCGAGCAGTTCCACCACCTGATCGAGGCGCTCGATCTGGCCCGCGGTCTCCTCGAGGTGGGCCTCGAACGCGGCTGCCAGCTCCGGATTGCTCGATGCGCGAATCAGGCGCGGAAGTGCCTTGGTGATCTGCCGCTCCGCGGAATGGATGTCGGAGAGTTCATGGATGAAGAGATCTTCGAGCGTCTTGACGGCCATAGCGGGAACTCCGGGGGTGAGGACGGGCGATTGGAAGGCAGCGCTCGTGAGCCGCACGTGAGCCGCGCGAGCAGCAAGACGTGTGTTCATGCATGCCTGACATGCTCCCATTGGGAGTGCGAGAAGGGCTGCCAGGCTCTTCAGTCGCGACGCTAAATAAAAATTTCTTACCTCGCGTTGACGAGGCTGCTCTGCCGCACTTTTACCAGCGATATCAATGGCTGTCAGGGGTTTGCGAATACGACTAAGCTACTTCGACGGTCGAGAGCATAATGCGGAGCCGCTCAAAGTTATCAACCATTTCGTAGCGCACGCGATCTGACGCAGTGGCGTGGTCGAGGTCATGAAAAAATTGCCGGGCGCACTCGATCTTGGCCAGTTCGATTCCGCGAAGTTCCATGCTCGCCATCGTGCCTTTGGTCTCGGCGACAAAGTAGATGTGCTTGACGTCGCCGTCCTGCAGCGCAATGGCCCAGTCGGGGTTGTAATCACCGACGGGTGTTGGGATGGCGAAGCCTCGCGGCAACTTCGCATACACCACAACCTCGTTCCCGGTCTCCAGATCCGTCGTGAACTGGCGCTCAATCGACGAGTCTCCGTCGATCTCGACGTAGTCGAAGACGTGCTTGGTCAGAGGAGCCAGTTTTCCGGCGTGGTCAGCGCGGCCCACGACGCGGCCGAAATCCACGCGGCGCTGCGCCATGGTGAAGATGTCGGCATCCCAGCGATCCTCCAGCAGGTCGTAGGCCAGGTGCTCCACGACGGCAGCGGCTTTCTGCTCCTTGATCAGGCGGGTGGCCAAGCTCAGGAAGCCTTCGGGGTTGCTCCGGAACTGTGCAAACACGGGCTGAGCGATCCCGGAGAGGATGCGGGCGACGGTCGCACGCCGCAGCACGGTGGCCTCCGCCAGTTTGCCGACGAGGTCGTAGCGCACCCCCGAGTGCACCGAGGCCCGGTGCTTGTCGATGCGGCTTTCGCTGACCCGGAATCCGTCTCCTTTCTTCAGTGCGTCCGCGTCGATACCGTCCTGCTGCTGGCCCGATACCACCGTGTACTGCAGCGGCTGTACATGCAGTTCCTTGTCCAGAGTCGCGATGCACTTGCCCACGAGTTCGTCGCTGTCGAAATGTACGGTGTACGCCGCTTTCCGATTGATCCGGTTCCATAGCGCCTGAAACTCGCGCTTGTGGAAGTTCTCGTTCAGACGGTTGATTTGCCCCTTGCGGCCGTCCTCCGGCGTGGGCAGCAGCGCCTGCGTGAACACGCTGTCCACGAGTTCGAACACCTGTGCAGCGTAGGGCTGCAGTTCGGCTGGCAACGCGGCGCGCGTGCCCGCCGCCCGCGCCGCGTGGTAGTCCGCGGTGATGGTGGCATGGTCATCGATGTAGTCGTGCTTGAGCAGGTAGCGGTAGATCTGTCGTGCCATGACCGGTGTCACGTCGACCCCGCCATCGGGTGCGGCCAGCACCTTTCCGGTGAAGTAGGCCTCGTCCGCCACCCGCGGGCGGTCTGAGAGTGTGTCGCTGATGTCCCTCTGCAGCCCTGCCACGAAATCCTTGTAGCTTTCATTCGCCACCACGGTCAGCACGTTGATCTCATGCACGGTGGTCGTGTGATCCATGCGGTCGCCGTGCTGGTTCACGGCGAGGCGCAAGCCGCGACCCACTTCTTGCCGGCGCGACACCGTGTTGTCGCTGTGCTTGAGCGTGCAGATCACGAAGATGTTGGGATTGTCCCAGCCCTCGCGCAGCGCCGAGTGGGAAAAGATGAAGCGCACCGGCTCGTCCAGCGACAGCAGACGCTCCTTGTCTTTCAGGATCAGATCGTAGGCGTCGACATCGTCGGATAGCCCGGCTTCTTCGCCCCGTAGCTTCACGCTCGGGTCGACCAGCCGTTTGCTCTTGCGGTCCTGCGAGAAGTAGCCGTTGTGGGTGCGTGCCGGGTCGATGCCTTGCAGATAGCGGTGGTAGTCGCGGCTGCCGGCATCCAGATCGAGTTCGAGCACGCGGTTCAGTGCATCCCGGTACTCCTCTTCGAAGATGCGCGCGTACTCGCCGCGCTCGTCCTCGCGGCTGTAGTCGCGGTACTTCGCCACCTCGTCAATGAAGAACAGGCTCAGCACCTTGATGCCGCGATGGAACAGCACCTGCTCGCGCTCGAAGTGGGCGCTGATCGCTTCCCGGATCTGGATCCGACGCAGCACATCCTCGTGCACGTCGCCCACCGCCTCGCCGGCATCGAGCACCACGCCGTTGTTGAAATGCACGGTGCCGTCGCGCGCGTCGATGTCACTGACCACATAGCCTTCGCGGTACTGGTCCAGCTCACCCGAGAGTCCGAACAGGTTGTCGCCCTTGCGCAGTGTCCGCAGCTCGCGCTTGATCTCGGTCTTGCGCCGCACCTCGATCTCGACGCGCGCCTTGGGCGCCTTGCTGGGGAACACCCGGATGTCCTGCAGATAAAGATAGCCGTGCGTGCCGGTCTGGCCCTTCACGGTGATGCCGCGCACCGCGATGCGTTTGACCAGCTTCTGGTTGTAGGCATCCAGCGCGTCAAGCCGGTGGACCTTGTTGTGCGTGGTCCTGTGGGTGGCCGAGTAGCGCAGCAGCACCATCGCCTGGAACGCCTTCAGCGACTCCAGCGTCTTCTTGCCCTCCATCTTCTGCGGCTCGTCCAGGATCAGGATCGGCCGGTTGGCCGCGATCACGTCGATCGGCTTGCGCGACTGGAAGGCGTCCAGCTCCTCGTAGATGCGGCGGTTGTCCTTGCCGGTGGCGTTGAAGGCCTGCACGTTGATGACCATCACGTTGATGCCGGCATCCGACGAGAAGCTCTCCAGCTCGTGCAGGCTCTTGGAGTTGTAGATGAACGCGCGGGCCTTCCGGCCGTAGGCCTGCAGGAAGTGATCGGCCGTGATGGCGAGCGTCTTGGCCACACCCTCGCGGATCGCGATCGACGGCACCACCACGATGAACTTGCTCCAGCCGTAGCGCTGGTGCAGCTCGAACATGGTCTTGATGTAGCAGTAGGTCTTGCCGGTGCCCGTCTCCATCTCGACATCCAGATTGATGTCACAGGGCGGGCTGGCCACCAGATCCGGTGAGACCGGCAGGTTCTGCTGGCGTTGCACCCGCTGGATGTTGTCCAGCAGCTGCGCGCGATTGAGCTGCAGCGGTGCATTGCGGAAGCCCGCCTGTTCCAGCAGCCGCTCGGTCTGCCCTTCGGCGGCCCGGCCCGGATCCACCCGGTAGCGCATGGCCGCCGGGTCCGCCATGGGCTGGCCCTGGAAGCAGTCGGCCACGGCCTCGACGGCGGCGGTCTGGTAGGGCTGGACTTTGAACTTGAGCTTCATGCGGACTGGGGCTGCTCTTTGTGGGCTCTTTGAAGCCTGCGCGAGAAAGAGATGCAACTGGTTGATTTGTATGGGTCAAGCGGGGTTGTCTCTTTCCTGGCTCTTTCATGGTCTCGTCAACTTCCACCTGGGGGCTGTATCGGACCCGGCATTCACGATCGCGCCCTGCTTCCGCAGTTTGGTGAGAAGACCGCTGATTTTCCGCGCCTTCTGTTGGTCACTCAGCGCGTCGCTCAGCTTGTCCAGCAGCAACTGGTTGAAATCGGCGCGACTGGCCTCGCTCTTCAGCGTCAGGTAGTCGGTGATCAGCTTGAGATAGAACGCGTCGTCCTGCCCCCGCGTGCGGATGTAGTCCGCCACGCTGGCCGTCGCCTTCGCAACCGAGGCCGAGACGAAATAGTTCGGCTTGCGGCCCTCGATGAGCCCAGTCCGGCGCAGACGACCGGCGGCATCATCCGGGATGGCAAGCTTCTTCTGCACGCGATCCAGCGCCAGGACATCGGCCAACGGCAGGTCGGTGTTCTGAATCAGAAGACGGCTGTATGCGGGGTCGACCACGCCCCCATACAGGGTCATCTTCACGGCTTGTGACTCACTCAGATCGTAGTCCGGGAGCGGAAAGTAGCGGCGTACCTGCCCCTGGTAGATCGAATGGATGCCATACCCCATGGTGTCGATCATGTTCAGCTCGGACATGGCCTGGGTCAGAAATGGATTGCGGTAGCGGAGCGGGGTTTTCTCGCCCCCGATGTATTCGTCAGGCTGTCCCTCGAAGAAGCCGCCCACGTTCTCGAACAGCAGCCGGTCCGGCCGCTCGGTCACCACCACCCGGCCATTCCGGGTGTAGTCCTGATGGGCAATGCAGTTGTGCAAGGCCTCCAGCACGATGCGTTGGTCGTACTTGGCAACTTCGACCGGGATCAACTTATCCTGCGGCAGGATGCGCAGCTGCACATTGCGGATGCGCTGGTAGAGCGCCGTTGTGCTCAGCAGGAAAGGCGGCGCGAAATGCTCATAGGCGCGCTCCTGGCCCTCCAGTTTCCAGGTCAGTTGCGCCGGGTTTGGATTGAGCCAATGGGACGCCTCCCGCTTCCCCAGCAGCAATAAGGTCGTGCGGGTGATCGCGCCGTCCTGCGTCAGGCGTGCCCGATCGAGAAAGGTCGCCAGTGGCCACGCAGCGACCTCGTCGGCGGCAAACCGGTTGGCGTGCTTCTGCGCAAACGAATCCCGCGCCTTGTGCGTTGCGGCCTCGTCCAGGTCATCCAGCGTGGCGCCCGCCACCACCTGCGCGGTCCAGTCCTGGGCCAAGGTCTGGTTGCGGATCTCGTCCAGCTTGTCCAGGCCCAGCGGGACCAGGCTCTCGCTGGCGCGCGCGTAGTAGTGCCCCTTCCAGGCGATCGCCATGCCACGGGGCGCGGCAGGGATCTGGAACAGCAGCACGCGGCCGTCTGCGTGATGCAGCTCATGGATATCGCGGAAGGTGATGCGCGGGTCGCTGTTCTGGGCGATCTGCATCTTCAGCGAGTGCAGGCGCCCGGCCTCCGGCCTGTAATCGGTGCCCACCACGCCGCGGGTGCGGTTGTTCACGCCGAAGATCAGCCAGCCGCACTCGGCCCCACGCAGGTTGGCCTCATTGGCCAGCGCAGCAAAGTACCTGCCGATATCGTCAGTGCCGAAGGCGTCGGTGGCCTGCTTGAACTCCACCACCTCGCTCTCCCAGCGGGCGATCAGCTCGGCCAGCAACGCTTGCAGCTCGGTCTTGTCCATGTGCGCCTCAGCGATCTGCGAGTTCTATGCGTCGGACCATATTCGTGACGTCACGAAAATGGTCGTCTCACAGAGTCCGGACTTCGGTGGAGGGCGACAGGGTCTTGAAGATCTGCTCCACATTGACCCGCGCGTTGTCGCTCGCGAAGCCGGCATCGCGGAACACCACGCGCAGCGGCTGGCGCGCGGCCAGCTGCTTGACGAAGGTCTCGTCGACGCTGCCGTCGGCCGCGAAGCACGCGGCCAGTGCATTGCCGTCGACAAAGAACACCTCGCGGCCGCCGATGTCCTCGCGAGCGATCGGCAATGCCAGATCCACGCCCCAGTCCAGCAGCACCTGGAACAGCAGATCCTCGGCCGTGCGGCCCGGGCGGATGTTGTCGATCTGGCCGAGCAGGTCGTCCTGCTTCAACTCGTCGGGGCGGTAGTACACCTCGGCCATGTTGGAGGTGTCGATCTTGAGAACGCGAAAGCCGGTGTCGGTCGTTGTGTCGGGATGGGTGTCACGCAAGTCCTGACCGACATTGCGGATGCGCCGCAGCCCCATCTCGAAGATCGACGCCATGCCCGGCTCCGGTTTCGGCAGAGGCTCGGTGATCTGTACGCCGATAAAGCGCCGGTTGCCACCATCCTCTGCGTTCTGTTTGAGCACGGCATGGGCAGTGGATGCGCTGCCGCTGAAGAAATCCAGCACCACATCCCCCGCATCCGGTTCGCCTGCGAGCTGCAGGACGCGCTGCAACAGTTCCACTGGCTTGACGGAGTTCAGCACATTCTCCGTGTGCTCGAACTGCACGTACTTGAGCAGGGTCTTCTTGGCGTCTTGGGTGTGGCCGACTTCTGAGTAAGGCCAGAGAGTCTGCGGCGTGCGACCACCGGACACCTCGGATAGAAACTTCTTCACCGCAGGCGTGTTGTTGCCCTCAGCACCCCACCAGATGCGCCGGTCTGCATCGAGCGCCTTGAACTTCACCTCGTCGGTGACCCAGTAGCGCCCTGTGGGCGGCCCGGGAATCACGCGGCCGGTTGGGCTGGTGACGGCATACATACCTGCGTCATATCGGTTTCGAGCCGACATGTCCGCTGCCTTCCACGGCCCGCGCGGGTCGTTGTCAGGGTTTTTGTAGCGGGCCTCCATTGCTTCCGTCCGGGCGAGTTGCTGTGGCCGCCACTTCGACTTCTCGCGCGCGTATACGAGCAGATAGTCGTGGTCCTCAGAAAACCAGTCCGCAGTGTTCTTTGGTGCGTAAACCTTCTGCCAGATGATCTGTGCTACGAAGTTTTCTTCGCCGAACACCTCGCTGCAAACCTTGCGCAGGTTGTCGACCTCGTGATCGTCAATCGAGATGAAGACAACGCCATCGTTTCTCAGGAGATTTCGGGCCAACTGCAGGCGCGGATAAATCATGCTCAGCCAATCGGAATGGAAGCGACCGTTCGCCTCGGTGTTTGCGATCAGGCGCCTGCCTGCTTCGTCGGTCTGATTGGACTGGGCGAGATAGCTCTCGGCATCGTCCTTGAAATCATCGTCGTAGATGAAATCGCGGCCGGTGTTGTAGGGCGGATCGATGTAGATCAGCTTGACCTTGCCCAGGTACGTCTCCTGCAGCAGCTTGAGCGCATCCAGGTTGTCGCCTTCGATGAACAGGTTCTGCGTGGTGTCGAAGTCCACGCTCTCGTCGCGGCACGGGCGCAAGGTCTTGGCGATCGGCGCATTCGCGGCCAGCAGCGCCTCGCGCTTGCCGGGCCAGTCCAGCCGGTAGCGTTCCTGCGGACCTTCGACGAGGTGATCACTCAGCGCCTGGCGCAGCAGATCGAAATCGATCGCCCGCTGAAGCGTGCCGTCCGCGCCTTGGCGCTCGGTCACGCAACCCGGAAACAGTTTGGCGAGCCGATCGATGTTGGCGGCGACAAGGTCGGGCGAGTGCATCTTCAATCTGTCCATCGAGCTTCCTTCAGTGATCGGCCGCTGCGCCTGTGGCGCGCAGCCCGGCATTATGGCGCCGGCCGCGGGTCTATTCGCCCGGCTCGCGCAGTTGCGCGAGCCGACGTTGCGCCTCGCGCAGCTGCTGGTTGATCTGGACCTTGCGGTTGAACTGCGTCTCGGCGTGCAGCCTGGCCTGCAGCCGGGCGCCGTCGCGTTCGGCCAGCCGCACGGCGGCGAGACGTGCGAGCAGGGCATCGAGCGTTTCGCCGCGGCGCCCGGCCAGCGGGACCAGGGCGCGCATCAGCGCCTGATGCAGGCCGGCGAGATCCAGCGCGACCGGCAACGGGTGGCGAGCGGCCTCGGCGGCCACCCACGTCCCCGCGATGTAGGCCCCCAGAACCTGCTTGCCGGCGGTGGCCGCACTGGCACGTTTGGGTGCCCCCACCGTGCAGGTGCCTGCATCGCCCGTCACTTCGAACAGCAACGGGGACGGGATGGCCAGATCGATGGCGCGCAGCAGCGGCTCGCTGGCGGTCGCCACGCCCGGCTTCAGGCGCAGGCGGAAGACCTGAAACTCCGGCAGGCCGCCGGGCGGCAGGTTGAGGGTGGTGGTGGCGAGCTTGCAGGCCCAGCTGATCTCCGCCAGCTCCCGGGTCACGCGCTCGCGCAGGCCGGGCGGCTTGCCGGCGCGGGCCAGCACCTCGGTCTTGCTGATGGCGCGGTCCACGCGGGTGGCGGGCGGCCAGTCGAAGACGACGGCGCTCATGCAGCCTGCGGCATCGCCTGGACCGCGAGGAAGCAGATCAGCTCGAAATCATCGAGGCCGGCGATGGCGTCGGTGAGCGCCGTCGTGGTGGGGCTGCCGAACAGGGTGTCCATGTCCTGATCGGCCTTGCGGTCGATGATGGCCTCGATGGCGCGATCGAGCAGGCGCGAATAGGCGGTCATGTCGCGGCCGTCGTCGGTGGCGCGGTTGAACAGGCGACAGGCGGGGGCGAGGGGCGCGTCGCGGCCCTTGCAGGACGCGCGTGCGATGTCGAGGATCTGCTTGACCTGGGTGTGGTCGGCCACGACGCGGCCGGCGTCGCTCACGTAGACCAGATAGTAGGGATGCAGCCGGTTGAGCTGCTGGATGTTGACCCCGTGGTTGCGGTTGCGCAGCGCGAAGATCGCGCCGGGGTGGAGGCCGCGCGGCGGATCCGCCGGCAACACCGCATGCAGGCCGGTCGGCAGGCTGCCGAGCCCGTCGCTGTGCCGCAGATGGTTGAGCAGATCCATGCGGAAGTCGTTGAGCCCAAGATCGGTGATGGACACGCCCGTGCGGACATCCTCCAGTTCGATTACTTCGTCCTGCAGGCGGCGCAGCTGTTCCTTGCGGTAGGCCACGTCGTTGTCGTTGGCGCCGTGGCGCAGCACGTTGTCGTCGGCCGTGGCCACCACGTCGGAAATGACCATGCGGTTTTCCACCCGCTCCTTGAGGTTGATGTACTCGTCCAGCGTGATGTCGGGCCAGAAGTTGATCAGCTGGATGCTGGCGTTGGGCGAGCCGATGCGGTCGATCCGGCCGAAGCGCTGGATGATGCGCACCGGGTTCCAGTGGATGTCGTAGTTGATGACGCAGTCGCAGTCCTGCAGGTTCTGGCCTTCGGAGATGCAGTCGGTGCCGATGAGTACCTCGATCTCGCCCGGCTCGTCAGGCAGGCGCTGGTCCTTCTGCTTCGCGCGGGGCGAGAACAGCGTGAGCACGCTCTGGAAGTCGTAGCCCTTGCCCAGCGTCGTGCGCGGTGCATCGGAGCCGGTGACGATGCCGGTGTGCAGCTGGTGGCGCTGCAGCAGCGGGGCGCTCAGCTGACGGTAGAGATAGTGCGCGGTATCCGCGAATGCCGTAAAGACCAGCACCTTGCGGTTGCCGGTGTTGAAGGGCGCGGCGAGCTTGACTTCGATCTGGGCCAAGAGGTGTTGCAGCTTGGCGTCATCCTCCGGGGGAACCTTGGCCATTTCGTCCAACAGGGCGCCGATCACGGCCAGATCCTGTGTCAACTCATGCTGCCAGCGCGGCAGATCCATGTCGGCGAGATCGATCCGGATCTTGCCGCCGATGCTCTGGTCGGCATCGGGCAGCTCATCGGCGTCCGGTTCGGCATTCTCCAGGGCGTCGACCAGGTCGAGGATGCCGGGGTCGCCGGCGCCCTGCAGAAAGCGCTCGATGCGCGACAAGGTCTCGGTGTGGGTGTCCTGCAGCTTCCGCAATGTCATGCGGAACGCCTCGACCGAGCTCTCCAGGCGCTTGAGCAGGTTCACCGTCATCAGCCGCTGCAGGCTCTTCTCACGGTCCGCCTGCTTGAAGGTGCCGCCGCCGCCGGCGACCTCGGTGTCGTACAACGCCTCGTACTTCTTCACCCGGCTCGGGAGCAGGTAGCTGACGGGCGCATACACCGCGAGCTTCAGCTGCGACAGCTGCTGGAAGATGGCGTTGAAGCCGATGACGTCATCGCGCGCGGTCAGCGGCGAGTGGATCGAAATCGGCTTGCGTCGCTCGGGGAAGTGACCGATGTCGGTCGTGTCGTAGAAGGTCTCGATGTGGCGACGCGACCGCGCGATGGTGACGCTGTCGAGCAGGTCGAAGAAGTCGTAGTCGAGCATCGCCAGGATCGCATCGGGCGTTCTAGCGTCTAGTGGCAGCCGCGACCAGGTGTTGAACGCGCCCTGGGCGCTATTGAAGATCTCCTGCACGCTGCGGTTCGAGCCGAGGCGGCTGCGCAGGTTTTCTTCCTTGCCTTCGTAGGCCAACGCCAGCTGGTTGCGCAGATCGTTGAAGCGGTTGTTGACCGGCGTGGCCGACAGCATCAGCACCTTGGTCTTGACGCCCTGGCGGATGACCCGGTGCATCAGCTTCTGGTAGCGGGTTTCCCGGTCCTTGAACGCATCGTTGTTGCGGAAGTTGTGCGACTCGTCGATGACGACAAGGTCGTAGTTGCCCCAGTTGATGCGATCCAGCGGCATGCCCAGGGATTCGCCGCGATCGCGCTGCAGATCGGTGTGACACAGCACGTCGTAGCTGAAGCGGTCGGCGACGAATGGATTGGTCCTGAGATTCCGGTTGAAGGTGATCCAGTTGTCCGCCAGCTTCTTGGGACACAGCACCAGCACCGATTTGTTGCGCAGCTCGTAGTACTTGATCACTGCCAGTGCGGTGAAGGTCTTGCCCAGGCCAACGCTGTCGGCAAGGATGCAGCCGTTGTAGGTCTCCAGCTTGTTGATGATTCCTGTCGCGGCATCGCGCTGGAAGTTGAACAGCTTGTTCCAGACCAAGGTGTCCTGATAGCCCGTACGGTCGTTCGGCAGAACGTCCTCGCTCAGGTCTTCGAGGAACTCGCTGAAGATGTTGTAGAGCAGGAAGAAGTAGATCCGTTCTGGGGAATTCTCCCGATACACCGATGCGATATGGTCGTGCAGGCGTTCGCTGACGTCCTCCACGCGACTGTCGTCGTGCCAGATGCGGTCGAACAACTCCAGGAATTGCTGCGTGTGCGGCGCTTCGTTGAAACGAGTGACGTAGTTGGAGACCGCATCGCCCGGCTGGTATCCGAGATCGACCGCCGTGAAGCCGTGGAGTGGCTGGTAGACGGCATGTTCTTCCGCAGTGCGCAGGCAGGCGAACTGCTGCATGGGCGCCGCACCCCGGTTGGACCTGAACTTGGCTTTGCGTCGCATCCAATCGGCGCACTCGCGCGCAACCGCGCGTTGCGTGAGCTTGTTCTTGAGCCGGATCTCGAACTCGCTTCCGAAGAAGCTGCGTTCCCGCTCGCCGTTCGGAATATGAAATTCGCGGCGTTGCTTGGTCACCTTGTCGGTCGCCTGCTCCAATACGAACGCGGAGGACGTGAAGATGAACTCGAGGCTCTCGATCTTCTCAAGCTCGTCGCGCAAGGCTTCGAAGGCGTAGATGGAGAAGGTGGAGGCCGCGATCTTGAGCTGACCGCCTGGCCTGATCGATCGTTTGAAGTCATCGCCAAGCCGATGGTTGATGTTGTCGATGAGTTCCAAGCGTGCCCTCCCTTGCTGCGTCGTCGAAGCATAGCCTGCGCGTCGAGCTTGTCGGCGAGGTACGGGCGAAGCGCGACGCCGTCTATTCCCATCCCGTAGGGCCGGCGCTTAGTGCGAGCGTGTACGTGTCACCAGCGGGAAACACTGACGTAGCACCGCGAGGTCTGTATACTCCCCCCGAGTATATAGGCCGGACTCATGCCGCATTCCGCCGAAGAGAAGAAGCGTGTTCTTGCCCGCGTGCGCCGCATGCGCGGGCAGCTGGATGCGCTTGAGCGCGCGCTCGAGGCTGGCGCCGACTGCGGCCCGGTGCTGCAGCAGCTCGCCGCCCTGCGCGGCGCGGTCAACGGGGTGATGTCGGGGGTGCTCGAAAGCCATCTGCGCGAGGAACTCGGTCAGCCCGCCGACTCGCCCGAACAGCGCCGCGCCAGCGTCGACGATGCCGTCGCGCTGGTGCGGACCTATCTGAAATAGGACGTCCAGGAGTTGCCCATGTCCACAAGCATCAAATCACGTGCCGCCGTCGCGTTCGCCGCAGGCGAACCGTTGAAGATCGTCGAGATCGACGTCGCCCCGCCCAAGGCCGGTGAGGTGCTGGTGCGGATCACCCACACCGGCGTCTGCCACACCGATGCGTTCACGCTGTCGGGTGAGGATCCCGAAGGGCTGTTCCCGGCCGTGCTCGGCCACGAAGGCGCCGGCATCGTGGTGGAGGTGGGCGAGGGCGTGACCTCGGTGCAGCCGGGCGACCACGTGATTCCGCTCTACACCGCCGAATGCCGCGAGTGCCTGTTCTGCAAGTCGGGCAAGACCAACCTGTGCGTGGCCGTGCGCGCCACCCAGGGCAAGGGCGTGATGCCCGACGGCACGTCGCGCTTCTCCTACAACGGTCAGCCGATCTACCACTACATGGGCTGCTCGACCTTCAGTGAGTACACCGTGGTCGCGGAAGTCTCGCTGGCGAAGATCAATCCGGATGCCAACCCCGAGCATGTCTGCCTGCTCGGCTGCGGCGTGACCACCGGCATCGGCGCCGTGCACAACACCGCCAAGGTGCAGGAGGGCGACAGCGTCGCCGTGTTCGGCCTGGGCGGGATCGGCCTCGCGGTGATCCAGGGCGCACGCCAGGCCAAGGCCGGCCGCATCATCGCGGTCGACACCAACCCGTCGAAGTTCGAACTCGCCAGGGAATTCGGCGCGACCGACTGCATCAACCCGAAGGATTTCGACACGCCGATCCAGCAGGTCATCGTCGAGATGACCACCTGGGGCGTCGACCATTCGTTCGAGTGCATCGGCAACGTCAACGTGATGCGCGCCGCGCTCGAATGCGCGCACCGCGGCTGGGGCCAGAGCGTGATCATCGGCGTCGCCGGCGCCGGTCAGGAAATCAGCACGCGTCCGTTCCAGCTGGTGACGGGCCGCAAATGGCTCGGCACGGCGTTCGGTGGAGTGAAGGGCCGTACGCAGTTGCCCGGTATGGTGGAGGACGCGATGAAGGGCGACATCGAACTGGCACCGTTCGTGACCCACACGATGGGGCTGGATGCGATCAACGAGGCCTTCGACCTGATGCACGAAGGCAAGTCGATCCGTTCCGTGGTGCAGTACTGAGTGGGCGCGCTCACCGATCAGGCGGCGCTGGCCGCCGCCCTCGCCGACACGCCGTCCGAACAGGAGGCGCGCGACGCCATCGCGCGCCTGGACGATGCGGACCTCCACCAGATCGATCAGGCGATCCTGGCCGCGCTCGACCGCAGCTGGAAGCCGGCGGGCCTGATCACCACCGGCCTGGTACTTGCCGCGCCGGATGCGCACGAGGACCTGCCCGAGCTGGTCTACGCACTGCGCATCCACGCGCTTGCCGCGAGCTCGCGCATCGAGACACGGGGCGACCCGCGCGTGCTCCGCACCTTCGAGATCCGCCTTCCGACCGCACGGGACGACGATTGACATGACGCTGCAACGCATCGAACACCGCGCCTGCTTCGGCGGCTGGCAGGACGTCTACGAACACGCCTCCGACACCCTCGGCTGCACGATGCGCGTCGCGGTCTATCTGCCGCCGCAGGCCGCGCACGGCCGGCTGCCGGTGCTGTACTGGCTCTCCGGACTGACCTGCAACGAGCAGAACTTCATCACCAAGGCCGGCGCGCAGCGCTATGCCGCCGAGCACGGGGTGATCGTGGTCGCGCCCGATACCAGCCCGCGCGGCGATGACGTGGCCGATGCGGACGGGTACGACCTCGGCAAGGGCGCGGGCTTCTACGTCGACGCCGTGCAGGCGCCGTGGTCGGCGCACTACCGCATGTACGACTACGTGGTGCACGAGCTGCCCGCGCTGATCGAAGGCGGATTGCCGGCGAGCGGCGCGCGCGCGATCAGCGGCCATTCGATGGGGGGGCACGGCGCACTGGTCATCGCGTTGCGCAATCCCGGCCGCTATCGCAGTGTTTCGGCGTTCTCGCCGATCGTCGCGCCGAGCCGGGTGCCCTGGGGCGCGAAGGCGTTCGGCGCTTACCTGGGCGACGACCGCGCGGCGTGGCGCGCCTACGACGCGACCGCTCTGGTGGAAACGGCGACCGAACGCCTGCCGCTGCTGGTGGACCAGGGTGATGCCGACGAATTCCTCGACGACCAGCTCAGGCCGCAGCTGCTGCAGGCCGCGTGCGAGGCCGTGGGACATCCGTTGACCCTGCGCCTGCAACCGGGCTACGACCACAGCTATTACTTTATCGCGAGCTTCATCGGCGAGCACATCGCCCACCACGCCGCCGCCCTGCACGCCTGAGCGGCCGGCGTCTGGCGGAGGGGCGGAGGGGCGGAGGTGCTTCCTCCGGTGCGGATCCCGCATCGACGGTGGCCGCGGCGACGGGACCAGCCGCCGTGCGATCGCCCGGGCCGCGCCGCCGGCGTAGGCTTGACGGTCATCGTTCCGGAGAAGGCCCATGTCCACGTCCTCCAGCCGCCCGCTGCGTCGCCTGCGTGTGGTCGGTGTGCTCGCCCTGATCTGGAACCTGATCGGCGTCGCCGCCTTCGTCATGCAGCTGGCCCTTCCGGCGGAGGCCCTGCAGGCCATGCCGCCGGAGCGGCGCGCGATCTACGAGGCCACACCGGCCTGGCTGTACCTGTTCTACGCGCTGGCGACCTTCGGCGGTGCGCTGGGTGCGGCGGCACTGCTGCTGCGCCGGCGCTGGGCGGCGCCGGTGTTCGCGATCGCGCTGGCCGCGCTGCTGCTGCAGATCGTCGCCGGCTACGCGACCACGCCGGCCTGGGCGATCGGCGGCCTTGCGAGTCTGGGCTTTCCGGTGCTGCTGGTGGGCGTGGCCGCCGCATTGCTGGTGTTCGCCCAGCGCATGGCCGCCCGCGGAGTGCTGCGCTGACGCTCAGCCCCCCGCGCTGAAGGCGGTGCAGGCGAAGCGGCTGTCGCGCAGCGCGGTGTCGCCGCGCAGCAGCGCCAGCGGCTCGGCGAACATCGGGCCGGCGTGGACGCAGGTATGGAACTCGCCGCGCTCGCCGCAGGGGTCCACATGCGCAGGCAGGGCCTCGAGCAGCGCGGCATCGAAGTCGCGTCCGGAGAAATCCGCATCGAGCTGCGTGGTGTCGACGCAGCACAGCGAGGCGCGTAGGCCGGCGGCCTGCATCTCGCGCGCCAGCCCGGTCGTGTGCCGGCCGAACAGTGGAAAGCACGCCTGCCAGCCGAGCCGCGCGCACAGGGCCTCGCGCCATGCGCGGATATCGGCGAGAAAGAGATCGCCGAACGCGATCATCGTCAGCTCCGGCCAACGCGCCCGGGCGGTGGCCAGGGCCTGTGCGAACGCGGCTTCGTAGGCGGGGTTGCCGGCGCCCGCCGCGATGCGCGACTCGATGAGCGGCAGGCCGGTGGCACGCGCCTGCGCCCGCAGCACATCGACATGGACCCCCTGCATCGCCGCTTCGTCGCGCCCGGCCGTCACCGTGGTCATCAAACCGACGACCTCGACGTCGGCCCGGGCGCGCAGCGTCTGCAGCGCCCAGGCCGCGTCCTTGCCGCCGCTCCAGGCCAGCAGCGCGCGTGCCCGGGGCATCGGAGACTCAGGCGGCGCGGACGTCGCGCAGTTCCCAGGCGCTGCCGGCGAGCAGCTGCAGCCGGTGCTTGAGCACCGTGCTGGAGATGGTGGTGTCGACCACCAGGTCGATGCCGAGATCCCGCGCGGTGCCCGTCACCTGGGCCGCGGGGTCGACCACGCCGAGCGCGGGATCGACGTCGTCCGGCTCCGGCTGTGCATCGCGCCAGCGCACGAACAGCGACTCGCCGCGCAGCGCATCGCCGATTTCCGAGGCGATTCCGTCGGGCCCCTGCGAGCGCAGGGCATGCGTGCCCGACGCGCGGGCCTTGTCGGTGTTGGGGATCCGGATCAGGTAACGGGTACTCATGCGCAGGCCGTGGAGACGTGGGAAGCCCGCAGCCTAGCAATCCGTCACGTTAGAAATCCGTCATTCGGGCGTGCGCACCCTGCGCGGCATGCGCACGCGGCGGCACGATTCCTCGCCTCCCGCGGCCGATGCCGCGCCGGCCTCACGCGAACGCGTGCGGCGGCGCCGCGAAGCCGACCGTCAGCGAGCCGGCGCCCACGTTGACCATGCCGGTCAGGCTCATCACCGTCTCGAACCGCTCCACGTGGTGCTCGTCGCAGGCCGATGCCAGCGCCGCGTACCCGGGCAGCGCATGCAACTGGTCGAGCTCGCCGCCGTAGCTCAGACACAGCGTGGGCGTGAGCAGGCCCGCGCGCACGCGCTGCGCGGCGAAGGCGAACAGTTTCTCCGCTGCCGGCTCGAATCCGCGGATCTTGCCCACCGGGCCGGTGTCGCCACGGTGGCAGTGCAGGATCGGCTTGATGTCGAGCGCGCCGCCGATCAATGCGGCGAGGAGGCTCACGCTTTTGTCGCCGCGGTGCTTGATGCGGGCGCGCAGGTAGCCGAGGTCGCGCGGCACCATGTAGGCGTAGCTGCGCTCGGCCAGGAATTCCAGCCGGCTGCGGATGTCGGGCGCCGAGGCGCCGGCCTCGCGCAGCCGCACCGCCTCGACCGGCAGGATCCCCTGACCGGCGAACACCTGTTGCGAGTCCACGATGCGCAGCGCGAACGGCGTGGTGTGCCCGGCCTGCATGCGGATCGGCCGGTACTCGTTGAGCACCGCGAAACTGGCGTGGGTGGCGTTGTCGTGGATCTGGCTGCGATGACGGGTGATCGTCATGCAGAAGACGTAGTCGTAGTCGACCACCAGCTGCTCGAGGAACAGGGCCTTGATGCGATCGGAGGGATACGCGGCCGTCTCCGCGGTGTGCCCGCGCTCGGTGACGTGGGCCTCGACGAAATCCAGCGTGGCGCGTTCGTCGCGCAGGTCGACGAAACTGGTTTCGCCGATGCGCACCGTCACCGGCAACAGGTGGACGTTGTGCGCGTCCAGCCACGCCGGTGGCAGGTCGCAGGCCGAGTCGACGACGATCCCGATTCGCATGGGCCCTCCCGGGGCGTGGCTGCGGAGCCCCGGCGCAGGCCTGTTCCGGCGTGTCGGCGGGGCGCGCGGCAGGCCCGCGCGCGGGTGCACTGTACGCGATCCGTGACGCCCGTCTCCATACGCCCCGACGCGGCGGGTCAGGCGCCGCTCAGTGGGTACGGGCGCGGTGACGCGCACCCGCGCGCTGCGCGGCCAGGAAGGCGCGCATCGAGGCCGGCTTGACCGGCTTGGTGAGCACGCGATAGCCGCGGATCCGCGCCGCCTGCTTGAGCGCATCGCTGCCGTCGGCGGTGAGCAGCGCCCCGGGCACCTCGGGCGCCATGCCGCGCAGCATGTCCAGCGTGTCGAGGCCGTCGTGGCGGTCGTGCAGGTGGTAGTCCACCAGCAGCACGTCGGGCACCTCGTCCATGCGTTCGATCGCTTCGTCGATGGTCTTGGCGCACAGCGGCTCGACGCCCCAGCGGCGCAGCAGCGCACGCATGCCGGCGAGGATGTCGTCGTCGTTGTCCACGCACAGCACGCGCAAGCCGCGCAGGGATTCGTCGTGCAGCGGCGCCGCGGGCGCGGCCACCGGCAGGATCGCGCGCGTGCTGCGCGGCACGGTGATCGAGAACATGCTGCCCTGGCCGACGTGCGAGCGGGCGTCGAGGCTGTGCCCGAGCAGGCGCGAGATGCGCTGGCAGATCGACAGGCCCAGGCCCAGGCCGCGGCCGTCCCAGTCGAAGGTCTGCTCGTAGCGGTGGAACTCGTCGTAGATCTGGCTCATGTGGTGCTCGGGAATGCCCGGGCCGGTATCCCAGACCTGCAACGCGATGGTGTCGCCGCGCCGCCGCGCGGCCAGCACGATGCGCCCGCTGCGGGTGTAGCGCAGCGCGTTGGCGAGGAAGTTCTGCAGCACCCGGCGGAGCAGCCGCCGGTCGCTGCGCACCGGGGTGGGCGGGGCGTGCAGGCGGATCTCGAGCTTGCGTGCCTGGGCCATCGGCGCGTACTGGCCGGCCAGCTGGCGCAGCAGTTCGGCGGCGTCGAAATCGGTGATCTCGGGCTTCAGCGCCCCGGCGTCCAGACGCGAGACGTCGAGCAGGCCGTCGAGCAGCTCCTCGGCCGCGCGCAGCGAGGTGTCGATGCGTTCGGCGTAATGTTTCTGGTCGGCGATGTCCTGGCTCTCGCGCAGCGCCGAGGTGAACAGCCGCGCGGCGTTGAGCGGCTGCAGCACGTCGTGGCTCACCGCGGTGAGAAAGCGCGAGCGCGATTCCTGCGCGACCTCGGCCTCGCGGGTGCGGTCCGTGACACGCTGCTCGAGGGTCTCGTTGATCTCGCGCAGTTCGCGTTCGGCCCGCTTGTAGTCGGTGACGTCGCTGTAACTGGTGGCGTAGCCGCCGCCGGGCAGCGGCTGGCCGCGCAGCTCGATCACCTGGCCGTTGCCCAGCACGCGCTCGGACACGTGCGGTGAGCCGGCGCGCATGTAGGCGATGCGCTTGTCGATCTCGCTGTCGATGTCGATCGCGTCCAGCGGGCCCAGTTCGCCCCGCTCGGCGTTGTAGCGGATCAGGTCGGCGACCGGGCGGCCCACGTAGAGCATGTTGTCCGGATAGCCGAACAGGCGCTGGTAGCCGCGGTTCCAGGCGACCAGGCGCATCGTCCGGTCGACCACGCTCACCCCGTGGTCGATGTTCTCCAGCGTCGAGGACAGCACTTCGCGGTTGAAGCGCAGCTCCTGGCCGGCCTCGTCGAGCATCGCCACGACCTCGTCGACCTCCATGCCCGAGCCCTTGAGCGCGCTGGTCATCAGCAGGCGCGCCGACGAAGCCCCGACCGCGGCCGCCAGCTGGCGTTCGGTGTACTGCAGCCAGGTGCGGTCGGCCGCGGCATTGAGTACCAGCGGCCGTTCGAGCGTGGCGGCGTAGTCGTCGAAGGCCCGGCGTGCCGTGCGGTCGCCGACGATGCGTCCGGTCAGCGTGAGCAGGTCGCCGATGCTGACGTTGCCGTTCCAGTCCTCGGAGGCGTAGGTGCGGCGCTCGGCATAGGGATCCAGGAACGGGGCCGCGCGCAGACGCTCGTCCAGCGTGGGCCGCCAGCGCGCCGACACCACCAGCAGCGCGCCCACGTTGAACAGCAGCGACCAGAACGTGCCGTGGGTCAGCGGGTCCCAGCCGCCAAGGCCGAACAGGGCACGCGGCCGAAGCCAGCCGATGCCCAGTGGCCCGTCGACGATCCACGCCGGGTCGAGCAGGCCGGCCTCGGTGAGCTTGGGCAGCAGCAGGGTGTAGCCCCAGACGCAGAAGCCGATCAGCAATCCCGTCTCCACACCGCGCCGGCTGGCGCCGCGCCAGTACAGGCCGCCGATCAGCGCCGGTGCGAACTGCGCCACCGCGACGAAGGCCATCAGCCCGAATGCGGCCAGCGTGGTCTCGTTGCCGCTGGTGCGGTAGTAGACGTAGGCCAGTGCGGCCAGGCCGATGATCGCCCCGCGACGCACCCACAGCACCGTCGAGGCGACGTTGCCGCCGTGGCGCTCGGCATAGCCGCGGCGCAGCAGCAGCGGCATCACCAGGTCGTTGCTGATCATCGTCGCCAGTGCCACCGAGGACACGATGACCATGCCGGTCGCCGCCGAGAAGCCGCCGATGTAGGCGAAGAGGGCGAGCAGGTTGGCGTCGTCGGCCATCGGCAACGCGAGCACGAAACTGTCCGGCGCCACCGGGCCCTCGCGGCCGAACAGCGCCACGCCGGCGCTGGCGATCGGCAGCACCATCAGGCAGATGATCACCAGATACCCGCCGAACAGCCAGCGCGCGCGGCGGATGTCGCGCACGTCGCCGCATTCCACGACCGCCACATGGAACTGCCGCGGCAGGCAGATGATCGCCGCGAACGCGAGCAGGCACTGCACCGCGAAACTCGACGGCGGCGCATGCATCACCAGCGTGCGCGTGGCCTCGAGCAGCGGCATCTCGCGCGCACCGAGCCAGACGATGGCGAACACGCCGACCGCCACCAGGGCCACCAGCTTCACCAGCGACTCCAGCGCCACCGCCAGCATCATGCCCGGGCGGTGTTCGGTGGCATCGACCGTGCGCGTGCCGAACAGGATCGCGAACAGGGCCATCAACGCGGCGACGTAGAACGCCGGATCGCCGAACGGGGTGACCGGATTGTCCGGCCCGCCGAGCACGCCCAGGCTGATCGCCACCGCCTTGTACTGCAGGGCCAGATACGGCACTGCGGCCACCAGGGCGATCAGCGCGACCATGGCCGCGAGCCGCTGCGAGCGGCCGTAGCGCGAGGCGATGAAGTCGGCGATCGAGACCGTGTTCTGCGACTGCGCGATCAGCGCGAGCCGCTCGAGGATGCGCCAGCCGAACAGCAGCAGCAGCAACGGGCCGAGGTAGATCGGCAGATAGCCCACGCCCTGGCGCACCGCGGTGCCGACGGCGCCGTAGAACGTCCACGACGAGCAGTACACCGCCAGCGCCAGGCTGTAGACCGCCGAGCGCAGCCAGGGCCGGTCGGCGTGGAGCATCCGCCGGTCGCCGTACCAGGCCACGCCGAACAACAGCGCGGCATAGCCCAGCGACACCAGCAGCAGAACCCAGCCCGGCAGCATGCCGTCTCCCGCGTTGCGAATCGGCGCAGTGTACGTGCCGCGCGACGCGCCGGGCGCCGGCTCAGCCGGCCGCCATGCTCCGGTCCTTGCCTTCGCGCTTGGCGTTGTACATCGCCAGGTCCGCGCGCTTGAGCAGCGCCTCGAACGATTCCCGCGGTCGGCGCAGGGCGACGCCCGCGCTGAAGGTCATCGAGATCCGCGCCTCGTCGTAGGCCACGGGCCGATGCGCCAGCACGGTGCGCAGGCGGGCCAGCGCCGCGATCGCGTGCGGCAGGGTCGTGGCCGGCATCAGGATCACGAACTCCTCGCCGCCGAAACGACCGACGACGTCGCTGTCGCGCAGGGTCAGCCGGGCGACGTCGGCGAAGTGGCGCAGCGCGGCATCGCCGCCGAGGTGGCCGTGGATCGCGTTGAGCCGGCGGAAATCGTCGAGATCGGCCAGCGCCATGCACAGCGGGCGGTCGTCGCGCGCGCGCGCGGCCTCGCGCTCGAAGGCCTCGTCGAAGCCGCGCCGGTTGAGACATCCGGTGAGTTCGTCCTCCCGCGCCAGCCCCGCGGCGTCGCTGAGCTTTTCCTCCAGCTGGGAGATCCGCCGTTCGCTCTCCTCGAGCTCGCGGCGAGCAGCGATGAGGTCGTCGCGCGCGCTGATCGCCCGCGCCTGGATCCGGCCGGTATCGTCGAGCACCGCATCGAGCACGCCGTTGAACTCGGCGATGCTGCGCGCCTCGCGGATGCGGCTGGCGTGGCCGGCCAGCCGGTCCTGGAACTCGCCGGTGTGCGCGGCCATGCCGTCCAGGCGTTCGACGAAGGTCCCGAGCATGCCGCGCATCGCGGTTCGCGATTCGTCGATGCCCTTCTTCAGCATCGCCTGGCGGTAGAGCACCTGGCGCAGTCCGTTGCGGGCTTCCTCGACGGTGGTCTTGTCCAGCGGTCCGGCCAGCAGCGCCCGGATCTGGGTGATCTGGCCGTGCAGCCAGCTCTTGTTCTCGAGCAGTTCGCTCACGTTCTCGAGCAGCAGATCGAACAGGCTGATCAGCAGCGTGATCTGTTCCTCGGTGTCCTGGGTGTGCACGCCGACGCGGTGGCACAGGTCGGTCAGCCGGCGACCGAGGGGATCGAGGTCCTGGCCCGGCGCCCAGTTGCGGAAGCCCGACGCCAGGGCGAACGCCTCGTCGGAAAGCGCGGGATCGTTGCGCAGCAGGGCCGCCAGCGCCGCGCCGAGCGTGTGCCGCAGCAGGTCGCGCAGGCGTTCGGTGTCGGCACTGCCGGGCGCCGGCGTGTCCAGCTCGACGTGGCGTACGTACTTGTCGATGAGCTGGCGCATCGCGCGGCCGTAGGACAGCCAGTCGCCGGACCGGGTCGC
This sequence comes from Luteimonas deserti, assembly GCF_013425765.1. Lineage (GTDB taxonomy): Bacteria > Pseudomonadota > Gammaproteobacteria > Xanthomonadales > Xanthomonadaceae > Luteimonas > Luteimonas deserti. The sequence continues at coordinate 305,234 of NZ_JACCJZ010000004.1, forward strand.
CGCCTGCAGGTAGCGGCCGAGATCGCCGAGCTCGTCGTGCAGGCCGGCCATGCCGTCGGCGAAGGCCGTCAGCAGCCGCTTGGGCTCGTCGACGCCGGCGAACAGGGTGACCAGGGCCTCGGATCCGATGGCCGCCGAGCGGCCGCGCGCCGGCCCGCGCGGGGCGCGCTCGGCGTTGGCTTTCGGGTCGGCGGACTTGGGCATGGCGTTCACGGGGATGGGACGGCGACGCGCACGCGCGGCTCCGGTCCGGGAAGGGACGTCATGCTATCGGCCGGGCGGCGCAGGGCTTGAGCGGGACCGCCCGACGCCCGGACCCGCCGCCACACGCGCCGTGCGCCTCAGTACTTCGGCACGGCGCCGTCCACGCTGTCGCTCCAGGCGTCGATGCCACCGGCGACGTTGTAAACCTGGGTGAAGCCCTGGTTGCGGAAATGCTCGGCGGCCTGCTGGCTGCGTCCGCCGCGATGGCACAGGAACGCCAGCGGGGTGTCCTTGGGCAGCTGCTGCAGGCGCGCGATGCCGTCGCCGTCGATCACCTCGAACGGACGGCCTACCTGCGCCGTCGCGCGCTCGTCCGGCGGACGCACGTCGACCAGGGTCAGGCTGCCCGCCGCCACGCGCGCATCGGCGTCGGCCGGGCTGATGTCCTGCACCGGCTTGGGCGCATTGGGGTTGTCGATCACCAGCCCGCGACCCCGGATGTCGTCGGCGAAGTCGATCGTCATGCCGTCGGCGCGGCGTGCGGCGGCCAGGTCGAACTGCACGTCGATCCCGTCGGCGGTGGCGATGATCGCACCGGGGTTACGCGGCGCCAGCTGCAGGCGGGTGCGGAAGTTGCGGTCGATGTCGACCTGCAGCACGTAGTCGCCGCCGGCATCCGCCACCGCCTTGGCCACCATTTCGCGCGCGGCCGGCGTGATCGTGACCGCCGGCGGGGTGCGGTCCGGTGGTGCCACCCCGAACAGGCCGTGCAGCTCGCCGCTGCCCACCATCTGCTCGATGATGTCGCTGCCGCCGACCAGCTCGCCGTCGACGTAGAGCTGGGGAATGGTCGGCCAGTCGCCATAGGCCTTGATGCCCTCGCGGATCTCGCCGTCCTCGAGCACGTTGATGTGCGCGTAGTCCACCCCCACGGCCTCCATCGCGGCGACCGCCTTGGCCGAAAAACCGCACTGGGGGGCCAGTGGCGAGCCCTTCATGAACAGCACGGCGCGGTTGCCCTGGAGCAGGGTCTCGATGCGGGTGCGGAGGGCGGGGTCGAGGGCCATGGCGGTGTTTCCGGTCAGCGTGGAAGGCCGACATGGTAGCGCGGGGGGCGTTTGCAAGCCTCTGGCGTGACGGGCTGCCGGGATGTGGAGACGTCGTGTCCGAGCCCGGATTCTCTGGACACGGCTGCCATTCCCCCGAATGCGGAGTTCTGCGCGTTCGAGCGCCGGACCTGACGGCGCCGGGCCGACCCGCCGTCCGGCTCGCGAAGCGCACAACGGCCTTCGGAGGACGACGTTCGGACGCGCGCCGCGAAGGCGTCGGACGCGGCCGATCGAAGGCCGATGGCGCAGGCGCGACAGCGAGGACGCGCGCGAAGCGGTGGCATCATGCGCGCCATGTCGTCGCATCGTCCGCCCCGCCGTCCGCATCTCTGGCTGCCGCTGCTGGTCGCGTCGCAACTCGTGATCGCACTGCTGTGGTGGCGGCTGGGCTGGCAGGTCGGGCTGCCGGTGCTGCTGGCCAGCCACGCGCTGTGCCTGTGGGGCGTGCTTGCGCCCTCGTCGCGACTCTATGGTCCGGTGCTGACCCGGCTGCCCGGGGACGGCGTGTGGTTGACCATCGACGACGGGCCGTCCGACGACACGCGCGCCGTGCTGGATCTGCTCGATGCGCATGCGGCCCGCGCGACGTTCTTCCTGGTCGGTGCGCGTGCCGAGGCGCGGCCGGCGCTGGTGCGCGAGATCGTCGCGCGTGGGCACGACATCGGCAATCACAGTCACACCCATCCGCAGGCGAGGTTCTGGGCGCTGGGTCCGGCGCGCATGCGCCGCGAGATCGAGGCCTGCCAGGCCGCGCTGACCCGGATCACCGGGCGCGCGCCGGTCTGGTTCCGCTCCGTGGTCGGCCATACCAATCCCTTCGTGCACGCGCCGCTGCGCGATGCGCGGCTGGCACGCGTCGGCTGGAGCGCGCGCGGCTTCGATGCGGTGGAGGCCGACGTGGCCCGGGTGGTGGCCCGCATCGACGCCGCGCTCGAACCCGGTGCGATCGTGTTGCTGCACGAGGGCGCGCGGCACGGCCGCAATCCCGAGATGATCGCCGGCGTGCTCGACCGCCTGCGGCAGAAGCGTCTGCGCGCGGTCGTGCCCAGCGTCGACGAAGGGCCCTGACCCGACGCGTGCGCCGGCCCAGCCGGCGCGTCCGCATCGCCGCGCCCGGAGATGTGGGCCGCCGCGCCGTCACCCGCGCCTCGCAGGCAGGCCCGGGTGCCCCCGCTCGATCGCACTGGCAGACGAAGCTATGCGCACGAGGTTCACCCGCAGCGCAGCGCCGGGGACGCCATGCGTGACCGGGACGCGCACGTCCTGAGCCTGCCGGCGCATCGGCGCGGTGCGCAGGCCCTCCGGGGCGGCGGACCGCGGCGCGAGGACCGACGATGCACGATCGCCGCGCGCAGGCGGGTACGCAGCAGCACCCGGAGCGCGGCGGGCGTCATGCAGCCGAGCGAGACCGCGCGCAGACCGCATTGCGGACAGGGCGACGCGTCAGCATGCCCGGCGCCTCGCGTCGCAGCGCCGCGACCATGGACCGGATGCGCCGCAGGTCAGACCGTGCGCAGATGCGCCAGCACGGCCTGCACGTCGTCGGCCTCAAGCAGCAGTTCGGCCAGCGCGTGCTGGCCGGTCGCCGCCGCGCTGGCGGCGAGTGCCGCGGCGCACAGGGTTTCGCTCCAGTCGGGCGTGGCCACGAGGCCCGCGAGCAACGGCAGCCGGGCCAGCGCGGTGACGTAACCATCGATCAGCGCATCGGGAATATCGGCATCGTGCAGCGCGCGGCCGAGTTCGATGCTGGCCGGCAGCACGAAGTGGCTGGGCGTCGCCAGTTCGGGCGCCTCGGCCAGCGCGGCGACGATGTGCGGCACGGCGGCGAACGAGGCGCTGTAGACCTCGCCCTGGTGGCACAGCGCCGACCACAGCGAATACCAGGGCTCGCTCTGCCAGCTCTCCTCGCGTGCCCCGTCGAGCTGGGCCAGCAGCGCCGGGATGCCACGCGCGCTGCCCTGGGCGCAGCGCAGCGAGGTCCAGGCCGGATCGTCGAGGGCCAGCATCGGTGCATCCGGCAGGCCGTCGCGCGCGGTCATCCGCGTTCGCCCACGATCAGCCAGTTGTTGAAGGGCGTGTCGCCGTAGAGCGGGCGGATCGTGGTGGCCAGGCCCGCGCCTTCGAGCTGCGCGCGCAGGCCGTCGGCGGTGGGATAGCACTTCGCGCGCTCCTGCATCCAGCCGGCCAGGTTGGCGATGCGGTCGGTGATGCGCGTGGTCCGGCTGCGCGTCGACGTATCGGCCAGGCCGCTGCGGATCACCAGCCGCGCGCCCGGCTCCAGCATCGCGATCACCTGGTCCAGCAGCGCGCGCTGGCGCTCCGGCGCGAGATATTGCAGCACGTCGAGTATCGCGACGCTGCCGTGGTGTGCGGGCAGGCCGGCACCGAGGTCGAGCACGTCGAAGCGCACGTCGGCCAGGCCCGTGCGTGCGGCCACCTCGCGCCCGCGGCGGATCTTGGCGGCGTCGATGTCGACGCCGTAGTACGGCAGCGCCAGACCGTCGGCGCGCAACGCGTGCGCCAGCAACCCGAGGCCGCAGCCCAGATCGAGTACCGGTGCGCGGGTGGGGCGCAGTGCCTGCAGCACGCCCGGATACAGCGGATCGGTGCGCAGCTTGGTCAGCGTGTAGTAGTAGTCGTAGCGGTTGCCGAGCACGTGCCTGGGCAGAAACGCGCGCGCGATGTGGCGGGCGTCCTCGCGCGGCAGCGGGCGGGTGGAGGGCGTGGTGGCGTCGTGTGCGGTCGCGGTCATGCCCTCGACAATAAGCCGCGCGCGACCGGCAATGCCAGTCGCGCCCACTCGGCGTGCAGCGCCGCCGACGGATGCAGGCCGTCGTCGGCGAGCATCCCGGGCTCGCCCCCGCGGGCGCGGCTAAGCGGCGCGATGTCGACGAAGGCGACGTTCTGCGCGGCGCAGATCGCCTGCGCGGCGGCGTTGTACGCGTCGAGCTCGCGGCCGATCGCAGCCACGTCGCGCCCCGATTGCATTCCGAACGGGGTGACGCCCCAGTCGGGGATCGCCAGCACGAATACCCGCCCCGGATCACCGCCGGCGAACCCCGTCGCCCGTCCGAGCAGCGCGGCGAACGCGTGGACGTAGGCGGTGACGTCGCGGCCGCGGTACTGGTCGTTGACGCCGATCAGCAGGCTCACCAGGTCGAAGGGGCCGCGCGGCGCGGCCGCGTCGATGCCGGCATCGAGTTCGTCGGTGGTCCAGCCGGTCGTGGCGATGATCTGCGGTGGATCGATCGCGAGGCCATCGCGGCGCAGGGCGGCGGCCAGGGAGACCGGCCAGCGTTCCTCCGCGGCGAGCCCTTCGCCGATGGTGTAGCTGTCGCCCAGTGCGAGATACCGCGCGGGCTTCATCCGGCGCGTGCCTGCCGGCCCGCCAGCGGCACCACCTTGCGCCCCTCGCCGAGGCGGCGGTCGAGCACGCGTTCGATGCGCGCGAACACGTCGCGCAGTTGCGCCGGTTCCGGCAGCAGCGTGACCCGGAAGTGGTTGCGGTAGGGCACGTTGAAGCTGTTGCCCGGCACCACCAGCACGCCCTCGCTGTCCATCAGGTCGAGCGCGAACGCGTGGTCGTCGAAGCCGGGTGCCAGCGCGCCCTCGATCCCGGGGAACGCATACAGCGCACCCGCAGGGGCCACCAGACTGAGGTGGCGGCTGGCCGCGCAGGCCTCGATGACCGCACGCCGCGCCTCGTACAGGCGCCCGCCCGGCCGGCACAGCGGGGTGATCGTATCGGCGCCGGTCAGCGCGGCTTCGATCGCGAACTGTCCGGGCACGTTCGCGCACAGGCGCAGGGCGCCGAGGAGGTCCATCGCATTGCGGAATCCGCGGCTGCGCGGCTCGTCGCCGGAGAGCACCGCCCAGCCCACGCGCCAGCCGCAGGCGCGGTGCACCTTCGACAGCCCGCCGAACGACACGCACGGGACCTCGCCGGCGATCGGCGCGATCGGCTCGAACACCGCGTCGTCGTAGGTGATGCCGTCGTAGATCTCGTCGCACAGCAGGAGCAGCCCGTGCCTGGCGGCGACCGCGACGATCCGCTCGAGCAGTGCCCGCGGGTACACCGCGCCGGTGGGATTGTTCGGGTTGATCAGCACGATCGCGCGCGTGCGCGGCGAGACCAGTGCCTCCAGCGCATCGGGATCCGGCAGGAAGCCGTTCTCCGCCTTGCACTGGTAGAACACCGGGCGGCCGTCATTGAGGATCGTCGCGGCCGACCACAGCGGATAGTCGGGCGAGGGCACCAGCACTTCGTCGCCGGGATTGAGCAGCGCGCGCAGCGCGATGTCGATCAGTTCGCTCACGCCGTTGCCGACGAACACCCGCTCGGGCGACACCGAGGCGCTGCCGCGGGCCACGTGATGCGCGGCGATCGCCTCGCGCGCGACCGGCAGGCCCTGCTGGTGGGTGTAGGGATCGGTGGCGTGGATGTGGTCGGCGATCGCCCGCTGCAGATGCTCGGGAGCGCGAAAGCCGAAGGCGCCGGGATTGCCGATGTTGAGCTTGATCAGGGAGCGGCCCTGGGCCTCGAGGTCGCGCGCCCGTCGTGCCAGCTCGCCGCGGATCTCGTAGCGGACCTCGGTCAGGCGTTCGCGGGTGTTCAGGGGGGCGGACATGGCGGCACTTCGACACGGAATCCGCCGGATGCTAGCGGAAAAACCGCGGCCGGACGCGGCCGGCGGGCGACCGCGCGGCGGACACGTGCCCACGGCGCGCAGCGGCCGGGCGGCGTGCCCCGTAGAATCCGCCGCATGCGCACCTGCCGATCCTCCGTGTGACCTCCGCCGACACCGCGCTGCGCGCGATCGGCTGGCCGTTCGACGCGGCGCCTTCCGGGTCCTGGGCCGAGCTCATGGCGGCGCATCCGGCGGCGCAGCCCCGGCGGGTGGTCGAGCAGCACCGGTCCGGCTATCTGGTGGCCGGCGCACCCGGCGAGGCGGTGGCCGTGGAATCGCTGCCGGACTGGCTGCGACGCAGCGGCTACCGCAAGGGCACGATCGCGCCGGAAGACCGCGCCGCGGTCGGCGACTGGGTCCTGGTCGAAGACGGCAAGCGCATCGTCGCGATGTTGCCGCGGCGCAGCGCGATCAAGCGGGCGGCGGCGGGCGAGCATTACAAGCAGCAGCTGATCGCCGCCAACATCGACACCGTGCTCGTGGTCTGCGGGCTCGACTCCGATTTCAACCCGCGTCGCATCGAGCGCTATCTGCTGCTGGTGCAGGGCGGCGGCACTCCGGTCGTGGTGCTGACCAAGGCCGACCACGCCGGCGCGGATGCCGGGGCCGCGCGCACCGCGCTGGGCGAGGTTGCCGCGCTGGGCGTCGCGGTGCTCGCGGTCAACGCGCGCGACCCGGCGAGTGTGGCCGCGCTGCATCCCTGGCTCGGCACCGGCACCACCGCGGTGCTGGTGGGCAGCTCGGGTGCGGGCAAGTCCACGCTCACCAATACGCTGCTCGGGATCGAGCGCATGCGCACGGCGGCGGTGCGCGACACCGACGACCGCGGCCGCCACACCACCACCCATCGCGCCCTGATCCCGCTGCCCGCAGGCGCCTGCCTCATCGACACCCCGGGCATGCGCGAGCTCAAGCCCACCGGCGAGGAAGACCTGGCCGAAGGCGGCTTCGCCGACATCGAAGCGCTGGCCGCCGACTGCCGCTTCCGCGACTGCCGGCACGAACAGGAGCCGGGCTGCGCGGTGCGCGCCGCGATCGAGGCCGGCACCACCTCGCCGCAGCGCGTGGCCAACTACCTCAAGTTGCGCGAGGAACGCGACGCCGCCACCGCCCGCCGCGCGGACCGCCTGGCCACCCGCGACAGCGCCACGCGCAGCAGCCGTCCGGTGCCGCGCCATCCCGACGGACGTCCCGGCCGCCGCTGAGCTTCGGCCTGGCGTCACGGCCTGCACCCCGCGCGATGTGTCGTCCGCGCCGACGCGCACTGCCGGGTCGCAGCTGGAGCCTGCAGGCAGGATCGACTAGCGTGGGGCATCGCACTGGAGCGCCGATGCCCGGGATCGACATCGACATCGCCCATCACGCCGCACTGGACGCGCGCATGGTCGCGGCCGTACGCGGCCTGCGCGTGCTGACGCTGGCGAGCTGGTCGCCGCGGGTGCAACGCGAGTTCCTCGAGGCGCATGCCGCCGGGCGCCGGGCGCTGCCGGAGGTCGCGTATCCGGCGCTCGACTTCGGCGACACCCGGCGCGCGCTGACCGGCATCGCCGCGGAGGCCGATCCGCAGCATCCCCTGGGCGCCTACCTCGTGGAGTGCGCGCGCAGCTGGGAGACGGCCGCGCAGCTGCTCGAGGGGCTGGGCACGCCGGCCGCCGGCGGGCACGCCATCGCGCTCTACGGGCGTCCGGATGCGCCGGTGCCCGGCGCGGCGCTCACCACCTGCGACGCGGCGCGGCATTTCATCGGCATCGCCGACGAGCTCGATCCCGGCCTGCTGGTCGAGCCCGCGGTGGATGCCGCCACGCTCCAGGGCCAGCTGCAGGGCGATCTCGATGCGTTCTTCGGCGCGCGCGTGGTGGCCGTCGAACTCGATCCGGACATGATCGCCAAGGCCGCGGCGGGCGCCTATCGCCTGCGGCTGCGCGCCGACGCGCACTATTCGGTCCACGACCGCGGCCAGCTGCTGCAGCACGAGGCCTTCGTCCATTCGCTCACCGCGCTCAACGGTCGCGAGCAGCCCGTGCTGCCCAGCCTGGCCATGGCCTCGCCGCGCACCACCTGCACCCAGGAGGGGCTCGCGGTGCTGGCCGAGCAGCTCACCGGCCACATCGACATCGGCCGCATGAAACGGGTCAGCCTGCGCACCGAGGCGGTGGCACGCGCGCTCGACGGTGCGGATTTCCTCGAGGTGTTCGACGGCTTCATCGATGCCGGACAGACCGCCGCCGAGAGCTTCGCCTCGGCGCAGCGCATCTTCCGCGGCGTGCCGCTGACCGGCGGCCACGCTTTCACCAAGGACGCGGTGTACCTGCGCGGGCTGATCGACGTGCACACCTTCTTCCGCCAGGCACTCGCCGCGCGCGCGCTGTCGCGCTGCCGGCAGCTGTTCGCCGGCAAGATGACCCTCGCCGACGTGGTGCGCTTCGCGCCGCTGTTCGACGCCGGGGTGATCGCGCCGCCGCGCTGGCTGCCGCCGTGGCTGGCGCACGCCGGCGGCCTGGCGGGCATGCTCGCGTTCTCGCTGTTCGCCAACCGCATCCGTCTCGACCGCTTGTAGCGGCGGTCAGAGCGCGAACGGCGGCGTGGCGGCGGTTGAATGCAGGACGCGCACGCTGGCGCCCAAGGCGCCGGGATCCGCGCCGGCGAGCAGGGCCTGCAGGCGCTGGCGATCGGGGGCGGGCCCGGGCGCGAGACCGACCCAGGCGTCGCGACCCGCCGCCTTCGCGGTGTACAGGCAGCGGTCGGCCAGCGCGGTGGTCTGCTGCCAGTCGCCCAGCGCCGGCCATGCCGCGGAGAACGGCCAGGGCGCGAATCCGATCGAGCAGCTGATGGACACCGTGCCGCCGTGCGGCAGGGTCATCGGCGTCCGGGCGATCGTCGCGCGGACGCGTTCGGCCAGGCGCGCCGCCGAATCGGCGTCTGCCAGGCGCGTGACCAGCACGAATTCCTCGCCGCCCCAGCGCACCAGCAGGTCGTCCTCGCGGCACAGCTCGCGCAGCCGCTGCGCGAACTGCACCAGCACCTCGTCGCCCGCCTGGTGGCCGTGCCCGTCGTTGATGCGCTTGAAGGCGTCGATGTCGAGCATGAAGAAGTAGAGCGTCTCGCGGCCCGCCCCGCCTTGCGCTCGGCCGGACACGCGGGCCGATTCCCGCTCCAGCCAGTCCTGCAGCTCGCGGCGGTTGGCCACGTGGGTCAGCGGATCGAGCCGGTTCGCGGCGTCGAGCTGCCGGTTGCTCTGCTGGAGTTGCGCATTGGCCTGCTCCAGCTGCAGCGTGCGCTCGGCGACCGTGCGGTTGAGCAGGTCGACCTGGTCGCGTTCACGACGCATGTCGCGTCGCACGCGGCGCACCGCCAGCGCCACGGCGGCCAGCGCCAGCAGGGCGTACGCCGCGTAGGCCAGCGGGTGGCGCCACGGCGGCGGCTGCATGTCGATCGTCAGCGTGCGCGACGGGCCGAATTCCCCGTCGCGCCCCGCGGCCTGGACCTCCAGCAGATAGCGCCCCGCCGGCAGATGGTTGAGCGAGATCTCGCTGTGCGCCTGGTGCGGATACAGCCAGCCCGCGTGCAGGCCGTCGACCCGGTAGCGCACCTGCGCTGCGGCCGGCGCCAGGAAATCGATCGCGGTCATGCCGATCGTGAACACGCTGTCCTCGCTGCCGAGAGTGATCGCCGGCGCGTAGACGATATCGGTCTCGGCCGCGAGCCGGGCGTCGGCATCGCTCTGCCGGCTGAGCAGCTGCAGCGCGGTCAGCACCGGACGCGCCGGCGCGCTGCGCCGGGGCAGCTGCAGCGGGGCGATCGCATCCAGCCCCTGGGTGCCGCCGAAATACAGCAGACCGTTGGGATCGGCGAAGGCCGCGCCGCTGTTGTATTCCTGGTTGCGCAGGCCGTCGCGGCGGCCGATGTTCTGCACCAGACGGCTGGCCGGGTCGTAGACGCTCAGGCCCAGATTGGTGCTCACCCACAGCCGGCCCACGGGGTCGGCGAGGATCCGGTAGACCACGTTGTTCACCAGGCCCTCGCGCTGGGCGAGCGCGGTCGATTCGCCGCTTGCGCGGTCGATCCGGTACAGGCCCGCGCCGAACGAGCCGACCCAGATCGCGTCGGCGTCCACATGCAGTGCCCAGAGCGAGCGGTACAGCCCGGCGCCGCCCGGTTCGATCCGGGCCAGGCCGTCCCCCCCGAGTCGCCACAGCCCGCGGGTGTTGGTGGTCACCAGCAGGCTGCCGTCGAGATCCTTGAGCAGGCCGGTCACCATGTCGCCCTGCAGCGCGGCGAGCCGCGCATCCGCGACGACGTGGCCGTGCTGCAGCCGGACCAGGCCGCTGCGCGTGCCCACCCACAGCGTGTCGCCGTCCCTCAGCAGCGCGTCGATGCGCGGATCGGCCAGGCCGTCGATCTGCCGCGCCCGGCCGTCGTCGTCCATCCGGTACAGGCCCGACTGCGTACCGAGCCACCAGCCGCCGTCGGCGGCCGGTACCACGGCACGTACCGAGACGCCGTCGAGTCCGGGCACCCGATGCCAGGCGGGCCGCGCGCGGGTACGCCGCTGCAGGCCGCTGTCGGTGCCGATCAGCATGTCGCCGTCGCGCCGCCAGACCGCGCGCACGCTGTGGCTGGGCCAGTCGACCATCAGGCCGGTGCCGGCGGCGTCGGCACGGATCACCGCCGCCAGCGGTCGCACCCGGTACAGGCCCGAGGTGTAGGTGCCGATCCACCACGCACCGGCGGCGTTCTGATGGAAGCGGGTGATCGCGCTGCGCGGGGGCTGGTCGAAGCGCAGGCGCTGCGGCCGCGCCGCGCCTGGCGCCAGAGCGGCCACGCTGCCGTCGACGAAGCCCACCAGCACGCGTCCGTCATGCAGCCGGATCATCGCGGTCGGGTCCAGGCGCGAGCCGACGACAGCGTCCAGCGACCAGTGGCCCAGGACGCGGCCGGTGACGTCCATCCGGTGCAGGCCGGTATCGGCGACCACCCACAGGCCTTCCGGCCCCTCCTGCACGGCGACGCAGCGCTGCGCCTCGCGCAGGCGCGTCAGCGGCGCCAGCGTCGAGCGGTCCGCGGTCCACAGCCCGCAGGCCGCATCCAACGCCACCGCCCGCCCCAGCGCATCCGACCACACCAGGCCCACTACCTCGGCCGTGGCACCGAGCCCACGCACGCGGGCGATGTCGGCGTCGACATGGTCCACGCCGGCCTCGGTGCCGAGCCACGCGCCGCCCCCGGGATCGAGCAGCACCTGGGTCACCCGCACATGCGACAGTCCGTCGGCGACGTCGAGTCGGTGGCGGGTCCACGTGGGCAGATGCACGACCTCGAGGCCGGCGTCATTGGTGCCCAGCCACAGCCGCGTCCGCGCGGGCTCGAAGGCCAGGCTGTCGACGCTGCTGCTGGCGAGTCCGGCATCGGCCGCGGTGGGCGAGGGATCGTGCCGGTAGGTGCGGAAGCGATGGCCGTCGAAGCGGTTCAGGCCGTCCTGCGTGGCCACCCACAGGAACCCCTGATCGTCCCCGCTCATGGCCGACACCGTGAGCTGGGACAGCCCCTCGTCCAGCCCGTACATCTCCAGACTCAGGCGTGGCGCGTCCATTCCGGCGGTCTGCGCAGTCGCCCCCATTGCGCTGCAGCCCAGGGCCAGCGCCGCACATGCGCGCAGAGCCAGCTCGCGCGCGGACGCACGCGGTCGCCCCGGCCCGGCATGCGGACTGTCCTGCTCCACGTCGTTGCCCCTCTGCTTCCCCATCCCAGTGTGCATGCCAGAACCATGCCGGTGCGAGCAGGCCGTACGGAACCCGCGGGCATGCAGGGGATGCCCGTCGTCGTGACTGCATGTCGTCGGAGCGATCCCGCAGGTGCGGCGCCGCGCGATCGCGCGTGCCCCATCGCCGCGCGAGCGCACGGCACACCACACGGCACCGTCCAGGGCCCGGGGCGGGGCGGGGTTAGAATCGACCCCCGCGCCCCATTGCCAGACAGACCAGCCACCGATGTCCAACGACGAATTCCGTGAGGCCGCCCTCGACTATCACCGCTCCTCGCCCCCGGGCAAGATCACCGTCAGCGCGACCAAGCCGATGCTGACCCAGCGCGACCTGGCCCTGGCCTACTCGCCCGGCGTGGCCTTCGCCTGCGAGGAGATCGTCCGCGATCCCAACATGGCCAGCGAACTCACCGCGCGCGGCAATCTGGTCGCGGTGATCTCCAACGGCACCGCGGTGCTGGGCCTCGGCGACATCGGCCCGCTGGCCGGCAAGCCGGTGATGGAAGGCAAGGGCGTGCTGTTCAAGAAGTTCGCCGGCATCGACGTGTTCGACATCGAGGTCGACGAGCGCGATCCCGACAAGCTGGTCGACATCATCGCCTCGCTCGAGCCCACGTTCGGCGGCATCAACCTCGAGGACATCAAGGCGCCGGAGTGCTTCATCGTCGAGCGCAAGCTGCGCGAGCGGCTGAAGATCCCGGTGTTCCACGACGACCAGCACGGCACGGCGATCATCGTCGGCGCGGCGATCGTCAACGCACTGGAGATCGCCGGCAAGACGATCGGCGACGTCAAGCTCGCCACCACCGGCGCGGGCGCCGCCGGCATCGCCTGCCTGGACATGCTGGTCGCGCTGGGCCTCAAGCCCGAGAACATCCTCGCCTTCGATCGCGACGGCGTGATCCACAGCGGGCGCACCGACCTGGACGACGCCAAGGCGCGCTACGCCCGCGATACGCCCGCGCGCTCGCTGGCCGAGATCGTTGCCGGCGCGGACGTGTTCCTCGGCCTGTCGGCTGGCGGCATTCTCAAGCCGGAGATGCTCGAGGCCATGGCGCCGAACCCGGTGATCCTGGCCCTGGCCAATCCCTATCCGGAAATCATGCCGGAGGAGGCGCGCCGGGTGCGCCCGGACGCGATCATCGCCACCGGCCGCTCGGACTTCCCCAACCAGGTCAACAACGCGGTCTGCTTCCCCTACATCTTCCGCGGCGCGCTCGATGTCGGCGCGACCGGCATCAACGAGGCGATGAAGCTCGCCTGCGTGCATGCGATCGCCCAGCTGGCCAAGGAAGAAGCCAGCGACCTGGGCAGCGCCTACGGCGAGGAGATTCCGAGCTTCGGCCGCGACTACATCATTCCGCGCCCGTTCGATCCGCGCCTGCTGACCATCGTCGCGCCGGCCGTGGCCCAGGCGGCGATGGCCTCGGGCATCGCCTTGCGCCCGATCGACGACATCGGCGCCTACCGCGAGAAGCTCGGCCAGTTCATCCACCGCACCGGGCTGGTGATGAAACCGGTCTACGACCGCGCGCGCGGCGACCGTCAGCGCGTGGTCTACGCCGAGGGCGAGGAGGAAGTGGTGCTGCGCGCGGTGCAGACGGTCGTCGACGAGGGCCTCGCCACGCCGATCCTGATCGGCCGGCCCGACGTCATCGGCATGCGCATCCAGCGCCTGGGCCTGCGCCTGCGCGCGGGCGTGGATTTCGAACTCACCAACATCAACGACGACCCGCGCTTCAACGAGTACTGGCAGCACTACCACCAGATGACCGCGCGCCGCGGCGTCACCCCGGATTCGGCCAAGACCCTGCTGCGCTCGCGGCCCACGCTGATCGCCGCGATCATGGTCGAGCGCGGCGAGGCCGACGCGATGATCACCGGCATCGTCGGCCGCTTCCACAAGAAGCTCGGCTACCTGCGCAGCGTGCTGCCGCTCGACCCGGGCCTGCAGAGCACCTCGGCGATGACCGGCGTGGTCAACGACCAGGGCCTGTGGTTCTTCCTCGACACCCACGTCCAGCCCGACCCCTGCGCCGAGCAGATCGCCGAGAGCACCATCCAGGGCGCGTACCGGCTGAAGCTGTTCGGCATCGAGCCGAAGATCGCGCTGCTGTCGCATTCCAACTTCGGCAGCCACGACGACCCGAGCGCGCGCAAGATGCGCGAGGTGCGCGAGATCCTGGTGCGCCGCGCGCCGAGGCTCGAGTTCGACGGCGAGATGATGGCCGACACCGCCTGGGACGACGCCCTGCGCCGGCGCATGATGCCGGGCAGCACGCTGGCCGGCCGGGCCAACCTGTTCGTGTTCCCGAACATGGACGCGGCCAATATCACCTACAACATGATCCGGGTGATGACCGGCGGCGCCGCGCTCGGCCCGATCCTGATGGGCGTCAGCAAGCCCGCGCACATCCTCACGCCGTCGGCCACGCCGCGACGGGTGATCAACATGACCGCGATCGCCGCGGTCGACGCGCAGATCCGCAAGGCGCAGCTGGCCGAGGGCTGAGCCGGATGGCGGCGGTCGCTCGCATCGTGCGTGCAGGCCGCTCCGGCGCAGCAGTGGACCGCCGGGCGGCCTGCACACCGGCCCGCGGCGCCGTCGCTCCCGTCGCGCTCCGGACGATCGGAAATGGAATCCGGCCGTCCGGGCAACACGCGCGCCGCGAAACCGCCGACGCTCCATGCACCCGGCGCGTCGCCGGATGGAGACGCGCATGGACATCCAGCCCACCCACCTCGCCCGGCCCGCACCCGAACTCGAGGTCGCCGCCTGGCTCAACGTCGCCGGGCCCCTGTCGATCGCCGGTCTGCGTGGCCGGATCGTGCTGCTGCACGCCTTCCAGATGCTGTGCCCCGGCTGCGTCAGCCACGGCATTCCGCAGGCGGCGTCGGTGCATGCCCGGTTCTCGGCCCGGGGCGTGGTCACGATCGGGCTGCACACCGTGTTCGAGCACCATGCCGTGATGGGGCCGGAGGCACTCGCGGCGTTCGTGGGCGAGTACCGGCTCGGCATGCCCGTCGCGGTCGACCGGCCATCGACGGAGGGTCCCGTGCCGCAGACCATGACCCGCTACGGCTTCCGCGGCACGCCGAGCCTGGCGCTGATCGATCATCTCGGCCGCTTGCGCAGTACGGCGTTCGGTCGGGTGGACGATCTGACGCTCGGCGCCGCGCTCGGCCAGCTGGTGCTCGAGCGCGACCAGGCGGCAGGCGGCGAGGCTGCCGGCTGCACGCCGTTCGGCTGCGCGCTGCCGGAGCAGCTTCCATGATGCGCGCGACGCCTGGCGCGCATGCGGGCGGCCTGGCAGGACGGCCCGCATGAGCCTGCCCGCGCCCACGCCGCTGCTCGCGGTGCTGCGCGGCGCGGTGCGGCCGTACACCCGCCCCGGCACCTTCAGCGCCATCGACAAACGGCCCGCGCCCGGCGTGGTGCAGGTCACCGTCACCGGACTGGTGGGCGACGCGCAGGGCGACCTGCGGGTCCACGGCGGCGTCGACAAGGCGGTGCACCACTATCCCTACGACCATTACCCCGCCTGGCGCAGCGCCTTGCCCGGCCGCATCCTGCTCGACGGCCCGGGTGCGTTCGGCGAGAACCTGTCGACCCTGGGCTGGACGGAGGACACCGTGTGTCTGGGCGACGTAGTGCAGGTCGGCAGCGCCGAGTTCGAGGTGTCGCAGGCCCGGCAGCCCTGCTGGAAACTCGACGACCGGTTCGACGCGCCGCGGGTCGCCGCCCGGGTGCAGGCCACCGGCCGCACCGGCTGGTACTACCGGGTCCGGCGTCCGGGCGAGATCAGCGCAGGCGACCCGATGCGGATCGTCGCCCGGCCCTATCCCGAGTGGCCGCTGCGGCGCCTGCTCGAGCTGCTGTTCCAGCGCACGCTCGACCGCCCGCTGCTGGAAGCGGCAGCGACACTCCCGCTGCCCGCCGGCTGGCTGAAGCTGGTGCACGCGCGGCTGCGCACGGCATCGGTCGAGTCTTGGGCGCAGCGCCTCGACGGCCCGGCCGGGGCGGACGACGCAGGCTGATCCGCACGCGCGGCACGCACCGCGCCGGTCGATGTCGGCGTGTGCGGCGAGGCCCGGCGTGCTGCGGGCACGTGCCACGTGCGCGCGATGCGGCCGGCGTTTGCCGGGCGAGGCCGTGCGCACAGTGATCTGCGGCGCGCGCGGGCGAAGTCGACCGGCCCGTGCACTGGCAACGTGACGGCGGACGCCCCGCGCCGCAGCCGTGCACTCACTCCGCTGCCGCGTGACGCGCACCCAGCCATGCGCGTGGCGAAACGCCGATCCTGGCCTTGAACGCACGTGACAACGCCGACGGCGTGGCGTAGCCCAGCTCCCCGGCAAGCAGCTTCATCGGCGTGCCGTCGCGCAGCCGGCCCTGCGCCAGCGCGATACGCCAGTCGTTGAGATAGTCGGCGGGCGTCTGTCCCACGTGCTCACGGAAGCAGGTGACGTAGGCGGTCCGCGACATGCCCGCCACCTCGGCCATGCGCGCCAGCGGCCAGGGCTCGCCCGGCGCCGCGTGCATCGCCACCAGCACCCGCGCCAGGCGCGATTCCGACAGGCCGGTGATCAGGCCCGGCGCGACGCCGGCGGCCTCGGGATGATCGAGCAGCCAGCGCAGCAGCTGGATCAGCACCACCTCGAACAAGCGGTCCACCAGCAGGCGCTGGCCGCAGCGCACGCGCCCGGTCTCGGCGAGCAGCAGGTCCAGCGCGCCGTGCAGGCCGGGCACCTCCGACAGCGGCACGGCGAGCAGGGGCGGCAGCGCACGCGCCAGCGGGTTGTCCGCGCCGCCGTCGAACACCAGCCGCGCGCAGCTGAAATCCGCGCCCTCGTCCGGTGGATTCTCGAAGACGTGGGTCACCGCGCGCGGATACAGCAGCAGGGTCGGCGTATCGAAGCGCAGCGAGCGTGGCAGGCCCGGCGTGCCGGCATGGCGCACGCGCAGCTCGCCCCGCCGCAACACGTGCAGGTAGCCGTGGCCGGCGGCGGCATCGAAGCGGGTGATGCCACACAACGCGCCCGTGTGGTGCAGCTCGGCGCGTACACGGTGGCGCTCCAGCAGGGCGGAGAGGCGATCGAGCGGAGGCGGCGGGGTCGGCAGCGAGGTCGGCATGGGCGGTGTGTACGAATTGGCACGTATCAAGTTCGATACGTGCCGGATGATACGAAATCCCCCGGCAGACTGTCTCTGTCGCGCGCATCCCGTGCGCGGTTACCCCATCAGGAGTCCGCCATGTCCCGTATCAATCTCGATCCCCAGACCGCACCCGCCGCCAGCCAGCCGCTGCTCAGGCAGGTGGACCAGGCCTTCGGCAGCACGCCCAACATGTTCAAGGCCGTGTCCAACTCGCCGGCCGCGCTGCAGAGCATGTGGGCCGCGTTCGGCGCCCTCGGCAAGGGCACCCTGGGCGCGCGCCTCGGCGAGCAGCTCGCCGTGGCCATCGCCGACCGCAACCGGTGCAGCTACTGCCTCGCCGCGCACACGATGCTCGGCCAGAAGGCCGGCGCCACCGCCGAGCAGATGCACGAGGCGCAGCGCGGCCGCGCCGGGGACCCGAAGACCGCAGCCGCGCTGGCGTTCGCGTTGAAGGTGGTCGAGCAGCGTGGCCAGCTCGACGACGCGGACGTCGACGCGCTGCGCGCCGCGGGCTTCGACGACGGCCGGATCGTCGAGATCCTGGCCCATGTCGCCCTCAACCTCTTCACCAACTACGTCAACGTCGCCTTCGACGTGCCGGTGGATTTTCCCGCTGTCGCGTTGAGCACGCCGTAGCGGCGGGGTGCCGGTCGCGGCCTGCGGTGCAGGCCCGCGGCCGGCGCATGGGCGCGGGTGCCACGCCCCGACCTGCGGTGACCGTGCGGACGGACGGGATGGACGCGCGCGCCGCGCCGTCGAAGCCTCATCCCCCGTCTGGGAGATGCAGCTGGACGCGCAGGACCGAGCGGATCACGTCGGGCAGCTCACCCAGCGTGTCCTTGTAGACCAGCCCGTCGCCGACCGGCAGCGTCTCGCCGGGCAGGCCCAGGGCCGAACCGGTCAGGAACACCACCGGCACGCCGGGCCGCAGGGCACGGGTCATCTCCAGCGCCTCGGCGCCGGAGAACCCGGGCAGGTTGACGTCGGAGAGCACGATCTGTGGCGCGAACGCCGTCAGCGCCTCCGCCAGCCCCGCCTGGCCGTGGACCACGCGGATCTCCGCCGCGACCCCGGCGTCGACCAGGGCCAGCTCGGTCAGCTCGGCATCGTCGCGGGAGTCGTCGAGGATCAGCACGCGCAGACGGCCGCCGTCGGCAGCAGAAATCATCCGAACTACTCGATCTCGGGCGCTTCGTTGAGCACGGCCCAGAACTTGCCGAGCGTGCGCACCGCGTCGAAGAACTGGTCCACGTCCACCGGCTTGACCACGTAGGCGTTCACGCCGAGGTCCCAACTGCGGGCCAGATCGCTTTCCTCGCGCGACGAGGACAGGATCACCACCGGCACACGCTTCAGAGTTTCGTGATCGCGCAGCTGTTTGAGCACCTCGAGGCCGTCCATGCGCGGCATCTTGATGTCGAGCAGCAGCACGGCGGGGTCGCCTTCCGGGCGGTCGGCATATTTGCCACGGCGGAACAGGTAGTCCACCGCTTCGACGCCATCCTCGACGTGCACGATCGGGTTGACCAGATGGGCCTCGCGCAGCGCATCGATGGCCATTTCGGCGTCATGCGGGCTGTCCTCGGCGAGGAGGATCGTGCGGATATCGCTCATGTTCAGGGGTTTCCGGAGGTTGGAGATGCGCCGGCGAGCTGGGTGGCCGCAGGCAGAGTGAAATGGAAGATAGCGCCCTTTCCGGGCTCGGCCTCGGCCCAGATGCGGCCGCCGTGGCGCCCCAGCACGCGACGCACGCTGGCCAGGCCCACGCCCGTGCCGGGGAATTCGCTGGCCGAGTGCAGGCGCTGGAACACGCCGAACAGCTTGCCCGCGTACTGCATGTCGAAGCCGGCGCCATTGTCGCGCACGCTGAACTGGTAGCCGCCGTCGTCGCTGCGCTTGCAGTCCACCTCGATCCGCGCCGGCTCGCTGCCGACGCTGTACTTGATGGCGTTGCCGAGCAGGTTCAACCACACCTGGCGCAGCATGTTCTCGTCGCCGATCACGATCGGCAGCGGGGTAACGGTCCACTCGATGCGGTGGCTGGGATTCTCCGCGCTTGCATTGCTGTCGAGCATCGCCCGGGTATCGGCCACCATCGACTGCAGGTCCACGCTCTGCAGGCGCATCGCGTTGCGGCCCAGGCGCGAATACACCAGCAGGTCGTCGATCAGCGAGGCCATGCGCTTGGCCGAGAAGCCGATGACGCCCAGGTAATGCGTGGTCTTCTCGTCGACGCCGTCGCCCAGGTGCCGGCCCAGCTTGTCGGCGAAGCCCGCGATGTGCCGCAGCGGCGCACGCAGGTCGTGCGAGACCGAATAACTGAAGGCCTCCAGCTCGCGGTTGACGTCCGAGACCTGTTCCACCTTGCCCTCGAGCTGCTGGTTGAGCTCGCGGATCTGGCGTTCGCTGATCGCCTGGGCGGTGATGTCGGACGCGGTGATCAAAGCGACCGCATCGCTGCGGTCGGGCAGCGGCATGCGCTTGGCGTTGAGCAGCATCGTGCGCTCCACCCCGTCGGCGGTGGACTGCGCCAGCCGGTAGTCCCACAGCTCGCGGTCGCGTGCCAGCACGTCGTGCAGGCGGCGCAGGGTTTCCGGGTTGTCCCAGGCCCCGTCGCCCAGTTCCGCCAGGCGCTGGCCGCGGATGTCGCGCTCCACGCCGTAGAGCTCGGCGAACGCGGCGTTGTGCATCACCACGCGCTGCTCGCTGTCGATCAGCACGATCGGCTCGCGCACCGTGTCGAGCACCGCGAGGGCCCGCCCGCTGGCCGAGGCGGCCACACGCTCGGCCGCCAGACGTCCGCTCTGCTGACGCAGCGCAAAATAGGCCGAGGCCATCAGCAACAGCAGCTGCACCACCATTGCCGCCCAGCTGGCGACCTCGGCCTGGCGCTTGGCCACACGGGCCTCACCGGTACGCACCTGGAGCAGTTCCTCTTCGGCCGCCACGATCTCCTGGATCTGCGTCTGGATCGTGTACAGCATGATCATTTCGTCGATCTGCCGGTTGGTGGACTCCGGCCCGGCCGCCAACACCGAATCGATACGTGCAAGACGCTGAACGAGCGCATTGCGCAGCTCGCCCAGGCGCACCTGCTGTTCTGGGCTGTCCCGGGTGAGCGCCATCACCTGCTCGAGGTTCGGCAGTACCCGGCCCTGGGAATCGGCGATACGTTCGCGCAGCAACGGGGTGTCGATGCCGCGGCTGCGGGCCAACGCGGCCCCCTCGAGGCTGCGCGCGTCCGAGGCCACAAGATGGATCAGGGTCTGCACCTCTCGCGTGTGCATCACGGCCTCCGTCGCCAGCTCGGCCTGGCGCATCGCACCGCGAATGATCAGGAAGGGTCCGATCACGATCAGCGCGATCAACAGCGCCAGCACCGGCATGCGCCAGCGGCTGAAGGGTGATTGGGCTCTGTGCGGCATCGGAGGCGGACTCGGGCGCGGGCGGAGTGGCGCGCAATGATGCCGCATCCTCCCCTGAACACGGGATCATGGCCGAGCCCCCGACCGGCTGGCAATGCACCGTGCGCCGGCGTCGGGTACCCGGTGTCACCCCTGATAGAATCCAGGGTCCGATCGACCCCTACACGCGCGCGCCTGCGCGCTGCGCTGGAGCCCCCAATGAACTGGCTGAACGACGTCCTGCAGAACGACCCCGACCCGACCGAGACCCGCGAGTGGCTCGAGTCGCTCAAAGCGGTCATCGACGTCGGCGGGCCCGAGCGCGCCCACCAGCTGATGGAAAACATGGTGGAGCTCACCCGCCGCGCCGGCGCCCACCTGCCGTTCGCGCCGACCACCGAATACGTCAACACCATCCCGGCCCATCTCGAGCCGAAGATGCCGGGCAACCCGGAGCTGGAATGGCGCATCCGCTCGATCATCCGCTGGAACGCGATGGCCATGGTGGTGCGCGCCAACCGCAAGCCCGGCGACCTCGGCGGCCACATCGCCAGCTTCGCCTCCAGCGCCACGCTGTACGACGTGGGCTTCAACCACTTCTTCCGCGCGCCCTCGGCCGACCACCCGGGCGACGTTATCGCCACCCAGGGCCACAGCTCGCCGGGCATCTACGCCCGCTCGTTCCTCGAAGGCCGCTTCACCGAAACCCAGATCGACAACTTCCGCATGGAAGTCGACGGCCAGGGCATCTCGTCCTATCCGCACCCCTGGCTGATGCCCGACTACTGGCAGGTGCCCACGGTCTCGATGGGCCTCGGCCCCATCGCCGCCATCTACCAGGCGCGCTACTGGAAGTATCTCGAAGCGCGTGGCCTGATGCCCAAGTCCGACCGCAAGGTGTGGTGCTTCATGGGTGACGGCGAGACCGACGAGCCGGAAAGCCTCGGCGCGATCTCGGTGGCCGGCCGCGAAGGCCTCGACAACCTGGTCTTCGTCATCAACTGCAACCTGCAGCGCCTCGACGGCCCGGTGCGCGGCAACGGCAAGATCATCCAGGAACTGGAAGGCGGCTTCCGCGGCGCCGGTTGGAACGTGGTCAAGACCATCTGGGGCAGCTACTGGGATCCGCTTCTTGCCAAGGACAAGGACGGCATGCTCAAGAAGCTGATGATGGAGACCGTCGACGGCGAGTACCAGAACTGCAAGGCCTTCGGCGGCGCGTACACGCGCGAACACTTCTTCGGCAAGTACCCGGAAACCGCGAACCTCGTCGCCAACCTCAGCGACGACGACATCTGGCGCCTCAACCGCGGCGGCCACGATCCGCACAAGGTCTTCGCCGCCTACCAGAACGCGATGGACACCAAGGGCCAGCCCACGGTCATCCTCGCCAAGACGGTCAAGGGCTACGGCCTGGGCAGCGCCGGTGAAGCGCTCAACCCCACGCACAACACCAAGAAGCTCGACGACGAGGCCGTGCGCACCTTCCGCGACCGCTTCAAGATTCCGGTCAGCGACGCGGCGCTCAAGGACGGCGACATCCCGTTCTATCACCCGGGCAAGGACTCCGAGGAAGTGCAGTACATGCTCGAGCGCCGCCAGGCGCTGGGCGGCTTCCTGCCGCAGCGCCGCCGCAAGAGCACCGAGACCCTCAAGGCGCCCGAGCTCAAGGTGTTCGACCGCCTGATGCAGGACACCGGCGAGCGCGCCATCAGCACCACCATGGCCTTCGTGCAGTCGCTCTCCATCATCCTGCGCGACAAGCAGGTGGGCCCGCGCGTGGTGCCGATCGTCGCCGACGAGGCGCGCACCTTCGGCATGGAAGGCCTGTTCCGCCAGCTGGGCATCTACGCCCCGCAGGGCCAGAAGTACAAGCCGGTCGACCGTGACCAGCTCTCGTACTACCGCGAAGACGCGGCCGGCCAGGTGCTGGAGGAAGGCATCACCGAAGCCGGCGCCTTCGCCAGCTGGATGGCCGCGGCCACCAGCTACAGCACCAACGACGTGCCGATGCTGCCGTTCTACATCTACTACTCGATGTTCGGCTTCCAGCGCATCGGCGATTCGGCCTGGCAGGCCGCCGACATGCGCGCCAGAGGTTTCCTGCTCGGCGCCACCGCCGGCCGCACCACGCTCAACGGCGAAGGCCTGCAGCACGAAGACGGCCACAGCCACCTGCTGGCCGGCGCCATCCCGAACTGCCGCGCCTACGACCCGACGTTCGCCGGCGAAGTGGCGGTGATCCTGCACTACGGCATGCAGCGCATGCTCGACGAGCAGCAGGACGAGTTCTTCTACATCACCCTGATGAACGAGAACTACAGCCACCCGGCCCTGCCCGAAGGCGCGGCCGAGGGCGTCATCAAGGGCATGTACCTGCTGAAGGATGCCGGCAAGCCCAAGAAGGGCGAGCTGCGCGTGCAGCTGCTGGGCTCGGGCACCATCCTTAGGGAGGCCATCGCCGCCGCCGAACTGCTGGACAAGGACTTCGGCGTCACCGCCGACATCTGGTCCTGCCCCAGCTTCACCGAGCTGCGCCGCGACGGCTGGGATGCCGAGCGCTGGAACCGCTTCAATCCCGAAGCCAAGACCCCACGCAAGGCCTACGTCACCCAGCTGCTCGAAGGCCGCCAGGGCCCGGTCATCGCCGCGACGGACTACGTCCGCGCGTTCGCCGACCAGATCCGCGCGTTCGTGCCGGCCACCTACACCGTGCTCGGCACCGACGGCTTCGGCCGCTCCGACACCCGCGCCAACCTGCGCCGTCACTTCGAGGTGGATCGTTACTACATCGCCCAAGCCGCGATCGAGGGCCTGATGAAGGACGGGAAGATGACCGGCAAGGATGTGGCCCGGGCGATCAAGCTGTACAAGATCGATCCGGAGAAGGCGAATCCGGTTGGGGTCTAACAAGTAAGAGGGGGTGCTGTGCTACACGGAAATAGCAAGCTTCTAATCAAGACCCTCGAGGAGAGCGAGCTTTTAGAGGGTCGGTACTCCAAGATCAGGCTTGTTAATATCGTTGATGGCGAGAAGCGAGGGCATTTTTCTCTCGTTTTTCGAGCGACTGATGAAATTGATGGAAAAGACGTTGCTTTAAAGTTTCTTGATCCGGATCCAAGTAAAAGTGATCAGTATCGATCCGCTTGTTTTAGGCGGGAGCATGAAATTCTAGAGTCCCTAAGAGGGGCCGCTCGTTGTTTGCAAGTCAGGTCATCTTGCGTTTCATACGAGCTGAGGGTTGCTATCCCCGAGCAAAACTTGGATCTGGCGATTCCTGCTCCATTCTTCGCTGCTGAATGGATTGAAGGTGATATTGACAAGCATTTCGAGAGCCAAGAGCAATCAGGTGCAATTGAAAAGCTCGAAATATTCAATCTTGTCGTCCTCGCGGTCGAGGGCTTGCACAAGCGAGGAGTTTTTCACAGAGATATCAAAGCAGACAATTTTAGAAGTCGCTTAGATGGTACGCCCCTCGGAGAGGTGGTGGCGATTGATTTAGGTACATCTGCTCGCTCAGAGTCAAAGCCAATAGCTCATTACACAGGTCCTGTGGGGCTTCTTATGTACTCCGCTCCCGAGGCGTTTTGCGGAATGGCTGGTGATCGTGCAATCGCTCCGCATACCGACATGTTTGCTTTAGGTTGCATGCTGTTTGAGATGTTTCACCCGGAGGATTATCAAACCGCCTACAGAGCCAAGAATCCTGACTTTGATATCAGATTCTCTGCTCTAAAGGCGCGCATTGACGCTGAGCCCCGGCACGAAGCTAGGGTGGTCGCTTGGGAGAAAAATGCGCCTAAGCTATTTCAAGGGCTTTCACCTGTAAAATTGGATGCGGCTTCATCTGCTCCAGCCGCTATCTCCGGGCTTTTGTCGGAGCTGATTGATCAGATGACACGCCCCGATTTTCGCTCCAGAGAGTCATCGTTCGAACGCGTTAGGCGAGTTTGCCATTCCGCCATACGGACTTTGAGTAATGAAGCCCTCGCGAGGCACCGTTCGCAGCAAGTCGCAAAGCAGCGGCAGGCAAAGGCAGCTAAGGCGATTGCCCGCGCTGAGCGAAGTCGAAATCGACTAGCGCAAATTAGGAGCGGAGGAACCGATGGAAACATCTAAGCCACCAGAGGTTGCCCCCGCTCTATCTGCTGATCCTGCTCGCTTCGAGATTGTCTTCGCAGAAGACCCGAAAAGCGCACTTTCTCTCATTTCGCCGCCTTTGGACGACATCCTTGAGATGTCCGAGCTGCGCCGCCAAGCGTACTCTTTGAAGGAAGATGGTCCACAGCTTGAAACATTGAAAGCTGCGGCGATTCAGCGTCTTCTAGAACTCCAGAGGAAGACCGACAAGTTCTCAAATTCTTCTACTTTTCAGAACCGACTGGCCAACCTCCACGGACTGGTCGGCAATAGTTCTCTTGAGCGCGAAGCAACTAAAAGCGCGGCTCGGTTGGCCACGGATCCGTTCTTCTCCAGAAAGCTCGGCGATATGTATGCGAGGCTTGGCGAGAGAGGTGATGCTGTTTCCATATTTGAATCAAGTTGGGAGGGCGACTCCTATTCGGCTCTCAGGCTCGCTTCTTTTGGTGTGATTGATCAGGACTTCGAGCGGGCAGCCTTATGGATTTCTAGAGCTGTGGGGCTGAATCCCGCCGGATATGCCGAGCGCCTTTTTGAAGGTGCTTTCAGGTTAGTTCAGAATGACTTTTCTGGTGCCATATCCTCATTAAGGATCGCGTTAGATGAGCGCCCGAACTCCTCGGTTGCATACGCAAATTTAGGGTTTGCCTATATTGGGAACAACATGCCAGACAGGGCATACGCAGCCCTGAAAAGATCGATTTCTTTCGATCCGTTCAATAAAAGCGCCCTAGTTGCCTTTTCTGACGTTTGTGCGTTTCTGGATAAGAACTATGAAGCAGTGCATTCGCTAAGGTCCTTTGTGGAGTTTGAGCAAAAGGATGATGCGATTTGGGCGCGCTTGGCTAGATCTCTACTTCGCACTAACCAGTACGATGAGGCTCTATCTGCTCTAAAGATGCAGGGCGCTATCAAAGCTAGTGTGAGCCTCTGGAATAATATTGCTGTTGTTTATCATCGAAAGAAAGATACGGTGCGTGCAGTTCAAGCTTTTAAGCATGCTCTTTCGATGGATTCCGAGGGCGGGCTTGAGCAAGAAATTTTTGTGTCGAAGAACATCGCTTCTCTTATGTCGAGTATGGGACAGTTTGATCAAGTTCTCAAAGTTACGGAGTCCATACTAAGTCAAGATACTGACTACCACATCGGAAAGACCGACAAGATTGCCGACCTCTATTCTGTTCATATGAACGCCCTAATAAAGACTGGGCGCTCTAACGAAGCATTTGATCTTGCGCACAATCTGCTCGATGTAAAGGGAGTTTCACACAAGCTAATCCGTTGGATTTTCTTCACTGAATCTTCTTTTCTAGGATTGTCGCGTACTAACGATGCGAGGCTTTCCCGCCTCCTTGATGACTGCTTGAGGGATGACTCTATCCTGCGATATAGGGATCTTCCCGTAATAAACAATTTGGCCTTTGCTTTGGCCGAGATAGGTCGCTTGGAGGAGGCGTCTTATTTGCTTAGCAAGGTTTCGTACGGGCTTCATAAGGATGCGTACCTAACAGCAACCTTAGGCCTGATAAGTGTCAGGAAAGGTAATCTTGCGCGAGCCGAAAAACTCTACAGAGAAGCTATCGGACTTGCCGTAACCTCACAAGACAAAACAAGAATTAGGCAGAAGATGAACGTCGAGTTGGGCAGGGCGCTCATCTCAAAGGATGCAAGAAGAGGAAGGAGGCTGTTGCAGAAAGCTGTTAGCGAGACGTCTGGAGAGCGAACTCTCGTGAAACAAGCCAGTGCTGCGCTGGATAATGCCGAAGCGGTGCTAAGGTCTCAAAGTTAACGGTGCCAGGTTGGGATAACGGCGCCGGGTTTGAAGCTCGCGGCGATGGCGCGACAGAGGAGGCTAACGGTGCCAGGTTCACTTAAGGCGCGTCATCGACTGCATGGCGCTGTTCCGAGTCGGCGTTGATGCGTCGAATCCATGATTCGCCAACCCGTTCGGCGATCTTCAGGGCTTCGCCATGCCAAAGGCTGAGAAGCGCCGCGGCGATCATGACCGTGGCGAGGATTGCGTACGCCCACTGGTTGAAGCCGCCGGCGCGCGTTGCGAGATACGCAGCAAGCGCGCCCACGCCTGCGAACAGGAAGTAGCGGAGCGTGGGCCAGTGGCGGAGGAGCGCGCGAATCCGTGCGCTGCGATGTGGCGTGTACTTCCAGGCGACGGCTCGGGTCGCCGGGTCGTAATCAAAGAAGTCCCACAGCTCCGATAGTTCCAGCAGGGCTTGGCTCGTATGCGGGTGCGCGAGCGCGTTGCGGATGACGTGCGCCGGCAGGTGTGTGCCGTAGAGATGGCGGATCGTCACTTCGAGCCAAAGGTCATCGTCGATGCGCGTGGCGTCCCAGTGTTCGAGAAACTCGCGCCGATGTTGGCTGCGGCGTCCATGCAACCGGAACAGGCCGCGTACCGCATACAGAAGCAGGGCAAACAGCACCACGGGAATGAAAAAGCCGGCGCCGCCGGCGGCAATGACGTCCCTGATCAATTCAATTCCCTCCATGGGCGAGCGGGCTGGGTATCAGCGAGCCAAGAGCGTCGCACGATAGCTGACAGGATCGAGACGGCAATGCGTGCCGACTGCACCGGGCAGCATGAACATGCGCGGTGACTGTCTGAAATCGAACAGGCGATAGAGATGGAACTGTTCGGCATGCGCATCCGAGAACGCCGCCTCGTTCGGTGAGATGAAGAAAGGGGTCTCTGCCAAATAGGCCGTCGTCTTCTGGCTAACGGTGCCAGGTTCACTTAAGTCGAGTCATCGACTGCTGCTTGAGACGTGGATTCGGCATTGATGCGCTTGATCCACGCCTCGCCCACCGTCGCCGCCGATTTCAATGCTTTGCCATGCCACAAGCTGAGGAACGCGGCGGCGATCATGATCATGGCCAGGATCGGAAACACCCATTGGTTGAAGCCGCTGACATGTGTAGCTGCGTAGCAAGCTAACGGTGCCAGGTTAACTTCGAGCTCGCGTCAGCGGATCGAAATTTGCTCAAAGTCGGGAAGCTAAAGATGCCGGTTTCACGGAGCGCGAGAGCGCAAAGTGAAGGGTTCAATTCTCGACAACGATGCGCTCGCTGGAGATCACCTCAAGGTGCGATCTTGATCCGTTCAATGAGCACCTTACGCTCCGACGGGGCCTACCGCGCCAATGCTCGTCTTTTCATGCGAATCAAGCCCGCACTACACCTCCGATCCAACACCCTGTCACATCGGAATGCGTGTGCTCGAAACGGATAGAGATCTCAGACGGATGACCCATGGCGCGTCCCTGGCGAACCCGCAACGCCGCCAAGGTGGGTGGCAGGAGGTCCTGCTCACGCAAGCCGAACGCAAGGGCTGCCGCCGCAATGCCGGTCGCCGCGTCTTCCGGATATCCAGACGCTTTGGGGAATTGGCGTGCGTCCACGATGCCGGGATCCGCGCCAACCGCGTAGGGGTAGAGTCCGGTCGACCCAAGCCGCTCGCAGAGGGTCGCGACGCGAGAAAAGTCCGGGCGCAATGCGTCGAGCGCACCGATGGAGCTGATCGGAACCAGCGTTTTGACCCGGCTTGTCCTCGCGTTCTGGATCGGCCCATCACCTAAGGCTGCCGGTTCGATGTCCAGCAGGCTCGCAATCTCTGAGCGTAGATCGGGGCACGCCAGAGTCTCGACATGACCCACAGGCTGCGAAATCTCCACAGCGACTTCGGCATCGCCCGCACGGTTGATCAGGGCCTCGACCATTCCACTCGGCGTGTGGATACGCAGACGGTCCTTGCTCAGGCGTCCATGCCGCTCGAGTAGCCACACCGCGCCGACCGTCACGTGGCCGCACATCTCCATTTCATGGTTCGGCACCCAGAAACGCATTGCCAGATCAGCGTCACTTCCGTCTGGCGGGGGCAACACGAAGCCACTCTCGTGCCTATGCTCACGCGCCACGTCGCGCATTGCGTCATCGCTCATTCCTCGAGCGTCCAGCACGATGGGCGCAGGATTGCCGCCATTCGGGCCAGCGCAGAAAACATGCACGAGGTGGATCGCTGGATGGGCCATTTCTGCTCTCGGTGGTTGCGCCCGATATGGGTGTCAAGGCTACTTTGGTACGCGTGCGGGCTACGCAACGACCAGACTAGGCGCGAGCCGGCGCCGAAGTAGTGTCGTCGGCGCTTGCAAAGCAGTCGCACGACAGCCTCCAGTCAGCGCTACCTTTGTTCAGGACCATCACCCGCACCGCGCGCATGACACCCGACGCCTCGCATCCGCCTCTCGATCGACCTGCTGTTCAACAATGCGGGCCTCATGCCGCTGTCCGACGTCGACCAGTTCAAGACCGACGAGTGGCATCGGATGGTCGACGTCAATCTCAAGGGCCTGCTCAATACCACCGCGGCGGTGCTGCCGCACATGATCAAGCAGCGGTCGGGCCATGTGTTCAATACCTCGTCGATCGCGGGGCGCAAGGTGTTCAAGGGGCTCGCCGTGTACTGCGCCACCAAACACGCGGTGACCGCCTTCTCCGACGGCCTGCGCATGGAGGTGGGCCAGAAGCACAACATCCGCGTGACCTGCATCCAGCCCGGCGCGGTCGAGACCGAGCTCTACGATCAGATCAGCGATCCCGGCTATCGCCAGCAGATGGATGAGCTGGCCGAGCAGATGACGTTCCTCAAAGGCCGCGACATCGCCGATACCATCCTGTTCGCGGCCCAGGCACCACCGCACGTCAACGTCGCGGAGCTGTTCGTGCTGCCGACCGAGCAAGGCTGGTAATCAGCACTCCCGGTGAGCGCGCCCACGATCCTTCGGCTCGCAACGCACGACCATCGCGGTGACAGGCTCACTTCCCTACCTGGGTGCGCCTGTAGCGGGGTCAGGTTGAGCACGGGCTAACGGCGGGCTAATCGTGCCAGGTTCACTTCTGGTCGATGCGGGCCCGCCTCAGTGACCAGGTGCTCGCAGAGCGCCGCTAGCTTTTGAATCTCTGTTCCCGGTGCCAGCGCAAGTAAATGCGGCGGCGAAGATTGCGACCTCTGCCACCACGCTGGGCTCGCGGGCATGCGAGCAGGCGTGGGCGCACAGGAATCCGGCGAAGCGGGTAATGGGGTCAGGTCGAGTTACCTAGCTACTTGGTTGACCAGATCCCGACCCGCTTGTGAACTCAAGGGCGCGAGCTCCGTTCGATTGCGGGACACAGGATCAAGCCGGGGTGCCAGCCGACGCAATGTATGGCCGCTGGTACGCGAAAGCGTCCTCGTCCGAACCAGTTCAGCCTCACGTCCGCACGAGGTGCATTGCACTCCACCAGCCGGGAGAGCCGCTTAATCGGGCGCTCACTCAGTCGCGACGCCTCAAGAGCAGCCCGAATGTGTCGGTCGACAATAAAAGGCCATTCTTTCCGCTGAGTTCGGCCAGAGGTGAGGCGTGGAGGACGGCGATGACATCCCCGGCGCTCGGCTGTCCATTCGCGGAAGACGGGATATGTAAATCAGCGCAGTGCGCGGCAAGTGCGCGCTGCGAATCCCCTGTCGTAGTGAGGCGCCCTGTGTTGTCGATCCGATAGCTGATGCGCAGTGCAGAGCACGTAGTGTGCCGGAGCGTGCCGTTATCGAAGATCAGGTGCCCGGGCAGTTCGGATAACCCGGTCGATGAGGCGCCGGCGCCGTGCACGTAGCGCGTGATGCTCTCTGCTTGCCACGTGCCCGTCAGGGCGCGCGGTGTGGGCACAAAGGCGAGTCGGCGGATCTCTGGGCGTTCGAGGATGAGCGTTCGTTCACCCGCCTTGAGGAGGAGGCGGTGTGCGCCCAGGGCCTCGATGCTGGGGCTGCGGTCGAAGAACCTGAAGTAGCGCGCTTCTCGCGCATTTGTGTCCGCTCCGCACCCCATCATGGTCTGAGGATGGTCGAAATCCGGTCCGGTATCGAGTATGCCGAGCCCCAGGATGTCCGGCCGGGTGGTGTAGTTGCACTCCAAGTGCAGGGCCACTCCGCTGACGTCGAAGTCAGCATACGCGGCGCGCTCCGCACCGATCAACCTTGATTCGGGACTGTAGCCCTCGAACGACACGACATCCCACGCGCCCAGCACGTGCCTCGGGTCCGCGATTGCGACCGCTTCATCCGCCGGGCGAAACGTGTCGGCCTCGGCTGGAAGACGCTGCACGCCAGTGCAGGCACTGAGCGCAGCCAGGGCAACGGCGCAAACGAAGCGGGGGTGTCCTGCAGTCGGCAGTCCACTGGGTGAAGGGCGCATCTCGTACCTCCATGTCGTCTCGACCGAGCGGAACAACGCTTTCACGCTCGACGCCTCATCGGATCCAACTGTGCCGGATTCATGTGTTGCAGCCGTAGACCTGCGCCGGATACAACGGATCGAGCATCCGCATGCTGACAGAACCATGCCGGATGTTGCTGTTGCCGGAGCAGCCCTACACCGCTGCAGGATGCCACCGTCCACCGCGTCGTGCTGCGCATGGCTGCGGTCATGCCAAAGAAGCAAGATCAGGCTCACGTTGTCCGTCTCGCCGGCTGTCTGATTGGATCCCCCCCGGCATTGATGCGTCTGCTCCATGACTCGCCGACTGCAGCGACGACTTCGACGCTCTGCCGTGCCAAAGGCTGAAAAATGCGGCAGCGAAGGTTGCGACGCCTGCCACCACGCTGGGCTAGCGGGCATGCGGTCAGGGGTAGGCGCGCAGGAAGCTGGCGAAGCGCGCGTCGGTTCGCCCGTTGCGAGGACGCGTGTCGGGTCGTCCGTTGACACGCGATGGACCGCTCCGGAAAAATCGCTCGACCCCCGGGAGTGACCACCATGTCCGAGCCGCCGATCGAAGTGAGCGCCGAGGGCGTGGAGCCGAAGGCGCGCAAGACCGGACATCGCGCGAGCGATCTCGCGATCGGCCTCGCGGCGCTGCTCATCTCGCTGATCTCGCTGGCCGTGGCGATCCACCACGGCAAGACGCAGGAGCGGCTCGTGGCCGCGAACTCGTGGCCGTACCTCACCTACATCACCACCAATGGCGGATTCGGCGAGGAGCCGGGGCGCATCGTGATGGCGATCGAGAATGCGGGCAGCGGGCCGGCGCTGCTGCAGAACCTCGTGGTCCGGTACCGGGGCGAGGTGGTGAAGCATCCGCAGCACCTGCTGCAGCTGTGCTGCGGCGTCGCGCCGGGAGTGGACCTCACCCGAGAGGCGCCCCCGTCCACGGCCGCGGCGCAACTCGCACCCAGTGCGGTGGGCTCGGCGATCGGCGTGTACAAGCCGGGCATGCGCGCCCGCGTGCTCGAGTACGCGGCCGATCCCGCCCAGCAGGCGGTCTGGGACGGCCTCAACCGCGCACGCGTGGAGCTGGAGTTCGATGCCTGTTACTGCTCGGTGCTCGACGAGTGCTTCAGTTCAGACCTCGTGTCGATGACCCCCACGCGGGTCGACGCATGTCCTGCGCGTGGTCCCGACACGTTCGGCGGCTGAATCGATCACGCGGATCAGGTTCACCTGATTCGCGCCGTCATTGTCGGGCGAGTGTGCGCATTGGTGTTCATACGTTCCGGCCTGGCGACGGCGGAGTCACGGCACAGTGGCTGACGCACCGAGCGGCTGCAGGCATCCAAGCCCGGTGTCAGTCGCAAATCGGGACACGTGCCGCTGTCGGTGCATTCCAGTTTCCGCAGGCGCGCTCCGGCGTGGCCACCCCGGGCGGTGCGTCGCCGTTCGGCCGTAAAGGCCCTGCCGTCTGCAACATCGCCGCCGTCCGCGTCAGCAGGGTCTGCATGTCCGCAATCGGTTCACTGCACGCCACCACCTGCGCCGGCCGTCCGATCATCAGGACCTGGGCCACGAGGGCTTCCGGGCTGTCGGCGCCGACCCGCAGCAGGCTGTGGGTGGCCGATTCGCACTCGAGGATGCCGCACCACAGGGGGAGCGCGGCTTCGAGTTCGGCCACCGTGCCCGGCACGCGCAGCGTCATGCGGCAGGCGAACGGGGCATAGGCGATGCCACGCTCCAGCCGTTCGGCCACATCGGCCGGCACGGTGCGCGGCGGGAAGGGCGGACCCAGGCGTGGCGCGCCGTGCACGCGGTCGACGCGGAAGCTGCGCCAGTCATCGCGGTCCTGGTCCCAGGCGATGAGGTACCAGCGGCGACCGAAGTTGGCCAGGCGCAGCGGCTCGACGCGCCGCTGGCTCGGTTCACCGGTATGGCTGCTGTACGCGAATGCCAGCGTGCGGCAATCGCGGCATGCGGTGGCCAGGGTCTGCAGCAGGCCGGCATCCACCAGAGCAGGGCCGGTGCGCAACGACAGCGTGACCGCATGCAGCGCACTGCTGCGCCGGCGCAGGCGCGCGGGCATCAGCTGGTCCAGCTTGGCGAGCAGTGCCAGGGCCGCGTCTTCGAGGCCGCCCACGTTGGCGCTGGCGGCCCGCAGTGCGAGGGCCAGCGTCACCGCTTCGTCGTCGTCGAGCATCAGCGGTGGCAACTCGGCGCCGCGGCCCAGCGCGTAGCCGCCGCCCACGCCCGAGGACGCCTCCACCGGATAGCCCAGCTCGCGCAGGCGATCGACATCGCGGCGCACGGTGCGCGCATCCACGCCCAGTTCCGCGGCGAGCGCCGCGCCGGCCCAGTGCCGCCGCGATTGCAGCAGGCTGGCCAATCGCAGCAGGCGGGCGGAGGTCGACAACACGCCGGCAGCCTATCGAGGGCAGGAACTGTCCGCAACGCGGACTAGGCTTTCCCCGTCCATCCATCCGGGAGTCGCCATGACCACGTCCACCATCACGCTGTACCACAACCCCCAGTCCCGTTCGGCCGGCACGCGCATCCTGCTCGAAGCGGTGGGCGCCGAGTACACGGTGGAACCGGTCGACTTCGCCAGCGGCCAGAACCGCACGCCGGAATTTCTGGCCGTCAATCCGCTCGGCAAGCTGCCCACGCTGGTGCATGGCGAGGCGGTGCTCACCGAGCAGATCGCCATCGTGATCTACCTGGCCGACCGTTTCCCGCAGGCCGGCCTGGCGCCCGCGATCGACGATCCCCTGCGCGGCCCGTACCTGCGCTGGCTGGCCTTCTACGCTGGCTGCTTCGAGCCGGCCGTCCTCGACCGCGCCTACAAGCGTGAACCGATCGAAGCATCGGCCTCGCCGTACCGCGACTACGACACCGTCATCGACACCTTGGCCGCGCAACTGGCGCGGGCCGACTATCTACTGGGCGACCGCCTGACCGCTGCGGACCTGCACTGGGGCAACGCGCTGAAGTGGACCACCGGGTTCGGCATCGTGCCCATGCGGCCGGTGTTCATGGACTACATCGCGCGGGTCGATGCGCACCCTGCATGCGTGCGCGCCCGCGAACTCGATGCAGCGCTGCTGGCCGACATGGCG
Source organism: Luteimonas deserti (assembly GCF_013425765.1). Taxonomy (GTDB): domain Bacteria; phylum Pseudomonadota; class Gammaproteobacteria; order Xanthomonadales; family Xanthomonadaceae; genus Luteimonas; species Luteimonas deserti. The sequence goes on from NZ_JACCJZ010000004.1 coordinate 339,065, forward strand.
CCGCCACCGGCGTCGTCTGCCGGTTGATCGGTCGGCCGCGGCCTGGAGGAACATCGGGGCATCGCGCGCTAGAACACGACGATGGACACCTCGCCCGGAAAGTCGACCTGGCTGGCCAGGGCGAGGGCGTCGTCCAAGGTCTCGGGGGCCGCGTGGGCTGCGGTCAGCATCTCGTACGGCGCGGTGCCATCGCCGATGCAGAACCAGTCGATGGCGTCCACGATGTCCTCTGCGTCGACGCCCACCACGCCCACGTACTGGACGCCTTCGCGGATCCATTCGGCGACGAGGCGATCCAGTCCTGGTCGAAGTCCGCTGCTGGAGTGCAGGACGATCTTGCGCGGTGCTGTCATCGGGGGCGCTACACCATGCACTGAGGCGTGCCACCGAGTGGCACCGCTGATTGGGAGTGGGGATTGGGGGAAAGGGGCGGGCGTCCGGCCACCCACTCAGGCCTCGCGCTTCGTCTTCCCGGTGTCGTCTCCGGGAGGCCGGAAGCTGTCCTCGAACATCGCTCCCAGATCAAAGCTGGAGCGCGTGCCGATGTCTTCGTAATGCCGCTCCAGGAACGCGTCGGCCCAGCTCCAGCCGCGTTCCTTGAGTTGCTGCAGGTAGGCCCACTCGGCATTGAGCTTGCTGGAGGGGTCGAGCCCGTCGAGTCCTTGTTCGGCGTGGATGATGTGCACGAAGAGGGCGCGATAGCGCTCCGACTCCAGGCCTTCGGCATCGATCAGCCGGTGCAGCAGCTCGATCGCGCGCAGGTCCTTGATCAGGCTGGTGTTGAAGCTGATCTCGTTGAGTCGGCTGACGATCTCACGGCCGGTGCGCGGCACCGCGTCGCGCACCAGCGGATTGATCTGCACGACGACAAGGTCCCGGGTGGCGGTGTCCTCGACCAGCGGATACAGGGCCGGGTTGGCGGTATAACCGCCGTCCCAGTACGCCTCGCCATCGATCTCCACGGCCTGGAACATGAAGGGCAGACAGGCCGAGGCCATCACCGCGTCCACGGTGAGCTCCGGCTGGCTGAAGGTGCGCGCGCGCCCGGTGCGCACATTGGTCGCGGTCACGTAGACCTTCAGAGCCTCGCAATGGTTGACGCGTTCGAAGTCGACCTCGCGGGCGACGAGGTCACGCAGCGGGTTGATGTCCAGCGGGTTGAGCTCGTAAGGCGAGAACTGCCGGGTCAGCTGCTCGAAGAACAAGAAGGCGGGGTTGCGGTCCAGCGACCACTGCCCACTGAGCCTGTCCCAGAGGCTGCGCTGCAGCGGCGAGTGGCGTGCAGAGTCGGCCACCGCTTTCCAGAATCGCGCCAGCGCCTCGCGCGCACCGTCGCGCCCGCCACGCTGCAGGCCGGCGGCCATCGCCACCGCGTTCATCGCTCCGGCGCTCGCGCCGCTGATGCAGGCAATGTCGATTCGCGGGTCGGACAGCAGGCGGTCCAGCACCCCCCAGGTCAGCGCCCCGTGGGAGCCGCCGCCCTGCAGGGCGAGGTCGACGATCTTGGCGGACGTGCTCGGTTTCGCGGGCATGGCCGGCTTCTCAGGACAGTGATGGCGCTAGGGTAAACCGAGCCGTCGGCCGCTTCCGTGAGGTGTCCATGCCGTATTTGTGACCACGTCTCGCCGGTTGTGGCCGCGACCGGGGAGGCCCCGCTTTGCCCGAGGCTGGGACATGCAAGGGCAATGACGGGCCCGGCAGGATCAGGAACGCCCCGTGCCGCCTGCAATAACCTCACCGATCGAGTCGAAAGCTCGACGGTCGAACGCTGTGGGCAAATCGGAACTTCCAGCCCGTCGCACGAGTACCGATCGGCGCAAGCCGACGATCTCAGTCGGGCGCCCGGCAGCACGATCATGCGCGGCGATTGCCGGACGTCGAACGGGTGTTACAGATGGAACTGCTCGGCGCCGTCCGGGAACTCGCCTTGTTGCGGTGAAACGAAGAAGGGCGTCTCGCCGAGATACCCCGTGGTCTTGACCCTCGATGAAGCGCCCGCGGTCGACGATCACGAATGACAGGATGGCGTACCCCGGTCCATCTCCGTGCCTCGCCGAGGCTTGCTCGACGGGGTTGGCCAATGCCTGTTCGTTTCTCGCGGGTGCCGGGTCGATTAGGGCCGCGCCGCGTGCATAGACGAGCCATGCTCGGCGGTGTTCGAGGTCAGTGCCGGAAATGCTCCGGGACAGCAAGCAGGCGCACGATCGTCTAGTGAGGGAAGCTCCTCAGCACACGATCTCCGGTTTCATCGGAGCGACCCAGCTCCCGGCAGTCGCGGTTTGTCGGCCAGGTCATGCATGCAGCTTGTCGACGACTGCGGCATCTCGCCATCAACCACGGTCGGCCAGAGCGAGCAGCCACGTTCGAGAGGCAAGCGATCCTCTTCATATGATCGATCGTCGAGCTGCCATAGCGCCCGATGTCTGCATCCACATCCTGGGAGGCAGCGCTCGTCACGTCCGCAGCGGCCATCCTTGCGTTCTGAGCGACCTGACACCTCGTGAGGGCGGCGGATGTCCAATCAGAGGTGAATCGCGCGTGGTTACGATGCGCGCCGATGCCAGGCGCTGCCGCCGGCCTCAGCTGCTGACGTCAGGCATGCCGACCGGGTCAGCCATGACCGGGCCAAGGGCAGGGTGGACCACCGTTGGCCGCAGGTATCCGTGCGCCTCGGCGATGGCGAAAAGCCGCTCCAGCTCGGTCTCAAACTGCGGCTCGAGTTCGGGCGTAATCAGCTGCTCGACGGCGGCCTCGCGTTCGGCCCAGTAGCTCCAGAATTCGTCCTGCGTCGGCCCGGTGTCGATCAGGAGCTTGAGCTCCCCTTCCCAGCCAGCGAAGAGGTTCGATAGGTTGCGAGTAGGCATCAGCTGTCCAAGTCACGTGCGAGGGCGCGTCGGCAGCTGACCCGACGAAGTGCGCGCAAGGTAGCAGAACCGCGGCTATCGCGCGGTTCGGTAGCGCACGTCCGGAAATGACCGCAGATCGGACATCCGCCTCGGACGGGCTGTAGAGATCGGCCACCACTGTTGTCTCTTGCTAATCCCGAGGGTGGGAGCGCCGGTCCTGCAGCTTCTGAAGTGAGCTCAGCCCTGGGGTCACGCGGCATGTCGCTCGCGTTGTCCACGCGTACCGGATTGCGGTGGATGGCGGGCGACCCGCGCACGCGCTACGCTCCGCGGCGCGGCTGCCGGAGCGACCGGGCAGGCGGGTACCCCTCATCGAAAGGACTCGATCGTGATCAAAACCGTCTTGCTCGGTATCGTGCTGCTTGTCGCGGGCGTGCTCGTGTACGAGAACGGAAGCCGCATCTCAGACGCCCAGGTGCGTGAGTACATGCGCATGGAGCTCGAGGCCATGCGCCGGTATGACAGTGCGACACTCTGCGAGGCCATGGCCGACGATTTCCACCTGCGCAGCGTGGAGCACGCCGGAGGTGTGCAGCAGCGCACCGAGATGGGACGCGCCGACGCCTGCACCCAGCTGCGTGACGGCCTGGCGGCTTTCGAAACGCTGTCGCAGCGCACCGGGGGCCTGCTGGGCCTGGATATCGCCATGGAGACAACGCGCATCGAGATCCTGCCCGGTGGACGACGGGCGCGGGTGGAAGCCACTTCCACCGCGAAAATCGCCGACCGGCTGATCTGGCGCACGCGCGCCAAGGGCGAACTTTCGCGCAGCCTGTGGCGAATCCGCGACCATGGCGGCGAGGCCCAGACCTGGACCTACCTCGAATAACGCCCATGGCGTGTCGGGTCGCTTGCAACTGCTTCCGCCGTTGCGGGCGGGGTTGCATCACGTGCGTCGTGACATCACATGCTGGATGGCTGGACGGATCCGAGCAGCGCACGCGGACAGACTGCCCGGCGCTGGCGGTATGGATCGGGCCCGCGAGCGAACCGCGTCCGGTCCGATGGACCCGCCTCGCGCACGGCTGTACCGCGGGTGCGCGTGCGAAACATGTTCCGACCGCCGACGGCGCGTATGCGCTCTGCGGTGACGGACGACGCACGCTGGCATCTCACGCAACGTGGTCCGTCGTGCATGGCTTGTCCGCGCGGTGCAGCGTCGCGCCGGCCCGCTCAGAAACCCGACAGGGCGAACACGTCGTGCTGCAGGATCCGTCCTGCGCGTGCCACCGCCTGCTGGACGTCCGGGCGCGTCAGCAGACGGGCACGGCCTGTCTCCAGCGCGGCGCTCTCCGGCAATGCGGGCGGCATGCGGAAGACCTGCAGCGATTCGAGCGCTTCGGCCCGGCGGCTGGGGGTGTCGAGTGCCTTGATCAGGGCAGCGGCCGCGCGATCCACCTGTTGTTCGCGCAGCAAGGCGTTCACCAGGATCTCCGGTGAATCCTCCGCATGCGCCTCCATGTAGGCCAAGGCGGACGCAGCGGACGCCGTGTCGCCCGACTGCAGGGCCGCGCAGTGGCGCACCCCCGCCTGCACCATGCGACCGTAACCCGTCATCTCACCCGCCTGCTCGATCGCCCGCACGGCGTCGACAGGGCGTCCGAGCATGCACAGGAACGCGCCCAGGTTGAGCGCCTGACTCACGTTGACACCGCCTTGCTCGTCGAGGCGGCTGCCGGCGGTGAAGGCCGCGACGGCGTCGTCCAGCCGTCCCATCCGGCGCAGTGCGATCGCCCGGTTGTTGAAGAGCCAGACGCGCTCGTCGAGAAACTCGAACGGCTCTGCGCCATCGGCGTCGATCGCGGCAAGCATCGCATCCGTGACGGCCAGCGCCTCGTGCTCGCGGCCGGCGATGAGCAGCGCCGCAGCCAGATCCGCGGCAAGGTCGACACGCCCCGGCATCGCGGCGGAGAGCGCCTGCAGTCGCTCCACCTCCATGACGGCCGCTGCCTCGACGGACGGGAGGGACGCAAGGAGCGGGGCCATGCCGTCGAACCTGAGATCGCTGCGGATTTTCGCGAGCACCAGCGGATCGGCAATGCCGGCGATCACCTCGCCCGCGCGCGCCTGCTCGTTGGCGGCAAGCGACAACAGCGCGAGCTCGCGCCAGACGTCGGCCACGCCGCGCCCGTTGTCGGTCCACCCGGCGTCGAACAGCGCGTTCATCACGGCGCGGCGATCGGCTTCGTCAGGCGAACCGCGGAAGAGAAGCGCTGTCAGGAACCCGCGATCCAGCAGATCGATGTGTGCCGGCCACTGTCCGATCCACTCGGTGATGCGGCGCGAGGCAGCCGCGAAGTCCTCCAGCTGGAACTCCATCACCGCCAGCCGGTAGTGGTCTTCCGGGTCCGAGGCGTCGGCCGCGATGGCGGCACGCATCAGCTCTGCTGCCCGGGCGGTGGCGTCGTCCTGCCAGGCGAGCGTCGCATTGGCGGAAAGCAACGCGTTCCGCTGCGCGCCCGTGAGCGAGCGAAAGAGCGAATCCGCCACGATTGCGTCAAGCTGAGCGCGTGCCTTGGCAACCTCGCCCCGCTCTGCATGGGCCAGCGCGGTCCACACCTTCTCGAGAAATCCATCCAGCTTCGACGGCGTGGACGCGGCTGGCGTGACGAGCACGGACGGTGCGGGCGGCAGGGGCGCCGAGGCCGCCAGGGTACCGCTGCAGATCAGACCGGCAGTCACCAGCACCAGTCCCCGCGTCCTGCACTTGATCATTGCCGTCCCCTTCGTCGGACCGCGGATGTTAGGCCACGGGACCCGGCGGGGCGAGCACGGGCGGGTTGCACGGAACCCGACGCGCCATGCGCACGAGGGCGCCGACCCTCCCGGGCAGGCGCCGCCCGGAACCGTGAAGCCGGGTGCCTGCGTTGCCCGCCATCCACGAGGCCTCCGCTCGCGCAGGGCGGGTGCGACAAGCTGTCACATCGTGGTATCCGCAGCCGGGTCTATGATGTCGCTCGCAGCGGCACGAACCGCACATGAGTTGCCGGCGCACCTCGCGCCAGTGCGTGTCGAGCGGTGGCCTGGAACGAGACTTCGAATGTACGACTGGTTCCCCATCGTCTTCATCGTGTTCAAGGTGGTCGTGCTCGGCACGGGGATGTTCTTTGCGATCAAGTGGCATCACGATCAGGCGAAGAAGGACGCACAGGACAAGAAGGACGAGGAAGAAAGAAGGAAGCGGGACGAGACCGGCGGCCCCTGAGCGAGCGTCGGCGCGCCGGCTCGCAGCGCCGGTGTCAGCGTCTCGAGCAGGTGGCGTGTTGGGCGAAGCGCGCGCACGTGTCCGCACGCACTCGTTGAAGGCTCTTCCGTCGGGCCGCTCGCGTCCGGTTTCGGGGTCGCGCTCGGCCTCGCGCCGCTCCGCAAGACTCGGCGGTCCTGCGGCCACGGCGCGCCGCCTCAGTCCGCGTATCGAAGCGCGTCGATCAAGGCCCGCAATGCAGGCGGCGTCTGCCGCCGGCTCGGATGGTAGAGATGGCAGCCGGCGAACGGCGTGCACCACGCATCCAGCACCTGCACCAGGCGCCCTGCCGCGATGTCCTCGGCGACGTCGTGCTCCATCTGGTAGCCGAGCACCACGCCGGCGCGCACGGCGGCCAGGGCCACCTCCACATCGTCGACGACCAGCGGGCCGTGGGTGCGGATGCGGATCTCGCGGCCTTCGTGGGTGAACTCCCACGGCAGCAGGCCGCCCGAGGTGCGCAGGCGGTAGCCGATGCAGGCGTGGTCCTTGAGGTCGTCAGGCGTCTGCGGCGCCGGGTGGCGGGCGAAGTAGTCCGGTGTGCCGACGACGATCGTGCGCAGGTCCGGGCCGATGCGTACGGCGATCATGTCCTGCTCGACGGTGTCGCCGAAGCGGATGCCGGCATCGAAGCCGTCAGCGACGATGTCGGTCAGGGCGTTGTCGACCACCACCTCCACCCGGATGCCCGGATGGGCGAGCAGGAAGGCCGGCAGTTTCGGCGCCAGCACGCGCTGCGCGGCATAGCTGAAGGCGGTGATGCGCAGCGCGCCCAGCGGCTGGTCGCGCCAGGCGTCGAGCGCGGCCAGGCCGTCCTCGATGCCGGCCAGCGCCGGGGCCAGCGATTGCAGCAGGCGTTGTCCGGCCTCGGTGGGCGCCACGCTGCGGGTGGTGCGGGCGAGCAGGCGCACGCCCAGCCGCGCCTCGAGGCCGCGCATCGCGTGGCTCAGGGCCGAGGGTGAGATGCCCAGCGCGGCAGCGGCGCGGGTGAAGCTGCGCTCGCGGGCCACGGCGGCAAAGGCGAACAGGTCGTTGAGCTGGGCGCGCTGCATTGCTGCAGTGTGCTCACAGGCCCATGCGCGCGGCAATGGCTAATCGGATGCCATATCGGCCACTAGGCTGGATGCCCGGCCCGCATCACGGGCATGCACGCAGGACACCCCCATGGACCTCACCCATTACCGCACCCTCGGCCGCTCCGGCCTGCTGGTGAGCCCGCTGGCGCTGGGCACGATGACCTTCGGCGCGCAGCGCTGGGGCACGGACGCCACGGCGTCGCGCGACGTGTTCGCAGCCTACGTCGAGGCGGGCGGCAATTTCGTCGACACCGCCGATCTCTACAGCGACGGCCGCAGCGAGGCGATGCTCGGCGACTTCATCGCCGATGCGGGTGCTCGCGAGCGTCTGGTGGTGGCGACGAAGTCCGGCTTCCCGCGCATGCAGGGCAATGCCCACGGGGGCGGCAACGGTGCGAAGAACATCCGCGCGGCGCTCGATGGCTCGCTGGCGCGACTGCGCACCGATTACATCGACCTGTACTGGATGCACGTCTGGGACCGCATCACTCCGCCCGAGGAGGTGCTGCAGACGCTCACCGACGCGGTGCGCGCCGGGCGCATCCTGCATTACGGCTTCTCCAATACGCCCGCCTGGTACGTGGCGCGGGTGACGACGCTGGCCCAGGCCCACGGGCTGCCGGCGCCCATCGGCCTGCAGTACCAGTACTCGCTGCTCGATCGCGGCGTGGAACTGGAGCTGGTACCCGCAGGCGACGCGCTCGGCCTCGGTCTGGTGCCCTGGAGTCCGCTCGGCGGTGGTCTGCTGACCGGCAAGTACGGCCGCGACAAGCTCGCCGAGGCCGCGCGCAGCGCACGACTGCCCGGCGACGCCTCGGGCGACGTCGAAGCGCGCGCCGACGACGATGGCCGGCTCGACGGCGACAATCCCTTCGGCGGCATGCTGTTCACCGAACGCAACTTCGACATCGTCGACGTGGTGCGCGAGGTGGCGGCCGAGCACGCACGCTCCATGGCGGAGGTGGCCCTTGCCTGGGCGGTGGCGCAGCCCGGCGTCTCCTCGGTTCTGGTGGGCGCCAGCCGCGTTGCGCAGCTCAGGCAGAACATCGCCTCGCTCGACATCGCATTGACCGCCGCGCAGCTGCAGCGTCTGGACGCGGCAAGCCGGCCGCCATCGCTCAACCCCTACTTCATCTTCCAGCTGCCGGCGTCGATGCGCTTCGGCGTCGAGCATGCGACGGGCTGGGGGCAGCGGTAAGCCGCGACGCGCCAGCCGCTGCGGAGCGGCGCATGCGCCTGCGTCAGACGCGAGCCGCGCGCGCTCACGCTGACGCGGGTGCCGGACGCAGGGCAGTGCTGCTCCGCGACACCGGCTGGTCGGGGCGGGGCCGTCCCTCGACTGCTGGCCTCCAGCACGCGTCCGGACACGACGGTGGTGCGGCGCGTGCATCCGGTCTTGCCGGCCCGGTCGCTAGACCCGCGCCATCCGATCGTGCTGGAGCATCGTGGACACCGAGGCTGATGTCGAGCGGCTCAATGTGGTCGAGCGCACCGGGCTGGCCTTCCTGCGCCGCGGCTGCACGCGCGACGACAGCGAGATCCGCCCGTGGCGGGACGAGGACCGTGCGCGCATCCGGCGGTTGCAGGCATGGGCCATCGGCCTGTGCGGACTGGCCGGTGCCGTCTCGGCGTCGCTGATCGGAGCGGCGGACCTCTGGTTGCGCGAGGCGCTGGTCAGCGGATCCGAGCCGTCGTTCTTTTCTCCGGGGCGAGATGCGGCCTACTGGGCCTGGTACGGCGGCATCGCGCTGCTGGTGAGCCTGCTGGAACTGCTGGCGATGTACTGGGTGCTGCTGCGCAACGTGGCGGGCATCGCCAATGCCGCCGGGCTGTCGTTCTCGCAGGGCGACGCCGAAGACGTGCTGGTGACCGGCCTGTCCCGCGCCGCACTCGACATTCCCAACCCGCGTCGGGCGCTGCACGGCATCGATCCCTATGCGCGCGCCTCGCGGCTGAAGATGCTGGCCTACACCGCGCTGTATCGTATCAAGGTCGGCGCGACCAGCTTCGTCGTGCGGATCCTCGCCCGCCGCGTGCTCGCCCGCAGTGGGCTGCGCGTGCTGCTTCCGTTCGCGGCGGTTCCGGTGTTCGCGGGCTGGAATGCGCTGATCGCCTGGTGGGTGATCCGCGAAGCACGCGTGCGCGCCGCAGGCCCGCTGGCCGTGCGCGAGGCGGTGGCGGCGCTCGAACGCGCGCACCTCGGCGAAGACGGTCTGCGGCTGGCCCTGGATGCCGTCGCCGAACTGATCGTCGCCGCCGAGGACGCGCACCCCAACTACGATCTTCTCCTCGCCCGACTGCGTGAGGCCTTCGGCATCGAGGCGCGCATCCCGGAGTGGACCGAGGTGCGCGCACGCCTGGCCGATGCCGACACCCGCACGCGGCATGCCGTGCTGGACTTGATGACCACGACCACCGCACTGCGCGGCCGCATCCGCCGCCGCCAGCGGCGCGTGCTCGAATCCGCTTACGCCGCCTGCGATGCCCGGCTCGGCGACGCACTGCAGACCACCCGGCGCCGCATCGCCGAGGGACGCTGCGCGCTGGAGTGACCCGTTGCGTTGGAGATGTTCGCTGGCGCGGGGACGGCAAAACTGTGAGCGAAGGGGAGACTGCGCGCTGCTTACGCACGACGGTCATCACGCAACACACTCATCGATTGCAGCAAAAGACGGCGAGCACCTCGTCAAGTCGGACGACGCCCACAACGGTGTCCGGGGTTTTCTGCTTCCCGCGCCTTGTACAAAGGGGCATGATGTCACCCGATCAATGCGTCAGGGCGTCCGATGAAGCGACTGTGTCGTCGCGGCTGGGGGATCGTGTGGCTGGCTGGCATGCTGATCGCCACAGCCTGTTCGCAACCATCGTCCGATGGGTCTGCGACATCGATGGGGCCGCTTAGCGCGCCCCCGGACACCCAGGACGCCGGTGGCGCTGCGGACATTGTGCTCCCGCCTTTACGCGTTTCGATGGCATATAGCGAAGCCCGCGCACTGCTGGTCAGCGGCGGCTGGGTGCCGCGCGTGAATCCGGAATGCAGAGCGAACTTGGTGGGGCCGAATGCCGGCGAATTCTGCGCTGCGGCGCCTCCGCCGGTCTTCTGTGGCATCTGTGCAGACGTGCCGGAGCTTCAGGCTTGCAGTTCCGATGCTCGCTGCCTGATGCGTTTTTCCCACCCGCTAAGTCCGACCGACCTCGAGATCCGTGCCTACGGTGAGATCGAATATTGGGCGGAGACCGGAGCTGACGCAGGATTGCAGGTCTCAACGTGGGAACGCGTTCCTTTCGAATGATTTCGATCCGGCATCGGGCCGGCCCCATGGATGGAGCACCGAGATGCGCAATCCTCTTTACGACCTGATGTATCAGGGTGAGTCCGGCGCCGCCGGTTACAACGCATTCAATCGCGGGACCTACATCGACGCATCGGGGCGGGAACGCATTCGTGCCGGTCAACCGCCGATGGATTTCTCGCAGCTCACAGTGGGCGAGCTGCAGGACCTGCAGAACAAACCGCGTCATGATCCCGACCGCGTGTTCGCTGTCGGCAAGTATCAAATCATTCCGTCGACGATGAATCATGCTCTCGCGCGTCTGGGGCTTGGGCGCGAGGAGCCTTTCACGCCCGCACTGCAGGACCGTATCTTTTCTGAGTATCTGTTGAAAGAAAAGCAACCAGCGGTACGCGATTACATCATGGGGGTCCCGGGCGCGACACTCGAACAAGCGCAGCACGGCCTCGCTCGGGAATGGGCGAGCTTTGGCGACCCGCTAAATGGTGGCCAGAGTCATTATGGTGGCGCGAATCGAGCGCACATCACCCCGGCACAAAGCGCAGCCGCTCTGGACGTGCTGCGCGAGCGCTTTGCGGGCGCGGAGGCTCGGGGTCTCTCCAGAGACGCAGCATGGCGCGAGGCAACCGCCGTCGGCAATGAGGCAGCGCGCGACGGCGACAGTGTGGGCCTCGGGCATGGGCGCGGTACGCGCATCGCGGCCCTCGGTCCAGGGTCCAGTGGCGACACAGTACAGGCCTTGCAGGCACAGCTGCATGGGCTGGGCTATACGGGGCGGAACGGAAGTCCACTCAGCGTGGACGGTCGGTTCGGGCCCCAAACCGAACATGCTGTCCGCGAGTTCCAGCGTGACCAGGGCCTTCTCGACGACGGTGTGGCTGGCCGCCTGACCTTGGAGGCCGTTGACCGTGAGACCCAGCTCTCCCGGAACCCGGGGTTGAACGCTTTGTTCGAGGCGCTACGCAATGGTCCCGATGCGCTGAGGGGCGCCGTGGACGCGTTGCACAGCTCGTCCGCGGGCGAGCGTTGGCAGAAGCAGCTCGACGCAGCCCTCGCCGAGCCGACAAATCCGACTCGCTGCGGACCTACCCCGATGCAGGAGGGGCTTGCCCGAGAGTGAAGGCTCGAGGAGGCAACCCTGGGTGGCGCGGATGCTTCGGCTCGTCCGGTGCGCTTCCGCCCGCTGCCTGAAGCTCCGCCCCCTGTGATGTGCGCAGACGGAAGTGCACATGACCGATGGCAGGTGATCGAACGCCCCGCCGCCGCTAGCCTGCGCATCCCGCATCGGGGGATGGATGGAGAGGGGCGTGGGTCGGTTCAGAGGCATCGTGCCAGCCGCATTGGCGGTCGTCTGCGCACCCGTGTGCGCGGTCGAGATCGACGGTCGCATCGATGCGGCGGAGTGGGCGGACGCGATGCACATCGCCGACTTCCGCAAGGTGCAGCCGCTGACCGGCGAGCCGGGCTCGCTGCCGACCGAGGCCTGGGTGCTGGCGACGCCGGACGGCCTGGCCGTGGCGTTTCGGAACGTGCAGCCCGCCGATGTGCCGCGCACCCGGCAGAAGGTGCAGCGCGATTTCGACGAGCAGGTGGACCGGGTCAACGTGTTCATCGACTTCGACGGCGACGGCCGCACGGGCTACGCGTTCACCGTCAGCTCCAGCGGCGGTATCGCCGACGAGATCATCACCAACCAGAACGATTTCAACAGCGACTGGGACGGCCAGTGGCGGCACGCGGTGTCCGAGGACGAAGCGGGCTGGTCGGTCGAGCTGCTGATCCCCTGGCACACCGCGCCGATGCGCGACGGCACGGGCGGCGAGCGCACGCTCAACGTCTTCCTGGCGCGGGTGATCGGCTCCACCGGCGAACGCATGGCCTGGCCTGTGGCGAGCTTCGAGCGCCCGCGCTTTCTCTCCGATTTCGCGCCGATCACCGTGCCGCAGTACAGCCAGTCGTTGCTCGCGGTCACGCCGTACGCGTCGGGCCTGTACGACAACGTGCGCCACGGCCGGGATTTCAATGCGGGTGTGGACGTGTTCTGGAAACCGAGCGGCCGCTTCCAGCTCGCCGCCACGGTGAACCCCGATTTCGGCCAGGTCGAGAGTGACGACCTGGTGGTGAACTTCAGCGCCACCGAGACCTTCATCAGTGACAAGCGGCCGTTCTTCACCGAGAACCAGGGCATCTTCGAGCTGACCACGCCATCCGATTCCAGCCAGCAGCTGTATACGCGTCGCGTCGGCAGTACCGGCGAGATCGATGCGGCGGTGAAGTTCATGGGCAGCCTGGGCCGGGCCAACTACGGCGTGTTCGCCGCCGAAGAAGACGGCCCCACCGGACGGTCCTACCAGGCGCTGCGCCTGGTGCGCGATCTCGCGACGCAGAACCTGGGCGCGATGCTGACGCGGGTGGACGATCCGTTCCGCGAGCGCGAGGCCACGGTGCTCGGCATCGACCACAACTGGCGCCCGACGCAGCGCTGGAACGTGCGAAGCCGCCTGCTCGGAAGCCGTGTCGACGTGGCCACCGATTCGGTACGGGACGTCGGCGCGACGCTGTGGGCCGATTACGAGATGGACGACGGCTGGCGCCAGCAGTGGATCGCCATGCATTTCGGCAACGACTTCGAACTCAACGATTTCGGCTACCTCTCGCGCAACAGCACCAACTACCTCCACTGGGAGCTGCGCAGACGCTTCACCGACCGCCCGGACGATGCCCGCTACGCCTCCACCGACTGGCGCTGGCGCGTGAGCACCAACCACAACAACCGCGGCGACAAGCTCAACGACCAGTTCCGGATGAGCCGCCAGGGCCAGCTGCGCAATGGCGGTACGGAGTACGCCCAGCTCAACCTCAACAGTGCCGGCATCAACGATCTGCTGCTGCGCGGCAACGGCGTGGTGCGCCTGCCCGCGAACTTCAGCGCGAACTACGAATACGAGCGCCCGCGCGAGGGCCGGTGGTCGCCGTATTACGGCGGCGAGCTGTTCAGCGGTGGGCTGGCCGGCAACGACAAGCTGGGCTGGGCCGGCTGGGGCGGCGCCACCTACTTCGTCAGCGACGCGTTCCGGATCAACACCGGACTCACCGTGATCCGCCGGCCGGACTGGCTGATCTGGCAGGGCCGCGGGAACCCGGGTCTGGTCGGCGCCTTCGACGGACGCGAAACGCGGCTGCGCGCCGGCATGGACTGGACTCTGGATGCGCGTCAGGAACTGCGGGTCAAGCTGCAGGCGATCGGCATCGGGGCACGCTCCACAGCCGCCTGGCGGTTCGATCCGGCGGGCAATGCGATCGCCGCTGCCGACCCCGTGGACGATTTCAACGTGCGCAACCTCGGCTTCCAGGTGCGCTACCGCTACGAGCTCGCGCCGCTGTCCTACCTGTACGTGGTCTATGCCCGCGGCGGCTTCGCGCGCGAGCCGGGCGAGGACGGTGTCGATGACGCGTTGCTCGACAGCCTGAGCTTGCGCGACGACGAGCAGCTGATGGTCAAGCTGAGCTACCGTTTCGAGTTGTAGCCCCGCGCCGGCGACGTACCGGCCCGGCGCCGCGGCGTCGGGGCGCCCGCTGCACCATGGACACGCCGGCGAGCGGAACACTGCCCCGGCCGGCGCGAGCGACCGGGCGGTCCCCGCTCGCCGCGCGAGGCGACCCTGTTCCGCTGTAGAGAGCCGACGCCGGCGGCCTCGCGTGCCTCGCCCCGGTCCCACCCACCATGGACCTCTGCCCTGAAGGCCTGCATCGCGCGCTCTGCCAACGCGGAGGCTCACCGGCATGCCGGCCGAATCTGCCGAAGGGGCGGCAGCCGCGCGTCCGGCAGATCGGGACGGCCACCCGCGCGCGAACTGACCCGGCGGATCCCTCCCGACGCCCGGGTGCCGGCACGCGCCGCCCAGCTGCGCTCCGGGCGTCGCAGCCGCTGCAACGGGCGGTCGCGATGCTGCGCCGGTGGACTGGCAGACCAACCCCTTGTTGCGCGAAGAGATCGAGGCCGTCCGGCGGCGTCCCCGGGCGGTGCCGATGCGCTATGCCTGGCGCGCGGGCGCCGGGGTGACGCTGCTGCTGTGGAACGGCGAGACGGTGGGCGCGGTGTATCCGGGCGGACGCTACTGGCTGCGCTGGCGGCGCCGGGAACACACCGGAACGGCGGCCTCGCCGGCCCAGGCGCGGCGCTTCATGGCCCGCTGGCTCGACGCGCGTCGCAATGCCGCGCCGCTGCTGGACGAAGACCTGCCACCGAAGACCCTCGTGCCGCTCGAGGCCTTTCTGCGCGAGTACGAAGCGGCGATCTGACGGCAGTCGTCAGCGCTGCTCCACGCGATTACGCGGGCGCGGCCCCGGCGCAGCGGGCCTCACGGGAGCGCGACACGAGACGGCCGCGAAATACCGGCCCGCGGCGGTGCCCCGCGCGGCGGGTCACGCCCGGCTCCGGCTCACCCAGGCGTGGATCAGTCCCGCCTGGAAGAACTGCACGCACTGTTCGAATCCGCCGTCGTGCAGGATGGCGGTCACCTCCGCCGGCGGCAGGACGCCCACGTCGCGCTGGTAGGCCTCGCGGCTGCGCCGGATCGCATCCGGTGTCACGTCCGCCATCGCCATCATCCGCAGCCACGCCGGCAACAGCACCGCGTAGCCGGGTGAGGTCGTCTCCGCAGCGAGATCCGAGCTGGCGAGAAGCCCGCCGGGCTGCAGGCGCGCCGCGATGTCGGCGAACAAGGCCACGCGCGCGGGGCGGTCGACGAGGAACTGCGAGACCAGAAAGCACGTGGCGGCATCGAAGGGGGCCTCGCCGGGCAGCGCGTCCAGAAACCCGTGGTGAAAGCGGCAGCGCCCGGCGAATCCTTCGTCCTGGGCACGGGCGCGGCAGGCCTCGATCATCGCGCCGGACGGATCGACCGCGACGAAGTGCCAGCCCGGACGGATGCGCGCCAGATGGACCAGTTCCTGTCCGGTGCCGACGCCCACGCACAGCACGCGCGCATCGTCCGGAAGGCCGGCCAGCAGCGGCTCGAGCAGCAGGAACATGCAGTCGCGGATCGCGGACATTCCGGCCCACTGCCGGTCATAACCGGGCGCCTGCCGGTCGAACAGGGCAACGAGTGCCTCGGGCTGCATCGCGGCCATCTCCTGACGGGATCCGCGTCCATGCTAGCGAACGCGTCAAGCGTCCCGGGTGGCCGTGGGCACGCGAAACGGGGCGGGGAGAGGTTCCGGCGCCCTCGCGGCGGCGCTGCGCGCGATTGCGACGCGACCGCCGATGGTCAGTCCACGAGCCGCCGCAGCGTCGCGACCACGTCGGCCAGCTCGATCGGCTTTCCCAGGACCATGCCGTCGCGGTAACGCCGCGGAATGGCATGCCGGTCGTAGCCGGTCACCAGCACGAAGGGCACGCCGCGCGCGGTGAGCACATCGGCCACCGGGTAGACGTCCTCGCCCCTCAGATTGACGTCGAGTACCGCCATGTCGAGGGTGTCCGCCTGCGCGACCAGGGCCAGCGCACGCTCGACCGAAGACGCCGGGCCCACGACCGTCGCGGCCTGCTCGACCAGCGCTTCGGCGAGCAGGCCGGCGATCAGGTACTCGTCCTCGACGACCAGGACGTGGCGGCCCGCGAGGCCGGATTCAGTCGAGGGCGATGACATGCGCAGAGGTGGTGTCGGAGATGGGCACTTCGATGGTGCACCGTACACCCTCGGGGCCCACGACATACGTGGTGAGTGCGTCGAGCTGATAAGGAAGCGCCTGCTCGATGAGTTCGCGCCCGTAGCCGCTGCCCTGCGCGGCGCTGGCGGCGAGCGCCATGTCGACGCAGGTCTCGATCCATTCGATGTGCAGCGAGGGCCGGCCGTCGCGACGCGTGGCGCGCCAGCGTACGGAGAGTCGACCCTCGTCCTGGGCGAGTGCGCCGTACTTGGCGGCATTGGTGGCCAGCTCGTGCAGCGCGAGCGCGAAGGTCTGCACCGTGCCCGAGCGCAGGAACACTCCGGACGGTCCGCTCAGCTCGACACGATCGCCGCGGCCGCCCTCGTCCAGCGCGCCCATCGCCGACAGTTCGGCGCGCACGAGCGTGTCGAACGCGATCCGGTCGCCCTCCTGCAGTCGCGAGAGCAGGCCCTGTACGCGCGCCAGCGCGCCCAGCCGCGCCCGAAAGGTCTTCGACAACGTGTCGACGTCCGCGCTGCCGCGCCGGGTCTTCTCGAACATCGTCAGCACCACCGCCATGATGTTGCGGGTTCGATGCTGCAGTTCGCGCATCAGCACCTGTTGCCGTTCGTCCCAGTGCTTGCGCTCGGTGGCGTCGCGACCCACCTTGAGATAGCCGGTGACCGTACCCGACGCGTCGATCACCGGACGCATCGCACCTTCGATGAAGACGCATTCGCCGTCCTTGCACACGTGCCAGCGCACGTCCGCCGCCACGCCGTTCTCGCGTGCGCCGCGCATTTCCTGCGCGGGGACGTCGGCGGCGCGATCCTCGCGGGTGAAGGTGATGGCGGCGTGCTGGCCGAGGGCCTCCTCGCTCGACCAGCCGAACACCGCCCGGGCGCCCGGCGGCCAGCTGTCGATGAGGCCGTCGGCGTCGGTGGTGAAGATCGCGTAGTCCAGCGCGGTATCGACGATGCCGCGATAACGCGCCTCGCTCTCGCGCAGGGCGGCTTCCGCGGTCGTGCGCACGTGCGCGGCCTGCGTCTCGCGTGCCAGCACCGCTGCGGCCAGCGCGTGATCGATCCGCTGGTTGAAATGCACCACATCCTCGACATGCGAGGCATCGAAGGGGGCGAGCGACGACAGCCAGGCGCGCAGCACCGTGGTGCGCAGAGCGCCGATCGCCATCGCCACCTCGGCCAGCGCCGCAGCGGCCCCGGACTGCAGCCCGTCTCCGGGCAGCGCGGTCGTCTGCGCTTCGCCCTGCATCGGCGACGCGGCCTCGAGCGCGTCGGCGATGCCCAGCAGAAGGCCTCTGCCGCGATCGTGCAGCGCTCCGCCGGGCCCGGCGGCCTCGACATGCGTCGCCCAGGCCGCCAGCAGGTCCGGCAGGCGTGTGCGGATGTAGCGGGACAAGCGCATGGACGGCGTCCGATGGGGCGCGGCGCATCGACGGCCCGCCATCGCGCGGGTCGCATCGCATCTGTACTGCCAGGCCGGAAGGTGGCGTCACACCGTGGCGATTGCCCTGTCGTCATGCGTTGAACGCAGGGGTGCATGCGGCCCCGGTCCCGGACATGTTTTCCGCCACGATCGATCATTCCCCCTGCGATACCGGACACGATGCGGCGGCTGCGGCGGAGATCCAACGATGGCGCGATCGACGCCCGTGCGCATCCCGGCCTTGCTGCGGCCTGAAAATCGAGCGCCCAGCCCGTGATCTGCGGGCTTGTCGCGACGCGATGCACCCGGCTGAACGCAGCGTGCCGGCGGTGGCCGGGCTGATTCGACGATGGACGGGACGCCGCCCACGCTTGCGGCGATAATCGGCCCGGGCCCGCCGCAGATCTCGGGATCCGGCCTGCAGTCGGGGCATGCGCAGACCTGCTCCCGCACGGCCGAGGTCCCCTTGAATCCACCGTTTTCCTCCGGACGGCTCGACTCCGA
Source organism: Luteimonas deserti (assembly GCF_013425765.1). Taxonomy (GTDB): domain Bacteria; phylum Pseudomonadota; class Gammaproteobacteria; order Xanthomonadales; family Xanthomonadaceae; genus Luteimonas; species Luteimonas deserti. The sequence goes on from NZ_JACCJZ010000004.1 coordinate 357,186, forward strand.
GCGCGTGAAGCTGGCCCTGGCGGCCGGCGCGATCGTCGGCACCTGGTTCTGGGACGTGAGGCAGGACCTCATGATGGTCGACGACGCGCTGGCACGCGCATTCGACCTCGATCCCGGCGTGGCCGGCACGCCGGTACGTCTGGAGCAACTGCTGGCGTCGGTCCACCCGGATGACCTGCCCGAACTCGAGGCCGCCATCGCAGAGGCCGTGCGGGTCGGTGGGCGCTACGCGCACCAGTACCGCACGCGCAACACCGATGGCGTCTACCGCTGGATCGAGGCGATCGGCCGGGTCGAACTGGATGCCGACGGGAAGGCGGTGGATTTCGCCGGGGTGCTGATCGACATCCATGAGCGGCGACGCGTCGAAGGCGAGCGCGATCAGGCACAGACCCTGCTGCGCTCCTTCATCGACGCCGCGCCCGGCGTGGTGTATGCCAAGGACCGCCAGGGCCGGATGCTGCTCGGCAACCGCGGCACCACCGAGCTGATCGGCCGTCCACCCGAAACCTACATCGGCCACACCGACGCCGAGTTCCTGGCCGATCCGGAGCAGGCGGCGGCGGTCATGGCCGCGGACGAACGGATCATGTCCAGCGGCGAAACGGAGCAGCTGGAAGAAGAGGTGAGCTACGCCGACGGACGACGCGCCTGCTGGCTGTCGACCAAGGCCCCGCTGCGCGACGCGAGCGGCGCCGTGGTCGGCCTGATCGGCACCTCGATCGACATCACCGACCGCAAGGCGGCCGAGGCCCGGCACCGCGAGATCGAGGAGCGCTACCGGCTCGCGGCGCAGGCCACCAACGATGCCATCTGGGACTGGCGCATCGCCGATGGCACAGTCGTCTGGAACGAGGCGCTGGGCACCCTGTTCGGCCACGGACGCACGGGCACCGATGCGCAGTGGTGGCTCGACCACATCCATTCCGAGGACCGCGCCCGTGTCGAGTCCGATATCCACGACGTGATCGCAGGCAAGGAATCGGCCTGGGCGACGGAGTACAGGTTCCGGCGTGCGGATGGCAGCTTCGCCTCCGTGCTCGATCGCGGTACCGTGCTGCGCGATGCCGCGGGCGCACCGGTGCGGATGATCGGAGCGATGCTCGACCTGACCGCCAGCCGCGCCGCCGAAGCGGCCCTGGCCGAAAGCGAGGAACGCCTGCGGCTGGCCGCCGAGGCCAGCGACCTGGGCTTCTGGGATGTCGACCTGGTCCACGACGCGATGACCTGGTCGGCCCGCACCAAGGCGATGTTCGGGATGTCGGTCGACGTCGAGGTCTCGTTGCAGGATTTCTACGCGAGCCTGCACCCCGACGACCGCGACGCCATCCGCGCCGCGTTCGAAGCCGCGTCCGATCCCGGGCGCCGCGCGCTGTACGACGTCGAGTACCGCACGATCGGACGCGACGACGGCGTGGTGCGCTGGATCGCGGCGAAGGGCCGCGGGCTGTTCGAAGCCGGCCGCTGCATCCGCGTGGTCGGCGTGGTGATGGACGTCACCGCGCGCAGGATGTCCGATGCACGCCTGCACGAACTCAACGAACGCCTGGAAAGCCGCGTGCGCGAGGAAGTGGCCGAGCGCACGCGCGTCGAAGAAGCGCTGCGGCAGAGCCAGAAGATGGAAGCGGTGGGCCAGCTCACCGGCGGCATCGCGCACGACTTCAACAACATGCTCGCCGCGGTGATCGGCCCGCTCGATCTGCTCGCATCGCGTATCGGCAACGACGATCCACGCGCCCGGCGCTACATCGACACCGCCATCGACGGCGCCAGCCGCGCCGCGCAGCTGACCCAGCGCCTGCTCGCCTTCGCACGCCGGCAGCCCCTGCAGCCGGTGGCGCTGGACGTGAACCGCCTGGTGGCCGGCATGCGCGACCTGCTCGCGCATTCGCTCGGCGCGAGCATCCAGCTCGAGACCGTGCCCGCCGAGGCGGTGTGGCGCACGCATGTCGACGCCAACCAGCTGGAGAACGTGATCCTCAACCTGGCCGTCAACGCACGCGATGCGATGCCCGGCGGCGGCCGCCTGACCATCGCGACCGCCAACTGCGATATCGAGTCCGACGCGGCCGATGCCCAGGGCCTGTCGCCGGGGCAGTACGTGCGCATTTCCGTGTCCGATACCGGCAGCGGGATGCCGCCCGAGGTGATGGCCCAGGCCTTCGATCCGTTCTTCACCACCAAGCAGATCGGCAAGGGCACCGGGCTCGGCCTGTCGCAGGTGTACGGCTTCCTCAAGCAGTCGGCGGGCCATGTGAGGCTGCGTTCGGTGGTCGGGCGCGGCACCGTCGTCGACCTCTACCTGCCGCGCCTCGCGGACGGCGCCGACGCGCCGCTGCCGCGCCTGGCCGACGCTGCGGCACCGCCACGCGGACAGCATCAGCGGGTGCTCGTCGTCGACGACGACCCGGCCGTACGCCAGGTGTCCTGCGACGCGCTGTCCGAGCTGGGCTATCAGGTGCTGGCCGCCGACGGCGCCGCCAGTGCACTCGCGCTGCTCGACACGCACCCGGACATCGCCCTGCTGTTCACCGACGTGGTGATGCCCGACGTCAACGGCCCGCAACTGGCCGACCGCGCCCGCGCCCGGCGGCCCGGACTCAAGGTCCTGTTCGTCACCGGCAACAGCGGCAACATGCTGCTCAGCGACGGCGTGCCGGATCCGGCGGTGCATGTGATCGGCAAGCCCTTCACCCTGGACGCGCTGGCGATGCGGGTGGCGGCGGTGCTCGGTCCAGACGGATAGCCAACTGCATCCAGCCCCCGGCAGCGGGCACCGGCATGCGGCATGGCACAGGCGGCCCGACCCGATGTCGGGAGCGATCGCCGCCCTGACGTGACCAGTTCCCGGGCGTCGCTCGCCCGAGGAATGCCGCGTTCGCGCGTCGTCTCCTTGGGCCGACCGCGGCCGCAGCAGTGCGATTTCACCGGCTCGCGCCGGCGAATGCCCTAGCGTCCCCGGTTTCCGTCACGAGGGATCCCGCCATGAAGCCCACACTCACGCTGCTCGGCGCTGCATTGGCGCTCGCACTGGCCGGTTGCAACAACCAGGATCCGGGCAACGACACCACCGGGCTATCGGTGGACACCACCGCGGTCGCCCAGGGCATCGGCGAGGACGCCGATGTCCAGGCGGCGGCTGAAGACGGACGTGACGGGAGTGCGCTCGCAGAGGCCGACCGCGCCGCGCTGCAGATGGTGCAGACGATCGATCGCCACGAGATCGCCGCAGCCGATGCTGCGCTGGCCAAGGGCGTCACCGGTGACGTGCATCGCTACGCCGAGACCCTGCGCGCCGGGCACACCCGCAACGAGGAGGCGACGCAGCGGTTGCTCGGCAGCGGTGCGGCCGGCGCGTACGCTGCCGCGGCAAGAGACACGGCAGCGGTCCGCGGCACCTCGCGTACCGAGGCGTCGCGCAGCGACACCTCCGGTGCCCTCGGCACCCATCCCGAGCCTGCAGACGCACATGAGGACGTGGACACGGTCGCCGGGGCGTCCGCCAGCCCCGAGATCCAGGCCATGCGCGACACCTTCGAGTCCGAGCGCACCCGGCTGGCGACGCTGGAGGGCGACGCGTTCGCTTCGGCGTGGACCCATGCGAGAGTCAGCCAATACGAATCCACGCTGACACGGCTCGACGACGTACTGATTCCGTCGGTGCGCGACGAAGCCGTGGCACGCCATCTGCGGGCGACCCGCGAGATGGTCGCCGCGCATCTCGATGCCGCGCGCGGCCTTGAGGCCGACTGATCGACCCAGCGTGCGCATGCCTCCGCGGGCACGTCTGTCATACGCGGCGCCGAGACCAGCGCAAAAAAGCAGCGGAGGCGCGATGACGCGGCGCCCGTGCGTCTCCAAAGCTCCATCAAGGACCCAGTTATGCCAGATCCGACCATGACCGCCATCGCCATCCGCGGCGGCACCGGCGCTGCCGATGCGCTGCATCCGGTGCAGGTGCCGCGCCCGGTGCCGAACCCGGGCGAGGTGCTGATCCGCGTGCGCGCGGCCGGCGTCAACCGGCCGGACATCGTGCAGCGCCTGGGCAAGTACCCGCCGCCGCCCGGCGCGCCTGCAACCCTCGGTCTCGAGGTGGCAGGCGAGGTCGTGCACGGCGCGGGACGCTGGCGCGAAGGCGACCGCGTCTGCGCCCTGCTGGGCGGCGGCGGGTATGCCGAATACGCCGTCGTCGACGCGCGCCACGTGCTGCCGATTCCCGATGGTCTGGACTGGGTACACGCCGCGGCGCTGCCGGAGACCGTGTTCACCGTGTACGCCAACGTCTTCGAGCACGGCGCGCTGCAGCCGGGCGAATGGCTGCTGGTGCACGGCGCGACCTCCGGCATCGGGGTGGCCGCGATCCAGATGGCCCGGGCCGCCGGCGCGCATGTGATCGCCTGCAGCCGCAGCGCCGACAAGGCGGCGCGCACGCACGCGCTCGGCGCCGACGTCTCGGTGGACACGTCGACGATGGACTTCGGCGCGATCGCGAAGGAACACGGCGGCATCGACGTGGCGCTGGACATGGTCGGCGCGGCCACGCTCACGGCCACGCTGGACGCATTGAACCCGAAGGGCCGCATCGTCTACATCGCCGCGCTCGGCGGTGCTGTGCTGGAGGTGCCGGTGATGCAGTTGATGCAGAAACAGGCCGTACTCACCGGCTCGACGCTGCGCCCGCGCAGCGCCGACGAGAAGGCACGGCTCGCCGTCGCCGTGGAACGCGTGGTCTGGCCGTGGATCGCCGAGGGCCGGGTGAACGCGATCGTCGACCGCACGTTCCCGCTCGCCGAGGCCGCCGCTGCGCACGCGTATCTCGAGGCCGGCGACCACGTCGGCAAGGTGATGCTGGAGGTCGCATGAGCGCCTCGCCCCCGCGCTTCGACATCGGCGCGGTGCCCACGCACTGGGTCACGCTCGACGATGACGTGATGGGCGGCCACTCGCGCAGCCGGGTGGCCGTGCACGACGGCGTGCTGACGTTCTCCGGCACGACGTCGCTCGACGACAACGGCGGCTTCGCCTCGATCCGCCCACGCGGCGCGTTCGATCTCGCCGGCGCGCGCGGACTGCGCCTGCGTGTCCGCGGCGACGGCCGTGGCTACCAGGTGCGCATCGCCACCGACGCGCGGCATCGCGGCTCGAACGTGTCGTGGCGCGGTGATTTCGAGGCCCCGGCCGGCGTGTGGACCGACGTCGTCGTCGCGTTCGCCGGCATGCGGCCCACCTACCGCGGCACGGTGCTCGACGGGCCGGCGCTGGACCTGTCGAAGGTGGAGGAGATCGGCCTGCTGATCGGTGACGGGATCGCCGGGCCGTTCGCCCTCGAGATCGCCTGGCTCAGGCCGGAACGCTGAGACCCGCCGGCCGCGCCGGACACCTATCCCGTGGACAGGGCGCGCGACGCTCGCCAAAATGCCGGCGGGAACTCGACGGACGGGGGGGCGTCATGGCGCGATGGATGCGTCGCTTGTGCGGATGGCTGGTGTGCAGCGTGCCCCTGCTCGCGTGGGCGCAGGTGCCCACACTGGAGCTGGAGCCGTATCTGCGCCAGCCTGTCTTCCAGCGGGTGAAGATCTCGCCCGACGGCGCCTATTACGCGGTCACCACCGCCCTGGAGGACCGCACCGCGCTCGCTGTCGTGCGCGCTGACAACCACCAGCCCACGGCGAAGGTGGTCGGCAAGCGTGGTTCGGTCGTCGAGGATTTCTGGTGGGCGAACGACGAACGCATCGTGGTCTCGCTCGCCACGCGACGCGGGTCGCGCGACGAGCCCGTCTCGATCGGCGAGCTGCATGCCGTGAATGCCGACGGCAGCAATCCCCGACTGCTGGCCAGCCCCTACGGCGCGCGTGGGCCCCTGGATACCACCGTCCAGCTGCTGCTCGAGCCGTCGGTGTATCTGTTCGACACCCTGCCTGGTGATCGGCGCAAGGTGCTCGTCTACGCGGTGCCGCAGACCAGCGATCCGAACGTGCGTGTGGAGCGGCTCGACATCTACACCGGCGGGCGCGACACCGTGGCGATGGTGCCCGTGCGCCGTGCGCGGTTCCTGGCCGATGCGCAGGGACGCGTGCGGTTCGCGTCCGGGGCCAATGCCGACAACGTGCAGAAGCTGTTCTATCGCGACGACGATGGCAGCGCCTGGCGGCACATCGACATCACCGGATCGGCCACACGGAACGTGTACGCACTGGGTTTCTCCGAGGACGGCCGCGTCGCCTATCTGCAGGTCGAGCAGCCCGACGGGCCTGATGCCGTCGTCGCCTGGGACCCGGCCAGCGGCCGGACGACCGAGCTGCTGCGCGACGCGAGGGTGGACCCGTACCGGATCCTCTACGCTCTCGACGGCCGCACGCCGATCGGCGTTTCGTTCATGAGCGACCGGGTGCGCAACCGCTTCTTCGACGACAACCATCCAGCAGCGCGGCTCTACCGCAGCCTGGAACCCGCCTTCGACGGCGACGCCATCCACATCACCTCGACCAGCGCCGACGGACGCCTGGCCCTGGTGTCGTTGTGGAGCGATCGCAACAGCGGCGACTACATCCTGTTCGACACTGTGTCCAAGACCGGCCGCCGGATCTTCTCGCAGCGCGAATGGCTGCATCCGGCGGACATGCTGGGGAGCCGCGAGATCGCATTCGACGCACGCGACGGGCGCCGCATCCACGGCTACCTCACCCTGCCGCGCGATGCGTCGGGACCGCGCCCGCTGGTCGTGCTGCCGCACGGCGGGCCGTTCGGCATCTTCGACAGCTGGTCCTTCGACGATGACACCCAGCTCCTCGCGGCTGCGGGGTATGCGGTGCTGCGCGTCAACTATCGCGGCTCCGGCAACTACGGGCGCGCCCACCTTGATGCGGGTGCGCAGGAGTGGGGCGGGGCGATGCAGGACGACCTCACCGACGCCACCCGCTGGGCGATCCAGACCGGTGTCGCCGAGCCGGATCGCATCTGCATCTACGGCGCGAGTTACGGCGGCTACGCGGCCCTCATGGGAGCCGCACGGGAGCCGGACCTGTACCAGTGCGCGGTCGGCTATGTCGGCGTGTACGACCTGGAGATGTTTCACCGGGACCAGTCCGGCAACAGCCGCTCGTCCCGCACCTGGGCCGGCGAGTGGATGGGCGCGCGCGGCACGCTCGCGGCGCGCTCGCCCGTCAATCTGGCCGACCGCATCCGCGTGCCGGTGTTCCTGGCGGCCGGCGGCCAGGACACGCGCGCTCCGCTGGCGCACAGCCAGCGCATGGAGCGTGCCCTCAAGCGCAATGGCGGGACGGTCGAGACGCTCTACTATCCGAACGAAGGCCACGGCTTCTACACCGAAGCGCATCGCCGCGCGTTCTACACGCGCCTGCTCGGTTTTCTGTCCACCCACCTGGGCGGTGCGGTGGCGCGATAGCGCGCGGGCTGGCGCCGTCGGAGTCGGCGCGGGTGCATCGCGCATGGCGTCTGCGGGCTGCCGAGAGTGGCCGGAGCGACGGCGGCCCCGGGCAACCTGCGCGTGGTGACTCCGTCGTGGCGGTGCTTTCGACAACGGCAGAAACGGGGCTGGAGCGGCACGTGGACACGCGACTCCGCTCCATCGCGCCCCCAGGCAGGGCGGCGGTGGCCCGCGGCGACAGGACCACCGGATCGGGCATCCGAACGACGTCCGCACCTCCGGGCACTTGCACCCGCTTCACGACGCGGGCCGCACCGTGTGACCACCACGCGCACCGGCGCGATCGAACGAGCTGAGCCATGCCCCGTCCCTACTCGAGCAACACCGACACCACCCAGCCGCCCGACCACGACGAGGCACACGACCCGCAGACCGACCCCGGCGAGCAGGCGCCCGGTCGGCTGGACCCACGCAACGGCGGGCCGGTGCAGGGCGATACGTCGGAAGAGGAATAGCCGTCCGGCCCTGTCTTTGCGCCCGGCGTCAGCCGGCGTGGGGCCGCGATGGCCCAACGTCGATCGCCTGCACCGGCGCAAGGCGTCGGGCGATCGGAACGCCGATGCCGCTGCGACGGCGACCTGCTGCGGCGCCCCGCAGGGACGGCGTCCCCGCGGCATCGCCCTGGATGGCAGGCCCGGCCTTCATGCGATCTCGCGGGCGCCCCGCCGCTGCCGATGCGGCCACCTCTGGAAGCCGCGTCGACGTCGGCAGTACGCAGTGCGTCGCCGACGCCTGTCTCGCGCGGGATCGATGAACACGGGGTCGTCGCACATGCCGCCGAACGGCGGAAATGAAGGACGCGCTGCTGCGTCAGCACTTGCCTGCATGTCCGGGAAAAGAGCTGCGACGTTCACCAGCTCCTTGCGTCGGTGGGGCTAGGTTCGCCCCTCCATCGACGAGGACACGCCCATGAAGGCATCCATTACCAATCCTGCAATCACCCTCCTGGCCGCGACGCTGGCGCTCGGCCTGGCGGCGTGCAACAACGACAACCGTGCAGACGATGCGCCGCGCACCACGGCCGGCGGCACCGCCGCCACCACCGACGGCATGACCACCGACGAGCCCGTCACGGCCACGGGCACTCCGGGCATGGGAACGGATGGCACGGCCGCCGGGCAGCATGCCGAGGGTGACCGCAAGGCGCTGATGGCGGTCGAGGAAGTCGACCGGCACGAGATCGCCGCCGCCGAAGACGCGCTGGCCAAGAACGTGGAAGGTGACGTGCGCCGTTACGCGGAAACCCTCCGCGACGACCACACCCGCAACCTCGACGCCACCCGGCGTCTGATGGGCGCCGCGGGCGGCAACGCCGGGATGGGCGCCAACCCGGGCGCCACGGGTGCCGGCAGCATGGGCGCCGGCACGGGCGCGGCTGGAGCCGCCCCCACGGGCGCGGCGGGCACCACCGGCGCCGGCGCTGCAGCGGCAGGCGCGACCCACGGCATGCATGGCGGCGATGCGGAGCTGACGGCGATGCGCGAGAAGCACGAAGCCGAGCGTCAGCGTCTCTCCGCACTCGAGGGCCAGGCGTTTGCGACCGCGTGGGTGCAGGCCATGGTCACCGGCCACGAAGAGGCCCTGGCCAAGCTGGACAACGAGCTGATCCCGGGTGCGAGCGACGAGGCCGTCGCACGCCACCTGCGCGATACGCGCACTTCGATTGCCGGTCATCTGGAGACCGCGCGCACGCTGCAGGCCAACAACCGCTGATTCACCTGCGTCACCGTGGAAC
>NZ_JACCJZ010000005.1 GCF_013425765.1 Luteimonas deserti
CGGCAGGGCACGGACGCCGGCGAGCCCGCGCCGGCGGATCCGGCCGCCCAGCGCGAGGCGGATGCCGAGCAACGCGCGCGCATGCAGGAGGCCCTCGACGCGGGCGGTGCCGATCGGCCGGAAGCGCAACCGCCGGGTGCCGGGGCCGCGGAGCCGGGACGCGAGGCCGACGAACGCCGGCAGGCCAATGAAGCCTGGCTGCGCCGCCTGCCCGACGATCCGGGCGGCCTGCTGCGGGCCAAGTTCCGGCTCGAACACGAGCGCCGGCGGCGGGAGGCCGGGCGATGAGCGGACCCAGGGCATTCCATGCGATCGCAATCTGGATCATCGGCTGTTGCCTGCTGGCGGTCGGTGTCGCCCAGGCACAGACGCGTGCATGGCTCGACCGCGACCGCATCGCGCTCGGCGAGTCCACGACCCTCAACGTCGAGACCGACGAGGCTTCAGCACCCGACTGGCGCCCGCTCGAACGGGAGTACGCGCTCAGCGGACATACCAGCCGGCGCCACGTGGACATCCAGGGCGGACGGCAGGTCGTGCGCACCCTGTACGGCGTCGCGCTGCGGCCACGCCGCGAGGGGCTGCTGGACGTACCGGCCGTGCCGGTCGGCGCTACTGCGACACCGGCGCTGCAGCTGAGCGTCGGGCCGGCCGCGATCAGCGCGGCCCGGGACGGCGCGGCGGTCTTCATCGAGGCCGAGGTCGATGCGCAGTCGCCGTACGTGCAGCAGGCCGTGGCCTATACGCTGCGGCTGCACTATGCGGTTTCGCTGGTGTCGGGCCAGCTGGAACAGCCACCGCCGCAAGGCGCCTCGCTGCAGCGCGTCGGCGACGACACGCAGTACACCCGTGACATCGGCGGTCAGCGCTACACCGTCGTCGAGCGGCGTTTTCTGCTCGTGCCCGAACGCAGCGGCACGCTGACGATCCCCGGCGCGCGGTTCACCGGGCGCGGGGTGCGTGGCGGCATGTTCGATGGACTGTTCAATCGCGGCCCGCGCGAATTGTCGGCCAATGGACCGCCCAGCCTGCTGTCGGTGCGCGCCGTGCCGGCGGCTGCCGGCCCGGCGTGGCTGCCGGTGCATGGGGTCGAGGTCCGCTGGCTCGATGCTCCCACGACGGCCCGCGTCGGCAGTGCCGCTGGCTTCGTGCTCGAGGCGGTCTTCGACGGTGCGGTCGGCACCCAGCTTCCCGACGTGACCCTGCGCGCGCCGGACAACGCGCAGGTACTCGCCGAGCCGCCGCAGTACGACGAGACCATCGACGCGGGCCGGCCGCGCGTCCGCCTCACCCGACGTTACGCCGTGGTGCCGCAGGCGGCCGGCGCGATGCGGGTCGAAGGGCCGTCCATCGCCTGGTGGGATGTCGGCTCCGGCGCCGCGCGTGTCGCCACGGCGCCCGCCGTGACGCTGGACGTGGCCGCGAACGCATCCGCGCTGGACGCACTGCCCGCGCCTGTCGATACGGCAGACATCGGCCCGCGTGCCGACATGGGCGGCACCTCCGGTGGCGACGGGTACTGGGCCTGGCTCACGGGCGGGTTCGCACTGCTCTGGCTGGCGACCGCCGGACTGGCGGCGTGGCTCTACCGGCGTGGCGCGCGACCGCGGACCGATGCGCCGGGGCGTGCGATGGGCGTCGGCGACTCGACCCGGACGTCCACCCGCGTGCTGCGCGACCTGCTCCGCGCAGGGGACCCCGCCGAGATCGAACGCGCGCTTCGCGCGCTGGTCCACCCGCCGGCGCCGGATCTCGACACCCTGCAACGCAGCGTCGCCGATCCCGTGCAGCGCGAGGCCCTGCAGGCCTGGCAGCACGCACGCTGGGGCGGCGGTGATCTCGGCGAGGCGCGCGCGCGCCTCCATTCGGCGTTCCGGCGCGGCGTCCGGCGTGAAGCGCGGACACGACCGCGGGCGGAGGATCTGGACCCGCTGTATCCGCACCGTTGACGTCTCGGGCCGCGAGGACCACGCCGCGCTGCGGCTCGCCGGCGCCCGGACACGACGACGCCCGGCGGACCGGGCGTCGCGAAGCCGTGGATCCGGTGCTTACTGCAGCAGCGAGCGCAGCATCCAGGCGTTCTTCTCGTGGGTCTGCAGGCGCTGGGTCAGCATGTCCTCGGTCGGGTCGTCATCGGCGTCGTCCGCGACTTCCAGCGCCTTGCGCGCGCTGCGGCAGACCGCCTCGTTGCCCACGACGAGCTGGCGCACCATCTCGCGCCAGTCGGGCGCTTTCTCGAGGCCCGGCTCCTCGCGGATCGACGACAGCGAGATGAACTCGGCGTACGAGCCCGGGGCGTTGTAGCCGAGCGCGCGGATCCGTTCGGCGATCTCGTCGAGCGCGTTCCACTGCTCGGTGTACTGGCCCTCGAACATCACGTGCAGGGCGTTGAACATCGGCCCGGTGACGTTCCAGTGGAAGTTGTGGGTCTTCAGATAGAGCGTGTAGGCGTCGGCCAGAAAGACCGAGAGGTGCTGGGCGACCGCCTTGCGATCCTCGTCGCTGATCCCGATATCGATGGCCGGTGCCGACGAATGCGCGTCCGGCGAGGCGACCGCAGGTGCGACGGGTGTCTCATCGTGCTTTTTGGACTTGCTGGACTTGCCCATGCGTGGCTCCGGTAGAGGGATGCGCCCACAATAGGAGTGCATCCGTTGTGGATATGTGACTTGGGAACGGTTCCGGCGTGACGCAGCATTCCAGCGACCCAGCGGTGAACGACGCGTCGACCGCATTGCGGCAGGCGCGTCGCGCGATCGATGCGGCCGGCACACGCGACCGGGGGCGCCTGCTCGGACTGCTCGGGCGCTGGTCGCGGGCACCGTCCGACGGCGCGGCACGGGCGGCATTCGAAGCGCGCCTCGCCGCCTCCCTCGACCAGCGGGCAGCCCGTGCGCAGCGCCTGCCGCGCGCCGAGGTCGATCCGGCCCTGCCGATCGCCGGCAAGGCGGACGAGATCGTCGAGTTGATCCAGGCCCACCAGGTGGTGGTGGTCGCGGGCGAGACGGGCTCGGGCAAGACCACACAGCTGCCGAAGCTGTGCCTCGCCGCAGGACGCGGCGCGGCCGGGATGATCGGCTGCACCCAGCCGCGCCGGATCGCCGCACGCACGGTCGCGCGGCGCGTCGCCGAGGAACTGCAGGTGCCGCTGGGCGGCGCGGTGGGTTACCAGGTCCGCTTCAACGACAACGTCGGTGACGCCACCGCGATCAAGTTCATGACCGACGGCATCCTGCTGGCGGAGATCGCGTCGGACCGCTGGCTGTCGGCCTACGACACGATCATCGTCGACGAGGCCCACGAGCGCAGTCTCAACATCGATTTTCTGCTCGGCTATCTGAAGCAGCTGTTGGGACGTCGCCCTGACCTGAAGCTGATCGTGACCTCCGCGACGATCGACACGGCCCGGTTCGCCGCGCACTTCGGTGGTGCGCCGGTGGTCGACGTGGAAGGCCGCGGTTACCCGGTGGAAGTGCGCTACCGCCCGCTGGAGGGCGAGGGTGACGCGGCGGGCGAGCGCAGCGTGCTCGACGGCATCGTGGCGGTCTGCGACGAGATCATGCGCGAGCGCGGCACCGGGGACACCCTCGTCTTCCTGCCCGGCGAGCGCGAGATCCGCGATGTCCACCAGGCACTTGAGCGGCGCAAGTACCGCCACACCGAGGTGTTGCCGCTGTACGCGCGGCTGTCGGCGAACGACCAGGACCGGGTGTTCAATCCAGGGCCGCAGCGACGCATCGTGCTCGCGACGAACGTCGCCGAAACATCGCTGACGGTGCCGCGCATCCATTACGTGGTCGATCCCGGGCTCGCGCGCGTCAAGCGGTACAGCCCGCGGCAGAAGCTCGACCGCCTGCACATCGAGCCGGTCAGCCAGGCCAGCGCCGACCAGCGCAAGGGCCGCTGCGGTCGCATCGCCCCGGGCACCTGCTACCGGGTGTTCTCCGAGGCCGACTTCGAATCGCGACCGGCCTACACGGATCCCGAGATCCGGCGCGCGGCGCTGGCCGGGGTGATCCTGCGCATGCTGTCACTGGGTCTGGGCGACATCGAGGCGTTTCCGTTCGTCGAACCGCCCGATCCGCGCGCGATCGCCGACGGCTGGCAACAGCTGACCGAGCTGGGTGCGGTCGACGCCCAGCGCGGGCTCACCGCCACCGGCCGCACGATGGCGAAGCTGCCGGTCGACGCCAAGCTCGCGCGCATGCTCGTCGCCGCACGCGAACACGGCTGCCTCGACGCGATGCTGGCGATCACGTCGTTCCTCGGCATCCAGGACCCGCGCGAACGGCCCGCCGACCAGCGCGGCGCGGCCGATGCCGCACACGCCCAGTTCGCGGATCCGAAATCCGAATTCGCCGGCATCGTGACCCTGTGGGAGGCCTATCGGCAGGCGCATGCCGATCTCACCCAGTCGCAGCTGCGCAAATGGTGCGACCGCAACTTCCTCGGGTTCTTGCGCATGCGCGAATGGCGTGAGCTGCATCGGCAGTTGCGCCTGCAGTGCGAAGACCTGGGCTGGACGATCGCGGCGTCCTCCGCGCCGCTGGAAGGCGACGCGCGGGCGGCCGCCCGCGCCGAGACGGCGGCCTACGTCGCGCTGCATCGGGCCCTGATGGCCGGGCTGCCCACCCAGATCGGCCACCGCGCCGATCCCGGCGGCGGCGGGCGGGTCTCCAGCCAGTACGAAGGCCCGCGCGGCCGGCGGTTCCAGCTGTTCCCGGGCTCGCCGCTGTCGAGGAAGCCGCCGCCGTGGGTGCTGTCGGCGACGCTGCTTGACACCGAGAAAGTGTGGGCCTTGACCAATGCTGCGATCGAGCCGGACTGGGTGATCCACGAGCTCGATCATCTGCTCGCGCGACGCCACCACGACCCGCGCTGGTCGCGCGGCCAGGGGCGGGTGATCGGCAGCGAGCAGATCAGCCTGTTCGGCCTGGTGCTGGCACCGAAGAAACCGGTCGATTACGGGCGGCTGTATCCGGAAGAGTCCCGCGCGCTGTTCCTGCGCGACGGCCTGGTGGCCGGCGAGATCAACACGCGCGCGACGTTCGTCGAACGCAACCTGCGCACGCTCGAGCGTGCCCGCGAGGAGGAGGCCAAGCAGCGGCGGGCGGGTCTCGTGGTCGACGAGGACTGGATGGCGCAGTGGTACGCACAGCGCCTGCCGGCCGACGTGCTGTCCGCGCAGGCCCTGGATGCGTGGTGGCGCAAGGCGCCCGAGGCGGCGCGACGCGCGCTGGAATGGAGCCGCGACGACCTGCTGGTCGCCGATGGCGTCGACGCGGAGCTGTTCCCCGCGTATCTGCCGCTCGGCGAGGCGAGGCTCGCGGTGAGCTACCGGTTCGAGCCGGGCGCCCCCGATGACGGCATGACCGTCTCGGTGCCCCTGCACCTGCTCAATGCGATCGATCCCGTCCGCCTGACCTGGCTTGCGCCGGGCTTCGTCGAGGACAAGGCCGCGGCGCTGATCCGCAGTCTGCCGAAGGCGCTGCGCCGCAACTTCGTGCCCGCCCCGGACTTCGCGCGCGCCTTCGCCCAGGCCTGGCGCGAGGGCGATGCCGACAGCGTGTCCGGGACGCTGGCGCGGTTTCTGAAGAAGCTCGGAGGCGTGGACATCGCCGCGCTGGATTTCGACGAGGCGGCGCTCGAGCCCCACCTTCGCGCGAATCTGCGGCTGGTGGACACCGGACGCGACCGCCGCGGCACGGTCGTGCTCGCCGAGTCGCGGGATCTCGACGACCTGCGCGCACGCTTCGGTGAACGGGCCGCGCAGGCCTTCGCCGCGCACGCCGCCGGCAGCCTGCAACGTCGGGTGCTGCACGCGTTTCCCGACACGCCGATCCCGCTTTCGATCCCCGGAGCCGGCGGCCTGCCGGCGTACCCGGCGCTGCAGGACGACGGCGACAGCGTCTCGCTCGCGGTGCACGCCGATGCACTCGAGGCCCGGCGCCTGCATCCGCAGGGTGTGCGCCGCCTCCTCGTATTGGCGCTGGCCGACCGTGTGCGCCAGGCACGCAAGCAGTTGCCGGTGGCCCCGAAGACCGCGCTGCTGTACGCGGCGATCGAGTCGACCGCGCCGCGATCGGGCAAGCCCGGCGATCGCCTGCGGGAGGATCTGGTCGACGGTGCGCTCGAGGCGCTGCTGGCCGAGGGCCTCGGTTCGATCCGCGACGCAGCCGCGTTCGGCGCGCACCGCGACGCGATCGGCAAGGCCCTGTTCGGCGAGGCCATGGCGCGCCTGCGTCAGGCGGAATCCATTCTCGAGCTGGTGGCCGAGATCCGGGGCCGCCTGGAATCGAAACTCATGGGCTGGGCGCGCGCCAATCTCGATGACATGCGGGCCCAGCTCGACGCCCTGGTGCCGCCCGGTTTTCTGCATACGGTGCCGGCGGCTGCGCTCGCCGAGTATCCGCGCTGGTTGCGCGCGCTGTCGCTGCGCGCCGAGCGCGGCCAACGGGATCCGTTGCGCGACCAGCAGCGGATGCTCGATGTCAAACCGTTCGTCGATGCACTGGCCGAGGCTGCCGCACGCGGACGTGGCGACGCACCCGACTGGCAGGCGCTGCGCTGGGACATCGAGGAGCTGCGGGTATCGCTGTTCGCGCAGGAGCTGGGCGCCAAGGGGGGCGTGTCGCCGAAGAAGCTCGCCGCCCGGGTGGCGGCGCTTACCTGACGCGTTCCACTTTGGCCCGCGTGTTGTAGGCGCCGACCCGCATCCACCAGCCGCCGAGGCGTGCCGGCCGGATCTCCACCGCCGGCGCCTGCAGGGTCACGCCGGGAAGCTGAGCGGCGTCGATCTGGCGCCAGACCTGGCCATTGGCCAGAGCGTACTCGCGGCCCTTCGCGAACCCCGAGAACGTGCCCGCCAGGGTGCTGTCGACCGGCGCTTCGGGTGCGCGGGCAGGGCGTAGGGATCCGCCGCGATCGGCGGGCGCCCCGTCGGTCTCGGCCTGCGCCGATGCGAGCTGCCGCGCGAACCAGGCGTCGAGCCTCGCCAGCTGCGCAGGGTCCAGGGTGTCAAGCCCGGTGGCGCGGAACTCCTCGGCGCTCATCCGCTGCTGCACGCGCTCCTGGGCGAGGGACGGAACTGCAGCGATGGACAACGCGGCGGCGAGAATCAGACCCGGGCGGATGGACGGCATGTGATGACTCCGAAGGGTGCCCGCGAGGGCGATGGAGGGAATGGAGCGGCAAGGGCGCATCGCAGGATCCAGCGTACGCGTTCGTCCTTCGCGCGATGGCTGTCGCCCGACCATGAGCCTGTGCATGCCCGACAGGCCGTCGATCACTGCGGCAGCGATCCCGGCGATGGGCGCGAACAGCCGAAACGAGCACGCGAGACGGCGACGCGCAGAATGCAGTGGACGATGCGCATGCCCTGTTCCTCGGGTCGGACCGGGGCTAGTGTAGACCGTCCATTGCCTGCGCCGATTCGATGACCGTGCATCCGGACCCCCTGCGCGACCGCTTGCTGGCGCTGCCCTCGCTGGCCGCGCCCGGCGCTGCGCTGAGGCGCGCGATCGAGGCGATGCCGGGCGAGATCGACGGCGCGGGTCCGACGGACGAGGCCGTGCTGGTGGATACGCTCGGTGCGCTGGCGCGACTGGGGAGCGATGCCGACGTGGCCGGCGCGGCGATCGCGGATGCGGTGCCCGCCTGGCGCGAACCGATGCAGGCGCAGTTGCCCGGGCTCGCGCCGTTGCTCGACGGTCTGCAGGCGGCGCGCAAGGTGTGGTCGCTGCATGCCGAGCACGGCGGCGCCGGCAACCCGGAAGGGCTGCGTCGTCTGCTGCTGGCTCTTGTGCGCGACCTGCGCGTCGTGCTGGTGCTGCTGGCCCGGCAACTGGCGCAGATGCGTGCCGCTGCCCATGGCGACCCGGACAGCCGGATGGCGCTGGCCCTGCTCACCCGCGACATCCATGCGCCTCTGGCCAACCGGCTGGGCATCTGGCAGCTCAAGTGGGAGCTCGAGGATCTGGCATTCCGCTATCTGCAGCCGGAGCTCTACCGGCGCATTGCCGGCCTGCTCGACGACACCCGCGCCGGCCGCGAGCGCTACGTCGAAACCGTACGCACCGCGCTGGACGAGGCCCTCGCGGCCCAAGGCCTGCGCGCCGAGGTCGCCGGGCGGCCGAAGCACATCTACAGTATCTGGCGGAAGATGCAGAAGAAGCAGGTGCCGATCGGCGAGCTCTACGATCTGCGCGCGGTGCGTATCCTGGTCGAGGACGTGCCGGCCTGCTACGCCGCGCTGGGCGTGGTCCACGCCCTGTGGACACCGGTGCCGGGCGAGTTCGACGACTACATCGCGCGGCCCAAGCACAACGATTACCGCTCCCTCCATACCGCGGTGCTGGGACCGGAGGGCAAGACCCTCGAGGTGCAGATCCGCACCCGCGACATGCACGAGGCCTCGGAACTGGGCGTGGCCGCCCACTGGCGCTACAAGGAGACGGGCGGGTCGCAGCGCGCATCGTCCGCCGGCAGCGCGGCCCTGGAACGACGGATCGAATGGATGCGCCGCCTGCTCGAAGCGCATGCCGATCCGGCGCGCAGCGACGGCGACGGCCTGGCCGACGCGCTGGGCACGGAACTGTCCGAGGACCGCGTCTTCGTGCTGACACCGAAAGGCGAGGTGATCGATCTGCCCCACGGCGCGACCCCGCTGGACTTCGCCTATCACGTGCACACGATGGTGGGACACCGGTGCCGCGGCGCCAAGGTCGACGGCCGCATCGTGCCGCTCGACTACGCGCTGCGCAGCGGCGAGCGTGTCGAGATCCTCACCGCGAAGACGCCGGCGCCGCGGCGCGACTGGCTGGTCGCGGCCAACGGCTTTCTGGCCAGTCCACGGTCGCGCGAGAAGGTGCGCTCGTGGTTCCACAAGCTCGACCGCGAGCGCAACGTCCAGGCCGGCCGCGAGCTGCTGGAGAAGGACCTGCGTCGGCTCGGCCTGTTGCAGGCCGATCTGGCTCCCGTGCTGGCCCGCTTCAACGCGGCGACGGCCGACGACCTGCACGTGCTGGTCGCGCTCGGCGACGTCGGGCCCAACCAGGTGGGGCGCGCGCTGCTGGAACTCGAGCGCGAACGCGCGGCGCCGAGTGAGGCCGCCGAGCCGACGCTCGCACTGCGGCGGCCACGGCGCGCACCGCGCGCCGGCGAGGCGGCTTTCCGGGTGGTCGGCGTCGACAACCTGCTGGTGCAGACCGCGCGTTGCTGCCGCCCGGTGCCGGGCGAGCCGATCGCCGGTTATCTGACCCGGGGTCGTGGAGTGACCGTCCACCGCCGCGACTGCGCCGCCTTTCTGCGTCTGTCGGCGGGCCAGCCGCAGCGGGTGCTCCCGGTGGAGTGGGGAGGAGCGGCCGGTGGACACGAGTCGGACATCCTGGTCGAGGCCGTCGACCGCAAGCACCTGCTGAAGGACCTCAGCAACCTGATCGCGCAGGAAGACGTGCACGTGCTGTCGATCCAGAGCGATCACCGGCCGCTGTCGCGCGTGCAGTTGCGGTTGCGGCTCCGCGTGGGCGATTACGGCCAGCTCGCCCGCCTGCTCGGCAAGCTCGACAGCCTGCCCGGGGTGGAGCGGGCGCAGCGCACGTGATGCGGGGCGGTGACGCCACCATTCATGCCGCGCTCCCATACTGCCCGGCGTGAACCGCGCCCGCCCCGAACCCGACGAGCCCGCCCCGCGCGTCGCGCGACCCGGCGACCGCGAACCGCTCGCCCGCCGCGCGTCGGCTGCGCGGCGCTGGCACCCGCACTGGCGCTGGATCCTCCTCGCGATCACCGTGCTGCTGGTGGGCCTGGTCCTGCTGGTGCGCCTGGTGGTCGTGGACCGGCTGTGGCCGGAGACGCGCGCGCAGGCGCTGCTCGACGATGCGGCGCTCGCGGTGCGCGAGGGCCGGCTCGACGCCGAGGACGGCAGCGGCGCGCGCCAGCTCTACGAGGCGGCGCAGGCGCTTGATCCCGACGACGTGCGTCCGCGCGCCGGGCTCGCCCAGGTCGCCGAGGCGGCGGTCGTTCAAGCCCGTTCGGCCAGTGCGGCAGGTCGCTTCGACGACGCCCACCGCCTGCTGCGCCTGGCGCGCGAACTCGCCGCGCCGCGCGATGCGGTCATCGCCGTCGCGACCGACCTGCGGCGCCGGGAGGCAGCGGGCGCCGGACTCGAGGACATCCTGCTCCAGGCCAGGGCGGCGCAGGCCGCCGGCAGGCTCGACGGCGACGGTGACACCGCGCTGTCGGGGTACCGGCGCATTCTCGAACTCGAGCCCGGTCATGCCGAGGCCCTGCGCGGTCGCGACGAGGTCCTGGCCACCGTGCTCGAAGCGGCGCGCGCCGCGCTGCGCGCAGGCGATCTGCAGGCGGCCGGCACACGCATCGCGTCCGCCCGTGTCCACGACCCGGGCCACGCCGACCTGCCCGATACCGAGGCGCGCCTGACCGAGGAACTCGACGCCCTGCGCCGACGGGCGACGGCCAGCATCGAGTCCGGGCAGCTCGAGCGCGGCGTGGCCCAATGGCGCACGCTGCTTGCGTTCGACCCGGACGACGCGGCCGCGCAGCGCGGTCTGGCCGACGCTGCCGCGGCGTACGCGCAGCGCGCCGAACGCCAGGCACGTGATTTCAATTTCGCCGAGGCCGATGCGCAGTTGCACGAGGCGCGCGCGCTGGCGCCCGACAGCGACGCGGTGCGCGCATCGGCCGAGCACGTCGAGCGCTCGCGTGTGCGCCATGCGCAGCTCGGCCCCCGTCTTCCGCTGGCGGAGCGCACGCGCCGCGTCGCCCGCCTGCTGGCGGACGCATCGGCTGCCGAGGCCCGGGGCGACCTGCTGTCGCCGCCGGGCGAAAGCGCCTACGACCGGTTGCGCGCCGCGCGCCTGCTCGCGCCCGACGATGCGGCCGTGGCGCGTGCCTCGGCGCGGCTGCTGCCGGCCGCGCAGCAGTGCTTCGACGCCGGCCTGCGCGCGAACAATCTGGCGCGTGCGCGCGACTGCATGGATGCGCGTGCCGCACTGGGCGACGACGCTGCGGCGCTGCGCGAATCGCGGCGGCGTCTCGCGCAGCGCTGGCTTGCGATCGGCGACGAGAGGCTGGGCGCCGGCAACATCTCCGGAGCCGGCGCGGCGCTCGCCACCGCCCGTGAGATCGATCCGGGCGTGCCGGGGCATGCGGAGTTCCAGCAGCGACTGCGGACCGCTTCGATCAGGACGGACTGAGCGGAAGCGGAGTCCCCACGCCAGGCGCGGGTCCGGCGTCCGCCGCGAACACGCGGGCTACGGTTCCGCGCGCGGCGTCTAGCGAGAAGTGGGTGCGCACGTTGGCGAGACCACCGGCGGCCAGCCGCGCCCACAGGGCCTCGTCCCGGTAGAGCCGTACCACCGCGTCGGCGAAGTCCGCGGGATCGTCCGCGATCAGCACGTCGTCGCCATCGTGCAGATGCATGCCTTCGGCGGCGCACGTGGTGGCCACCACCGGTTGGCCATGCGCCATGCTGAGGTTGACCTTGCCCTTCACCCCTGCGCCGAACCGAAGCGGGGCCAGGGCGATACGGCATCCGTCCATGTAGGGCGCGATGTCGGGTACGTGGCCGTGCACCTCCACGCCGTCGCGTCCGCCCAGCACGGCGATCCGCTCGGGCACGTCGCCGCCGATGCAATGCACCCGCACGTCCGGCAGATGCGAGCGGATCCGCGGAAAGATCGCTTCGACGAACCACGCCACTGCATCGGTATTGGGCGGATGCCGGAACCCGCCGACGAACACCAGATCGCGACGAGCCGAGAACGGCAGGCCGGGCCCGGCGATTTCGTGCAGGTTCGTCAGCACCTCCACCCGGGCGCCGGGCGCATCCCGCGCAAGAACCTCGGCTTCCGCATGGCTGACCACCAGGGTGGCGTCGCAGCGCTGCACCATATCGAGCTCCAGTGCCCGCGTCCGCTCCGCCGCGCGACGCATGGCGGGATCGTCCGCGATCTCCGCGCCACGAAGCTCGCGGACATAGTGCAGATCGATGCTGTCGAACAGCACGGCAGCCCCCGGCGCATGACGACGCACCAGCGGCAGGAACTCGCGCGCGATGTAGTGCCGGCACAGCATCACGTGGGAGAAACGCGGACCATTCGTCTGCATCCAGCGGGCCATGCCACCCACATAGGGCGCATGCCAGACCTCGACCCCCGACGCCTGCAGGGCCCGCGTCGATGCCCCGGCGTGGCGCCGGTCGGCCGGCAGGAACACCACGTGGATGCCGGAATCGCGGAGGAGGCGCATCAAGTTGACCAGGCGGAGCGAAGCCGAGTCGCGCGCGGGCACCGGGGTGAGGTTGTCGATCACCAGCACCTGGCGCACGCCGGGACGCGGGACCTCGCCCGCTTCAATCGGGTCGGCCGGACGCGTGCCCAGCGCCTCGTGCCAGCGCTCGGCAAAGCGGATGCGATTGTGCACCTGGGCGGCCTTCATGCCGCGGGTAAGGTCGGTGCCGGCACTCGCGCCCTCGACATGGACCACACGTGCGGCAGGCTGCACGAGCACGCGCAGGCCAGCTGCGCGGACCTTGAACGCCAGGTCGGTGTCCTCGTAATACGCCGGCGCGTAGTGCGGATCGAAGCCCCCCAGCCGATCGAACAGAGGACGTGGCAGCATCAGCGCCGCGCCGGACACGTAGTCGACGTCGGCACACCATCGCAGGCGCGGATGGTCCGGGTCGGCGAAGCGGCCACGGCTCTCGCCCCGGCCATCCCGTCGCAGCATGGTGCCCGATTCCTGCAGGCGCCCGTCGGGATAGAGCAGTTGTGCGCCGACGATTCCGGCGCGCGGCTGCTGCCCGAAGGTCGCATGCAGCGCGTCGAGCCAGCCCGGCTGCGGGATCGTGTCGTTGTTGAGGAAAAGGAGGTAGGCGCCGCGCGCCTGTGCGGCACCGGCGTTGCAGGCGCCGATGAAGCCCGCGTTACCCGGCATGGTATGGACGCGGAGGCCGCCGATGCGCGGCAGCACGTCAGGTGTCGCGTCCGCGCTCGCATCGTCCAGGACGATGATCTCGACCGCGGTGCCCGGCGGATGGGCCGCGATCGCACGCAGGCAGGCGAGGGTGTGCCCGAGCTGGCCATGTACCGGGATCACGACGCTGACCTCGGGCGCCTCGGCGCACGGCACCGTGAACGGCGCGAACGGCGTGTTATCCGCTGCGAGCAGCATCGTGCGCGCGCGCGGGGCGAACACGCCCAGCTGGGCACTGACGCGGTCCCAGGTGGCGCGCATGCCCCGGCTGCGCAGGCTGGCGAGGCCGCGACGTGCGAGACCGAACGCGCGCACGAACTGAAAACGCGCGTCCGCCAGCGAAAACGACATGCGTTGGAACTCCAGCTGACTGATCGGGTCGGGGCCAGGTCCGGCTCCAGAGCGCTGGGATAGACTGCCCGGCGCTATTGTGGCATCCACATCGACCCGCCGCCGCGGGCAGGACTTCCATGGCACGGATCGAGTACGAAGACGAAGAAGACGACGTCGACGACGTCCCGCAATCGCCTGCCTGGCGCCGCCGTGCGGTCACCGCCGTGCTGGCGGTTGTCGGTCTCGGCCTCGGCTTCCTGATTCCGTACACGATCTATCTCAACAGCCAGGTGAGCGAGCGCTTCGGCGAACTGCGCTGGCAGGTGCCGACCCGGGTGTACGCGCGTCCCCTCCAGCTCGCGCCGGGGGTGGCGATGAATGCCGCGACGCTGCGCACCGAGCTCGATGCGGCAGGCTATCGCGAGGGTGATGGCGTCAAGCCCGGTACCTACGCGGTGGACGGGGCCCGCTGGACGATTTCGAGCCGGGGTTTCCGCGACGTCGACGGGGTCGTCGCGCCGGCCCGCGTGCAGGTCACGCTGTCGGGCGGCCGCGTCTCTCGCCTGCGCGACGGCGACGGCGAACGCGCGATCGAGGCCGCGCGCATGGACGCCGCGCGCATCGCCACGCTGTACGGGCAGCGTCAGGAAGAACGCCGGCTGGTGCGCGTGGAGGAGGTGCCCGAGCTGCTCACCGACACGCTGCAGGCGGTGGAGGACAAGGACTTCGCCCATCACCGCGGCATCGATCTCGGCGGCATGGCGCGCGCCGCATTCGTCAACCTGCGGGCGGGCGAGACCCGCCAGGGTGCGAGCACGCTGACCCAGCAGCTCGCGCGCAGCGGCCTGCTGGGCATCGGGCGCGAGCAGACCTATACCCGCAAGTTCAACGAAATCCTCTACGCGTTGCTGATGGAGGCCCGCTACGACAAGGGGGCGATCCTCGAGGCCTACCTCAACCAGGTCTATCTCGGCCAGCGTGGTGCGCAGGCCATCCACGGCGTGGCTGCCGGCGCGGAGTTCTGGTTCGGCCGCCGACTCGACGATCTCGAGGTCGAGCAGGTCGCGCTGCTCGTCGGCATCATCCGCGGCCCGTCCCACTACGATCCGCGGCGCCAGCCTGGACGCGCGAAGGTGCGGCGCGACTTCGTGCTCGGCAAGATGCTGGAGTCGGGCCTGATCGATCAGGTCGCGCACGACCGCGCCCTCGAGCAGCCGCTGGGCGTCACGGAAACACCCGGCAGCGTGGCGGCCAACCGGTTCCCCGGGTATGTCGACCTCGTCCGCCGGCAGCTGGCCCGCGACTACCCGGCCGGCGCGCTGCAGGGCGCCGGCCTGTCGGTGATGAGTGCGATGTCGCCCTCGGCCCAGGCCTATGCCGAGGGTGCCACGGTGCGGACGCTCAAGGAGATCTCGACGCCCCGGCGCCCGGCATTGCAGGCGGGTCTGGTGGTCACCGATGTCCACAGCGGTGAGGTGGTCGCCGCCGTCGGCAGTCGCGACCCGGTGGAGCACGGCTTCAACCGCGCGGTCGAGGCACAGCGTCCGGTGGGCTCGCTGCTCAAGCCCTTCGTGTTCCTGATCGCCCTCGGCAATCAGCCGCAGCGCTACTCGCTCGCCAGCTGGGTGGACGATTCGCCGGTGTCGATCACGCTGGAGAACGGACGCAACTGGTCGCCGACCAACTCCGACGGCCGCAGCCACGGCACCGTCCGCATGATCGACGCGCTCGCGCGCTCCTATAACCAGGCCACGGTGCGCATCGGCATGGACGTCGGCCCGCGCGCGCTGGCCGACATGGTCCACGTGCTCACGAGCGTGAAAGCGACAGCCAACCCGTCGCTGATCCTCGGCTCGCTGGACCAGAGTCCCTACGCCATGGCCCAGCTTTACCAGTTCCTCGCCTCGGGCGGCGAACGCCAGCCGCTGCGTGCGGTGCGCGGCGTCATCGACGAGCACGGACGCGTCCTGAGCCGCTATGACGACACCCCGCCACCGGCGCACGAGGGCGACGCGATCGCCGCGCGCCTGGTCACGCTGGCGTTGCAACATGCGGTGACGTCCGGCACCGGGCGCCAGCTGGTCAACGACGGGCTGGGCCGGCTCAACGCGGCCGGCAAGACCGGTACCAGCAACGACGGTCGCGACAGCTGGTTCGCGGGCTGGACCGGCGACCATCTCGCCGTGGTCTGGGTGGGCAACGACCAGAACGAGCAGACCGGCCTGTACGGTGCGACCGGCGCGATGCGGGTGTGGTCGGCGCTGTTCGCACGACTGCCCAGTAGCGCCCTGGATGTCGGGAGCGACGGGCTGGAATGGCACTGGGTCGCGCAGTCCAACAGCACCGAGGCCGAATGTCCCGGAGCGCAGCGCTTCGCCTTCGCGCGCGGCTACGCGCCGCCCTACGCGCCGTGCCAGGCTTACGCGCCCGCTCCGACGTACGTTGACGAGAACGGCAACGCGGTCGATGCCAGCGGCGCGCCGGTCGAGAGTCCGCGCCGCGGCTGGCGCGACTGGTTCGGTTTCGGGCGCGACGAGAGCGCCCCACCCGCCGAGGACGCGCCGACGCCATCCCCTGCCGCACCGCCCGAAGAGGTCCGACCGTGAAGCCTGCTGCGCCGATATCCCGTGTCCTGGCGTGTGCCGGACTGCTCGCACTCGCCGCCTGCACCACGCCGGTGTCCGCACCCGGCCCGGCTGTCCAGCCCGCGACCGAGGCCACGCCGCAGGAGATGGTGGCGATGATCCGTGGCGCGGCCGGCGACGGCGACGGTGAGCTCGCGGTGCAGCCGATCCGCGATCCGATGGTCGAGGACCTGCGCGAGCGTGCCGTGGCGCTCGAGGCCGGGGGGGATCTCGATGCCGCGGTGGCCGCGCTGGACCAGGCGCTGGACATCGTCGACGGCGACCCGGCGCTGCTGCAGGAGCGGGCCGAGCTGGCCATCCTGCAGGGCGACTTCGAGCGCGCCGGCGTCCTCGCCGAGCGTGGCTACGCGCTCGGCTCGCAGGTGGGTCCGTTGTGCCGGCGGCACTGGATCACGCTCGAGCAGGTCCGGCTGATGGCCGGCGACGTCGACGGCGCGGCGTCCGCACGCGGCCAGGCCGATGGATGCCGTGTTGCAGGACCCCAGCGTTACTGACGCGGCGGCGCTGGTCGATCCGGGCGCCGCCGGGCTGGCGGCGCGCAGTCGCGATGCCCTGGTCGACGGTGGCCTGCTCGCCGCGCGCATTTCCGCGTTCCGCCCCCGCGCGGCGCAGCAGCAGCTGGCAATGGCCGTGGCCGAGGCGCTCGACCGTCGCGGCACCCTGCTCGCCGAGGCCGGTACGGGCACGGGAAAGACCTTCGCCTACCTGGTGCCCGCGCTGTTGTCGGGCTTGAAGACCATCGTCTCGACCGGCACGCGCGCATTGCAGGACCAGCTCTACCACCGCGACCTGCCGCGTGTGCGCGATGCGCTCGGCAGCGGCCTGCGCACGGCGCTGCTCAAGGGGCGCGCGAACTATCTGTGCCTGTACCGGCTGGAGCAGGCCCGCGGCGCCCCGCATCATGCCGTGCGCGAGCTGGCGACGCCGGCGCTGGCTGCCCAGTTCCAGCGCATCGTCGCCTGGGCGGGGCGCACACGGATGGGCGACATCGCCGAGCTCGACGGCCTGCCGGAGGACACGCCGCTGCTGCCGCTGGTCACGTCCACCGTGGACAACTGCCTCGGCAACGAGTGTCCGTTCTGGAGCGAGTGCTTCCTGGTGCAGGCGCGACAGCGTGCGCAGGCGGCCGACGTCGTGGTCGTCAACCACCATCTGCTGCTCGCGGATCTCGCATTGAAGCAGGAGGGTTTCGGCGAGATCCTGCCGGGGGCCCAGGCCTTCATCGTCGACGAGGCCCACCAGTTGCCGGAACTCGCCGCACAGTTCTTCGGCGACGGCCTCAGTGCCCGGCCCCTGGTCGAGCTGGCGCGCGACGCACTCGCCGAATGTCGCGACGTGCCCGGCGCGCTGCCGGTGCTGCAGCTGCCGGCGACCGCCCTGGATGCGGCGACACGTGGCCTGCGCGCCGCGATGGACGGCCTGCCGGCACGCGGCACGCGGTACCGCGCGCTCTACGAGCCGGCGGTGGAAGATGCCCTGCACGTGCTCGACGAGGCGCTGCTGCACCTGCGCGATGCCCTGGTCGCGCTTCGTGGGGCGTCGCCCGGCTTCGACAGCTGCCATGCGCGTGCCAACCTCTGTCTGGCCCGGCTGCGGCGCTGGAACGACGGCACGACCGCCGGCGCCATGTTCGCCGACGTCGACGCGGAGCCGGCACACCCGGAGCATCTCGGATCCATGGCGACCGGTGGTGCAGGGCCCGCTTCGCCGGCAGCCGAGGCCGCCGTGGCCGCGGCGGAGGCACGTGCCACCGGAGAAGGCGACAGCGTGCTGTGGTACGAGCTCACGCCGCGCGGCTTCCGGCTGCAGCGCACGCCACTCGACGTGTCGGGGCCGCTGCGCGCGCAGCGCGAGGCCTCGCATGCGGCGTGGGTGTTCACCTCGGCCACGCTCACTGTGGATGGGGCCTTCGACCATGTCGCGACGCGCCTCGGGCTGGAGGCGCCGACCACGCTGCACGCCCCGAGTCCGTTCGACTGGCCCCACCAGGCCCTGTGCTATCTGCCTCCGGGCCTGCCGCCGCCGGCCAGTGGCGAGTACACGCGCGCTGTAATCGAAGCGCTCCGGCCGGTGCTCGACGCGTCGGGCGGGCGGGCATTCGTGCTTTTCGCGTCGCACCGCGCGCTGCGAGAAAGCGCCGCACGGCTGCGCGCCACCCCGGGCGGGTGTCCCTGGCCCCTGTTCGTGCAGGGCGAGGCACCGCGGCACGTGCTGTTGCAGCAGTTTCGCGAATCGGGCAACGGCGTATTGCTGGGCGCTGCCAGTTTCCGCGAAGGCGTCGACGTCGCAGGCGAGGCGCTCAGTGTGGTGGTGATCGACAAGCTGCCGTTCGCGGCGCCGGACGACCCGGTGTTCGAGGCCCGCCTGGACGCGATCCGGCGCAGTGGCGGCAATCCGTTCCGCGACGAACAACTGCCGCAGGCGGTGATCGCGCTCAAGCAGGGCGTCGGACGCCTGATCCGCACCGAGAACGACCGCGGCGTGCTCGTGCTGTGTGACCCCCGCCTGCTGGGCAAGGGCTATGGCGCTGTATTCCTCGACTCCCTGCCGCCCCTGCCGCGGACGCGCGAGGTCGCCGACGTCGCTGCGTTCTTCGCGTCTCCAGCTGCGACAATCGACGTCACCGGGGCCTCCGCCCGGTGCCCGGATCCGGACCACATCCCGTCATGAAGCTGCTCGCATTCGACACCGCCACCGAGGCCTGCTCCGTCGCCGTCTGGGACGACGGCCGCGTGCTCGAGCGATTCGAAGTCGCGCCGCGGCGCCATGCCGAGCTGGCGTTGCCTTGGGCCGAGGCCCTGCTGGCCGAGGCCGGCATCGCCCGCGGCCAGCTCGACGCGATCGCGGTCGGCCGGGGCCCGGGCGCGTTCACGGGGGTGCGTCTGGGGATCGCCCTGGCCCAGGGCATCGCGTTGGCCCTGGACCGCCCGGTCGTCGCGTGCTCCACGCTTGCAGTGCTTGCCATGCGCGCCGATGCCCCCGTCGGTGCGCGGGTGCTGGCCGCGATCGACGCGCGCATGGGCGAGATCTACAGCGGCGCGTTCACGATCGAGGACGACGGCCCGCGCCTCGTCGGCGCCGAGCAGGTCGGTGCACCCGGGCAGCTCGCATTCGGCGGCGATGCGTCGGACTGGCACGGCGTGGGCACCGGATTCGCTGCCGCCGACGGCGCCCTGGCCTCGCGGCTGGAAGGCCGCTTCGCCGCCATCAATGCCAGCGCGCTGCCGCGTGCACGCGACCTGGCGCGACTGGCCGCGGCCGCATTCGCGCGTGGGGAAGCCGGCGCCCCGGAACGCGTCGAGCCGGCCTACCTGCGCGACAACGTGGCGCTGACCCTGGTCGAGCAGCAGGCCCGTCGCGCTACGGGCTGAGCGGGGAACCCCGACCGTGGCGGCCGGTCCAAGCGGGCGTCCCCAGGAGTCCACGATGTCACAGCCCAGTCTGCCCGCCGCGCCCGCCCCGTCTCCGTCACCCCGCCGTGGCGCCCGCTCCTGGTTGCGCCGCGAAGGCCTTCCGCTGGTCGTGATGCTGCTGTTGCTGGTTGTGGCGCGTTCTTCGCTGGCCAATCACTACCACGTGCCCAGCGGCTCGATGGAACCGACGCTGATGCCCGGCGACCGGGTGGTGGTCGACATGCGTGCCTACGGCGTGCGGGTCCCGCTGGCCGGCTGGACCGTGTGGCCGGGCGCGGCGCCGGCTCCGGGCGACGTGGTGGTGTTCCGATCGCCGGAGGACGGCACGCGTCTGATCAAGCGGGTGGTCGCGGTCGGAGGCGACCGCGTGGACCTGCAGGACGGGCATCTGACGATCAACGGGGTGGCGCTGGCGCCCGCGCCCGG
This sequence comes from Luteimonas deserti, assembly GCF_013425765.1. GTDB lineage: Bacteria > Pseudomonadota > Gammaproteobacteria > Xanthomonadales > Xanthomonadaceae > Luteimonas > Luteimonas deserti. Next base: position 19,814 of record NZ_JACCJZ010000005.1, read on the forward strand.
CCTGCCGGAGAACTTCGGCGCACGCCAGGCGCGGCTGGCTCTCGATGCCGGCGGCGGCCCCGACATCGATGGCCTGGTGGTGCCCGAAGGTCAGGTGCTGGTGCTCGGCGACCATCGCGGGGCGAGTCTGGACGGCCGCTATTTCGGCCTGGTCGACAGCGATGCGATCTACGGACAGGCGCGCGGCGTGTTCTGGCGCCGCGGGGACGGTCCGCTCTGGCGCAGGCTGTAAGCGCCTCTCGCGCCTCCGCGTTGGCCCGTTCGGATCCGCGGAGCCGGAGGCTGCCTCGTTCGCGCCCGGGCCGGGTCGTCGTGCAGCCGCAGTGCGCTGCGCGTCGCAGGGGACTGCATGCACGTGGCCCGCACGTCGCGACGGATCCCGCTGCCGGCCAGCCGTGCCTGGATTCGAGACAACGGGATTTCAGGTGCGAGCGTCGAGGATCTTGAGCACGACGGACGCAGTGGAAACGCGCGTGGGTCATCGAGCGCATCCCGCCATCCCGACCGGACGTGCACGAGACTTCATGTCGGGGCTGATCGGGTCGTCGGGCGCCCGGACATGGCGGCCTCGATCCAGAGGAGATAATGTCGTTGCCCGCAATCCGGGATCGCAGGCGTTCGCATCGCGTACGCCCGAATCGCGCAAGCGCCTCGACTCGTCGTCTCCAGAAATCCTGGGAATGTCCCGGAACGGGCCGGGGCGGCACGCGGGCGCTCGTGGCGAACGGGTGCGGAACCTTTCGAAGTTCGGACGGAGTTTCAGCTAATCGCCATGACCACGATCCATCTCGCTGACGATGCGGGTCTAAACCTGCTCGAAATAGGGAGGTTCCTTGCCGGAGACGGTTCCTCGGGGACTCTCGAGTTCATGCGGAATGGTGCGCGTGTGCATCGCGGAGACGAGATATTCGAAGGCATCGGGACCGTCACGGATGGGCTGCTCGAGACGTACCTGAAAACGGTGGTGGACCAGCGATGGCGCAACAGTCGTCTGGAGCACAGGGGGCATGTCTGGGTCGACGACGAAACGCCGATCGGCCAGGTGGAGGGCCGTGAGTGGGCGAGTCGAAGCGAGCGGAATCTACACCTCTATGCGGACGTCCTGGAGACCATGGACCTCAACCACGAATGCACGCAGATCGAGGACGTGTTGTTTCTGGCGAGGAAATGGCGGGACAGGAAGGAGATCCTCATTCCCATTGCCGCCTACATCACGATGCCGAACCAGTTCGCAGGCGAGAGCCTCGAAGAACTCCTGACGGAATCGGGTTTCGTCGCGAACTTCGACGACTGGCACGCCGATTTTGCCCAGCGACTGGTCAATCGGTATTCCATCGTGACCTGCACGCGGGAAATGGATCCCGGATTTCCGGGTGCGCCCTGGGACGTGCTATGTCTCGAAGGGCTGGAAGACGTTCTGGACGGCGCGCAGCTCGAGACGCTGGAACTGGCCTTCAGGAAGCACCTGGTTCACCGGGTCGGCAGGTCGGAATTCGATTTCCGGGATCTGGGCCGGATGTCGGGTCTGAGCCACCACCTCTAGGTTGAAGGTCGGCGGCGCACCGCGCGGCGCGATCCGCTGGGCCCGAGCGCTCGCAACGATCGCTCGAAGCCGCCGCGCTCAGTCGTCGACCAGCGTGCCGCCGGGCAGGAAGTTCCAGGTCCGGGTCACGTGCAGGACGTCGACGTTCTCTTCGGTGGCCGGCAGCGGCGGGTAGGGCTCGGCCAGGCGGGCAATGCCGAGCGCGGCGTCGTCGAGGAGGCGGGTGCCGCTGCTGCGGATGATGTCGGCACGCTCGACGCTGCCGTCACGGCGGATGGCCACGCTGATCACCAGCTCGCCGGCCAGCTGCCGCCGGCGGGCCTCATCCGGATAGTTGAGGTTGCCGACCCGCTCGACCCGGTCCACCCACTGCCGCAAGTAGGCCGCGTAGGCGTATTCCTGGGTACTGGCGGAGACGAACTTGCGCTTGGGGCGCCGCGCATACCGCTCGGAGCGCAGATGGATCTCGGCCGCCAGCCTGGCCATCGCCAGATCGCGCTCGATCTTCTGTTCGCCGCGCGGCAGGGTCGACGGATCGGTCTGCTGGCTCGGATCGGGCGCCGGCATCTCGGACGCGCCGCGCGTGCTCGCCACCACCCGGTCCCGGGTCGGCGGCTGCGCATCGGGCGATTGCGCGCGCAGCTCCATCGCCGCGACGCCACTGGTGTCCTGTGGCACCTGCCCGATCTGGGCCTCGCGCGGCCGGTTGCTGCGCTCGTGTTCGCCGCCGCCCTGGTTGCTGGCCTGGGCGAGGAAGTCGGCCTGGGCCTGGGTCAGCGGGCTGGTGGTCTCGGTGAGGATGACATCGAGCGTCGGCATCACCGGCGCGGCGTCTTCGGTGGCGAACCCCACCCCGAGCACGAGCAGCCCATGCACCAGCAGCGACAGCACCAGGGTGGCGCCGAGGCGCGCGCCCTCGTCCACCGCCGGCGTGGCGGCGGGCACCGTCGGGGCCGGCAGCGGATCGCGCGTGCTCAGCGCGGACCCGCGACCGGACCGCGTTCGATCGCGTCGAACAGCAGGCCGGCGATGTTGAGGCCGAACTCGGCATCCAGCTCGCGGATGCAGGTCGGGCTCGTGACGTTGACCTCGGTGAGCCAGTCGCCGATGACGTCGAGTCCGACGAAGCGCATGCCGCGCGCAGCGAGCGACGGGCCGACCTGTGCGGCGATCCAACGGTCGCGCTCGCTGAGCGGTCGGCCCTCGCCGCGGCCGCCGGCCGCGAGGTTGCCGCGGAACTCGTCGCCCTGGGGGATCCGCGCCAGGCAGTAGTCCACCGGCACCCCGTCGATCAGCAGGATGCGCTTGTCGCCATCCACGATCTCCGGCAGGTAGCGCTGCGCCATGGCGAGGCGCCGGCCGCCGTCGGTGAGGGTCTCGAGAATCACGTTGAGGTTGGCGTCCCCCGCGACAGCGCGGAAGATCGAGCGGCCACCCATGCCGTCGAGCGGCTTGAGCACCGCGTCGCCGTGCTCGGCGACGAAGGCCTTGAGCTCGGCCGCGTTGCGGCTGACCCGGGTGGGGGGGCAGCACTGCGGGAAGGCCAGCGCGCCGAGCTTCTCGTTCATGTCGCGCAGACCCCGGGGATCGTTGACGATCGTCGCGCCCTGGCCCTGGGCGAGGCTGAGGATCTGGGTGTCGCCGACGAATTCCGGATCGACCGGCGGATCCTTGCGCATCAGCACGACGTCGCGGGCGCCGAACCGGTGCGGCGCTTCCGGACCGAGGGTGAACCAGTCGCGCGGATCGTCGCGCACCGTCAGCGGGGCCGTCCGCGCAACGGCCTCGCCGCCGTCGAGGCCGAGGCCGCCGGGAATCACGTAGTGCAGGCGGTGGCCTCGGCGCTGCGCCTCGAGCAGCATCGCGAACGTGGAGTCCTTCGCGATCCTGATCGCGGCGATCGGGTCCATCACCACGACGACATCGAGCGGCATTGCGTGCGACCTGCTGGGCGGGGCGCACGATCTTATCAGGGCGCATGCGGGCGCCCATGCCCGCGTTTTCGAGGCGCGGCGCACATTACGGATGCAAATTGTTGACAGTTCGAGGGCCGGCTGGGATATAACACCGGCTCGCAGCGACGCCGGCTTCAGGCGCGTCGTGCACCAGGGGAGACAACATGACCAGTGACGACAAGCCGTCCGCCGGCAGCCTCGATGGCTTGCGGGTGATGGTGATCGACGACTCGAAAACCATCCGGCGCACCGCCGAGACGCTGCTCAAGCGCGAAGGTGCCGAGGTGGTCACCGCGGTCGATGGGTTCGAGGCGCTGGCCAAGATCGCCGACCAGCGCCCGCAGATCATCTTCGTCGACATCATGATGCCGCGCCTGGACGGGTATCAGACCTGCGCGCTGATCAAGAACAACCAGGTCTTCCGCAACACCCCGGTGATCATGCTCTCGTCCAAGGACGGCCTGTTCGACAAGGCCCGCGGACGGATCGTGGGATCCGAGCAGTACGTCACCAAGCCGTTCACGCGCGAGGAACTCCTCGACGCGATCCGCACACACGTCACCGCCTGAGGGGGCAGGACATGGCTCGCATCCTGTTGATCGAGGATTCGCCGACCGATACCGCCGTGCTGACCCAGTGGCTGGAACGCCACGGGCACCAGGTCACGGCATCGGACAATGCCGAGGACGGCATCGAAGCCTGCAAGCGCGACCGCCCGGATCTGGTCCTGATGGACGTGGTCCTTCCCGGCATGAGCGGCTTCCACGCCACCCGGGCGCTTGCCAAGGATGCCGACACGTCGGGCATCCCGGTCATCATCATCAGCACCAAGGGCATGGAGACCGATCGCATGTGGGGTATGCGCCAGGGGGCCAAGGGCTACATCGTCAAGCCGCCCAGCGAGGACGCGCTGATCAGTCAGGTCAACCAGGTGCTGGCCGGCTGATGTCCACTGTCCAGCCGGGCGACACGCACAGGGGCGGTGCGTTCGAACTCCTGGCCGAATACGAGCGGCGCAGCCTCGCGCACGTGGTCGGACTGCCCGAGCAGCTCGACGCGCCCGGCCTGTGGCGCGGGGTGGGCTACCGCATCGGCCGGCGCATGCTGGCCTCGGCCTTCGACGAGGTCATCGAAATCCTGCCGATGCCACCGGTCACCGCCGTGCCGGGGGCCCAGCCGTGGATGCTCGGCGTGGCCAACATCCGCGGCAGCCTGCTGCCGATCGTGGATCTCAAGCAGTTCCTCGAGGGCGAGCGCACGGTGATCAACGAGAGCCAGCGGGTGCTGCTGGTGCGCCAGCCCGGCGGCGACGTCGCGGTGACGATCGACGAGCTGTTCGGACAGCGGAGCTTCCTCGAGGAAGACGAGGTCTCCGCCGACCGCATCGCCGAGGGGCGCTATGCGCATTTCGTCGATCGCGCCTACGCCCATGCCAATGCCACATGGGGCGTCTTCAGCCTCGACCGACTCGGACGCACGCCCGAGTTCAGACACGCTGCGGCCTGAGGTCGCTTCCACGTACCGCACAACAACGCGCCAACGATCAGGACCGGAACGAGCATGAGCACAGCCGCAGACACCCTCGCAGGCAAGCGACGCAACCTGGGCACGAACTTCTGGGTCGTGCTGCTGATCGTCGCCGGCACCATCCTGGTCCTCAATACCGGCTACGGCACATGGAAGGCGGCGCGCCTCGGCGGTGCGAGCACCGCGGCCTCGAACCTCCGCGTGGACAGCCAGCGGCTGGCCAACCAGGGCACCGAGGCGGTCCGCGGCAACGCCGAGGCGTTCACCGCGTTCAAGGCGACCCGCGCCCGCATCGAGGACGACATCCAGCAGCTCAACGCGCAGTTCGGCGACACCGTCGACGTGTCGAGCGAGATCCGCACCGTCACCCAGACCTGGGAGCCGCTCGGTGCCAGCGCGCAGCGTCTGGCCGATAGCGAAGCCGCGGTGACCGCGTTCGCCGGACAGGCCGAGCGCTTCAGCCAGCGCGTGCCGCAGCTGCAGGCCCTGCTCGACGAACTGGTGCGTGCGATGTCGAGCAGCGGCTCGCCGTCCTCGCAGGTCTACATGGCGCTGCGCCAGGTGGTGGTGGCCGGCGACATGGCCCGCCGGGTGACCGAGGTGCAGGCCGGCGGTGCCGGCGCGGCGATCGCGGGTCAGGGTCTGCGCCGCAACGCGGAAGACTTCCAGCAGGTGATGACGGGCCTGCGCCAGGGCGATCCCTCGCGCGAGCTCCAGGCCCTGACCAACGGCAACGCGCTCGCCGCACTGGCCCGGGCCGACGAGGCCTGGGCGGAAATGCGCACCGATCTCGAGGCGATCCTCGGCAGCAGCGAACAGCTGTTCCAGGCCCAGGCCGCAGCGACCGCCCTGGTCGCCGGTTCCGACCAGCTGCTGTCCGACAGCGAATCGCTGTTCAGCGCCTTCACCACGTCGGGCTCGCTCAAGGACACTAGCCTGCTCGGCAACGTGTGGATCAGCATCCTCGCCGGCCTCGCCGCGCTGGTCGCCATCGGCGGCCTGCTCTGGTCGCTCAACCGTGCGCAGCGTTCGCGCTACGAAACCACGATGGAACTCAACAACCGCAACCAGGAGGCGATCATGCGCCTGCTGGACGAAATGGGTTCGCTCGCCGAAGGCGACCTGACGGTCAAGGCCACGGTCACCGAAGACATGACCGGCGCGATCGCCGACTCGATCAACTTCGCGATCGAGCAGCTGCGCAGCCTGGTGCAGACGATCAACGACACCTCGGTGCAGGTCGCGTCCAGCGCCCAGGAAACCCAGGCCACCGCGATGCATCTGGCCGAGGCCGCCGAACACCAGGCGACCGAGATCAACTCCGCGTCCGAGCGTATCAACGAGATCGCGGTCAGCATCGACCAGGTGTCCAAGAACTCGGCCGAGTCGGCCGACGTGGCGCAGCGCTCGGTGCAGATCGCGACCAAGGGCGCGGGCGTGGTGCGCGAGACGATCGCCGGCATGGACTCGATCCGCGACCAGATCCAGGAAACCTCCAAGCGCATCAAGCGTCTGGGCGAGAGTTCGCAGGAAATCGGCTCGATCGTCGAACTGATCAACGACATCTCCGAGCAGACCAACATCCTCGCGCTCAACGCCGCGATCCAGGCGGCCTCGGCCGGTGAGGCGGGCCGCGGCTTCGCGGTCGTGGCCGACGAAGTGCAGCGTCTCGCGGAACGCGCGACGAATGCGACCCGCCGCATCGAAACGCTGGTGCAGACGATTCAGTCCGACACCAACGAGGCCGTGACCTCGATGGAGCAGACGACGTCCGAGGTGGTCGCCGGTGCACGCCTGGCGGAGGACGCCGGTACCGCGCTGGGCGAGATCGAAAGCGTCTCGACCAGTCTCGCGGACCTCATCCAGGGCATCTCCTCGGCCGCGCGCCAGCAGTCGTCCGCCGCGAGCAACATCACCGCGACGATGAATACCATCCAGTCGATCACCGCCCAGACCTCGCAGGGTGCGAACCAGACGGCGGCGTCGATCGGCAACCTGGCGCAGCTGGCGGCGGACCTGCGTCGCTCGGTCGCCGACTTCAAGCTGCCGGCCTGACCGCAGCCACGGACCCACGCATGACCGCATGTTTTTCCGGGCCGTCCACGCGCGTCCTCCGTCGCGGAGCGACGCGATGAACGGGCTGCGCGACGCCATCGACCACACGATGCTGGGCTGGATCAAGCCCGAGCTCGACGAAGTGCTGCGTCAGGCGCGGATCGAGCTGGAGGGCTTCGTCGAGACGCCCGACGATCCCAGCCGCATGCGTCTGTGCGCAGGTTATCTGCATCAGGCGCAGGGCACCCTGCGCATGGTCGAACTGTATGCGCCGGCGATGGTGGTCGAAGAGATGGAGCGTCTCGCCGACGCCCTGCGCGACGGCCTCACCAGCGATCGCGACGCGGGATCGGCGGCGCTGTTGCGCGGCATGCTGTTGCTGCCGGATTATCTCGAGCGCCTGCAAGGCGGGCATCGCGACATTCCGATCGTCCTGCTGCCGCTGCTCAACGAGCTGCGCGGTGCGCGCGGCGAGACGGGCCTGAGCGAGAGCATCCTCTTCTCGCCGGATCTCGCACGTCCGGTCCCCGTGCCGGCGGCGATTCCGGCGCAGGCCCATGGCGACCGCGAGGCCGCGCTGCGCGCGGTGCGCGCCGCGCTGCAGACCTGGCCTTCGGGCGGGGCCGCGTCCGATGCCGCTCCGCTGGTCGCCGCATTGCGCGCGGCGTCGCCGCAGTTCGAGAACGACGCGGTGCGGCGCATGCTCTGGGTGGCGGCGAACATCGCCGAAGCCCTCGGCGACGGCGCCTTCGCCGCCTCGGCGCAGCCTGCGCTGCGCCAGGTGTTCGCCGGTGTCGAGCGCGAACTGCGCCAGCAGGTGCAGGACGCGCCGCTGGCCGCGCTGAACCCGGAATCGGCCCAGGAGCCGACCCGCCAGCTGCTCTATTACGCCGTGCACGCCGACAGCGACCATCCGGCGCTGCGCGATCTGCGCGACACGTTCGACCTGCAGTCGCAGGAGCCGAGCGCCTCGGAGATCGAACACGCGCGCAGTAGCCTCAGCGGACGCAACCGCGCCCTGCTCGACACCGTGTCCGCCGCCGTCAAGGAAGACCTGCTGCGGGTCAAGGACGCGCTCGACCTGCACCTGCGTATGGGCTCGACCGATATCGGCGCGCTCCGGCCGCAGGTCGACGTCCTCGCCGGCGTGGCCGACACCCTCGGCATGCTCGGCCTGAACGCCGCGCGCGGCGTGGTGCAGCAGCAGCGCGACGTCATGCGCACCATCGTCGACGGGTCCACCCCGGCCAGCGAAGACACCTTGCTCGACGTGGCCGGCGCCCTGCTGTACGTCGACGCCACCCTGGACGACCAGGTGTCGCGTCTGGGCAGCGACGCCCCGACCGGCAGCGACGACACCCTCGCGGTGGAGGCGCAGCAGTCGGTCGTGGTGCTGGTGCGCGAGGCGATCGCCAATTTCTCGGATGCGCGCCAGGCCCTGGTGGCGTTCGTGGAGACGAACTGGGATCACGCCGAGCTGCAGGAAGTCCCCCGCCTGCTGGCCGAGGTGGGCGGCGCGCTGCAGATGCTCGAGATCCCGCAGGCCCGCGCCTATCTGGATGGCGTGCGCCTGTACGCCGAACGCGAGCTGATCGCGCGCAAGCGGGTGCCCAACGGCCGGCAGCTCGATACCTTCGCCGATGCGCTGGCGAGCCTGGAGTACTACCTCGAAGCCTTGCGCGAGCAGCGCAACGGCCGTGCCGACATTCTCGACATCACGCGCAGCAGCCTGGAGACGCTCGGCTACTGGCCACTCCCCGGCGATGCCGTGGACGCGCCGGCACCCGCCCGCAACGAGACCGACGCCGCGGCTGGCACGCTGGCCGACGAGCTGCGCGCCATCGACGTCGCCCAGCTGGCGCGTGGCGAACTGCAGGTGCCGACGGTCGACGGGTCCGACTCGGCCGTTGCCGCGCCTGCGCCCACGCCTGCGTCCGCGCCGCATGCGCCGGTCGCGCAGGCCGGGCAGACATCGGGCGGGTTCGAAGCCGTGGGCGACGAGATCGACGACGAGATCCGCGAGGTCTTCCTGGAAGAGTTCGCCGGCGAGATCGAGAATCTCGACGCGTTGCTGCCGCAGTGGCGCGCACGTCCGGACAACCTCGACCTGCTCCGTCCGATCCGCCGCGTCTTCCACACGCTCAAGGGCAGTGGCCGCCTGGTCGGCGCGCGCCGGCTCGGCGAGTTCAGCTGGGCGATCGAGAGCATGCTCAACCGGGTGCTCGACGGCAGCCGGCCGGCCAGCCCGGCGGTGGTCGCGATGGTCGACCAGGCGTTCTACACCCTGCCCGAACTGCAGGCCGTCCTGCGCGGTGACGCCGAGCTGCGCGCCGATCTGGACGCCATGCAGGCATCGGCAGCGCGGATCGCAGGCGGCGACGACGCGTTGCCGGACGATCCCATGCCGCTCGGTGCGCCCGCGGGGGCGGCCACGCCCGAAGCGGCGTCGATCGCTGCCGCGTCCGCTCCGGAACGTGCCGCCGAGACCGAGGCCGACGTGCCCGTCATCGCGGCACCCGAAGCACCGGAGGCCGCCGGCGCGGCGCCGGTGGTCGAGGACGCGCCACAGTCGGTACCGGCGTCGGTCGACGCATTGCTGCTCGAAATTCTCGACACCGAGGTCAAGGGCCACCTCGAGGCCGTGACTGCCTGCCTGCAGGCCGCGCGTGCCGGAGGTGCCTTCGACGCCGAACGCCTGCTGCGTGCGCTGCACACCATGCACGGCGCCTTCGCCATGGCCGAAGTGCCGGCGATCGGGCTCGTCCTGGGCCCAGCCGAGGACTACGCGCAGCGGCTCGCGGCGGCTCGCGTCGCCCCCGATGCCGACGGCATCGAGGTTCTGGAGACGGTGGCGGCCGAGGTCGGCGCGGCCTTGCGCGCGCTGCATCTCGAATCCCCGCGCATCGCGGTTCTTCCGGCCCTGGCCGCCCGCGTGTCCGAGGTCCGCGACCGGCTGCCCGAAGCGGCGATCGAACGCTTCACGTTCCAGTTCGATGACGAGGACGTCGGCGAGGCGCTGCCGGAGGCGGTGGAGACCCCGGCCGTCGACGACACCGCGCACCGCGATGACCTCGCGCGCCTCGAAGCCGAACGTGCCGAAGCCGAGCGCCTCGAGACGGAACGTCTCGAAGCAGAGCGCACCGAGGCGGCGCGCCTCGAAGCGGAGCGTGTAGAGGCCGAGCGCGCCGAAGCCGAGCGTCTCGAGACCGAACGTCTCGAAGCGGAACGCGCCGAAGCGGCGCGCCTCGAAGCAGAGCGTGGAGAAGCGGAGCGCGCCGAAGCCGAGCGTCTCGAGACCGAACGTCTCGAAGCGGAACGCGCCGAAGCGGCACGCCTCGAAGAGGCGCGTGTCGAGGCCGAGCGCGCCGAAGCGGAGCGTCTCGAAGCAGAACGCGCCGAAGCGGCGCGCCTCGAAGAAGCGCGTGTCGAGGCCGAACGTGCCGAAGCGGAACGTCTCGAAGCCGAGCGTGCCGAAGCGGAACGTCTCGAAGCAGAACGCGCCGAAGCGGCACGCCTCGAAGAAGCGCGTGTCGAGGCCGAACGTGCCGAAGCGGAACGTCTCGAAGCCGAGCGTGCAGAAGCGGAACGTCTCGAAGCAGAACGCGCCGAAGCGGAACGTCTCGAAGCGGCGCGTATCGAAGCCGAGCGCGTTGAAGCCGAACGTGCTGAATCGGAGCGTCTCGAGGCGGATCGAGCCGAAGCCGAACAGCTCGAACGCGAGCGGGCTGAAGCGGAGCGCCTGGAGACGGAACGCATCGCCGCCGAGCGCGCCGAGGCCGAGCGGCTTGAAGCCGAGCGCCAAGACGCGGAACGTGCTGACGCCGAACGCCTCGACATCGAGTTGCGCGCCGCGGACCCGCTGCATGGCGGGTATGGTCCTGACGCCGCGGACGGGATCGCCACGGACGACCAGGCCGACGCGTCGGCACTGGCCGCGCAGGCGGTCATCGATGCCGAGGTGCTGGCCGACGAGCGCCTTCGCTTCGAAGGTGCGCAGGGCTCGTCTTCCGCGGAAACCGAGGATGTCGAAGACAGCGTGCAGGACGACGGCGACCGCGCGACCGAGCTCGACGCCCAGGCGCCGTCCGACATCCACACGATCGCAAACGAAGCGCCTGAGGAACACCAGGATCCGGTGGCAGCGCCGCACGGTGCGCCGGCCGATGCCGTGCCGGTGGACGACGACGGCGCTGTCGCGGCGGCGGACGCAGGGGACGCGCTCGCCTCGGGCGACTCCGGAACAAGGATTGACGCGGGAGCCGGTGTCGACCCTGACATCGCATCCGATGCGGTGTCCGATCCAGATATGGCGTCGCCGGGCGATCCGGAGGCGTTCGAGGTCGAGGATGGCGCGTTCGAGGCCGACGCGGAGGCCGCGCCTGCGGAGAACGCAGGCGCGATCGAAACCGACGAAACGGCCCCCGTCGCCGCATCCGATGCCGAGGCGACGCCGGAGGACGCCCAGGTCCGGCCCGACGCCGAGCCGGCGCCGGCGGAGACAGCCGAGGCGCACGATGCGACTCCGGATGCCGCCGACGAAAGCGACCGCGCGTCAGCAGGCGACGCCGGCACCGATGCGCCCGAGCTGGACGCCGAAGCCGGCGCCACTCGTGCGATCGAGCGCCCCGAAGGCGAGGAGGCGACCTGGGTTCCGCAACCCGACGAGCTCGATCCGGACGCACCGCTCGATCTCGAAGGCCTCGATGCGGAGCTGATCGACATCTTCGTCGAGGAAGGCATCGACCTGCTCGACCATTCGGATGGTCTGCTCGCGCAGTTGCGCGAGGATCCCTATGCGCGTGAGCCGGTGGCCGGCCTGCAGCGTGATCTGCACACCCTCAAGGGCGGTGCACGGATGGCCGGGCTGATGGAGATCGGCGAGCTCGGCCATGCGATGGAGACCCTGCTCGAGTCGGTGTCGGAGCAGCGCACGACGCTGCGCCGGCGCGATCTCGTGCTGCTCGAGCGTGGCTTCGACCGTCTGCACACCATGGTCACCCGGGCCGGCGAACGCCGGGCGATCGGTCCATCGCAGGCACTGGTCGACGCGTTCAGCGGCACGTCGCCGGATACGGCGGGCGGGCTCGCGAAGACCCCCGCCAGCGAGACCCCCAAGGTCGAACTGGCCCCGCTGTCGGCACCCCTGCTGTCGGACGACATCAGCGCCGAAGACGAGGAAGGCGCGCTGCGCGGTTCGCAGGAACAGGTGCGGATCCGCGCCGACCTGCTCGACCGTCTGGTCACCTACGCCGGCGAGGTCGCCATCTACCGCGCTCGCCTCGAGCAGCAGCTCGGCGGCTTCCGCGGCGCGATGAACGAACTGGCGCAGACCAACACGCGCCTGCGCGACCAGCTGCGTCGTCTCGACATCGAGACCGAGGCGCAGATCATCGCCCGCTTCCAGCGCGAAGGCGACACCGGCGACGCCACGTTCGATCCGCTCGAGCTCGACCGCTTCTCGACGCTGCAGCAGCTCTCCCGTGCACTGGGCGAGACCGCGGCCGACCTCGGCAGCCTGCAGCAGACCCTCGACGACCAGACCCGGCAGTACGAGACCTTGCTGCTGCAGCAGTCGCGGGTCAGTTCGGACCTGCAGGAAGGCCTCATGCGCACGCGCATGGTGCCGTTCGACGGCCTGGTTCCGCGCCTGCGGCGCGTCGTGCGCCAGGCCGCGCAGGACACCGGCAAGCAGGTGCAGTTGCGCCTCGACGGTGCCCAGGGCGAGCTCGACCGCAACGTGCTCGAGCGCATGGTGTCGCCGCTTGAGCATCTGCTGCGCAATGCCATCGCACACGGCCTGGAGACGCCGGCCGGCCGCCGGGCCGCCGACAAGCCGGACGAAGGCAGCGTGCGCATTGCGGTGCGTCGTGAGGGTTCGGAAGTCGTGCTCGAGGTCAGCGACGACGGCGCGGGCCTGGATCGCGCCGCGATCCGCCGCCGCGCCGAAGAGCGCGGGCTGCTGCATGCCGATGCGGTGATCAGCGACTCCGATCTCGACGCGATGATCCTCCAGCCGGGCTTCTCCACCGCCACCGAGGTCAGCCGTCTGGCCGGCCGCGGGGTCGGCATGGACGTCGTCGCCAGCGAAGTGCGCCAGCTCGGCGGCAGCTTCGACATCCGCTCCCGCGCGGGGCGCGGCACCACCTTCACCCTCCGGCTGCCGCAGACCCTCGCGGTCACCCAGGCCGCATTCGTACGCATCGGCGAGACGAGCTTCGCTGTGCCGATCGCCTCGGTCCGCGGTGTCGGCCGCATCGCGCGCGAAGAGGCGGTCCCGGGCGCGGTGTACCAGTACGGCGGCGAGGATTACCAGCTGCACGACCTGGGCCGACTGGTGGGTCACGCGCCGGCGCGGGCCGAAGGCCATCTGCAGATGCCGCTGCTGCTGATCCGTGCCGGCGAACTGCGCGCCGCGGTCGCGGTCGACGAGATCGTCGGCAACCGCGAGATCGTGGTGAAGCCGGCGGGTCCCCAGGTCACGTCGGTCCCGGGAATCTTCGGCGCGACGATCATGGGCGACGGCCGGGTCGTGGTGATCCTCGACATCGCGCCGCTGGTCCGGCGCCACCTGGCCCATGTGGCCGAGCTCGGAGAGGGCCACGTCGAAGAACCGACGCCCGTGGTCGAGCAGCGGCCCGTCCCGCTGGTGATGGTGGTCGACGATTCGGTGACGATGCGCAAGGTCACCGGCCGCGTGCTGGAACGCCACAACTTCGAGGTCATGACCGCGCGCGACGGCGTGGATGCCCTCGAGCGGATGGAAGAGCGCGTTCCCGACCTGATGCTGCTGGACATCGAGATGCCGCGCATGGACGGCTACGAGCTGGCGACACAGATGAAGGCCGACCCGCGCCTGCGCGACGTCACCATCATGATGATCACCTCGCGTACCGGCGAGAAACACCGCCAGCGCGCGTTCGAGATCGGCGTCGAACGTTATCTGGGCAAGCCCTACCAGGAGCACGACCTGCTGCGCCACGTGCACGAACTGCTGAAGCTGGAGCGTGACGATGGCTGAGTCGGCAATCCGCACCGTGGTGCTGGCGCGCGAAGGCGCGGCCCGCGATCGCCTGGTCGAAGGCCTGGTGGAGGCCGGCGCCGAGGTCGTGCAGACGCTCGACCCGCTGCAGGTGGATCCTGCGGCGGTCGACGCACTGGCGCCGGCCGCGCTGGTGGTCACGCTGGAGCCCGCGGTCGAGGATGCGCTGGATGCGTTCGGGCCGCTGCTGTTCGTGCCCGGACGCACGGTGATCTTCGAGGAAGCAACCCTGGTCCTCCAGCGCAGTGGCTGGGACGCCGCGCGCTGGGTACGTCATCTGGGCGCCAAGCTGCGCGGCGAGGGCAGCGTGCTGCCACCCGGCGCGGAGCCGGCCGACGACGACGTCGTGCCCGACGGGCACGCACGGCACGTGCCGGCCGGCCCCGGAGCTGGCGCGCCGGAAAGCTTCGTGTTCGATCCGGTCGCTGCCGAGTTCGACGACCTCGTACTGGACGTGCCGCCGGTGGCGCCGGCCTTCGATCTGGACTTCGCGTTCGAGGCGATCGATACCGGCGACGGCGCCAGCCCGGCCCTCGCCGATGAAATGCCGGCGCCCGGCGAGGCCGCGTCCGACGCCTCTGTCGCGACCGGCGACGGTTTCGACGCAGCGCTGCTCGAGCTCGAGTCCACACCCGGGCCGGAGGTCGCACGCGACGCCGCGGAGACCTCGCTGTTCGACCCGGTGGCGGCCGAGCTCGACGACCTTGCTTCGGACACGCCGCGTGCGGCGCCTGCGTTCGATCTGGATTTCGAGTTCGAGCTGGCCGATACCGACGATCTCACCTACACGCCGCCGGTGGCCGATACGGCGCCGCCGCCCGGCTTCGACGTCTTCATGCCGTCGGAGGCGTCGTTCGAGGCGCCGGTCGACACGGCCGGGCTGGTGAGCGATGCGGCGGCGCTCGAGGCCACCGGCACCGATGCGGTCGTCAGCGACCCCGGCGACGCGTTCGCCGGATACGAGGTTGACCGTGAGGACTTCGGTCTCAGTCTGGTGGACGATGCGGTCGACGCCCCGGCCGTGCGTGGAGCACCGGCCACCCCGCCGGCGCTCGACCTGCAGGATCTTGAGACGCGCATTTCGGGCCTGAGCCTGGCCGACGCGGACAGCTACGGCCACGGGCCGCGTCGCGGCCTGGTTCTGGTGGAGGGCGGGCTCGGCGGACCCGACGCGGTGCGCCAGCTGCTCGGCGCGATTCCCGATGGGTTCCCGCGGCCGATCCTGATCCGCCTGCAGCTCGATGGCGGACGCTACGACCGCCTGGTCCGCCAGATGGAACGGGCCACGTCTCTGCCGGTGCAGCTGGCGGAGCCGGGCATGTCGGTCGCGCCGGGCGAAGTCTATTTCCTGCCGCCCGACCTGCTGCCGGCCATGGTCGGCGGTGAACTGCGCTTCGCCGAAGGCGGCACGCTGGTGGACCTGCCGGGCGCCGTGCCGGCTGAAGACAGTGCCTTGCTGTTCGTCAGTGGCGCGGATCCGTCGCTGGTCGACATCGCGCTGGGGCCGGCCTGGCAGGGCGCGCTGGTCGGCGGGCAGTCCGACGAGGGCTGCTACGACTCGGTCGCCGCGCACGCGGTGGCCCAGGGCGGCGGTCCGTCGGGACGCCCGGTGGAGATCGCCGACTGGCTGCTCGCCCGCTGGATGCCTGCGGCGCGCCAAACCGAACCCGGCCCTGGAGGCCTGTCGCTGTGAACGCCACTCTCGACGATATCCGCGGCGTGCTCATCCGCGTCGGCGCCACCCAGTTGCTGCTGCCCAACGCGACGATCTCCGAGGTGCTGTCCTATTCGCCACCCGAGCCTGTGGACGATGCGCCCGGATGGCTGCTCGGGCGTCTGCGCTGGCGCGGCTGGCGCCTTCCGCTGGTCGCCTTCCCGGTGCTGTCGGGCCAGGGCGAAGACCAGGCGGGCCTGGGCAGCAAGGTCGTGGTGTTCAAGGCACTCAGCGGCGACGCCCGGCTGCCGTTCTTCGCTCTGCTGACCCAAGGCTTTCCCCGGCTGGTGACCATCTCGGCGGCCAACCTGCTCGACGAGTCGCACGGCGACGACGAGGCATTGCCGTTCGCCGTCAGCGCACGTGTGCGGCTGAACGACGACGTCGCGCAGATTCCCGACATCGACCAGATCGAACGCTCCGTGCGCGAGGCGATCGCTGCCTGACCGGTGGACGTGTCCGGCTGGTTCCCGCTGATGAGGGGATCGGTCGGACACCCGGCACGCATCGGTCCGTGGCGATGCGCGCCCTGAGCGCCAGCCGGATACGCCGTGACACACCCCCACGCAGCGGAGCCCGGTGACGTGCCCGTTGCAGGATCGCGCGGGCCACCATCGGCCATCGCATGCTCCATCGGATCGGATGAGGCGCCAGGGCCGACCCGCCTCGGCGATGGCGCCTTTCACAAGGCGCGACAGGCGCTGACCCGTGGCTGTGCACGCGCGCGGACGGACGTGGCGCGAGCGGCCCGGGCATCGCCGGCGCCGCCTGTTCTAGACTGTCCCCATGCGAAATCCTCTGCAGGACCAGTTGCTCAAGGCCGGACTGGTGAAGAAGTCCCAGGTGGCCCAGGTGGCGCGCGAGCAGGCCAAGAAGCGCGAAGGCAAGGCGCCTCCCGTGGCCAGCGAGCAGCAGCGCGAGATCGCGCGCCTGCAGGCCGAGCGCGTGGAGCGCGACCGTGCACTCGCCGCGGAGCGCAACGCGCAGGCCAGGCTGCACGAACAGCGCGCGCAGGCCCGGCAGATCATCGAAACCCAGCGCGTGCCGTCGACCGGCGACACGCCGTACCGCTTCACCGATGGCGCGGTGATCCGTTCGATCCAGGTCGACGCGGCGCAGCGCGCCCAATTGGCGAGCGGGCTGCTCCTGGTGGTGCGCGACGGCGCGGGCTACGCGCTCCTGCCGAGGGCCGCGGGGGAGAAGGTGGCTGCGCGCGATGCGGCGCTGATCGTCGTGGACCAGAGCGCACGCGGCGACGGGCCTGCGTCACCCGGCGATGACGACGAGGCCTACTACGCGCGCTTCGAAGTGCCCGACGACCTCATCTGGTGACGACTGACCGTTAGCGCCCGCCGCGCCGACGGCGCCGGCGCCAGCGCGCTCGCGGGACGCCCCGGTGGCGGGCACGCCGCAGCGCAGGCCGGTCGTCCGCAGACCGCGCTGCCCGCGCTGGGAAGGGTGCCGCGGCCCGAGCAGGTCACCGCGGTCGTACGCAGACGCTGGTCGAGCGCCGCGCCGCGGGCGCCGGTCACGCCGTTCGACGACGGATCCGTCGGCGCACACGGCCTTCGCCGTGACGCGGTCCTCTGTGCACTGGTCTGCACGACTGCTGGCGTCGCGGTGAAGGCCTCGGGCGTCCGCTGACAGGCGCACGGACGCCGGCCGCCGGCGGACGCGTCGATCAGCTGCCAGTGCCGCCGAGATCGCCGAAGCGTGCCTGCAGAGCCGCGATCGCGGCGATGCCGGCCGTCTCGGTGCGCAGAATGCGCGGACCGAGGCGCAGGCCGGTGAAGCCGGCTGCTCGCAGGGCGGTACGATCGTTGTCCGACCAGCCGCCCTCCGGTCCGATCGCCAGAACGACGTTCCCGGCCGGTGCCGGCATGCCGGCAATACCGGTGTCCGCCCCCGGATCCAGCCACCAGCGTGACGCGTCGGCAGGCAGCATCTGCAGTGCGCTGGCCAGCGTCCGTGGCGCGGCCACGTCCGGAATGCGGCTGCGCCAGCTCTGCTCGCAGGCCGATACCACGACGCTGTGCCAATGCCCGTGGCGTTTGGCCGCCCGTTCGGCGTCCAGCTTTACCTCGCTGCGGTCGCTCGTCACGGGCACGAATGCCGCCACGCCGAGTTCGGTCGCCTTCTGCAGGATCCAGTCCATCTTCTCGCCGCGGGCGAGCCCCTGGACCAGGGTGATCCGCAAGGGCGATTCCAGATCGACGCCGCGGCGGGCGAGGATCTCGGCGGAGGCGCCGCGCTTGCCCACCGCGACCAGACGCGCGTCGTGGTCGTGGCCGTCGCCGTTGAACAGCACGCAGGCATCGCCCTCGCGCAGGCGCAGCACGCGGGTCAGGTGCGCAGCGGCCGTTTCGGGCAGCTCGATCCGTTCGCCCGGTGCCAGCGGCAGGTCGACGTGGGCACGGATCACGCGCATGAGGTGGCCGCCTCGATCGCCCCGGCCGTCACCTCGGCGAGCAGCTGCAGCTGTGCCTCGTCGATGCAGTAGGGCGGCATCCAGTAGAGGATGTCGCCGAGTGGGCGCAGCAGCACGCCGCGCGCCACCGCGTGACGGTAGGCGTGCAGTCCGACGCGCAGCGCGGGGTCGAAGGCTGCGCGCCGGTCGCCGTCGCGGCTGAGCTCGAACGCGACGATCATCCCGGCCTGGCGTACATCGGCAATGTGCCGGTGGCCGCCGACCTGACCTGCGAGCGCGGTCATCCGCTCGGCCGTGGCCCGGTTGCGCGCGAGCACGTCGTCGCTCGCGAAGATGTCCAGCGACGCCAGGGCCGCGGCGCAGGCCAAGGGATTGCCGGTGTAGCTGTGCGAATGCAGGAAGGCGCGGTCGCGCGACTCGTCGAGGAAGCCGTCGTAGAGCACCTGGGTCGCCAGCACCGTCGCCAGCGGCAGGAATCCGCCGGTCAATCCCTTGGACAGGCAGAGCAGATCGGGCTGGATGCCCGCGACGCCTCCTGTTTCCCCGGGCGCCTGTTCGCAGGCGAACAGGGTGCCGGTGCGCCCGAAGCCCACCGCGATCTCGTCAGCGATGAGAAAGATGCCGTGCACGTCGCACAGGTCGCGCACGCGCCGGAGGTACACCGGATCGTGCATGCGCATGCCGCCGGCGCATTGCACCCGCGGCTCGAGGATCAGCGCGCAGATCTCCCCGGCATGGGCATCGAGCAGATGGGCCAGCGCATCGGCGGCATCCTCGGCGTGGCCGGCGGCGCCCTGGCCTTCGCGGGCGAGGTAGGCGTCGGGGGAGGGCGCAAACACCGCCTCGCACAGCAGCGGTGCATAGACCCGCCGGTACAGCGGAATGTCACCCACCGCGAGTGCGCCGAGGGTCTCGCCGTGGTATCCGTTCTGCAACGCGACGAATTTCGTCCGCCGCGGCTCGTCCCCGCGGTTCTGGAACCACTGGAACGCCATCTTCAGCGCCACCTCGACACCGGCCGAGCCGTTGTCGGCATAGAACACCTTGCTCAGCGGTGGCCGGCCCGGCTCGCGCGGCGCGAGCGCCAGGAGACGCTCGGCCAGTTCGACCGCGCCGGGGTGTGTGCAGCCGGCGAGAATGACCTGCTCGAGCGTGCGCGCCTGCCGGGCGATGGCCTCGGCGATGCGCGGCTCGGCGTGGCCGTGCAGGTTGGTCCACCAGCTGCTGCCCGAGTCGAGGATCCGGCGGCCGTCGCTGTCGATCAGCCACGCGCCGTCGCCGCGTTCGATCGGCACCAGCGGCATCAGTTCCGGGTGTTCGCGCATCTGCGTGCAGGGGTGCCAGACCACGGCGAGATCGCGGGTCCGCCAGTCGTCGGCCTCGGCTAGAATGGCCGGATCGTGAGTCAGTCCTGTCATCCCTGCATTATCGCCGCTCGCCGATCTCCGGGTCGTGCGGGTCGCGGGGCGTCGTGGTGAGCCGGCAGCTGCCCGTCATCCACGGCATCGTCGAGCACGAGGCCCATCCCTACCGCGTGGAGCGGCTCGATCTCGAATTCGGCAACGGCGAGCGTCGGCTCTACGAACGCCTGCATGGGCGCGGCCACGGCGCGGTCATCGTCGTGCCGATGCTCGACGCCGATACGGTGCTGCTGGTGCGCGAATATGCCGCCGGCCTGCACCGCTACGAACTGGGTCTCGTGAAGGGCCGCATCGACGCCGGGGAGACGCCGATCGAGGCCGCGGACCGCGAGCTCAAGGAAGAGGCCGGGTACGGCGCGCGGCGGCTCGATGCGCTGCGCACACTGACCCTCGCCCCGACCTACATGAGCCACCAGGCCACGCTGGTGCTGGCGCGCGACCTCTACCCCGAGCGCTTGCCGGGCGACGAGCCCGAGGAGCTCGAGGTGGTGCCGTGGAAGCTCGATGCGCTGCACGAGCTGATCCTGCGCGAGGAATTCTCCGAGGGCCGATCGATCGCCGCGCTGTACATGGCCCGCGACTGGCTGCGCCATCACGGTGGCTGAAGCCGCATCGGCCGTCGATTCGATCACCCGTGACGGCGTGATTGACATCGCCCGGGCCGCGGGTGCGGCGATCATGTCGGTGTACGCCGGCGCGTTCGACGTCGCGCGCAAGGCCGACGCCAGCCCGGTCACCGCGGCCGACCTGGCCGCGCACCGGGTGATCGTCGACGGACTCGCCAGGCTCACCCCGGACATTCCGGTGCTGTCGGAGGAGTCCACCGACGCCGTCGCCGCGGGCGAGCGGCGCGGCTGGCGGCGCATGTGGCTGGTGGACCCGCTGGACGGCACGCGCGAGTTCGTCAAGCGCAATGGCGAGTTCTCGGTGAACATCGCGTTGATCGAGGATGGCGTCGCCGTGTTCGGCGTGATCCAGGCCCCGGTCGACGGCGCGCTGTGGCACGGCGCGCCCGGGCACGGCGCCTGGCGGCGCAGCGGCGAGACCGATCGGCCCATCCGTGCCCGGCGCGTTCCCGGTGCAGGGCCGATGCGGGTGGCCGCCAGCCGCTCGCACCGGGATCCGCGCACCGCCGCCTTCGTCGCCCGGCTGGGCGACATCGAGCCGGTGGCGCTCGGCTCGTCACTGAAGTTCTGTCGTCTGGCCGAGGGCACGCTGGACGTCTATCCCCGCTTCGGCCCGACCAGCGAGTGGGACACCGCGGCGGGCCAGGCGATCCTCGAAGGCGCCGGCGGCATTCTGGTCGATGCCGGAGGGCGTGCCTTCCGTTACAACCAGCGCGGCACGCTGCTCAACGGCGCGTTCATCGCGCTCGGCGATCCGGCCCTGCCGTGGCGCACGTGGCTGGAGCCCGCGTCGGCCTGAGACGGCGTGCGGCGTCGCGCATCCGGTCCGACGGTCCGCCGGCGGCCGGCCGTGGATCTTCCTGTCCTTTCGGAGTTGCACCGATGCCCAACCATGACATCCAGGCGCTGATCGACCTGATGGCGCGCCTGCGCGATCCCGATCGCGGATGCCCCTGGGATCTGGCCCAGGATTTTTCGACGATCGCTCCCTATACCGTGGAAGAGGCGTACGAGGTCGCCGATGCGATCGACCGGGGCGATCTCGCGGACCTGCGCGGCGAACTGGGCGACCTGCTGTTCCAGGTGGTGTTCCATGCGCGCATGGCGGAGGAGCAGGGGGCCTTCGATTTCGGCGACGTGGTCGCGGGGATCGTCGACAAGATGGTGCGACGGCACCCGCACATCTTCGCCGCTGCCTCGGCCGGCGACGCGGATGCGGTGCTGCGCAACTGGGACGCGATCAAGCGCGAGGAGCGCGCCGCCGCCGGCGACGGTGACACCTCCGCGCTGGCCGGAATTGCCCGCGGTCTGCCCGAGTGGCAGCGCGCGGTGAAGCTGCAGGCGCGCGCGGCCCGCGTCGGATTCGACTGGCCCGGACCGGACACGGTGATCGACAAGCTGCACGAGGAAATCGACGAGGTGCGCGCGGAATTCGCCGCCGTAGCGGCCGATCCCACCGATGCCGGGGCGCAGGCGCGGCTGGAAGCCGAGCTCGGCGACCTGCTGTTCGTCGCGGCCAACCTGGCGCGGCATGCGCGGGTGGACGTCGGTGCTGCGCTGCGCCGGGCCAACCACAAGTTCGAGCGTCGCTTCCGCGCCATGGAAGCGCGCGCCGGATCCGCCGGCATGCGGCTGCAGGACATGCCGCTGGACGCGCAGGAGGATTGCTGGCGCCAGGTCAAGCGGGCCGAAGCGGATGCGGCCGGCGCAGACGCGCACGATCCGGGCGCCGACGACCGCGCCGGCACACCGCTGCGCGACCTGAGCACCTGAGGTCGCGACCGCGCCCCGGAGCGGAATCGTCGGCGTGGCGCGCGCGGAAATGATGACCGTCCTGCTGTTCGTGACGACCGCACTGGCAGACATCGTCGGCGGCGACCCGCTGTATCTGTAGCTGGGCACGAAAGGCCGCGCATGGCTGCGGGTGCCCGGCGCGGCGGCGCTCGCTGCGTTCGCCCGGCTGCCGAGGCTGCATCCCACCGCATCGGGCCGCGTCTATGCCGCGTTCGCGCTGCTCTGGCTCTCGCACGTGGATGCGACCTGCCCACGCGCTGGGATCTTCCGGGCGCGACGTTGTGCCTGGTCGGCATGGCGATCATCATGTTCGCGCCGCGGCCCGCATGAAGGTCGCACCGTTGCAGGGTCGGGAGGGACATGCGCCGTTTTGCCAGCTTCCGCGAGTTCTACCCGTTCTACCTCAGCGAACACGCGCATCCCGTCTCGCGCCGGCTGCATTTTGTCGGCAGCTGCGGCGTCCTGGTGCTCCTCGGTGTGACCGCGTGGCAGCGTGATCCGTGGTGGCTGCTGGGGGCCTTGG
Organism: Luteimonas deserti; assembly: GCF_013425765.1. Taxonomy (GTDB): domain Bacteria; phylum Pseudomonadota; class Gammaproteobacteria; order Xanthomonadales; family Xanthomonadaceae; genus Luteimonas; species Luteimonas deserti. Next base: position 42,439 of record NZ_JACCJZ010000005.1, read on the forward strand.
CCTGTGGCTACGGCTTCGCGTGGGTCGGCCATTTCGCCTTCGAGAAGAACCGGCCGGCGACGTTCCGCCACCCCGTGTATTCGTTTCTCGGGGACTGGGTGATGTTCAAGGACATCCTGGTCGGGCGCATCCGCCTGTAGCCGCGCGTAGCGTGCTCACCCGGCGCGGCGGTCATTCCAGAAAGATCAGCCAGGCCGCGACGACGATCAGCGCAAAGCCTGCCCAGTGGTTCCACTTCAGCGGTTGGCCCAGGTACCAGGTTGAGAAGCCTGCGAACACGAGCAGGGTGATCACCTCCTGCATGCCCTTGAGCTGCGGGGCGGAATAGACCGCGGCGCCGATGCGGTTGGCCGGCACCATCAGCAGGTATTCGAAGAAGGCGATGCCCCAGCTGACCACGATGACGGTCAGGATCGGCACGCTCCGGTACTTCAGATGCCCGTACCAGGCGAATGTCATGAAGACGTTCGAGCCGATCAGCAGCAGGATGGGGAGGTAACGCTCGTAACCGTACATGGCGTATCCGGCGCGAAAACGGGGCGGTCGATCAGCCGCGGATACTGCGGCCCACCCCACGGCCTTCACAAGTCCTGCACCGTCCGCCGCCTATCTTCACAAACATTAATCCACTGTGTCAGCCATGGGAGCCGTTATGCGTGCAGGTCAGGAACCGGGTGGGCTTGTCCTCATCGTCGAGGACAACCGCAACATCTCCGAGATGGTGGGCGAGTATCTCGAAGGCCGGGGTTTCGAGGTCGATTACGCCGCCGACGGGCTGGACGGGTATCGCCTGGCCACGGAGAACAGCTACGACGTGATCGTGCTGGACCTGATGCTGCCGCGCCTGGACGGCATCGAGGTCTGCAAGCGTCTGCGCGAAGACGCGCGCAAGTCGACGCCGGTGCTGATGCTCACCGCGCGCGATACGCTCGACGAGAAGCTGACCGGCCTGAGCTCGGGTGCAGACGACTACCTCACCAAGCCGTTCGCCATCCAGGAACTCGAAGCCCGGCTGCGCGCGCTGATCCGCCGTGAACGCCGCCAGGTGGGCTCGGAAGTGCTGAAAGTCGCCGACCTGGTGCTCGATCCGGCCAGCATGCGCGCCACGCGCAGCGGCACGGAACTCCAGCTGTCGCCGATCGGCATGAAGCTGCTGACGATCCTGATGCGCGAATCGCCGCGCGTGGTCAATCGCCAGGAAATCGAGCGCGAGATCTGGGGCAACAGCCTGCCCGACTCCGATACCCTGCGCAGCCATCTCTACAACCTGCGCAAGATCATCGACAAGCCCTACGACAAGCAGCTGCTGCATACGGTGCAGAGTGCGGGCTACCGGATCGCCGATATCGAGCAGTCGCCGGCCTGAGCCGGGTGCAGTCGACGGGCAGTTCGATGCCGCAGGGATTACCCAACCGCATCCGCGACGCATTCACGCTGCAGGCCGTGGTGGCCGGCATCACGCTGATCCTGTGCGTGATGACGGCCGCGCTGGTCGGGCGCGAGGTGGTCGCACGCCAGTGGCTGCGCGCGGAGGCCGAGGCCTACTGGCTGGCACGCGACACCAATGCCGCGTATCCGCCGCCATACGGGGTCAACATCCAGGGTTACTTCGTGCCCGCCGATGGCGGCCCTTACGACAGCATCCTGGTCGGCGACCGCGCGGTCGCCAACCTGATCTGGTTCAAGGGCGCGCCCGAAGGTTTCTCCAAACGCCGCGACACCGAAGGCGTGCTGCTGGTGGAGCGCCGCGAGACGGGCACCTTGTACCTGGCCGCCTCGATGTCCCTGTTCGACCGGCTGCTGGCGCTGGCCGCCGGTGGTCTGGCGCTGCTGACGGTCGCGACCATCTTCGTCGTCTCCTGGCTCACCTACCGCACGTCCAAGCGCATGGTGCTGCCGATCCATCATCTCGCCGACGAGGTCGGTCGCTGGGTGCCGTCCGGCGACGACGACGACGTGCCGGTACCGCTGGAACCGCGCGAGGGTGTCGGACGCGAGGCGCAGGCGTTGTCCACCGCGTTGCATGGGCTCGGCGTGCGCGTGGCGGCCTTCATCCGCCGCGAGCGCGAATTCACCCGCGATGCGAGTCACGAGTTGCGGACGCCGCTTACCGTGATCCGTGTCGCCAGCGACATGATCGCCTCCGATCCCGCGACGCCTGCGCACCAGCAGCGTCCGCTCGCGCGGATCCGCCGGGCCAGCGAGGACATGGAGGCGGTGATCGATGCGCTGCTGGTGCTGGCCCGCGAGCGCGGCGTGATGCCGCAGAGCGAGATCTTCGACGTGCAGGAGATCGTCGAGGACGAAATCGACAAGATGCGCCCGATGTTCGAGAGCAAGCATCTCGACGTACGGGTCGACGCACGTGCCAGGCCGCGCCTCGAAGCGCCGCCGCGCGTGCTCGGGGTCATGCTCGGCCATCTGCTGCGCAACGCCTGGGCGTTCACCGAACGCGGCAGCGTCGAAGTGGTCATCGAGCGCGACCGGATCATCGTTCGCGACACCGGCATCGGCATGTCGTCCGAGGTCCTTCAGCGGGTCTACGACCCGTTCTATCGTGCCGATCCCTTCAGCCAGACCGGCAAGGGCATCGGCCTGTCGATCGTGCGCAGGCTCGGTACGCGCTTCGGGTGGCCGGTGGCGCTGGAGAGTACGCCGGGCGAAGGCACCACGGTCACCATCGTGCTGGCCGAACACCTGGTCTGAATCACTGCCGCGCCGATGAACGCGGCGGCGGCACGCGGTCAACTGCGTCGCGACCCGTGCGTTAGCCTGAGGTGTTGCCCACCGAGACTCCGTCCTCCATGTCGACCCGTCCCACGCCCCGCCGCCGCGGCCTGCCGCGCCTCGTTCCCGTCATCGTCGTGGTCGCACTGGTGGCCACCGGGGCGTGGTTCTGGACCCAGCGCGCCGGCACCGGCGGCGAAGACGCGTGGCGCACGACGCCGGTGGAGCGCGGCGACATCCGCGTGGTGATCTCGGCCACCGGCACCCTGAGTGCGACGTCCACGGTGACCGTGGGCAGCCAGATCTCCGGCCTGATCACCGAGGTGCTGGTCGACTTCAACGACACCGTCGAGCAGGGCCAGGTCCTCGCCCGGATCGACCCGGCGACCTACCAGGCGCAGATCGAGCAGGGGTCGGCCCAGGTCAGCGGAGCGCGTGCCTCGCTGGCCCAGGCGCAGGCTTCGCTGCGAAATGCCGAGCTCGACTACCGGCGCAAGTCCGAACTGCTGGAGCGTCAGCTGGTGGCGCGCAGCGACGTCGACCTGGCCCGTGCGTCGCTCGACCAGGCGCGGGCCCAGGCGGCCTCGGCGCAGGCGCAGATCACCCAGCAGACGGCGTCCACGCAGACCTCTCGCATCAATCTCGAGCGCACCGTGATCCGCTCGCCGGTCGACGGCACCATCCTCACCCGGTCGATCGAGCCGGGGCAGACCGTCGCCGCGAGCCTGCAGGCGCCCGAGCTGTTCACGATCGCCGAGGACCTCAGCAAGATGCGGATCGAGCTGGCGGTGGACGAGGCCGACATCGGCCAGGTCCGCCAGGGACAGCCGGTCACCTTCACCGCCGATGCATTCAACGAACGGCGGTTCCAGGGCACGGTGGAGCAGGTGCGGCTGGCCGCGACGACCACCAACAATGTGGTCACCTATCCGGTGGTCGTCGCGGTCGACAACAGCGACGGCACCTTGCTGCCAGGCCTCACGGTCAACGCGGAGATCGAGGTCAGCAATCGCGGGAACGTGCTCAAGCTCGCCAACGCGGCCTTGCGCTACCGGCCTGCGGACGCGGACCAGATCGCGACCGCGGGAACGGCAGGCGAGGGTGCGCCGCGTGGCGGCGGGCTTGCCGACGACCTCGCCGCCGCTGCCGCGTCGCTGGACCTCACGCCGGCCCAGCAGACGGCGTTCGACGAAGCGCTGGCGACGATGCGTACGCGCCAGCAGGGCCCCCGTCCGGCGGGCGGCCAGCGTCAGGGCACCGGCGGACAGCGCCAGGGCAGCGGAGGGCCACCCGCGGGTGCCGGCATGGGCGGGCCGGGGCGCAGTGATCCGGCGGTGCAGGCGCAGATCCGCCAGCGCATGATCGAGCGGTTCCAGCAGACCTTCGCCGGTTTCGTCTCGACGCTCGACCCGGCCCAGCGCGCCGCCTGGTCGCGCACGCTGGCGAGCACCGTCGGGGCCACCCGGGTCACGGTCTACCGGCTTGTGGACGGCCGACGCGAGGCGGTGCCGGTGCGGCTGGGCGCCAGTGACGGCAGCAGCACCGAGGTGGCCGGCAACCTCGCCGAGGGCGATCTGATCGTCACCGGCGAACGCGCGGCCGCGCGATGAACATGGCCGTCGGCGCGCGGCCGCCGGTGATCGAGACCCGGGGGCTGGCCAAGGTGTATTCGGCCGGCACCGAGGCCGAAGTGGTGGCCCTCGACCAGGTGGACTTGGTGATCCGTCACGGCGAGTTCGTGGCGATCATGGGGCCGTCCGGCTCCGGCAAATCCACGCTGATGAACCTCATCGGCTGCCTCGACACGCCCACCGCCGGCAGCTACCACTGCGACGGCGTCGACGTGGCCACGCTCGACCGCGAACAGCTCGCCGAGCTGCGCCGCGACAAGATCGGTTTCGTCTTCCAGGGCTTCAACCTCCTGCCGCGGATGACGGCGATCGAGAACGTGGCCATGCCGCTCGGATATGCGCGCGTGCCCAACGAGGAACGCCACGAACGGGCCCGCGCGGCCCTGGAGGCGGTGGGCCTGGGCAATCGCGGCACGCATCGCCCCAGCGAACTGTCGGGCGGCCAGCAGCAGCGGGTCGCGATCGCGCGCGCGCTGATCAACCGCCCGCCGGTGCTGCTCGCCGACGAGCCCACCGGCGCGCTGGACACCCGGACCGGCGAGGAGATCCTCGCCCTGTTCAAGCGCCTGCGCGACGACGGCCATACGGTGGTGCTGATCACCCACGATCCCGAGGTTGCGGCGCACGCGGACCGCACCTTCGTCATGCGCGATGGCGAGCTGCACGAGGACGTGCCCGCGGCTGTCGACGCGCGGCCCGAAGACGGAGGTGCCGGATGAAATTCTCGGATGTGCTGCGGACCGCGGTCTTCGCGCTGCGAGGCAACTGGATGCGCAGCATGCTGACGTCGCTCGGGGTCATCATCGGCATCGCCGCGGTGATCGTGATGGTGTCGGTGGGGCAGGGCACGCAGGCGGAGATCGATCGCATGGTCTCGGGACTGGGCTCGCAGCGCCTGGACATCTCTCCGGGTTCGCGCCGCATGACCGGTGGCGCGCGGCAGGCAGGAAGCAGCTTCTTCACACTCACCGAGGGCGACGCGGAGGCCATCCGCGCCGAGATCCCGGAGGTGCAACTGGTCGCGGGGCAGCTGCGCGGCAACAGCCAGGTGGTGTTCGCCGAGCGCAACTGGGCCAGCAGCTGGCAGGGCGTGCAACCGGACTTCTTCGAGATCAACGGCTGGACGCTGGCCGACGGTGCGATGTTCGAGCCGCAGGACTACAGCGGCGCGGGCAAGGTGGTGATCCTCGGCGACACCGTTCGCCGCGAGCTGTTCGGCGACGACAGCGGGGTCGGCCAGACCGTGCGCATCGGGCGCACGCCGTTCACGGTGGTCGGCACGCTGGCAGCCAAGGGACAGGGCGGCTTCGGGCAGGACCAGGACGACGTGATGATGGTCCCGCTGGAAACGGGCCGGCGCCGGCTGCTCGGGGCGATGGGACTGCCGCCGAGCGCAGTGATGCAGATCGCGTTGACGGTCGCCAACGCCGACGACCTCGGCTACGTGCAGGGCGAGGTCGAAGCCTTGTTGCGCCAGCGTCACCGCATCGCGCCGGGAGCGGAGGACGATTTCAGCGTGCGTAACATCTCCGAGATCGTCGCCACGCGCACCGCGACCACGCGGCTGATGTCCTTGCTGCTCGGCGCGGTCGCCACGATCTCGCTGATCGTCGGTGGCATCGGCATCATGAACATCATGCTGGTGTCGGTGACCGAGCGCATCCGCGAGATCGGCCTGCGCATGGCGGTGGGCGCGGGTCCGGTCGACGTGCGTCGGCAGTTTCTCGCCGAGGCGATGCTGCTTTCGCTCGGGGGCGGCGTGCTGGGCATCGCGATCGGTGTCGGGGGCTCGCTGCTGGTCGGCCGTTTCAGCGACCTGCCCACGGTGCTCAATACCCAGATCGTGCTCGTCGCGGCCGGGTTTTCGGTGGCCACGGGTCTGTTCTTCGGGTACTACCCTGCGCGGAAGGCCTCCCAGCTCGATCCGATTGACGCGCTGCGCCAGCAGTAGCGACATCGCGTCGTCGACCTGCGAGCGCGCCGGCCGGCGCCGGGCCTGTACGAGACGCGCGCCGAGGGCGTTCGGTCCGGAAGAACGGCCCCGGGCTGAAAGCAGGGCGCCCGGGGGCGCGGCATGAAGAAAGGGCGCCCGAGGGCGCCCTTCGTGTCGCCTGCCCGCGCGCGGCTCAGCGGGTGTAGAGCAGCCGGTTCGGCGACCCGGTGCCGATACCGCTCAGCCGGTCGGTGGTGGCGTTGGAATAGAGCCAGTTGCGCACCGTCGCCGGCGAGGCCGACGGATTGTTGGTCAGGTACAGCGCCGCGGCGCCGGCCACGTGAGGCGAGGCCATCGAGGTACCGCTGATGGTGTTCGAGGCCGACGTGCTGGTGGACCAGGCCGAGGTGATCGACGAGCCCGGCGCGAAGATGTTGACGCAGCTGCCGAAGTTGGAGAACGACGACCGCGCGTCGGTCGAGGTGGTCGAGCCTACGGTCACCGCGTTGGCCACGCGCGCCGGCGAGTAGTTGCAGGCGTTCGCATTGCTGTTGCCGGCCGCCACCACGACGGTCACGCCGCTGTTGATCAGGTTGTTGGTGGCGTTGTCGGTGGCCGCCGAGGCGCCGCCGCCGAGGCTCATGTTCGCCACCGCCGGCAGGACGCGGTTCGCGCGGACCCAGTCGATACCCGCGATGATGGTGGAATTGGCGCTGCCGCCACTGCAGCCGAACACGCGCACGGGCACCAGTCGCACCTGCTTGGCGACGCCCCAGGTGGTCCCGCCCACGGTGCCGGCGACGTGCGTTCCATGCCCGTTGCAGTCGTTCGTGCCACGGCCGTCGTTGATCGCCGAGTAGCCCGACAGCAGCCGGCTGCCGAACTGGGTATGACCGGTGCGGATGCCGCTGTCGATGATGTAGGCGCGCACGTTGGCGGCCAGCGGGTCGTAGATGTACGTGCCGTTCAAGGGACGGTCGCGCTGGTCCACCCGGTCCAGGCCCCAGGTGGCGCCGGTCTGCGTCGCCGACAGCTCGACGTAACCGTCCTCCTCGATGAACTCGACGCGCGGGTCGTTGAGCAGGCGGGCGAGCTTGCGTGCGTCGGCCTGGACCACCATGCCGTGCAGGGCATGGGTGTAGAGCTGGCTCACCTCGAGATCGTAGCGGGCGGCGACGTCGACGACCGTGCGTTCGACCTCGGCGGCGATCAGCAGGTCGGGGGCGGCGGCTGCCGTCTTGTCGAGCCGGTCCGAGGGCATGCCGACGTCCACGCGTTCGCGGATGGCATCGCTGTTGAACACGACGATGTACTGCCCGGGGATGGGGTTCTCGGCCTTCTTCAGTTCCGCGGCGAAGGCGGGCGAAGCCAGGGCGGCGGCGAGGGCGAGGGCGAGCAGGCGCTTCTGGGTCATCGGGATGTCCTTGAGTGGTCGGTGGCGACGCAAGCGGAGAATCCGCTGCGCTGGGGTCCCTGTTCCTGCTGCGTGGCCTTCAGCTGCCATGCAGTTCCCGTGACCCGACGCTGTGAGTCGCACGCCGTCCTGTCAAGCCGATCGGCGCGATTGACCGTGAATGCACAGGGCGCATGTGCGGGCGCACACAGTAATGTCGCTGTAATCGTTTCAGGAGCAACCACGTACGCGGCGCATGCGCAGGAACTGCTGCCCTGCAACACACGTCCGCGCTCACGAGCCCGCATGACTGCGCCTGACGCAGGTGGGCTGAATGCGTGATGCCGGCCATCTAGGGTCGCTCCCAGATTGAGCACCGATCCGCAAGGCCGGATAGTGACCACTTGGCGCACCCGTCGGAGCGCATCGGATACAGCGGAACAGACCATGACAGCCATCGGCAATGCAGTGCACAACATCGCCTGGGGCGACACGCTGAGCGGACTCGCCGCGCGTTACGGCACCAGTGTCGACGCACTCGTCGCGGCGAACGCCCAGATCCGCAATCCCGACCTCATCTATGCCGGCGACACCCTGGTCGTGCCCGGTCGTGGCGACGCCGGTCCTCCGGCTGTCGCAGGCATCGACAGCAGCCAGCGTGTAGGGGGTACCCATGCGGCCGCGATCGCCGAGCAGTTCCTCGGGCGCAATGCCGGCGAGCTGAAGCACAGCGGCGAACTGCCGATGGAGTCGTGGGTTCCGAACAACGTCAATTGCGCGAACTTCGTGTCTGCGTGCCTGCGCCAGGCCGGGCTGATCGAGCCAGGACAGGCCAGCGCATCGGTGGACCAGCTCGCACGCAATCTCAAGGGCGATGGCTGGAGCACCGTGTCGCTGCAGGACGCGCGCCCGGGCGACGTGGTGCTGATGCAGCGCAACGGCCAATCGCACGTCGTGCTGTTCGCCGGGTTCGAGAACGGCCGTCCCCAGTTCATCGGTTCGAACAACGTGAACGCGGACGGGTCGCAGCGCATCAGCTGGGGTGGCGCCTCGGGGAACTACGAGATCATCACCCCGCCGCGCTGATCACGGCAGTGGGGTTTGCGAGCTATCGAGCGCGCCCCCGACCGGCGGAGGCGCGTCAGAAGCCGAACAGGAGCCTCGGCGCGGCGTGCTGCTGCGGCCATTCCAGCCAGGCGACGTCCGAGGGTCCGATGGCGTGATCGACGAGGCGCCAGCGCTCCGGGCTGTCCGCGCCACGCGCTGCAGATCCGGCGTCGCCGCTTGCGCCGGGGCCGTGCTCGGGGTCCGCGTCGGCCGTCTCCGCTTCGCGCGACGGCGCGCCGGTATGCACCAGGGCGACGTAGACATCCGACATTCCACCAGCCGCGGCCCGCTCGGCGTAGACGGATCCTGCGAGGTCCGGCCGGCCGCCGTCGGGCGCGTGCATGGTGCCGAGCAGGAAGGCCCAGCGCCCCAGGCGATCCAGGCGCTCGACATCCAGCAGCACCTGCTCACCGAAGGCCTCGTGCAACGGCGCGGACGCGACTGCGAGCAGCGTGTCGTAACCGGGATCACCCGGTCGCTGCGGCGCGACGCTGGACTGGGCGAAGGCGTGGGACATGGCGGCTCCGGTGGCGAGGACGGTCAGGGCGATCGCAGCAGCGGCGTGCATGGGCTGCTCCGGCAAGGGTCGGGCCGAGACTGGCAGCGCCGACCTTCGCCGCCGGTGAACAACCCGGGATTCAACGCACCAGGACCGGGCGGATGAGTTCCCGCCACAGGGCATATCCGTCGGCGTTCATGTGCAGGCGATCGGCGAGGAACAGCGCCTCACGGGGCCGCCCATCGGCGTCGAGCATCGGGTTGAAGACATCGACGTAGCGCACCCGCGCCTGCGAGCCGGCCCAGTCCGCCAGCAACCGGTTGGTCTCCCGTTGCACCGGCAGCAGCCCGGCCCGGGATGGGCTCGGCTTGATTCCTAGCAGCACCACGGGCGTGCCCGGCAGTGCGGCGTGCACGCGGGCCACGAAACGTCGCGTGTCGTCGAGAACCTGGCGCGGTGTCCGGCCTTCCGCGGTGTCGTTGTCGCCGGCGTAGAGCACGATCTGGCGCGGCCGGTAGCGCAGCGCGACGCTGTCGGCGTGCCAGACCGCGTCGCGAACCTGGGAGCCGCCGAAGCCGCGATTGAGGACCGGCACCTCGGGAAAGTCGCGAGCCAGCGTCTCCCACATGCGCACCGAGGAACTGCCGGTGAAGACCACGGGAGCGCTCGGCGGCGGGTGCGCCGCGTCCTCGGCATCGAACCGGGCCATGTCCTGCGCCCAGTCGGGCGTGGACACGGGGTCGAGGCCCTCCGCCCATGCCGCGGTCGCCCCGCCTGGACTGGCGCACGCCGTCAGGGCGAGCAGGGCCGTCAGCAGCAGCGCGGAGACGCCGGGGCGCGTCGCCTCGGGGGAGCGTCGCATCGGTGGACTCCGGGGCAGGTGGGCGGACAGTCAAGCAGCACGCCGGCCGGGATGCAAACCGCAGGGCCGTCGCCGGGGATGTGGCAGAATCGCCGGCCGTCCGTCGTTCCGTCCGCCCTCCATGCCGCCCAGCCTTCGCAGGTCGTCCGCCTCATGCGCCGCCACGTGCGCGCAGCGCCGGCGTGTGCATGCCGATGGTGCGGGACGCTGACGATGGCCGACGAAACGGGCCATTGGCCACGCGGCCCGGCGCGGATGCTCAAGGCCACGATCTGGTCCTGCCAGGGGCTACGCGCGGCTTGGCTGCACGAATCCTCGTTCCGTCTCGAAGTGGTGCTGCTCGCGATCCTCGCGCCGCTCGCGCTCTGGCTGGGCGAGACCGGGGTCGAACGTGCGCTGCTGCTGGGCTGCTGCCTGCTGGTCCTGGCGGTGGAGCTCCTCAACTCGGCGATCGAGGCGGTGATCGAACGCTACGGCCCCGAACATCACGAACTCGCCGGTCGCGCCAAGGACATGGGCTCGGCGGCGGTGTTCGTCACCATGATCAACGTGCTGGCGGTGTGGGGTCTGATCCTGCTGCCGCGCGTGCTGTGACCGGCGCGGTTCCCCCCGCCCCGCCGCCCTTTATTTCGAGGATGCGTGTCCCATGATGGAGTTGCTGACCGACCCCCAGGTCTGGATTCTGCTGATCACCCTGAGCGCGATCGAGATCGTGCTGGGCATCGACAACCTGGTCTTCATCTCCATCGCGGTCAGCAAGCTTCCGGTGGAGAAGCGTGAGTTCGCGCGCAAGTTCGGCATCGCCGTCGCCTGCATCACCCGCATCCTGCTCCTGCTCACGCTGGCCTGGCTGGCGCGGCTGACCGACCCGCTGTTCGAGGTGATGGGGCGCGGGATCTCGGTGCGCGACCTGATCCTCATCCTCGGTGGCCTGTTCCTGGTGGTGAAGGGTGCGATGGAGATCCGCGAGCAGATCCGCGGCGAGGATCCCGAGGCTCACGGCGCGACCGGAAAGGCCGTGGCCTCGTTCGGAACGGTGATCGCGCAGATCGCGGTCATCGACATCGTGTTCTCGCTCGACTCGGTGATCGCCGCGGTCGGCATGGCCGGCGAGTACATCCCCGTGATGGTGGCCGCGATCCTGATCGCGGTAACGGTGATGCTGCTGGCGGCGCAGCCCCTGGGCAAGTTCATCGACGCCAACCCCACGGTGAAGATGCTCGCACTGGCCTTCATCGTGCTGATCGGCGTGTATCTGATGCTCGACGGCATCGGTATCCACATCCCGCGCGGCTATATCTACGGTTCGATGGGCTTCTCTGCGGCGGTCGAACTGTTGAACCTGTGGGCCAAGCGCAACGCGATGCGCGTGCGCGGCGAGCCGCTGCCGCCGGTCGACGAACCCACCCATCCGCTTCCGCGCTGATCCGATGACGATCCTCCACCAGATCGACCCGATCGCCGTTCACCTGCCGCAGATCGGCGCATTCCAGCCTTCGATCCACTGGTACGGCCTGATGTACCTGCTGGCGTTCGGCGTGGCCTGGCTGCTGGGTCGGCGTCGGATCCGCGCCGGCCGCCTGCCGGGCGTCGACGCCGAGGCCTTCGGCGACCTCCTGTTCTACGGCATCCTCGGCGTGATCCTCGGCGGCCGGATCGGCTACGTGCTGTTCTATGCCTTCGGCGACCTGCTGCGCGATCCACTGATGCTGGTACGGGTCTGGGACGGCGGCATGAGCTTCCACGGCGGCCTGCTGGGCGTGCTCGCCGCGGCCGCCTGGTGGACGCGCAAGCACCGCCTCCACTTCTTCGACGTCATGGATTTCGTCGCGCCCTGGGTGCCGCCGGGTCTGGGCTTCGGCCGCATCGGCAACTACATCGGCGCCGAGCTGTGGGGCAAGTACACGCAGGCCGGCTGGGGTGTCGTGTTCCCGACGGATCCCGCGTTCCAAGGCTGGTCGGCCGAACGGCTGCAGGCCGAGTTCGCGACTGGCGCGCTGGACCCGTTCGCGCGCCATCCCTCGCAGCTCTACCAGGCCTTTCTCGAGGGCTTGGTGATGTTCACCGTGCTGTGGTGGTTCTCGCGCAAGCCGCGCCCGCGGTACGCGGTCTCGGGTCTGTTCGCGCTGCTCTACGGCGTGTTCCGTTTCATCGTCGAGTTCGTCCGCGTCCCCGATGCCGAGCTCGGCTATCTGGCCTTCGGCTGGTTGACCATGGGCCAGGTGCTGTCGCTGCCGCTGATCGCGCTGGGCGTGTTCCTGCTGTGGAAGTCGCGCAACGCGCCGGTGCTGCAGCCGGTGGCGCCCACGGCCCCGGACACCACGAAGTGAGGGGGCGCCCGCCCCGCCGCGTCCGACGAAGAGTGCGATGAAGCAGTACCTCGATCTGTTGCGGCACGTGCTCGAGCAGGGTGCCGAGAAGTCCGATCGCACCGGAACCGGCACGCGCAGCGTGTTCGGCTGGCAGATGCGCTTCGATCTGGCAGCGGGCTTCCCGCTGGTGACAACGAAGAAGCTGCACCTGCGCTCGATCGTCCACGAGCTGTTGTGGTTCCTCAAGGGCGAGACCAATGTCGCCTATCTGCGCGACCACAAGGTCACGATCTGGGACGAATGGGCGGACGCCGATGGTGAGCTCGGCCCGGTCTACGGCAAGCAGTGGCGACGCTGGACCGGCAGCGACGGCAGCGAGATCGACCAGATCCGCTGGGTGGTCGACGAGATCCGCCGCAATCCGGATTCGCGCCGCCTGATCGTCTCGGCCTGGAACGTGGCCGACCTGCCGCGAATGGCCCTGATGCCCTGCCACACCATGTTCCAGTTCTACGTCGTGGACGGGCGCCTCAGCTGCCAGCTCTACCAGCGCAGCGGCGACATCTTCCTCGGCGTGCCGTTCAACATCGCCAGTTATGCCCTGCTGACGCATATGGTCGCGCAGGTGTGCGGGCTCGGCGTCGGCGACTTCGTGCACACGCTGGGCGACGCGCATCTGTATGCGAACCACTTCGAGCAGGCGCGCACGCAGCTCGCGCGAACGCCGCAGGCGCTGCCGACGCTGCGCCTGAATCCCGAGGTCTCCGACCTGTTCGCGTTCCGCTACGAGGACATCGCGATCGAGGGCTACGAGCCGCTGCCTGCGATCAAGGCACCGGTGGCGGTGTGAGGGCGTGGGCGTGAACGACGGCGAGGAGCGGAGCGCACCGACCCTGGTGCTGGTCGCCGCGCTGGACCGCAACCGCGCGATCGGTCGCGGCAATGCGATGCCCTGGCATCTGCCGGACGACTTCCGCCACTTCAAGGCAGTCACCATGGGCCGCCCGGTGTTGATGGGGCGGCGTACGGCCGAGGCCATCGGTCGGCCGCTGCCCGGACGCGTCAATCTCGTGTTGACCCGGAGCGGACGTGCGCCCTTCCCCGGCATGCAGCCAGTGGCCACGTTGGACGAGGCCTGCGCGATCGCCGCCGGGCAGAAGGCCCCCGAGCTCTGCGTGATCGGCGGCGGCGAAATCTACGCGCTGGCGCTGCCGCAGGCCGGCGTCCTCCAGCTGACCCACGTGGATGCCGAGGTCGAGGGCGCCGATGCGTTCTTCCCGGCCTGGGATTCCACCCGGTGGCGCGAGGTCGGGCGACGGACCCACGCGGCGGATGCGCGCCATGTCCACGCTTTCGACTTCGTCGAGTATCGGCGCAGCTGAGCGTCCGCACCGGCTGCCCCGGCGTCCGGACATGCGCATCGGTCGCGCAGGGATGGCATCCCCTGCGCCATGCCCGGTTGGATCCCTTCCGACGGAGCGGCCACGCCACCCGATCGCCATGCGGCGCAGCCGTGGTCTAGAGAGGTGCGAACCGGTCGAGACCCGGCCCAGAGGCGCCGGGTGGCGGACGAGACGCGTGCGGCACAGGCGCTGCGCGCGGCGGCGTCCCCGATCGGGGACGCGCGTCAGACCTGGATCCGACGGAGGCCGGCAGCGTGGCCACATGCGCCGCGCCGCGTGGCACGGGTGGACGTGGGATGGCCGGGGCTGCGGGACGAGCGATCCGGCGTGTGCCTCGACGGCGCCGCTGCGCCCTCCGCTCAGGCGCCGGGCTTGCGCGGCGGCAGGTCGGAGACGTCGCGCCCCGGCACCTGCACGATGCGCAGGGTGTCGGCATCGAGCTGCAGCGCGGTGAGCTTGCCGCCCCAGACCGCGCCGGTATCGATCGCGTGCACGCCGTGGCCGATGAACAGGCCGAGCGTCGACCAGTGGCCGCATACGATCTTCAGGTCGCGCTCGGCGCGACCGGGCACCTCGTACCAGGGATAGAGCCCGGGTTGCTGCGTGCCCGGCTGGCCCTTTTCCTCGAAGGCGATGCGGCCTTTCGGCGCGCAGTAGCGCATGCGGGTGAAGATGTTGATGATCGCGCGATCGCGATCCGGTCCCGCCAGGTTGGGCGACCACGCCGGGCGGTCGCCGTACATGTTGCGAAGCAGTTTGCGATAGCCGTCGCTGCGCAGCTTGCGCTGGATCTCGCCGGCGTGGCGCTCGGCCAGTTCGGTCGTCCACCGCGGCGCCAGGCCGGCGTGGAGCATCATCCAGCCGAGCGTGCGGTCCACATGCAGCAGCGGACACCGGCGCAGCCAGTCCAGCAGCACGTCGCGATCCGGCGCGAACAGCACACCCTGCAGGTCGGCATTGACCTTGCGCTGGTCCTCTTCGCGTCGCTCTGCGATCGCCAGCAGCGAGAGGTCGTGGTTGCCGAGCACGCTGACCACGTTGTCGCGCAGCGAATGCACCAGGCGCAGGGTCTCGATCGATTCGCCACCGCGGTTGACCAGATCGCCGCAGAACCACAGGCGGTCCTGCGCCGGGTCGAACCGGATCGCGTCGAGCAGGCGTCGCGTGGGGTCGTAACAGCCCTGCAGATCGCCGATCGCCCAGACGGCCATGGACTAGTGCAGCGTCCGCGGCACGGACAGGGTGAACGGCGGGATCGGCGCATCGAAATGCGCACCGTCGTCGCCGACCATGTCGTAGCGGCCTTCCATCGTGCCGACCGCCGTCGCCAGCACGGCGCCGGAGGTGTAGGTGAACGCTTCGCCAGGCTCGAGGCGCGGCTGTTCGCCCACGACGCCTTCCCCACGCACCTCCTCGATGCGGCCGTTGGCATCGGTGATGATCCAATGGCGCGAGACCAGTTGCGCGGGCAGACGGCCGACGTTGCGGATGCGGATCGTGTAGGCGAAGACGTAGCGATCGTCGTCGGGCCTGGATTCCTCGTCGAGGAAACGCGTCGCGATCTGGATTTCCAGTGTGTAGTCGGCGGTCTCGTTCATTGCCCGGCCAGTGTAGCCGGATGGCATGAATGCTACGACTACGTTGCCGGCGACAGATTGCCCAGGCGCACGAAATCCGCGACCGACAGCTGTTCGGCGCGCGTCTGCGGATCCACGCCGGCGGATGCGATCTCCCCTGCATCCATCAGCGCACCGAGCGCGTTGCGCAGGGTCTTGCGCCGTTGACCGAATGCCGCGCGCACGATGGCGGCGAAGCGCGCGTGGTCGTCGATCATGATCGTGTCCGTGGGCCGCGGGCGCAGGCGGACGACGGCCGAATCCACCTTCGGCGGCGGCCGAAACGCACCCGGCCCGACGGTGAAGAGCGCGGTGACGTCGCAGTAGGCCTGCAGCATGACGCTCAGGCGACCGTAGACCTTGCTCCCGGGCCCGGCGGCCATGCGCTCGACCACTTCCTTCTGCAGCATGAAATGCATGTCGACGATCGAGGCCGCGTGCGCGAGCGCATGGAAGAGGATCGGCGAGGACAGGTTGTAGGGAAGATTGCCGACCAAGCGGATCGGCGCACCGACGGCCAGCCCACCGAGATCGACATCGAGCACATTGGCGTGCACCAGGGTCAGATTCCCGTAGGCACTGGCCTGCGCCGCCAGCGGCGCGAGCAGATCGCGGTCGAACTCGATCGCGGTCAACGCCCCGTGGCGCTCGAGCAGCGGGAACGTCATCGCGCCCTGGCCCGGCCCGATCTCGACGATGCGGTCGCCCGGACGGGGAGCGATCGCAAGCACGATGCGGTCCACGACGCCGCGCTCGTGCAGAAAGTTCTGGCCCAGGGATTTCTTCGCAGGACCCGTGAACGCTTCGGAATGTGGGGTGTATCGGCTCATCGTCGGCCCGGCGTCGGAAGGTGGCTCACAGCAGCCGGGTGCCAGGCGCGACGTCGCCATCGGGCACGCACAGGCGCACCGCGCCGTCTGCGTCGTGGAAACCGGTGATCAGGCATTCGGACATCAGTGGACCGATCTGTTTGGGTGGAAAATTCACCACGCCCACCACCAGACGGCCGATCAGCGCTTCGGGCGTGTAATGCCCGGTGATCTGCGCGCTGGACTTGCGCAGTCCGATGTCGGGCCCGAAGTCCACGTGCAGTACGAGGGCCGGCCGGCGCGCGGCCGCGAACGGCTCGGCCGCGACGACCCGGCCGACCCGAAGGTCCACGCGCATGAACTCGCTCCATTCCAGCGGCGGCGTACTCACGGCAGGCCACGCCGTTGGCAGGCCAGCGCCGCGCACTGGTCGATCGCGGCGAACAGGCTCGACGGATCGGCGAGGCCGCGACCGGCCAGCTCCAGCGCCGTGCCGTGATCGACCGCCACACGCGGGTAGGGCAGGCCGAGGGTGAGGTTCACCGCCGACTCGAAGCCGCTGAACTTCAGCACGGGCAGCCCCTGGTCGTGGTACATCGCGAGCACGGCGTCCGCCTCGGCCAAGCGTGCCGGCAGGAACGCGGTGTCGGCGGGCAGCGGCCCGAGCAGCTGCAGGCCCTCGGCACGCAGACGCTCAAGTACAGGGCCCATCGTGTCGAGCTCCTCGCGGCCGAGGTGGCCGGCTTCGCCCGCATGCGGATTGAGCCCGAGCACCGCGATCCGCGGCGCCGCGAGCCCGAAGTCGCGGCGCAGGGCCGTATCGAGGATCCGCAGCACGCGGTCCAGCAGCACGGGGGTGACCGCATCCGGCACCGCACGCAACGGCAGATGGGTGGTGGCCAGGGCCACGCGCAGGGTCGGGTTGGCGAGCATCATCACCACGTCGCAACCCGCGTCCTCGGCCAGCAGTTCGGTGGTTCCGGTGTAGGGCACGCCGCCGTCATTGATCGCGGCCTTGTGCACCGGCCCGGTGACCATGCCGTCGAACCCGCCCGCGCGGCAGCCGGCAGCGGCCTCCAGCAGGGCGTCGACCACGCTGCGTGCATTGGCCGACGCGGGCGTGCCGAAGCGGGTCGCCTGGGGATGCGGGCGATGCAGCAGGCGCAGCGTTCCAACCGGCACCGGCCCGGCCTGGGCATCGGCGAACCGCAGCGTGCGGCCGATGGCATCCGCAGCACGCTGCAGGGTAGGGCGATCGCCGATGACCACCAGATCGGCCTCGACCGGATGCCAGGCCGCGCGAACGCACAGCTCCGGTCCCACGCCGGCCGGCTCACCGGGCACCAGGGCCAGGCGCGGACGGCTCACGGCTGGCGTCCCACAGTGCCGGACAGTGCCCGGAGATGCGGCTGCGAGGTGCCGGTCCGGCACGCACCGCGGCCGCGCGTCGGCTCGAGGAGAACTCCGCGGGACGGCCGCCAGGACGCGCGGACCGTCATGCGATCCGGCGTGACGGTCGCAGGATTCATCCGCCGCTGCCCGCGACCTCGGGATCGGGATTGGGGCCGATGCGGATGCTGACGTAGGCCTCGCCGCGCAGCTCGCGCACGTAGCGGTCCCACTCGTCTTCCAGCTTGCGCTGGCCGATCGCCTCGCGCGCCTGCGCGCGCCGGTTGCTGTCGTTGCCCGACGACTGCCGCGTGGCCATCCGCTGGACGATGTGCCAGCCGGCCTGGGTCCGGAACGGGGCGGACACGCCGCCGTTGTCCAGCGCCGCGACCTGGCTGCCGAAGTCCGGGCCGAACTCGTCCTGCGTGAACCAGCCGAGGTCGCCACCCGTCCCACGCGTGCTGGTGTCTTCCGAGTTCTCGCGGGCGATCTCCGCGAAATCCGCCCCTCCGACGATGCGCGCGCGCAACGTGTCGGCCCGGGCGCGGGCCGCGGCGTCGTCGCCCGCGGGGGCGCGGATCAGGATGTGTCGTGCCTGGAACTCGGTCACCGTCGCCCCGGCCGACTGCGCCGCGTCGCGCGTGTCCACCAGCTGCAGCAGCTGGAAGCCGCTGGGGCCGCGGATGGGGCCGAGCACCTGGCCGGGCTGCAGCGAGGTCACGGCGGTGGCGAAGGCAGCCGGGATCTCGTCGGTGCGA
Source organism: Luteimonas deserti (assembly GCF_013425765.1). Lineage (GTDB taxonomy): Bacteria > Pseudomonadota > Gammaproteobacteria > Xanthomonadales > Xanthomonadaceae > Luteimonas > Luteimonas deserti. The sequence continues at coordinate 60,878 of NZ_JACCJZ010000005.1, forward strand.
CGCCAGCCCAGATCGCCGCCTTCCAGCGCATTGGGGCTGTCGGAGTAGCGAACGGCGGCGGCCGAGAACTCCATTTCGCCGCGGTCGAGCAGGCCCTTGATGCCGTCGATCTTCTGCTGGCCGATCTGGATCTGCTCCGGGGTCGCCCCTTCCGGCAGCGCGACGAGAATGTGCGCCAGCCGGTACTGCGCACCGGTGGCCTGGGCGGACAGCGCCGCATCCACTTCCGAGTCGCTGACCGAAATGCGGCTCTGCGCGAACCGCTGGCGCATGCGCTGGATCATCAGCTCGTCGCGCAGCGATGCCCGGAAATCGTCGAAGGACATGCCGTCGCCGGCGAGCTGCTGGCGCAGCTGGTCCATCGTGAAGTTGTTCTGCTGCGCGATCGCGCCGATGGCCTGGTCGACCTCCTCGTCGCTGATGCGCACGCCGGTCTGCTGGGCGCGGGCGGTCTGCAGGCGCAGGGTGATCAGGCGTTCGAGCACCTGCCGCTCGAGGATCTGCTGCGGCGGCAGCTGGTCCTGGCGCGTCGCGTACTGGCCGCGGATGTTGGCGACGGCGCGCTCGAGCTCGCTCGCGAGGATCACGTCCTCGTCGACGACCGCAGCGATGCGGTCGAGCGGCTGCAGGTCCTGCGCCTGGGCGGTAGCGGCGAACAGCACGGCGGCCGCCGCGAGGGAACGGATCAGTGTCTTCATTGGCTCAGGCCGGGAGTGAGGGTTTCCACGTCGTCGCTGTTGCGCAGCTCGGACGGCGGCACGAGATAGAGGTCATCGCGGTAATAACCGAGAATAGCACGGCGCAAACGGTCTTCCGTATTGGGTCCCGCCGAGCCGAGACCCTTCAGTTCAAGTTCGAACATGATCGCGTTGTTCAGCTCGCCCTGGCGGTTGCGCAGGTAGCGCCGGCCGACCACGCGCGCGGCCAGGCAGCAGCTGTCCCACTGCACGCCGGCGATGGCTTCGAGCAGGCGGTTCTCGGTGAACGAGTAGTAGTAGCGGCCGATGACGCTCCAGGCCGGGCTGATCGGATACAGGAACGAGAAATCCGCCTGCTCGATCAGGTCGCCACGGCGGCGGTAGGCGAAGTTGACGATCCCCTCGTCGCCAATGAGGTAGCGGGTGCGCAGTGACATCAGGTCTTCGCGGCGGAACTTCGGGTCCCACTGATAGCCCGCGCTGACGGTCCAGCGGTCGTTGATGGCATAGGTGGAATCCGCGACCCATGCCGAGCGGCCCTGCTCGACCTGGGCCTCGCCCGGGACCGTCACCCGCGAGTCGTCCAGATAGACGATCTGGCCGAGGCTTGCGGAGAGTTTCTCCATGCCGTCGGACTCGCGGATCAGCCGCGTGCTCATCGCCAGCGTGATCTGGTTGGCGTCTGCTTGGCGGTCGGCGCCCGAGTAGCGGTTGTCGCGGAACAGCTGGCCCCAGCCGAAGGTCAGCGGACTGGTGTCGAACAGTGGCAATGCGCTCTGCTCGCGGTAGGGCGAGTGCAGGTAGTACACGCGCGGCTCGAGCGTATGCAGATAGTCCTCGCCGCGGAACCGGCTGTTGCGGTCGAAGAACAGGCCGGCATCGATCGAGGTGATCGGCTGGCTGCGGCTCGGTCCGCTGTCGCGATAGAGAGCGAGCGTTTCGGCCGGCACCGGCTGATTGCCCGGGATGCCCAGCTCGGCGCGCGCGCGCTGGTCGGCGATGCGGTCGGCCAGCACGCGGTCGAGTGCGTACGAGGTGTGACGCCATGCCACGGTGGGCCGGATGAACCAGCTCGGTCCTTCCAGCGGCAGGGAGACGTAAGGCTTCAGGTCGACCCGGGTACCGCCCGGCCGCGCCACGTCGTCGACGTGCGCGAACCGGGTGGCGGTCGAGTCGATGCCCGCATTGATCCAGCGGCCGTACGGCCGCTGCCAGCTGAAGAACGCATGCGGCAGCCGGTTGTAGGGCAGGACCGCCTCGGGCAGCGTGTAATCGGTGAGGAGCTGGTAGTCGCCGAGCACGCCGGCGTTCCAGAAGCCCAGGTCGCCCGACGTGCCCTGACCGAACACGCCCACCTGGCTCAGCGCACTGACCGCGGAGATGCCGTCGATGTTGTTGCTCGAATCCTCCAGGTAACGCGGATCGCTCATCCAGGTCAGGCTCGCGCGGCCCTGCCAGCGGCGGTTGAGGTCGGCCGAGCCGTTGAAGCTGAGGAAGGCGCGGTCGTCCTTGCGCCGGTTCTCGACGATCGGCACCTGTTCGGCCTCCAGCTCACGCTCGCGGCTGGCGAGCTTGTCCGAGGGCAGGAAGGCCGCGTCGAACTCGCCGCGGGTCGAGCCGGTCATGAAGCGGAACTCGCTGCCGAGCTGCACGCCGCGCCGGCTCATGAAGCGTGGCTCCAGGGTCAGGTCGTAGTTCGGCGCCAGGTTGAGATAGATCGGCTGGGTATAGTCGAAGCCGTTTCGCCCGGATTGGGAGATGCGCGGATAAAGCAGGCCCGAGATGCGGCGCTCGTCCACCGGAAAGCGGAACCACGGCACGTAGAGCACCGGCACCTTGCCCACGCGCAGGGTGGCGCTGCGCGCCGTGCCCATGCCCATTTCGGTGTCGACGTCGATCCGGTTCGCGCGCAATTCCCACCAACGGTCGCTGGGCGGACAGGTGGAGTAGGTCGAGCCGATCAGCGCGCCCTGCGCGCCGGTCATCCGGATCTCCTCGGCGCCACCGTTGCCGCGACGCGCGGTGAGCTGGTAGCGGACGTTGTCCATCCGGTAGGCCTCGGCGATCGAGTCGCCCTCCAGGCGGTCGGCGATCACCCGCATTCCGGAGTCCTGGTAACGCACGTTCCCGTTGGCGACGAACGTCCCGTCTTCCTGCGAGAACTGCAGGTCGTCCGTACCGAGGAACTGGTCGCCGCGGCGCAGGGTCACATCCCCGCTGACGTTGCCGGTGAAGTCGCTGTCCACACCCGACAGGCCTTCGAACTGGTTGCCGTCGATGTTGGTCGGCTGCCTCTCGCGGTCCTCCACCGAGCCCACCGGTGCCTGGGCGTCGGCGAAGGCCGGCACGGCATCCTCGATCGGACACAGCGCCCAGTAGTTGGGCCGAAGCACGTCGTCGGCCTGGGCAGTCAGGGAAAGGGCGATGCAGAACGGAAGGGGCAGCAGGCGTAGGGCAGGGCGCACGGTGGATCCGTTCAGCGAAAAACGTGCGCCAGCATGCCGGATCGCCCGTGCAGCGGCAATGCAGCGGCAGCAGGCCGCGTTCACACATGAGCTGCAGGGACGATCGCCGCGCGCGTCGGCGACGGGCGCGGCGAATCGGCGCCCCCAGCCGCGGCGGTCAGTCCGACAGGGCCTGCAGATGGGCCACGCTGCAGGCACGCAGGGCGTCGAGGTCGTAACCGCCCTCGAGCATCGACACCAGGCGGCCCTCGGCATGGCGATCGGCCAGCGCGACGAGTTCCCGGGTCAACCAGGCGAAGTCGGTGGCGTCGAGTTCGAGCTGCGCCAGCGGGTCCAGCCGATGCGCATCGAAACCGGCCGAGACCAGCACGAGCTGGGGGGCGAACGCGTCGATCTCGGGCAGCAGGCGCTCGCCCCACGCCGCGCGGAACCGTGCCCCGTCGGTCCTCGGCGGCAGCGGCAGATTGACGATGTTGCCGACGCCGCGCTCGTGGCGCTGGCCCGTATCCGGATACAGCGGAAGCTGGTGCGAGCTCACGTACTGCACGCGCGGCTCGGCCTCGAAGATCGCCTGGGTGCCGTTGCCGTGGTGGACGTCGAAATCGATGATCGAGACCCGGGTCAGACCGAAGCGGTCGAGCGCGTGCGCCGCGGCCACCGCGATGCTGTTGAACAGGCAGAAGCCCATCGCGATGTCGCGGGTGGCGTGGTGGCCGGGCGGTCGCACGGCGCAGAAGGCGCGCCGTGCCTCGCCCGCGAACACCAGTTCCACCGCGGCGATGCCGGCGCCCGCCGCGTGCAGCGCAGCCTGGGCCGAGCCGGGAGAGAGCACGGTGTCCGCATCCAGCGGGATCCGGCCTGTGGGCCGCGACTCGAGGACGGTCGCCAGCAGCGTCTCGTCGTGCACGCGCAGCAGCTGGCCGCGGGTGGCGGCCGGCGCCTGACGCAGGTCGAGCTGTGGATCGGCCGCACGCAGTGCTTCGATCACCGCGGCCAGACGTTCCGGCCGCTCTGCATGACCCGGTCCGGTGTCGTGATCGAGGCCGCTGGCGTGCGAGAACACCGGCACCCGCCGTGTATCACCCCCGAAGCCGACCGGATGGTGCATCGTTCAGCGCCGGCGCTCGTGGCGCCACAGGACGTCGTCGTGTCCCCCGGCACGGGCCAGCACCCGGGCCAGCACGAACAGCAGGTCCGACAGCCGGTTGAGATAGCGCACCGCCTCGGGGCGCACCGGCTCCGAGCGCGACAGCGCCACCGCGTCGCGCTCGGCCCGCCGCACGACGGTGCGCGCGACGTGGCAGCGCGCGGCGGCCTCGCCGCCCCCGGGCAGGATGAAATCCTTCAGCGGAGGCAGGTCGTCGTTGTAGCGGTCGAGATGCGCTTCCAGTGCCGTCACGTCGGCGTCCTCGATCGCGGCGTGGCCGGGGATGCACAGTTCACCGCCCAGATCGAAGAGCTGGTGCTGGATGGTCGTGAGCAGGTCGCGGACGTCGCCCGGAACCTCGGCCGCCAGCAGCAGACCGATACACGAATTGGCCTCATCGACGGTGCCGTAGGCGGTGACCCGGGCGGACTCCTTGGCGACGCGGGTGCCGTCGCCGAGCCCGGTCGAACCGTCGTCGCCGGTGCGGGTGTAGATCTTCGAAAGGCGGTTGCCCATCGCGCGCCGGCTCAGTCCGCGTGGACCGCACGCGGCGCGGCGGGCTGCGGCAGGACGCGGGTCAACAGGACGTGCAGCATGGCGGCGGCACCGACGTACATCGCGGCGACCCGCATGTAGGGCAGCAACCAGTCGCTGTAGTTCTTCCACCAGCCGGCAAGGGTCGGCTCGACGACGCTGCTGCTGATCCAGTAGAAGCTGCCCTGCGCGAGCAGGTGGCACAGGGCCACCGACCCCACCAGCGCGGCGGCGAGCCTCAGCGCCTGCACCAGCCCCGGACCGGCGGCTCGGCGGCGCAGCCACAGCCCGCCCGCCCACATCGCGAAGTAGGCGGGCACCAGGCACCAGTACGCCGGCGAGACGCAGTAGTGACTCCAGAACGAGAGCCCCTGGCCGGTGATCACGGCCCAGTCCACCGCCACCGCCAGCACCATCAGCGCCGGAAACGCCCAGCGCGACCATGTCGAGAGATAGAAGCCGCCGATGAAGAACACCGCCCACGAGGCGTCGGGCACCGCGCCGAAGTGGTGCAGCCGCGTGCCCGCCAGCAACACGGCGAGCAATGCGAGGATCGTGGCGCGTCGGGCGACGGGATTCATTGCAACTCCGGGACATTCGGGCGGATCACGCCGGGCATTCTAGCGGAGGCGCCGGGGGCGTGCGCCGGAGCGCTTATCATCGGCACATGGACCATGTACACCAGGTGGCGATCGTGGGCGGCGGCCTGGTCGGTGCGAGCCTCGCGATCGCGCTCGACCGGGCCGGTATCGACGCCGCGCTCGTGGAGGCGACACCGGACGGGGCGATGCCGGCCGTGTTCGACCAGCGCAATCTCAGTTTCGCCGAAGCCAGCGTCAACGCGCTCACCGCGCTGGGCGTGCTGCAGAAGCTCGCAACGCCGCCGGGACCGATCCGCCGGATCCACGTCAGCCGCGCCGGTGATTTCGGTCGGGTGTGCCTGGACGCGCAGGACTACGACCGCGCGCAGTTCGGCCAGGTGGTGGTGGCGCGCGATTTCGGCCTCGCGCTGGACGCGAGGCTGGCGGAGGCGCGTCATGTCGCCCGCTACCGTCCCGCCCGGCTGACGACGCTGGCACGCGATGAGGCCGGGCGGCCGCTGCTCCACCTCGAGGGCGCCGACGGGCCGCAGCGGATCGCCGCCGCTTTGGTGGTCGCGGCGGACGGCAGCGATTCGCAGACCCGTGCCGCTTTGGGTATCGATGCCGCCGTGCACGATTATCGTCAGGCGCTGTTCGTGGCCCGGCTGCGCACCGCGCGGCCGCCCGACGGCGTGGCCTACGAGCGTCTGACCGCCAGCGGACCGACGGCCCTGCTGCCCCGCGGGGATCGCCACTACGGCCTGGTTCACGGCGTGGACGCGGACGACGCCGGCGCGGTGGCGGCGCTGGACGACGCGGCCTTCCTGGCACGCGTGCAGGACACGTTCGGGTGGCGCGCCGGCCGGTTCGTCGACGTCGGACCGCGCAGCCGCTACGCATTGCGCCGTGTGGTGGCCTCGCGGCTGACCGCGCCGCGCGCGGCGCTGGTGGGCAATGCCGCGCAGACGCTGCATCCCGTCGGCGCCCAGGGCTTCAACCTGGGACTTCGCGACGCATTGACGCTGGCCGAACTCGTGACCGGGCAGCCGGATCCCGGCGCGCCTGGCCTGCTGGAGGCCTATGCCGCGCGGCGCCGCGAGGACCGGGCGGCCACCCTCGGGTTTTCCGACGGCCTGGCCCGGCTCACGTCCAATCCGTCCCTGCTGCTGCGTCCGCTGCGCAGCCTGGGTCTGCTGGTACTGGAACGCGACGCGGGCTTGCGCGCAGCGCTCGCCAGCGGGGCGATGGGCTATCGCGGGCAGGTGCCGGCACTGTGCCGGGCGGGGGGGGCATGAGCCGGCGGGGTCCGCGCGACGTGGTGATCGCCGGGGGCGGCGTGGTCGGCGCGGCCTGCGCGCTGGCCCTCGCCGGTCGTGGGTTCGACGTGGTGCTGGTGGAGCCGCGCGCGCCGGCGCCGTGGACGCCGGCATCGCCCGATCTCCGGGTCTATGCCCTGGCCCACGACAACGCGCGCCTGTTCGGGACGATCGGGGTCTGGGCGGGCGTCGAAGCGACCCGCGCCCACGCGTATCGCCGGATGGAGGTGTGGGATGCCGGCGGCGGCAGCGCGCTGCGCTTCGACGCCGACGCGCTGGCGAAGCGCGAGCTCGGCTGGATTGTCGAGCACGGCTTGCTAGTGGACCGGCTGTGGTCGCGCCTGCAGGCCGCGGGCGTGGACGTCCGCTGCCCGGGCGCCCTCGAGGCGGTCGACGAGGGCGATGCGCGGATCTCCGTTCGCCTCGAGGACGGCACCCGGATCGACACGACGCTGCTGGTCGCCGCCGATGGCGCGGACTCCGCGGCGCGGCGTCTGGCGGGGATCGACACCCGGGCCCGCGATTACGGGCAGAGCGGCGTGGTCGGCTACATCCGCAGCGAGCGGTCGCACGAAGACACCGCGTGGCAGCGCTTCCTGCCCGGTGGACCGCTGGCCTTGCTGCCCTGCGCCGACGGCCTCAGCTCGATCGTCTGGTCCGTGCCGACGGCAGAGGCGGAGCGCTTGCTCTCACTCGACGAGGCCGCATTCGCCGACGCGCTGACCCGTGCCTCGGGCGGGCGTCTGGGCGCACTGGCGCCGATATCGGTCCGCGCCGCGTTCCCGCTGCGCCGCCAGCTCGCGGCCACCCAGCGTGCCGGCCGTGTACTCGTGCTCGGAGATGCGGCCCATGTGGTGCATCCACTTGCCGGGCAGGGCGTGAACCTCGGTCTGCGTGACGTCGCCAGCCTCACGGCCGTGCTCGGCGATGCCCTGGACCGCGGGGCCCGCTGGGACGCACCACAGGCCCTGGCGCGCTGGGCACGTGCCCGTCGCAGCGAGAATACGATCGCGGCGCATGCGTTCGAGCTGATCAACGACGTCTATTCCAACGACTCGGTGCTGCCGGTGCTGCTGCGCAGCCACCTGCTGGGCATCGCGGGGCGGGTGCCGCCGTTGAACCGCCTGCTGTGGCAGCGGGCAGCCGGCGGCTGATCGCGACTCAGTGGGCGGGCGCGGCCTGTCCGCGCAGACGTCTGACGAGCGCGACCGCGCCGACGGCCAGTCCGCCGGCGAGGATGCCGACCGCGGCATTGATCAGGGTCGGCGTGATCGCACCAAGCACGCTGCCGACCGTCGGCAGGCCGCCGAGTCCGTTGGCGGTGCGCGTGATCCAGGTCGCGAGATCGTGGATGCCATGGGTGATGATGCCGCCGCCGACCAGAAACATCGCCGCCGTGCCGGCGATGGCCAGACCCTTCATGAGCCACGGCGCGGCGCGGAGGATGCCCCGTCCGGCGGCACGCGCGAATCCGGATGCCGCCCGGCTCAGGGCCAGGCCCGCGTCGTCGAGTTTCACGATCCCGGCCACGAACCCGTACACGCCGATGGTCATCAGGGCCGAGATCCCGACCAGCACACCGAGCTGGGTGGTGAACGCCGCACCCGCCACGGTGCCGAGGGTGATCGCGATGATCTCCGCCGACAGGATCAGGTCGGTGCGCACGGCACCGCGGATCTTGTCGCGCTCGAAGGCCACCGGATCGACCTCCGCGCCGGCCAGCGCCGCGGTGCGGCCGGGCTTGGCGGCATCGTCCTCGGCCCGGTGCACGAGCTTGTGCAGGACCTTCTCGAAGCCCTCGTAACAGAGGAACAGGCCGCCGGCCATCAGCAGCGGGGTCACCAGCCAGGGCAGCCAGGCACTGATCGTCAGGGCCGCCGGTACGAGAATGGCCTTGTTGCGCGCCGAGCCTTTCGCCACCGCCCAGACCACCGGCAGCTCCCGGTCGGCCTTGACGCCGGTGACCTGTTGCGCATTGAGCGCCAGGTCGTCGCCGAGGACGCCGGCGGAATTGCGCGCGGCCAGTTTGGTCATCACCGCCACGTCGTCGAGCACGGTGGCGATATCGTCGAGCAGGGTCAGCAGGCTGGACGCCATGCGGGTGGATCCGGGAGGGAGGGCGCGCGCAGTATGCAGCGCGGATGCGGCTTGCGTGTCAGCGCACGAGCGCCCAGGCGGCGAGCCCGAAGGCCAGTACCGCGACCGTGGCGGCGACCAGCGCCAGGGCCTGGGCCCGGACCAGTCGAGCCTCCGCCCGCGCAGCCGCCAGATGCAGGGCCTCGATGGTCTTCTGCATGTCCGCGGCGAGCTTGCCGATGGAATCCGCGTTCTGGCTGGCCGCGTCCTGCAGCTCCACGATCTGCGCATCCACCACGTCGTTGCGCCGCTGCTGGCCGAGGTCCACCAGCGGGGGCGGCGTGCGGGTGAAGATCGGCCGCGCCAGACGCACGATCTCGGGCAGGTACGGGGCGACGACGGTGATCCAAGCTGCGGCCATGGTGCGTGCTCCGGCTTATTCGATGCTGGCGTAGACCGTGATCTCTTCGCGGTCGTGATAGAGCTGGCGCGCGCGGATCACCAGGTCCGGGTGCTCGCCGGCGGTGTTGGCGAACAGGTCCAGCGCCTGCAGGGTCTCCTGCCAGCGTTTCTTCATGGGCAGCTTGAGGTTAAAGATCGCGTGCCGGCACCAGCCCTCGCGAAACCAGGTCGCCATGCGCTCGGCCACGCGCCGGGGCTGTTCGACCATGTCGCAGACCAGCCAGTCGACCGCACCCACGGGCTGGTAGCGGAAGCCGTCGACCCGGTGATGGTCGACCAGGCCGGTGTCGAGGAGCCCGGGCTGCATCGGGCCGTTGTCGACCGCAACCACGCGCATGTGTTCGCGGGTCAGCACCCAGGTCCAGCCCCCGGGGGCGGCGCCGAGATCGACGGCCCGCATGCCCGGTTTGATGCGCGCGCTGCGCTCACGCTCGGTCAGCAGGACCATGAAGGCCTCCTCGAGCTTGAGCGCCGAGCGCGAAGGCGCATCGGCGTGTGTGCGCAGGCGCGGTATGCCCATCGGCCACGGCGCGCTGTCGCCCACCACCGACTGGGCCAGAAACGCATGCGTGCCGGAAACGAAGAACACGTGCAGCCGGGGGAACCGCGTCTCGTCCTTCTGGCTCAGGAACCCGCGCTTGCGCAGTGCCGGGCGCAGGGCATTGCCGAAGCTGCGTGCCAGGCCGGCGAGCTGCTTGCCCTCGTCCGAGTCGGGATGTTCGACCATCAGCTCGCCATGGCGGCCGCGGCCGGCCAGCACCTCGAAGATCGGGGTGATCCGGTCGGTGGGATCCAGGTCGCGCAGCTCGGCGAGCAGCATCAGCTTCTGGCGGGCGAAGATCAGCTCGCGGAACGGCAGTTCATGGGTCAGCGACGGGCCGTTGTCGGAATGGAACAGCACATAGCCGTCGTTGCGCCGCGTCTGCGCGTACCCGGCCACGTGTACGCCGGCCGCCCGCTCGGTGAGCTCGGCAGCGAGATCCGCCTCGAAGCCCGGACGGCAATAGCACAGCAGTCCGCTGGCGGAGGGCGGCGCGCGGGTCGCGTCCGAGAGCGGCGTCGGCTCGATGTCGGCCATGTCAGTATTTCGCTCCGTCGGTCTCGCCGTAGGTCCGCAGCACCGCGCGGGCGTCGTCGCGCAGTAGGTCGCGGATCACCTCGATACCGCGCGCATTCAATGCGCCGATCCAGTCGGCGGGCAGCGGGCCCTCGTCGAACGGCGTCAGCGCTTCGACATCCTCCGAGCGCGCGCCGATCAACAGCCGGTCGATACCGGCCCAGACGGTGGCGCCGTAGCACATGCAGCACGGCTGCGAGGACGTCGCCAGCGTCACCGGACCGATGCGCTCGTTGAGCCGCGGCGTCTGCAGCCGTTGCTGGGCCAGCATGTAGGCCATGGTCTCGGCGTGCGCCACCGAGCAGCTGTGCGACATCACCCGGTTGACGCCGACGGAGACGATGCGGTCGCCACCGTCGAACACCGCCGCACCGAACGGGCCGCCGCTCTGCGCCTCGATGTTGAGTCGCGACAGCTCGATCGCCAGCGCTACCTTGGCGGCGTCGCCCGGATAGACGCGCGCAGCGTCGACGTGCTGGTGGACCCAGGCGGGCAGCGTGAGGTGGACCTGTGCATGGAGCATCGAACAGCCTTTGAAGAAGAACGCCTCAGCGCTCGAGCGGAGCCATCGGCGCCGCTTCGCAGCGGTTGGCGACACAGCGACAGGCCGTGACGTCCTGGAAGCCGCATACCGAGGCGATGCCGCGTCGTGCGCAGTCGGCCGCGACCGCCTCGGGATCGACGACCGCGGCGGTGTTCACGCACGCCGGATACGCGCCGCAGCAGTTGCCGACGTTCTTGACCGTGCAGTCGGCATCCCGCGTGCAGCGGGTGTCGGGCGACAGCGGCGTGCCGGCCAGGGCGGACGGCGCCCCGTGTGGAACCGTGATGCCGGGTGCCTCTGTCGGAAGGGCTGCAGGCGCGTGCGGCGCGGCGCAGCCCGCCAGCCACAGCACGAGCGGCACGAGCAGCCACGCCCGCATGGCGCTCATGCGCGCACCGCCCATGTGTCGCGCAGGGTCACGCTGCGGTTGAACACCGGCCGGTCCGCGGCATGGTCGTGGCGGTCTGCGACGAAGTAGCCCAGGCGCTCGAACTGGAACGCCTGCTCGGGCGCGGCCGTCGCGGCGGCCGGCTCGACATAGCCGGTCACGCTGCGCTTCGACTCCGGATTCAGATGGTCGCGGTAGGTCTTGCCGGTGGATTCGTCGTCGGGCTTCTCGACCACGAACAGGCGATCAAAGAGCCGGACCTCGGCCTCGACCGCATGTGCGGCGCTGACCCAGTGGATCGTGCCCTTGATCTTGCGGTTGGCGCCGTCCATCCCCGGGCGCGACTCGGGATCGAGCGTGCCGCGCAGCTCGACGATCGCGCCGCCCTCGTCCTTGATCACCTCGTCGCAGCGCACGATGCCGGCGCCGCGCAGGCGCACTTCGCCGCCCGGGATCAGACGCTTCCACCCCTTGGGCGGCACTTCGGCGAAATCCTCGCGCTCGATCCACAGCTGGCGCGAGAACGGCACCTCGCGCGTGCCCTGGGCCTCGTCCTTGGGATGGTTGGAGAAGGTCAGCGTTTCGGCGTGGCCCTCGGGCAGGTTGGTCAGCACCAGCTTGAGCGGATCGACCACCGCCATGCGCCGCGGCGCGCGCGCGTCGAGATCGTCGCGCAGCGCGCCTTCGAGCACCGAGAAGTCGATCACCGAGTTCTGCTTGCTGATGCCTACGCGGTCGACCAGCAGGCGCAGGCTGGCCGCTGTGTAGCCGCGGCGGCGCAGGCCCTGCAGCGTGTACATGCGCGGATCGTCCCAGCCGTCGACCAGGCCTTCGGCGACCAGCTGGGTGAGCTTGCGCTTGCTCATCACCGTGTAGTTGATGTTGAGGCGCGAGAACTCGATCTGGCGCGGCTTCGCGGCCACGTTCGGCAGGCCGCGCGCCGTCAGCGGGGCCAGCAGCTTCGGAGTGCCCGCCAGGTCCACGCGGTCGACGACCCAGTCGTACAGCGGCCGGTGGTCCTCGAACTCCAGCGTGCACAGCGAATGGGTGATGCCCTCGATGGAATCGCCCAGCGCGTGGGCGAAGTCGTACATCGGGTAGATCGGCCAGGCGTCGCCGGTGTTCTGGTGCGGCACCTGCTTGATCCGGTACAGCGCCGGGTCGCGCAGGTTCATGTTGCCGCTGGCCATGTCGATCTTGGCCCGCAGCGTGCGCGTGCCGTCGGCGAACTCGCCCGCGCGCATGCGCCGGAACAGGTCGAGGTTCTCGTCGACGCCGCGATCACGGAACGGCGAGTCGCGGCCCGGCTCGACCAGGGTGCCGCGGTACTCGCGCACCTGCTCGGCGGTCAGGTCGCAGACGAAGGCATCGCCCTGCCGGATCAGCTTCTCGGCGGCCAGGTAATAGACCTCGAAATAGTCCGAGGCATGGCGCAGCTCGGCCCAGTCGAACCCGAGCCAGCGCACGTCGTCCTCGATCGCGCGGACGAACTCGAGATCCTCCTTCTCCGGGTTGGTGTCGTCGAAGCGAAGGTTGCACTGGCCGCCGAATTCACTCGCGATGCCGAAATCCAAACAGATTGCCTTCGCGTGGCCGATATGGAGGTAACCGTTCGGCTCGGGCGGGAAGCGCGTGCGGACAGCGGCATGTTTCCCGGCCGCCAGATCCTCGCGGACGATCTGCCGGATGAAGTCCTGGCGGGCCGGAGCAACGGCGTCGGACGGTGGTGCGGCGGGATCGGTGGAGCCGGAGGAGGACATGGAATGCGGGACTCGAATGCAGCGATGACGGAATCACGCAGTTTAGCGGACTCGATGTGCGCACCGGTCCGGCCCCGGCGACGGGGTCGTCAACGCGTCTGTGACGCCGGATTGCTTCACTATGTGACGCAGGCCGGGACGCCGCGACGGGTGACGGCCTGGGACCACGTTCAGGGGGAAGGATTGATGCGCGAACACGCGCGCTCGAGCGCCGGCCGGCGCGGGCTGGAAGCCATGTGCTGCGCGCAGGGCAGGGGTCGCCCATGGCGGTAGACCGGGCGGGAGCGATGCCCGGGCACCGCTGGGCGCTGGCGGCCTGTCTGGGCCTTCTCGTGGGCCTGTTCGCCATGTTGATGGCCTCGACCCAGCTGCGGCCGGGCGCGCTGCAGCCGGTGGAAGTGATCGGCGACGCCGGCGAGGCCCGCTTCGGTGCCGCCGCGCGCCTGCTGCGCTTGCGCTTCGACCTGCCGCCGACGGAACCCACCCAGGGGCGCTGGGCGCTGTGGTTCCCGCGCGAGCCCGTCACCGGGCTGCACCTCGTGCGCGACGACGGCTGGCGCAGCGAGACCCGCGACTTCTTCGAGGTCGGTGACGACGAGGGGATGTTCCCCAACGGCTACGGCTTCGTCCTGCCCTCCGACTGGCACGGACCGATCGAGCTCGACGTGCGCTACGACGGTGTGATGCAGGCGCGGGTGGCCCCGGTGCTGGCGCGCGCAGGCGAGGTGCGGCGGATCGAGCGGTCCGGCGTCGCGGTGTCGGCAGCCCTGTACGGCGCGCTGCTGGCCCTGGCCACGCTGGCCCTCTCGCTGGCCTACGCATCGCGCGATCGCCTCTTCCTCGGGTTTTTCGGAGTCGTCTTCGCGCTGGTCTTGCTGCTGCAGGCCGCCAACGGCCATCTGTACGGGCTTCCAGCCGGCCGGCTGTTCGGATTCTGGGGATTGCAGGGCGTCGCGGCGCTCGCGCTGCTCTACGCCGCGGCGATGCAGTGGCTGATCGAGGCCTACGCGATGCCGCGTGGCCACCGCTGGGCCCGCACGAGTCGCGGCGTGGCCGTCGCGCTGGTCGTGCTGGCGGCCCTGTGCCTGCTCAACATTCCGGCGTTGGCGCCGCTCGCCTGGCCGGTGACCGCGCTCGGCTGGGCGGTGTCGGGCATGGTCGCGGTCGCCATGCTCTACGACGCGAGCCGGCGGGGCGTGCGCCTCGCCGGGGGGGTGCTGGTTCCCGGCGCGATCGCGGTCGCCGGCGGCCTGTGGATGGCGCTGGTGCGCCTCGGCCTGGTCGGCGAGACCAGCCTGCTGCACTTCGCTTACCAGGGTGCCCTGGTGGTCTTCGTTTTCGCCCTCGGCCTGGCACTCATCAGCCGGATCAGCGACTACCGCGACCAGCGCGACCGCGACCGGCTCGCGCGGCTCGATACCGAGCGCAAGATGCAGCGCGAGATGGCGCGTGCCAACCTGACCACGGCCCTGCAGACCCAGCTCAGCGGCGTGGACCCCGGCCAGCTCCCGTGGCAGGGATTCCGTCTGCTGATGGATTACCTCCTGCCTCTGGTGCCGCACGAATCCTGCGTCGCGGTGCTGCGCGGTTACCAGGGCCGCGACCATCTGCTGGTCGAGCCTGCGGACGCGTTGCCGGCCTTCGAGCACGAGATCCAGCGGCGCGGCCTGATCCTGCGCCGTCAGGCGACGGCGGGCATCGCCCTGCAGCAGCCGGTGCAGGCGTCGGCAGGCGGCCCGGTCGTGGCGATGGAGGCCCTCGTGCCGTTGCAGGTCCGCGCGCCCGGCTGGGCGGTCCTGTTGCTGCGCCGCGCCGGCGGGGACGGGTTCACCACCGAGGAGATGTCGGTGATCGGCGAGCTGTTGCGGCTCGTGCAGTTGCAGGTGGACCAGGCCGCGGCGGCGGTGAAGCTGCGCCGTTCGGCGGAAATGGACGCCCTGACCGGCACGATGAACCGACGCACGATCGACCTGTGGGTGGAGCGCACCTTCGCCGAGGCCGAGCGCAGCGGCCGGCCGGTATCGGTGCTGTTCGTCGACCTGGACCACTTCAAGTCGGTCAACGACCGCTTCGGCCATGCCTGCGGCGACGACTGCCTGCGCGCGGTGTCGGTCGCGCTGCGCAGCGTGCTGTCGGATGCGGACATGTTCGGGCGCTACGGCGGCGAGGAATTCATCGCCGTCCTGCCGGGGCACGACGGGGCGGAAGCGCGGGCGATCGGCGAACGCATGCGCACCGCGGTGGAGAACGTCGACCTGCGTCACGAGGGGCAGCGGGTGCGGCTCACGGTCAGCATCGGCATCGCGACCCGCCAGAAGGGCGAGGACGACCCGGCCGCCGCGATCGCGCGTGCGGACAAGGCGCTCTATGCAGCCAAGCGCCAGGGCCGCAACTGCGTGCAGGTGGCGCCGGCGATCTTCAGCTGAGCGCCGCCACGCGGCGGACCGCTGCTACGCTGCGCACCCCCCCCACGCACGGCCGCCATGCCCGAACGCCCCGTCCAGCGCGCGGCGCTGCTGTCGATGCTCGCCGGCGCGGCCCTGATCGGCACCAACGGCCTGATGGTGCGCTGGGCCGACACGCCGCCCACGATCTCGGCGTTCTACCGGATGCTGTTCGCCGGCATCATGCTGACGCTGCTGGTGGTGTTGCGACGCGACTGGCGCCCGCTGCCTGGCCGGGTGTGGCTGTGGGCGCTGGTGCCCGCGGCGGCGTTCGCGGCCGACCTGTGGCTCTGGCACCGGAGCATCCTGCTCATCGGGCCCGGGCTGGCCACGCTGCTGGCCAACGCCCAGGTGTTCTTCATGGCGCTCGCCGGCCTCGTGCTGTTCGGCGAGCGGATCGGCCTGCGGTTCCTCGCCGGCATCACCCTGGCGTTCGCCGGTCTGTGGTCGATGCTGGGTGCGGACTGGGCCCGGCTGCCCGCCGATTACCGCTGGGGCGTGTGGCTGGGGCTTGCGACCGGGCTCTGCTACGCGGTGTACAACGTCGGCCTGAAACATGTGCAGCGCGCAGGGCAGGACCACGACCCGCGGCGCGCAGCGCCGATCGCCCAGATTCTCGCGATCGCGTCACTGGGAAGCGCGCTGTTGCTGGGCATGGCCGCTGGGGTCGAGGGCGCTGCCTTCGCGATCCCGGGCTGGGCCTCGCTCGGCTGGCTGCTGGTGCTGGCCGGACTGGGCCATTGCCTGAGCTGGATCCTGATTTCGCGTGCGATGCAACGCCTCGGCGTCGCCGTGGTCGGTCTGTTGCTGCTGGTGCAGCCGGTCTGCGCGTTCCTGCTGGACGTGGCTCTGCTGCAGCGGCCCACGCAGACCCGGGAATGGATGGGTCTCGGGCTGACCTTGGCCGGGATCTTCCTCGCCAGCCTCAAGCCGCGCACGCGCGCGGCCGCGGCCGCCTGACAGGCGCGCCGGCTTGAAGCGGGCGAACGCGCCCGCATGCTTGGGAGCTGGCGTGCGCATGTGCGCGACGCACCGAGGAGAGCGACATGTTGGGAATCGGAGCCTGGAAGCAGCGCCTGCCCGGGGCGCAGGATGCCCTGCCGGGGCGTGACACGCCGCTGCCGCTGCACAACGTCCACGCCGTGTTCGGTGGCCCGCTCGATGCCGCGTTCGACGGCTGCGAGCGCGTGCAGCTCGGCATGGGCTGCTTCTGGGGCGCCGAACGTGCGTTCTGGTCGCTGCCCGGCGTGGTGACGACGGCGGTCGGTTATGCCGGCGGATCGACGCCCAATCCGACCTATCGCGAAGTGTGCTCGGGCCAGACCGGCCACGCCGAGGTGGTGCTCGTGGTCTTCGATCCCGCCCGACTGGCCTTCGAAACTGTGTTGCAGACCTTCTGGGAAGGGCACGATCCGACCCAGGGCATGCGCCAGGGCAACGACGTGGGCAGCCAGTACCGCTCGGCGCTGTACTGCAGCACGCCTGCCCAGTACGCGCTGGCGACGCGCAGCCGCGATGGCTACGACGCGCGCCTGAAGGCGGCGGGCTTCGCGCCGGTGACCACCGAACTGGGCGCCGAGGCGCCTGCGTTCTATTACGCCGAGGACGAGCACCAGCAATATCTGCACAAGCACCCGGGCGGGTACTGCGGCCTCGGCGGCACCGGCGTGGCATGCCAGGTGGGGCTCGCGCTCTGAGTCACGGGATTCGGCCGATGGCGGCGCGGAAACGTCGCCGCCTCTGACCCGGCCCGGTGGTGCGGAGCGGGGCGCGCCGACAGGACTGCAGGCACAGCGGCCGAGCCGGACGTCGGGCGGTCGATCGGCTGTCACGATCAGCAGGAGCGGTGCATCAGCGGGCTGCGCGGGCACGGTGATGCATGCCCCGCGCCGATGTCGTTCGAACAGGCCGGGTCGACCGGCTGCGGGAGCCGCCGCGTTCGGCGATGCAGACGACCGGGCGTCAACGTCGACGCCAGCCCCGGCCGCGTCGCCGGACCACACGACCTCCGCACGCTTCCGCTCGCGCAGTGCCGCAGTTCAGATGCACCGGCGGTAGACGGGTGCATCGAGCATGGCTCGGGGCGGACCCGGTCATGCGGGCGGGTGGATGGACGATGCGCGCCTAGCTTCGCTGGCCGCTGGTCGATGACGAGACGTTGGAACTCTCGCCAGGCCGGATGCACGACGGCGCGCCGCGGGCCGTCGGTCATCGGGTGTGCGGGGACCGCAGGGACCGCGCGATGCTGCCGCTCAGCGCTGCTCGGGCAGGACCAGCAGCCGCGGTGGCAGATCGGCGAACAGCCTCGCCAGCGACTGCAGGAATCCCGCCATCGCCGAGCTGCGGCGCCAGACCATGGCGATGCGCCGGCTCGGCGGTTGCTCGCCCTCGAATCCGACCAGGGCGACATCCGGCGAGGGCGGCACCGGTGGCTGCACCGCCAGCATCGGCAGCAGGGTCGAACCGACGTTGGCCGCCACCATCTGGCGCAGGGTTTCCAGGCTCGTGCCCTGGAAGCCCGACTTCTCGGCAGCCCCGGCCAGATGGCAGACGTCGAGCGCCTGATCGCGCAGGCAGTGGCCGTCCTCGAGCAGCAGCAGGCGCTGGTCGGCCAGCGCATCGAGATGGATCGTCGAGCGCCCGGCAAGCGGGTGCCCGCCCGGCACCGCCAGTACGAACGGCTCCTCGAACAGGGGTTCCGCGTGCATCTGTTCGTCGTGTACCGGCAGTGCGAGCAGGGCGGCATCCAGTCGGCCGTCACGCAGGCGGGCTAGCAGCAGATCGCTCTTCTCCTCGATCAGCAGCAGTTCCAGCTGCGGAAAGCGTTGCCGGATGACCGGAACCACGTGCGGCAACAGATACGGGCCGAGGGTGGGGAACATGCCCAGTCGCACCACCCCGGCTTCGGGATCCTGGCTGCGGCGCGCGACCTCGCGCATCTGCTCCACGTCGCCCACGATGCGGCGTGCGCGCTCGGCGACCTGGTGTCCGGTCGGAGTGAGCATGATCTTGCGCGGCGAACGCTCGACCAGGGTGACCCCCAGTTCGTCTTCCAGCTTGCGGATCTGGGTGGACAGCGTCGGCTGGCTGACGAAGCAGGCCGCGGCCGCCCGGCCGAAATGCCGGTGGTCGGCCAGTGCCACCAGATAGCGCAGGTCGCGCAGGTTCATGGCGCGCGACCGCCGGGGTGGCCGACCGCGCGCGACGCCGGGCGGACGGCCGGGGCGTGGACCACCCGGACCTCGCGCGCGCGCATCAGGCGGCGACCGCCTGGCGCTCCTGGACCGGCGTGCGGATGAGGTGGTCGAATGCGCTGAGCGCCGCTTTCGATCCGTCGCCCATCGCGATGACGATCTGCTTGTACGGCACCGTGGTGGCGTCGCCGGCGGCGAAGACGCCCGGCAGGCTGGTCTGGCCACGGTCGTCGACGATGATCTCGCCGCGCGGCGACAGGGCGACCACGTCCTTGAGCCATTCGGTGTTGGGCAACAGGCCGATCTGCACGAAGACGCCTTCGAGCTCGACGCGATGGCTGTCGCCGCCGGTGCGGTCCCGGTAGACGAGGCCATTGACCCGGCTGCCGTCGCCCAGCACCTCGGTGGTCTGCGCACTGGTCACCACGCGCACGTTGCCGAGACTGCGCAGCTTGCGCTGCAGCACCTCGTCGGCGCGCAGCTGGGCGTCGAATTCGATCAGGGTGACATGAGCGACGATGCCGGCCAGATCGATCGCCGCCTCGACGCCGGAATTGCCGCCACCGATCACCGCCACGCGCTTGCCCTTGAACAGCGGACCGTCGCAGTGGGGGCAGTAGGCGACACCCTTGTTGCGGTACTGGTCCTCGCCCGGCACGTTCATCTGCCGCCATCGGGCGCCGGTCGACAGCACCACCGTGCGCGACCTCAGCGAGGCGCCATTCTCCAGCCCGATCTCCACCAGGCCATCCGCGCCGGCCGGCACCAGCCGGGTCGCGCGCTGCAGATCCATGATGTCGACTTCGTACTCGCGGACGTGCTGCTCGAGCGCGGCCGCCAGCTTCGGGCCTTCGGTCTCCTTGACGGAAATGAAATTCTCGATCGCCATCGTGTCGAGCACCTGTCCGCCGAAGCGCTCGGCTGCGATGCCGGTGCGGATGCCCTTGCGCGCCGCGTAGATCGCGGCAGCCGCGCCGGCCGGACCACCGCCCACCACGAGCACGTCGAACGGCGCCTTGGCGGCGATCGCCTTCGTGGCGCGGTCGGCGGCGCCGGTGTCGAGCTTGGCGACGATCTGCTCCAGGGTCATCCGGCCCTGGTCGAACTTCCGGCCGTTGAGGAACACGGTCGGGACCGACAGGATCTCCCGTGCCTCGACCTCGTCCTGGAACAGTGCCCCGTCGATCGCGGTGTGGCGGATGCGCGGGTTGATCACAGCGGCCAGATTCAGCGCCTGGACCACGTCGGGGCAGTTCTGGCAGGACAGCGAATAATAGGTTTCGAAGGTGTACTCGCCATCCAGTGCAGCGACCTGCTCGAGCGTCTCCCGCGCGGCCTTGGACGGATGGCCCCCCACCTGCAGCAGGGCCAGCACCAGCGACGTGAATTCGTGGCCCATCGGCAGACCGGCGAACCGCACCAAAATGTCGTGGCCGGGCGACCCCAGCGCGAAGGACGGACGCCGCGTGTCGTCCCCGCCGAGATCGACCGTGATCTTGCCGCACAGCGCCTGCAGGTCGGCCAGCAGGCCGCGCAGCTCGTCGGACTTCGCGCTCCCGTCGAGCGACGCCACGATGTGGATCGGACGCACGACGCGCTCGAGATAGGTGGCCAGTTGGGTCTTGAGATCGTCTGCCAGCATGGGGAACTCCTGTTGCGATCGACACGACGACGCAACGCGGCGGGGCCGCATCGTGACGTGGAGGGGAGGGGAGGACGTGCACCGGAGCCCGCGAAACCGCTGGGCGGGCGGCGGCTGGCGAGTGGACCCGCGGGCTCCGGTGCACGCCCACCCCCGCGGCTGCGGGGATGGACGCAAGCGCGGCGAGAGGCCGCGCGACGAACTCAGATCTTGCCGACCAGGTCCAGCGACGGCGCGAGGGTCTTCTCGCCTTCCTTCCACTTGGCCGGGCAGACCTCGTTCGGATTGGCGGCGACGTACTGCGCGGCCTTGAGCTTGCGCAGGGTCTCGGTGACGTCACGGGCGATCGCGTTGTCGTGGATCTCGACGGTCTTGATCACGCCTTCGGGGTTGATGACGAAGGTGCCACGCAGCGCCAGGCCGTCTTCCTCGATGTGCACGCCGAAGGCGCGGGTCAGGCGGTGGGTCGGGTCGCCGACCAGCGGGAACTGCGCCTTGCCCACGGCCGGCGAGGTCTCGTGCCAGACCTTGTGCGAGAAGTGCGTGTCGGTGGTGACGATGTAGACCTCGGCGCCGATCTTCTGGAACTCGGCGTAGTGGTCGGCGGCGTCTTCCACCTCGGTCGGGCAATTGAAGGTGAAGGCGGCCGGCATGAAGATCAGCACCGACCACTTGCCCTTGAGGCTTTCGTTGCTGACTTCGATGAACTCGCCGTTCTGGAACGCGGTGGCCTTGAACGGCTGGACTTCGGTGTTGATGAGCGACATGAAAACTCCTGGTGACGGGGGACGCGGACGAGCCGCAGCGCCGGTGGATCGGCTGGTTGTAGCTTAGGGATTGTCTATCGATTCGTAAAATCGATAATAAAAATGCTATCAATAGGTTCAATCTATAGGATTGGTGCGATATTCGGGTCGACTGCGTTCCAGTGACGCACTTGATTACATTGCTGCGTTGCAGCAATGTCGACGCGAAGGCAGGACGATCCGTGATCGGACTGCCGTGCGGCTCCAGGTGCCGCAGACCCCATTCCGTGCGCGTACTTCCCTCCCACACGTCCACGGAATTTTTGAAGGCGGCTTCGGCCGCCTTCATTTTTTTTCCGGCGCCGAGGGCGTCTCCAGACCGATGAACGCACGTACCTGCGGCAGTACATCAGGAGCCCGATCAGGCGAATAGAACGCGGCGGCGGGGGCGAAGTGGCTCGCGCCCGGAAGGATGCGCAAGCGGCTCTGCACGCCTGCGTCGCGGAGCGCGGCGTCCATGCGCACGCTGTTGGCCACATCCACGGTGCGGTCGTTGTCCCCGTGGATCAGCAGAAACGGCGGTTCGTCGCCGTCGACGAAGCGCAGCGGCATCGCCCCCGGCCAGCCTTCGCGAGGTCCGAACACCGGCACCAGCCGACCGCCGATCGTGAACTCGTACGGGCCCGCCAGCCCGATCACGCCGGCAAGGTCGCCCGGGGCCATGTCCACGGCGGCCAGGTGGCGCGCGTCGGTGCCGAGCAGGGCGGCAATGTGGGCGCCGGCCGAGTGGCCGGCAAGATAGAGCCGCTGCGGGTCGCCACCCCAGCCCTCGGCGTGATCGCGCGTCCAGCGTACCGCGCGTGCCGCGTCGCCGATGAAGGCGGGAAAGGCGGCATCGGGCCAGGTCCGATAGTCCGCGACGATCGCCAGCACGCCTTGCTCGGCCAGGCGACTGCCGACGAACCGGTACTGGGCGCGGGTGCCGGTGCGCCAGGCACCGCCGTAGAAGAACACCACGACCGGCGCCGGCCCGGAGGCGGCGGCCGGGCGATAGATGTCGAGCGCAAGCGCGCGGTCGGCGTCGTAGACCACACTCTGCGCAGGTTGCGCGCTGCCCCGGTTGACGACACCGAAGAACACGCTCTGGCATCCGCTCGCCAGCAGGGCGAGGGCGGCAGCGCCGGCGAGGCGAAGAAATGAGGGCATACAGAGGACTCCGGGCGGGCCACCATGCCGCGGCGGCCCGCGGCTAGGATGTGAACGATGGATACGACCCACCCGACCCGCCTGGATGCAGTGCTGCGCGCGGCCTCCATGCGCATCGATCCGCTGGATGCGCGCTGGCTGCTCGCGCACGTGTGCGGACGTGCGCAGGGCTGGCTGTACGCGCACGGCGACGCCGTGCTCTCCGAGGCGCAGACCGCCACGTTCGAGGCGCTCGTGAGCCGACGCGCGGCCGGCGAGCCCGTCGCCTATCTGATCGGGAGCCGCGCCTTCTGGCGCCTCGAGCTGGCCGTCTCCCCGGCCACGCTGATTCCACGGCCCGAGACCGAGTTGCTGGTCGAAGCGGCACTGGCCCGACTGCCACCCCGGCGCCCGGCACGAGCCGCCGATCTCGGGACCGGCAGCGGCGCGATCGCGCTCGCGGTCGCCGGAGAACGCCCGGACGTTTCAGTGGTCGCCACCGATGCGAGCGAGGCCGCGCTCGAGATCGCCCGGCGCAACGCGGCGAGACACGCTCTCGACCGCGTCGAGTTCCGCTTCGGCGACTGGTATGGACCGCTCGCCGGACTGCGCTTCGACATGCTCCTGAGCAATCCCCCCTACATCGCGTCGGGAGATCCGCATCTGTCCCGTGGCGACCTGCGGCACGAGCCCCCTGCGGCGCTGGTCTCGGGCCCCGACGGCCTCGATGCCCTGCGCGTGCTGGCCGCCGGCGCGAGCAACCATCTCCATCCGGGAGGCTGGATCCTGGTGGAACACGGCTTCGACCAGGGCCCCGCCGTGCGGGCCCTGTTCGCGGCGCAGGGCCTCATCCAGGTGGACACGCTGCGGGATCTGGAAGCGCGCGATCGGGTCACGCTCGGCCGACGCCCGCCCGCGCCCGGCGGGGCGTGACAGGGCGGCTGGTAAACTGCCGCCCCGCGCAGTTCCGGACGTGCCCATGCGACAGCTCTATCCCGCCATCGAACCCTTCGACGTCGGCACCCTTGCCGTCGACAGTCGCCACACGCTGCACTACGAGCAGTGCGGCAACCCGAAGGGCAAGCCGGTGGTGCTGCTGCACGGCGGCCCCGGCGGCGGGTGCAGCCCCAAGATGCGCTGTTTCCACGACCCGGCGAAGTACCGCATCGTGCTCTTCGACCAGCGCGGCGCAGGCCGTTCCACGCCCCATGCCGACCTGGTCGACAACACGACCTGGCATCTGGTGGCCGATATCGAGGCCCTGCGCGAGCACCTCGGCATCGAGCAATGGCAGGTCTTCGGCGGCTCCTGGGGCTCCACGCTCGCACTCGCCTATGCGCAGAGTCATCCGCGCCGGGTGACCGAGCTGGTGCTGCGCGGCATCTTCATGCTGCGCCGCTGGGAACTGGAGTGGTTCTACCAGGAAGGCGCATCGCGCCTGTTTCCCGAGGCCTGGCAACAGTACGTCGGCGCCATTCCCGAGGCCGAGCGCGGTGACCTGATCGCCGCCTTCCACGCCCGCCTCACCAGCGACGACGAGTCGGTACGCCTGGCCGCGGCCCGTGCCTGGAGCGTCTGGGAAGGCGCCACCAGCTTCCTGCACGTCGACGAGGCCTTCGCGGACAGCCACGCGGATGCGCAGTTCGCGCTGGCGTTCGCGCGGATCGAAAACCACTACTTCACCAACGCCGGCTTCTTCGAGGTCGACGACCAGCTGCTGCGCGATGCCTATCGCATCGTCGACATCCCCGGCGTCATCGTCCACGGCCGCTACGACGTGGTCTGCCCCGTCCAGAACGCGTTCGACCTCCACCAGGTCTGGCCCAAGGCGGAGCTGAGCATCACGCCTGCATCGGGCCATTCCGCATTCGAGGCCGAGAACATCGACGCGCTGGTGCGCGCCACCGACCGCTTCGCCTGACCCGCGCTGCAGCGCTCACCTCCAGGCCCGCCGAAGCGGTCCGTCGCCACGTTGCGTGACCCGGTGCGGGTCGCGCCCAGGAACCCCCCGATGTCTGACGAAGAACTGCTGGTCAAGGACAGCAACGGCACCCGGCTCGCCGACGGCGACGCGGTGACGGTGATCAAGGACCTGAAGGTCAAAGGCACCAGCGTCACGCTCAAGCGCGGCACCTTGGCGAAGAACATCCGCCTGACCGACGACCCCGACCTGATCGAGTGCAACGTCGACAAGGTCAAGGGCCTCGTCCTGCGCACCGAGTTCGTCAAGAAGGCCTGAACCGTCGCGACGGACGTGCACGGACGCAACCGGGCAGCGTGGAGTCGCGAGTCGAGCGGAGGCAGCGCCAGGTCGGACCCGTGGGCGCGGGCGTCATCGCGGCCGCGCATCACGGTGAGTGGTCCATGACCCGACAC
The DNA here is from genome assembly GCF_013425765.1 of Luteimonas deserti. Taxonomy (GTDB): domain Bacteria; phylum Pseudomonadota; class Gammaproteobacteria; order Xanthomonadales; family Xanthomonadaceae; genus Luteimonas; species Luteimonas deserti. The sequence goes on from NZ_JACCJZ010000005.1 coordinate 85,553, forward strand.
CGAACCGTCCGGTGTCGCGGGGCGGGTTCGGCCGCTGGAGGGCCGCGACCTCTCGTGCCGTGCGTCGGGCGGCGGCAGCGGCCGCCGGTTGTGCCGCGGGGGGACGTCACCGTTCCGATCTGTCGGATGAGCTGCTCGTGAAGAATCGCGCCGCCGCCGAGCCCGACGAGCCGGCGCCGCGCTGCACGCGCGGCGACTTGGCCGACCTGTCGGTCCTTTCCGATGCGAGGCTTCGACACCGTCTTCCGCCCGGTGTCGAACCTGTTGGTGCCGGGTGTCGATGTGGCAGACGCGAATGTGTCCGCGTGCTGCGTCCGGGCGGACGCCTGCTGGCCGGGTTCGTGAATCCTGCGTCCGCCCTGCTCGACCACGACGAGGCGAACAGGTCGGCAGAATGCGTCGCTCCGCACCGGCGGCCGTATGCCGAGCCAAACAGCCTGGGGGCGAGGCGCTCGCGACAGGAACCCCTGCGGCGATGCCGCCGAGTTCGGCATCCACTGCAGGCGCAGACCGGGGAGTGTGGCTCGCAGCCGGCGTCCGGCCGACGGCTTTCTACGAGGACGACTGGGACGATACGGTCACGCCATTGAACCGGTTGATGCCGGCCGCCGTCGCGACAGTGGCCCGGCTGACGGCGGGAATCTGGGTGATCAGTCCGCCGGCGACCCGTCCGGATTGAACTCCACCATCCACAAACCCGCCCACAGCTTGAGATCGAGCTCGAAGCCCTCGGCATGCTTGCGCATCAACCACGCGGGCGCGGTGGCCCGCGGAACGGCGTGGACGACGATCGCCTCATCGTCGATGCCACCCCCGGCGCCCACCCGGGTCAGCTCACGCGCGCGCACGAACGTCACACGTTCGTTGCTCATTCCCGCCGTGGTGGGGCCGGTCAGCAGCACATCGATGCGGCCGGCGGACCATCCGGTTTCCTCGATCAGTTCGCGGCGAGCGGCGTCGGCTAGGGAATCGCTGCTGCCACCGTCTCCCACCAGTCCAGCCGGCATCTCGATCGTGCGGGCACCCAGCGGCACCCGGTACTGCTCGACGAACAGGACCTCGTCTTCAGGCGTCACCGCGATCACCAGCACCGCCATGCCGTTGCCGCCATGGGTACGCTCGCAGGCTTCCCATTTGCCGTGCCGCACCAGGCGCAGCCAGTCGCCCTGGTAGAGAACCTCGAACTCGTCGGATGTGGGATCGAACTCGTCGGATGTGGGATCGCTCGTCATGCCGCGATCCTACCCTGAGGCCAGGTGTTCAGACGTCCACGGGCGGGGCGTATTCGAGCCCGGCCGCGGCATGCAGACGGCGCCGGGTCAGCGGGCCGAAGCGCAGCGTGTCGCACAGCGCGCGCAAGGCATCGCCATCCCCGTCGCTTCGGGCAAAGCCGCCCTCGGCGGGGCCCAACGGCGCATCGCAGGCGATCGTGGTCAACTGCCGGTAGAGAAGCGCGTCCGCGGCGTGCTGGCGCACTCTGGCCCCTGCCTGGGCCGCACCGCGAAAGCGCAGGAACCTGATTTCGTCGCTGCGTTCGAGCAGCGCATCCAGGCTGCCGAAATGGTGCAGGAGGCTGGCCGCGGTCTTGCAGCCGATGCCGGGCACGCCCGGAATGTTGTCGACCGCATCACCACACAGGGCCAGGTAATCCGCCAGCTGGTGGGCATCCACGCCGTGCCGCGCTTTCACGCCCGCCGCCGTCCAGCGCACGCCCTTGGCGAAGTCCCATTGCGCATCCTCGCCCTGCAGCAGTTGCGAGAGGTCCTTGTCCGCGGACACGATGACCGCGCGATGCCCGCGAGCGCGGCCTGCGCGCACGGCGCTGCCGATCAGGTCGTCGGCTTCGTACTCGTGATCCGCCAGGACGGGCAGGCCCAGCACCCGGCACAGCGCCTTGCAGTGCGCGAACTGGCGCCGCAACTCGTCCGGTGCCGGTGCCCGGTTGGCCTTGTAGGCCGGGTAGAGCCGGTGCCGGAAGCAGCTGTCGAGCGCCTCATCGAAGGCGATGGCGATGTGCCGGGGCCGCTCGCGTTCGATCAGTTCCGCGAGGAAGCGGGCGAATCCATGCACCGCATTGGTCGGCCAGCCCTCGGTGTCGCGGAACTCGTCGGGCATCGAGTGCCAGGCACGGAACACATAGAGGCTGGCGTCGACGAGATAAAGAGGCGTCATGGCGCCATTGTGACGGCAATCGCGCGTGACCGCCGGCTCATGCGGCGTCGGGATGCCAGTCGCTCAGGAGGGCCTCGGGGTCGGGCCGATCGCGTTCCGGTGCGGTCATGCGCGGCGTGCCGATATGGATGAAGCCGGCGATTCTCTCGTCCGCACCCAGGCCCAGCACCCGCAGGATCTCCGCGTCGTAGGCCGACCAGCCGGACAGCCAGCAGGCGCCGAAACCCGCTGCCTGGGCGGCCTGCAACAACGCGAAACACACGCTGCCGGCGGTCAGCAGGCGCTCCACGTCCGGAATCTTGGCGTCGGCGGGGTCGAGGACCGCGATCACGGCGATCACCAGTGGGGCATGGGCGAAGCGCTGTCGCTCCTTATCCAGTGCGCCGGGACCGGCGTCCGGATCGCGGACCAGTGCCCGTGCCGCGAGCCGCTCGCCGAGCGCGTGACGGGCCTCGCCGGCGATGCGGAGAAAGCGGAACGGCACCCGCTTGCCGTGATCGGGCACGCGCGAGGCCGATGCGAGCATGCGCACCAGGGTGGCGTGGTCCGGGCCGGGCGCATCGAGCTGCCGGGCGGGCACCGATCGTCGGCTGTCGAGCGTCGAGAACGGGTCGTGTTCAGTATTTGCGAGTATCGTCACAGACGCGGCGCCACGCTTGCGGAATCTTATGTGCGGGGCAGTGTGCCCCAATCCCCCAGAACTCCCAAATGATGCCTCACGACGACATCGGTGCAGGACGAGCCCCGCGCGCGGGAACGGCGCGCCCGGTCGACCGCGTGCTGGACACCTTGCGCCGCGACGCGGTCACTGCGCTCGGCGGCGTGCTGTCCGGCTTCTGGAGTTCGATCGAGGAACAGGTGCGCCTTGCCGCACTGGCCGGCCACGACTACATGGCCGCGCAGGAAGACCGGATGGCGGTGCTCGACCTGAGCCACCGCGCGCTCGAGCTGGCGACCCGGTTCCGCACCTCCATCGAGACCGAGTTCGATCAGTGGGCCGCGGACCGTCCGCCGCCGCCGGCGGCCGCTGGCCTGTCGCTGATGTCGGAAGGTGAGCTGGAAGTCCAGCTCGCAGCCCAGCAGATCATCGAACTGATGGATCACCAGTTCCTGCATCCGCTTGCGGCACTGGACGAGCGTCTGGACGTCCTGGCTGCCCGACTCGGGCTGGAGGGCCCCCGGGCCAACCCCTTGCGTCCGGAAGTGCCGGTCATGGCCTTCGTGCGCCTCTTCCAGGCGGACGACCTGCCGCCGGGGCTGCGGTCGATGGTGTTCCACCAGTTCGACAAGCGGCTTCCGGCCATTCTTTCCGAGGTCTACGCCAAGGCCAACGCGACGCTGGAAGCCGCTGCCATCAGCGCACCGGCGAGCCAGGGCGCAGAACGCGGCGCGGCCCGCGCGCCGGCTGCGGGCGCGACGTCGGTTCCGCGGCGCGGGGCCGAATCCTGGACGCCCGACGGCGGCGTGGTCGAACATACCGAGCAGGCGGGCAGCGGCAGTAGTCGCCCGTCCGCCGGTACGGCGTACGGCCCGCTGTCCTCCGGCCTGATGGATGTCCTCGCGGCCCATGGTGACGCCCTGGGAGGCGCGCCGGCCACCGCGGGACAGCGCGGTTACCGTGACCTCGTCCGCGAGCAGCTGCACCAGTGGCGCGAGCGCCGCGATGCCGGCGCGCACGACGACGATCCGGGCTCGGCGGACGGCACCGGCGGTCCCGTCCTGAGCATGTCGCAGCTGCTCAACGTGGCGCGGATGATGCAGGGTGACGACCCGTCGCCGTATGCGCGTGTGTTGATCGGAGACGACCGGCGCCAGCTGGGCGACGTGATCCGCGACGAGCTGCTGCGCGGATTGCGCGAGCTCGGGGTCGATCCGGAGCAGACGCCGCTCAGGCGCGAGGACGAGGACGCGATCGATCTGATCGGTATCCTGTTCCAGTCGCTGTTCGACGCCAACGACCTGCTCACCCAGGCGCGCGACATCTACAGCCGGTTGGTGGTGCCCTATCTGAAGGTCGCGCTGACCGACGATTCGATGTTCAACCAGCGCGGTCATCCGGCCCGCAAGCTGCTCGATGCGGTGACCGAGGCCTGCGACGGGAATTCGGGCGAAACGGCCCAGGACCGGGATCTGCTCGATCACGCCGGGCGTGTGGTCGATCGCGTGGTCGACGAGTACGAAAGCGACCAGGCCGTCTTCCGCCTGGCCGCATCCGAGCTGCGCGAGCGTCTGGATCAGCAGCGTCGACGCGCGGAAGTCGCGGAACGACGCGCGGCGGAGGCGATCCATGGACGCGAGCGCCTGCAACAGGCCCGGCGCAGCGTGAACGACATCGTGGCTTCGCGTCTGACGGACCGCCCGTTGACGGCCGCGGTCGCGTTCTTTCTCGATCGCCACTGGCGTCATTACCTGACCCAGACCTGGTTGCGGGACGGCCCGGATTCGCCCCGCCACGTCGCCGCGATCGGGGTCGGCGACGCAATGATCCAGGTCGACGCCGATGCCGCCCACGCGCTCGGCAGCGCGGTGGCCGACGAGCTGCTCGCGCTGCAGGCGCCGCTCGCCGAGTGCTATTCGAGCTGCGGCATGGATGCCAATGCCGCGCGCGATGCCGTGGCCCGGATCATCGCCGCCCTCGCGATGCCCGATACCTCGCGTACGGTGCACGCCCCGCAGACGCCGGACGACATGGAAGACGAGCCCCAGGATGCGACCCTGCGCCTCGTGACCGGCGACACGCCGGCGTTCGAGCCCACCATCGCGGCCCGCATGCGCCAGCTGCGTGTCGGCCAGGGCCTGCGGCTGATCGACGAGAACGGGCGTGAATCCGCTGCGCGCGTGGCCTGGATCAGCCCATTGACGGCGCGGTTGCTCATCGTCAACCGCCGCGGTATCCGCAAGATGGTGGTGTCGCCCGAAGAACTCGCCGCGCTGGTCAGCGCGGGACGGGTCGTCGTACGCGCCGTCGATGCGCCGTTCGACGAGGCGATGAAGCATCTGTGGCAGCAGCTCAACGCGGCCAACGACGCCACCATGGCCACTGCTGCTGGCTGAACCGGAACGCGTCGTCGAGACGCGTCGACACCGCTTGCGTTATTGTCCCGCGATCGACGGGTCGGGGCGGAGTAGGGGTGCATGCCCGGTTTCACAATGCAGGGAACCGGTGACGGCAGTCGGGCGGAAACGCCTGCGCAGGTACTCGACAGTCTTCGTCGTGAAGCGACCGCGCGCCTGCTTCCGTTGCTGGGCGAAACGCTGAAGGTCGAGCGTCTCCGCCTTGAAGCGGAGCGGCTCGGCGACGTGCAGGACGCGCGGATCGCCGATGCGATCGCCGAAGACCTGGCCGGGGTGTCGGTGCTCGGCTCCGAGTTGATCCGGCACGAGCAGCGCTGGCAGAAGTCGCTCACCGAAGTGTTCGCCGCGTGGCCGGCGGCGCCGGTTGCGCGCAGTTTCGACCAGTTCTCGCTGTTGTCGGAAGACCAGTTGCAGGCCCAGTTGATCGGGCAGCCGGTGTCCGAGGCGCTCGACCGGCGCTTCGAAAGCGTCCGTTCGGTCATCGACCAGCGTCTGTATACGGTGTCCGCGTCGATGGGCTACCGGCAACGCCCGTCGAACCCGCTCGCGGCGCGGTTCATGGTCGACTGCTTTCTGGCGGCCTTCGACGCGCAGGCATGTGCGCGCCGGCTGCGTGCGTCGCTGTTGCGGCGCTACGAGGCGCTGCTGGACGCGCACCTCGGCGCGCTCTACGCCTGGTGCAACACGCGGCTCGCCGAAGCGGGATACGCCATGGCGGGCGACGGCGACCATTCCTTGCTCGCGTCCTCGCTCGGTGCGCCCCCGGACGGTGGATCGGTCGCGCGGACCCGGATCTGGGAAGACGGCAATGCGCTGGCGCCGGCACGTCACGGATGGCAGACCGGTGGACCGGTGACCGCCGGACGCAGCGGCATGGCGGATGCGCCGCGGGGCAACCTGCTGCGCCGGCATGCGCGCACCTTGCGGGATGCGCGGCGGGCCGAGCTCGATGCGGCGTCGCGCAGTTTCCGCCCCGAGGAATTCCAGGCCGCGCTGTCGCTGCTCCAGTCCGAGCGGAGTCTGCCGATGCCTGGCGCGGCGCACGCCGTGCGCATGCGCGAGGGTCTGTACCGTGTCGCCGGCGGCCTCGGCATCGACCGTCATGATGTCGCGTTCGACCCGGACCAGGACGACGCGATCTCGCTGGTCGGTGGCCTGTTCGACCTGCTGGCCGATCGCCACCTGCTGCTTCCGGCGAGCCGGGAGCGCCTGGCCGTACTGACCCTGCCCTATCTCCACCTCGCACTCGAGGATCCGCAGCTGTTCGAGACATCAACGCCACCGTCGATGCAGCTGCTGTCGCTGCTCGTGGATCTGTGGGACGGCGCGGACGACCAGGACGAGCAGTCGAAGGAACTGCTGGTACTGGCTGATCGCGCGTCCGCGGCCGTCATCGACGGGGCGCACGGTGATGGACGGGTGTTTCCGGCGCAGCTGGCCCAGATCGATGCGGTGCTCGGCCAGCATCGCCGCCGCGCCGAAGCGGTGGAGCGGCGGACCTGGCAGGCCCTGCGCGGTCGCGAACGGCTGGAGGCCGCGCGGCGGCAGGCCGCGATCGATGTGGCGGACCGTCTGCGTGACCGGCCGTTGCTGCCCACGGTGGCTGCTTTCCTCGATGGCGAATGGCGCCAGGCCCTGGTGCAGGCCTGGCTGCGCGACGGGGTCGCTTCGGACCGGTATCGCGAGGTGCTATCGCTCGGGGATGCGCTGGTCGAAGTGGACGCACTGGCGGCGGGCAGCGGCGGCAGCGCGGTCGCCGATCGCCTGCTCGGCATTCTTCCGGCGCTGCGCGAGTGCTGCGTGCAGTGCGGCGTGGACGAGACCGCCACCGACGCGCAGCTGAGCGGTCTCGTCGCCGAGCACGCCAGTCCGACGCCGCGCTCGGTGCATGTGCCCGACGATGGCGATCCGGACGGCGGCGACGCCTCCTCGCTGTCGGACCTCGACCGTGAGGCCGCTGCCGGCTTTGCGGAAGGGCAGCGCTTCGTACAGCCCGGCGCGTCCGGGCCGGGCCGCGTATTGCGTCTCGCGTGGCGCAGCGCACTGACTGGCGGCTGCCTGCTGGTCAATGCCGCTGGCGCGAAGGAACTGCTGCTGTCGCCGATCGCGCTGCGCGCGCGGGCGGCCGACGGCCGCCTTCAGCCCCGGCCGCTTGCAGGCCCGGTCCCCGCCGCGCTCGACGAGATGGCCAGGCGCGCGCGCAGCGGCAGCTGATCCGCACTTGTGCTGGGTCCCGAAGCGCCTAGGATGAGGCGGGGTTCCAGCGGAGCAGGCGATGACGGTCACGATCGGAGTGGCGCACGAAACCGCGGCGGGCGAGCGCCGGGTGGCGCTGACGCCTGAAACGTGCAGGAAACTGGTGGGTGCCGGCGCGCGGGTCCGCGTGCAGGCCGGACTCGGTGCCCGGGCGTTCTTCTTGGACGCGGCCTACAGCGAGGCCGGCGCCGAGCTGGTCGAGACGGCTGCCGAGGCCTGGGACGGAGCCGCGGTGGTGCTGTGCGTACAGGCCCCGGAGCCGGCCGGGCTGGGCGCGCTGGCGCACGGCACGGTCCTCGTCGGCCTGCTCCAGCCCGAGTCCGACGCGGCCCGAGGCGACGCGATCGTGGCCACAGGCCTGATCGCCTTCCCGCTCGAGCGCCTGCCGCGTACGACCCGTGCCCAGTCCATGGATGTTTTGAGCTCGCAGGCCGGCATGGCCGGCTACAAGGCGGCCCTGATCGCGGCGGAACTGGCGCCCCGGTTCTTTCCGATGCTGACCACAGCCGCGGGGACCATCCGTCCGTCCAAAGTGCTGGTGCTCGGCGCCGGTGTGGCCGGTCTGCAGGCGATCGCCACCGCGCGCCGGCTCGGCGCCCAGGTCGAGGGCTTCGACGTGCGGCCGGAAACCCGTGAGCAGATCGAATCGCTCGGCGGCCGTTTTCTCGATCTGGGCGTCCACGCCGTCGGCGAGGGCGGTTACGCGCGCGCCCTCAGCGACGAGGAGCGTGCGCTGCAACAGACGCGTCTGGCCGACCATCTCAAGGGCGTGGACGCCGTGATCTGCACCGCGGCCGTGCCCGGGCGTCGGGCGCCATTGCTGGTGACCCGGTCGATGGTGGCGGGCATGCGCCCCGGGAGCGTGATCGTCGACCTGGCTGCCGAAACCGGCGGCAACTGCGAAGCCACCGTGCCCGGCAGCACGATCGAACTGCAGGGCGTCACCGTTGCAGGCCCGCTGGCCTTGGCCAGCATGGGCGCCACGCACGCCAGCGAGATGTACGCACGCAACGTGTTCAACTTTCTCGGGCTGCTGCTGCGGGATGGCATGCTGGCGTTCGACTGGCGGGACGATCTGCTCGCGCGCACCGTCTGGCCAGAGCGCAGGGTGGACGACGCCGGCTGAGCGGATCAGCGCGGTGGCGGCTCCCGCGGAGGGGGATTGGCCTCGGCCCATTGGCGCCGCTGCTCCGGCGTCATCTGCCGCCATCGCTCGCGCAGTGCAGCGCGCTCGGCTTCGGGCAGCGTCCGCAGCCTGCCGTACAGCGCGCGGGCTTCCTCCCGCTTCTCCGGCGACAGGCGCTTCCAGTGATGCATTCCCTGGCGTGCATGCTCGCGCTGTGCAGGCGTCATCGCCTGCCACCGGCCGGCGTGATCGAGCATGCGCCGCCGCTCGGCCGGGTCCGCGTGCTCCCAGCGATCGCGCATCGGCGCCAGCAGCTGGTCGCGCTGGGCCGGGGTGAGCTGATCCCAGGCCGGCGGTGTCGACACCGCGGTCTGTGCGGACGCAGCGCCTGCGAGCAGCAGGCCCGAGAGCAGCAAGGCGGACAGGCGGATACGGAACATGGTCACTCCACGGCAAGCAGGGTGGCTTCATTGGCAGCCAACCACAGGTAGAAATCGGGGGATTCGTCGTAGGTGGCGAGCGCGTCGAGCGCCGCCTCGTCGACGGCTGCAGGCGCCGGCCCGGCCGCCAACGGAGCCGGATCCGGCGCCACGCGGGGCGGGGCCTGCATCAGCTGCATCCCTGCCGCAAGAACGAGCAGGGCGGCGAAGCCGGCGGCGGCCGGCACACCCCAGGACCTGCGTGGCCGCGGCGCCATGGACAGCGCCGCATGGCGGGCACGGTGCAGGCGCGCGATGGTCGCGGACGACACGTGATCCTGCGCCTGCGTATACAGGGCGCGGATCACGTCATCGCCAGAAGCCTGGGATCGGTCGTGAGGGGCGGTCATCGGAAATCCTCGAGTTGCAACTGCAGCGCTTCACGGGCGCGAAACAGATGGGTCTTCACCGAGCCGGCGCTGCAGCCCATGATGCGTGCGGTGGTCTCGACATCGAACTCCTCGAGCACCCGCAACGTGAACGCTTCGCGCTGGCGACGCGGCAGGCCGCGCACCGCATCGCCGAGCATCTGCCAGGCTTCGCGGCCATCGTGTTCGCGTGCCGGATCGGGGCCGTCGTCGGCCCAGTCGATCGCATCGCCATCGGGCGCGCGTGTCTCGCTCAGCCAGCTCAGGCGGAATGTGCGCCGTCGCTGCACGTCGATGATGCGACTGCGCAGCACCGTCCAGAACAGCGGCGTCCATTCCGCCGGCGGCCGATCACGATAGCCCAGCATCCGCGTCATCGCGTCCTGCACGGCGTCCAGCGCGTCGTCGCGATGGTGCAGCCCGAGTTCGGCGAAGCGGAAGGCGCGTCGCTGGACACTGCCCAGGAACGCTTCGAGGGTCGCGGGCGGCGCCGGACGGCCTGGTTCGGAGGGCGGGTCGGTCACGGGCACAACCCTATCGCGCCCGGTGCGCAGCGGGGGTTGAGGAACGGGAAGACTGCCATCCATCTACGGGGTGTCGCGCCATCGGCCGGGTCACACGGGAGAACGTCCGGGCTGCAGCGGGGTTGACGCGGTCGCCGCAAGGCGATCCTCGTCTGGCGCACCGTTCAGCCAGGGGTATGATGCGGCGAACGCCGGCCGGGGAATCGCGATGATCGATGGAGTCGTGGCGCTGTACATCTTCATGCTCGCGGCGATCGCCGGCCACGTGATCATCTCGAGGGTGCCGGTGATCCTGCATACGCCGTTGATGTCCGGCTCGAACTTCATCCACGGGATCGTCCTGATCGGCGCGATGCTGGTCCTCGGGCACGCCGACACCACGCTGGAGAAGGCGATCGGCTTCATCGCCGTGATGATGGGCGCTGGCAATGCGGCCGGCGGGTACGTGGTGACCGAGCGGATGCTGGAGATGTTCCGGCCGAGCGGCACCCACCCGCGCGGAGCCGGCAAATGAGTCGCGACACGATGGTGCTGCTGGTGCAGGTCAGTTACCTGGTCGCTGCAACGCTGTTCCTGCTCGGGTTGCAGCGCATGGCGTCCCCGCGTACCGCACGCTCGGGCATCCAGTGGGCCGGCGCCGGCATGCTCATCGCGACCTTCGCGACGCTCTTCGTGCCCGGCCTCGCCAACGTCGGCCTGATGCTGCTGGCCATCGCGCTGGGCACGGTGCTGGCCTGGATCTCGGGCAAGCGGGTCGCGATCACCGACATGCCGCAGATGGTGGCGCTGTACAACGGCCTGGGCGGCGGCTCGGCCGCGGCGATCGGTGCAGTGGAACTGCTTCGGTGGAACGCGTTGGCCGCGACGATGCCGTTCGTGATGCCGGTTCAGCCCCTGGTGCGAACGCTGGCCGTGGCGGGTGCCCTGATCGGCGCCATCGCGCTGTCGGGTTCCGTGATCGCGTGGGCGAAGCTCGACGGCCGCATGGACAAGCGTTACGTGTTCCCGGGGCAGCAGGCGTTGAACCTCGTGGTATTCGCCGCCGCCGCCGTGCTCGGCGCGTGGGTGGCGAACGCGCTCGGCATCCCGGCGATCGTCGCGTTCTTCGCCGCCGCGCTGCTGGTGGGGGTGATGATGACCCTGCCCATCGGGGGCGCGGACATGCCGGTGGTGATCTCGCTCTACAACGCGTTGACCGGCATCGCGGTCGCGTTCGAGGGCTACGTGCTGGGCAACGAGGCCCTGATCATTGCCGGCACGATGGTCGGCGCGGCGGGCCTGCTGTTGACGCGGCTGATGGCCAAGGCCATGAACCGGTCGATCCGCAGCGTTCTGTTCTCGAGCTTCGGCGCGAGCGGGTCGGTGCAGGCGATCGAAGGCGCACAGACATCGACCGAGGCCGCCGATGTCGCGGCGATGATGGCCTATGCCGAACGCGTCGTGATCGTGCCGGGTTACGGTATGGCCGTGGCCCAGGCCCAGCACAAGATCTGGGAGCTGAGTCAGCGGTTGATCGAGCGCGGGGTCAAGGTCCGCTTCGCGATCCACCCGGTCGCCGGACGCATGCCCGGGCACATGAACGTGCTGCTCGCCGAGGCCGGGGTGCCGTACGACCTGATCGTCGACATGGACGACATCAATCCGGAGTTCGCGACGACCGATGTAAGCCTGGTGATCGGCGCCAACGACGTGGTCAATCCGGTCGCGAAAACCGATCCGGCCAGCCCGATCTACGGCATGCCGATCCTCGATGTGGTGGAGTCCAGACACGCCATCGTGATCAAGCGGGGCGCCGGCGCCGGCTTTGCCGGCATCGAGAACGCGCTCTTCTACGCACCCAACACGCGGATGCTCTACGGTGACGGCGCGGAGATGGCGGGCGCCCTGGTCGCCGAGCTCAAGGCGCTCGACGGCGCGCACTGACCGCCTAGCGCGACAGCACCGCCGCGATCACCACGCCGGCGACTAGCCAGGCGATGTCGACGGGCCCGTTGGCCAGCCCGGCCAGCGTCCAGGCGTGATGCGGACCGAGCTTCAGCGCCGATTCCCAGGGCAGCATGCCCATGGGGCGTGCGAGCTGGGCGGCGATGATCCCGAAACTCGCGATCAGGATCGCAAGTGCGGTCGCCGCGGTACCGGCCAATGCACGCAGCGCGCCCGGGCGTATGCGCGCCAGGCGCAACAGCCAGGCTGCATCGACAGCGGCGACCACCGCCATCCAGCTGCTCTGGGCATTGCGAGCGTCCGCCAGCAGGATCCAGGCCGCCGCGATGCCGAGGCTGCCGAGCAGCAGCAGGGCGGACGCCAGCGGCCAGCGTCGCGCGCGGGCGGAGTGGGGCATGGAAGGCTGCATCGCATGAACGGGCGGCCAGCATACCGGCGGCCGGCGATACAATGACATCCTTGCCGTGGCCGCTTCGCGCCACCATCGATCAGGCCATGTATTCCCGCAGCAGCGAACCCGTCCGATTCGAGCGCGATTGCGCCGCCGTCCTCGTCCCGCAGGGCGACAGCGTGACCCTGCCCGCGGGCAGCGCCGGTTACATCACCCAGGCCTTGGGCGGCAGCTATACGGTATTCGTCGAAGGCAACCTGTTCCGCATCGCGGGTCGGGACGCCGATGCCATCGGCAAGGAACCGCCCGTGCCGCTGGAACTGCCCGACGGTGCCGATGACGCGGACGTGGAGCGGATGGTGTGGAACCAGCTGCGCACCTGCTTCGACCCGGAGATTCCGATCAACGTGGTCGATCTCGGTCTGGTCTACGAGGCCGTCGTGCTGCCTGCCGAGGACGGCGAGCGCAAGCTCGAGGTCAAGATGACCCTCACCGCGCCCGGCTGTGGCATGGGTGACATCCTGGTCGATGATGTGCGCAGCAAGCTCGAGATGATTCCCACCGTGTCCGAAGCCGACGTGGAACTGGTGTTCGACCCGCCCTGGAACCGGACGATGATGTCGGAAGCGGCCCGGCTCGAGACCGGCATGTACTGAGCCGCAGCCTGCGCCGCGCCTGAAACTGAATGCACCCCGTACGTCGTTCTGTGACGTACGGGGTGTTTCTTTATGGGAATTTCACAGATTCGCCATTGATTTGTCGGTGAGCTGTCACGTAGCGTCAGTTTCCAGCTGGTTTTGTCAATCCGTGATTCAGTCATCCGGTTGGACGACGGAATGCCGGCAGGCAGGGCCACCGCGTCCATGACGGAGATCGGCAGAGGGCCGCCCGGAGACGGACCTGCGGCCTTACGGGTTCGAAGGGGCAGGTGATGTGCGGATCGTCACGCGCGTCGCCGGCGGGGCACACCAGGAGGGTGTGCTCCGTTTTTTCGGTTCATTTCAAGAGGGGTCAGACCAGATGAGAACGTTGATTGCATGGCTCACCGCCGGCACGCTGTCACTGGGGGTCGCGCTCGCCGCACCGCGCGATGCCCGGCCCGCGGCATTCACCCATCGCCTGCCTGCGGAACACACCGTGGATCTCAAGCGCATGCCGGCGGTCGACACCGCGCGCCTGCGGACCGAGGACGCCCGCCAGTCGCGTGCGCTCGGCCAGCGACCGGTACGCTTCGCGGTACCGCATGCGGTCGACCTGACGCCGCACACCGCCGGCGACTGGGACGAGCTGCCCACCGGCGACCTGGTCTGGCGCCTGCGGGTGGAATCGAAGGACGCGCTGTCGCTGAATTTCGGGTTCTCCGAGTACCGGATGCCCGAGGGCGGCCGCCTGCTCGTCTACCCGGCGGGCCTCGGCAAGAGCGCCAACCCGGATGCGATCCGCGCCTTCGACGCTGCCGACAACGCCGCCACCGGCGTGCTGTGGACGCCGATCGTGCCCGGCGACAGTGCGGTCATCGAGGCCGTCGTGCCCAGGGCGAAGCTGTCCCAACTCAAACTGCGGCTGACCAGCATCAACCACGACTACGTCGGCTTCGGCCGGCTGGCGCGCGAAGGCGCGCTGATGGAGGCGAAGGGGGTGTCGGGCAGCTGCAACGTGGACGTGGTCTGTCCGGACGGCGACGACTTTCGCGCCGAGATCCCGTCGGTCGGCGCGTACTCGCGATTCGGCCAGTTCTACTGCAGCGGCGCGCTGCTCAACACGACGGCGAACGACCGCCGGATGTACTTCCTCACCGCGCACCACTGCGGCATGGGCACTGCGGACGCGGCCGCCAGCATCGTCGTGTACTGGAACTACGAGAACTCCACCTGCCGCACGCCCGGCAGCGCGCAGAGCGGGGCCAACGGCGATGGCAGCCTGGCCCAGAACCAGACCGGCGCGGTGGTCCGCGCGACCTACGCCGCGTCCGACTTCACCCTGCTGGAACTCGACGATCCGGCGGATCCGGCGTTCAACCTGAGCTGGTCGGGCTGGGACCGTCGCGATATCGCCCCCAGCGGCGCCACCGGCATCCATCATCCGCGCGTGGCCGAAAAGCGCATCACGCATTCGGACAACCCGTTGCGCATCGAGGGGTATCTCGGCAACAGCGGCGCGAGCCACCTGTGGGTCCAGTGGAACCAGCGCGGCACCACCGAGGGCGGCTCGTCGGGCTCGCCGATCTACAGTCCCGAGGGGCGCGTGGTCGGCCAGCTGCACGGCGGTTACGCCTCGTGCACCACGACCGGCGCCAACCACGTCGACTGGTACGGCCGGCTCTTCACCTCGTGGACCGGTGGCGGCAGCGCGGGGACGCGATTGAGTGACTGGCTGGACCCGGCCGGAACGGGCGCCCAGTTCGTCGACACGCTGGACGGCGCCGCCGAGCCGGGTGCGCCGACGGCGGGCTTCGACTTCGTCGTCGACGACGGCACGCTGACGGTGAGCTTCACCGACACTTCGAGCGAAGGCGCCGGGCCGATCGTGAGCCGCGAGTGGGACTTCGGTGACGGCGCCACGTCCACCGCGTCCAGCCCCAGCCATACCTACGCCGAGGCCGGCGTCTACACGGTGTCGCTGACGGTGACCGATGAGGCCGGCCGCAGCCATACCGTCACCCGCAGTGTCGAGGTGGGCGATACCGGCCCCGACGCCATCGAGCTGGTCAACCGGACCCCCGTGGGCGGCGTCGCGGGCGCGGCAGGAAGCACCGCCCTGTACCGGCTCGATATCGGCAGCGCCGGCAGCGGCCCGCTGACCATCCTCACCTCGGGCGGTACGGGCAACGTCACCGTGCACGTGTCGTTCGACGAGGCGCCGACATTGACGGACTACGACTTCCGCTCTGCACGTCCCGGCAACAACGAGACGATCCGGATCGCCACGCCCCAGGCGGGGCGGTACTACATCCTGGTGGTCGGCGAGACCGCGTTTTCGGGCGTGACCGTGCAGGCGCGCCACAACTGACCGGAGCGCAAGCGGCGTCCTGGCCATCCGGCCGGGGCGTCGCCTTTCTGGCGACGACGAGTGGTATCGGTCGCTGCTGACGGAGTGCAGGCCGACGACTGCGGAGAACGACGATGCGACGATTGCGGGGCGCGCCGGTGCAGTGGGCATGCCGCCTGGCGGTATTGGCAGTGGCACTGGTGATGATGACGGCGGGGTGTGCGATGGCGAACCAGCAGGGCGTGGACCAGGGCGATCGCCCCGGGCAACGCTTCATCGTCAAGTTCCGCGAGGGCACCTCCGAAGGGCGGGATCCGGCCGCGGTGCAGCCCCGTCTCGATGCGGCGATGGACGCGATCGCCGCCGATCGCGGTGTGCGGCTGCAGTGGCTGCATCGCATGGGAATCGGCGCCGACGTGGTGCGTGCCTCGGCGCCGGTGGATCCGGCGGCGGTGGACGCCCTGCTGGCGCAGTTGTCGGCCGATCCGGATGTGGAGTACGCCGAACTCGACGGGATGATGCACATCGGTCCGGTGCCCGAGCCGCCGGCCCGGTGAGGCGCGCGACGACGGCGTACCCGCACGGTTGCATCGGCTGGGCGGGGCGGCCGCATCCGCGCGGCGCATTCGGATCGCCGGCCGATGTGCGGATCTGTGATCCGTAGCGTGATTTGGACGGCCGGCGCCGACGCGCGGCGCTTGCGGCGGCGCGCGGCCGTCCACTAGCGTCGATCCACGCCTGCCGCATCTGCGGCGGGCGTGCGGGACCGAGGGGGCGGTGCCGATCGATGGACCAGCGGGCGCGCGACGCGCCCATCATCACTTCGGGGAGTCACCGCATGTCGAGCTTCACCTCACGCGCGCGCAGGCGCGCACTGGCTTCGGCCATCCTTGCCGCCGTCGCATCGGCCGCCGTCGCACCGGCGTTCGCGGCCGAGCGGATCGATCTGGACGGCTTGCAGTCCGCCGACCGGCACGCACGTTTCATCGTGAAGTACCGCGACGGCGCCGCTGCGCGGACCGATACCGCGGCGCTGCAGACGGCGCTGCAGAAAGCGGCCCGCGCGGTGCCTGCCGCCTCAGGCGACCGTCTCGCGCTGCGCGCGCTGCGTCGCACCGGCACCGGCGCCGAGGTCGTCACCAGTGGCCGTCCGCTCGACCGGGTCGAAGCCGAAGCGCTGATGCGCCAGCTGGCCGCGGATCCCGCGGTCGAATACGTCGAGGTCGACCGGCTGCTGCAGATCGCGCTGACCCCCAACGACACGCGCTACAACCAGCAATGGGGGTTCTTCAATCCCACCGGCGGCATCCGCGCCGACCAGGCCTGGGATGTGGCCACCGGCGCAGGCGTGGTCGTCGCCGTGCTCGATACCGGCAGCACCAGTCACAGCGATCTCGACGGGAACACCATCGCCGGCTACGACATGATCAGCGATGCCACGGTCGGTGGCGACGGCAATGGCCGCGATGCCGACCCGGCCGATCCGGGCGACTTCTACGGCGGCGATCCGTCCAGCTGGCACGGCACCCACGTCGCCGGCACCGTCGCCGCACTGACCAACAACGGCACGGGCGTGGCGGGCACGGCCTTCAATGCAAAGGTCTCGCACGTGCGCGTGCTCGGGCGCGGCGGCGGCTACACCTCCGACATCGCCGACGGCATCATCTGGGCCTCGGGCGGATCGGTGCCCGGGGTGCCCGCGAATGCCAATCCCGCCGAGGTCATCAACCTCAGCCTGGGGGGCGGCGGCAGTTGTGGCGCGACGACCCAGAACGCCATCAACGGCGCGGTGTCGCGTGGCACCACGGTCGTCGTGGCCGCGGGCAACAGCAACGCCAACGTCTCGGGCTTCACCCCGGCCAACTGCGCCAACGTCATCGCGGTCGCCGCGACCGACCAGAACGGCGCGCGGGCGAGTTTTTCCAACTACGGCACCGGGATCGACGTCTCCGCGCCCGGCGTGGGCATCGTCTCGACGCTCAACAGCGGCAGCACCACGCCCGGCGCCGAGAGCTACGCCTCGTACAACGGCACTTCGATGGCGGCGCCGCACGTGGCCGGTGTCGTGGCACTCATGCAGTCGGTGGCGCCGACCCCGCTCAGCCCGGCCCAGGTCGAGTCGATCCTCAAGAGCACGGCGCGGCCGCTGCCCGGTGCGTGTTCGGGTGGCTGCGGCGCCGGCATCATCAACGCCAAGGCGGCGGTGGACGCCGCTGCAGGCAACGGCGGCGGCACTCCGCCCGATCCCGACCCCGGCACGGGCCAGTTGCAGAACGGCGTTCCGGTGGGCGGCCTTGCCGGTGCTGCCGGCAGCACACGCACGTGGACGGTCACCGTACCGGCGGGCGCCACCAACCTGTCCATCGCCACCTCGGGCGGAACGGGCGATGCGGACCTGTACGTGCGCTTCGGCACCCAGCCCACGACCGCCACCTATGATTGCCGGCCCTACCAGAGCGGCAATGCCGAGACCTGCAGCTTCGCCGCGCCCCAGGCCGGGACCTATCACGTCATGGTGCGTGGCTATGCCGCGTATTCCGGGATGTCGCTGGTCGCCAGCTTCGTGGCTCCCAGCGGCGGCGGCACCACATTGCAGAACGGGGTGCCGGTGAGTGCCCTGTCGGGTGCGGCCGGGAGTTCGCGGACATACACGATGAACGTGCCCTCCGGCGCCACCAACCTGCAGTTCGCGCTGTCGGGTGGTACCGGCGACGCGGATCTCTACGTCCGCCGGGGCTCGGCACCGACGACGACGGTCTACGACTGCCGCCCGTACCTGAGCGGAAGCAACGAAACCTGCAGTTTCGCCACGCCGCAGCCGGGCACCTGGCACGTCACCGTGCGCGGCTACAGCGCCTATTCGGGGGCGACCCTGCGCGGGAACTTCAGCGGCGGCAACTGAGGCGCAGCGGTGTTCGCGCGGGACAGGGAGGTCCCGCGCGCTCGCGCGCCGTCACGCCAGCGGCTCGAAGCGGTTGGCCTCGACGTTCTTGCGCACCTTGAGTGGGTCCCAGATCCGTCCGTTCATCGCCACGTAGACCCCCGGTGGCTTGGACTGCACGGCGCCGACCGCGGTGCCGATGTTGAATTCCGCATCCGAACCGCGAAACCGGGCCGGGCTCAGCGCACCGGTCAGCACGATGGTCTTGTCCCCGATCGAAGCCAGCACGCGCGCGGTCTCGACCATCGAGTCGGTGCCGTGGGTCAGCAGCACGTGGCGCGCCGGCTGCGCGGCGATGGTCGCGCGGATCAGCTCGCGATCGTCGCCGGTGATGTGGAGTGAATCCTTGCGGATGATCGGGATCACACGGAACCGGAACGCGACACCCAGTTCCTCCAGCATGCGGCCGATCTGCGGCTCGCCGACCTGGTAGTCCGACTTGTCGTCGAAATAGATCTTGTCGATCGTGCCACCGGTGGTGACGATCAGCAGCTCGTCCATGCAAACGATCCTGGGGGCAGCGGGGGTCGACATGATACCGGCGCCGTCGTGCCCGCGGCCGCTGCGATCAGGCCGGCGGGCGCCTGCCGCCGAAACGCGCGCGCATGCCGGGCAGGCTTGCGGAGAACACCACGGCGAGCGACAGCGCGATGCCGCCCCAGGGCCACAGGCCGAGCTCGGGATGCGACCAGGCGTACATCACGCCATGCGAGAACCAGAACAGCGCGGCGATGCCGGACCACAACGGTGCGCTCGGCAGACCGCGCAGCACAGCCGCCAGCAGTACCAGCGGCGGCAGTACGAACACCAGCAGCGCCGCGCCGAAGTGTGCGTCTCCGCGGTGCCATGCGAGATAGAGCAACGCGATCAACGCGAGCGACGCGGCCAGGACCCGCCGGGATGCGGACGGCCTCACGGATGCAGCCGCGCGGCCAGCTGTGCGATCCGCTTGCCCAGGGCTCGCGCCAGCACAGCCTCGTCCTCGGTGGGCTGGGGATCGTCCTGCTGTCCGGCGACATGACTCGCACCGTAGGGCGTGCCACCGCCGCGGGTGGTGCTCAGCGCCGGCTCGGTATACGGGATGCCGGCGATCACGCAACCGTGGTGCAGCAGTGGCACCAGCATGGTGAGCAGCGTCGCTTCCTGACCGCCGTGCTGGCTGGCGGTCGAGGTGAACACGCCGGCCGGCTTGCCGACCAGGGTGCCGCTGGCCCATTCGGCGCCCAGGCTGTCGAGGAAGTGCTTGAGCGGGGCGGCCATGTTGCCGAAGCGCGTGGGACTGCCCAGCAGCAGGCCGCTGCACTCGGCCAGGTCTGCACGCTCGACGTAGGGGGCGCCGTCTTCCGGTACGGGCGGCGCCGCGGTCTGCGTCACCGCGGCGACCGGCGGCACCGTGCGCAGCCGGGCACTCATCCCGTCGACCTCGCCGATGCCGCGCGCGATCTGCCGCGCCAGCCGCGCGACCGAGCCGTTGCGGCTGTAGTACAGGACCAGGATGTCGGACATGGCAGGCACCGGCGTCGGAGGGGCTCCGCAGTCTGACAGGGACATCGTGTGCTGTCCGCCGGGCCGACGCCCGCTCGCCGGACGGTCTGCCTGCAGAATCCACCGCGTTCCCATGCGCCGCGGCGCGGAAGGCGACGTCCGGCTGCGTCTCGCATCGATCTCGCCGCGGTGTGGTCCGAGGACTGCGCCCCGGCGAGCGCTCCCCGGCCCTCCACGTTCCGGACCGATCGCACTGCGCGCCGCCCTCGCGGACCTGCGCGTGTTCCGCCTGTCGAAGCGTGGCGCACGGTTGCCGCCGGACCCGCCACGGGAGCGGACGGTGCACGCACACGCGCCCGCCGGCGAGGTTCGTCTGCCCGGCCTCGCACGACCCGCAGGCGGGCCGCTGCGCCGGCCCGGCATCGCCGCTTTGCTACGCTGCGCCGATGGAGCCGCTGGACACGATGGGACGCTGGATCGAACGCGCGCTGGACCGTGCACGGGCGTTGACGTTCGCGAAGTTCCTGTGGCGCCGGTTCCTCGACGACCGCCTGTTCGAGGCGGCCGGCGCACTGGCGTTCACCACCGTCTTCGCGCTGGTGCCCCTGTCGATGGTGGTCTTCGGCGTGCTCGCGGTGTTTCCGGCGTTCGGGCAATGGCGGGACCAGCTGAGCGACTACATCTTCTCCAACTTCGTGCCCGACTCGGCGCGCGCGGTGGAGGCGGTGCTGCTGCAACTGTCGACCAACACCGGCCAGTTGACGACGATCGGCGTGATCGCGCTGGTGATCTCGGTGCTGGTGACCCTGCTCAGCGTGGAGACCACGTTCAACCGGATCTGGCGGGTGAAGACGGCGCGTCCCACGGTGGCGCGCTTCCTCGTCTACTGGACCGTACTGACCCTCGGCGCGCTGGTGGCCACCGCCAGCCTGGCGGTCTCGGCGCGTTTCTTCGCGCTCGAGATCTTCAGCACCGACTCGGGACAGTTCCTGCGCGGGGTGATGCTGTGGGCGGCGCCGATGCTGATCGAGCTGGGAGCCTTCACCACCATCTACCGCGTGGTGCCGCATCGCACGGTGCAGTGGCGGCACGCCTTGGCCGGCGCGGCGCTGGCGGTGGTGCTGTCGGAGGTGGTCAAGTGGGCGATCGGCCTGTACCTGGGCAGCTTCGATGCCTACGAGCGCATTTACGGACAGATCGCTTTCCTGCCGATCTTCCTGTTGTGGGTCTACCTGAGCTGGGTCTCGATCCTGCTGGGAGCGTCGTTCGCCTCGTCGATTTCCGCGTTCCGCTACCAGCCGGCGCACATGCGCCTGCCGCGCGGCTACGAGCTCTACGGCCTGCTGCGCCTGCTCGGCCGCTTCGCCGAGGCCCGCACGCGTGGCCAGGGTCTGCACAGCGATGAGATCCAGGCGCTCGAGCCGATGCTCACCGACACCCTGGTGCAGCAGATGCTCGCCGAGCTCGCCGAGATCCAGCTGCTGCGGCGCGCCGAGACCGGTGACTGGCTGCTCGCCCGCGATCTCGACGGCATGACTCTGGCCGAGCTCTACGAAGCCTGCCACCTGCGTATCCCGATCGCCGAAGCCCACCTGCCGTGTCGCGACGATGCCCTGGGAATTGCCGCGGCGGGGGCGGTGGACGAACTGCGCATCCCGCTGCGCGACCTGCTCAAGCGCCGCGTCGCCAGCCTGTACGACCCACCGGAGACACCCGCATGATCCACCGTTCCGCCGCCTGCCTCGTCCTGCTCCTGACGCTTGTCGCCTGCCAGCGCGAGGATGCGCCCGCGCAGGCGGGCGCGCCCGACGCGGCGGCGCCGGCTGCCGCCGCCGCGACGCCGTCGTCGCGCGCGCTGCCCGCGCTGCGCGTGCCCACCGTCGACGGTGGCGTCTTCGATCTCGCCGACCACCGCGGCCGCTGGGTGGTGGTGAACTTCTGGGCCACGTGGTGCGCGCCGTGCCTGAAGGAGATGCCCGAGCTCTCGGCACTCGACGCCATGCGCGAGCACATCCAGGTGGTCGGCCTGGCCTACGAGGAGATCGAGCCGGACGCCATGCAGGCGTTCCTCACCGAGCGTCCTGTGGTCTATCCGATCGCGATCCTCGATCCCTACACGCCGCCTGCGGATTTCGAAACGCCCAAGGGTCTGCCGATGACCTATCTGATCGCGCCCGACGGGCGCGTGGCCGAGCAGATCCTCGGGCCAGTGACCGCCGAGGGTCTTGAGGCCATGATCGCGAACGCCGGCGGCCCGGCCACCGGGGCGTGATGGTGGCCGCGGGCACGCGCGTCACCGGTCGCGGTTAGGCGTCGCATCGCGCGCGGGGCGCGTGGGCAGGCGGCCGTGCCGGGCTCGCCGGCCTGCGCGCACCGGTGTCGACGCCAGCGTCGAGGTTCTCGTCGGTGGCGACCCGGATGTGCGGGCGCGCCTCCACTAATGACCGGGTGAAGGCTGCCTCGGGCCCGGGTGGCCGCGGTCGGACGCGGTTCCGCCCATCGCGCACCCGACGTCGAAGGCGTCACCCTCTCGGGCGAGCGCACAGCCACCCGCGCGCCGTCAGCGTCGCGGATCGTCCACGTCCGCGATCCCGAACGGCGCCAGCGGCGGCACGACGGCATAGCATTCGCTCGAGAGCGGGCCGGCCAATGGCGGCAGTGCGGGCGCCGGCGTGTCGATGCGGGTATCGGGCAGGCGTCGCAGCAGATCGGCGATCAGGGTCAGGCGCCCGCGTCGCTGGTCGTTGAAGTCCACAAGCGTCCAGGGTGCATACGCGGTGTGGGTGGCGGCGAGCATCGCCTCCCGTGCACGGGTGTAGTCGTCGTAACGGTCGCGCGCGGCGATGTCGACCGGGGAGAGCTTCCAGCGCTTGAGCGGATCGTCGAGCCGCTCGGCGAACCGCGCCTCCTGCTGCGCCTGGTCGCAGCCGAGCCAGTACTTGAACAGCAGGATCCCGTCGTCGACCAGTTGCCGTTCGAACACCGGAGCATCGCGCAGGAAAGCCGCGACCTGGGGTTCGGTCGCATACCCCATCACCCGCTCGACGCCGGCCCGGTTGTACCAGCTGCGATCGAACAGCGCGATCTCGCCCGCCGCCGGCAGATGCGCCACGTAACGCTGGAAATACCACTGGCCCTGCTCGCGATCGGACGGCTTGGGCAAGGCGGTCACCCGGCACTGGCGCGGATTGAGGTGTTCCGACAAGGCCTTGATGGTGCCGCCCTTGCCGGCGGTGTCGCGGCCTTCGACGATGACCAGAACCCGTTGCCCGCTCACCTGCAGCCAGTGTGCGAGTTCGGCGAGCGCGACCTGCATCGGCTCAAGCGCGGCCTCGTAGGCTTTCCGGCCGAGCGTGCCCATCAGCGCGGACGTCCCGACGCGGGACGGGCCGTGCGCACAAGGACGCGTGGACTCTGCGCAGCCGGGACCGGCAATCCGCGGTCACCCCGTTCGAGGCCGCGCAACGCGACCGTCGGCGCGTTCCCGGTCCCCCGGCGCGCCTGCACCGTGATCCCTGCCGGACGTGCGGGCAGCAGGGGCGCGAACGTGTCGGACGCGCGCCTCGGAGCGTCAGCGCGTGGCGCGACGATTGGCCCGCCGCGCATCCGGGCAATCATATGCGTCGCACCGAACCGGAGCCTCGTCGCAGGCAGGGCGGCCCCCGTAAGGCCGCAGGCGTCTGCGTCTCGTCCGAGCGCATGCGCAAGAGCCGGCGTCATTCTTTCAGCCGCGGACGCAGGGTGGCGAGATTGCAGGGCTTCGTGCGCGCGTCGAGCTGCTGGCGGACGATCTTTTCCCATGCGGTGCGGCAGGCCGACGTCGAGCCCGGCAACGCGAACACGAACGTCGCATTGGCCAGACCGGCGAACGCGCGCGACTGCAGCGCGGAGGTGCCGATCTCCTCGAAGGAAACCGCCCGGAACAGTTCGCCGAAGCCGGGCATCTGCTTGTCCAGCAGCGGCACGAGGGCCTCGGGGGTCGAGTCGCGGCCGGTGAAGCCGGTGCCCCCGGTGACCAGGATGCCGTCGACATCCGGATCGGCGATCCATCTGGAGACGAGCGCGCGCATCGCATACCGGTCGTCGGGCAACAGGGCACGCTCGGCGACGCGATGGCCGTCGAGAGCCAGCGCGTCGACGAGATAATCGCCGGAGCTGTCGGTCTCGGGACTGCGGCTGTCGGACACCGTCAGCACGCAGATGCGCAGTGGAATGAAGTCGTGATGTGCGGTCATGGCCGCAGCCTAGCGCATCGCGCCGCGCGACCGCGTAGGCGTCAGCTGCCTGCGGTGAGCTCGGCCAGCACGTCGGCCTGGTGCTCCAGTGACAGCCGCTCGACCAGCGGGTCGAGGTTGCCTTCGAGCACGTTGGGCAGGTCGTACAGGGTGAGGCCTTCGACGCGATGGTCGGTGATCCGCCCCTGCGGATAGTTGTAGGTGCGGATCCGCTGGCTGCGATCGCCACTGCCCACCTGCAGCTTGCGGATCTCGGCCGTGGCGGCTGCCCGGCGCTCGGCTTCGGCCTCGGCGAGCATCGCGCGCAGGCGCTTCATCGCCTTGTCGCGGTTGGCGTGCTGGCTGCGCTCGGTCTGCGATTCGACGACCACGCCGCTGGGCACGTGGGTGATGCGGATCGCCGAGTCGGTCTTGTTGACGTGCTGCCCGCCGGCGCCCGACGAGCGGAAGGTGTCGACCTTCAGGTCCGCGGGGTTGAGCACGATCTCGACCGAATCGTCCTCGAGCGGAATGATCGCCACGGTCGCCGCCGACGTGTGGATGCGGCCCTGGGATTCGGTCTCGGGCACGCGCTGTACGCGGTGCGTGCCGGATTCGAACTTCAGCCGCGCATAGGCACCGGCACCGTCGACGGCGGCGATGATCTCGCGGAATCCGCCGTGCTCGCCCGGGCTCGCCGACTCCACCTCGATCCGCCAGCCCTGGCGTTCGGCATAGCGGCTGTACATGCGGAACAGATCGCCGGCGAAGATCGCCGCCTCGTCGCCGCCGGTGCCGGCGCGGATCTCGAGATACAGGCCACCTTCGTCGCGTGCGTCGCGCGGCACCAGCAGCGCGAGCAGCCTGGCCTCGAGCGCCTGCAGCCGGGCCTCGCCGTCGGCGATCTCGTCCTGGGCCAGTTCACGCATGTCCGGTTCGGCGAGCATCGCGCGCGCCGCGGCGAGGTCGGCATGGGTGCGAGCTTCTTCGGCCAGCGCCGAGGCGAGCGGCTCGAGCTGGGCGAATTCACGCGACAAGGCGCGGAACCGCGCCTGGTCGGCGACGGTGGCGGGATCGGACAGCAGGCGTTCGAGTTCTTCGCGGCGTTCGGCCAGCGCCTCGAGCTTACGGCGCAGGGTCGGCAGCATCGGCATCCAGAGGGGAAGTGTCGTCCAGCGGCGGCAGCAGCTGGTCCAGGCGGTCCGCCAGGACGTCGTCGCCGCGCAGGGCGGCTTCGCGCAGCGCCGCGGTGGGCAGGTGCAGGAGGCGGTTGGTCAACCCGTGTGCGAGCTGTTCGAGCACGGCGTCAGGCGAGCGGCCTGCGGCGAGCTGCTGTCGCGCGCGGGCCAGTGCGTCCCCGCGGATGGCCTCGCCGTGCGCGCGCAGGCGCCGCACCGGCGCCAGGCGGCTGCTGGCGGCGCGCGCCTCGCCGTAGCGCGTGACCTGCAGGTCGATGATCGCCTCCGCATCGCCCGCCGCTTCGCGCCGCCCGCGCCGGTTGTCGTCGAGCGTGCGTTCGAGATCGTCGACGGTGTACAGAAACACGTCGCGCAGTTCGGCCACGTCCGCCGCGATGTCGCGCGGCACGGCCAGGTCCATCAGCAGCATGGGCCGGTGCTTGCGCGCTTCCAGCGCCGCCGAGACCTGGGGGCGGGTCAGCAGCGGCTCGCGGCTGGCGGTGGCCGAAAGCACGACATCGGCGAGGAAGAGATGGCGGTCGAGTTCGTCGAGCGGCAATGCGATGCCGCCGTGCCGGGCCGCGAGATCCTGGGCATGGCCATAGGTGCGGTTGGCCACGAGCAGGCGCTTGACCTTGGCCTGGACCAGGTGACGCGCGGCCAGTTCGATGGTCTCGCCGGCGCCGATCAGCAGCACCGCCGATTCCGACAGCCGGGCGAACGACTCCTGGGCCAGGCGCACTGCGAGCGAGGCCACCGAAACCGGGCTGGTCCCGATCCGGGTCTCGCTGCGCGCCCGCTTGGCCGTTACGAAGGCGTGCTGGAATACGCGGTCGAGCTCGCCGCCGAGCGTGCCCGCGCCGCGCGCGGTCGCCCAGGCCTGCTTCACCTGGCCGAGGATCTGCGGCTCGCCCAGGACCAGCGAATCCAGCCCGGTCGCCACGCGGAACAGGTGCCGGGCCGCCGCCTCGTCGCGATGCCGGTAGAGATAGGCATGCAGCGAGCCGCCGGCGGCGCCGGCGTCGCGATCGGGGTGGGTGGCCAGCCAGTCGGCCAGCGCCGTGCCGTCGTCGTCAGCGATGGCGTACACCTCGGTGCGGTTGCAGGTGGACAACAGCGCCACCTCGCGCACGCCCGGCAACCTCCGCAGCTCCGCCAGCGCAGCGGCCACGGCCTCGCCGGCGAACGCGACGCGCTCGCGCAGGGCGACCGGCGCGGTCTGGTGGTTGATGCCGAGTGCGAACAGGCTCATTGGGCTGGCGGGCCGGGGGCCGATCCCGCGATCGACGTTCAGGCGCTTGCGATAAGCTTTCCGGGGAAGGCGCCCATTTTACGGCCCGGTTGCTCCTGATGCCCGTTTTCGACTCGGTGAGGTCCGCGGCGTTGCCCGCGGCGCTGTTCCTGGCATTGTCCGGTGTGGCCGGCGCGGCGGACGCGCAGCGGACCGCGCCTGCAGGCGATCCCCTGCAGGCGGACGTGCTCGGCGCGACCCTGGCCGGTGAATTCGCGGTCCAGGCCGGGCGGCTGGACGAGGCCGCCGACTGGTATCTGGCAGCGGCCCGGCATTCCGACGGCGATGCCGGCCTGGCCGAGCGCGCCACGCGCATCGCCCTGTTGGCCGGCGACGACCGTCGCGCGGCGCAGGCGCTCGACCTGTGGCGCCGCAGCGCGCCCGGATCCCTGCCGATGCGCGCCGCCGAAGCGACGCTGAGCCTGCGCAGCGGTCGCGACCGCGTCGCCCGGCGTCAGCTCGACGCACTCCTGCGCAGCTCCGATGCGACCGGTTGGCGGCACGCCTTCACCGTGCTCGCCGGCGGCGGGCGCAATCCGGAGCAGGCGGGTCGCATGCTCGAGCGGCT
Organism: Luteimonas deserti; assembly: GCF_013425765.1. Taxonomy (GTDB): domain Bacteria; phylum Pseudomonadota; class Gammaproteobacteria; order Xanthomonadales; family Xanthomonadaceae; genus Luteimonas; species Luteimonas deserti. Next base: position 112,553 of record NZ_JACCJZ010000005.1, read on the forward strand.
GGTCGCCGACCGGGCCATTCCGGATGTACTGCAGGCGTGGATGGCCTTCGGCGGCCTGGCCCAGCGCCTGGACCGCAGCGATCTGACCGAACGCATTCTCGACACCATCGTGGCCCGCTTTCCCGGCGAGCCGCGCGTGGCCCTGCTCCGCGCCAGCCAGCTGCGCGAATCCGGGCGCCCCGACGACGCGCGCGCCGCGTTGCAGGCGATGGGCGAGGACGCGGCGCTGATCGGTCCGGACGTGCGCCTGGCGATCGCGGTCGAATACGAGGCGCTGGGCGACCTGCACCAGGCCGAGCGCATCCTGGCCAAGGGACCGCAGGACGGGCGCACCTACGTGGTCCGCGCCTCACTGCTGGCGCGTGCCGAGGACAAGGCGACGCTCGCCGCGTTGTACGACGAGGTCCGGGCGGTGGCGATCGCGCCCAATCCCGCGCAGCGCCTGCTGCTGGGGCAGATGGCCGAGTACCTCGAGCAGTTCGACGAGGCGTTGAACTGGTACGACACCGTGCCCGGCGGCGGCGAGCGCCTGCAGGCGCGTCTGCGCGGCGCGCGCGTGCTCCACAAGCTGGAGCGGCGCGACGAGGCCTGGCAGCGTCTGCGCGCGCTGCAGTCGGACAATGCCGCCGACGAGGACACGCGGCGTGACGCCTATCTGCTGGAGGCGGAACTGCGTCGCGAGGACGAGGATCCGGCCGAGCTCGACGTCTACAACCTGGGTCTCGGCGCGATGCCGGACGATCCCGCCATCCTGTATGCACGTGCGTTGATGTGGGAGCGCAGGGACGACATCGCCCGCGCCGAAGCCGACCTGCGCCGGATCCTGGTCCAGGACCCGGAAAACGTGGCGGCCCTCAATGCGCTGGGCTACACCCTGGCCGATCGCACCCAGCGCTACACCGAAGCCCTCGAACTGATCGACCGTGCGCGTCTCGCCGAGCCCGACAATGCCGCGATCATCGACAGTTACGGCTGGGTGCTCTATCGCCTCGGCCGGCACGCCGAAGCGCTGGTGGAGCTGCGCCGGGCCTATTCGATGATGAAGGACGCCGAGGTGGCGGCGCATATCGCCGAGGTGCTCTGGGTGATGGGTCGCCGCGACGAGGCCCGGCGCTACTTCGACGAGGCCCGCGGCCTCGATCCGGAGAACCGGTCGCTGCTGCGCGCGCTCGGGACAACCGGCGCATGACGCCGCGTCTGGCCTGTCTTGCGCTGCTGGCGGGCGCGCTCGCCGCCTGTAGCAGCGTTCCGGAGCGCCCTCCGGCCCGGACCGCGGTGCTGGCGCCGGAGGCCCGCCTGGCCGCCGAGGCCCGACTGGCCGAACGCGAATCCGTGGTACGCGCGCTGCCGGCATACGGGTTCGCCGGACGGGTGGCCATGTCCAACGGCCGCGACGGCGGCAACGGCCGGCTCGACTGGCGGCAGTCGGGCGCCAGCTTCAGCGTGGCCTTGACCGCGCCGGTCACCCGGCAGAGCTGGCGGCTCACTGGGGATCCGGACCGGGCGCGCATCGAGGGCCTCGACGGCGGCCCGCGCGAGGACAGCGACGTCGTCCGCCTCTTGTGGGAGGCCACGGGCTTCGACATTCCGGTCGCAGCGCTGGCGGCCTGGGCCGCGGGCATGCGCGCCGAGCCGGCCCGCTTCGGGGAGGCCGAGGTCGAATTCACGGCGGACGGCCAGCTGGCACGGCTGCGCCAGAACGGCTGGACCATCGACTATCTCGACTGGCAATCGGATGCGGCCGGGTCGGTGCCGGCGTTGCCGGTGCGGATCAACGCCGCGCGTGAAGCGGCCCGCGTGCGTCTGATCGTCGATGCCTGGATGCCCGACAGCTCCGACACGCCATGACGTCCGCGCGTGACGCATCCCCTTGGACCGCCTGGCCCGCGCCGGCCAAGCTCAACCTGTTCCTGCGGATTACCGGGCAGCGGCCTGACGGGTATCACGCTCTGCAGACCATCTTCCGGCTTCTCGACTGGGGCGACACCATTCATCTGCGCCCCCGCAACGACGGGCGCATCGTGCGGCAGGGCGAGACGCTTCCGGGGCTGGCGGCGGAGGACGATCTGGTCGTGCGTGCGGCAATCGCGATTCAAAGGGCCACGAACGTCGGCCAAGGTGTGGACATCCGGGTCGAAAAGCGCATCCCGTCCGGCGCAGGACTGGGCGGCGGCTCCTCCGACGCGGCGACCGTGCTGCGGGCGCTCGACCAGCTCTGGGGCTGCGACCTGGGCCCGGATCGGCTGGCTGCGCTCGGCCTCGCATTGGGGGCGGACGTGCCGGTGTTCGTCCATGGACGCAACGCCTGGGGCGAAGGCGTCGGCGAAGCGCTCACTCCGGTCGATCTGCCGCCGGCCTGGTATCTCCTCGCCGACCCCGGCGTGCACGTGAACACCGGCGCGCTCTTCCAGTCCCCTGAATTGACGCGAAATGCCGAGCCCGCGACAATGGCCGACTTCGTTTCAGGTGCAGTGCTCGGCAATGCGTTCGAGCCGGTCCTGCGCTGCCGCGAACCGGTCGTCGCGACCGTGTTCGATGTGCTGGCGCAGGTCGGAACGCCGCGGTTGACCGGTACGGGCAGCGGCTGCTTCGTCGAATTCGCCACACGCGAATCCGCCGAAGCCGCACAGGCGCGGGTTGCATCGCGGCTCCGGTCCCGCGTCGTGGCCGGTGCGGTGCATTCGCGCTTGCTCGACGCGTTGGAGACGGGAGGCGGGGACTGGTGACTGGGATTTCGTAGGCGCGGCGATCCGCCCCGACACGAATGCCCATTCGCGAGTCACCGCTTTCAAGGGGCGTCGCCAAGTGGTTAAGGCACCGGGTTTTGATCCCGGCATTCGCAGGTTCGAATCCTGCCGCCCCTGCCAATCTCCCCGTGCTCCGGCACGGTCCACTCATCCGCTCGGTCAGAGCGACGCGGAACCGCCGACATGAAAGACGAACGCAATCTCCTGATTTTCTCCGGCAATGCCAACCGTCCGCTGGCCAAGGCGGTCTGCGGGGAACTGGGCGTGCGCATGGGCAAGGCGCTCGTCTCCACGTTCTCCGATGGCGAGGTCCAGGTGGAGATCGAGGAGAACGTGCGCCGGCAGGACGTCTTCCTGCTGCAACCCACCTGCGCGCCGGCGGCCGAGAACCTGATGGAACTGCTGGTGCTGATCGATGCGCTCAAGCGCGCGTCGGTGGCCAGCGTCACCGCGGTGATGCCGTACTTCGGCTATTCGCGCCAGGACCGTCGCCTGCGTTCGACCCGGGTGCCGATCACCGCCAAGGTGGCGGCGAAGATGGTGACCGCGGCCGGTGCCGACCGTGTGCTAACGGTCGACCTGCACGCGGACCAGATCCAGGGTTTCTTCGACATTCCGGTCGACAACGTCTATGCCTCGCCGCTGCTGCTGGCCGACATCTGGCGCGCGCACGGCACCGACAACATGGTCGTGGTCTCGCCCGACGTGGGCGGCGTGGTCCGTGCCCGGGCGATCGCCAAGCGGCTCGACGACGCGGACCTGGCGATCATCGACAAGCGCCGTCCACGTGCCAACGTCTCGACGGTGATGAACATCATCGGTGACGTGAACGGCAAGACCTGCGTGCTCGTGGACGACATCGTCGATACCGCCGGCACCCTGTGCGCCGCGGCGGCCGCATTGAAGGCGCAGGGCGCCACCAAGGTCGTCGCCTACTGCACCCATCCGGTGCTGTCGGGCGCGGCCATCGACAACCTCAACAAGTCGCAGCTCGACGAGATGGTGGTCACCGACACCATTCCGCTGTCGGAGGCCGCGCGCGGTTGCGCGCGCATCCGCCAGCTCAGCGTCGCCGAGCTGCTGGCCGAAACGATCCGCCGGATCGCGTTCGGAGAATCGGTCAGTTCGCTCTACGTCGACTGACCTGCTGCAACGTCTCGTCTGGTCGCGGACGAGACGCTTCACCGCCGTGAGGCGGTGCCAACCTCAGAAAAGTGAAACCGAAAATGGCCACCACGCATGAAATCAAGGTGCAGCGCCGCGAGGACGAGGGGAAGGGTGCGAGCCGCCGCCTCCGTCTTGCCGGCAACGTGCCTGCCGTCGTCTACGGCGGCGACCTCAAGCCCGTCAGCATCGAGCTGAGCCACAACGACGTCTGGCTCGCCAGCCAGCACGAGTGGTTCTACGCCTCGATCCTCGACCTGAGCCTCAACGGCGACGTCCAGAAGGTGCTGCTGCGCGATATGCAGCGTCATCCGTTCAAGCAGCAGATCCTGCACCTGGACTTCCAGCGCGTGAACGAGAACGAGCGCATCCGCACCGCGGTGCCGCTGCATTTCATCAACGAGGACACCTCGCCGGCCGGGAAGGCCGCCGACGTCGTGATCACGCACGAGCTCAACGAAGTCACCGTGACCTGCCTGCCGGGCGACCTGCCGGAGTTCGTCGAAGTCGACCTGGGCAAGATGGTCGTCGGCGACATTGTCCACCTGTCGCAGATCACGCTGCCCAAGGGCGTCGAGATCCCCGAGCTGGCGCTGGGCGCGGACCACGACGTCGCCGTGGTCGTGGCCAAGCACGGCCGCGTGGAAGCCGAGCCGGCCGAGGGTGAGGAGTCGGCCGACGTGCCGGCCACCAAGGCCGCGAAGGACGACGAGTAATCGTCGCGCGGGCGCGCCTTCGGGTGCGCCCGCGTTGCCGTCACGATGGCAGGACTGCGACTGATCGTCGGGCTGGGCAATCCCGGTCCCGAATATGCACGGACCCGGCACAACGCCGGGTTCCGTTTTGTCGACGAGCTCGCCGCGAAGGCGGGCGTGTCGTTCCGGCTCGACAGCAAGCTGTTCGGCGAAACCGCGAAGATCGAGGTCGCGGGCCAGCCGGTCTGGCTGCTCAAGCCGGCCACGTTCATGAATCTCAGTGGCAAGTCCGTCACGGCTGCGCTGCGGTTCTGGAAGTTCGATTCCGACCAGGCGCTGCTCGCACACGACGAGCTGGATCTTCCTCCGGGTACCGCGCGGCTGAAGTTCGGCGGCGGCCACGGCGGCCAGAACGGTCTTCGCGACACGATGAAGCTGCTCGGCCACGGTGCCTTCCATCGGCTGCGCATCGGCATCGGCCATCCCGGCCACAAGGACAAGGTCACGCCGTGGGTCCTGGGCCGCGCGAGTGCGGACGACGACATCCTGATCGGCCGCGCGATCGATGATGCGATCGACGTGATGCCGCTCGCGGTCGAAGGCAATTTCATGGATGCGATGACACGGTTGCACACGGTGAAGCCGTGATTGGTGATTGGTGATTCGAATGTGCGGCGCCGGCTGCGTGTTCGAATCGCCAATCACGAATCCCGAATCACGGATCTGCAATGGGCATCAAATGCGGCATCGTCGGTCTGCCGAACGTCGGCAAGTCGACCCTCTTCAATGCGTTGACCAAGGCGGGCATCGCCGCGGCCAACTTTCCGTTCTGCACGATCGAGCCGAACGTCGGCATCGTGCCCGTGCCGGACCTGCGCCTCAACGCGCTGGCGGCGATCGTCAAGCCGCAGAAGGTGCTGCCGACCGCGGTCGAGTTCGTCGACATCGCCGGCCTGGTCGCCGGTGCGGCGAGCGGTGAGGGGCTGGGCAACAAGTTTCTGTCGCACATCCGCGAGGTCGACGCGATCACGCATGTGGTGCGCTGCTTCGAGAACCCCGACGTCATCCACGTCAACAACAAGGTCGACCCGATCGCCGATATCGACACCATCGATACCGAGCTGGCGCTGGCCGACCTGGATTCGGTGGAGCGTGCGCTGCAGCGCGCCGAGCGTTCGGCCAAGACCGGCGACAAGGACGCCAAGGTCCGCGCCGAGGTGCTGGGCCGCGTCCACAAGGGGCTGGCCGACGGCCAGCCGGTGCGGGCGCTGAAGCTCTCCGACGAGGACAACACGGCGATCCGCGACCTGTTCCTGCTGACCGCGAAGCCCGTGCTGTACATCGCCAACGTGCTGGAGGACGGCTTCGAGAACAACCCGCATCTCGACGCCGTTCGCGCGCGCGCGGCGGGCGAGGGCGCCGAGGTCGTGCCGGTGTCGGCGGCGATCGAGGAAGAACTCTCGCAGCTGGAGGACGCCGACCGCGATGCGTTCCTGACCGATCTCGGTCTCGACGAGCCGGGCCTCAACCGGGTCATCCGGGCTGCCTATGGCCTGTTGGCGCTGCAGACCTACTTCACCGCCGGCGTCAAGGAAGTGCGCGCGTGGACGGTGAAGATCGGCGCGACCGCGCCGCAGGCGGCCGCGGTGATCCACACCGATTTCGAGAAGGGCTTCATCCGCGCCGAAGTGGTCGGCTACGACGACTTCATCCGCTACAACGGCGAATCGGGCGCCAAGGAAGCGGGCAAGTGGCGCCTGGAAGGGAAGGACTACATCGTCAAGGACGGCGACGTGATGCATTTCCGCTTCAACGTCTGATCCGGTCGCGGGCGATGCGGAGGCGCCTGCGGGCGCCTTTCGCATGTCGGGACGCCTGCATTCGAGGCAAGAGCGGGAGGGGCGACGATCGGGCAGGCCGGCATCCGCGGCAATGCGTGCCTACACTCCGGTCATTCCCGCTCCGGAGTCCGCCATGCGCCATCTGTCCCGTTCCATCTGTCTGCTGCTCGTATCGACCGGATGCGCATTCGCGGCCACGCCGGCCGAGCCTGCGCCGGGCGGCGGCCCGGTCCTGGTGATCCATGGCGGCGCAGGTGTCGTGCGCGGGAGCCTGAGTGCCGCCGAGCAGACCGCTGCGCGCCAGGCTCTGGCAGCGGCGCTGCGCGAGGGGCATGCGCTGCTGCAGGCGGGGCGCCCGGCGCTCGATGCGGTGGTCGCGGCGATCACCGTGCTCGAGGACGATCCCGCCTTCAACGCCGGGCGCGGCGCGGTGTTCACCCACGAGGGTGTCAACGAGCTCGACGCGTCCCTGATGGATGGCACCACGCGCGCGGCCGGCGCCGTGGCGGGTGTGCGCCGCATCCGCAATCCCATCCAGCTGGCGCGGCGGGTGATGGAGGATTCGCCGCATGTGATGCTGATGGGCGAGGGCGCGGAGCGCTTCGCCCAGGCGCAGGGTGTCGGCTTCGAGGATCCGGCCTGGTTCCGCACCGAAAAGCGCTGGCAGCAACTCGAGAAAGCGCGTGCCGATGCGGACGCGGCGCGCAATGCCCAGGCGACCAGGACGCACGATCCGCTGCGCTACTTCGGTACGGTCGGCGCAGTCGCGCTCGATACCGGCGGCGGGCTCGCGGCCGGCACCTCGACGGGCGGCATGACCGACAAGCGCTGGGGCCGGATCGGCGACGCGCCGGTGATCGGGGCCGGCACCTGGGCCGACGGCGGCTGCGCGGTGTCGGGCACGGGCTGGGGCGAGTTCTACCTGCGCAGCGCCGCCGCGCACGCCGTCTGCAGCCGGGTCTCGCTGCTCGGCGAGGACATCGGGACGGCGGCCGCGACGGTCATCAACCGCGACATCCCGGCGCTGGGTGGCAATGGCGGCGCGATCGCACTCGCCTCGGACGGTCGCTTCGCCCTGCCGTTCAACACCGAAGGCATGTACCGGGGCTGGATCGGTGCCGACGGCATCGCCCATGTTGCGATCGGCCCGGACGACGTCGCGGCGATGGCGCCGGACGGCGCCGACCGGTAACATGCGCCCCCCGGTCTCCGCCTTCGCGGCGGAGTGATGGTTCCGGCCCCGATCCGCTGCGATGCGGCGTTGACAGGATCGGGAACTGGGCCCAAAATCGCGGGCTGTTTTCACCGGCACGACGAAAACGCCGGAGGGATACCCAAGCGGCCAACGGGGGCAGACTGTAAATCTGCTGGCTTACGCCTTCGGTGGTTCGAATCCACCTCCCTCCACCATTTCGGCACGGTGGAACAATTGCAGTGCGACAGGTTGTAATGCGGTAGGCAGGATCCCGGTGCGGGAGTAGTTCAATGGTAGAACCTCAGCCTTCCAAGCTGATGGTGCGGGTTCGATCCCCGTCTCCCGCTCCATTGCACGGCTCCGGCCGCACCCTGCAGTTCACATCGTTGCTCACGTAGCTCAGTCGGTAGAGCACCTCCTTGGTAAGGAGGAGGTCGAAGGTTCGATTCCTTTCGTGAGCACCATCTTCCGCAGTCCCGCCGGTCCGCGATTCCAGCGCAGCACGCGGTCATCACTTCACCAGATTTCGAGACAAGGCAGCCATGGCAAAGGGTAAGTTCGAGCGCACCAAGCCCCACGTGAACGTGGGCACGATTGGTCACGTGGACCACGGCAAGACGACGCTGACGGCGGCGCTGACGAAGATCGGTGCGGAGCGTTTCGGCGGCGAATTCAAGGCCTATGACGCGATCGACGCGGCGCCGGAAGAGAAGGCGCGCGGCATCACGATCTCGACCGCGCACGTGGAATACGAGTCCGAGAAGCGCCACTACGCGCACGTCGACTGCCCGGGCCACGCCGACTACGTCAAGAACATGATCACCGGTGCGGCGCAGATGGACGGCGCGATCCTGGTGTGTTCGGCCGCGGACGGCCCGATGCCGCAGACCCGCGAGCACATCCTGCTCTCGCGCCAGGTCGGCGTGCCGTACATCGTCGTGTTCCTGAACAAGGCCGACATGGTCGACGACGCCGAGCTGCTCGAGCTGGTCGAGATGGAAGTGCGCGAGCTGCTGTCGAAGTACGAGTTCCCGGGCGACGACACCCCGATCATCCACGGCTCGGCCCGCCTGGCGCTGGAAGGCGACCAGAGCGAGATCGGCGTGCCGGCGATCCTGAAGCTGGTCGACGCGCTCGACACCTGGATCCCGGAGCCGGAGCGTGACGTCGACAAGGCGTTCCTGATGCCGGTCGAGGACGTGTTCTCGATCTCGGGCCGCGGCACCGTGGTGACCGGCCGCATCGAGCGCGGCGTGATCAAGGTGGGCGAGGAAATCGAGATCGTCGGTATCCGCGCGACCCAGAAGACCACGGTCACGGGCGTCGAGATGTTCCGCAAGCTGCTCGACCAGGGCCAGGCGGGCGACAACGCCGGTCTGCTGCTGCGCGGCACCAAGCGTGACGACGTCGAGCGCGGCCAGGTGCTGTGCAAGCCGGGTTCGATCAAGCCGCACACCGATTTCGAAGCCGAAGTCTACGTGCTGTCGAAGGACGAGGGCGGCCGTCACACCCCGTTCTTCAAGGGCTACCGTCCGCAGTTCTACTTCCGCACCACCGACATCACCGGTGCGGTCGAGCTGCCGGAAGGCACCGAGATGGTGATGCCGGGCGACAACGTGAAGATGGTGGTCACGCTGATCAACCCGGTGGCGATGGACGAAGGCCTGCGCTTCGCGATCCG
>NZ_JACCJZ010000006.1 GCF_013425765.1 Luteimonas deserti
CATGGCAAAGGGTAAGTTCGAGCGCACCAAGCCCCACGTGAACGTGGGCACGATTGGTCACGTGGACCACGGCAAGACGACGCTGACGGCGGCGCTGACGAAGATCGGTGCGGAGCGTTTCGGCGGCGAATTCAAGGCCTATGACGCGATCGACGCGGCGCCGGAAGAGAAGGCGCGCGGCATCACGATCTCGACCGCGCACGTGGAATACGAGTCCGAGAAGCGCCACTACGCGCACGTCGACTGCCCGGGCCACGCCGACTACGTCAAGAACATGATCACCGGTGCGGCGCAGATGGACGGCGCGATCCTGGTGTGTTCGGCCGCGGACGGCCCGATGCCGCAGACCCGCGAGCACATCCTGCTCTCGCGCCAGGTCGGCGTGCCGTACATCGTCGTGTTCCTGAACAAGGCCGACATGGTCGACGACGCCGAGCTGCTCGAGCTGGTCGAGATGGAAGTGCGCGAGCTGCTGTCGAAGTACGAGTTCCCGGGCGACGACACCCCGATCATCCACGGCTCGGCCCGCCTGGCGCTGGAAGGCGACCAGAGCGAGATCGGCGTGCCGGCGATCCTGAAGCTGGTCGACGCGCTCGACACCTGGATCCCGGAGCCGGAGCGTGACGTCGACAAGGCGTTCCTGATGCCGGTCGAGGACGTGTTCTCGATCTCGGGCCGCGGCACCGTGGTGACCGGCCGCATCGAGCGCGGCGTGATCAAGGTGGGCGAGGAAATCGAGATCGTCGGTATCCGCGCGACCCAGAAGACCACGGTCACGGGCGTCGAGATGTTCCGCAAGCTGCTCGACCAGGGCCAGGCGGGCGACAACGCCGGTCTGCTGCTGCGCGGCACCAAGCGTGACGACGTCGAGCGCGGCCAGGTGCTGTGCAAGCCGGGTTCGATCAAGCCGCACACCGATTTCGAAGCCGAAGTCTACGTGCTGTCGAAGGACGAGGGCGGCCGTCACACCCCGTTCTTCAAGGGCTACCGTCCGCAGTTCTACTTCCGCACCACCGACATCACCGGTGCGGTCGAGCTGCCGGAAGGCACCGAGATGGTGATGCCGGGCGACAACGTGAAGATGGTGGTCACGCTGATCAACCCGGTGGCGATGGACGAAGGCCTGCGCTTCGCGATCCGTGAAGGCGGCCGCACCGTCGGCGCCGGCGTGGTGGCCAAGATCATCAAGTGACCCGACGGCCCGCGCGTTCACCGCGCGTGGGCCCGACGATCGTCCCGGCGGCTGCCGGGATCCAGTGACCGGACGCGGAGCGCCGATTCCGCACCAGGTCGCGACGAGGCGGGCCGGCAACCCGGTCCGCCTTCGCCGTCTCAGGAAATCCGGGGCGGCGGGTTCCATCTTTACGCCAGTAGCTCAATTGGCAGAGCAGCGGTCTCCAAAACCGCAGGTTGGGGGTTCGAGTCCCTCCTGGCGTGCCATTCGCGGATCCTCCGCGCGGGGCCTGGCGCAGCACGGCCTGGCCTGTCAATCGAGCAGTCGTACAACCGATGGGTCGCCGGGACTTGAACAGCAGAGTCGAACATTCGAAGGGCGCGTCCGCGACGGATCTCGCCAAGTACGCCGGCGCGGTCCTGCTGGTGATCGCCGGCGTGTTCGCGTTCTACTGGTTCCAGGCGCAGCTCGCGACGTCCGTCCGCAGTGTGATCGTCGGGCTCTGCCTCGTCGCCGCCGTGGCGGTGTTCCTGACCACGGCCAAAGGCCACAGGACCCGCGAATTCTTCTCGGAAACGCGGTTCGAGCTGCGCAAGGTGGTCTGGCCGACGCGCCAGGAAGCGGTCCGGCTGACCTGGGTCGTGATCATCGCGGTGATCCTCATCAGCCTGATGCTGGCCGGCTTCGACCAGGTCATCCAGTGGCTCATCCGCCTCGTTCTGAGGCAGTGACGGAGTAACGATTCAGATGGAAACCGAAGGCGTCAAGCGCTGGTACGTCGTGCATGCCTATTCCGGCTTCGAGAAGTCGGTGGCCCAGGCGCTGCGCGACCGTATCGCGCGCACCGGCATGCAGGAGAAGTTCGGCGACGTGCTGGTGCCGACCGAGGAAGTGATCGAGATGCGCTCCGGCCAGAAGCGCCGTTCCGAGCGCAAGTTCTTCCCCGGTTATGTGCTGGTGCAGATCCAGACCTCGGACGACGGCGGGATTCCCCGCATGGACAACGAGAGCTGGCACCTGGTCAAGGAAACGCCGAAGGTCATGGGCTTCATCGGCGGCACCGCCGACCGGCCGTTGCCGATCCGCGACGAGGAGGCCGCGGTGATCCTCGATCGCGTGCAGGAAGGCGTCGAGAAGCCGCGTCCGAAGGTGCTGTTCGAAGCGGGCCAGATGGTGCGCGTCACCGATGGCCCGTTCAACGATTTCAACGGCGTCGTCGAAGAGGTCAACTACGAGAAGAGCCGCCTGCGCGTCGCCGTGCTCATCTTCGGCCGCTCGACCCCGGTCGAGCTGGAATTCGGGCAGGTCGAGAAGGCCTGAGCCTCTGCCGCGCTCCCTGTGACGGGAGCGCGAAATCCTGTTATAGTGCGCGGCTCGCTGTCCGGCTGAGCCGGGCATCCGCACTGGCCGCCGCATGGGCGGCCTTTCGCGCGAGATGGACAACGTGAATCCGGGACACGTGTATTCCCGGAACGATGGGGAGCCTGAGTTCAGGCGTCTGCACCCGGAGAGAAGAAGACAATGGCGAAGAAAGTCGTCGGTTACATCAAGCTGCAGGTGAAGGCCGGTCAGGCCAACCCCTCGCCGCCGGTCGGTCCTGCGCTGGGTCAGCGCGGCCTGAACATCATGGAGTTCTGCAAGGCGTTCAACGCGGCGACCTCCAAGCTGGAGCCGGGTCTGCCGACTCCGGTCATCATCACGGCCTATTCGGACCGCACGTTCACCTTCATCACCAAGAGCACGCCGGCCGCGGTGCTGCTGAAGAAGGCGGCGGGCATCACCTCCGGCTCCAAGCGTCCCAACACCGAGAAGGTGGGCAAGGTGACGCGCGCGCAGCTCGAGGAGATCGCGAAGGCGAAGGAAGCCGACCTCACGGCGGCGGAACTCGAAGCAGCAGTGCGCACCATCGCGGGTTCGGCCCGTTCGATGGGTCTGACGGTGGAGGGCTGAGACCATGGCACAGAGCAAGCGACAGAAGCGCATCCAGGCTGCCGTGCAGCCCGGCAAGAGCTACGCGATCGACGACGCCCTGAAGATCGTCAAGGACAACAGCAGCGCGAAGTTCGCCGAAGCGGTGGACGTCGCCGTGCGCCTCGGCGTCGATGCGCGCAAGTCCGACCAGCAGGTCCGCGGCTCGACCGTGCTGCCGCAGGGCACCGGCAAGAGCGTGCGCGTTGCGGTGTTCGCGCCGGCAGGCGCCAAGGCCGATGAGGCGCTGGCTGCCGGTGCCGACGTGGTCGGCATGGACGACCTGGCCGAGAAGATGCAGGCCGGCGACATCAACTACGACGTCGTGATCGCGACGCCGGACGCCATGCGCGTTGTCGGCAAGCTCGGTACGGTCCTGGGCCCGCGCGGCCTGATGCCGAACCCGAAGGTCGGCACGGTCTCCCCGAACCCGGGCGAGGCGGTGAAGAACGCGAAGGGCGGCCAGGTCCGCTACCGCACCGACAAGGCCGGCATCATCCACTGCACGATCGGCAAGGCCGATTTCGACGCCGAGAAGCTGAAGGAAAACCTGCAGGCGCTGCTCGCCGACCTGGTCAAGGCCAAGCCGGCCACGGCCAAGGGCCAGTACCTGCAGAAGATCTCGCTGAGCTCGACGATGGGCCCCGGCGTCGCCGTCGACCCCTCGACGCTGAGCATCGCGCGCTGATCGGAACGCTGTAAACGCGCCACCCCGCAGCCGGGGTGGCGTGATTTGGGGGCATCGCGACGGACTTCGGTCCGGCGCGGCGCCGTCAAAGACCGCAGGCGCGGTCGAGGTCGACGTGGCGACGGGCAGGGAGGCTCGCACTGGCAGGGAATCGCCGCCACCGAGGATCGAGACCGCTTAATCCCAAGGTGCATGCACCGGAAGGCCTGCGTAGATGGTGCTGCCTTTTCTCGTTTTTTCTGGTCAGACATCCGTCCAGCCAGACAGAAAGGCCACCACCGGGATGTCTCGCACATCCCCGGCATCCATGGATGGAGGCCGCTCAGGACCGCAAGCGGCAGGAGCCGTGAGCGGAGTTCACAATGAGGAGTGATTAATGGCTCTCAATCTGTCCCAGAAGCAGGAAGTTGTCGCCGAGCTGGCAGAAGTCGCCGCCAAGGCACACTCCTTGATCGCCGCCGAGTACGTGGGCACCACGGTCAGCCAGATGACCGCGATGCGCAAGAAGGCGCGTGAGACCGGCGTGTACTTGCGTGTCGTCAAGAACACCCTGGCCGCCCGCGCCGTGGAAGGTACCGAATACGCGTGTTCCAAGGACGCGCTGGTCGGCCCTCTGCTGTATGCGTTCTCGACCGAGGAGCCCGGCGCAGCCGGTCGCCTGATCAAGGAATTCGCCAAGACCAACGACAAGCTCCAGCCCAAGGTCGTCGTCGTCGAAGGCCAGCTGTACCCGGCCAGCCACGTCGATGTCCTGGCGTCGCTGCCGACGCTGGACCAGGCGCTGTCCATGCTCGCCCGCGTGCTGTCCGAACCCGCCGCGATGTTCGCCCGTGCCGTCAAGGCCGTCGGCGACCAGCAGGGCGGTGGCGAAGACGCGCCGACGGAAGCTGCAGCGGCCGAGACGGCCGAAACGGCGTAAGTCCGGTCTGCCGGTCCAACGAACCCCATCCCAGAAAATTTTTCAAAGGTAATCACTATGTCCCTTACCACTGAGCAGATCGTCGACGCCATCGCCGAGAAGTCCCTGATGGAAGTGATGGAGCTGGTCAAGGCCATCGAAGAGAAGTTCGGCGTCTCCGCCGCCGCTCCGGTCGCCGCGGCCGCCGCTGCCGGCCCGGCTGCTGCCGTCGAAGAGCAGACCGAGTTCACCGTCGTCCTGAAGGCCGCCGGCGAGAAGAAGGTCGAGGCCATCAAGGTCGTCCGCGCCATCACCGGCCTGGGTCTGAAGGAAGCCAAGGACCTGGTCGAAGGCGCACCGAAGGACGTCAAGGAAGGCGCCACGAAGGAAGAAGCCGAGAAGATCAAGAAGGATCTCGAAGCTGCCGGCGCGACCGTCGAAATCAAGTAAGCGGCACCTTGGCATCGCAGCACATGCTGGCGATGCACCGGGGCCGGGGGCGAAAGCCCCCGGCCCTTGGTCGTTCCTGAAATCGGAGTGGTTTCAGGACGGCCTGCAACACGACAACTGACCCAGTTGTCAGTGGGTAGTAGCGGGAGATGGCGTGCTGGTGCCGGCAATACCAGCGACTACCCAGTGGCAGCTCATCTGTTCCCGGACCGCAATGCGGTCCACCGATACATCGAGGCGTATCCATGACGACGTCCCAGCTCCAGCCGAACTACTCGTTCACCGAGAAGAAGCGCATCCGCAAGAACTTCGGCAAGCGCCGTGAGATTCTCGAGGTGCCCTTCCTGCTCGCCATCCAGGTCGATTCCTATCGCGAGTTCCTCCAGGCCGACCGCGATCCGTCGCAGCGCGAGGACCGCGGCCTGCACGCCGCGCTGAAGTCGGTGTTCCCGATCGTCAGTTACAACGGCTACGCCGCGCTGGAATACGTCGGCTACAAGCTCGGCGAGCCCGGCTTCGACGAGCGCGAGTGCCGCAACCGCGGCCTGAGCTACGGCGCCCCGCTGCGCGTGACCGTGCGCCTGGTGATCTACGACCGCGAGTCGTCGCAGAAGGCCATCAAGTACGTGAAGGAGCAGGAGGTCTACATGGGCGAGATCCCGCTCATGACCGAGAACGGCACCTTCATCATCAACGGCACCGAGCGCGTCATCGTCTCGCAGCTGCACCGCTCGCCCGGCGTGTTCTTCGACCACGACCGCGGCAAGACCCACAGCTCGGGCAAGCTGCTCTACAGCGCCCGCATCATTCCCTACCGCGGTTCCTGGCTCGACTTCGAGTTCGACCCGAAGGACGCGCTGTTCACCCGTATCGACCGTCGCCGCAAGCTGCCGGTGTCGGTGCTGCTGCGCGCGCTCGGCTACAACAATGAAGAGATGCTCAACGAGTTCTTCGACATCAACAGCTATCACATCCTCCCCGAGGGCGAGGGCGTGCAGCTGGAGCTGGTGTCGGAGCGCCTGCGCGGCGAAACGCTGAACTTCGACCTGCTCGATGGCGACAAGGTCATCGTCGAGGCGGGCAAGCGCATCACCGCGCGTCACGTCAAGCAGCTCGAGGCTTCGGGCATCACCGCGCTCGCGGTGCCGGACGACTACATGGTCGGCCAGATCCTCTCGCACGACGTGATCGATCCGTCGACCGGCGAGCTGGTCGCCACCGCCAACGACGAGATCTCGCTCGAAACGCTCGAGGCGCTGCGCAAGGCGGGCATCGAAACCATCGGCACGATCTGGGTCAACGATCTCGACCGCGGCCCGTACCTGTCGAACACGCTGCGCATCGACTCGACCAAGACCCAGCTCGACGCGCTGGTCGAGATCTACCGCATGATGCGTCCCGGCGAGCCGCCGACCAAGGATGCCGCGCAGAACCTGTTCCACAACCTGTTCTTCACCTTCGAGCGCTACGACGTCTCGAGCGTGGGCCGGATGAAGTTCAACCGTCGCCTCGGCCGCAAGGAAACCGAAGGCGCGTCCGTGCTCTACGACGCGAAGTACTTCGCCGAGCGCAAGGACGAGGATTCGGTGCGCCTGCGCGGCGAGTTCGGCCAGAGCTCCGACATCCTCGACGTCATCCGCGTGCTGACCGAGATCCGCAACGGTCGCGGCGTCGTCGACGACATCGACCACCTCGGCAACCGCCGCGTGCGCAGCGTCGGTGAAATGGCCGAGAACGTGTTCCGCGTGGGCCTGGTCCGCGTCGAGCGCGCCGTGCGCGAGCGCCTGACGATGGCCGAGGCCGATGGCCTGACCCCGCAGGAGCTCATCAACGCCAAGCCGGTCGCGGCTGCGGTCAAGGAATTCTTCGGCTCCTCGCAGCTGTCGCAGTTCATGGACCAGAACAACCCGCTGTCGGAAGTCACGCACAAGCGTCGCGTCTCGGCCCTGGGGCCGGGCGGTCTGACCCGCGAGCGCGCCGGCTTCGAAGTGCGCGACGTGCATCCCACGCACTACGGCCGCGTCTGCACCATCGAAACGCCGGAAGGCCCGAACATCGGCCTGATCAACTCGCTGGCGACCTTCGCACGCACCAACCGCTACGGCTTTCTCGAGACGCCGTACCGCAAGGTCGTCGACAGCCGCGTCACCGACGAGATCGAGTACCTCTCGGCGATCGAGGAGAACGACTACGTCATCGCCCAGGCCAATGCCGTCCAGGACGACAAGGGCACGATGACCCAGCAGTTCGTCGACTGCCGCTTCCAGGGCGAGTCGCTGCTCAAGCCGCCGGCGGAAATCCATTACATGGACGTCTCGCCGATGCAGACCGTGTCGGTCGCGGCCGCACTCGTGCCGTTCCTCGAGCACGACGACGCCAACCGCGCACTGATGGGGGCCAACATGCAGCGCCAGGCCGTGCCCACGCTGCGTGCGCAGAAGCCGCTGGTCGGGACCGGCATCGAGCGCGCCGTGGCGCGCGACTCGGGCGTGACCGTGAACGCCCGCCGTGGCGGCGTGATCGAGCAGATCGACGCCGGCCGCGTCGTGGTCAAGGTCAATGAAGAAGAGATCTCCGGCGAGCACGATGCCGGCGTCGACATCTACAACCTGATCAAGTACACGCGCTCCAACCAGAACACCTGCATCAACCAGCGTCCGCTGGTGAACGTGGGTGACGTGGTCGCGCGCGGCGACGTGCTGGCCGACGGTCCCTCGACCGACATCGGCGAGCTGGCGCTGGGGCAGAACATGCTGGTCGCGTTCATGCCGTGGAACGGCTACAACTTCGAAGACTCGATCCTGCTGTCGGAGCGCGTCGTCAAGGAAGACCGCTACACGACGATCCACATCGAGGAGCTGACCGCGGTCGCCCGCGACACGAAGCTCGGGCCGGAGGAGATCTCCGCCGACATCCCGAACGTGTCCGAGAACGCGCTCAACCGTCTGGACGAGTCCGGCGTGGTGTACATCGGCGCCGAAGTGCGCGCCGGCGACATTCTGGTCGGCAAGGTCACGCCCAAGGGTGAGAGCCAGCTGACCCCGGAAGAGAAGCTGCTGCGCGCGATCTTCGGCGAGAAGGCGTCCGACGTGAAGGACAGCTCGCTGCGCGTGCCCCCGGGCATGGACGGCACCGTCATCGACGTGCAGGTCTTCACCCGCGACGGCATCGAGAAGGACAAGCGTGCCAAGCAGATCGAAGAGTCCGAGATCAAGCGCGTCAAGAAGGACTTCGACGACCAGTTCCGCATTCTCGAGAGCGCGATCTATGCGCGACTGCGTTCGCAGATCCAGGGCAAGGTCGCCAACGGCGGCCCCGGCCTGAAGAAGGGCGACACGGTCAGCTCGCTCGTGCTCGACGGCCTGAAGAAGTCCGACTGGTTCCAGATCCGCATGAAGGACGAGGACGCGTCGGACGCGATCGAACGTGCGCAGAAGCAGATCGACGCGCATCAGAAGGAGTTCGAGAAGCGATTCGCCGACAAGCGCGGCAAGATCACCCAGGGCGATGATCTCGCGCCGGGCGTGCTGAAGATGGTCAAGGTCTACCTGGCCGTGAAGCGCCGCATCCAGCCGGGCGACAAGATGGCCGGCCGCCACGGCAACAAGGGTGTGGTCTCGACCATCGTGCCCGTGCAGGACATGCCGTACATGGCGAACGGCAATACCGTCGACATCGTGCTCAACCCGCTGGGCGTGCCGTCGCGTATGAACATCGGCCAGATCCTCGAAGTGCACCTGGGCCTCGCGGCCAAGGGGCTCGGCGAGAAGATCCAGCGGATGCTCGACGCCCAGGCCAAGGTGGCCGAGCTGCGGACGTTCCTCGACCAGATCTACAACCACGACCGGAAGACGTTCGCCGAGCGCGTGGATCTGACCCAGTTCAGCGACGAGGAGCTGCTGAGGCTCGCCGGCAACCTGACCGACGGCGTGCCGATGGCGACGCCGGTGTTCGACGGCGCTGCGGAGTCCGAGATCAAGGCCATGCTGGAACTGGCGGATCTTCCGACCAGCGGCCAGACCCGCCTATTCGACGGCCGCACCGGCGAGGCGTTCGAGCGCGAGGTCACCGTGGGCTACATGCACATGCTCAAGCTCAACCACCTGGTGGACGACAAGATGCACGCGCGTTCGACCGGCCCGTACTCGCTCGTCACCCAGCAGCCGCTGGGCGGCAAGGCGCAGTTCGGCGGTCAGCGCTTCGGCGAGATGGAAGTCTGGGCGCTGGAAGCGTACGGCGCGGCCTACACCCTGCAGGAAATGCTGACGGTGAAGTCCGACGACGTGCAGGGCCGCAACCAGATGTACAAGAACATCGTCGACGGCGAGCACGAGATGGTCGCCGGCATGCCGGAGTCGTTCAACGTGCTGGTCAAGGAAATCCGTTCGCTGGCGATCAACATGGAGCTGGAGGAGCACTGAGGCAGGACGCCCGTCGCGCGGCGCATGAGCGCGCCGCGCGCGACCGCGATCCATCACGCCCCAGGTTCCCCATTCCCGGAGTAAAGACATGAAAGACCTGCTCAATCTCTTCAACCAGCAGCGCCAGATCCCGGATTTCGACGCGATCAAGATCGCGCTCGCCAGTCCCGACCTGATCCGTTCGTGGTCGTTCGGCGAGGTGAAGAAGCCCGAGACGATCAACTACCGCACGTTCAAGCCCGAGCGCGACGGCCTGTTCTGCGCCGCGATCTTCGGTCCGATCAAGGACTACGAGTGCCTGTGCGGCAAGTACAAGCGCATGAAGCACCGCGGCGTCGTGTGCGAGAAGTGCGGCACCGAAGTCACGCTGGCCAAGGTGCGCCGCGAGCGCATGGGCCACATCGACCTGGCCTCGCCGGTCGCGCACATCTGGTTCCTCAAGTCGCTGCCCAGCCGCATCGGCCTGATGCTGGACATGACACTGCGCGACATCGAGCGCATCCTGTACTTCGAGGCGTTCGTCGTCACCGAGCCGGGCCTGACTCCGCTCGAGCGCGGCCAGCTGCTCAACGAAGAGCAGTTCATGCAGATGCGCCAGGAACACGGCGACGACTTCGACGCCGCGATGGGCGCCGAGGCGGTCTACGACCTGCTGCGCACGATCGACCTGCAGGCCGAAATGGCCCGCCTGAAGGAAGAGATCGCCGCCACCGGTTCTGAAACCAAGCTCAAGCGCCTCACCAAGCGCATCAAGCTGGTCGAGGCCTTCATCGAGTCGGGCAACCGGCCCGAGTGGATGATCATGACCGTGCTGCCGGTGCTGCCGCCGGACCTGCGTCCGCTGGTGCCGCTGGACGGTGGCCGCTTCGCGACCTCGGATCTCAACGATCTGTACCGCCGCGTCATCAACCGCAACAACCGCCTGCGTCGCCTGCTCGAACTCAACGCGCCCGACATCATCGTGCGCAACGAGAAGCGCATGCTGCAGGAGTCGGTCGATGCGCTGATGGACAACGGCCGCCGCGGCCGCGCCATCACCGGCACCAACAAGCGTCCGCTCAAGTCGCTCGCCGACATGATCAAGGGCAAGCAGGGCCGCTTCCGCCAGAACCTGCTCGGCAAGCGCGTCGACTACTCGGGCCGTTCGGTCATCGTGGTCGGCCCGACGCTGCGCCTGCACGAGTGCGGCCTGCCGAAGAAGATGGCGCTGGAGCTGTTCAAGCCCTTCATCTTCGCCAAGCTGCAGCGCCGTGGCCTCGCCACGACGATCAAGGCCGCCAAGAAGCTCGTCGAGCGCGAAGAGGCCGAGGTGTGGGACATCCTCGAAGAGGTGATCCGCGAGCACCCGGTCATGCTCAACCGCGCGCCGACGCTGCACCGCCTGGGCATCCAGGCGTTCGAGCCGGTGCTGATCGAAGGCAAGGCGATCCAGCTGCATCCGCTGGTGTGTACCGCGTTCAACGCCGACTTCGACGGCGACCAGATGGCCGTCCACGTGCCGCTGAGCCTTGAAGCCCAGCTCGAGGCGCGTGCGCTGATGATGGCGTCGAACAACATCCTCTCGCCCGCCAACGGCGAGCCGATCATCGTGCCGTCGCAGGACGTCGTGCTCGGCCTGTACTACATGACCCGTGCGCTGGAGAACATCCAGGGCGAGGGCATGATCTTCGCCAACATCGCGGAAGTGCGTCGCGCATTCGACAACAAGGCCGCCGGCCTGCACGCCAAGATCAAGGTGCGCATCCGCCAGACAGTGATCGGCGAAGACGGCTCGCGCGAGAAGGTGACCTCGATCGTGGACACGACCGTGGGTCGTGCGCTGCTGCTCGAGATCATGCCCGACGGGCTGCCCTTCGAACTGGCCAACACCGAGCTCAACAAGAAGAACATCAGCCGGCTGATCAACTCCTGCTACCGCCGTCTGGGACTCAAGGACACGGTCGTGTTCGCCGACAAGCTGATGTACACCGGCTTCGCCAACGCGACCCGTGCGGGTGTGTCGATCGGCATCAACGACATGACCATTCCGTCCGAGAAGAAGGGCATCCTGGCCGAGGCCGAGACCGAGGTGCTGGAGATCCAGCAGCAGTACCAGTCCGGTCTCGTCACCGCCGGCGAGCGCTACAACAAGGTCGTCGACATCTGGTCGCGTACGAACGAGCGCATCGCCAAGGCGATGATGGACACCATCGGTACCGAGAAGGTCGTCAATGCCAAGGGCGAGACCATCGACCAGAAGTCGATGAACTCGCTCTACATCATGGCCGACTCCGGTGCGCGTGGTTCGCAGGCCCAGATCCGCCAGCTGGCCGGTATGCGCGGCCTGATGGCCAAGCCCGACGGCTCGATCATCGAGACGCCGATCATCGCGAACTTCCGCGAAGGCCTGAACGTCCAGGAGTACTTCAACTCCACCCACGGTGCCCGCAAGGGTCTGGCCGATACCGCGCTCAAGACCGCGAACTCCGGTTACCTGACGCGTCGCCTCGTCGACGTGGCCCAGGACGTGGTGATCACCGAGGTCGATTGCGGCACGCTCGACGGCCTGATGATGACCCCGATCGTCGAAGGCGGCGACGTGGTCGAACCGCTGCGCGACCGCGTGCTGGGTCGTGTCGTGGCCGAGGACGTGTTCCTGCCGGGCAACGACGAGGATCCGATTGTCACCCGCAACACGCTGCTCGACGAGCAGTGGGTCATGCGGCTCGAGGAAGCGGGCGTCCAGTCGATCAAGGTGCGCTCGACGATCACCTGCGAGGCGAGCTTCGGCGTCTGCGCCATGTGTTACGGCCGCGATCTCGGCCGCGGCCACCTGGTCAACCAGGGCGAGGCCGTCGGCGTCGTCGCCGCGCAGTCGATCGGTGAACCCGGCACCCAGCTGACCATGCGGACGTTCCACATCGGTGGTGCGGCGTCGCGTGCGGCCGCCATCGACAACGTGACGGTCAAGACCACCGGCTCCATCAAGTTCAACAACCTGAAGTTCGTCACCCACGAGAGCGGCAACCTGGTCGCGGTCTCGCGCTCCGGCGAGCTCTCGGTGCTCGACGGCCACGGCCGCGAGCGCGAGCGCTACAAGCTGCCCTACGGCGCGACGATCACCGTCAAGGACGGCGATGCGATCAAGGCCGGCCAGACCGTCGCGAACTGGGATCCGCACAACCACCCGATCGTGTCGGAAGTGGCGGGCTTCATCCGCTTCATCGATTTCGTCGAAGGCATCACGGTCATCGAGAAGACCGACGAGCTGACGGGCCTGGCGTCACGCGAGATCACCGATCCCAAGCGGCGTGGTTCGCAGGGCAAGGATCTGCGTCCGATCGTCCGCATCGTCGATGCCAAGGGCAACGACCTGTCGATCCCGGGCACCGACCTGCCGGCGCAGTACCTGCTGCCGCCGCGCTCGATCGTCAACCTGCAGGACGGTGACCCCGTCGGCGTGGGCGACGTGGTGACCAAGGTGCCGCAGGAAGCGTCCAAGACCCGCGACATTACCGGCGGTCTGCCGCGCGTGGCCGACCTGTTCGAAGCGCGCAAGCCGAAGGACCAGGCGATCCTCGCCGAGATCTCCGGCATCGTGAGCTTCGGCAAGGACACCAAGGGCAAGCAGCGCCTGATCATCAAGGGCACCGACGGTGTCGATCACGAAGAGCTGATCCCCAAGTACCGCCAGATCATCGTGTTCGAAGGCGAGCACGTGGAGAAGGGCGAGACCGTGGTGGACGGCGAGCCGGGTCCGCAGGACATCCTGCGCCTGAAGGGTGTCGAGGAGCTCGCGTCGTACCTGACCAAGGAGATCCAGGACGTCTACCGCCTGCAGGGCGTCAAGATCAACGACAAGCACATCGAGGTGATCGTTCGCCAGATGCTGCGCAAGGTCGAGATCACCGACGGCGGCGACAGCCGCTTCCTCAACGGCGAGCAGGTCGAGCGTCAGCGGGTGCTGGAGGACAACATCAAGCATCTCGCCAAGAACGAGCTTCCGGCGAAGTTCGATCCGGTCCTGCTCGGCATCACCAAGGCTTCGCTGGCGACGGAATCCTTCATCTCAGCGGCGTCCTTCCAGGAGACCACCCGCGTGCTGACCGAGGCGGCCGTGCGCGGCACCCGCGACAGCCTGCGCGGCCTCAAGGAGAACGTGATCGTCGGTCGCCTGATTCCTGCCGGTACCGGTCTCGCGTACCACACGCAGCGCCGCCGCGCGGCGTCGGGCCTGACCGATTCGGAGATGGAGACCCTCGCAGGGCCCGTCGCCGAGGCCGCACCGGTGGTGCTGCCGCCGGAGCAGGTGATGCTGGAAGACGCGCCGGCCACCCAGATGGGTGACAGCGACGAGCACCAGGGCTAAGATAGCCTTCTTTGGCGGCCCCTCGCGGGCCGCCCAGACTCCGAAATGAGGCGCAGGATGCGGCTCGTATTCGGTCCAGGACGGACGGGACGTTGTTATGTCGGGCTGGGCCCCTGTGGCCAGCCGGCGGCGGTATCAGCTCGCGTTGACGCAAATCGTCGGCGCGGGCTATACTTTTTCGTCTGGCAGACGGTTTTCCGTCTGCCTTCGTTTTCACCGGGCCCCGGCCCGAAACCACAGAACCCGAGACTGATGGCAACGATCAACCAGCTGGTGCGGAAGCCGCGCAGCCCCGAAACATACAAGAGCACGTCGCCCGCGTTGGCGAATTGCCCGCAGCGCCGTGGCGTCTGCACCCGCGTCTACACCACGACCCCGAAGAAGCCGAACTCGGCTCTGCGCAAGGTCGCCAAGGTGCGCCTGACCAACGGCTACGAAGTGATTTCGTACATCGGTGGCGAAGGCCACAACCTGCAGGAGCACAGCGTGGTGCTGATCCGCGGCGGTCGCGTCAAGGACCTGCCCGGCGTGCGTTACCACACCGTTCGCGGTTCGCTCGACGCCGCCGGCGTCGCGAAGCGCAAGCAGGCACGTTCGAAGTACGGCGCCAAGCGTCCGAAGGGCTGAGGAATAGACAATGTCGCGTAAAGGAAACACCCCGCAGCGTGCGGTGCTGCCCGATCCCAAGCACCACAGCGACACGATCGCGCGCTTCATCAACATGGTCATGAAGAGCGGCAAGAAGTCGGTGGCCGAGAAGATCGTCTACGGCGCCATGGACGTCATCGGCGAGAAGAACCCCGATGCGCTGGAGCTCGTGGAAAAGGCGCTCGGCAACGTGTCGCCGGCCGTCGAGGTCAAGTCGCGCCGTGTCGGTGGCGCGACGTACCAGGTGCCGGTCGAAGTGCGCGCCTCGCGCCGCATGGCGCTGGCGATGCGCTGGCTGATCGAGTCGGCGCGCAAGCGCGGCGAGAACACCATGCCGCGCAAGCTGGCCGCCGAGCTGATCGACGCCTCGGAGAACCGTGGCGGTGCGATCAAGAAGCGTGAAGAGACCCACCGCATGGCCGACGCCAACAAGGCGTTCGCGCACTACCGCTGGTAAGCGGACCCGCGGGCTCCGGTTGATACCGGGGCCCGCCGGCACCATCCATGGTGCCTCCAGGCGGTCACAGACCGCACGCAGGATCCGAAGGCCGCCGCAAGGCGGCATTCGTCCATTCAAGCGATTCCATCGCGAAGGCTCCGCGCTCCATCGGGACTTCGCCATTCAATACGAGAGACTGACGTGGCTCGCACGACTCCCATCGACCGTTACCGCAACTTCGGCATCATGGCCCACATCGATGCCGGCAAGACGACGACTTCCGAGCGCATCCTGTTCTACACCGGCAAGAGCCACAAGATCGGCGAAGTGCACGATGGCGCCGCGACCATGGACTGGATGGAGCAGGAACAGGAACGTGGCATCACGATCCAGTCCGCTGCGACCACTGCGTTCTGGAAGGGAATGGACAAGTCGTTCCCGGAGCACCGTTTCAACATCATCGACACCCCCGGCCACGTCGACTTCACGATCGAAGTCGAACGCTCTCTGCGCGTACTCGACGGCGCGGTGTTCGTGCTGTGTGCGGTCGGCGGTGTGCAGCCGCAGTCCGAGACCGTGTGGCGCCAGGCCAACAAGTACCAGGTGCCGCGCATCGCGTTCGTCAACAAGATGGACCGCACCGGCGCGAACTTCTTCAAGGTGCGCGACCAGCTGAAGTCGCGTCTCGGCGCGGCGCCGGTGCCGATGCAGATTCCGATCGGCGCCGAGGACGGCTTCGAGGGCGTGGTCGACCTGATCAAGATGAAGGCGATCCATTGGGACACCGCGTCCCAGGGTCTGAACTTCGAGTACCGCGAGATCCCGGCCGAACTGCAGGCGCAGGCGGACGAGGCGCGCGCGTACATGATCGAGTCGGCCGCCGAGGCCGACGAAGAGCTGATGAACAAGTATCTCGAAGGCGGCGAGCTGACCGAGGACGAGATCGTCGAGGGCCTGCGCCAGCGCACGCTCAAGACCGAGATCGTGCCGATGTTCTGCGGCTCGGCCTTCAAGAACAAGGGCGTCCAGGCGATGCTCGACGGCGTCATCAAGCTGCTGCCGTCGCCGGTCGACGTGCCGGCGGTGAAGGGCGTCGACGTCGACGACGAGACCAAGGAGCTGTCGCGCGAATCCAGCGACAAGGCGCCGTTCTCCGCGCTCGCCTTCAAGATCATGACCGACCCGTTCGTGGGTTCGCTGACGTTCTTCCGGGTGTACTCGGGTTCGCTCAACGCCGGTGACCAGGTGATGAACTCGGTCAAGGGCAAGAAGGAGCGCATCGGCCGCCTGCTGCAGATGCATTCCAACAACCGTGAAGAGATCAAGGAAGTCCTGGCCGGCGACATCGCCGCGGCCGTGGGCCTGAAGGACGTCACCACCGGCGACACGCTGTGCGCGCAGGACGCGCCGATCGTGCTCGAGCGGATGACGTTCCCGGAGCCGGTGATCTCGATGGCGGTCGAGCCCAAGACCAAGTCGGACCAGGAGAAGATGGGTCTGGCGCTCGGTCGCCTTGCGCAGGAGGATCCGTCCTTCCGCGTGCGCACCGACGAGGAATCCGGCCAGACCATCATCGCCGGCATGGGCGAGCTGCATCTGGACATCATCGTCGACCGCATGAAGCGCGAGTTCAACGTGGAAGCCAACGTCGGCAAGCCGCAGGTGGCCTACCGCGAGACGATCCGCAAGACGGTGAAGTCGGAAGGCAAGTTCGTGCGCCAGTCGGGCGGCAAGGGCCAGTTCGGCCACGTGTGGCTCGAGATCTCGCCGCAGGAATCGGGCGAAGGCTACGTGTTCGAGAACGCCATCGTCGGCGGCGTGGTGCCGAAGGAATACATCCCGGCGGTCGACAAGGGCATCCAGGAAGTGCTGGCCAACGGCATCATGGCGGGCTATCCGATCGTCGACGTCAAGGTGAAGCTGGTCGACGGTTCGTACCACGAGGTCGACTCGTCCGAAATGGCGTTCAAGATCGCCGGCTCGATGGGCTTCAAGGACGGCTTCAACCGCGCCAGCCCGGTGCTGCTCGAGCCGATCATGAAGGTCGAAGTGGTCACGCCGGAGGATTACCTCGGCGACGTGATGGGCGACGTCAGCCGTCGCCGCGGCATCCTGCAGGGCCAGGACGACAGCCCGTCCGGCAAGATCATCAACGCGATGATCCCGCTCGGTGAGATGTTCGGTTACGCCACGACGCTGCGCTCGATGTCGCAGGGTCGCGCGACGTACTCGATGGAGTTCGACCATTACGCCGAGGCCCCGGCCAACATCGCCGAGACCGTCACCAAGAAGTGATTCGTGAGACCGGGTCCGCACCGCCAGGTGTGGATCCGGTTCGTCACCGATCACGAATCACCAATCACGAATTACGGAGTTTTCTGTCATGGCAAAGGGTAAGTTCGAGCGCACCAAGCCCCACGTGAACGTGGGCACGATTGGTCACGTGGACCACGGCAAGACGACGCTGACGGCGGCGCTGACGAAGATCGGTGCGGAGCGTTTCGGCGGCGAATTCAAGGCCTATGACGCGATCGACGCGGCGCCGGAAGAGAAGGCGCGCGGCATCACGATCTCGACCGCGCACGTGGAATACGAGTCCGAGAAGCGCCACTACGCGCACGTCGACTGCCCGGGCCACGCCGACTACGTCAAGAACATGATCACCGGTGCGGCGCAGATGGACGGCGCGATCCTGGTGTGTTCGGCCGCGGACGGCCCGATGCCGCAGACCCGCGAGCACATCCTGCTCTCGCGCCAGGTCGGCGTGCCGTACATCGTCGTGTTCCTGAACAAGGCCGACATGGTCGACGACGCCGAGCTGCTCGAGCTGGTCGAGATGGAAGTGCGCGAGCTGCTGTCGAAGTACGAGTTCCCGGGCGACGACACCCCGATCATCCACGGCTCGGCCCGCCTGGCGCTGGAAGGCGACCAGAGCGAGATCGGCGTGCCGGCGATCCTGAAGCTGGTCGACGCGCTCGACACCTGGATCCCGGAGCCGGAGCGTGACGTCGACAAGGCGTTCCTGATGCCGGTCGAGGACGTGTTCTCGATCTCGGGCCGCGGCACCGTGGTGACCGGCCGCATCGAGCGCGGCGTGATCAAGGTGGGCGAGGAAATCGAGATCGTCGGTATCCGCGCGACCCAGAAGACCACGGTCACGGGCGTCGAGATGTTCCGCAAGCTGCTCGACCAGGGCCAGGCGGGCGACAACGCCGGTCTGCTGCTGCGCGGCACCAAGCGTGACGACGTCGAGCGCGGCCAGGTGCTGTGCAAGCCGGGTTCGATCAAGCCGCACACCGATTTCGAAGCCGAAGTCTACGTGCTGTCGAAGGACGAGGGCGGCCGTCACACCCCGTTCTTCAAGGGCTACCGTCCGCAGTTCTACTTCCGCACCACCGACATCACCGGTGCGGTCGAGCTGCCGGAAGGCACCGAGATGGTGATGCCGGGCGACAACGTGAAGATGGTGGTCACGCTGATCAACCCGGTGGCGATGGACGAAGGCCTGCGCTTCGCGATCCG
>NZ_JACCJZ010000007.1 GCF_013425765.1 Luteimonas deserti
CAGCAGAACGCCGCGCTGGTGGAGGAAGCCACGGCGGCCGCCCGCGCCATGCAGGACCAGGCCGCGGCCCTGTCGCAGACGGTGTCCGTGTTCCGAATCGATGGCGGTAGCGACCGCTTCACACCGGAGCGTTCGATGGACGCGCCGCGCCGCGCGGTCTTCGCCTGAGCGATGTGCGCACGGGGCGGCGTCGCGCCGGCCCCTTGCGCGCAATGCGGCCCCCGGACAAGGCCGCACGGCCAAACCGTTCGAGGATCGACGGGCGGCAGCCCTCCACCAGAGAGTAGCGAGCTCTGGCGTGTGTCCGTCGTCCATTTCGATTCACTCGAGCGCGATGTCTGCCCGAGCAACTGCGCGAGCGCATTGCGATCTGGTCGAGGGAGCGCTCCGCGAGGAGGCGGACTGACGCCGGACGTCGTGCGGCTGGCGCTCGTCCTCGGTTCCGATTCGCGGTGTGCCTCGCTTGCAGCGCAACGCCGCTCCACGCGGCGACCCGCGCCGGCCTCCCGTTTCTTCGCCCCTCTGGGGCATGCAGTCGGCGCAACGTGCGACCGCCGGCGGGGCGCCGGTGAGCGGAGATGATACAGAACGCCGCGCGCTTGCTTACGTGATTCCGGGCCATCTGGATCTGCGGATAGACCCAGACGTATCGTTCCATTCTTCACTGCTCAGAGCATGGTTTCGACGCCGTTATCCCATCCGGACCGGAACACCCGACGGTTCGAGGTAACGCGTACGCGACGGGTCCAAGCACGAGACCACCATGCACATTGGCCAACTTCGGATCGGACAGCGCCTGGCTGTCGGATTCTCCATCCTGATCGCCCTGATGCTGCTGCTGTCCGCGGTGGGCATCCAGCGTGTCGGGCGCATCAGCGACAGCCTGCACACCATCAACGACATCAACAGCGTCAAACAGCGCCACGCGATCAACTTCCGGGGCAGCGTGCACGACCGCGCGATCGCATTGCGCGACGTGGTCCTCGCCGAGAGCCGGGACGACGTCCTGGCCGCGGAAGCCCAGATCGAGACACTGGCGGCGTTCTATGCGGCGTCGGCCGCGCCGCTCGACGCGCTGGTGGACCAGTCCACGGATCCCCGGGAGGCGGCGATCCTGGCCGAGATCCAGGCGATCGAGGCCACCACGCTGCCCCTGGCCGCCCAGGTCCGCGCCCTGCGCGCCTCCGGCGACATCGCAGGCGCCCAGCAGGTGCTGATGAGCGAGGCCGCGCCGGCCTTCGTGACCTGGCTCGCCCGCATCAACGCCTTCATCGATCTGCAGGAAGGCAAGAACCAGCAGGAGGCGGTCGCGGCGGTCGACGCCACCGACGGCTTCGCGACGTTCATGCTGGTTCTCACCGGATTGGCACTCGTCGCCGGCGTGATCATCGCCCTGGCGCTGACGCGCAGCATCACCCGGCCGCTGCATGCGACCCTCGAGGCCGCCGAGCGGGTCAGCCGCGGCGACCTGGCCGGCACCATCGCTACCGGCCGTCGGGATGAAGTCGGCCGGGTGCTGCAGGCCATGGCGCGCATGCAGGACCAGCTCCGCGCAGTGATCGCCGCACAGCGCGCCATGGCCGAGGCCCACGCGGCCGGTGCGATCAGCTACCGCATGGACGCCGCGGCCTTGCCGGGCGACTACGGTGTCATGGTGGCGGGCACCAACGAGCTCGTGGCCGCGCAACTCGCGGTGAAGATGCAGGTGATCGATCTGGCCCGGCGCTATGCGGTGGGCGATCTGTCGCAGGACATGGAGCGCCTGCCCGGCGAGAAGGCGGTGATCACCGAAACGATGGATGCGGTCAAGACCAATCTCGTCGCGATCAATGGCGAGATCCGCCGGTTGGTCGATGCCGCCGCGCGCGGCGACTTCAGCGAGCGCGGCGACGCCGCCGGATTCGAATACGCCTTCCGCGCCATGGTCGACGGACTCAACCAGCTGATGGAAACGGCGGACGCCAACCTGGGCGATGTCTCGCGGGTGTTGCGTGCGATCGCCGAAGGCGATCTCACCCAGCGGATGCAGGGTGACTTCCAGGGCGTGTTCGCGCGGATGCGCGACGACGCCAATGCCACCGTCGCCCAGCTCACCGGCATTGTCGGTCGCATCCAGGAGGCATCGGGCGCCATCGGCACCGCATCGTCGGAGATCGCCTCGGGCAACAACGACCTCTCGCGGCGTACCGAACAGCAGGCCGCGAATCTGGAAGAGACCGCAGCCTCGATGGAGGAACTGACTTCCACCGTGCGCCAGAACGCCGATCACGCCCGCCAGGCCAACCAGCTGGCGATCGGCGCAGCCACGGTCGCCTCGCAAGGTGGCGACGTCGTCGGCCAGGTCGTGCAGACCATGAGCGACATCGAGCAGTCCTCGCGCAAGATCGCCGACATCATCTCGGTCATCGACGGCATCGCCTTCCAGACCAACATCCTCGCGCTCAATGCGGCGGTGGAGGCGGCGCGTGCCGGCGAGCAGGGACGCGGCTTCGCGGTCGTCGCCTCGGAAGTGCGCACCCTCGCCCAGCGCAGCGCGCAGGCGGCGAAGGAGATCAAGAGCCTGATCGACGACTCGACCGGCAAGGTGGAAGGCGGTGCGGCACTTGCCGCGCAGGCCGGCAAGACCATGGGCGAGATCGTGACCTCGGTGCAGCGCGTCACCGACATCATGTCCGAGATCGCCGCGGCCTCGCAGGAACAGGCCTCGGGCATCGAGCAGGTCAACCGGACCATCACCCACATGGACGAAACCACCCAGCAGAACGCCGCGCTGGTGGAGGAAGCGTCCGCGGCCGCCGGCGCAATGGAAGCGCAGGCCGCTGCCCTGGCTGCGACTGTTGCCGTGTTCCGGCTCGACGCGGCCGCCGCATCACCGGTGGCGCCGCGCCCGCATGCGCCGGCTCAGAAGGTCCTGCGGCCGGTCGCGCTGGCCCACGCCGGTTGAGCACGGGAGGCAGGCGGGTGCCGTCACCTGCCCGCCTGCCTGCGTGGAACGCGACCCAGCGCGCATTTTTTCATGATCCCGTCACAGAAGCCGGCTGCGCGGCCGCTAAGGGAGGCAGCCCCCGCCATTGAACGAGTCATCGATGTTGCTCAAGCACGCCCTTTACCGCCGTCTGTCGGATCTTCCGATGAAGCGCAAGTTCCTGATGCAGACCGCCTTCGTTGCGGTCGGCATCGTACTGCTGGCAATCGTCGCCGCACGGCTCCAGTTCGTCGACCTCAACGACACCCGACAGGCCGGGCTGCGCGCGCAGACCGAGATGGCAATGGGCGTAATCGAGCAGTACGCCGCGCGCGCCGAGGCCGGGGAGATCGATCTCGAGACCGCAAAGGCCGGCGCGCTGGAAATTCTGCGCGTCATGCAGGCGTCCGACGGTGTCGACTATTTCTTCGTGACCGATGAAGCGCCGACGATGCTGATGCATCCGATGCGACCGGACCTCACCGGCAAGCCACTGGAGACGGTGCTCAGCCCCGACGGCAAGGCGATCTTTCCGGAGTTCGTGCGCGTCGCGCAGGCCGGCGGCGGCTTCGTCGATTACACCTGGGCCAAGGCCGGCGAGCCCGATCCCGTGCAGAAGACATCCTACGCCGCGGCGTATGCCCCGTGGGGCTGGGTGATCGGCACCGGCGTCTACCTCGACGACACCCAAATGCAGGCGATGCAGTTCACCGGCATCATGACCGCCGCCGGCGGCCTGCTGGTGCTGCTGAACCTGCTCATCGGCGGCGCCATCGGCGCCTCGGTGCTCGAATCCGTGAACCGGGCGCTGGCGGCCGTGCGCGGCGTGTCGCGAGGCGACCTCACCGTGCGGACCGGGGTGCACGGCGCCGACGAGATCGGCCAGATGCTCAAGGCCACGGACGAGATGGTGCATACGCTGGAGCGCTTCTCCGGGCAGGTGCGCGAGATGACGCGCAAGCACGAGGCCGAAGATATCGGACATCGTATGCCCGAGGATTTCCCGGGGATCTACGGCGAGCTGGCCCGGGGCGTCAATACGATGATGTTCGAGCATCTCGACGCGATCGTCGATGCGATCGACGTGCTGCAGGAGTACGCCAACGGCGATCTGACCCGGGATGCCCGCCGCCTGCCCGGCAGCCGTGCCATGTTGCACGAGGCGATGGACGCCGCCAAAGCCAGCCTGCTTGCGATCAACGGCGAGATCCGCCGCCTCTCGGCCGCCGCCGCCCTCGGCGATTTCAGCCTGCGCGGGGACGAGACCGCCTACCGCGCCGACTTCCGCGCGATGGTCGAAGGCCTGAACGCGATGATGGCGACCAGTGATCGCAACCTGGGCGAACTGTCCCGCCTGCTTCGGGCGATCGCGGACGGCGACCTCACCGTGCGCATGGACGGCGACTTCCAGGGCGTGTTCGCGCAGATGCGTGACGACGCCAATGCCACCGTCGCCCAGCTCACCGGCATCGTCGGGCGCATCCAGGCGGCGTCGGGCGCCATCGGCACCGCGTCGTCGGAGATCGCAGCCGGCAACGACGACCTCTCGCGTCGGACCGAACAGCAGGCGGCGAATCTGGAAGAAACCGCCGCCTCGATGGAGGAACTGACCTCCACCGTGCGCCAGAACGCCGATCACGCCCGCCAGGCCAACCAGCTGGCGATCGGCGCGGCCTCGGTCGCGTCGCAGGGTGGTGACGTCGTCGGCCAGGTCGTGCAGACCATGAGCGACATCGAGCAGTCCTCGCGCAAGATCGCCGACATCATCTCGGTCATCGACGGGATCGCGTTCCAGACCAACATCCTCGCGCTCAACGCGGCGGTGGAGGCGGCGCGTGCCGGCGAGCAGGGGCGCGGCTTCGCGGTCGTGGCCAGCGAGGTGCGCACCCTGGCACAGCGCAGCGCGGCGGCGGCCAAGGAGATCAAACAGCTGATCGACGACTCGACCGGCAAGGTGGAGAGCGGCGCTGCGCTCGCCGCGCAGGCCGGCAAGACCATGGGCGAGATCGTGACCTCGGT
>NZ_JACCJZ010000008.1 GCF_013425765.1 Luteimonas deserti
CGGGCCGCGCAAGCCGCGCAGTCCGGCCGGCAAGCCCGTGGTCGAGGCCGCTGCGCCTGCAGCGCCGGTCGTCGAGACGCCGGCACCGGTGATCGATGCCGCCGGCGCCGTGGCCGCGGCCATGCCGGACGAATCGCGTCCGCCGCGCAAGCGGCGCCGGCGCCGGGGGGGCAAGAAGATCGAGGGTGCCGAGGCAGCCTCGACCCAGGGCAACGGTGCAGGGCAGGCGAAGGCCCCGGCCGTCTCCTCGGGCGGTCCGCCGCGTTCCGGCGCGGCGCAGGGGCCGCGCGAGGTGCGTCCGACGGCGCGACCGGCGCCTGCCGCTCCGGCGGGGCAGGAGGCGGCGCCGTCGCTGTTCAGCCGCATCGGGCGCGGCCTGCGCCGTCTGGTGTCCGGCGGCGACGCGCGCTGATCAACGCGTCCTGGAAAGCCCCGCGCAGGCGGGGCTTTTTTCGTTGTCGCGCATGCGTCCGCTCATCCGAGCGCGTGCCCGGAGCACCCGCCGGGCACATACCGGCGACAGCGCTCGCCCACGAATCCCTGCGATACTTGGCTGCATGAGCGTTCTGCGATTCGACAACGTCAGCAAGCAGTATCCCGGCGGCCACGTCGCGCTGTCGGACGTCAGTTTCGACATCGCCGCGGGCGAGATGCTGTTCGTGACCGGCCATTCCGGTGCGGGCAAGAGCACGCTGCTCAGGCTGATCCATCTGGCCGAGCGGCCGAGCCGCGGCGCCGTGGTGTTCGCCGAGCGCAATCTGCTCAAGGTGCGCGGGCGCAGGGTGGCCATGCATCGCCGCGAAGTCGCGGTGGTCTTCCAGGATCACCGCCTGCTGCCCGACCGGAGCGTGTTCGACAACATCGCGCTTCCGCTGATCCTGCGCGGCATGCGCCGACCGGAGATCGGCAAACGCGTGCGCGCGATTCTCGAACGCCTGGAACTGGGCACGCGCGAGCGGGCCCTGCCGACGCAGCTCTCCGCCGGCGAGCAGCAACGCGTGGGCATTGCGCGCGCGATCGTCGGCGAGCCGCGTCTGCTGGTGGCCGACGAGCCCACCGGCAATCTCGATCCGACCCTGTCGGCCGAAATCATGACCCTGTTCGCCGAGCTTCCCGCGCGCGGCACCAGCGTGATGGTCGCCAGCCACGACCTCGGCCTGGTCAAGCGCATGAAGAAGCGCACCCTGGTCCTCGACCACGGCCGGCTGGCCGACGACATCGCCCCCGAGGACCTGGCCGATGCCTGAGGCGGCACGCAACGCGCCGGCCCGCAGCGGCGGGTCGCCGATCGGCACCTGGATGGACCACCATGCCTACAGCGTGGTCGCCAGCCTCGGGCGGCTGCTGCGCCGGCCGTGGTCGACCGCGCTGACCATCGGCGTGATGGCGGTCGCGCTGGCCCTCCCTCTCGGTCTGTGGCTGGTGCTCGACAACCTCGGCCGGCTCGGCGGCAGCATCGACGCCTCGCGCGAGATCAGTGTGTTCCTGCGCGAGGATGTCGACGCCGCTGGCGCCGAGGCACTCGCGGTGACCCTGCGCGCGCGCAGCGACGTCGGCAGCGTGGTGCATCGCACGCCCGACGAGGGCCTGATCGAGCTGCGCGAACGCGGTCAGTTCGGCGACGCCATCGATGCCCTCGACGACAATCCGCTGCCGCACGTGCTGATCCTCACCCCGGGCGGTGACGAGATGCTGCTGGCCGAAAGCCTGCGCCGGTTGCCGGAGGCCGAGCTGGTCCAGCACGACGCGCAGTGGCGGCAGCGGCTCGACGGCTGGCTGCGCTTCGGGGGCCGCGTGGTGTGGGTGCTGGCGGCCCTGCTCGGGCTCGGCGCGCTGCTGGTGGTCGGCAATACCGTGCGCCTCGACATCCAGTCGCGCCGGGAGGAACTCGGCGTGCTGCAACTGCTCGGCGCCACCGACGGCTTCATCCGCCGGCCTTTCCTGTATCTGGGCGCGTGGTACGGCCTGGCCTCGGGCGCCGTCGCGCTGGCCCTGCTCGGCGCCGCCGCCAGCGCCCTCGATGCGCCCCTGGCCGAGCTGGCCGCCAGTTACGGCGCCGGCTTCGCCCTGCGCGGGTTCGGTCCGGCCGGGCTGTTCGCCGTGCTCGGCGGCGCGACCGCGCTGGGCTGGATCGGCGCCGGTGTCGTCACCGGGCACTTCCTGCGTCAGACCCGACCCACCGAGACCTGAGCCGACCGATGCCCGTGCAGGATTTCCGCCATGTCGTCAGCGCGCAGCCGCGGATCATGGTGGTCGATGGTTCCAAACTGGTGCGCCGGCTGATCGGCGACGTGCTCCGCCAGGCGCTGGCGGACGTGGAGATCGTCGAGTGCGGCGGGCTGGAGGAAGCCCGCGCGGCGCTGGCCAGCGCACCGGTGGATCTGGTCAGCACCTCGCTCCTGCTGCCGGACGGCGAGGGCCTGCACCTGGCGCGCGCGGTGCGCGAGGCGGCGGGACAGCGTTACGTACCGGTGATCGTCGTCTCCGGCGATGCCCAGGCGCATCTGGAGGCGCGGCGTTTCACCGAGGACATCACCGACCACTTCGACAAGGCACTCGGCCATCGCGCCCTCGCCGAGTTCGTGCGCGGCTACGTGCATCCGGCGCCGATTCCGGATGCGCACGTGCTCTACGTCGAGGACAGCCGCACCGTCGCCCTGGCGACGCGGCGAATGCTCGAGACGCAGCAGATGCGGGTCACCCACGTCGTCAGTGCCGAGGATGCGCTGGCCTATCTCGACGCCTACCGCGACACCGCAGGCGCCCCCGGCGCCGACCTCGTGTTGACCGACGTGTACCTGAAAGGGGAGCTCAGCGGGCACGACCTGCTGCGTGCGATCCGCCGCGACTTCGGTTACGGCAAGCGGCGGTTGCCGGTGCTGGTGATGACCGGCGACGGCAACCGCGACAACCAGATCGACCTGCTGCATGCCGGTGCGAACGATCTGGTGGTCAAGCCCGCGGAAGAGCGTGTGCTGGCCACCAAGGCGTTGTTCCAGCTGCGTCTGTCGGCGATGCCGGAGAGTGGCTGAGCCGCGTCCGGCCCGCCGCCCAGAGTGTCGTCCGCCCTTCGATGACCACGATCCGGCTCGAACCGTCCTGGAAGGCCCGCATCGGCGACTGGCTGCTGCGCGAGGACATGCGCGCGCTCGCGGCGTTCCTGCGTGAGCGCAAGGCCGCCGGCGCCCCGGTGTTTCCGCCAGGCCCGGAGATCTTCGCCGCCTTCGATGCGACGTCCTTCGATGCGGTCAAGGTGGTGGTGCTGGGCCAGGACCCGTACCACGGCGCCGGCCAGGCCCACGGGCTGGCCTTCTCGGTGCGTCCCGACGTGCGGGTGCCGCCGTCGCTGGACAACATGTTCAAGGAACTGCAGCGCGACACCGGCATGCCGCGCCCCGACCACGGCTGGCTGATGCCGTGGGCGCAGCAGGGCGTGCTGCTGCTCAATGCGGTCCTGACGGTGGAAGAGGGCCAGGCCGGTTCGCACCAGGGCCGTGGCTGGGAGGGCTTCACCGACCACGTGGTCGACGTGCTCAACCGCGAGCGCGAGGGCCTGGTGTTCCTGCTGTGGGGCAGCTATGCCCAGGCCAAGGGCCGGATGATCGACACCGCCCGGCACCGCGTGTTGCGCACCACCCACCCGTCGCCGCTGTCGGCGCATCGCGGATTCCTCGGTTGCGGCCATTTTTCGAAGACCAACGCCTACCTGCGCCGGCGCGGCCTTGCGCAGATCGACTGGACGCTGCCGCCGCGTGCAGGCCTGCCGGCATGATCCGCGCGGTCGAAGCCACGCGGTACGTCACACCGCTGCGCGAAGGCGGCTCGCTGCCGGCCGTGGTCGAAGCCGACGACGACGGCATGTACGTGATGAAGTTCCGCGGCGCGGGTCAGGGGGCCAAGGCGCTGGTGGCCGAACTGGTCGGCGGCGAGTTCGCACGCCTGCTGGGGCTGCCGATCCCGGAGATCGTGTTCATCGATCTCGATCCCGACATGGCGGCGACCGAACCCGACCCGGAGATCCAGCACCTCATCCGCGCCAGTGCCGGTTGCAACCTGGCCCTGGACTACCTGCCGGGTGCGATCAATTTCGACCCCGCGGTCGACGCGCCGAATGCGGAACTCGCCTCGCGCATCGTCTGGCTCGACGCCTTCATCTGCAACGTCGACCGCACACCGCGCAACACCAATCTATTGGTCTGGCATCGCCGCCTGACCCTCATCGACCACGGCGCGGCGCTGTATTTCCACCACGACTGGGACAGCGCGGCGCGGGTCGCGGTCTCACCCTTCGGGCGTATCGGCGATCACGTGCTGCTGCCGTTCGCCTCGGCGCTCGTCGAAGCCGACACGGCGCTGTCGGCGCGTGTCGGCGAGGACGACATCCGACGCATCGTCGACACGGTGCCCGATGCCTGGTTGCCCGCCGAAGCCGGGCTGCCTGATCCGGCCGCACACCGCCGCGCCTACGTCGAGTTCTTCTGCCAACGACTGGCGCATCGCGCCGTCTTCGTCGAGGAGGCGCAGCGTGCGCACGCCGGTCGTCTATGACTACGCGGTCATCCGGGTCGTCCCCCGGGTCGAGCGCGAGGAGTTCATCAACGCCGGCGTGGTGGTCTCGTGCCAGGCCACGCGGACCCTGGCGGCGGCGATGGCGCTCGACGCGGCGCGGTTGCGTGCGCTGGATCCGCATGTCGACATCGAGACCGTCGAGCGCCATCTGGACGCGATCGTGCGCATCTGCCGCGGCGACAGCGACGGCGGGCCGATCGCCGCACTGCCGGCGCGGGCCCGCTTCCACTGGCTCACCGCGCGGCGCAGCTCGGTGATCCAGGTCTCGCCCGCGCATACCGGCCGCACCGACGATCCCGACGGGCTCTGTGACCGCCTGCTGACGCGCATGGTGCTGCCCCCGCCGCCACCGCGCGCATGAAAAAAACCCGGCCGCCTTGCGGCCGCCGGGTCCGACCGGGCGAGGGAGGGATCGCCCGGAGGTTCAGTGCACGGGGCGGAGCCCCGATGCGATCAGCGCTTGCTCGCCTTCGTGGTCGCGGTGGCGACCTTCTCGGCTTCGGCGCGAACGTCGGCCGTGGTGGACTCGATCTGCGACTTGGCGATCTCGGCGATCGTCTCGTGCGTCTTGACCGTGTGACCCATCACTTCCTGGGTGGCGCTGACCAGACGCTCGACGTTCTCGCGGGCCACCTGGGCGCCCTTGGGCAGCAGGGCCTTGAAACCGTCGAGGTCGCGCACGTCGATCGCCTGGCTGGCGAGCGCGAACGTGGCGTTGGCGTTTTCGCTGAAGGTCGCCAGCTGGAGGCCGACGATCTTCTGGAAGTTTTCCAGCGCGATGTGGTTGATCTGGGATGCGGCATCGGCGAACTGGCGCGACGCGGCGGTGAACTGCTCGTTGAACTGGTAGGACATGGCGGTTACCTGCGTGGGCCGGCGAACTGCCGGGTTTGTGCGATGCAGCATAACGCAGCCATGTTGCGATGCAACATAAAGCCGACGAGCGGTCGTCTCGTGTTCAGTTAGAAGCGGAGAACGCCTTCGAAATCAGATGCTTGAGCCGGAAATCGGCAATCGGCATCCGGACCCGGTGCCGTCCGGTCGTCAGTCGCCCGGGCCCTGATACCGGCATCCCGAGGTGCAGGTTTCCCGGATCACGATCGCGCTCAGCGCAGGCACTGCAGGCTTGAGCCGTTCCCAGATCCACATCGCGAGCCGCTCGCTGGTGGGATTCTCCAGTCCCGGCACCTCGTTGAGATAGTGGTGATCGAGCTGCGCATGGATCGGCGCGAACGCTGCCTTCAGTTCCCCGAAATCCATGATCCAGCCGGTGTCGGCGCCCGGGGTGCCCGAAACGTGCACTTCGACCTGGAACGAATGCCCATGCAGGCGCGCGCATTTGTGGCCGGGCGGCACGTTCGGCAGTCGGTGTGCCGACTCGAGGGTGAAAACCTTGAAGATATCCATGTGCGCATTGTCGAGCGTGCCCGCTGCTGGGGCAATCGCCGGCGCCGGCCGGTTCCGCGCTTTTCCCAGGGTGTGGGAATGCGTGGACGGGCCGGCGGCGCCGATGATCCAAACCACCCCTGGCGCCGTAACCATGCAATCCATGCCGATCGACCACTCACCGGAGTCCCGATGCCGTCACCTCCCGTCCACCATCCAGCCCGCCGGGCCGGCCGCGGAAGCTTGCGTCGCTGGTTCGATACCGGTGTCGACGACGATGCCGGCGGTGATGGACGCCGGGTGGACTGGGTACGCGCGCTGCCGTTCCTGCTCATGCATCTGGCCTGCCTCGCGGTGGTCTGGGTCGGCTGGTCACCGGTGGCGGTGGCCGTGGCAGTGGCGCTCTACGCGGTGCGGATGTTCGCGATCACCGGGTTCTACCACCGCTATTTTTCGCACCGCACGTTTCGCACCTCGCGCGCGGTGCAGTTCATCGCGGCCGTGGTGGGCGCCTCGTGCGTGCAGCGCGGTCCGCTGTGGTGGGCCGCCCACCATCGCAACCATCACCGCCACACCGAAACCGCGCTCGATCCGCATTCGCCGCGCGTGCACGGGTTCTGGCGCAGCCACATGGGCTGGTTCCTGACCCGCGAGGGCTTCCGCACCGATCTGTCGCGCGTGCCCGACCTCGCGCGGTATCCGGAGCTGCGCTGGCTCGACCGCTACGACACTCTCGTGCCGGTCGTGCTCGCTGCAGGTCTGTACGGGTTCGGTGCCCTGCTCGCGCGCGTGGCGCCGGGACTGGGTACGAGCGGAGGCCAGATGCTGGTCTGGGGCTTCTTCGTCTCGACCACGGTGCTGTTCCATGCGACGGTCACGATCAATTCGCTGGCGCACCGGTTCGGCAGCCGGCGCTTCGAAACCGCCGACGACAGCCGCAACAATCTGTGGCTGGCGCTGCTCACCTTCGGCGAGGGCTGGCACAACAACCACCATTTCTTTCCGGGCACCGTGCGCCAGGGCTTCCGCTGGTGGGAGATCGATCTCACCTGGTACGGCCTGATGCTGATGCGCTGGTGCGGGCTGGTGCGCGATCTCAAGCCGATCCCGGCCTGGGTGCACGCGAAGGCACGCGCATGAGCCTGCGTATCGCGGTCGTGGGCTCCGGCATCGCCGGGCTCGCCAGCGCATGGTGGCTGTCGCAGCGGCACGCAGTGACGCTGTTCGAGGCCGCACCGCGTCTCGGTGGCCATACCCACACCCACGAGGTGCATCTGCAGGGGCGCGACTACGCGGTCGACACCGGCTTCATCGTGTTCAACGCGCCGCACTATCCGCTCCTCACCCAGCTGTTCGAAACCCTGGGGGTGGGCTCGAAGCCGACGACGATGAGCTTTTCGGTGCACAGCGAAGCGAGCGGCGTCGAGTACAACGCGACGTCGCTGGACGGCCTGTTCTGCCAGCGTCGCAACCTGGTCTCCCCGCGGTTTCTGGGCATGCTGCGCGATCTGTGGCGCTTCTATCGCGAAGCGCCCGCGCTGCTCGCGATGCCCGGCCCGGGGCCGAGCCTCGGCGACTGGCTCGCCGAGCGGCGCTACGGCGCGGCGTTCCGCGATGAGCATCTGGTGCCGATGGCCTCGGCGCTGTGGTCCTCGCCGGCCGCCGCGATCCTGGACTTTCCCGCGCGCTACCTCGTGCAGTTCATGGCCAATCACCAGATGCTGCAGGTGGAGGGGCGCCCGCAGTGGCGTGTGGTCGATGGCGGCTCGTCGCGCTACATCGACGCGCTGCGCGCGCGCTGGCGGGTCGAAGTGCGCACCGGATGTCCTGTGCTCGGGCTGGTGCGCGGCGAGGCCGGCGCGACGCTCACGACGGACGCGGGGGCGGAGCGGTTCGACCACGTGGTGCTGGCCTGTCACAGCGACCAGGCATTGGCCCTGCTGGGCGATGCAGACGCGTCCGAGCACGCGATCCTCGGTGCCATCCGCTACCAGCCCAACGACATGGTGCTGCATACCGATGCGCGCCTGCTGCCGCGCCAGCGCAAAGCCTGGGCGGCGTGGAATGCGCACGTGCCCGTCGTGCAAGGGGCGGCGTGCACGGTGAGCTATTGCATGAACCTGCTGCAGGGCCTGGACGCGCCCGAGCCCCTGATCGTCACCCTCAACCGCAGCGACGCGATCGATCCGGCGCGGATCCTGCGGCGGGAGCGCTACGCCCATCCAGTGCACGACGCCGCGGCGGTGGCCGCGCAGGCACGCGCGCACGAGATCCAGGGCCGCCGCCACACCTGGTTCGCAGGCGCCTACTGGGGCTGGGGCTTCCACGAAGACGGCGTGCGCAGCGCCGCACGGGTGGCCCGGGCCTTCGGGCTGGGGCCGTTGGCGGAGCCGGCGCCTGCATCCGCGCCGCGCCGCGATGCCGCAGCGCCGACCACGGAGGTCGCATGGGCGTGATGACCGCCGTCGCCGCGCCGGCCCTGGCGAGCGCCGTCTACGAAGGTGTCGTGCGCCATCGCCGGCATGCGCCGCGCGCGCACGCGTTCCGCTACCGCATGGCCCAGATGTGGCTGGATCTGGACGAGGT
Organism: Luteimonas deserti; assembly: GCF_013425765.1. Lineage (GTDB taxonomy): Bacteria > Pseudomonadota > Gammaproteobacteria > Xanthomonadales > Xanthomonadaceae > Luteimonas > Luteimonas deserti. The sequence continues at coordinate 8,542 of NZ_JACCJZ010000008.1, forward strand.
GGACGAGGTCTTCGCGCAGCGCTGGCTGTGGTCGAGTACCCGCGCCAACGTCGCCTGCTTCCGGCGGGCGGACTACCTCGGCCCGACCGAGGTGCCGCTTGCCGACGCCGTGCGTGCCCGGGTCAAGGCGGCCACCGGCCGTGCGCCGGAAGGACCGATCCGTCTGCTGACGCATCTGCGCTACTACGGACACGTGTTCAATCCGGTGAGCTTCTACTACTGCTACGCAGCCGACGGGATCAGCCTGGACACCATCGTCGCCGAGATCACCAATACCCCGTGGGGGCAACGTCATGCCTACGTCCTGCCCGCCGACGCGGCCGACCGGCGCGGGCGCGCCCTGGAGTGGAGCTTCGACAAGACCTTCCACGTGTCGCCGTTCATGGCCATGGATCGTGTTTACCGCTGGCGCTTCACGCCGCCGGCCGCGGATCTGCTCGTGCACATGGATGTCCTCGACCGCGGCACGCGCGAGTTCGATGCGACCCTCGCCCTCCGCCGTCGCCCCCTCGGCGGAGCCTCGCTCGCGCGGGTGCTCTGGCGCTATCCCGCGATGACCGCCCAGGTGGTCGGGGCGATCCACTGGCAGGCGCTCCGACTGTGGCTCAAGCGCACGCCGGTGCACGACCATCCGCGGCTGGCGCCGTCGCCACGCCCGGGGGCACCGGCATGAGCGGGGTCATGGCCGGCAGTGCGGTCCCCGCCTACGGCATGCTCGACCGCATGCTGCGCCAGCGCCTGCTGGCGGCATTCGAGCAGCTGCGCGGCGGCGCGCTGCGGGTGACCGACGGGCTGGGCGAGACGGTGTTCGGCGACACGCGCGCCGCGCCGCCCATCGGCGTGCGCGTGCACGATCCCGCCTTCTATCGGATGGCGGCCGCCACCGGGAGTGTCGGTGCGGGCGAGGCCTATATGGACGGCCACTGGGATTGCGACGATCTCGTCGGCCTGATCCGGCTGCTGGTGCGCAACCGCGATCTGCTCGACGGGATGGAGACGGGGCTGGCGCGCGCCGGCGGGCTCGCGCTACGTGGCTGGAACACGCTGCGGCGGAACACGCAGGCCGGGAGCCGGCGCAACATCGCCGCGCATTACGACCTCGGCAATGCGTTCTTCGCTTTGTTCCTGTCGTCCGACCTGATGTACTCGTCGGCGCTGTTCGAGCACGACGACGACACGCTGGAGGTCGCGTCGACGCGCAAGCTCGACCGGATCTGCCGGGCGCTGGCGCTCGCGCCCGGCGACCGGGTGCTCGAGATCGGCACCGGCTGGGGCGGTTTCGCGATGCATGCCGCCCGGCACTACGGCTGCCACGTCACCACGACGACCATCTCCCGCGAGCAGCACGCGTTAGCCAGCGCGCGTGTCGCCGAGGCCGGGCTGCAGGACCGGGTGACGCTCCTGCTGCAGGACTACCGCGATCTCGAGGGCACCTACGACAAGCTGGTGTCGATCGAGATGGTCGAGGCCGTCGGCGCGCAGTACCTGACGACCTACTTCGCCGCCCTCGGCCGCCTGCTCGCTCCGGACGGTCTGGCGCTGCTGCAGGCGATCACCATCGAGGACCATCGCTATGAACAGGCGCGTGATTCGGTGGATTTCATCAAGCGTTTCATTTTTCCCGGGAGCTTCATCCCGTCGGTCGCCGCGATGTTGACCGCCAAGACCGCCGCGAGCGATCTGCAGCTGCTGCAGTTCGAGGACTTCGGTCCGTCCTATGCGCGCACCCTCGAGGCCTGGCGCGAACGCTTCATGGCCCGCCTGCCCGAGGTGCGGGCGCAGGGGTTCGATATGCGCTTCGTGCGAATGTGGGAGTTCTATCTGGCCTACTGCGAAGGCGGCTTCCGCGAGCGGTCGATCGGCGTGGCCCATCTGCTGCTCGGCAAGCCGGGCCACCTGCGTGCATCCAGGGGGGCGTCATGAGCGCGCCCTGGTTGACACTGCTCGCGGTGTGGGCGGGCGCGGCGTCCGCGATGACGCTCGCCTGGCGCTGGCAGCGGGCACGCGACAACGCCGGAATCGTCGACGTGGTCTGGGCCGCCGGGGTCGGCGGCGCTGCGATCGTCGCCGCGCTGCTCGGCAGCGGCGCACTTCTGCCGCGCATCCTGCTCGCCGTCCTCGGCGCGCTCTGGGGCGCACGCCTGGCCTCGCATCTGTGGAAGCGGGTACGGCGCGAGGACGAGGACGGCCGCTACGCCTATCTGCGCGCCCACTGGGCCGGCGATCAGCGCAAGTTCTTCCTGTTCTTCCAGGGCCAGGCGCTTCTGGTCGTGCTGTTCGCACTGCCCTTCGTCGCGGTGGCGGCCAACCCGGCGGATTCGCCATGGCTGCTCGCGGCGATCGCCGTGTGGCTGGTGAGCGTGGGCGGCGAGGCGGTGGCGGACCGCCAGCTCGCCGACTTCCGCGCCGATCCGGCCAACCGGGGACGCACCTGCCGGGATGGCCTGTGGCGCTACTCGCGCCATCCGAATTATTTCTTCGAGTGGGTGCACTGGCTGACCTACGTGGTGCTCGCCGCGGGCTCGCCGTTGTGGTGGCTGTCGTTGACCGGACCGGTGCTGATGTACCTGTTCCTGCGCTACGTCAGCGGCATTCCCTTCACCGAGCAGCAGGCGCTGCGCAGCCGGGGCGAGGACTACCGCGACTACCAGCGCACCACGCCGATGCTGTTTCCGTGGTTTCCCGGCTCTTCGAAAGGATCCTCCCCATGACCCATACGGTTCGTGCCGAGCTTGCGCACGATGCGCCCGCCGCCGGTGCGCTCGGCCTCGCCGAGCGTGGCCTCGTGCCCGATGCCCTGCTGCGCCGCGGTATCCGGCGTCTGTGCGCGCAGCGCCTGCGCGACGAGCGTGCGGGCGGGATCGAGGCGCAGTCGCGGCGCTACGCCGGGCTGGTCGAGTCGCTGCGCACAAGTCCCGTGGCCATCCATACCGATGCCGCCAACGCGCAGCACTACGAGCTGCCCCCGGCGTTCTTCCGCCTGTGTCTCGGCGCGCGTTTCAAGTACAGCAGCTGTTACTACCCCACGGGCGGCGAGACGCTGGACCAGGCCGAGGATGCGATGCTCGCGCTCTACGGCGTGCGCGCCGGACTCGCCGACGGCCAGGAGATCCTCGAGCTGGGCTGCGGCTGGGGCTCGTTGACCCTCTGGATGGCCGAACGCTATCCCGGTGTGCGCATCACCGCGGTGTCCAACTCGCGACCGCAGCGCCTGCACATCGAAGAGCAGTGCCGGCGACGCGGGCTCGGCAACGTCACCGTGATCACCTGCGACGTGAACCGGCTCGAGCTCGATGCCGGGCGTTTCGACCGCGTGGTGTCGATCGAGATGTTCGAGCACATGCGCAACTACCAGCTGCTGATGCAGCGCATCGGCACCTGGCTGCGTCCGGGCGGCCAGCTGTTCGTGCACATCTTCGCCCACCGCACGCTGATGTATCCCTACGAGACCGAGGGCGAGGACAACTGGATGGGCCGGCATTTCTTCACCGGCGGGCTGATGCCGGCGGCCGATACGCTGCTGCACTTCCAGCAGACGCTGGCGCTGGAGGCGCGCTGGTTGCTGGACGGAACCCACTACGAGCGCACCGCCAACCACTGGCTGGCCAACCAGGACCGCAACCGCGACGCGGTGATGGCCGTACTGCAGGAGGCCTACGGCGCCGACGGCGCGCGGCTGTGGTTCCAGCGCTGGCGGATGTTCTGGATGTCCTGCGCCGAACTGTTCGGCTACGACGGCGGCCGCGAATGGCTGGTCGCCCATTACCGCTTCGCGCGCGCGGCGTGACGTCGCGCGCATCCATCGCTGGAGGTCCACCCATGACCCGTTCGAACCGGCATCGTTCCGCCGGCCTCATCCTCGCCGGCCTCGCCGCCGGCATGCTCGCCGCCTGCGGAGGCAACCGCGTGAAAGATCCCATCCCGCCCGTCCCCCAGGTCGACGTCGAACGGTTCATGGGCGACTGGTACGTCATCGCCCAGATTCCCACCCGTCTGGAACGCGAGGCCTACGATTCGGTGGAGACCTACACGCTGCGCGAAGACGGCAAGGTGGATACCACCTTCCGCTATCGCGACGGCGGTTTCGACGAGAAGATCAAGACCCTGCATCCCGTCGGCACGATGCGCGAAGGCACCGGGAACGCGATCTGGGGCATGCAGTTCGTCTGGCCGATCAAGGCCGAGTACGTGATCGTCTACCTCGACGAGGACTACCAGCAGACGATCGTCGGCCGCAGCAAGCGCGATTACGTGTGGTTGATGGCGCGCACGCCGGCGATTCCCGAGGCCGATTACGCAGCGCACATCGCCCGGATCCGCGCGTTGGGCTACGACGTGTCCAAGATCCGGCGCGTGCCGCAGTCGGCGGCCGGTGCGTCCCGCCCTGTGGAGGCACCGGCGACGCCTTGACGGGCGGGGCGGTGGCCGTCGCGCCGCATGCGGGGCGCGCCGCCTAGAATGCGTGCATGCACCGTCGCACGCGCTTCCGCTGGGCCTGGTGGCTGCTGGCCTACGCCAGCCTGGGCCTCGGCATCGTGGGCGTGTTCGTGCCCGGGCTGCCGACGACGGTCTTCGTGCTGGTCGCGGCCTGGGCCGCGGCGCGCGGCTCGGACCGGTTGCACCGTTGGCTGCTCGACCATCCCCGGTTCGGCCCCTCGATCCGCGACTGGCAGGCGCACGGCGCCGTGAGTCGGCGCGCCAAATGGCTCGCGAGCGTCACCATGGCGCTGTGCGCCGCCGTGTTGCTGGCGCTGATGCTGTGGATCCCGGCGCACCGCTGGTGGATGACCGCATTGCCGATCGCCTGCATGGCCGCCATCGCGGCCTGGCTGTGGTGGCGGCCGGAGCCGCCGGCCGGTTGATCCGGCGAGCGCAGACCGTGACGCGCGTGGCGCGCCGGGGCACGCGGCTGCAGGGTGTGGACGACATCGCCACGCATGGGATCGGGTCACCGGAGCGCGCCCGGTCCGCCGCCGGCGCCGGCATCACGATCGCCCGCATCCGGCCTGCGCGCCGCAGGCCGAACGGATCGCACGGCGGCCGTCCGGCACCGCCGGACCTGCGCGCGGCATTACGGCGTCCCGGTCTCCGCCTTGTACCGCTCGAGGTAATCGCGGTAGCGGGTGTCGTTGAGATTGCCCGACAGCCGGTAGGGCGGGGTATAGGCGAACTGGAAGTCGTAACGGCCGTCGCGCTCGACCACCAGGGTGCTGGTGGTCCACCACTGGCCTTTCTGCGCGTGCATGATCCGGCCGATTTCGGCAAAGCCCGCTTTCGCCGCCGGCGACAGGCGGAAAGCCACCTTCTCGAGCGGTCCGTCCCCGGCACGGGCGACGGCGAAGGAAATGCTGCTGGTCCGCGGCGCACCGCTGCCGTCGTCGAGCGATTCGAAATCCACCACCAGGCGCAGCCAGTCGCGCGCACCCCATTCGCCGTCGTTCACGTCCTGGACGCTGGCGGCCACGGCGCGCACGGTGTCCGCATAGGCGGCGTTGAGATCATCCATTCGGCGGTCGCATCACTTGTTGGGGAACGTCTGGTCGATCCAGTCCCCGCCGTCGACGCGGTACTCCGCGACGAAGGCATCGGGCCGGGAACTGGTGTTGCCCGGATTGTATTGGGGCGATACCCGCATATCCACGTCGTGACCGGCATCGGCCAGGCGTGCGAGCTGGTTCTCGAAGCGCTTGTAGTCGCCGTTGTTGAGATTGGGCAGGCCGTCGCCGATCGGTTTTCCGTTGCCGGGCACGACGTTGAGCCGGTTGGTCGGCCCGCCGAGACGGTCGGCGATGACGTGGAAGCCCACGTCGGTGGGACGGCCCTCGTTGCCGATCTCGCGCTGCAAGCCGCTGTCGTTGCGGCCGACCGGCTCGAGATCGACACGCCCTTCGGCGCGGATCACACGCGCCTGATCGTCGGTGGTCCACCGGTAGTTTCCGAACTCGTAGACGGTGTCGGGCCGTGCGGCGTTGGCGGCGAGATTGAAGTCGTCCATCGATTCGAACGCCAGCACCGGGCGGCCCGCCACGACGCGGCCGGTGTCCGCATCGGCGACGACATCGGACAGGCGGGTGTCGTCGGCGCCGCGTGTGGCGGTGCGCCCGGCATGCCCCGGTGTGTCGACCCGATCCGCGGCGCGGACGGCATCGACGGCGGCGTCCGCCGCATCGGCGGCGCGGGCGCCCTTCGCCGCCTTGTCCGCGCCCTTGGTGCCGACCACGGCGAGGACCAGTTCGGCCGCGCCGCGACCGATGGCTTCGCCGTAATTGCCGGCCTGCCAGTCCGCGGTGATCGGCTCGACCACGGCATCGACCAGCAATCCCGGATTGCGCGCGAGCGTGGACGCGACCTCGGCCGCCGCCTCCATCCGTTCGCCGCCGCGCGCCGCCGAGGGCAGCCAGTCCGGTGCGTCGAGGGCGTGTCCGGTGACGCGTTCGTAGCCGCCTGCGAGCGCATCCACCGCCCACCCTGCGGGCGACAGGTCGTAGCCGGCCTTGAGCGCATTCCCGCCCAGCGTCACGACGCCCGCGCCGGTCTCCCACAGCACCTCGCCGGCGCCCTTGAAGACGCCACCCACCTGCGAGGCGGCATTGCCCAGTCCATCGAGGAGGCCCATCGGTCGACCCTGTGCACACGGAGGCGGCCAGTGTCGGCAGCGCCGGGACGCGCCACAATCTGGGGCGGACCCTTGGTGGAAGCAGATGCAGCGCGCCGGAGATGCCCCGCGCCTTGGCCCCGGGCTACACTCCGCGCCATGCCTATCCGTCTTCCGTTGATCCTCGCCGCCGCGCTGCTGCTCTCCGCCTGCGGCAACAAGGCCGACCTCCTGCAGCCGTCCCAGGTGCCGCCCGAGGACCGCGGCCGGTTCCTGATCAAATCGTCCATTCCCACGCGCGAACAGCGCGAGGCGGCCGAGGACGCGGCCTGGGACGACGCCGACGAGGACGAGGCGGAGACCACGGACGACGGGGACGCCGACACCCCCGCCGTCACCCCGGTTCCGATGATCCGCGACGTGCCCGCGGCGACCGGCACCCCGTGAGCGCGCGGGCGCGTCGCGCCCCGCCCGAACCGCAGTCATCGATGGCCCACGTCCCGACACCCCTGCGTTTCACCAAGATGCACGGCGCCGGCAACGATTTCGTCGTGCTCGATCTGCGCGACGGGGGGGCTGCGCCCGATGCCGCCCTGTGCCGGGCCCTGGCCGACCGGCGTACCGGCGTGGGCTGCGACCAGATCCTCACCGTCGAGCCGGCGCGTGCGCCCGGCGCCGTGGCCCGCTACGGCATCTGGAACGCGGACGGGTCCGCCTCGCAGCAATGCGGCAACGGTGCGCGCTGCGTCGCGGCGTGGCTGGTCCGGGCGGGTGCCGCCGGCGCGGAGCAGTTCGCGCTCGACAGTCCGGCCGGCCGCCATGCGGTGGACCGCGACGGCGCCGGATTCCGCATCGCGATGGGCGTGCCCGACTTCACCCCGGCCCGGATCCCGCTTGCCGGCGTCGACCGCCCGCAGGCGTTGTATGCGTTGCCGGTGGAGGGCGTCGGCGAGCTCGCGTTCGGCGCCGTGTCGATGGGCAACCCCCACGCGGTGATCGAAGTCGACCATGTCGATACGATCGAGGTCGAACGCATCGGCCGTGCGCTGCAGGCCTCGTCGTGGTTCCCCGAATCGGTCAACGTCGGCTTCGCCCAGATCGTCGCCGACGATCGCATCCGCCTGCGCGTGTTCGAGCGCGGCGTCGGCGAGACCCTCGCCTGCGGCAGCGGTGCATGCGCGGCGGTGGCCGTGCTGGCGCGACGCGGCCGCCTGGCCCGCTCGGCCGCGGTCGCCTTGCCGGGCGGCACCTTGCAGATCGACTGGCCCGCCGACGATGCCACGGTGTCGATGAGCGGACCGGCGACATTCGTTTTCGAAGGGGAAATGACCCGATGACCGACCGCGCCACGAGATGCCGCGCATGACCGCGACCACCGAGACCCTCGGCGCCCACGAGGTCGCCGCCTGGCTGCGCCGGCAGCCGAAGTTCCTGCAGCAGTTCCCCGATCTCGCGCTGACCCTGGTGGTGCCGCGCGAGGACGGTCCGGCCGCATCGCTCGCCAGCTACCAGCTCGAGGTGCTGCGCGACAAGAACCGCGAACTGTCCAAACGGCTGCGCGATCTGTACGCGGTGTCGCAGGAGAACGAACGCCTCGCCGTGCGCACCCACCAGCTGACCCTGGCGTTGATGCGCCAGGCCGACCCCGCGGCGACGGTGCGCGCACTGGTCGCCACGCTGGTCGAGGACTTCAGTGGTGATCTGGTGCGCGTCGTGCTGTTCGCGCCGGTGCCGGGCCTCGCCGAGGACTGGCTGCAGGTGATCGCGCGCGACGACGGCCTGCTGCAGCCCTTCGTCGATTGCCTCAAGGACGGCGAGCCCCTGTGCGGCCGGCTGCACCCCGACAAGCAGGCACTGCTGTACGGGCCGCGCGTGGACGAGGTGCAGTCCAGCGCGCTGCTGCCGCTGCCGGGCCTGGGCCTGGTGGCCGTCGGCAGCCGCGATGCCAACCGGTTCTACCCGGGCATGGGCACGTTGTTCCTGCGCATGATGGGCGAGGCTTTCGCGATCGCCATGCGGCGGTTCGAACCCGACTGAGCGTGACCGGGATGCACGCCGACATCGAGGCCTTCCTCGCCCATCTCCAGGTGGAGCGACGGATGTCGGCGCATACCCTGGACGCCTACCGCCGCGATCTCACCGCACTCGCCCGCTGGACCGGCGATGCCGCGCGCGGCGAGCTGCGCGCGCTGCAGGGCGACGATCTGCGCGCCTTCGTCGCCGCCGGGCACCGCGGTGGACTGTCGCCCAAGAGCCTGCAGCGCCGGCTTTCGGCCTGTCGCAGTTTCTACCAGTGGCTGTTGCGCCATGGCCACATCGCAGCCAATCCGGCGGCGGGCGTACGCGGCCCCAAGGCGCCGCGCAACCTGCCGCAGGTGCTCGACGTCGACGAGGCCACGCAGCTGGTCGAGGTGCCGGTCGACGCGCCGCTCGGCCTGCGCGACCGCGCCTTGCTGGAACTGTTCTATTCCTCGGGCCTGCGCCTGTCGGAGCTCGTGGGCCTGCGCTGGCGCGACCTCGACCTCGACGGCGGCCTGGTCATGGTGACCGGCAAGGGCAGCCGCCAGCGCAGCGTGCCGGTGGGCACCCACGCCCGCCAGGCGCTCGCCGCCTGGCGGGCGGAGAGTGCCGCCACGGCCGATGCTCCTGTGTTCCCGGGCCGGGGCGGCGGACCGATCACCTCGCGCGCGGTGCAGCTGCGCATGCGGGTCCTGGCGCAGCGCCAGGGCCTGTTCAAGCGGGTGCACCCGCACCTGCTGCGGCATTCGTTCGCGAGCCACGTGCTCGAATCGTCCGGCGATCTGCGCGGCGTCCAGGAACTGCTGGGCCACGCCGACATCGCCACCACCCAGATCTATACGCATCTGGATTTCCAGCATCTGGCGAAGGTCTACGATGCCGCGCACCCGCGCGCGAAGCGCAGGAAAACCACGGACTGAGCCGATGCGGCGCAATGCGCCGTCCGGATCCGGCGAGTGTCGGAGCACGGCGCGCCCCGGACGCGACCTCCCGTCCAGTGAGGTGTGTCCACGACGTTCCAGATCGCGGGGCTCGACCCCGAGCGCATCGAGGCGCTCTTTCTGATGTCGGATGCCCGGTTGCGGCACCGCGGCGCCATGCGCTGCGTTGCAGCCGCGGACAGCGGCGTCGAGTGCCGGTATCGATCCAGGATGCGCGGCGCGGCGGCGACCTGCTGCCCAGCTTCGAACATCCGCCCGCGAGCACGCCCTTCCGGGCTGCGGCCCGATCCACGTGCGCCGTGGCGCGGCCCGCGCAGTGCGGTCTCGGCGCGCCGTGCCGCTGTGCGTCCAGCCGGCCGATCTCGCTGCGGGCCGACGGGCACACGCAACTGACGATCGATGCCGAGGTCAGGGACGGGATGGATGTCGCCACGGAGCGCGCGCATGTTCGATGCGCCCGCCGTGGCCTGCGTCCAGCTGCACGACGCCCGGCGCGGCTGCTTCTTCTGCACCGCGACGCGCGCCTGACCGGGGGCGGGCAGGGCGCGGCTTGAACCGCGCAGCCGTGGCCCCATCCAGTGGATTCGATCCTTGGAGGCCGCATGGACCCCAGTCAGAACCCCAACGTATTCCACGCCACGACGATCGTGTCGATCCGCAAGGGTGGCAAGGTGGTCGTCGCCGGCGACGGCCAGGTCACGCTCGGCCACACGATCATGAAGGGCAATGCGCGCAAGGTGCGACGGCTCGGCGAGGGCGGCAAGGTGCTTGCAGGGTTCGCCGGCGCGGCGGCCGATGCCTTCACCCTGTTCGAACTGTTCGAAGGCAAGTTGCAGCAGCACGGCGGCCAGCTGGTGCGCGCGGCAGTGGAGCTGGTCAAGGACTGGCGCACCGATCGCCGCTACGGAAAGCTCGAGGCGCTGCTCGCGGTCGCCGATGCGGAGACCTCGCTGATCATCAGCGGCAACGGCGACATCATCGAACCCGATGACGGCATCATCGCGATCGGGTCCGGCGGCTCGTATGCGCTGTCGGCGGCGCGCGCGCTGCTCGCGCACACCGATCTCGATGCACGCACGGTCGCCACCGAGGCGCTGAACATCGCCGGCGACATCTGCATCTACACCAACCGCAACGTGGTGGTCGAAGAGCTGTGACCGACCTGTGGCAGCGCGTGCCGATCCGTCGGGTCGCACGCGCCCGCCGGTCGCGCGCATCCGCCCACGCTTCCATGGACATCCAATGACCAACGCCAATTCCTCGACCATGACCCCGCGCGAGATCGTGCAGGAACTCGACCGCCACATCGTCGGCCAGAACGCCGCCAAGCGCGCGGTCGCGATCGCGCTGCGCAACCGCTGGCGCCGCGCGCAGCTCAGTGACGACCTGCGCAACGAGGTCATGCCCAAGAACATCCTGATGATCGGCCCGACCGGCGTGGGCAAGACCGAGATCGCACGCCGGCTGGCGACGCTCGCCAACGCGCCCTTCGTCAAGGTCGAGGCGACGCGCTTCACCGAGGTCGGCTACGTCGGCAAGGACGTCGAGCAGATCATCCGCGATCTCGCCGACACCGCGGTCAAGCTGTACCGCGAGCAGGCCAAGGTGCGCGTGCGCACGCAGGCCGAAGAGCGTGCCGAGGACCGCATCCTCGATGCCTTGCTTCCGAAGCGTGAGACGCCGCAGCCGGGCTTCGGCTTCGGCGCGCAGACCGCGACCGTCGACATCGGCGCCGAGCCCTCGTCGAAGGAATCGGAGACGCGGCAGAAGCTGCGCCGCCAGCTGCGCGCCGGCGAGCTCGACGATCGCGAGATCGAACTCGAACTCAGCGCCGGGCAGGGCATGGACATCATGACCCCGCCGGGCATGGAGGAAATGGGTCAGCAGCTGCGGCAGATGTTCGCCAACCTCGGCGGTGGCAAGACCCACAAGCGCAAGCTCACGATCCGCGCCGCGCGTCCGCAGCTGATCGAGGACGAGGCCGGCAAGCTGGTCAACGAGGACGATGTGCGCGAAGCCGCGATCGAGGCCTGCGAGCAGCACGGCATCGTCTTCATCGACGAGATCGACAAGGTCGCCAAGCGCAGCGAAGGCGGTGCGAGCGGCGCCGATGTCAGCCGCGAAGGCGTGCAGCGCGATCTGCTCCCCCTGGTCGAAGGCAGCACGGTCAGCACCAAGTACGGCTCGGTGAAGACCGACCATATCCTCTTCATCGCATCGGGCGCGTTCCATCTCGCCAAGCCCAGCGACCTGATTCCCGAGATGCAGGGCCGCTTCCCGATCCGGGTCGAATTGACCGCACTGACCAAGGACGATTTCGTCCGCATCCTCACCGAGCCCAAGGCCGCGTTGACCACGCAGTACGTACAGCTGCTGAAGACAGAAGGCGTCGGCCTGACCTTCGCTCCGGATGCGGTGGAGCGGCTCGCGGAGATCGCCGCGCATGTCAACGAGCGCCAGGAGAACATCGGCGCACGTCGCCTGCACACCGTGCTTGAGCGCCTGCTCGATTCGCTGAGCTTCGAGGCGCCCGACAAGGGCGGCACCGTGGTCATCGACCGTGCGTATGTCGACCAGCAGCTGGGCGATCTGGTGCAGGACCAGGATCTGAGCCGCTACATCCTCTGAAGGCCCGTGCCGGGCTTCACGGCACAAAAAGGGAAATCTGGCTATATTGGCCTCCAGTCCACCGGAGGCCGCCGCCATGACCGTCGCCCTGAAGCTCGATGCCCTCGATGCGCTGCCGCGCACACCCGCGTCCGACGTCAAGAAGCTCGGCTGGCGTGGCGTGATGAAAACGGTGGCGCGCGACGGCCGGGTCCTGGTGACCAACCACGACACGCCCGAGGCGGTGATCCTCTCGGCCGACGCCTACGACGCCATCCTGCGTGCGCTCGACGCCGCCGGCGCCTCCCAGCGCAGCGCGCTCGAAGAGTTGCAAGCCCGGTTCGATACCCATCTGGCCACCTTGCACGCCGGTGACGCGGGGACACGGCTGCGCGCGGTGATGGACGGACCGGTCGCCCTGCGCGGCAAGGTCAAGGCCGGCGCCTCGCATTGAGCGGGCGGTCCGGCGCGCGCGGTCCACGGCGCCGTCCGGCGCAGGACGCCGCGATGCAGCGCCCGGTCCTGTACGTCCTGGCCGGTGTGAACGGCGCCGGCAAGAGCTCGGTCGGCGGCCACCTGCTGACCCGCGCCGGGCTGAGCTGGTTCAATCCCGACACCTTCGCCCGCGAGCTCGTCGCACGCACGTCCTGCCCCTGGCCCGAAGCCAATGCCGCCGCCTGGCACGAGGGTATGCGCCGCCTCGACATCGCGCTCGACACCGGCCGCGACCACGCCTTCGAGACCACGCTGGGCGGGAACACCGTGCCGGCGCGAATCGCGGCTGCGGCGCGCAGCCACGACGTGCTGATGTGGTTTTGCGGCCTGGACACCATGGAGCGTCACCTGGCCCGCGTGCGCGCCCGGGTGGCCGCCGGCGGCCACGATATTCCCGAGGCGACGATCCGCGCGCGCTGGTCGCGTGCGCGCGAAAACCTGGTCGGCCTGATGCCGCATCTGGCGCGTCTGCAGGTCTGGGACAACAGCAAGGATGCCGCGCCCGGTGCATCGGTGCCCGATCCCCGCCTGTTGCTGGAGATGGTCGGCGGCCGCCGGGTGTATCCGGCGACCGACGACGTCGACGCCCTGCGCGCCACCCCGGCCTGGGCGCAGCCGCTGCTCGGGGCCGCGCTCCAGCCGTGATCCTTCACCGGGCCCGCGGCGCGATGGCCCACCATGCGTCATGCACCTTCATCTTCCGGACGACCGAATGACCGTGACGCCGCGTGCCCTGGCAGCGCTCCTCGCTCTCGCGCTGCTCGTGGCTGCCTGCACCGAGACCCCCTCTCCGTCGCCTGCCGACCCGGCGCCCCCCGGAGCACCGACGAGTCCCGGAACGGCACCGCAGGCCGATGCGCCCGCCGCGGTGGAGGCCGTGCAGGGCATACGGCCCGTGCATCGTCTGTTCCGGGAGACCACCGTCGCCTGCGACAACGGCCTGCGCTGCGAGGTCCTGCTGGTCGGCGACGATTCGAGCTTCGGGCTCGTGCTGCGTCTGCTGCGCGAGCCCGGGCCCGGGGGTGCACAGCGGCTGCGCCTCGGCACCTACGAGACCACGCCGCCACCGGCGACGCTCCGGCTCGACACGGTGGCGAGCACGGATCTGCCCGCCCTGCCGTGGCGCAACGATGCCGATGCGAATGCCTGGGTCCTCGACACGCCGCAGGCGATCGCACGCTTCATCGACCTCGTGCGTGATGCGGGCACGCTGTCGATGGGCGAGGGCGATGCAGCCGTGTCGGTTTCGCTCGCGGGCTTCAGTGCGGCCCTGGTGTTCGTCGACGAACACCAGCACCGCCTGGACACGCGTGGTGCGTGGCTGCAGCGCGGCGACCGGCACGACGCCGACGTGACTCCCGCGCCGGCCCTGCCCCGACTCCCGGGCCCGCCGCCGCCGCTGCCGTCCTTGACCGGCGAGGAAGTGCGCAGCTTTGCCGACCGCGTGCGGGACACCGAGGCAGCGGTCCTGCGCGGGGCCGAATGCGACGCGCCGCGCGCCGCGTACGACATCCGCCGAAACGACGATGCCCAGGCGCTCGATCGGGCCCACGTGCTGGTCTTCGTGGCCTGTCACATGGGCGCCTACCAGGGCTCGAGCCTGGTCTTCAGGGTGGCGCGCGACGGCAGTCGCAGCGAACGCATCGTGCCACCGTCGCCACCGGGCGCCGGCATCGTCGAGGTGGGCGGCGCTGCGCATTTCGGCTTGCTCACCAGCGCCGCATACGTGCCGGCGACCGGCACGCTGTCGCATCTCGCCAAAGGCCGCGGCCTGGGCGACTGCGGCGAAGCCGCGACCTGGCGCTACGATGGCCAGGCCTTCCAGCTGGCCAGCTATTCCGCGCTGCGGCGCTGCGGCGGGGCGGCACCGGGCGACTGGCCGAGCCTCTGGCGCACTGCCGATTGACTGAGCCGGCCGCACGCGCCAGCGCGTGCACGGCTCAGCGCAGCAGCACCACCGGCACGCGTGTGGTCCGCAGCACCTGGGTGGTCGTACTGCCGACCAGCAGATGGCGGATACGCGAGTGGCCATAGGCACCCATCACCAGCAGGTCGAGATGCTCGGCCGTCACGTGGGTGACCAGTGCCGCGTCGGGCGCGCCGGCGAGCGCGATCACCTGCGGGGCGAAGCCCGCGGCCTCCAGCGTGGCCACCGCAGCCGCGTGTACGGCGGCGTGGCGGTCGTCGTGGCCGACCGTCACCAGGTGGCAGCGCAGTCCTCGCAGCAGCGGGCTGGCCGCGACCAGGTCCACGCAGCGCTGCGCCGTGGCGCTGCCGTCGAAGGCGACGGCGAATGCGGCGACCGTCGTCTGCGGCCGGGTGACGACCAGCACCGGGCGACGCACGGCACGGATCGCACGCTCCAGGTTGCGACCCAGGTGGCCCGGTGCGCCGTCGTCGTCCGCCCCGCGTCGGCCCAGCACGAACAGGCGCACATCCGGTTCGACATCGGTCAGTGCGTCCACCAGCGCACCCTGACGCAGGCGTGCCTCGGCTTCGATGCCGGCCGTTTCGCGCAGATGCGCGCGCACCTGGTCGAGCAGGGCGCGGCCGTGGCGCTGGGCCAGCTGGCCGCGCTGTGTGTCGTGCGCGGCGAGTTCGGCCAGTAGCGTTTCCTGGCTGCCGAGTGACAGGCTGCCGCTGAGGTCGGCCGGCGGCGCGACCGTGCTGTCGCGCTCGATCGCGTGCATCACGTCGAGCCCGACACCGAGCCGCTGAGCGGCCCACGCTGCGAGGTCGGCCACCCCGCGGGCGTGGGTCGAGGCATCAATGGCGGCCAGCACGCGGCCGCCGGTGGGGGTCAGGGGTGTCGTGGTCATCGGCATGTCCTCAGTGGCCGCCCATCAGGCGCTCGGCATCGGGTTTGTCGTGCACGCCGAGCTGGTCGACGATGGTGGCACTGGCTGCATTGAGGCCGATGATCTCGACCTGCGCGCCTTCGCGGCGGAACTTCAGCACCACCTTGTCGAGCGCGCCGACGGCGCTGAGATCCCAGAAGTGCGCGGCCGAGACATCGATGGTCACGCGCTCCAGTGCCTCGCGGACATCGAACGCCGAGACGAACCGCTCGGCCGAGGCGAAGAACACCTGGCCGGTGACGACGTAGGTGCGCGCAGTTCCATCCTCATGTGCATGCGAGCCGACATGCAGCACGCGGCTGACCTTGCGCGCGAAGAACAGCGCCGACAGCAGCACGCCGGTCAGCACGCCCTTGGCGAGGTCGTGGGTGGCGACGGTGACGATCACGGTGCCGAGCATCACGATGCTCGACGTGCCCGGATGCGTGCGCAGCTGCTTGATCGAGCTCCAGCTGAAGGTGCCGATCGAGACCATGATCATCACCGCGACCAGCGCCGCCATCGGAATCGTCGCCACCCACGGGCCGGCGAACACCACCAGCATCAGCAGCACCACACCGGCGACCAGGCACGACAGCCGCCCGCGGCCGCCTGATTTCACGTTGATCACCGACTGGCCGATCATCGCGCACCCGGCCATGCCGCCGAACAGGCCGGCGGTGATGTTGGCGACGCCCTGACCAGCACATTCGCGGTTCTTGTTGCTGGGCGTGTCGGTGAGGTCGTCGACGATCTGCGCCGTCAGTAGTGATTCCAGCAGGCCGACGACGGTCAGCGTCGCCGAGACCGGCAGGATGATCCACAGTGTCTCGAGCGTCAGCGGCACGTCGGGGAACAGGAACACCGGCAGGCTGTCGGGCAGCGCGCCCTTGTCGCCGACGGTCGGCACCACGGCGCCGAAGTACAGCGCGAGGCCCGTCAGCAGCACGATCGCGACCAGCGGCGCGGGAATCACCAGATTTCGGGTCCAGCGGAACAGCACGGCCGCAGTGCCGAGACCGACGATCGCCACCGGATACAGCAGGCGCGGGTCCATGCTGCCGAAGGTCAGCGCGAAGCCGATCACCAGCAGCACCAGTCCCACCCCCGGGAACGTGAGCCGCCCCAGCCAGGGCAGGCCGTAGATGATCGCAAGGCCCAGCGCGACCATCGGATAGACCAGGGCCGGCACGCCGACCAGCTCGGGAATCTGCGCCATGAAGATCAGGATCGCCAGCGCGTTGACGAAGCCGGTGATCACCGAGCGCGAGACGAAACGCATCAGCGCGCCGAGCTTCAGTGCGCCGGCGACGATCTGCAGCACGCCGGTCAGCAGTGTGGCCGCCAGCAGGTATTGCAGGCCGTGGTCGCGCACCAGCGTGACCATCACCAGCGCCATCGCGCCGGTGGCGGCCGAGATCATGCCCGGCCGGCCGCCGGTGAAGGCGATGACCACCGCGATGCAGAACGAGGCGTACAGGCCGACGCTGGGATCGACGCCGGCGATGATGGAGAACGCGATGGCTTCGGGAATCAGCGCCAGCGCGACGACGAGTCCGGAGAGCAGATCGCCGCGGACGTTGCCGAACCATTCCTGGCGCAGCGTGGGGGAGAAATTCAATGCAATGCCCTGTTAACACCCGGATACGGATCCGGGGAAGTGAGATCGAACAACAGCTATGTCCGCGAGCTTCGTGGCGCGGAGATCGCGGACGATCCCGCCATGCGTCGCGCGGCGGAGCGGACCAGCAGGAGACGGCCGCGTCAGCGACGGGCGGCCGGAGCTATGGCGGCGTGATCATCATCAGGGCAGGAATTCGGAGCGGCGGGCCGATGCCGCGCGGGCATCGTCGAGGCGCGCAGTGTAGTCGAAGGCGGCGGAGGCCGTCGCGCGGCGCGAATCAGTCCTCGCCAATATCCTCGTTCCACACCTCGGGATGCGCGGCGATGAAGCCGCCGAGCAGGTCCACGCAGTCCTGGCTCTGCATGTCGATGACCTCGACCCCGGCCTCGCGCAGCCAGTCGATGCCGCCCTGGAAGGTCTGCGATTCGCCCACGACCACGGTGCCGATGCCGAACTGGCGCACGAGACCGCTGCAGTACCAGCACGGGGCTAGCGTGGTCACCATGATCGTGTCGCGGTACGAGCGCTGGCGTCCGGCCTTGCGGAAGGCATCGGTCTCGCCGTGGATCGACGGGTCGCTTTCCTGCACGCGGCGGTTGTGGCCGCAGCCGAGCAGGCGGCCGTCGCGGTGATACAGCGCCGCGCCGATCGGAATGCCGCCTTCGGCCAGGCCCTGACGGGCTTCGGCGATGGCGGTGTCGAGCAGGGCGCGGTAGTCGGGCGTGGCGATCATGGGCGGCGACATCGGTGAGCGGCCGACGAGTCTGACCGCCGCGGGCCGCGGGGTCGAGCCGGCGTGCACGGGCGCGCGCTGGAAGATGAGGGATAATCGGCCCATGAACGACGATTCCAGCAAGCCGGGCACCACCCACTTCGGGTTCCGCGACGTGCCCACGGGCGAGAAGCAGAAGCTCGTCGGTCAGGTGTTCTCGTCGGTCGCCGGCAACTACGACCTGATGAACGACCTGATGAGCCTGGGCATCCACCGCGTGTGGAAGCGCTACTTCGTCGCCACCGCCCAGGTGCGCACCGGCGACCGCGTGCTCGATCTGGCCGGCGGCACCGGCGACATCGCCGCACTGCTGCGCGACCGCGTGGGCGGATCCGGCGAGCTGGTGCTCGGCGACATCAACGCGGCGATGCTGCGCGTCGGCCGCGACCGCATGACTGACCGCGGCCACGTGCGCGGCTTCGAATACGTGCAGTGCAACGCCGAGACGCTGCCGTTCCCCGATGCCAGCTTCGACCTGGTGACGATCGCCTTCGGCCTGCGCAACGTGACCGACAAGGCCGCCGCGCTGAGCGAGATGCTGCGCGTGCTGAAAGTGGGCGGGCAGGCGCGGGTGCTGGAATTCTCGGAAGTGAAGGCCGACTGGTTCAAGCCGATCTACGACTTCCACTCGTTCAGGATCCTGCCGCGGCTGGGCCAGCTGTTCGCACGCGACAGCGACAGCTACCAGTACCTCGCCGAGTCGATCCGCAAGCACCCGCCGCAGGACGAACTCAAGGCGATGATGGAAACGGCGGGCTTCTCGCGCTGCAGGTACCGCAACCTCAGCGGCGGCATCGTCGCCATCCACGACGGCTTCAAGGCCTGAGCGGCGCACGCCGACAGCCCGGCGCCGGCCGGGCGCGGGCGGCACGCTAGAATCGGCGTCCTGTTCCCCGTCCGGATTCCCCTGATGCGCCCGATCCGTTCCGCCGTTTGCGTGCTGGCGCTGGCCGCCCTCGCACTGGCCGCCTGCAACCGCGAACCGGCCCCCGCCGCCGCGGCCGATGCACCGCCTCCTGTCGCTGCCGCCGGCGGCGATCGCGATGAACATTCCTACGCCGAGCCGGCCAAGGTGGTCACCGAGGATCTCGCGCTGGACCTCGCGCTGGATTTCGATGCGCGGACCATCGCCGGCACCGCCACCTACACCCTGCGCTGGGTCGATGCCGCGGCGACGCAGCTCGTTCTCGACACACGTGATCTGACCATCGAGAAGGTCGAGGGTGAAGCCGGCGGGGCCTGGCAGCCGCTGCGCTACGCGCTGGCCGAGGCCGATGCCACGCTCGGCAGCAGGCTCACCATCGAGACCCCCGAGCGCAACGCGCGCGTGCGCGTCACCTATGTGACCTCGCCCGGGGCATCCGGCCTGCAGTGGCTGACCCCGGAGATGACCGAAGGCAAGCGGCTGCCCTTCATGTTCAGCCAGTCCCAGCAGATCCATGCGCGCAGCTGGGTGCCGCTGCAGGACACGCCGGCGATCCGCTACACCTACACCGCCCGCGTCACCTCGCGTCCCGACGTGATGGTGCTGATGAGCGCCGACAACGCGACCGACGCCGCGCGCGACGGCGAGTACACGTTCTCGATGCCGCAGAAGATCCCCTCGTACCTGATGGCGATCGCCGCCGGCGACCTGGTGTTCAAGGAGATCTCCGCTCGCGCCGGCGTCTGGGCCGAGCCGTCGATGGTCGACCGGGCGGTGGCGGAATTCGCCGACACCGAGAAGATGATCGCCGTGACCGAGCAGCTGTACGGTCCCTATCGCTGGGAGCGCTACGACCTGCTGATCCTGCCGCCGTCGTTCCCCTACGGCGGCATGGAGAATCCGCGGCTCTCGTTCATCACGCCGACGGTGATCGTCGGCGACAAGTCGCTGGTGTCGCTGATCGCGCACGAGCTCGCGCACAGCTGGTCGGGCAACCTGGTCACGTTCGCCAGCGCCAAGCACGGCTGGCTCAACGAGGGCTTCACCAGTTACGTCGAGAACCGCATCGTGGAGTCGCTGTACGGCAAGGAGGTCAGCGACATGGAGTACGTGATCGCCCGCAATGCGCTGGTCGACGGCATCGCGGCGATGCCCGAGGCCACCCAGGCGCTCGCGGTCAAGCCCGGAACCGAGCTCGACGCCGACGATGCGCTGAGCGCGGTCGCCTACGACAAGGGCGCGTGGTTCCTGCAGTTCCTCGAACAGCGCTTCGGCCGCGAGACCTTCGACGCGTTCCTGCGCGGCTACTTCGACCACTTCGCCTTCCAGAGCATCACCACCGAGCAGTTCCTCGACTACGCCCGGGCCAATCTGTTCGATGCCAACCCCGGTACGGTCACCGAGGCCGAGATCCAGGAGTGGGTTTATGCGCCCGGCATCCCGGCCTACGCCCCGCAGGTGATGTCGCGCAACTTCGGCATCGTCGATTCCGCGCGCCTGGCCTGGCTGGGCAGCCCGCAGCTGCCGCCGCGGCAGATCACCGATGCCTGGTCCACGCAGGAATGGCTGCACTTCCTGGAAAGCCTGCCGCAGACCCTCACGATCGAGCAGCTGACCCAGCTCGACGAGGCCTACGGCTTCACCGGCACCGACAACGGCGAGATCGCGATGCGCTGGTATCCGCTCGCCATCCGCAGCGGCTACACCCAGGCCAACGAGGCGCTTGCGGCGTTCACCGCGCGGGTCGGCCGGCGCAAGCTGATCATGCCGATCTACACCGCCCTGGTGCAGACCGAGCCGGGTCTGGCCCTGGCCAAGGAGATCTTCGAGAAGGCGCGGCCGGGCTACCACCCGATCACGACCGGTTCGGTGGAACGGGTCATCGCCGAGGCCACGCCCGCACCGGCCCCTGCGCCGGCGGCGGGTGAGCCGACGCCGGTCGAGGTACCGCCCGCGGCCGGCTGATCGGTCCTGCGCGCGTTGCCATGCGGCCGCCGATCCGGCGGCCGCATGCATTTCAGGCCCGCGCTGCGCGCGTCGGCGTGCGGAGGCCGCGTCGCATGCGGGCGTGGACGGGAGGGCACGTCGCCCGGGGCGCTGCACGACGGCGAGGGCCCCGGGCGCGACCGGCGGGCGCGTCTCGCGCGGTACCCTCTCCTGCGGACCACCGCGCGTGCCCACGGCGCAGCGCCGGACCGGACCGCCGACACCGATCCAACCGAGAGGACAGCCCATGCATTCCCGATTCCTGCCCGCCGTCGCCCTGCTTGCCGCGTTGACGCTGACCGCCTGCCAGGACCGCGAGGCCCAGGCTGCAGCGCAGGCCGCCGCCCAGGCCGCGGCGAGCGAAGCGCAGGCCGAGGCCGGCGAGCGTGACTTCGAGGCCGCGGTCGCCGCGGAAAACTGGGCGCTGGCCAGAGCCCAGGCGGACGTGCTGCTGGCGCGGCACCCGCAGTCCGCGGCCGCCGAGCGGGTGCGCGCCCGCTTCGACGACGTGCGCGCCAAAGGCGAGGCCGAACGCGAGGCCGCGCGCACCGCGGCCCTGTGGAGTTACGACACCCGTGCAGCCGGCAAGGGCGACCAGGTCTCGGCGATGCTCTACGCGCGTGATCCGGTGGACGTGGACGGCAGCGGCGCCAAGCGCGTTCGCCTGATCTTCCGCGACCACCCGGAATGGGGCCGCAGCAGTTATCTGGTCCTGGAGGCCGGGGATTTCGACTGCTATCCGCGCTGCCGGGTGGCGGTGCGGGTGGACGACGGCGAGCCACGGCGCATGGCTGCCAACCGCCCGCAGACCGACGAGGCGATCGCCATGTTCATCGACGACGAGCGCGCGCTGTGGGGCCTGCTCGACGGCGCGAAGACGCTCGCGGTGGAGTTTCCGGTCAAGGCCGGCGGCACGCGCAGTGCGGTGTTCGAGGTGGCCGGACTGGACCGGGCGCGGATGCCGGGCTGGAACTGACGCCGGGGCGGCGGCCGTCACTCAGCGGCAATTGGCCCGGGCCACCGCAAGCCGCTGCGCGGCGTCCCCGCGTTCCCGGGCGATCGCACGTTGCTGCGCCTCGCGCTGCGCGCGCAGGCCCGACCGGTCGGTCGGATCGGTGACATCGCCACCCGTGGCCGTGCGCCGCGTCTCGGCTGCGCCCAGGCCGCGCTGGGCGGCGGCGATGCGCTGATCGGACACCGGCTGCACCGCGCGTTCGGCGGTTTGCAGGCAGCGTTGTTGCGGCGAGAGCGCCGGAACCGGATCCACCGGGCGGGTGACGTCGGTCGGAAGTTCGCGGATCGTCGGCGGCGGCCTCAGGGCCGTATGCGCCGGTGGATCCGCGGGATGGCGCAAAGCCTGCGCAGCGACCGGACCGGTCGGCATCAGACCGAGGGTCGCGGCGACGAAAATCAGGGCGATGCGCATCTGGAGCTCCCGAGCGTGCGACAGGACTGTCTGACAGAAGATGGCACCGCGCGTGCCCGCATCAAGCCATGACGGAGCCGGCGATGGCCCGGATTCATCGCGCATGCGCGCGCGGCGCACCGCGATCGACCTCCGCTGGACACAGGCCGGCCAGTGGCCCCGGCGGCGCCGACGGCACTTCCGCGGGCACTGCGGCCGGCTCGTCGCTGGCCAGCAACCGTGCCCCGCGCCAGCCGCCCCATCGGTAATAGCCGATCGCCAGCAGCATCGCGCACACGGCGCTGGCCGGAAAGCTCCACCAGATCGCATCCGCGCCCAGCACCGGCTGCAGCCAGGTGGCGAAGGGGACGCGTACGCCCCACAACGTGGCCGCCAGGATCAGCAAGGGCGGCAGCACAGCGCCGGTCGACCGCACCACGCCGAACAGCACGAAGGTCACGCCGAAGAACAGGAACGACCAGATCGCGATCCGGTTCAGATGGCGCGCCGTGTCCAGGATCTCGCCGCCGGCCGGCAGGAACAGCGCCAGCGCATGCCGGTCGAACACGATCAGCGCCGCGATCAGCACGCCGGTCATCAGCAGGTTGAACGCCACGCCCGTGCCGGCCACGCGCGACACCCGCGCCCACTGGCCGGCACCGACGTTCTGCGCGGCCATCGTCGAGCACGCCGCGCCGATCGCCATCGCCGGCATCTGCACGTAGGTCCACAGCTGGAGCGCCGCGCCGTAGGCCGCCGCGGTGACGATGCCGTGGCGATTGACCATCGCGATCATCGCGATCATCGCTGCCGACAGCATCACCATCTGCAGTCCCATCGGCAGGCCCTTGCCCAGCAGTGCGCGGACGATCGTCCAGTCCGGGCGGTAGAGCGCGCGCTCGCTGCGGTGGATCCACAGCCTGTGGTCGCGATGGCGCAACCACGCCAGCATCGCCACCACGCCCAGCGCGTTGGCGATGAGATTCGCGGTCGCCGCGCCGGCCATGCCCATTGCGGGCAACGGTCCGATGCCGAGCAGCAGCAGCGGCACCAGCACGATGTCCAGCGCGACCACCAGCAGCAGGAACAGGAACGGCGTGCGCGAATCGCCGGCGCCGCGCAGGATCGCCGACAGGAAGGCCAGCGCGTACAGAAACGGCACCGCGAGGAAGATCACCTGCAGATAGGCCGCCGCATGCGGCAGCGCCTCGGCCGGCGTGTCCATCCATTCGAGCACCCGGCGCGCCAGCGGCAGGCCGGCCAGGGCCACCAGCACCGATGCGCCGAGGAAGGTCGTCGCACTGGTCCCGATCACCCGGCGGGCCGCGGCCAGATCGTCGCGCCCGACGGCCTGGGCCACCAGGATCGTCGCCGCCATGCCCACACCGAACACCGCGCCCAGCAGCAGGAACATGATGTTGTTGGCATTGGCGATCGCCGCCAGCGCATCGGGTCCGAGCAGGTGGCCGATCCACACCGCGTTGATCGAACCGTTGAGGGACTGCAGCACGTTGCCACCGAGGATGGGCAAGGCGAACACCAGCAACGTGGACGCAATCGGGCCCCGGGTGAGGTCGCGGGGCGGCGCTGGCGGCGTGGACGCAGGTGGCATCCGTGCATTCAAGCGGGCGCCGGATCGCGATGCGGTGAGGACGGGGACGTCGGCAACGGCTGCGCACGGTCTGCAGCGCCATGTGCTGCTCGTCGACAGCCCGCTCGTCAGGGTGCGGGCCCGGTCCGGGTCGCGCACTGTTCAGCACCCGGGCGGCGCTGCGCGGGCCGGCGCTGTCCTCCTAGGGTTGTCCCCAACTGGAGGGCGTCCGCCGGGCCCGATACGGTGGCGGTATCGTCCCCCGGATCCACGCCCATGACCGACATCCAGACGCTCGCGACCGACATCCTCAAGGTCGGCGACCGCTTCCTGCGGGCGGACAATTACGAAGCGCGCATGGACCGCTTCGCCGCCGAGATCGAAGCCCTGCCATCCGCTGCGCGCGGCCAGCTCTTCGACCAGATTCTCGAACAGGACAGCGGCGCCCTGATGTCCTGGCTCACGGTGGACCGGCTGGACACCCTGGTGGACGAGGGGCAGATCACCCAGCAGGAGCGCGGCGCCATCTTCGATGCATTCGGCGAAGCCTATCTGGCGGGCGACATCGCCATGGGCGATGCGCTGCAGTTCACGAATGTCTTCGGCTCGGGAGCCGTGAGCGCGATCGGTCTTCTGCCCGACGCCGATGCGCTGGGTGGACTGATGGATACCCTCACCGCAGGCAGCAGTGCGTATTCCAACGAGTTCCTCGAAACCTTCGCGAGCGATGTCCTGCGTGAGCGGGTCCTGGCCGATCCTCCGGGCCTGCTGCCGAACGAGCAGGGGCCCTACGCCGGCATCCTGGTCAATGCGCTGGACCGAGCAGGTGGAAGCGCCGCGGTCAATGCGGTGCTCGGCACTCTGTCGTCCGAGCAGCAGGTGGCCCTGCGCGAACTGCTGTCGGCGGAAGGGCGCGCGTTCGGCAATCCGACGTTCGACAGCGCCGGCGTCCGCGACCCCATGGCGATCTACGTCGAAACCGTGTCGCGTCACGGCAGCAGCGCGGAGGCCGTCGATCTGGTGCGGTTCGTCAACACGCATTCGTCGGGCAACATCCTGGAGAACCACTATTTCAACAGCGACAACACGCCCATCGAAACCCGCGCGGCAGCGCTGGGCGAGCTGTTCGTCACGCACGGCGACGCCATCCTCACCGACCTCACCGTGGCCCGGCCCACCCAGACCGAGGGCTCGACGAACGATCGCCAGACCGTGATCGGCGACAACCTCATGGCGCTCTCCAATCTCGTGCGTCTGACCGGCCTCAATCCGGACAACCCGCGCGCCGGGCAGGTGATGGACCTGATCGGCGACTTCGCATCCGCCAATATCCGCGTCGGCAACATGACCGAGGGCTCCGACGCCAACAACGACGGCGTGGTCGACAGCGCCGACCTCGAGGCCATCGATGCCGGCAACGGTCGAATTGCGATGATCGGTGCGGTGATGCAGGATGCCGTGAGCAGCGGCTACGTCGATCTGCGGGCCGACGTCGCCGCGCGCGACGCCTTCATGGGCTTCGTCCTCGATACGGTGATCTCCGCCATCCCGGTCGGCGGCAGCCTGGCCGCAGACGTGATTTCCGACCGCGTGAAGGGCGCACTCGACGGCGTGAGCGATGCCGTGCGCGACCAGATCGCCGAGTCCCTGTCGTCCATCCCCAAGGATCTGCTGACCAACGCACAGGGCCAGCTGACCGACCAGGCCAAGGCGGCGATCATCGATGCGCTGCCAGAGGACTACCAGTACCTCGAAAGCATCAAGGACACGTCCAATACCTTCATTCTCGACACCATCCTGGGTGCCAGCAGCCGTGACTACCAGATCACCGAATCGGTAGGCGAATACCGGAACTACATCGACGGCTCGCGGGGCCGCTGACTTGCAGACAACACGCCCGGCGACTCATGGACAGGCGCCGTCGGGCGTCTCGTCCATACCGTGATCCAGGCGGGCCATCAGCCCTGATCGGCGTCCGCTGCCGGCGCGCTGGCCGCGCTGGCCCTGCAAGGGCCGATGCATGCGGCCCCGCCACGCGAGCGCACCGCAGGCGCGCCAGAAAATGCCGGGACCAGTGGATCCGGCCCCCGCGTGCGGACGCAACCCGCCGGAGTCGTGACTGAATCGGGGGGCGCGGTGCGACCCTCCGACATGCTTCGGGAGGCGGAAGGTCGTCGCGCGTGGAGCGTGTCGGCAAACGGCGGACGCTCATGACATGGCCGGAAGGACTGGATCTGACCTTGGCGCCCGCTCGAAGCCGGATCGGCGCACCGGGAGGGGCAGGGCGGTGGGAGCAAGCAGAATGGCCGCCAAGGAAGCTCTGGGGCGGTTGAAATCCCCGTGTGAACCGTCTCCGCACACAATCTACATCTCACGTGTTGCCAGGCAGCAATGCACGCAGGAGTGGCAAGGACTGCCGCGTCCAGCGCATCGGTGACGCGCCGGCACCCAGGTGCTGTTGAAGGAGCAACAGCAACGACACCGAGCGCAACGTTTGCGCCGCTGATGGCAGAAGGACGCATGCGCTCAAACGTTGATTCCGTCAGGCGCACAGAGCCCGAAGCCCGCATGCCGTCCAGGCACGTGGTCGTGAGTTCGCGATCTCGCGCCACTCGATGGCCAGCGCCTGAATGGACGCGCCGCGAGGCGGCGTGAGCCCGGACAACGCATCAGGCCGCACTCCGGTTCCCAAGACGCTGCGAGAAACGAAATAAGTAGCCGTCCGGGTCTTGAGCGAGAAACTCGCGTTGCCCCTTCTCTACGTTGGGCGCGACTGCGTACCACGTGTCTTTGATCTCTCTGAAAAGCGATACGCCGATCGCCACCAGAGCGGAGCGGACCGCATCCGCGTCCGGGACCTCGATCTGAAAGTTCACTCCTCGCCCAAGCGGATGATCGAGAGGCATGACATTCCATCCGCGCTCGTGTCGTTGTTCCAACATCAGCTGAGCCTGCCCGAGTTCGAGGTAGGCGAACGCGGGTTCATCGCGCTGGAATCGAACAGCGAACCCGGCAGCCGCGTAGAAGCGAAGGGAGACGTCAAGCTGGCTCACCGTGAGCTCGGGTACGAGCGAGTTCCAGTAATGTTCTTCAAGCGCGGGAGCTTCCATGGCGAATTCAGTGCGGCCTTGTGCTTGAGTTGAGCCTGGAGTGAACGTGGCTTCGGCTTGAATGCATCGTCAGGCTGTGCCGCCCGAAAACCTGGACCAGGACTGCCGAAGCCCCACGATTCCTGCGGGGCTGACACTCGAGCAAAGCCCGCCGCAAAACAGCGTCAGCTTGGGCGAGGTGTTAGACAGTTGCCCGACCGGGGGGGTGTTTCGCGAACCAATCGACGATCATGCCCATGCTCCGCTCAAAGCCCCCAGGCACAGACAGGTTGAGCACGCCTGCGCGGACACTGCCCCGATTCTGGAAGTCATGGGTGGCACCCGCTGGTGCCAGGACGAACGACCCCTTCGGGCAGTCGATCCACTCATCGTCGATCAGGAAGCTCATGGTGCCTTCCAGCACATAGAACGCATCATCCTCGGGATGGGAGTGCGCGCCCGGACCTTGTGTATCCGGCTCGAGCCACCATTCCGAAATGGAGTATCGACCAGCCGTCTCGCCTTCATCCGCCTTGAACTGAGCTGACATCCCGCCCATGCGGTAGCCTCGCCCTTGGCCGGGCCGGAGAACGATGGAGCTTCGAGCTGTTTCGGTCATGGCGAGATTCACTCCTCTTAACTGGCGAACGCGCTGAATCAAGTCGCGTTGCGAAACGGCGTCGGCTTGGACGAATTGTTAGGCCGCGGCGCCATTACCCGATGCCTCGTTGGGGTAGAAGACCAGGGTGCTGCCCTCTGAAAGGGCGCCCTCATAGAACCCGGAAAATCCACGATAGAGATCGGTATTGAGCACCTCGACTCGCAGCTTGCCATACCGCATGTTCGCAACGGCCTCGAAGCCGTACCTCCGGCATTCTGCTAGGGCCGACTCATACTCGACGGAGTCTGTCTCCTGGCTGAGAAAGAGCATGCACCTGTGGGTTGCCCCTACTTCAGGGTAGTCCCGGTCGTACTCCAACACGCCCCAATAGCGGCCAGTGAACCCGTAGATGGCGACAATGGTCATCGAGCGGCCTAACACATGAGTTAAGCCGCGCCGCGAAGCGGCGTCGGCTTGGACGAATTGTTTTGCGGCTAGCAGCCGACCACGGTTGCGTACATTTCCACGAGCACGCCACGGCGAAACACTACATATCCTTGGCCGCAGGAATTTGTAAACGGCCGCAACTCGTTTCCAGCCTTAACCCTCCCCTTGAACCTCACCCAAGGCTCATGAGTGGCGTAAGCAGGACCGGGGTTAGAGTCAGAAACGGGTATGGACGGAGCGAACTGCCATCCTAGCTGCTGCAACTGTTCCATAGTCTGTGGATGGGAGCGATACGCGTGTTGCTCCTCCGTCAGCAAGCCTCGGCAGGCCACGGAAGAGGACAACACGATCGCGAGAAGAGTGATCTGCCGCATAACACCTGAGTTAAGCCGCGCCGCGAAGCGGCGTCGGCTTGGACGAACTGTTAGGCATTGCCGGCGGGCTTTGCCATTAGCGCAGCGGGTGATGCCGGAACGAGTATGGACCCGGCAGAGCCAACGATTGGTAACATCAAGTCCCGAGCGTTGCGGATCACGTGATCTCCAAGACGATACCCGCGACCAGGCCATGTGTCATTGCCGGGCGGGGACACGACTACGATGACTTGGCAGCCGTGACAGCAGGTGTAGATGGTTTCAGCGCCCCTTCGGGAAACGGACGCCTGGGCGAGATTCTGTTCAGTGCCGCATGCTGGACACGACGTTGAAATTTCAGAGTCGAGAGGCAAGCGACAGCCGGGGGGAGCTTGGACTTGCCCCTGCAGTACTGACTCGACTCTGGTCAGCTCCGGGAGAAGGCTCAGGCCTAGAAAAGCGATGCCGATGCCAGCTAGGTATCGGCCGAGACACTCATCGCGGTGCGATGCCCCGGCATGTGAGCCTGCGCCGCCCGCAACCGCCATGAACTCCTGAACAAGGCGGGCGCTGCGTGCCGGGAGCACCCCACGCTGCTCTAAATGCTCTCTCGCTTTTCCGCCAGTCTTCTTAGTGCCAGTTGTTATCGCTGCCACATGATTGAACAGCGACTCAAGCGCCGAGCGCATCTGCGCGTTGCAGCTTTCCCACTCCTCGCGAGTTAGCGCCGCATGTGCTTGTGCAAGGTGGCGCTCGGCTTCGCCAAGCCCGCTCACAGAGACGCGCTGCCTTAATTCTTCGAGGTGCGATGTAGGCTCAAGCAATGGCTAACGCCTGAATTAAGCCGCGCCGCGGAGCGGCGTCGGCTTGAATGAACTGTTAGGGGGCAATTTTGACGACTGACTTGCGGATACCGTCCTCCGGTGGGCCGTAGCGCTTGGTTACCGTGGCACCAGCCATGAATGAAGAGGACTGAAGCACGGGCTCTACAGCCGCGAATAGCTTGTCCGCGTCTGGACCGTACATGTACAGATATCCATCGCTGCCGTCAGTGGCCACCTCGTTGCCGTCGAACTCTCCAGCGTCCGCAATAGAAATTGCCTGCTCAAGCTCGTCTTCAAGCGCAAACAAGCGCTGCAGGTCAGTTGACCCGTAGTTGAAGTGAACGATAACGGCGTGTTCCGGCGTGTTGCTCATCGATTGGGCCTGGCAAGTAGTAGTTGATAAGAGTGCGCTGAGCGCAAGCAGTGTGGCGGATAGACAACGATGCACGGTTTGCCCCCTAACACCCGAGTTCAGCCGCGTTGTAGCGGTGATTGGCTTAGGTGGCAAGCTTTTCCTGCCGCCTAAGCCAAGCGCCGGTGCAACGTCGGCTGCAACGAATCGTTAGGCCCCACGCCGCCGCCTGCGCGCCAGCCAGCTGTGCAACGGCCAAGCGATGCAGACAATGATTGCCGCCGGGACCCATCCGACGACGGCGACAAAAGCTCTTGGGGCGCCATCGCGATCGTAGAGCTTCAGCAGCTCTTCGGGGCTGGCGCTTGCGGCGAACAGCTCTTGTGAGATGACGACATGGGCCACAGCAAGTAGCCAACCCGCAGCAACGGCAACCGAAGCTCGCAGCAGCGTTCCCTTGCCCGATCGGAAATCGTTCGCTGCGACGAGCAGCAGATAGGGCGCCGCCATTGTGGCCCAGCCGAAACAGGAAAGCGCAAAGTCCTTGTCCATGGGGCCTAACACCTGAATTAAGCCGCGCCGCGAAGCGGCGTCGGCTTGAATGAATTGTTAGGCCAGACCTTCAATCTTCCCATGGCGACACCTGAGGATGAGCCGCTTGATACCTGTACTGCCGAATACAAGCCAGATGGCGAGAACCAACTCAGCGACTGTGGTGACAATATGAGCAATCTGCTCACGCCCCCACTCAAAGTGTCCAAACTCGGGGCTGCGAGTTAGCAGAAAAATCGTTGTCCAATAGATCGCATCTGGTAGCGCATAGGCCAAGACCCACACACCCAAAAGCGTCAGTCCTACGGATAAGGCTACCGAGCCGCTCATAGAGGTCTCTGAGCGTGGCTCACTCATCGCCGGCAACAGCTTTCTTGCGATGGTGAGGGGAAAAAACCAGAGGATGGCGCAGACAGCGATGCTAGATGCCAGTACAACCCCCACGAGTATCAGCGATGGTTGTGGCCCATCTTGTCCGATGAGCGCGACCGCACTCGGGAACGAGCGCACAACTGTCACCAAGAGGAAAACCGCGAAGACTCGGGCGGCTATGGCAATGACATCTTCCCTGCTCACGACAATCTCTCCTATGGCCTAACGCCTGAGTTAAGCCGACCGGCGAAGCCGGTTCGGCTTGAACGAATAGTTAGGGCGCCGGCGATGGAACTGCCGGGCCCGTTGCCGAAACTGTACGCCAAACGCTAGCCACGTAGGGCTTGCTCAACGGCATGTCGGAAATGACTTGACACGGAGAAGAACGTGAGCAGAAGGCTTGCCCCAACGAACCGTCGGGAGTGAGCTTGCTGCGCGCCCCTCTGGGGCGACCGGCTTGCGCCGGCGGTACGCAGATGCCGTGGCCAAACAACTGGACATGGATGCCTGACCGGGCGGCCTAACTCCTGAGTTAAGCCGCGCCGTGAAGCGGCGTCGGCTTGGACGAATTGTTAGGCCGCTGACTGGTGTCCACTAACCCAACCTCAACTGTGCTCCCACATTGCCCGACAATGCTGCGGCAACAGCATCTTGCCACCCTTGAACAAACGCCTGATCTGCGGGAGACCCATCTGCAAGTAGTGACATTGACCCAAGAATCCCTCCAAGCTCCTCGCAGCCTAGCGAGAATTGCTTGTCTAAGAAGGCATACATAGCCAAATACGCTTGGTGTTGGGTCAACTGCGCTTGTGTGGTCATGGCGGCGCCTGCTCCTGTGGCCTAACTACTATTGGACCGCCAAAACGCGGTGTTGCACCGAGTATCCGGTAAGCGGGGCGCCGCGAAAAGGGGTCGTTTATCCCGAAGATCAACGGCTTGGGTGGTTGGCACATCGCCGCCGCCCCGGTGTTATCCGACGCAAATGCGGGTGTATGAGTTACGCCCGCTGATTCGCGGCTGTAACAGGTGCGGTTCCCGATCCGCGGGCGAGGCAGCGCGACGCGCCGGGTGCGCGCCATGCATGGCATTGATCGCGACGACGCGCCGCCTGCGGCGGTGCAGGCCAGAACGAAACAGGGCGCCCAAGGGCGCCCCGTTCCCGATCTCTGCTCTCTCGCCGAATCAGGCGTTCTTGCTTTCCAGCGAATACCCGAACTGCTGCCGGAACTGCAGCGAGAACTCCTCGTAGTCGAACCGCTGGTTCTGGGTGCCGGGGTGTTCCACCTTCAGCGCGCCCATCAGGTTGCCGATGCGGCCGATGGTCAGCCAGTCGTAGCCTTTCTCGATGCCGAAGATCAGGCCGGCGCGGAAGGCGTCGCCGCAGCCGGTGGGGTCGGTCACGCGGCGCTCGTGTGCGGGCGGGACGTCGTGGGTGGTGCCGTCGGCATGGATGACGACGCCCTTGGGTCCGCGGGTGCAGATGTAGGCGCGCACCTTGCCGGCGATGACGGTCTCGTCCCAGCCGGTGCGCTCCTGCAGCAGGTTGGACTCGTAGTCGTTGACGACCACGTAATCCGCCAGCTCGATGAAGTTGCGCAGTTCCTCGCCGTTGAACAGCGGCATGGCCTGGCCGGGGTCGAAGATGAAGGGAATCTTGCCCTCGTGGAATTCACGGGCGTTCTGCAG
This sequence comes from Luteimonas deserti, assembly GCF_013425765.1. Classification (GTDB taxonomy): domain Bacteria; phylum Pseudomonadota; class Gammaproteobacteria; order Xanthomonadales; family Xanthomonadaceae; genus Luteimonas; species Luteimonas deserti. Next base: position 40,615 of record NZ_JACCJZ010000008.1, read on the forward strand.
CATGCCGTCGCGACCGTCGGGGCCGACGAGGCCGATGGTCACGCCCGGCACATCCTTCACGTGGTTCTCGTGGCTGCGCATCATCGCGCCCGGGTGGAAGGCGGTGATCTGGTTGTTGTCGTGGTCGGTGGTGATGAAGGCCTGCGGCGTGAACAGCTCGGGGATCTCGCGCACGTGGTCGAGCGTGATGCCGTGTTCCTGGAACCACTCCCGGTAGGGGCCGAAGTCCTGGCCCACGGTGCCCATCGGGATCGGGTCGCCGCCCAGCAGTTTCAGGTTGTAGGCGATGTTGCCGGCGCAGCCGCCGAACTCGCGGCGCATCCGCGGCACCAGGAACGAGACGTTCAGGATGTGCACCTTGTCCGGGAGGATGTGGTTCTTGAACTGATCGGGGAACACCATGATGGTGTCGTAGGCCAGGGAACCGCAGATCAGTGCAGACATCGCGCGAGCTCGTGTCGTGAAGTTGGCCGGGTAGTTTACGGCACCGGGCTAGGGGCCCCCGCCGCAGCCGCACCCCGCGCGGGGCATGCGTGCAAGCGGGCCGCAGAGCGCAGCCCCGCAGCCTCGACGGCCGCGCAATCCGGGCCGCCCCGAGCCGCGGACGGGCGGCTTTTTTGCTAGGCTAGCGCGCTTGTTTCGCCCCCCTGACGGACGCCCCTTTCCGATGTTCAAGAAGTTCCGCGGCCTGTTTTCCAACGATCTGTCCATCGATCTGGGCACCGCCAATACCCTGATCTTCGTCCGCGGCCAGGGCATCGTGCTCAACGAGCCGTCGGTCGTGGCCGTGCGCCAGGACCGGTCGGGCGGCGGCCAGAAGGTCGTCGCCGCGGTCGGCACCGAGGCCAAGCAGATGCTCGGGCGCACACCCGGCAACATCACCACGCATCGCCCGATGAAGGACGGCGTCATCGCCGATTTCACTTACACCGAGGAGATGCTGAAGTACTTCATCAAGAAGGTGCACAAGTCGCGCTTCCTGCGCCCCAGTCCGCGGGTGCTGATCTGCGTGCCGGCGGGCTCCACCCAGGTGGAGAAGCGGGCGATCAAGGATTCGGCGCTCGAGGCCGGCGCGCGCGAGGTCTCGCTGATCGAGGAGCCCATGGCGGCTGCGATCGGCGCCGGCATGCCGGTCACCGAGGCGCGCGGCTCGATGGTCGTCGACATCGGCGGCGGCACCACCGAGGTCGCGGTGATCGCGCTCAACGGCATCGTCTACTCGCAGTCGGCCCGCATCGGCGGCGACCGCTTCGACGAATCCATCATCAACTACGTGCGCCGCAATCACGGCATGCTGATCGGCGACGCCACGGCCGAGCGGATCAAGCTCGAGATCGGCTGCGCCTACCCGCCGGAGCAGGTGGCCGAGATCGAGGTGTCGGGCCGGCATCTGGCCGAGGGCGTGCCGAAGATCATCACCATCAGCTCGAGCGAAGTCCTCGATGCGCTGCGCGAGCCGCTGTCGGGCATCGTCGAGGCGGTCAAGCAGGCGCTGGAGCAGACCCCGCCGGAACTGTGCGCCGACGTCGCCGAACGCGGCATCGTGCTCACCGGTGGTGGCGCGCTGCTGCGCGACCTCGACCGCCTGATCAGCGAGGCCACCGGCCTGCACGTCCAGGTCGCCGAGGATCCGCTGACCTGCGTGGCGCGCGGCGGTGGCCGGGCGCTGGAGCTGCTCGACCTGCACGGCAACGAGTTCTTCGCCGCCGAGTGATGGCACAGGCGCGACGGCGGGTGCGTCCCACGCCGTCGCGGACGACCCGCTGCGGCGGGTCCGCATGCGGTCCGGGCGGCGCGACCGCCGTACCGGCTCTCCACTCCCGTTCCGCTCCCGGCTTCTAGATGTCGTCTTCCGCCAGCTCCCCGGCCCCACGCCCCGGCGATGTCGTCGGCACGCTGCGGTTGCTGGCCTATCTGGCGCTGTCCTGCGCCTTGCTGGTGCTCGACCACCGCGGCAGCTGGCTGTCGGAAGCCCGCCACCAGGCCAGTGTCGCGGTGCAGCCGCTGTGGTGGCTGGCGGGCATGCCGTCGCGCATCGGCTCGAGCATGCGCAACGATGCCGCCACCCGCACCCTGCTGGCCGAAGACAACCGCCGGCTGCGCAACGAGCTGCTGGTCCTCACTGCAGGGCAGGCCCGGCTGCGCGTCGAGGCGCTCGAAAACGCGCGCCTGCGCCAGCTGCTGGGCGCGGTGGAGCAGGGCAGCCTCGATGTCCAGCTGGCCCCGATCCTCGATGTCGACCAGGACCCCACCCGCCAGCGGCTGCTGCTCGATGCCGGGCGGCGCAACGGCGTGCGCGAGGGCCAGGGCGTGATCGACGCCGGCGGCCTGCTGGGGCAGGTGATCGCGGTCACTCCCACCACGGCCACGGTGCTGCTGCTGACCGATCTCGACCACGCGGTGCCGGTGATCGTGTCGCGCAACGGGGTGCGTCTGGTGGTCTACGGCAGCGGCCGGCCGGACCGGCTGGTGCTGCGGAGCGTGCCGTTGTCGGCGGACGTGAGGGTCGGGGACACCCTGGTCACCTCGGGCCTCGGCGGGCGGTTTCCACCCGGGTTTCCGGTCGGCACGATCGAGTCGCTGGAACCCGACGACAGCCGCGCCTTCCTGACCGGCGATCTGGTCCCGGCGGCCCAGGTCGATCGAGGCCGCGACGTGCTGTTGTTGCGCGATGTCGTGGTCCCCGTGACCACGGCCGATCTCGAAGCCGCGGCCGCCGAACGCGAAGCCGCGGCCCGTGCGGCGGCGGATGAAGCCGCCAACCGGGACACCGGCGAGGCGGCGGACGCGACGCCCGCCAACGCCACGCCCCCCGCCGACGCCGGACCGTCGCCTGCACCCGTGGACTCCCCGGAGCCCGTGCGATGAGCCGTCGCCGCAAGCGCTGGGTGCTGCCGGTGAGCATCGTGCTGGCCCTGCTGCTGGGCCTGTTGCCCTTGCCGGCCGGCTTGCAGCCGTATCGCCCGTACTGGCTGGCGCTGGTGGTCGCCTACTGGGTGATCGAAGACCCCGACCGGGCCGGTCTCGGTGTGGCCTTCGGCGTCGGTCTGGTCGCCGATCTCGCGTTCGGCGGGCTGCTCGGCGAGCAGGCCCTGCGGCTGGTGGTGATGACCTTCATCCTGCAGCGCTTCCGCACCCAGCTGCGGTTCTTCCCGATGGCCCAACAGGCACTGGCGATCGGCGGGCTGCTGCTCAACGATCGCGTCGTCAGCGCCGCCATCCACCTGGCGCTCGGCGTGCCGCAATTGCCCTGGACCTGGTGGCTGGCGCCGCTGCTGGGCATGCTGCTGTGGGCGCCGCTGTACCTGGTGATGGACGCGCTGCGTTTCGGGCGCCGGACCTGAGGCCCGGGCGACCGCATGGCCAGGCGCCACCGCCGCAGCGACATCCGCGACCCCGCCGGCGAGGCCGCGGGCTTCCGTCGGCGTGCGCTGATCGGGCTGGGCGGCGTGGTGCTGGCGCTGTGCGTGCTCGGCGGCTGGTACTTCAAGCTGCAGGTGATCGACCACGACATCTACGCCAAGCGTTCGGAGGCGAACCGCATCAAGCCGCGGCCGGTGGTGCCGGGGCGCGGACTGATCCTCGACCGCAAGGGCCGCATCCTGGCCGAGAACGAGCAGGCCTACCGCCTGGACGTGACCCCGGAAGAGGCCGGCGACATGCGTGCGCTCGTCGCCGGGCTGGCGAGCATCGTCGCGCTGTCGCCCGAGGATGTGGCCCGGTTCGAGCGTGAGCGCCGTGCCCAGCGCAGTTTCCGCGCGGTCACCCTGAAGCTGCGGCTGAGCGAGGACGAGATGGCGCGCTTCGCCATCGACCGCTGGCGCTTTCCCGGGGTCGAGGTGGTGCCCTACCTCAACCGCCACTATCCCTACGGCGACCTGTTCGCACACGTGGTCGGCTATGTCGGCCGCACCGACCAGGCCGACGTCGACCGCTACGGCCAGGCCCATCTGCTGTTCCCGCAGACCGGGCGCACGGGCCTCGAGCGCTATTACGACGAGCTGCTGCGCGGCCAGATCGGGTACGAGCAGGTGGAGACGAACGTCGAGGGCCGCGCGCTGCGCCGGCTCGGGCTGCAGGCCGCGACCGCCGGCACCGACCTGCGCCTGAGCGTGGACGCCGACCTGCAGCGTGCGATGGTGCTCGCCTTCGGCGGGCTGCACGGCTCGGCGGTCGCGGTGGAGCCGGCCACCGGCGACATCCTCGGCATGGTCAGCCTGCCCAGCTTCGACCCCAACCTGTTCGTCAACGGCATCTCGCACACCGACTACCGCCGCCTGATGGACGATCCGGCGCGGCCGCTGTTCAACCGCAACGTGCTCGGTGGCGGGCCGCCGGGCTCGACGATCAAGCCCCTGGTCGCGCTGGCGGGTGTCGACAGCGGGCTGCGCACGCCCGAATCGCGGGTGTTCTCGACCGGCGAGTTCTTCATTCCCGGACAGCGCCGCGGCTACCGCGACGCCGGGCGCGGGGCCGGCTGGACCGATCTGCGCGACTCGATCTCGCGCTCGATCAATTACTACTACTACCAGCTCGCCTACGAGATGGGCATCGAGCGTTTCGACCAGTACATGACCCGCTACGGCTTCGGCCAGCCCACCGGCATCGACCTGCTCGGCGAGACCGCGGGCATCGTGCCGTCACCGCGCTACAAGGCCTCGCGTTCGCGCGAGCCGTGGTACGCGGGTGAGACGGTCATCGCCGGCATCGGCCAGGGCTACTGGATCGCGACCGCGTTGCAGCTCGCGCGCGGCACCGCGGCGATCGCCAGCGGAGGCGATCTGCACACGTTGCACATCGCCGCCGAACGGCGCGACGGCTTCGACGCGCCGTGGCGCGCGGTCGCGCGGCCGGCGCCCACGCGCATCACCGACAACCCCGCCCATCTGCGCGCGGTGCAGGAAGGGATGGTCAACACCATCCACGGCCGCGGCACCGCCACGCGCATGGCGATCGGCGCGGAGTACCGCATGGCCGGCAAGACCGGCACCGCGCAACGGGTGAGCCGCCGCGGCAGCGCGAGCATGGACCCGCGCAACCTGCCCTACCACCTGCGCCATCAGGCGCTGTTCGTCGGCTACGCGCCAGCGGAGGCGCCGGAGATCGCGATCGCGGTGGTGGTCGAACACGGCGGTTACGGCGGCACCACCGCCGCGCCGATCGCGCGCAAGATCTTCGATGCCTGGCTGCTCGGGGTCATGCCCGAGGTCGAGATCGACCCGGCGACCGGAGCGCCGGCCGCGGTGGCGGCGGCCGGTCCGCAGGCCGCGCTGCGCCGCGACGTGTCCTTCGACAGCGTGGTCGATCACGTGCGCGTGGTCGCGCCGGCGCGGCTGCATTCGGTCAGCGATGTGCCGGTGGGCGGCGGGATGGCGCGATGAAGACCATCCTGCGCTGGCTGCTGGATCTGTGGCTGCGCTTCGCGCGTACGATCGACTGGCCGCTGCTGGGCGCACTGGTCGCCCTGATGGTGATCGGCCTGGCCGTGCTGCACAGCGCCGGCGGACAGAACCCGGTCTTCGTCGCCTCGCAGGCGAGCCGCTTCGGCGTGGGGCTGGTGGCGATGTGGCTGCTGTCGCGGGTGCCTGTGGTGCAGCTGCGCCGCTTCACACCCCTGGCCTACGCGGCCTCGCTGCTGCCGCTGGCGGCGGTGCTGTTCATGGGCACCGGGCGCAGCGGCCAGCACTGGCTCAATCTCGGCGTGGTCTACGTGCAGCCGGCGGAACTGATGAAGCTGTCGCTGCCGATGATGGCGGCCTGGTGGCTCGGCCAGCGCCCGACCCCGCCACGGCTGGACACGCTGGCGGTGGCGGCGCTGATCATCGGCGTGCCGACCGGCCTGATCCTGCTCCAGCCCGATCTCGGCACCGCGGTCCTCGTCGCCTCGGGCGGCGCGTTCGCGCTGTATCTGGCGGGGCTGTCGTGGTGGTGGTTCGCCGGCGGCGCGGCCTCGTTCGCACTGCTCGCGCCGGCGGCCTGGCTCTGGTACCTGCAGCCCTACCAGAAGGCGCGGATCATGATGTTTCTCGATCCCGAGTCGGACCCGCTCGGCGAGGGCTGGAACATCATCCAGTCCAAGATCGCGATCGGCGCCGGCGGCATGGCGGGGCAGGGCTGGGGCCGCGGCTCGCAGTCGCATCTCAACTACGTGCCCGAGCACACCACCGACTTCATCTTCGCGGTCCTGAGCGAGGAGTTCGGCTGGATCGGCGTCGCGGTCACCCTGGGGCTGTATCTCTTCATCGTGGGGCGTTGCCTGTGGATCGCGAGCGAGGCCCGCGATGGCTTCTCGCGTCTGCTGGTCGGCAGCCTGGGGCTGGCGCTGTCGGTCTACGTGATCGTCAACGGCGGGATGATCTCCGGCCTGCTGCCGGTGGTCGGCGTGCCGATGCCGCTGCTGAGCTTCGGCGGCACCGCCGCGGTCTCGTTGCTCGCGGGCTTCGGCGTCGTGATGTCGGTGCAGGCCAGCGCACGCCGTCGTCGCTGACCGGGCCTGCAATCAGGCGCCGCGCGCGGGTTCGGCGCCCGCGACACGCGTGCTAACCTCGCCGCCGATGAGCCGACGCCCGTACCTGCGACTGACCCTTGCCGTGCTGCCGCTTGCGTTTGCGGCCTGCGCGACCCCCGTCAACCCGACCGACGCCCAGACCGGCGAGGCACAGGCCGTGCGCCCGTTGCCCGAACCGGAGCGGCCGCAAGGCGCGCTGTTGCCGCCGGTGCCGCAGCCGGCGGAGCGTCCGGTGGCGCCGCCCTCGGTGACCGATGCGTCGATCCCGCGCGCCCAGCGCGTCGACAACTTCGTCGCCTACACCGCGCAGACCTACGGCGTGGACCCGGCGCACGTGCGCCGTGTGCTCGCCCAGGCCACGGTGCAGCAGCGCATCCTCGATGCGATCAGCCGGCCCGCCGAGGCCGTGCGGCCGTGGCGCGACTACCGGCCGATCTTCATCAACGACGCGCGCATCAACGGTGGCGTGGCGTTCTACCGCGAACACCGCGCGGCGCTCGACAGGGTGGCCGCCGAGACCGGCGTGCCGGCCGAATACATCGTCGCGATCATCGGCGTCGAAACGAGCTACGGCCGGGTCACGGGTACGTGGAAGGTGCTCGACGCGCTCTACACCCTGGCGTTCGACTATCCGCCGCGCGCGCCGTTCTTCGCCGGCGAGCTGGCGCAGCTGTTCGCGCTCGAGAAGGCCGAGCCGCAGCTCCAGCTCACCGAGCTCAAGGGCAGCTACGCCGGCGCGATGGGCATGGGCCAGTTCATGCCGTCGAGCTACCGGCTGTGGGCGAAGGACGGCGACGGCGACGGCCGCCGCGACCTGCTCACGCATACGCCGGACGTGTTCGCCTCGATCGCGAACTATTTCGTGGTGCACGGCTGGGAACGCGGCGGGCCGGTGGTCGCACGCGCGCAGCGCGCCGAAGGCGCCGCGGACTTCAAGCCGGAGAACTGGGAGCCGGTGTATCCGTTGGCCGACCTCGCCGCTCGGGGCTACACCCCGCAGCCCGGCGAGCCCGTGGCCCCGGGCGCGACCCTGCTCTCGCTCGACGGCAGCAGCGGCATGGAGTACTGGCTGGCCTACCGCAACTTCTATGTGATCACCCGCTACAACCGCTCGCCGATGTATTCGCTGTCGGTGCACCAGCTCGCCCAGGCCATCCGGGCGGGAGCCCAGCGTTGATGCGCTGGCTGCTGCCGCTGGCGGCGGTGGCCCTGCTCGCCGGTTGCGCCGGTTCGCCGAGGAAGCCCGACCCGGGCAGCGCGCAGCGCGTGGGCACGCCACCTGCGGGCGGCACGCCGGCGACGCCCGCTCAGCGTCGGGTCTCGCCTTACGCGCCGGCCCAGGAAGATCCCAGCACACGCGGCCACTACACCGCCGGCGGGCTGTACCGCCCGGGCGTGCCCGACAGCCTGCCCGACTATCTGCCGAATGTGGATCTGATCCCCGAGCCGGATGTCGTCGACCTCCCCCGATCGCCGGTCGGCAACCGCAGCCCCTACCAGGTGCTGGGCAAGACCTATCACGTGCTCGACGACCACAGCGAATTCGCCGAGACCGGCACCGCGTCCTACTACGGCGCCAAGTTCCATGGTCGCCTGACCTCCAACCGCGAGGTCTACGACATGTACGCGTTCACCGCGGCGCACAAGTCGCTGCCGCTGCCCAGCTTCGCCCGCGTGACCAATCTCGATACCGGGCAGTCGGTGGTGGTCCGGGTCAACGATCGCGGTCCGTTCCACGAAGGGCGGGTGGTCGATCTCAGCTACGCCGCGGCGGTGAAGATCGGCATCCATCCGCGCGGCACCGGGCGGGTCGAGGTGCGTGCACTGAGTCCGGGCGAGAGCGCGCGGCAGACCTGGGACGCCGTGGCGGCCACGCCGGCCGCTGCGGCCCCGACGGCGAGCACGGCCGTCGCGGCGACACCTGTCCGGTCGCGTCGTGGCCGGGCCGCCGCTGCGGTGGCGCCGCCGGCGGCGCAGCCCAGCGCTGCGGCCAGCGCGATCGATACCATCGTCGAGCATCTGCCGCTCGGCACCGCCCATGCGAGCGAGCGCCCGGCGCCGTCGCCTGCGGGCGCCAGTGCCGCCGACGGACGCTTCAACATGTACCAGAACGGCCGGGTCATGACCGCCGACGACTTCGACGCATGGCTGGCCGCGCGTGGCTTGAAGCTCGAGAACGGGCGCCAGGTGCCGATCGATCCTGTCTCCGGCGCGGCAGCGCCGCTGGCGTCGACTCCGGCAGCGAGCAGCGGCACGTCGCCGGCGGCATCGCAGACCGCGCCGGCCATCGTCGCTGCGGCCGGTGGCGTGACCCTGCAGGTCGCGGCCTTCGGTGCGCGCGCCAATGCCGAACGTGCCTTGGCCACCCTGCGCGGCGCCGGCATCACCGCCGCGCAGCTGCACGACGGCTCGTCGGCCGGTAAACCGGTCTGGCGCCTGCGAGTGGGACCGGTCGACGCCGCCCGCGTCGCGGAGCTGTCCAGCCGCGTCGCCGGGCTCGGCTTCGGCGCGCCCACCGTCGTGCGCGACTGATTCCATCCCCATATCCGTCGGCTCACGCGGCCGGCTTTCCGGAGTGCTGTACCCGATGAACCTGTCTGTTGTCGTTTCGCGCATGCTGCTGGCCGCGCTGGCCACCGGCACGGTGGGAATCGCCGTGGCCCAGGACCCTGCGCCGACCCCGCGCCCGGCCGGGCCGACGCCCGCCGCGCCGGCCGGTGCCGCGGCCGCGCTGAGCGATGAACTGCCGACCCCGCCGCCGCCCGCGATCACCGGCACGGCCTGGCTGGTGATGGATTACGCCACCGGCCAGATCCTGGCCGGCGAGAACATCGACGAGCGGGTCGAGCCGGCCAGCATCACCAAAGTGATGACCAGCTACGTGGTGGCCGCCGAACTGGCCGCCGGCAAGATCAGCGTCGACGACCAGGTGCTGATGAGCGAGAACGCCTGGCGCAAGGGCGGCGCCGGCACCGACGGCAGCTACAGCGGGTTTCCGGTGAACCAGCGCGCGCGCCTGCTGGACATGGAGATCGCGATGGTGGTGCAGTCGGGCAACGACGCCGCGATCGCCCTGGCCGAACACGTGGCCGGCAGCGAGGAGGCCTTCGCCCAGCTGATGACGGCCTACGGCAAGCGCATCGGCATGAAGAACACCAACTTCACCAACGCCACCGGCCTGTCCGGCCCCGAGCATTATTCGACCGCGCGCGACCTCGCGGTGATGGGGCGGGCGATGGTGCGCGATTTTCCCGAGGAATACGCCCACAACAAGATCCGCGAGTTCACCGTCGGCCCGATCACCCAGCACAACCGCAACCGCCTGCTGTGGCGCGACGACAGCGTCGACGGCATCAAGACCGGCCACCATTCCGGCGCCGGCTACTGCCTGATGGCCTCGGCGCAGCGCGGCGACCAGCGCCTGATCACCGTGGTGATGGGCTCGACCAGCGAGGCGCAGCGCGCCACCGATTCGCTGGCGCTGCTGAACTGGGGCTTCCGCTTCTTCGAGACCCACGCCGTGTACGACGCCGACAAGGCGGTGTCCACCCAGCAGGTCTGGAAGGGCAAGGTCAACGAGGTGCAACTGGGCGTCGCCGAGCCGATGCTGGTGTCGATGCCGCGCGGCAAATACGCGCAGCTCAAGCCGTCGATGGACATTCCGCAGACCCTGGTCGCGCCGATCGAGAAGGGCCAGCAGATCGGCACCGTGCGCGTCGAGCTGGACGGCGAGGTGATCGCCGAGCGCCCCCTGGTCGCGCTGGAAGCGGTCGAGGAGGCCGGCTTCTTCAAGCGCCTGTGGCACGAGTTCCTGATGTGGTGGAAGTCCTGAGGCCGACCTGAGCCCGCGGCCGCCGGTCGCGGGTGGCCGTCCAGACCGGCCTGCCGAGACGGTGGCGTCGGGGCTCAGGCCCACCAGTAGGCAGTGATGTGGAAGAACACCGGCGCGGCGAAGCACACCGAATCCAGCCGGTCGAGCATGCCGCCGTGGCCCTCGATCATGTGGCCCCAGTCCTTGATGCCGCGATCGCGCTTGATCGCCGACATCACCAGGCCACCGAAGAATCCCATCAGGTTCACCACCAGCGCGATCAGGCCCGCCTGCCAGGGCGAGAACGGGGTGATCCACCACAGCGCCGCGCCGAGCAGTGACGCCGACGCCACGCCGCCGATGAAGCCCTCGACGGTTTTCGACGGCGACAGCAGCGGCGCGATCCGCCTGCGCCCGAGCAGCTTGCCCCAGACGTACTGCAGCACGTCGGACGACTGCACCACGATCACCAGGAAGGCGATCAGCAGCAGGTTGCGCTGCTCGAAACCTTCGATGCGCAGGTTGAGCAGCGCGGGCACGTGGGAGATGCAGAACACGCTGATCATCAGTCCCCACTGCACCTTCGCCATGCGCTCGAGATAGCGCGTGGTGTCGCCGCCGATGGTGGCCAGGATCGGCAGCAGCAGGAACGCGTAGACCGGGATCAGCAGGGTGTACATGCCGTACCAGTCGATGTGCACCAGCCAGTACTGGTAGGGCAGCACGATGTAGAACGCCGCGAGCAGCGCGTAGTAGTCGCCGCCGCGGGTGGGCGTGAGCGTGATGAACTCGCGCAGCGCGAACAGCGACACCAGCGCGAAGAGCACGATCACGCCGGTGCGTCCGCCGAGAAAGGACAGGCCGACGATGGCGGCCATCACCCACCAGGCGCGGATGCGCGCGGTGAGGTTGTCGAGCACCGCACTGGGACCGCCCGCGCGCCAGCGCAGGGTCTCGGCCACCGCCGTGGCCAGCAGCAGAACGATGCCGATGCCGCCGAACAGCAGCGCGGTGTCGGGCAGGCCGGTCAGCCAGGTCGTCATCGGCCTGCTCCGGTGTCGTCGTCGGCCAGCGCGAGCAGCGCGTCCCGGGTGCGGTCGAGAAAGGCGGCCTTGTCCTCGCCCGCGCGCAGCCGCAGCGGCGCGCCGAAACGCGCGGTGCACAGCAACGGAAGCGGGATCAGGCGGCCCTTGGGCATCACCCGGCGCAGGTTGTCGAGCCAGACCGGCACGAATTCCAGCTCCGGGCGCTGGCGGGCGAGGTGATAGATGCCGCTCTTGAAGGGCAGCAGGCCGTCGCCGGTATTGCGCGTGCCTTCGGGAAACAGGATCAGCGAGGCGCCCCCGTCGACCGCGGTGCACAGGGTCTGCACCGGATCCTCGCTGCGCGCGGCGGGATCGCGCTCGATCAGCACGCCGCGGAACACCGAATGGATCAGATAGCGGCGCAGCGCATCGCGGTTCCAGTAGTCGGCGCCCGCGACCGGACGCACGTCGCGACGCAGCGCCGGCGGCAGGGCCGACCAGATCATCACGAAATCGCCGTGGCTGGCATGGTTGCCGTAATACACGCGGCGATCGGCCGAGGGCGCGCAGCCGTCCCACAGTGCGCGCGCGCCGGTCAGTACGCGGATCGCGGCACTGAAGCCACGGGCGAGCAGGGCATCGAACATCAGCCGGTTCCTCCGTGGACCACCGCCCAGCCCCCGGCCAGGCCCAGCAGCACGGCCTGGCCGGCCGTCGCCACCAGCTGGCGGCGCAGCCAGCCGCGTGCACCGCGCCAGCGTGCGGCCCAGTCGCGGCCGCCGCGGTCGGCGGCCTGCAGTCCGAGCGCGCACAGGCTGGCATCGAGTGTCGCGGCGGGATCGTCGCCTGCGGGCGTGGTGGCGAGGGCCTGCAGCAGCTCGGCATCCAGCGCGGTGCGGGTGGCGCAATAGGCCTGCCAGAGGTAGAGCGCCAGGCTCGCGGCGAGCAGGACGGCGACCGGCGTGGCCATCGTGTGCAGGCTCGCGGCGAGCAGCCACAGGGCGGCCAGCGCAGCCAAGCCCGCCGAGATGGCATCGGCCCGGCGCCCCTGGCGCAGCAGCGCCGCCATCACCACGAAATCGAAGGGCCGGCCCGCGATCACGCCGCCGGCGTCCGTGAGGCCAAGGGGGCACCCGCGGTGGGCGCTGCCACGAGCGCCTGCAACGCCCGCATGTGGGCCGCGCGCAGCACGATCTGCGGCCGCGCCGCGCGCACGATGGCCACCGCGGCCTCGGGCGTCGCCGCGCGGCCGCCCAGCAGCAGCCAGGCGGCGACCGCCAGGGCGCTGCGCGAATAGCCCAGCGCGCAGCACACCCGGACCGCACCGGCGCCCCGCGCACCTTCGATCGCTGCGGCGGCGGCGCGCAGCACATCGGGCTCCGGCGCCACCAGGTCCAGCATCGGCACGATGCGGTCGTGCGCGCGCGCCCCGCCCGGCAGCGACAGCTCGGCGCAGACGTCCACGATCGTGTCGTGGCCGCGCGCCTCGCGGGACGGGATGCGCCCCAGATGGACGCCTTCGAGCACATGCACCGGTGCGGGCGCACGCCAGGTCCACAACCGCGAGTTGAGCCATGCCGCCGCGAGGTAGGGCGCCAGCAGCCAGCGGCTGGCGAGGCTCAGCCGGCCGTCGGCGCGCTTCTGGAAGCCCGCCGCGCCGAACAGTGCGTAATGCATGGCCACCAGGCCCAGCGACAAGGCGGGCCACCAGGCCCAGAGCCAGACGCCCCCGCCCCGTGTGCCGAGCGCCGCGCAGGCGACGGCGCCGAGCGCGTAGAGGGCGGCCAGGCGCCAGCGCGCGGGGTCCGCCGCCAGCCGCACGGCACGCATCGGCGGCGTCGCGGCGCGCGGCCACAGCCACACGCAGAGCCAGCCGGCGGCGAGCCCGGTCGGGATGTCGATGAAATGGTGTTGCCAAGTGGTCAGCACCGAGGCGCAGACCAGCAGGAACCAGGCATGCAGCGCGATCCGCCACGCACCGCGCAGGTGGCGCCCGTACAGCGTCCACAGGATCACCGTGAGGGCGATATGCAGGGACGGGGCCTGGTTGTAGGGCCGGTCGAAGCCCTCCAGTGCGGCAAACATCGCGCCCAGCACGCCCGTGACGGGTGGCCGGACGAACGAGAACGCCAGCGGCCAGGCCAGGAAGCAGGCCACCGCCAGCACCTGCACGCTGAGCAGGCGCAGGGCGTGGGTGTCGAGTTCGGCGCGGTCGCGGCACAGGAAGAGCGACGCCGCGTAGAACAGGTTCGTGGTCCAGTACGGCACGATCGTCCAGGCCATGAACGGCACCGCGTGCTCCCAGCCGAACACGATGCTCGGCACGTCGCCACGCCGCGCCGCCATCGCGTTGGCGAAGCCGTAGCTCGCGTAGAAGAACGGGCCGAGTACGGCCAGCCACGCCGCCGCGCGTCCCCAGGGCCGGCCGCCGCTCATGCGGGTGCGTCGGCCACGCGCTGGGCCAGCGACACGGTGAAGATGCCCCAGCGATCGATCCGCTGCTCGAGCTTGCGGAAGCCCGCGGCGGCGACCAGTTCGTCCATCTCGGCCTGGATGCGCCGGCGCATTACCCACGCCGCGCCGCCGCGGTGGCTGGTGAGTGCGCGGGCGATGAACTCCAGCTGCGGATGCCAGGGCTGGCCGGTGTACACGAGGTAGCTGCCGGCGGGCATGGCGTCGGCCAGGCCCTGCAGCGACGCGCGCACGCGGTCGTTGTCCGGAAACAGCTCGTACAGCCCGGAGACGATCGCCACGGTGGGCGCCGGCTGCAGCGCGGCCAGGTCCTCCCGGTCGAACGCGTCACCCGGTTCGAAGCGGGCGATGTCGTCCGCGCCGAGCGTCGCGATCAGCGCGCGGCCCTTGTCGACGTTCAACGGACTGTAGTCGCGCAGCAGGATGCGGTCGGCACGTGCCTCGCCGCCGGCGAGCGCCTCCAGTGCATAGCGTCCGTGGCCCGCGGCGATGTCCACCGCGACCACCGGCTGGCCGGCGTCGCGCAGCCGGCGCATCGCCAGCGCCAGCAGCTCGCGGATGTGCGTGCGCCGCACGCGGATGCCGCGCCAGCCGATCGCGTCGAGGTAGTTGCGGTCGACCATCCGCCCGAGCGGCCCGCGGCCCCGTGCGCTGTCCTCGTAGATGTAGTCCAGCGTGCTGCCGGAATCGAAGCCGGTGTCGAGGCCCAGGCGGATGCCGGCCGACAGGCGCCCGCCCAGGCGCAGGCCGGCCCGCACGCCGCGCCAGCGCAGGTCCTCCAGCGACCACCGCTGCGGCGGCCAGGCGAGCACCTGGGCCTCGTCGAAGGTGACGCCGTGGCGATGCGCGCCCAGGTGCGAGGCCAGCTCCGGTGCAGGAGCCGCGAAGCGCGCCTCGAGGAAGCCGCGGATCATGGCCACCGCCGGTGCGCGGTCGCGCTCGCCCAGGGTGTCGTGGAAGAACCCCGGCAGCAGGTGGCGCTCCTTGACCCGCGCGCCCAGCCGCTCGAAGAACCGGTCCTGCGGCGCCCGGTGGACAACGAAGTCCGCGCCCGAGACCAGCAGCTGGGTCGGCACGCCGATCGCCGCGGCATCGGCGACCACGCGGGCGGCGGTGGCGTGCAGGTCCAGCAGCAGGCGCACCGAAATCGGCCGGGTGATCAGCGGGTCGCTCCGGTAGCTGTCGATGCGTGCCGGATCGTGGGTCAGGAACTGCGGCTTGACGTAACTGTTGACGAAGAAATTGCCACGCAGCCGCTGCATCAGGGCCAGCGCGGGACGTGCCAGCGGGACGTACAGCTTGACCTTGAAGGCCGGCGAGGCCAGCACCAGCGCGCGCAGGCGCGGTGCGTGGTCGTGGACCCAGGTGGCCGCGATCACCGCGCCCACGCTCTGCGCGATCACGGCCACCTGCTCGACCGGCACATGGTGGGTGGTGCCGATCCAGGCCACGAAGGCGTCGAGGTCGCGGACCAGTTCGGCCACGCCGTCGGCATCGCCGCGCGTGCCCGGCGAGCGGCCGTTGCCACGCGCATCCCAGGCGAAGACGTCGTAGCCGGGCATGTCGAGCTCGTCGGCCAGATGCGCCACACGCCCGGAATGCTCGTGACCCCGGTGCAGCAGTACGATCGCGCCGCGCGGGGCGCCGCTCGCCGGCCAGTGCCGGTAGAACAGCGGCTGGCCGTCATGGGCCGGAAATCGGAGTTCCACATGGTCACGCATTGCGATTCTGTCCCCCGGCGCGTCGCGCCTCGTCGAGTCCCCTGGCCACCCGGCGCCAGACCGTGACCGCGCACAGCACGCTCATTGCCGCCAGCACACCCCCCGCCGCGCCCGCGCCCACCCAGCCCGGCGCAAGCGCCAGGCCGAGCGCGCCGATCACGAACGCGCGATCGCTCTTGCCCATCGGCCCGTCGTAGCGCCGGCTGGCGCCCACCGGCACGCCGAGCACGCCGGCGTATTCGGTCAGCAGCGCGGTGACCACGAGGGCCCAGACCAGCACCGGCGGCACACCCGGCACGCCGAGCAGTGCCAGGAACAGCGCGCTGTCGGCGACCACGTCCCCCAGCTCGTTGAGATAGGCGCCGAGCCTGGATTGCTGGCCGAACTCGCGCGCCAGCATGCCGTCGATCGCGTTCAGGGCCATGCGCAGCAGCATCCACAGCGGCAGCAGCGCATACAGCGCCGGATGCGTCGGGGCATGCCGGTAGACCACCCACGCCACCGCGAGCGACACCAGCGCCGCGGTCACCGTCACCTGGTTGGCCGTCGCGCCGGCGCCGTGGAGGCGGCTCACCGCGGGCCGAAGCAGCGCCTGGAAGCGCCCCTTCAATGCATAGATCGACATCCGTGTTTCCCCGTTTCCCGCCGCGGAGAGTACGTCACGCTCACGGCGAATGCCCGGGTGACTTGGGTTCGCGGCCTGCCGGCCCGATAATCGGCCGATGGACATCACCTCCGACAACCCCGATCACGGCTTCCAGTTTCCCGGTGTCTTCGAGCTCACTGCGATGGGCCCCGCCGATGCGGGCCTCGACGTGGAGATTCCGAAGCTCCTCACCGCCGCCGGTATCCACGTGCTGTACGAGACCGTGAGTACGCGCGCCTCCAGCGGCGGGCGCTACGTTTCGATCAAGCTCGACATCCGGGCCGACTCGCGCGAGCAGTACGATGCGGCCCATGCCGCGCTGCGCGGGCATCCCGAGGTGAAATGGACCCTCTAGCCACATCGTCCCCGGCCGCATGATCCGGCAGCTCCTCTACCGCAGCGGCCAGCTCTACGAGTTCACCACGGCCGACATGATCCGGCTGCTGCTGGAATCGCGCTCGCGCAACGCGCGGCGTGGGATCAGCGGCATGCTGTTGATGCGCGACGGACTGTTCATGCAGCTGCTCGAAGGGCCGGCGCCCGATGTCGACGCACTGTTCGCCCGGATCAGCGTCGACCCGCGGCATTGCGAAGTGCAGCTGGTGACCCGAACCGAGCGGGACACGCCGTTGCTTTCCCACTGGCGCATGGCCTGGGCGGAGGCGCCGGTGGACGCTGCCGGTCCGGCATTCTCGGGCCTGGATACCGATGCCCGTGCGCTGGAGGTCCTCGAGGCTGCCGGCCGCGAGCCGATCGCCCTGACGATGCGCGCATTCCTGCGCGGCGATCGCCCACCCGCGTCGCTGCGGCACCTGCAGTGAGTGCCGCCATGGGCCGGCGTGCAGCGCAGGTGCGCAGGCTCGGCCTGCGCCCCTACGCGCCCGTCTGGCGCGCGATGCAGCACGTCACCGATACGCGGGGTCCCGATACCCCGGACGAGGTCTGGGTGGTCGAGCATCCGCCCGTGTTCACCCTGGGGCAGGCGGGTAAGCCGGAACACGTGTTGGCGCCCGGCGACATCCCGGTGCTGCAGGTGGACCGTGGTGGACAGGTGACCTACCACGGCCCGGGCCAGCTGGTGGTCTACCCCCTGCTCGATCTGCCGCGGCTGAAGATCGGCGTGCGCGACTACGTCTGTCGGATCGAACAGTCGATCATCGACACCCTCGGTGACTGGAACATCGAAGCCGCACGCCGTCCCGGCGCGCCGGGGGTGTACGTCAACGATGCCAAGATCGCCGCGCTCGGCATCCGCGTGCGCCGCGGCTGCACCTTCCACGGCCTGGCCTTCAACGTGGCGATGGACCTGGCGCCGTTCCGGCGGATCAATCCTTGCGGCTACGCCGATCTGCCGGTGGTCGCGCTCGCCGATCTCGGCGGGCCATCCTCGCTCGACGCCGTGGCCGACGCGCTGCTCGGCCACCTGGCGGACCAGTTCGGCCTGGCACTCGCGGACGCACCTGCGCAGGTGCCCGACAGCGCTGAATGACACGCAGTGTCCCCGGCCTCCGGCAAGACACTGCCGGAGCCGGGGCCTACAATGGCCGTCCGCCCGCCGCCTGGCCCGCCATGTCCCGCCCCGCCGACAAATCGATCCCGCTGCAGGTGCTCGCCGCGCCGCCGGCGCCGTCGCTGCAGACCGGCGTCAAGCAGGTCGCGGGCGACAAGATCGCGCGCTCGCCGGTGCAGTTCGCCGATGCCCCGGTGCTGCGCAAGCCCTCGTGGATCCGCGTGCGCATTCCGTCGAACGGCGCGGTCGCCGCGCTCAAGGCCAAGCTGCGCGAGAACCGCCTGGTGACGGTCTGCGAGGAGGCGAGCTGCCCGAACATCCACGAATGCTTCGGCCACGGCACCGCGACCTTCATGATCCTCGGCGAGGTCTGCACCCGCCGCTGCTCGTTCTGCGACGTCGCCCACGGCCGGCCGAAGCCGCCGGACGCCAGCGAGCCGCTCAAGCTCGCCTCGACGATCGCCGACATGGGCCTGAAGTACGTCGTGATCACGTCGGTCGACCGCGACGACCTGCGCGACGGCGGCGCCCAGCATTTCGTCGACTGCATCCGCGAGGTCCGCGCGCAGTCGCCGCAGATCCGCATCGAGATCCTCACCCCGGACTTCCGCGGCAAGGGGCGCATGGAGCGCGCGCTGGAGATTCTCCGGAACGCGCCGCCCGACGTGTTCAACCACAATGTCGAGACCGTGCCCGACCTCTACCGCAACGTGCGCCCGGGCGCCGACTACCAGTGGTCGCTGGATCTGCTGAAGAAGTTCAAGGCCCAGCATCCGGACGTGCCGACCAAGTCCGGCGTCATGCTCGGCCTCGGCGAGACCATGGAGCAGGTGCAGGGCACCCTGCGCGACCTGCGTGCGCACGACGTCGACATGGTCACGATCGGCCAGTACCTGCAGCCGTCGGCGCATCACCATCCGGTGCTGCGCTACTGGACGCCCGAGGAGTTCAAGGCGCTCGAGGACTACGGCATGGCGCTGGGATTCAGCCACGTCGCTTCCGGGCCGCTGGTGCGCTCGTCCTACCACGCCGACCAGCAGGCGATGGGCGCCGGCGTCGCCGCTGCCTGAGCGCCGGCGGCCGGGCGCACCCGCGGCGGGTCGCGGTTCACGCCCGGGCCATGCCGGGGCTTTAGAGTCGAATGCACATGCCGTTGAAACTTTCGGCACTGTCGAGGCGTCGGAGCACGCGACAGTCTCGAACGCTTGTCGCATGATCCCCCGCATCCGCTTCCCAGGACCCCGCATGAAAGCTTCCCGCGTCGTCTCCGCCTCCGTGATCGCCCTTGCGCTTGCCGTACCGCTGGCGCTCATGGCGCGACCCGATGCCGTCGGCGAGGTGCCGGCCGCGCCGAGCGTGGACCAGGTGGCGGCGTCCAAACTGGTCTACGGCCTGCTGTCGGACAGCCGGTATGCGTATCGCCCGCGGCCGATGGACCAGGCGATGTCGGGCGAGGTCTTCGACCGCTATTTCGAGAATCTGGACGGCGGCAAGCTGTTCTTCACCGCGCAGGACATCGCCCGGTTCGAGGCGCTGCGCCCGCGGATGGGGGCGGCGGTGCGCGAGGGCGACATCGCGCCGGCGCTTGAGATCTTCGCGCTCTACAAGACCCGTGTGGCCGAACGCTCGCAGTACGCGCGCGACCTGCTGGGCCAGGACATCTTCGATTTCAGCGGCAGCGACCGCTGGGAATACGACCGCAAGGACGCCGAGTGGGCGGCCGACCCGGGCGAACTGGACACCCTGTGGCGGCAGTCCGTGCGCAACGACTGGCTGCGTCTGCAGCTGGCCGGCAAGCAACCCGACGAGATCCGCAAGACGCTCGACCGGCGCTATCTCAACATGGGCAACACGGTCGCCTCGCTCAATGGCGAGGATGCCTTCAGCAGCTTCCTCAACGCCTATACCGGCACGATCGATCCGCACACCGATTACTTCAATCCGCGTGCCGCGCGCCTGTTCAACCAGAACATGTCGCTGTCGCTGGAAGGCATCGGCGCGCAACTGCAGAAGCAGGACGACGTGGTGGTTATCCGCGAGGTCATCGCCGGTGGTCCCGCGGCGATGAGCAACCGCTTCAAGCCCGGCGACCGCATCGTCGGCGTCGGCCAGGGCACCAGCGGGCCGATGGAGGACGTGGTCGGCTGGCGTATCGACGACGTGGTCGAGAAGATCAAGGGCCCGAAGGACACCCAGGTGCGCCTGGACGTGGTGCCGGCCGAGGCCACGCTCGACAGCGAGCCGGTGCGCATTACGCTCACTCGCGCCCGCGTGCGTCTGGAAGAGCAGGCGGCCAAGGCGCAGACCCTGACCCTGCCGGCCGACACGCCCGGCGGCCGCGACAAGCAGATCGGCGTGATCAAGTTGCCGGCGTTCTACCAGGACTTCGAGGGCCGGCGCACGCGCAACGGCGAGTACGCCTCGGCCACGCGCGATGTCGCCCGCCTGCTCGAGCAGTTCAAGCAGCAGAAGGTCGACGGGGTGGTGCTGGATCTGCGCAACAACGGCGGCGGCTCCTTGAACGAGGCGGTCGAGTTGACCGGACTGTTCATCGACCAGGGCCCGGTGGTGCAGGTGCGCGAGTCCGGCGGCCGGGTCGGCGTGCAGGGTGACCGCGATCCCGGCGTGGCCTGGGACGGCCCGCTGGCGGTGCTGATCAACCGCGGGTCGGCGTCGGCATCGGAGATCGTGGCCGGTGCGATCCAGGATTACGGACGTGGTCTGATCATCGGCGAGACCACCTTCGGCAAGGGCACCGTGCAGAACCTGGTGGACCTCGACCGCTGGCCGGCCAACGAGTCGCAGCGCTACGGCCAGGTGAAGCTCACCATCGCGCAGTTCTTCCTGCCCGGTGGCAGCAGCACCCAGAACAAGGGCGTGGAACCCGACATCCGGTTCCCGGTGACGGTGGACGCGACCGAGTTCGGTGAGAGCACCTACGACAACGCCTTGCCCTGGACGCGCATCGCCGCGGTGCCGCATACCCAGTACGGCGACTTCTCGTCGCTCCTGCCCAAGCTCGAGACCTCGCATCAGGCCCGCGTCGCGACCGACAAGGAGTTCGTCTGGTGGGCCGAGGACATCGCCGAGTTCCGGGCCGAGCGCGAGAAGAAGTTCGTCTCGCTCAACGAGGCCGAGCGTCGCGCCGAGCGTGACCGCCAGACCGAGCGTCGCCAGGCGCGCCAGGAAGAACGTCGCGCGCTGGGTCTGGATCTCGACCCGCTGGCGGAGGACTCCGACGACGACGGGCTGCAGGCCAGCGAGCGTGCGATCGCCCAGCAGAATCGTCTGGAGAAGGCGGCCGAGGAGCGTCCGGACCCGCTGCTGCGGGAATCGGCGGCGATCCTCGCCGACGCCGTGCGCCTGCTCAACAACGACCGCCAGCTGTCGGCGGCGGTGCTGCCGGTGTCCACCGCGCCGGGTCGCTGGGCGCGCTGAGTCGCGTCTGCAGCGTCACCAGGAACCGCCGCGTCGTCGGGGCGGTTTTTCCGTGTTGGATGACGCCGTGATACCGGCCCTGCAGGTTTTGGGAAATCTGCGGGCACGCGCGGGCGCGTGACGCGGGCTCGCCTCTGCGCACCCCGGCAGCGGCCGACATTCTCATCACGCAGGCAGAAGCGCGCCGTCGCGGCGCGCGTCTGGTCCGCGTCGCACGACGCACCGGACGCCCGCGTGGCCGTGGCGCGGAGGCGCTCACGCGCATGCGGCAGGCGAGTGGCGCGCCCGCCGGTCGAGCAGCGCGAGCAGGCGTCCACCCGGATTTACGCACGAGGACACGAGCGCAGCCAGCCGGCAGGGCTGCGGGCGGGTCCGATCACGACCGCGCATCGCGGGCGCCGGGCGGTCCCCGCGCTGCAGGACACCGGGATCATCGCAAGAGGCATCCAGAGGCCGCGGGGTGCGAGGCTGCGCTGGCGGGCCTGGGCCGCAGTCGGTCGTCCCGACCGCGACGGTCTTGCGTCGATCCCATCCCGGTCGCACTCGCGCCTTCGCGCTTAGGCCCGCCTCGTGGATCGCGTCTTCCGGCCGCGGCTTCAGTGTTCGCAGGGCCGGTGGCACGGAGACAGCCGCAGCGGCATTGCCGCGCTCGGATTCGGCCGTCGCCTGCGTGCGGGGCCGGAGCATGATCCCGCCATCCCGCCATCCCGCCATCCCGCCATCCCGCCATCCCGCCATCCCGTCGTCCTCCCGCCGCCGCGCCGGACCGCGCGACGTCCCTGCCAGAAAAACTGCCGCTCCGGTGTGTTCGCGCTCCAGTCCCGCTCCGATCCGGTGGTGTGCACGCGCGGACATCGTCTCCGGTGCGCATGCCGTCGACCCGGCGTCTCGGGCCGACAGCATCGCGGCCGGAGACATCGCCGCACCGGCACCGGCGCGCCAGCTTCATCGATCCGGGCGGGTCTGGGCGCACGGGCCCCTACGCGGATCGCCGATCCGTCCGTGCCTCGGCCTGCGCGACGTCGGCCGGGGGCGCCGGCGTGAAGCCGGCGGCGCGATGTCCGTCGTCCGGGCGGGGCGGCGGGCACGCACCGGAATCGCCTCCGCCGCACACGTCACTCCGTCGGCATCTCGGGCCGCGCGGCTTCGCGGCCGGGAACGGTGCCGCACTGGCATCGTCGCGTGCCGGCGCGAAGTCCGAGCGGCGCTGCCGAACGCGCGCGTCCCATGGAGTCCGGGTGCGCCTGCGCGCAGGCGCCTCGACGCCGGTCGCCGATTCCCCGCCGCCTCGGCCTTCGCGATGTCGGCCGCAGCGCCGTCGCGTGAGCCCGGCGGCGTGATGTCCCTCGTCCAACCGGGTCGCCGGGCACGCACCGAGGTGGGCCCGGCGCCTGCGACCGCCATGCCGTTGCAACACCAGTGTTCCGGTCGTGCACGAGGATGCCGGCGTAGAATTCCGGTCCCGCGTGCGCGGTCGTCTTCGTCCTGTTTCACGGAACTCCCATGAGCGTCGCGCCGGTGTCCCGTTCTGCCTCGGTCCTGTCGGTCGCGCTCGCGCTGGCGGCGGTGTATCTGGTGTGGGGCTCCACCTATCTGGCGATCCGCTTCGCGCTCGAGGGCGGCTATCCGCCGCTGCTGATGGCGGGTTCACGCTTCATCGTCGCCGGCGGCCTGATGTACGCGGTGCTGCGTCTGCGCGGCGTGCCCGCCCCGACCTGGTCGCAATGGAAGACCCTGCTGGCGATGGGCATCCTGCTGCTCGGCTTCGGCAACGGCATGGTGTGTATCGCCGAGCAGAGCGTGTCCTCGGGCCTGGCGGCGGTGGCGGTGGCCTCGGCGCCGATCTGGATCGCGCTGTTCTCGCTGATGCGCGGCGACCGGCCCGGCCGGCTGGAATGGCTGGGCCTGGCGGTCGGCTTCGCCGGTGTGTTGTGGCTCAATGCCGGCAGTTCGCTGACCGCGACACCGGCCGGGCTGGTGGCACTGCTGATCGCGCCGCTGGCTTGGGCCTACGGCTCGGTCTGGAGCCGGGGCCGCGACCTGCCGTCGCCGTTCATGGCGGCTGCGGCGCAGATGCTCGCCGGCGGCGTGCTGATCCTGCTCGCGGGCCTGCTGCTGGGCGAGCGCCTGCAGGCCATGCCGACGCTCAAGGGCACGCTGTCGCTGGCCTACCTCACCACGTTCGGATCGATCATCGGGTTCACCGCCTACGTGTGGCTGCTGCACAACGTGCGCCCGACGCTGGCCGGCAGCTACGCCTACGTGAATCCGGCGATCGCGGTCCTGCTCGGCGCGTGGCTCGCGTCGGAGCGGTTCCAGGTCAACGATCTCGGTGCGATGGCGGTGATCCTGCTGGCAGTGGTGGCGATCACCCTGGGCCGGGTGAAACGGCCCGTGCCCGTCGCCGTCGGCGAGCGCGCGTGATCGACGCCGCACAACGCCGGCGCGGGCTGTGGATCGCCATCGCGGCCTTCGTGATCTGGGGGCTGATGCCGCTGTACTGGAACCTGCTGCGACACGTGCCGTCGCTGCAGATCGTGCTGCACCGCGCGGTGTGGTGCGCCATCCTCGTCGCAGCCTGGCTGACCCTGCGCCAGGGCCGGGGCTGGCTGCGCGAGATCCTGGCGCAGCCGCGGCTGGCCGGCATGCTGGCGATGTCGGGCGTGCTGATCGCCGGCAACTGGAGCCTGTACGTGTGGGCGGTCAACAACGGCCACGTGGTCGAGACCAGCCTGGGGTACTTCATCAACCCACTGCTCAACGTGGTCATCGGCGTCGCCTTCCTGCGCGAGCGGCTGTCGCCGCCGCAGTGGGTCGCCGTGGTGCTGGCGGCCTGCGGCGTGCTCTGGCTGACCTTCAACTACGGCAGCTTTCCGTGGATCGCGCTGTGCCTGGCGGTGTCGTTCGCGCTGTACGGCCTGATCCGCAAGTTCGCGGCGGTGGAGGCGGTGCAGGGGCTGGGGGTGGAGAACCTGTTCGTGTTCGGGCCGGCGGTACTCGCTCTGGCGTGGTTCGAATGGCGCGGCGGAGGCGGCTTCTTCAACCTCGGCTGGGGCGGCTGGACCGATGTGCTGCTGGTGCTCGGCGGTGCGCTGACCGCGATCCCGCTGATCTGTTTCGCCTACGCCGTGCGCCGCGTGCCGCTGACCGCGATCGGCCTGCTGCAGTACATCGGCCCGACCCTGCAGCTGCTGCTGGGTGTGTTCTTCTTCGGCGAGGCCTTCGGCACGGATCGCGCCGCCGGCTTCGCCTTCATCTGGGCCGGCCTGGTGGTGTTCGCGGTCGACGGCTACGTCCAGGCGCGCAGGCGCATCGTCGCCCAGCAGGCCTGAGGCGCGCCGTCAGCGCGCGGCCAGCGCGCTGCGCGGACAGGCGGGCGCGTCGAACCAGTCGACGACGGTGGGTGCCAGACGGTCGAGGCGCATCGGCAGGCTGAGATGGTCCTCGCCGGCGATCTCCAGATAGCGCGCCTGCGGCACCGCTGCAGCCAGCGCACGACCGTGGCTGACCGGAACGTGCCGGTCGGCCGTGCCGTGCACCAGCAACACGCAGGCGTCGGTGACATCGGCGAGTGCGGCGCCGACGTCGACCGCATCGAGCGGCAGGGCCAGGGTCTCGCCCGCGCGCGCTATCGCCGCATCGACCACGCCCCCATCGATGCGCCAGCGCAGCCAGCGCCGGGTGAGCCGCTCGCGCAGAGGACCGGCATCCTCCTCCAGCATGTGCGGCACCATGTCGCGGATGGCCGCGCCGGCATTGTCGAAGGATTCCAGCGCGACCACGTGGGAGGCGCCGAGCCGCGGATCGGCGGCCGCGAACAGCGCGGTGGCCGCGCCGTAGGACACGCCGAACACGTGCAGCGGGCCGACGATCTCGCCGCGCGCACGCAGGGCCGCGACCGCGTCGACCACGTCGCCGGCCTCCCGGGTGCCGTAGCCCGATGGCCCGGAACCGGACCGGCCGTGGTTGCGCAGGTCGAGCGCGATCGTGCGGTAGCCCGCCTGGCCGAGCGCCAGGGCCCAGGGCAGCAGGGAGCCGCCGTCCATCATCCAGCCGTGCAGCAGCAGCACCGTGCCACGCGGCGTCGGCGCGGGCGTGGCCGGCGTCTGGAAATCGAGTTCGAACGACACCGCGTGCGCGTCACCGGCATCGCGTGTCCAGGCGTAGTCCATGCGGTAGTCGCCCGGATCGAGTGCGCGCCAGAACACCGGCACTCCCTCGGACGTGGTCACCGTTCCGCTGCGATCGGGCAGACGCGCGTACGCCGCTTCGATGCGCGCGGCGGGCAGCAGGGGCGAGGCACCGGCCGGCGCGACCAGGTTTGCGGCCAGCGTCGACGACAGGCCGGGCCAGGACGAGAAGCCGGCCAGGAGCAGGCAGGCGAGAACGACAGCGATGCAACGGATCATGGCGGCAGGCCGGACGCGGCCGCGCAGGCTAGCGAGGCCGCGCGCCCGGGCGCTATCGCAACGGGATGACAGGGCGATGACAGACGGCCGCCGTTCATCGGCGGATCGCGCGCGCGGCGACGACGCGGTTTACGGCAGCATGGCGTGGATGCCTGCCGCCGCCACCCTGTCCGTTCCCGTCCCCGCCCCGATCCACGCCGTGATCGCCGCGGCCTGCCATGCCTTGGAAACCGGTGCCGCCGCGACGCTGGTGGTGGTGGTCGAGACCGACGGTTCCACGTATGCCCAGCCCGGGGGGCTGGCCCTGTTCGGTCCGGGCGCGGCGCGGACCGGCTGGCTCAGCGGCGGGTGCCTGGAGCCGGCCATCGCGCGGCGCGCAGCGCACAGCGCGGACACCGGCACGCTGGGCTGGATGGAGGTCGATACCCGGGACGATGCCGCCCTGCTGTCGGGTTCGGCGCTCGGCTGTCGCGGGCGGCTGCGGCTGGCGCTGCTGCCTCTGCGCGAGATGCCGGGTCTGGCGATCCCGCTGCACGCCTGGATCGCGGGCGGCGGGGCGGCGCACTGGACGATCGCGCGCGACGGCGGCGTCGCGCTGGCGGTGGATCAGGTGCGCCGGGCCTGGCGCATGCCGGCCGGGCCGGTCGGGTGGGACGGGGCGTCGGCGTGGACACCGCGCATCGACGCGCCCGCCCACGTGCTGCTGTGCGGCGGCGGCCCGGAAACACCGTTGCTGGCACCGCTGCTGCGCGATCTTGGCTGGCGGCTCACGCTGGCCGAACGCCGGTCGGCGTGGACGACGCTCGGCGCCCTGGTCCATCGCCTCGTGCCCGACCCCGCAGCGGCGCTCGCGGGGGCGCCGTGCGTCGATGCCGCGCTGGTGATGCACCACAATTTCGAACTGGATCTCGAAGCCCTCGCAGCGCTCGCTCCGGCGCAGGTGCCCTTCGTCGGCCTGCTCGGTCCGGTGCGCCGCCGCGATGACCTTTTCCGCGTTCTGGCGCCGGATGTGCGCACCGCGCTGCAGGGGCGCCTGCATGCCCCGGTGGGGCTGGATCTGGGCGGACGCGGGGCCGAGGCCATCGCCCTGAGCATCGCCGCCCAGCTGCAGGCCTGGCGCCACGGCCGTCCCACATGAGCGGGCGGCATGCCGCGGTGATCCTGGCGGCCGGCGGCAGCACGCGCCTGGGCCAGCCCAAACAGGTGTTGCGACGCGACGGCGAAGCACTCGTGGCCCGGGTGGCGCGCCTGGTCGCGGGGACCCGGCCTGCGCGTCTGCTGGTGATGCTGGGCGGTCACGCCGACACGGTGGCGTCCGCGCTCCACGGCGTCGCGCCGGTCGAGCTGCATCGCGTCGCGGCCTGGCGCAGCGGCCTGGCTGCAAGTCTCGTCCAGGCGGGGCATGCGCTCCAGGCCCACGATGGCCCGGTGCTGGTCACCGGCGTGGACCAGCCGGCGCTGGCGCCCTCGCATCTGCGCGCGCTGCTCGAAGGCGCCGCACGCGCCGCCTCGGGCTGCGCGGCGGTGCTGCACGGCGCGGCGCCCGGGGCTCCCGCCGTCCTTGCGGCCGAGCTGTTCGCGCAGGCGCGGCATCTGTCCGGCGACCGCGGCTTCGGCGCGCTGCTGGCTGCGCTGCCAGCCGACAGCCTCGCCCTGCTCGATGCGCCCGAGCTGGGGCAGGACATCGACGCCGAAGCCGACCTGCGCACAGCGCAGGCGGCGGGGTTGCTCGATCCCGTGGTCTGACGCCGACGCGCGGCGTCAGACCATGCGCAGGGCCAGCCAGGCCACGACCGCGGTTCCGGCCATGCCGGTGACCAGGGCCGCGCGGCGCCAGCGGGCGGCGCGACGTCGATACCGGGCGACGCGCTCGGCGTTGAGCGCGCCCGCGCGCGCGATCCAGGGCGCGCTGTCGCGCTCGGCCCGCGCGTAGATCGCGTCGGCGCGCGCCGGATCGGCTTCGGCCTGCAGGGCCGCGTCTTCGTAGCGCTCGAACGCGCGCTTCTGCAGCGCCTGGATCTCGCGGGCGATTTCGGCGTTCGACAGCGTCCCGGGCGTCGCATCGCTCATGTGGCGCGCAGGGCCGCGGTGACCGGCAGACGCGCCGCGCGGAGGGCCGGGAACAGGCCGCCGACCAGACCGATGCCCAGCGCCCATTTCAGCCCGTTCCACAGCAGCTCGGGCGACACCTTGAACTGGAACACCACCTGGCTGAAGTTGTTGCCCAGCGTGCTGACGCTGTAGCCGTTGAAGATGCTCCACGCCAGCAGTCCGCCGAGCAGGCCGCCGAGCAGCGCCAGCAGCATCGTTTCCAGCATCACCGCGACCACCACCGGCAATCCGCGGAAACCGATCGCGCGCATCGTCGCGATCTCGCGCGCGCGGCCGGCGACCGCGGCGTACATGGTGTTGAGCGCACCGAACACCGCACCGACCGCCATGATCGCGCCGATCACCGTGCCCAGCACATTGATCAGCGTCGCCAGCTGGCCGGACTGCCTGCCGTAGTAGTCGCGCGTCGTCGAGACGTCCAGCTTCAGGCGCTGGTCGGCGTCCATCGCGGCCTTGAACGCGGCAAAGCCGGCGGTGCCGTCGGTGCGCACGGTGATCGACTGGTAGGCGCTGCGGTTGTAGGTGGAGCCGAGCGTCTCGGCATCGGTCCACAGCTCCGAATCGTGCGCGTCGCCGGACGCGAACACGCCGACGACGGTCCACTGCTGGTTGCCGAGCGTCAACGTGTTGCCGACCTCGAGCCCGCGGAACTGGCTGCGCGCGCCCTGGCCGACGACGATCTCGCGCAGGCCCGGCGCGAACCGGCGGCCTTCGATCAGCTGTACCTTGTCGCGCACCGCCCAGGCCAGTTCGCCCACGCCGCGGAACTGCGCGTTGACGTCGCTGCCGTCCGCTCTCGAGGGCAGGTTGACCACCTGCGACAGCTCCGGCGACAGCAGCGGCCGGCCCTGCGCGTCGCGCGCGATACCGGCCAGCGTGCCGATCAGCGGCACCTGGTCGCGGGTGATCACCGAGTTGGTCTCGGCCTGCGAACCACCGCGCAGCACGATCGCCGAGGTGTCGTCACCGGTGCTGTTGAGCGTGGCCTTGAAGCCTTCGCCCATCGCCAGCATCGCCACCAGCACGCCGACCACACCGGCGATGCCGACCACGATCACCGATGAGGCGCCCCAGCGCTGCGGCAGGCTGCTGATGCCGATGCGCGCCGCCGCCAGGGCCAGCCGGCCGCCGCGCGTCAGCACCAGCCACAGCGCGATGGCGACCGCGATCGCCAGCACGCCGTACCAGGGCAGCAGCACCCACACCGCGAGGCCGACGACCAGCGCGACGATCGACAGCAGGTTCCAGAGCCAGGGGCTTTTCATGTCGGTCCGATCCGGTTGGTCGTGCAGCGGAAGGAAGTGCGATGGGCCATGACCTCAGCGTCCCGCCAGCGCGTCGACGATCTTCAGCCGCTGCGCGCGCAGCGCCGGCAGCACGCCGACGATGATGCCGATGCCGACCATCAGCGCGAGCCCGATCAGCCAGGTCTGCACCGGCACCGTGGGCAGCGCGATCACGCCGCCGCTCGCCGCGCTGACCCCGGGCATGATCGCCGCGGCCAGCCCCAGGCCGACCAGCCCGCCGATCACCACCAGCAGCACCGATTCCACCATCACCAGCACCAGCACGGTGCCGTCGGTGAAGCCGAGCGTCTTCAGTGTCGCGAGTTCGGGAATGCGTTCGCGCACCGCCTGCGCCATCGTGTTGCCGGTGAGCAGCAGCAGGGTGAAGAACACCGCGCCCATGATCGCGGTAACGATCAGGCCGATGTCGGCGAACTGCTTGGCGAAGGCCTGCTGGAACGCCGATTCGGTCTGCGACTTGGTCTCGCGGTCGGAGTTGGCCGAGAGCGCGTCGATGGCCTGGGCCACGCGCGAGGCCTGGTCGGCGTTCGCCAGCTGCACGGTGAACCAGCTGACCTGGTTCTTGATGTAGTCGTTGGACTCGTCGAAGTAGGCCCAGTTCATCATCAACTGGTTCTCCGCGCCGACATTGCTACGGTCTTTCGCGCGGAAGATCGCCTTGAGTTCCAGCGGCCAGTCGTTGCTGCCGCCGCGCGGGAAGATCGTCGCCTGCAGCGGAATCGTGTCGCCGATCTTCCAGCCGAACTTCTTCGCCAGCGCCTCGCCGACCGCTGCGCCGGTGCGCGTGTCGCGGAAGGCCTGCAACTGGTCGGGCGGCACCTCGTACTCGCCGTAGACGTCGAAGAAATTGGGCGCGACCGAGAAGTTGGGAAAGAAGTTGCGCTGGTCCTGGTAGATGCCGCCGAACCACATCGCGTACGTCACCTGCTGCACGCCGGGGATCGCCTCGATCTCCGCCTGCAGGCGCACCGGCAGCGACTGGGTGATCGACAGCCGCGAGGCGACGATCAGCCGGTTGGCGCCGTCGACGCTGCCGCCCGAGTTGAACGCCACACGTACCGAGTCGAGCATGCCGAACAGCAGGAACGCCGCCACCACCGACAACAGCGTCAGCAGCGTGCGCGTCTTGCTGCGGAACAGCTGGGCCCACACCAGCGACAGGTATTTCATCGTGCCGTCTCCCGGTTGCGGTGGGTCAGTGCGCGCCGACGGGCGTGTCGACCAGCTCGCCCTTGTCGAGGTGGATCGTGTGCGTGGCGTACTCGGCGGCCTTCGGGTCGTGGGTGACCATGACGATGGTCTTGCCGTGTTCGCGGTTGAGCTCCTGCAGCAGGCCGAGGATCTCCTCCGCGCTCTGCCGATCGAGATCGCCAGTGGGCTCGTCGCAGATCAGGAAGGTCGGGTCGGACACGATCGCGCGGGCGATCGCCACGCGCTGCTGCTGGCCACCGGAGAGTTCATTGGGCTTGTGCGTGCGCCGCTCGGCCAGGCCGACCAGGGTGAGTGCGATCTCCGCATTGCGCTTGCGCTGCGCCGC
This sequence comes from Luteimonas deserti, assembly GCF_013425765.1. GTDB lineage: Bacteria > Pseudomonadota > Gammaproteobacteria > Xanthomonadales > Xanthomonadaceae > Luteimonas > Luteimonas deserti. The sequence continues at coordinate 71,111 of NZ_JACCJZ010000008.1, forward strand.
GCCGAGCGAGGTGAGCAGCAACGGCAGCTCGACGTTCTTCTGCGCGTTGAGCATCGGCATCAGGTTGTAGAACTGGAACACGAAGCCGACGTGGCGGCTGCGCCAGTTCGACAGCTGGCCGGCGCTCATCCGGTCGATGCGTTCGCCCTCGATCTCGATCTCGCCGGCAGTGGGCGTGTCCAGACCGCCGATCAGGTTCAGCAGCGTGGTCTTGCCCGAACCCGACGGCCCCATCAGTGCGACGAAATCGCCGCGCGGAATCTCGAGGTCGATGCCGTGCAGCACGTCCACCTTCTCCGGGCCGCGCTGGTAGGTCTTGTGCAGGTTGCGGATGCTGACGAGGGACGACATGGCGCGCTCCGGAGTGATGGGTGCGTGCGCGACGGCGCACGGGGGGTCTGCTGCTCAGTAGGTGAACGAGGGCCGGCACCGGCCGCGGTGCGTGCTCATCGCGCGTCTCCCGACGCCATGCGCACCTTCGCGCCGTCGGCCAGCGCCTCGGGCGGGTCGAGCACGACGGTGTCACCGGCATTGACGCCCGACAGCACCTGGCGGTCGTTGCCGAGCGCGATGCCGGTCTGCAGCTCGCGTTGCGACACGGTGTCGTCCTCGCCGAGCACGAAGGCGACGTCGACGCCGCCGCGCTGCACGATCGCCGCGCCCGGCACGCGCACGCCGCGCGGCTGCTGCGCGTCCTCGGCCTTCGGCGCCTCGAGGAAGCTCACGCGCACGCCCATGTCGGGCACGATCCGCGCGTCCTTTTCCTTGATCGCGATGCGCACCTTGACCGTCGCCTTGCCACGGTCGGCGGCCGGGATGATCGCGATGACCTCGGCGGGAATCTTCCAGTCCGGGTAGGCATTGAGCGTCGCTTCGACCGGCATCTTCGGCTGCACGCGGCCGATGAAGGCCTCGCCGACATCGACTTCCACTTCCAGCGAATCCATGTCGACGATCGTGCCGATGCCGGTGCGGGTGAAGCCGCCGCCGGCCGACAGCGGCGAGACGATCTCGCCCGGCTGCGCGGCCTTGGCGGTGACCACGCCCGAAAACGGCGCGCGCACCACGGTGTTGTCGACGCCGAGATCGGCGATCGCCAGCGATGCGGACGCGACCTGGGCATTGCGCTGCGCGGTGAGCAGCTGCGCGCGCAGCGCATCGCGCTGGGCGACGGCCTGGTCGTACTGCGAGCGCGACACCAGTTGCTGATCGACCAGCAAGGCCAGGCGCGTCGCATCGGCTTCCGCCTGGGCCAGCTGGGCCTGCACGCTGCCGGTCTGGCTGCGGGCGGCGGCGAGCTGCGAGGCCGACAGGCTGCGCTGCGCATCGGCGTCGATCGGATCGAGCGTGGCCATGACGTCGCCGGCCTCGACGCGCTGGCCTTCCTCGATCAGCACCTCGCGCACCCGGCCGGTGATCTTGGACGACACCGTCGCCGTGCGCCGCGCGACGACGTAGCCGGTCGCGTCGAGCACCGAAGCCGTCGCGCCGCCCGCGCTGATCGCCACCACCGGGGCCGTGCGTACCTCGACGCCGCCGTCGCGCCCGAACAGCGCCCAGCCGGCGGCCAGCACGAGCAGCAGCACGACCACGGCGACGGCGATCCACAGCCCGCGCCGCGAGCGCGGCTCCGGCGGCGCCTTGCGGTCGATGCGGAGTTCGTTGAGCAGATCGGCGTTCGTGTTCATCGCAACCTTGGATGGAGAAGCCGGGCCCAGTGTGACCGGCGGCCGGCATGGATTCCAACCTGCCGGAAGTCAGCAGATGGCGCCGCGTCGAGGGCACGAGTCTGCGCGTTCGCTCGCCGCGCCACACCTGACGACTGTCATGTGCGGGATGTGACAGACGCGCCTGCCGTGCTGTGCGGCGGGCCGGGACACTGGTGTCCGGTCACCAGGAGTTCGCCGATGTCGACGTCAGATCCCATCCCACCCGGCCCACTGGCACGTCTGGACGGCGTGCGCCGGCGTCGCGGCACCGTACAGGCGCTCGACGGCCTCGATCTCGTCCTGCCGCCGGGCGGGGTCACCGCGCTGCTCGGCGTCAATGGTGCCGGCAAGTCGACCGCGATCGAGATCCTGCTGGGCCTGCAGCCCGCCGATGCCGGCAGCGTCCGTGTCTTCGGCCTGCCGCCAGGGGCGCCCGCCGCACGCCAGCGCACGGGTGTGATGCTGCAGCAGGCGCAGTTGCCCGACCGGCTGACGGTCGGCGAGCTGCTGGCGCTGACCCGCAGCTGGTACACAGCGCCGCGCAGCGTGGCCGACTGCGTCGCACTCGCCGGCCTAGACGGGTTGTTGCCGCGCCGCTACGGACGGTTGTCGGGTGGACAGCAGCGCCGGGTCCAGTTCGCACTCGCGTTGTGCGGTCGCCCGCAGCTGCTGTTTCTCGACGAGCCCACGACCGGACTCGACATCGATGCGCGACGCCAGGTGTGGCGGGCGATCCGCTCGCTGGTCGAGGAGGGCGTCGGCGTGCTGCTGACCACGCACTACCTGGAAGAGGCCGATGCGCTCGCAGACCGCGTCGTGGTGATCGATGCCGGCCGGGTCCGCGCCAGCGGCACCGTGGCCGAGGTGCGCGCGCGGGTGACCCAGGGCCGGGTGCGCTGTCGCAGCGCGCTGGCGCCGGAGGACGTCGCGGCCTGGCCGGGCGTGCACCAGGCTGCGCTCGACGAGGACGGCGCTCTCGATCTGCTGGTCGACCATGCGGAGGCGGTGGTGCGACGCCTGCTCGACGCCGACCCGCACCTCGACCGGCTCGACGTGCGACGGGCCGGCCTCGCCGAAGCCTTCAGCGCGATGACCGGCGGGGACGCGCCGGACCTGCAGGAGGCCGCATGACCACCGTCGATGTCACGACGCCCCCTCCGTCGCGCGCGCCGCATTGGCGCAGCCTCGCCATCGAGTTGCGGTGCGAGGCCATGCGTCTGCTGCGCGAGCCGATGTACATCATTCCCACCCTGCTGTTCCCGGCCCTGTTCTACGCGATGTTCGGCCTGCTGATGGGCGGCCGCGGCGGCGGCGAGGCGGCCCGTTACCTGCTGGCGACCTACGGTGTGTTCGGTGCGCTGGGGGCAGGCCTGTTCGGGTTCGCCGTGACCGTGGCCATCGACCGGGAGCGCGGCTACCTGGCCCTGCGCCGGGCGCTGCCCGCGCGCACCAGCGGCTGGATCGTTCCGCGGCTGTTGATCGCGATGGCGTTCTCGCTGGTCATCGCCCTGGAGCTGGCGCTGCTCGGAAGCGTCTTCGGCGGCGTGAGTCTGGCGCCGGGCCAGTGGGCCCTGCTGTGGACCGTGACCGCGCTGGGCGCGCTGCCGTTCTGCGCGATCGGTCTCTGGCTGGGCCTGGTGTGCAGCGCCAACGGCGCGCCGGCGGTGGTCAACGTCGTGTTCCTGCCGATGGCGTTCCTGTCCGGCCTGTGGCTGCCGCTTTCGATGCTGCCGGCGTGGCTGGCGCAACTCGCGCCACTGTGGCCGGCCTATCATCTGGCGCAGGTCGCGTTGCAGGTGGTGGGGCAGGGCGGCGCGGGAAGCATGTGGGGACACGCCGGCGTGCTGCTCGGGGTCGGCGTGGCGTTTTCGGTGCTCGCGCAGCGCAGGTTCGCGCGGGTGGGGTGAGGTCCGCGCATGCGCTGCATGCGCTTCATGAAAGGAGATCGCGATATGGGACGACAGGCGAACGGGTGGCGCGCACGCGTGCCGGACATGCTCGCGGTGGCCACGCTGGTGGCCGCGGTGGGTGCTGCATTCGCGATGGAGACGCGCGCGTCCGCGCCGTCGGTGGCGCCCGCTGACGCCGGAGGCGACGCGGGCGCGTTCGCCATCCGCGACGTGCGCATCTTCGACGGAGCGGAGGTGATCGAACGCGGTACCGTGCTGGTGCGCGACGGCCGCATCGAAGCGGTCGGCCGCGATCCGGACATCCCCGACGGCATCGCCGTCGTGGACGGTGCCGGCAGGACCCTGCTGCCCGGACTGATCGACGCCCACGTCCACGCCTGGGGCGACGCCCAGGCCGACATGCTGCGCTTCGGCGTGACCGGTGGACTCGATATGCACGGCGTGCGCGGGCGCGCCGCGGGCCTGCGCGCCCAGCGGGATGACATGGGCAATGCGAGCCAGGCCGATCTGTGGGCGGCGGGCACCGCGGTCACCGCCGAAGGCGGTCATGGCACCCAGTACGGCTTTCCGGTGCCCGCGGTCGGCGCCGACACCGATGTCGAGGCCTTCACGGCGGAGCGGATCGACGAGGGCGCCGACTTCATCAAGATCATTGTCGAGGACATGAGTGGCTACGGCGACCGGCGCATCCCCAGCCTGGATGCATCGCAGGTGCGCAGCGCCGTCTCCGCGGCGCGCGCGCGGTCGCGCCTCGCGGTCGCCCACGTCTCGACCCTGGACAGCGCCCGGGCCGTGCTCGACGCCGGTGTCGACGGCCTGGTGCACGTGTTCGACGATGCGCCGGCCGATCCGGCCTTCGTCCGCGACATCGCCCGTCGCGATGCCTTCGTCGTTCCGACCCTGGTGGTGATCGCCTCGGTGGCCGGCACCGGCGAGGGTGCGCGACTCGCGGCCGATCCGGCGGTCGCGCCACGACTGTCGGCCACGCAGCGCGGCACGCTGGAGGCGCCGTTCCCGCTGGCGCCGCAACCCCGGCGTCTGGCCGACGCGATCGCCAGCGTCCGCGCCCTGCATGCGGCCGGTGTCACCCTGCTCGCCGGCAGCGATGCTCCCAATCCGGGCACCGCGCAGGGAGCCAGCCTGCACGGCGAGCTCGCGCTGCTGGTGCAGGCCGGGCTGTCGCCGGCGCAGGCGCTGGCGGCAGCGACGTCGCTGCCCGCCGCGCGCTTCGGCCTGGCCGACCGCGGCCGGATCGCGCCCGGCCATCGTGCCGACCTGCTGCTGGTCGATGGCGATCCCTTGCGCGACATCACTCGCACCCGGCACATCGTGGCCGTCTGGAAGAACGGGCGGCCCGTCGCGCTCGATACGTCCACGGCCGCCGGGGACGACACCACGGCTTCGCCCGCAGCGGGCCTCGCCAGCGATTTCGCGCGCAGCCTGTCGGCACGTTACGGCAGCTGGTCGACGACCACCGACCAGATGGCCGGTGGCGCGTCGACGGTGGACCATTCCGTGACCGACGGCGCCCTGCTGGTGCGTGGCGAGGTGCGGCCGGGCTTCGCCTATCCCTGGTCGGGGATGATGTTCTTCCCGGCTGCGAAACCGATGGAGCCGGTCGATCTGTCGGCACGCACGTCGCTGGTGTTCCGGGTGCGCGGCGACGGTCGTACCTACAGCGCCATGCTGTTCTCGGGCCCTGCGGACAATGCGCTGCCGGCGGTGTTGCCGTTCGTGGCCGGGCCGGACTGGACCGAAGTGCGCCTGCCGCTGGCCGACTTCCGCGGCGCGGATCTCGGCCGCGTCCGCGGCATCGCCTGGACCGCGGGCACACCCGGCGCCTTCGAGTTCGCACTCGACGACGTGGCGCTGGATTGAGAGCGCCGGTGCCCCCGTGGCTGGCACGCCGGCTGCGCCCGGCGCCGGACTCCGTTCTCGGTGCGGCCCTGCGCCAGGGGCGGCCGGCATGGGGCGAATACATCCACGCCATGTGGTCGGTGTGGGTGTTCGTGGTCCCGGCGTTCTCGCCGCAGGGCTACGACCTGCGCTGGTGGCTGCTGACGCTGCTCTCGTACCCGCTGTTCCTCGTGCTGTTCTGCGGAGCCCTGCTGCTGTCGCCGCGGCGCGCGCCGTGGTGCGCGCTGGGCATGATCGTGCTGTGCATCGCGCTGCTGCCCTGGTACGTCTCGGGGCTGAGCTATTTCGTCTTCGGCTGCATCTTCATGGGCGCACTGGTCCGCAGTGCGTTGTGGCGCTACCTCGCGCTGCTGGCCGTGCTGAACCTGCTGCTGGTGGGCTGGGCGCGCTGGCTGGGCTACCCGTGGACGGCGCTGGCGTGGATGCCGCTGACGACGCTGGTGATCGGCATCCTGGTGCACGTGGAGCGATTGAAGCAGGCCCAGGACTGCGCGCTGCGGCTCTCGCACGAAGAGGTCAGGCGGCTGGCGGCCGTGGCCGAGCGCGAGCGGATCGGCCGGGACCTGCACGATCTGCTCGGGCACACGCTGTCGATGGTCGCCCTGAAAGCGGACCTCGCGGCTCGGCTGGTGACCCGCGACGCGGCGCAGGCCGCGCGCGAGATCGGCGAGGTGGGCGGCATCGCGCGCGACGCGCTCGCCCAGATGCGGCAGGCGGTGAGCGGCATCCGTGCGGCGGGCATCGCTGCCGAGCTCGCCTCCGCGCGTCTGCTGCTCGAGACGGACGGCATCGGACTGGACGTGACGATCGGAGAGGCCGCGCTCGACGGCGGGCTGACCGCCGAGCGCGAATGCGCGGTCGCCCTGGTCCTGCGCGAAGCCGTCACCAACGTGCAACGTCACGCCCGTGCGCGCGCGGCGCGGGTCGAACTCGACCGGGTGGACGGCCGGCTCCGGCTGCGCGTGGTGGACGACGGGCGCGGCGGCGCGATGGTGCCCGGCCATGGGCTGTCGGGCATGCGCGAGCGCCTCGCGGCGGTGGACGGCACGCTGCGCATCGATTCGCATGCCGGCCGGACCTGCGTGGAAGCCCAGGTGCCACTGGACGGCGCCGCCGCCTGAGTCGCCGCGTCGCCGCGAATGCGCGTGGCTGCTAACGTCGCCGGATGAACCGCCTGCCGACCGCTGATGCCCCCCTGCGCGTGCTGCTCGCCGAAGACCAGGCGATGCTGCGCGGGGCACTGGCGGCGCTGTTGAATCTCGAGGAGGACATCGAGGTGGTCGGCAGCGTCGGCGACGGCGAGTCCGCCTGGCGCGAGCTCCAGCGGCTCGCGCCGGAGATCCTGGTCACCGACATCGAGATGCCCGGGCTGACCGGTCTCGAGCTCGCGCAACGCATCCAGCGGCATGGTCTGGCCGTGCGCGTGGTCATCGTCACCACCTTCGCGCGCAGCGGGTTCCTGCGTCGTGCGCTGGACGCGGGCGTCGCCGGTTACCTGCTCAAGGACGCACCGGTGGAACAGCTCGCCGACGCCTTGCGCCGCGTGCAGGGCGGCGGGCGGGCGCTCGATCCGCAACTCGCGCTGGACGCCTGGAGCGAACCGGACCCGCTCAGTGACCGCGAACGCCAGGCGCTGCGGCTCGCGGGCGAGGGCATGAGCGCGGCCGAGATCGCCGGCCGGCTGCACCTGTCGCACGGCACGGTGCGCAACTATCTGTCCGAGGCGATCGGCAAGCTCGGTGTGGGCAACCGCATCGAGGCCTACCGCCTGGCGCGGCAGAAAGGCTGGCTGTAGCCGGCACCGCGTGCGCGCGTGCGCAATCCGGTGGATGCCTCACCGGGCCGCGCCGATGCGGCGGGCGACACCGGAAAACCGCCCCGGCATTCCACGGCGACCGTGCTGCCCCGTCCGGCGTTTCCGCGCGCGGGTCCGCCGCCGGGAGCGCGCGTACGCCTGCGGCAGGCAGGCGCAGGCACGGCCGCCGCTCCGCCCTGATCACCGCTCGTCATCCGCCGCCCACGGCGCGCCACGAAGGCGACACATGCAGCTGCGGGGGATCCGTCCCGTGCGGCCCATGTCGGCCGCCACGCGTCGATCCCGCGCCGGAGCCGTCGTCAGCGGGTCAGCCCCAGCGCATCCAGCGAGGCCTGCTCGAGTTGCGCATACCAGGCGAATGCATCGTTCACCGGCCCGCCCAGCGCCGCCTCGAAGGCGGCCTGGTTGGCCTGCGCTGCATAGGCGCGCTGTTCGTCGCCGCCGAGATTGGACTGGAAGATGCCTGCGGCGCTGACCGGCAGGAAGTCCTCGTAGACGACCGGATCGGCGCGCACGAGACCGGCCTCGATCGCGGCATCGGCGGTCAGTCCGGCCACGGCCGCCCGGTCCGCCTCGCCGTCGGCGGTCAGCGCGTAGCGGAAGTAGCCGAGGCCCTCGCGGCGCAGCGTGGCCTCGTCGTCGGGAAACGCGGCGAAGGCCTGCGCGAGGCGCGCAGGGTAGTCGCCGGCCGTGCTGCCCGCGCCGTCGGTCTCGCGCGCCTGCGCCAGCAGCCGGTCGTACAGCGCCCGGCCCTTCGGCGTCAGGGCGAGGCCGCGCTGCTCGATCTCGCCGAAGCGGGCGGTGTGGGTGCCGGCATCGGCCCGGTGCTCGGCCGGAAACATCACTTCTTCCTGCAGCGCCTTGAAACTGGTCTGGCGCAGCAGGATCGGGCAACGCCGCGGCGGCGGGCCCTCGATGACCGCCTTGGCGTCGATGCCGCGCGCCTGCATCGCGCGCTGCGCGGCGTCGATGTCCAGGGTGCGCGGTGTGAGGTGGTTGATGTGCGGGCCGCGGAAGCACACGACGTCGGCCACCAGCCGGTGCGCGGACAGCAGCGCCTGGTAGGTCGCGTGCGACACGGTCGCCTCGCTGTGCCAGCGGAAGGTTTCCAGCGCCTGCTCGACGAACGCGCGGGCCTCGTCCGCATCGAGGCCGCCGGCCTGTTCGGCGCGGTCGATCAGTGCGAGCGCGCGGGGGGTGAAGATCGCGCGGCGGTCCAGGATCGCCGCGGCCTCGTCGCGCAGCGCGGTGTCGGCGATCAGCTCCAGGCGCAGCAGCGACGTGAACACCCGGAACGGATCGCGCGCCAGCGACGCCGGATCGAGCGGCCGGAAGGCGGTGGCGTGCACCGGCACCCCGGCCACGGCCAGGTCGTAGTAGTCAACCGGATGCATGCCCATCACCGCGAACATGCGCCGCAACGTGGCCAGTTCCCGGGGCGTGCCCACGCGGATCGCGCCGTGCCGCTCGGCATCCAGCCGGTCCAGCCCGTCGCTGCGCGCCAGTCGTCCGGCCAGCGCGGGATCGGCGGCCAGGGACGCGGCATTCACCTCGGCGACCAGTTCCACCAGTGCGCCGTACAGCGGCACTTCCTCGCGGTACATGCGCGACATGGCCTGGGCGAACAGGTGGCGGATTTCGTCGGGGGAGACCAGGGTCGGAGCGTTCATCGATAGCCGTCGTGCGCCGGACGTCCCGGCCAGGTGCGCATTTTCGCCTGCCCGGGCCCGCCGCGGACAGCGTGCCGCCGGCGGCACGCACGCGCTTCAGCCGTCGTCGTGCCGGGCGGATGCCTGGCCACTGCTACCCTGTCGCGCCGATGTCGCGCGCAACGAGGACACCGATGCAGAGTCGAATGCCGTTGGGCGGACGCGTGGTCGCGCTGACCGCGTTGCTCTGGAACCTGTTCGGCCTGCTGGTCTTCGTGCTGCAGCTGGCCATGACGCCCGAACAGCGCGCCGCGTTGCCGGTCGAGCAGCAGCAGATCGACATGGCACTGCCGGCCTGGGTGCTGCTGCTGTTCGGTGTGGCGACGATCGCGGGTACGGCCGGCTCAATCGCGTTGCTGTTCGCGCGGCGCTGGGCGGTGCCGATGCTGCAGGCCTCGCTGCTCGCGATCGTCGCGCAGATGCTCGCGAGTTACGCGCTGACCCCGGTCTGGTCGCTCACCGGTGGCCGGGGTCTGGTGCTGCCGGTCCTGCTGATCCTCGTGGTGGCGGCGTTGTGGCTGTTCGCACGCGGCGCCGCGCAGCGGGGCTGGCTGCGCTGACGCGTGCGGGCCGTGCTCAGGCGGCTCGCGATGCCCGGCGCGCCGCTGGTGTGGTGGCCTGCAGACGATCCACCAGCGCGTCGACGGCGCGCTCGGCGGCCGCGACCGATGCCGCCAGTCGTGCGCCTCCGGCTTCCTGATGCTCGACCGCGATGCTGCGCATGTCGCGCAGTCCGATGAAGTCGAGCGCGACGCGCAGGTGCGCCTCGAGATGATTCATGTGCGCGCAGGCGCCGCCGGGATCCTGGTCGTGGCCGCCGCGCGCGGCCAGCACCACCGCGGTACGTGGCCGGTCGGCGAGCAGGGGCGTGTAGGGGTCGGCCCGCGACGGGTCGATGTCCACCGTGCGGCCGACGCGGATGATGTTGTCCACCCAGGCCTTGAGCGTCGACGGCATGCCGAAGTTGTAGAGGGCGGTGCCGATCACGACGACATCGGCCGCGAACAGCTCGTCGATGAGCCGGTCGCTTTCCGCCAGCCGTGCGCGCATCGCACCGGTCGCGTCCGAAGGCGCGGCGAAGGCGGCCGCGATCCAGGCGTGGTCGACATGGGCCGGTGGCGCAAGGCCGATGTCGCGACGAAGCACGGTGGTGTCCGGCGCGGCGCGCAGCCAGCGCTCGACGAAGCGCGCGCTGAGCGCACGCGAATGCGAGCCGTGGGCGGCGGCTCCGGCCAGGCCCGGGCGTGCGCTGGCATCGATGTGCAGGAGTGTGGTCATCTTGGGGCTCCGAAGTAATGCGGCTCAGCCGAACCGCCGTGATCTGCATGCTGGAGCCGGCCGTCCGGCCTGACAAACGACGCTTTCTCGTCCCGAGGATGAGACGAATTCATCTGTAGAGCCCCACCTGCATGTCCAGACGCCTGCCCTCCCTGTCCGCCCTGCGCGCGTTCGAAGCCGCCGCCCGCCTCGGCGGTGCCAAGCAGGCCGCCGCCGAACTGTCGGTCACGCCGACGGCGATCAGCCATCAGATCCGCAAGCTCGAGGACCAGCTCGGATGTGCGCTGTTCGTGCGCCGGCCGCGCCAGCTCGATCCGACCGCCGAAGGCCGTGCGCTGCAGGGCGCGCTGGCGCGCGCCTTCGACGGTATCGCGGACGCGGTGGCGCAGGTGCGCCAGCCGACCCGGCGCGCGCTCACGCTCAGCGTCACCCCTGGCGTCGCGTCGCGCTGGCTGGTGCCGCGCATGCACCTGCTCGGCGTCGCCTGCCCCGAGCTCGATCTGCATCTGCAGGTGTCGCACGCGCCGGTGGCGCTCGACGGCAGCGGCGCGGATCTGGCGATCCGCTACGGCGACGGCCGCTGGCCCGGTCTGGTCTCGCACCTGCTCTTCGACAACGTCTTCGCCCCGGTGTGCAGTCCGGCACTCGGCATCGGCGGCATCGGCGATCTGCGGGGCGCCACGCTTCTGCATTTCGCGCCGGCCGGATCGGTGTCGAGCGTCATCGACTGGTCCGCCTGGCATCGGCTCGCAGGCCTGCCCGATCACGACACCGGCGCAGGCCCCGTGTTCTCGGACGAGACGCATGTGATCTCGGCCGCGCTCGGGGGGCAGGGCGTCGCCCTGATGAGCCTGCCGCTGATCGGAGACGAACTCGCCAGCGGCGCCCTGGTGCAGCCCTTCGGACCGGTGATCCAGGCGCCGGGCTTCCATCTGGTGTATCCGCAGCGGCGCGCCGACGATCCGTGGATCGCGGGGGTCCGTGACTGGATCCTGAGTCTTCCGCGACCGGGCGCGCCGTGACCCGCGGCGGCGACGATCAGCTCGCGCGGGCCTTGAGCATCGCCCAGGCCGCGCGCAGGCCGAGGGCTTCGCCGCCCTGCGGATGGCCGGCGCGGCTGGCGTCGTTCCACGCGTAGGTGTCGAGGTGCGCCCACGGGGTGCGCTCGGGCACGAAGCGCTCGAGATACAGCGCGGCGGTCACCGCGCCGGCCATGCGTGAGCCGGCATTGGCGATGTCGGCGATGCCGCTGGTCAGGTAACGCAGGTACGGGCGCCACAGCGGCATCCGCCAGACCGGGTCGCGGGTCGCTTCGCCGCCGGCGATCCACGCATCGGCCAGCGCGTCGTCGTTGCTGAAGAGCGCCGGCAGATCGGGTCCCAGCGCGATGCGCGCCGCGCCGGTGAGCGTGGCGAAATCGAGGATCAGGTCGGGCGAGCGTTCACCGGCATAGGCCAGCGCGTCGCACAGCACCACACGGCCTTCGGCGTCGGTGTTGTCGATCTCGACGCTGATGCCCTTGCGCGTGGCGACGACGTCGCCGGGGCGGTAGGCGTCCGGGCCGAGCGCGTTCTCCACCGCGGGCACCAGCAGGGTGATGCGCAGCGGCAGGCGCCGCGCCATCACCAGCTCGGCCAGCGCGATCGCGTGCGCGGCGCCGCCCATGTCCTTCTTCATGTTGCGCATGCCGTCGGCCGGCTTGACGTCGAGGCCGCCGGTATCGAAACACACGCCCTTGCCGACGATGGCCACGTGCGGATGTGCCGTCGATCCCCATTCCAGATGCAGCAACCGCGGCGCGCGATGGGAGGCGCGACCCACCGCATGGATGGCCGGGAAGTTCTGCGCCAGCAGGGCATCGCCGACGATGCTCTCGAAGCGCGCGCCGTGATCGTCCGCGATCCCGCGCACCACGTCCTCCATCTGCTCCGGGCCCATGTGCTCGGTCGGCGTGTTCACCAGGTCGCGCACGCGCGTGGTGGCGGCCACGAGGCCGATGACGTCCGCGTCCGCGCTCTGCACCAGCAGACGGGCCGGGCGCCGCGACGCGGCCTTGTAACGGGTGAAGCGGTACGCGCCCAGACCCCAGCCCAGCTGCAGCGCATCGGCCTCGTGGTCGCCCTCCACCCGCCAGTCGCCTTCGGGCAGGCCGTGGGGGGCGTGCGCATAGCTGTCGGGGTCGCGTGGATCGCCGATGCCGATCACCGCGCCCGCCACGCCCGCATCGCCCGGCAGCAGCACCAGCGAACCGGGCGCGGCGTCGAAGTTCTGCGCATCGAGCCACGCACGCACCGCGTCCGGCTGCGATCCGCGCCAGGCGGACACGGTGTTCCGGTCGAGCACGTGGAGCACGCGCGCATCGCGCGAGCTGGTGACGAAGAGATCCTGCGTGGTGTCGGTCATTGCGTGGGCCGGTCAGGGGCGTCGGCGACGGTGGGCACGGCATCGAGCCAGTCGGCGAGCGCGGTCAGGGTGTCGAATTCGAGATCGGGCGTGAGCTCGGGATGCTCCCAGCGCCGGTCGTCGCGGTTGATCCAGCAGCTGCGCAGCCCTGCGCGTGCCGCGCCCGCAACGTCCATTTCGATGTGGTCGCCGACGTGCAGCACGTCGCCGTGCGCGCAGCCCAGCCGGTCGCAGGCCGCGCGGAAGATGCTGGCGTGCGGTTTGGCCGCGCCGTGCTCGCGCGAGCCGAGGCTGAAGGCGAACAGGTGGGCGATGCCGACGCGCTCGAGATCCGCATTGCCGTTGGTCAACGCCGCCACCGGCACACGCGCGGCGATGCGTTCCAGCGCCGCCAGGCTGTCGGGGTAGTACTCCACGCGGTTGCGCTCGGCGTAGAAGACCTCGTAGGCGGCATCGAGCAGGGCCGGATCGCCGCCGCTTTCGCGCAGGGCGTGTTCGATGGTGAGCTGGCGCAGCGCGGAGAGGTCGTGCATCAGGTGCGCGTTGTCGGCGAACACCCGCTCGCGCAACGCGCGCATCGCGTCCACCGGAAACATCGCCGCCGTCTGCGGACTGTGCTCGCGCAGGAAGGCATCGAGCGTGCGTTCGATGCGCGCGCCGATCGGCGCGAACGGCCAGAGCGTGTCGTCGAGATCGAGGGTGATGGCGCGGATCGGAAACGTCATGCCCGCATTGTAGCCAGTGCACCCGCCGCGCCCGGTGCGCGTATGCCGCACGCCCGACCGGTCATTCCAGCAGCCGCGCCCAGCCCTCGAAGCCCTCCACCCGCTGCAGCACCAGCTTGACGCACACCAGCAGCGGCACCGCCAGCAGCAGGCCGACGATGCCCCACATCCAGCCGAACAGCAGCAACGCCAGTACCAGCATCAGGGGCGAGAGCGCCATGCGTCGGCCGAGCACGATCGGGGTGATCAGCTGGCCTTCGATGGTCTGCAGCACCAGGTAGATCGCCGCCGGCACCAGGGGCGCCCAAGTGGGGTTGGGCCAGGTGCCGGTGTAGCTCACCACGCCCATCAGCAGCATCATCAGCAGGCCGATCAGCGGGCCGACATAGGGCGCGAAATTGAGCAGCGCGATGATCGTGCCCCACAGCAGCGCGTCCTGCAGGGTCATGCCCATCCACATCAGAACGCCGGCGAAGGTCGCACCGAGCAGGGTGTTGATGATGGTGATGGTGAGCACGTAGCGCGAGATCTCGCGCTCGATCGAATGCAGGATCTCCACGGTGAGCTTCTTGCGCTGGCGTGTGGGCAGCATCGCGATCGCGTTGCGCTGCAGGTTCTCGCCGTAGACCATGAAGAAGAACGTCAGCAGGGCCACCGCCAGCACCGAGGCGAGCATCATCGGGGTGGCCACCAGCGTGCGCCACGAGGCGTTGTCCTGGATCTGCACCAGCTGCACGCGTTGCCTGGGCCGGTTCTCCGCCGCGCGGGCGAAGGATTCCGCGGCCTGGCTGGCCTGCTGGACCGGCTGGGTCATCGACTGCAGGCGCGGGGCGAGCTGGCGCAGCTGCTTGGGCGCCTGCTGCATCCATTCGCTGGCCGGCCCGTAGAGCTGCACGCCCAGCGTGCCCGCCGCGGTCAGGCCGGCGAAGAGCACCAGCAGCGCACCGAGGAACCGCGGCACCCACAGCCGGCGCAGGGCACGCAGCAGCGGATTGCCCACCAGGGCGAAGAACACTGCCAGCAATACCGTCAGAAAGACCGCCTGCGCCACCCACAAGGTGACCAGGACGGCCAGCGTGGCGAGCACCACCAGGGCGGTGGACGCGCGCGGCCGCGGTTCCACGGGCGTCGGCTGCGGCAGCGGAACGCCTTCCTCCGGCGGGGACGTGGTCGGCACGCTCATCGGACGATGCGCCCGCGCTTAGCGGTCGGGTTCCGACATTTCCGTCGCCGCTTCCGCGGGGCGGGGCTGCTCGGCGTAGGTGGGTTCGGGGCGACGACGATCGACCGCCGGCCTCGCAGGCTCCGAGGCGGTGGCGTCGGCCACGGTGGCGCCGGCCACCGCGGGCGAGACGCTCGCCTGGGACTGCGATTGCGCACGCGGGCGGGGCGTCTCGCCGGTCGCCGCGGTGCGCGCCGCACCCTCGGCCGTTTGTGCGGCGTCGTCCGCGGTATCGGCGGCCTCGTCGGCCGTACTCGCGGCCTTCTCGGCCATGGTGGCGGCGATGGTGGCCTGGATCGAGGTCATCAGACCGGCCACCGCACTGATCATCTGCAGGGACTTCGGCCCGCCCAGCTTGCCGAGACGGCGCAGCGCCCGATGCGGCTGGGTGGCGCCGGCAACCATGCCGGCGACCAGCCCGGCGATCACGATGCGCGGCGGCGTCCAGGCCTGGCGCCAGCTCGAATCCAGCGCGAGGTAGCGGTCTCGGGTCTGGTCCAGCCGGCCTTCGACCAGGCTCTCGGCGCGATCGACGCGGCTCTTGATGCCTTCGAAATTCATCGCGGCGGGGTTCCGGTCGGGGCAGGGGCAAGGCCGCCGCCGGCAGGCGGCGCCTTCGGCGGCGCCAGCGCGTCGTCCTCGTCCGAGTCGTGCTCGGAGAACAGACCCAGGCGGGAGAGCTGGCGACGGGTGGCATGCATGCCGGCGAGATCGAAGAATACCGAGACGCGCCAAGCGGCCAGTCCGGCGACCACCAGGCTGAGCAGCATCGTGATCGAGATCGAGGCCAGCCACGACAGGCCCCAGGACTGCAGCAAGGCGATCGCCGCGCCCATGGCCAGCAGCCAGGCCGACGCGCCGAAGATCACCGACACCGCGGACCAGGCCAGCCCTCGCCCCAGGGCACTGCGTGCGAGGGCAAAGTCGGCGGAAATCAGCTTGCGCAGTGCGCGCCCGCTGTCGAGGCCGGACGAGACCGTCTCGGTCGCCGCCGCACGGATGCGGCGGATGCTTTCGTCCAGGTGGGGCGTTTCCCCGGGGGCCCGGCCGGCGCTGCCGGCGGGCTCGTCCTCGCGCGGGTCTTCCCCGTTCACGCGCTCGGTCATCGACTGCGCTTACCGGCTGCGCGCGAGCTTGGCGATGATCCAGCCGGTCGCGAAGGCGACGCCGAACGACGCGATCGGGCGCTCGCGGATCAGGTCCGCCGCGCTGTCGATCAGGTCGCGGCTCTTGTCCATCAGCACGTCGTACTGTTCCTTGGCGGCCGCCTGGCCTTCTTCCACGGCGGCCAGGCCGGCCATCGCGGAGTCGGCGAGATCGGACTTCACCGTCGCGCGGCCCAGCTTGAGTTCGTCGCCGGCCACGCTGGCCGCGCTCTTCACCGCCGTGCCCGCGTCACGCGCGGCCTGCGCCAGGCGCGCGCCGGCTTCGCCAAGATTGTTCTTCACCGCATCGGTCGAGGTGGGGGTCATCGTGCTTGCTCCTGTGGGATTGGCGCGCCGCGCCGGACGGCGTGGCATCGAGCCGGTCTACTAACGGCGTCAACGCATGATCACGTTGTAGATGCGTCCACCGCGTGAAATGCGCAGCACCAGCTCCGCCTGGCGCGAGCCGAGCACGTCGCGGAAACCGGCGAGGTCGCGGAAGTCGCCGCTGCTCGCGGCCACGATCAGGTCGTTCTCGCGCAGACCGGCCTGGTGGGCCCGGCTGCCCGGCTCGACCCGTTCCACCAGCACGCCTGCCGCGCGCGCGTTCTGCCTGCGGATCGCTTCGGGGATATCGGCCAGCGTGGCGCCGGTGAGGCGCGGGTCGAAGCTCGCGCCGTCCCGCGGCAACGCGCGCAGGCGCGTCTCCACCTTCAACGTACGCCCGTCGCGCAGCACCTCGAGCACCACCGGCGCGTCCAAGGTCTGCAGGCCCTGGAAGTTGCGCAGCGCCTCGCTGTTGTCGATGCGCTGACCATTGGCCGACACCACCACGTCGCCCGGGCGCAGGCCCGCCGCCGCTGCCGGCGAGCCGGTGTGGACGCGGGTGACCACGGCCCCGCGCGCGGCATCGAGGCCCAGGCCCTGGGCGATGCGCGCATCCACCGTCTGCGTGTCCACGCCCAGGGTCCCGCGGCGCACGCTGCCCGTGGTGGCCAGCTGGGTCATGATGTCGCGGGCCAGGCTGATCGGAATCGCGAAGCCCAGGCCGATGTTGCCGGCCATGCTGCCGCGGGTGTTGAAGCTGGCGGTGTTGATGCCCACCAGCTCGCCGCGCAGGTTGACCAGCGCGCCGCCCGAGTTGCCCGGATTGATCGAGGCGTCGGTCTGGATGAAGTTCTGGAAGCCGATGCCCGGCACGTTGCTGCGGCCCACCGCCGAAACGATGCCCGAGGTCACCGTCTGTCCGAAGCCGAAGGGGTTGCCCACCGCGACGACGAAATCCCCGACCTGAAGGTTGGCGTCCTGCGCCAGCGGAATCGCGGTGAGGTTGTCGGCCTGGATGCGCATCAGCGCGACGTCGGTGTCGACGTCCGAGCCGATGAACTCCGCGGCGACCGTACGGCCGTCGGCCAGGGTCACCGACACGTCGTCGGCGCCCTCGATCACATGATGGTTGGTGAGCACGTAGCCCTGGCGCGCGTCGACGATCACGCCCGAGCCCAGGGATTCGTTGATCCGCTCCTGCGACAGCTCGGGGAACATGCGCCGGAAGAACGGGTCGTTGCCGAAGGGGCTCACCCGCACGCGCTGCTTGGTCTGCACCGAGACCACCGACGGCGTCACCGTGCGCAGCATCGGCGCCAGCGACGGCAGCGCCTGGCCGTCGACGGCCGTGGGCAGGGCCGCCGCCAGCGGCACCGTCGCCGCAGGGGGCACGGCGCCCGCCGGCTGCTGCACCACATCGCGCAGCGCGGTCGCGGCGAAACCGCCGAACGCGGCGGCGGCGGTCAGGGCGAGGAGAGTGGTCTTGGCGCGCATCTGGAAACCCCTGTCGTCATGGCCCGCTGCAGCGCAGCGGAACGAGGCACGGTCGGACGGCGCGGATCAAACGACGGTGAATCCGGCCGTGGCTGCCGGCAAGTCTCGCCGTCCGCGCTTGAATCCGCGTTGAAGTCCGCATTCATACATCAGGCCGATGCGCGATGCCGCAGTGGAGCGCGCGCATGCCTCACCACGATGCGCGCGCCGCGCGATCCGGCGGGCCTGGCGCGGCGTTGACAGCCCCCGGCGCCGGGCGTAGCGTGGGCCCCCGCGTCGGCCACAACATCTTGGGTGTCGCGCAAGCAGCGACCCAAGCGATGGGGCTTTCCCGCACAGCGTCGGGCACGCCGCAGGGGAGAATTGATTAGACCGGTCCAGCACGATTCCAGCGTGGAATGCCGCATGCCCGCCGCATGTTCGCCGGCCGGGTCGTGCTCGGTGCGTCCGCCTCTTCAAGCGCACGCGGTGTGCGGCACCCGTTGAACCCGATATCGCATCCACACCGTCGCCCGGCGCCTGCCTGCGCGACCTGCAAGGAGAGTGAAGCAGCATGAGCACGGTACGCCTCGAGGCGGTGAAAACGCAGACCGGTCCCAGGATTCCAATGCAACCGGCCTCGACCGACATCTGGGACAAGAAGTACCGGCTCAAGACCAAGCAGGGTGTGGCGGTGGACGTCGACATCGACGGCACCTACCAGCGCGTCGCGCGTGCGCTGGCCGAGGCCGAGACCACCCCCGAGGCGCGCACCTACTGGTACGACCGCTTCCTGTGGGCCCTGCGCCGCGGGGCCATCCCGGCCGGCCGCATCACGTCCAACGCCGGCGCGCTCGACCACAAGCCCGCCACCAGCACGATCAACTGCACCGTGTCGGGCACGATCACCGACTCGATGGACGGCATCCTGCAGAAGGTCCACGAGGCCGGGCTCACGCTCAAGGCGGGCTGCGGCATCGGCTACGAATTCTCCACGCTGCGGCCCAAGGGCGCCTTCGTCGCCGGCGCCGGTGCCTACACCTCCGGCCCGATGTCCTTCATGGATATCTACGACAAGATGTGCTTCACCGTCAGTTCCGCCGGCGGTCGCCGCGGCGCGCAGATGGGCACCTTCGACGTCAGCCACCCCGACGTGCGCGACTTCATCCGTGCCAAGCGCGAGGACGGCCGCCTGCGCCAGTTCAACCTCTCGCTGCTGATCACCGACGGGTTCATGCAGGCCGTCGACAGCGACGCCGACTGGCCGCTGGTGTTCCCGCTGGCCGAGGCCGAGGCGCACGAGGTGGATCTCGCCGATGCCGGGCAGGTGGTCTGGCGCGAGTGGCCGCACAGCACCGGCTACGTCACCCGCGACGACGGCCTGGTGGCCTGCAAGGTCTACGGCACCGTCCGCGCACGACACCTGTGGGACATGATCATGGTGTCCACCTACGACTACGCCGAGCCGGGATTCATCCTGATCGACAAGGTCAACGAGATGAACAACAACTGGTGGTGCGAGACCATCCGCGCGACCAACCCCTGCGGCGAGCAGCCCCTCCCGCCCTACGGCGCCTGCCTGCTGGGCTCGGTCAACCTCACCACCTTCGTGCGCGAGCCGTTCACCGAGCGCGCGTGGTTCGACTGGGAGGAATACAAGGAGGTCGTGCGCGTGTTCACCCGCATGCTCGACAACGTGGTCGAGGTCAACGGGCTTCCCCTGCAGCAGCAGCGCGACGAGATCATGCGCAAGCGCCGCCACGGCATGGGCTTCCTCGGCCTCGGCAGCACGGTGACCATGCTGCGCATGAAGTACGGCGAAGCCGACAGCTGCGAGTTCACCGAGCGCATCGCGCGCGAGATGGCCGTGGCCGGCTGGGAGACGGGCCTCGCCCTCGCCCAGGAGAAAGGCCCGGCGCCGATCATGGAAGAGCGTTTCACCGTCACGGCCGAGATGCTGCGCAAGCGGCCCGAGATGGCCGCCGACGGCTGGGCGGTGGGCCAGGAAATTCCCGGCAAGGTGCTGCACGCCAAGTATTCGCGCTACATGCAGAAGATCGCCGAGGTGGCGCCCGACCTCGTGGACCAGCTCGCCGAGACCGGCGCACGCTTCACCCACCACAGCTCCATCGCGCCCACCGGCACCATCTCGCTGAGTCTGGCCAACAACGCCTCCAACGGCATCGAACCGTCCTTCGCGCACCACTACAGCCGCAATATCATCCGCGAGGGCAAGAAGTCCAAGGAAAAGGTGGACGTCTTCTCGTTCGAGCTGCTGGCCTACCGCGAACTGGTGAATCCGAAGGCCATGCCGTACTCGGACGACGCCGAAGCGAAGCTTCCGGACTACTTCATCGCCGCCGACGACATCACCCCCAAGGCGCACGTCGACGTGCAGGCCGCCGCCCAGCGCTGGGTGGACAGCTCGATCTCCAAGACCGCGAACGTCCCCACGGATTACCCCTACGAGGACTTCAAGGACATCTACACCTATGCCTACCGGCAGGGGCTCAAGGGCTGCACCACGTTCCGCTTCAATCCGGCCGCCTTCCAGGGCGTGCTGGTGAAGGAAGCGGACCTGGCCAACACCACCTACCGCTTCGAGCTGGAAGGCGGCGAGGTGGTGGAAGTGAAGGGCAACGAGCAGATCGAATACGACGGCGAGATGCACACCGCCGCCAACCTGTTCGACGCATTGAAGGAAGGGTATTACGGCAAGTTCTGAGCGGGTGGCCGGCGCGCGCGGGCCGGCCGTTTCCGCTCGCACGGGGTGATCGAAACCGCGCAGCGCTTTCCCACCGATGCACATTCTTCGCGCTACATTTTGCGCGCGGGCAATGGGCTCCGCTTCCACTGACGAGGACACCACCATGAGCAACGGGAACGGGGTGACGGACACCCTGAGCAGTGCCGCCGACGACGTCGCGGGAGCGGCGAAGGAGCTCGTCTCCGCGGTCACCGAGCGCGCACGCGCCGTCGTGACGTCGGCCCGCACCACCGCACGCAATGCCGAGCAGGCCGTGAGCACGCGTGCCAGCCGGGTGAGCCGGTCGGCGAGCGACACCGTCGCCAAGGCCGGCGAGGCGGTGAGCAAGCGCGTGACCGCCGCGAAGAACAGTCTGAGCGCGGCCAAGACCGCGGCCGCGGCCGAGATCGCCGCGCTCAAGCGCAAGGGGGCCGGCAAGGCGGGCGCCGCGGATGCCGCGTCCACCGCCGGGACGTCCGCCACCCGGGCGCCTGCCAAGAAGACGGCGACGAAGAAGACGGCCACCAGCAAGGCCGCCCCGCGCAAGGCGGCCGCGAAGAAGACCGCCGCCACCCGCACCGCTGCGAAGACAACGGCCACCGCGAAGAAGGTCGCGCGGAAGCAGGCCACGAAGACGGCGACCGGCGGCCGCGCCCCCGCGCGCAAGACGCCGGCCAGGACCGCCGGTGCCGGCGCCGCGAAGTCCGCCGCCAAGAAGGTCGCGAAGAAAGTCGCGAAGAAGACCACGAAGAAGCCCGCGAAGACAGCCACTACCGCAAAGCGCAGCGTGTCCGCCCGCAAGACCGCGGCGCCCCGCAAGGCCGCCACCGCCACACGCAAGGCGCCCGCCAAAAAGGCCGCGGCCCGCAAGGCGCCGGCCCGCAAGAGCGCCGCCAGGAACACCGCCTCGCGCAGCACGCGCACGCCGACCTGACACCGACGCCCGCCCTGTCCGGATCCGGACGGGGCGGGCGCGGCATCGGCGGCGTCCCATCGCCCGTATCGCATCGCACACCAGGAATGGCGCCATGGCCGTCAAGATCGACCGAAAGATCACCGGATACGCCGTCGTCAAGCCCGAGGACGCCGCCGTCGAAGGCCAGTCCGTGCCGCGCGCGACCGTCGAGGCCGAGCTGCCCAGGGCCGACGTGATCCATATGCACGAGCGCATCGAGCGCCCCGAAGTACTGATCGGCAGCACCTACAAGATCAAATCCCCGCTGGTGGAACACGCCATGTACGTGACCATCAATGACATCGTGCTCAACGCCGGCTCCGAGCACGAGCAGCGCCGCCCGTTCGAGATCTTCATCAACTCCAAATCCATGGAGCACTTCCAGTGGATCGTCGCGCTGACGCGCATCATGTCGGCCGTGTTCCGCAAGGGCGGCGACGTGACCTTCCTGGTGGAGGAGATGCGCGCCGTGTTCGACCCCAAGGGCGGCTACTTCAAGGCCGGTGGCGTGTACATGCCGTCGCTGGTGGCCGAGCTCGGCATGATCGTCGAGGACCACCTGAAGTCCATCGGCATGATGCACGACCCGCAGATGAGCGACGCGCAGAAGGCGCTGATCGCCGAAAAGCGCAAGCAGGTCGAGCAACGGGAAGGCTCAAAAAAAAACGCTGATGTAAGCGCGGCGCCGCAGGCGCGCGGCAGTACCGACGATCACCCCGAGGACATCGCCGTCACCGGCGACGGCGCGAGCTTTCCGCCGTCCGGGACAATGTGCCACAAGTGCAGCACGAAGGCGCTGGTGCTGATGGATGGGTGTGCGACGTGTTTGAACTGTGGGTATTCGAAGTGCGGGTAAAATCTAGCTGCGCGGTGAATACATGACAGCTATGGAAATTGTCAGCCTAGTAAGTGCCACGCTCACGTTAGCCGGCTTGGTCTTGGCAATAGTGGAGGCTCGTCGTGCTCGCGTTGCGTCGATTAGTGCCGAAAATGCCGCTAAAGCAGCTAGAGATGCAAGCCTTCGGTCGGCAGCGGTTCTTGATCTGAGCGCGACAATAAAAGCATTGAGTGAAATAAAAAGCTTGCATAGGGCGGCCGCGTTGGAAGTCCTTCCCGCTCGATACGAAGCCCTCAGGCACTCACTTACTGCTATGCGACAAGTAAGGCTGTTCTCAGAGACAGACGTTCAAAAGTCTATGCAGAGCTTAATTACCCGTTTGGCGGGTATCGAAAGAATAATCGATCAAGGGGTAACCGTTGAAGATTTTAAGTCGCAAGTTCCAAGAATAAACGCGCAAATAACAAGGGCGATGGATGATATGCAGGCGGTGATGGTTGTTGTTGCGCACCAAGGAGTTAAGTTATGAGCGGCCAAAAGCTTGTTGCATTAACTAGGATGCTAGCTGAGAGAACCGAGCGTGGAGAGCTTAAGTGGGAAGAGTCAGAGCGGCCTGGCGTCTTTCAGGTTTCTTTTTCAAATTCATCAGTTCGAATTTTGCATCGCGATAGTCGACTCCAGCGAGGAAGTACAGAGTATGTGATTTCAATTATAAATTCGTTGGGAGTGGAGGTTGATGAGATTGGGGATGAGTCGATGCCAACCGAGGGCGCTTATTCCTTGATGAAGCAAATGTATGAGCAGGCTCGGAGAAAAGCTATGGGTGTCGACACGGCAATCGACTCGATTATTGAAGATCTTGAGTCTGGTATTTTTTAAGAATTTGTTAGCTTTGGGTTGATGGGCTCAATCTAAATTTTCTGATTTCTTGGCGTTTGGAGGGGGGTCTTGAGTCTCGCGCCCTTTAAACTACTAGAGCTTGGATTAAGCGATTTCGGGGAATTGGTCTCGAATTAATGGTGCTGTTTTCAACCGTTCGTATTATCTGATCGCGGATGTCAGCTTCCTTCCCTGTGGATCGCAATAGGCTTCGTGTTTCGGGACAATGCAAATATGTCGTCGTTGGGCGGCACCTTTACTGATCGGCAGATCGTTGATCACTTCCTGACCAAGCATTCAAGCATCGACGGGGTGCTGCTGATCTGCGTAGACGAAAAGCACGAATTTTTTACCGGTCAGACGACGCGATCGCTGCGTTTTGATCTCCGTGCACGAGGGGTCGTTGATCCGCGGCGGCTCACATCACCCCACGCAGAACTGGATCAACTCGTTAGAGGTGCTTTGAAGTACTTTCCTGAAGCGCGCCTCGCGCCTTACAACGCCGCTCGACTCTGTCTTGGAGCGGAGTCGGACAAGCGGTGCCAAGGCCGATACCGCGTGATTAGCAAGGGAATTGACAGCATGAGCGTTAGTGTTTCGTCCCGCGATCTGATCCGACTGCTTGCGGGCGATCTGTCGCAGGAAGACTTCTTAAAGACGTATCAATGGGGTGACGGTCAATCCAACCCGTTCGCGCTTGCTTTAGCTCAAGGGCGCTCGATTCAGTGCGAGTAACGGGGTCAGGTTCACTTATCGCGCTTGTCGCGGGCTAGCGAATCGACGCCCCATGACCTACGTGAATCAGGCCCTACACTCGGACCGGAACACGCCATGCCGGCGTTGACTTGGGGAAACGGATGACCAGTGAACTTGGGGCGGGAATTGCTGCGTTGGGTCTGGTGTGGATGTTGTTCGTCGGGCTGCTCGCGATTCTGTGGATTCTTGTGCCGTTCGCGATCTTCGGTATCAAGCCATTGTTGCGTGAGCTGGTCCGCGAGCAGAAGGCGACGCAGGCACTACTCACGACGATTTCCCAGCAGGTTTATCCGATCGCGGTCGAGGTGACAAAGCCGCGCGCTTCGCAGATCGATACTGCGCCGCACGTGTGATCATCGCGACACAGGCACTCGATATGGAAATCCAGGCGCAAGCTTTGAGCTTCACGGCATTGGAAGCTCGCCTCCGCGACATGCCCGGCGGACCGGCGTCGATCCTGAAAACACCGAGTTGGATTCGCTGGTTAAATGTTGCCGGCACTGTCGCGGTCGGCGTTGGTTTGCTGCCCTTCCTGCTGGTGCAATTTTTGACGCCGCAAATGTGGATGGTGCACATGGCGCAGGTCGGTGTCGGAAGTGCGTGGCTGCTCTACGGACCCGGAATGGCGCGGGGTG
>NZ_JACCJZ010000009.1 GCF_013425765.1 Luteimonas deserti
CGAGCCGCCGCCGCTGCTGGCCGCGCCGCTGCCCACGCCGCACGTCGGCGCGGAAGACTTCGAGGCACGCTTCGGCGCCCAGATCGAGTGGATGGCCGACCGCAGGATCACCGAGGCGCGGATCCGGGTGACGCCCAACGATCTCGGCCCGGTCGAAGTGCGCCTGCACATGGACGGCGATCGCATCCGGGCGGATTTCGTCAGTGGCAACGCCGAAACCCGCCAGGCGCTGGAGCACGGCCTGCCCAGGCTGCGTGACCTGCTCGGCGAACACGGCTTCCAGCTCGCCCATGCCGGCGTGGGGAGCGGCCGGTCCGGCGGCGACGGGGCCCCGAGCCCCGCGCAGCGCATGCACGACGGCCCGCACGACGCCGCCCCCGGCCCGATCGAAGGCGACATGCCGCGCCGTCGCCAGTCCGGCCTGCTCGACGCCTATGCGTGACGCCGGCCCCCAGGCCGCATGATCGTCGCCGGACGTCCGCACGCCCCGGAGACGCAATACGAGGGCACAGGGGACGCGGGGCGGTCGCAGACCGGCTCGACTGCCTGATACCGCCGCGCTGCCGTACGCGGCAGCGCACGTGAGACGGGGCGCGTTGGACTGCGGGCGGGCCGGCGCGTTCACCGACCCGCGGCATGCGGATCCCCGACGCCCGCCGGCGACGTGCCGCGACGGTCCCGACCCGGCGCGGACAGCACGGCCCTTCGGGACGGCAATGCCTCGACGTCTGCAGACGCTCCGGCGACGGATTCCCGTCCGCAGGCCCTGGACGGGTCTCGCCAACCGCGCGCCGCGCCGCGCCCGATGGGCCTGAAACACCGTCGCGACCGTGCCGACGGAAATCCGACGCGGTTCCGGCATGGGGTTTGCATCCCCTCCGGAAGATTCCCAACCGGTACAGCACCTTGGCCGCCGTCACCCCCGCCCGTCCCGCCCCGTCCCCGAAGCGCCGCCTGCTCATGATCACCCTCGGTGTCGTCCTGCTCGCCGGGGCCGGCGGCGGCGCCTGGTACATGTTCAACCGCAACGTGGCGCCCGCGACCCCGCAGGCCGCGCTGCCCGCGCCGGCCCAGTACCTGCCGATGTCGCCGGCCTTCGTCGTCAACCTCGACGAGACGCCGATGGGCCCGCGTTACCTGCAGGTGGAAGTGCAGCTGGTCACCCGCGACCCGCTGGCCGGCGCGGACCTGCAGAAGCACGAGCCGGCGCTGCGCGCGCGTCTGCTGATGCTGTTCGCGCAACAGACCTACGAAGGCGTGTCGTCGCGGGCCGGCAAGGAAGCGCTCCAGGCGCAGGCGCTGAAGGAAGTGCAGGCACTGATGACCGAGGAAACCGGCAAGCCGGCCGCAGAAGCCCTGCTCTTCACCAGCTTCGTGACCCAGTGAGCCCCGGGCGATGAACGACCTGCTCTCTCAGGACGAGATCGACGCGCTGCTGCACGGCGTCGATTCCGGCGCCGTCGACACCGAGCCGGCGCCCGATCCCGGGGTCGCGCGGACCTACGACTTCGCCAGTCAGGACCGCATCATCCGCGGTCGCATGCCGACCCTGGAGATGGTCAACGAGCGCTTCGTGCGCCTGTGGCGCATCGGCCTGTTCAACCTGATCCGGCGTTCGGCTGACCTATCGGTGCGCGGCATCGACCTGGTCAAGTTCGGTGACTACCTGCACCAGCTCTACGTGCCGACCAACCTCAACCTGATCAAGTTCAAGCCGTTGCGCGGCACCGGCCTCGTGGTGTTCGAGCCGAAGCTGGTGTTCGCCGTGGTCGACAACTTCTTCGGCGGCGACGGCCGCTATCCCACGCGGATCGAAGGCCGCGAGTTCACGCCGACCGAGATGCGCGTGATCCAGCTGATGCTCAAGCAGACCTTCGCCGACCTGTCCGAAGCCTGGGCACCGGTGCTGGACGTGGAGTGCGAGTACATCAACTCCGAGATCAATCCGCATTTCGCCAACATCGTCACGCCGCGCGAGTACGTGGTGGTCAGCCGGTTCCACGTCGAGCTGGAGGGCGGTGGCGGCGAGATCCACATCACCCTCCCCTACTCGATGCTCGAGCCGATCCGCGAATTGCTCGATGCCGGCATCCAGAGCGACCGCGTCGACCGCGACGAGAGCTGGAACGTGTCGATGCGCGAGCAGCTGATGGGGTCGGAGGTCACCGTCTCCAGCGTGCTGGCCAAGCGCAGCATCGACCTGCGCCAGCTCACCAGGCTGAAGGTCGGCGACATCCTGCCGATCGACCTGCCGGCCGAAGTGCCGGTCTGCGTCGAAGGCATCCCCGTGTTCACCGGCCGCTTCGGCACCGCCGGTGGCTGCAACGTCGTGAAGATCACCGAGACCCACCCGCCGGGCGCCACGCCCGCGCGCCGCACCGAACCCCAGGATCTGCCCGCATGACCACCCAGGACCACACCTTCCAGGACGCCGCCGCGCCGGCCAAGTTCGACGACCTGCGCGCCGACGGTCCGCTGGATGCGACCGACCTCAACCTCGACGTGATCCTCGACGTGCCGGTGGCGCTGTCGCTGGAAGTGGGCCGCACGCGCATGCCGATCCGCAGCCTGCTGCAGCTCAACCGCGGCTCGGTGATCGAACTCGAGCGCGGCGCCGGCGAGCCGCTTGACGTCTACGTCAACGGCACCCTGATCGCGCACGGCGAGGTCGTGGTCATCAATGACCGCTTCGGCGTGCGCCTGACCGACGTGGTCAGCCCGAGCGAGCGGATCCGGAGACTGCGGTGATCGTCAGCGTCGCCCTGCCGGCAGCATCGGCCACCGGAGACGCCGTGCCGACGATCGCCGGCGAAATCGGTCTCGAACCGGCGGAGACCGGCGCCGCCACGCCCGCGGACGCACCGGGTGCGACCTCGTCCGAGGCGGCGGTGACCAGCGGCCCGGACTTCTCGTCCGTGCTCGCCTCGACCACGGCGCCGGCCCGGGCGGCGGCGCTGACCGAGAGCGTCAGCGCGCCGGCCAAGCCGCTCGCGGTCGGCACGCACGCGCCGCAGGGGCCGGGCCTCGGTGGCGCGTTCCTTGCACTGCTCCTGGTGCTCGGCCTGATCGTCGGCCTCGCCTGGCTGCTCAAGCGCCTGCCGGGTGGCGGCTTCCGCCAGGCCGACGGCCTGCGGGTGGTGGCGAGCATTCCGCTGGGCGCCAAGGAGCGCGCGGCAGTCGTGCAGGTCGGCGGGCAGCAGCTGCTGCTGGGGATCGGCGCGGGTGGTGTGCGCACCCTGCACGTGCTTCCCGAGCCGCTCGCCGAGGCCCCGCCGATGCAGATGCCGTCGCTCAAGACCCTTCCCGACTTCAAGCAGCTGCTGGCGCAGCGCCTGCGCAAGGACACCTGACATGCTCCGCTTCCCTCGCCCGCGCTGGATCGCGCTCTGCGCCCTCCTCGCCGGCCTGCTGATGCCGCTGTGGGCGCTCGCCGCGACCGGCGCGCCGCAGCTGCCCGCCCTGCCCGACGTCACCGTGGGCCAGATAGG
Organism: Luteimonas deserti; assembly: GCF_013425765.1. Taxonomy (GTDB): domain Bacteria; phylum Pseudomonadota; class Gammaproteobacteria; order Xanthomonadales; family Xanthomonadaceae; genus Luteimonas; species Luteimonas deserti. The sequence goes on from NZ_JACCJZ010000009.1 coordinate 3,489, forward strand.
CAATGCGCCGGTGAGCCTGCCGCTGCAGACGCTGCTGCTGATGACGGCGATCACGCTGATTCCGTCGATGCTGCTGGTGCTGACCGCCTTCACCCGGATCATCGTCGTGCTCGCGCTGCTGCGGCAGGCGCTGGGCACCGGGCAGACGCCGTCCAACCAGGTGCTGGTCGGCCTGGCACTGTTCCTGACCGCGCTGGTGATGACGCCGGTGTGGGAAGCCGCGTGGAACAGCGGCTTCGGCCCCTACCTCAACGGCCAGATCGATTTCCGCACCGCCTGGGACCTCGGCACTGCCCCGCTCCGCGGCTTCATGCTGGCCCAGGTGCGCGAAACCGACCTGATGACCTTCGCCGGCCTCGCCGGGCACAGCACCTACGCCGGGCCGGATGACGTGCCGTTCCAGGTGCTGGTGGCCTCGTTCGTGACCAGCGAGCTCAAGACCGCGTTCGAGATCGGCTTCCTGATCTTCATCCCCTTCATCATCATCGACCTGGTCGTGGCCAGCGTGCTGATGTCGATGGGCATGATGATGCTCTCGCCGATGCTGGTCTCCGCGCCGTTCAAGATCCTGCTGTTCGTGCTGGTCGACGGCTGGGTGCTGACGGTCGGCACGCTCGCCGCCAGCTTCAACTGACCGCGCGCATGTCTCCCGAACTCGCCCTGACCGAACTGCGCCGCGGCCTCGAGGTCGCGCTGTGGGTCGGTGGCCCGCTGCTGCTGACGGTGCTGGTGGTCGGCGTCGTGGTCGGCATCGTGCAGGCCGCGACCCAGATCAACGAGCCGACCATCGCCTTCGTGGCCAAGGCCGCCGCGCTGACCGCCGCACTGTTCGCGCTGGGCGCGGTGCTGCTGGGCTATCTGGTGGACTACACGGTCACGCTGTTCCGCAGCATTCCCCACCTGATCGGCTGAGCGGGCCGATGCGACCCGGGACGCGTTGATGGATTCCGCCACCCAGATGGCGATCGACGGCCAGCAGGCCTTCGCCATGATCGGCACGCTGTTGTGGACCGCGCTGCGGGTCGGGGCGCTGCTGATGGCGATGCCGCTGATCGGCACCCGCGCCCTGCCCGCACGCATCCGGGTCATCGCCGCGCTCACGCTGAGCCTGGCGCTGGCGCCGCTGCTGCCGACGCCGCCGCCCTGGGGCGGCTTCGATGCGGCCACGGTGCTGTCGATCGGGCGAGAGCTCGCGGTCGGCGCGGCGATGGGCTTCATGCTGCGCCTGGTGTTCGAAGCCGGCGCGCTGGCCGGCGAGCTGATCTCGCAGGGCTCGGGCCTGTCCTTCGCGACCATGAGCGACCCGATGCGCGGCGTGCAGTCCGGCGTGGTCGGCCAGTGGTTCTACATGGCGTTCGGGCTCCTGTTCTTCGCCGCCAACGGCCATCTCGCGGTGATCGCGCTGCTGGTGCACAGCTACGAGGCCCTGCCCATCGGCACCGCCCTGCCCGACGTGCAGGCGACGCTGCGCATCGCGCCCGAGTTCTTCGCGCTGGTCCTGCGCGGCGGGGTGACCCTGGCCCTGCCTGTGATGATCGCCCTGCTGGCCGTCAACCTGGCCTTCGGCGTGCTGTCGCGCGCGGCGCCGGCACTGAACCCGATCCAGCTCGGTCTGCCGATCTCGGTGCTGGTCGGCCTGTTCCTGATCGCGATGCTGGCCGGTGAACTCGGCCCGCCGGTGCAACGTCTCTACGACAGCGCCTTCGACGCGGCCGGCCGGGTGCCGCTGGGCAGGCCCTAGGCGTCGCCGGATCGCGGTCCACGGCCTGCGATCCAGGCTGCGCGCCACGGGCACGGCACGGCGCTTGCAATGGGATAAGCGACTCCCCGTGCATGCAGGCCCATGGCCGAGAACGAAAACGGTCAGGAAAAGACCGAACTCCCCAGTGAGAAACGGCTGCGCGACGCTCGCGAAAAAGGCGACGTGCCGCGGTCGAAAGAACTGGCGACCGTGGCCGTGTTCGGTGCCGGCGTGGCCTCGCTGCTGGCGATGGGGGGCGGTGTCACCGCGCGTGCCAAGGACTGGATGCGCGACGCGATGTCGCCGGACCTCGGCATGCTGGAGTCCCCGCAGTCGTTGTTCGGCCATGCCGGCGACCTGCTGCTGGGCCTGCTGTGGATCCTCGCGCCGCTGGTGCTGGCCACGCTGGTGGCCTGCTTCGTCGCGCCGGCGGCGATGGGCGGTTTCAACTTCGCCACCAAGGGTCTGGTGCCCGATCTCAAGAAGCTCGACCCGATGGCCGGGCTCAAGCGCATCTACGGCCCCGAGGGCCTGGCCGAACTGCTGAAGTCGCTGCTGCGCGTGCTGCTCGTCGGCGGCGCGGCCGCGCTGTTCCTGGTGCCGTCGATGCCCCGCCTGCGCTCGATGCTGCACGAGCCGCTGGAGCAGGCCGCCGCCGGCGGCCTGACCTTCGCGCTCTGGATGCTGATGGCCACCTGCGCGGCGCTGCTGCTGCTGGCCCTGGCCGACGCGCCGTACCAGAAGTGGAACTGGCGCCGGAAGCTGATGATGACCCGGCAGGAACTGCGCGAGGAGATGAAGGACACCGAGGGCCGGCCCGAGGTGAAGGGACGCATCCGCCAGCTGCAGCACGAGATGTCGCAGCGCCGGATGATGGAGGACGTGCCCACCGCCGACGTGATCGTGGTCAACCCCACCCACTACGCGGTGGCGCTGAAGTACGACGGCGGTGCCATGCGTGCGCCGCGCGTGGTCGCCAAGGGCGTGGACGAGATGGCGCTGCGCATCCGCGCGCTCGGCGAGCAGCACAAGGTGGCCCTGGTCTCGGCGCCTCCGCTGGCACGCGTCTTGTATCGGGAAGCGGACATCGGTCAGGAAATTCCCGTGAAGCTCTATGCCGCCGTCGCCCAGGTCCTGTCCTACGTGTACCAGTTGCGCACGTGGCGGGCGGGCACGCCGCAGCCGCAGCTGGCCGACCTCGCGGTCGATGAAGGCGAGACCGGAGGCCGCGGCGCATGAGTGCGGTGATGACATCCGGCCCGCGCCGCGCCTTCGACATGCTGCGCAACGGCCTCGGCGCGCCGCTGCTGGTGCTGGCGCTGCTGGCGATGGTGGTGGTGCCGCTGCCGCCGATGATCCTGGACGTGCTCTTCAGCTTCAACATCGCGATGTCGCTGGTGGTGCTGCTGGCGGTGATCTACGTCCAGCGTCCGCTCGATTTCAGCATCTTCCCGATCGTCTTGCTGATCACCACGATGCTGCGCCTGGCGCTCAACGTGGCCTCCACCCGGGTGATCCTGCTCAACGGCCAGTCCGGCCCGGGCGCGGCCGGCAAGGTCATCGAGTCCTTCGGCGAGTTCGTCGTCGGCGGCAACTTCGCGGTCGGCATCGTCGCCTTCGCGATCCTGACCATCATCAACTTCGTGGTGATCACCAAGGGCGCCGGGCGCGTGTCGGAAGTCACCGCGCGCTTCATCCTCGACGCGATGCCCGGCAAGCAGATGGCGATCGACGCCGATCTCAACGCCGGCCTGCTGACCCGCGACGAGGCCAAGGCGCGCCGCGAGGAAGTGCGCCAGGAAGCCGACTTCTACGGCGCGATGGACGGCGCCAACAAGTTCATCCGCGGCGACGCGATCGCCGGCATCCTGATCATGTTCGTGACCATCATCGGTGGTCTGGCGATCGGCGTGATGCAGCACGGCCTGCCGGTGGGCGACGCGGCGGCGATCTACACCCTGCTGTCGATCGGCGACGGCCTGGTGTCGCAGATCCCGGCGCTGCTGGTGTCGTCGGCGGTCGCCCTGCTGGTCACCCGCGCCTCGCGCAAGCAGGACATGGGCGGCGCGATGAGCGGCCAGGTGTTCGGCCAGCACAAGGCGCTGACGATCGCGGCGATCATCCTGCTGGTGGTCGGCCTGGTGCCGGGCATGCCCAACCTCGCCTTCCTCAGTCTGGCGGCGGTGGTCGGCTACGGTGCCTGGGTGATGCGCAAGCGCGCCCTCGATGCCGAGCGCGCCGAGGCCGATCCGGACGCGGCTGCCCAGGCCTCGCCGGAACAGGCCGCCAGCGCGGAACTCGGCTGGGACGACCTGCGCCCGGTCGATCCCCTGGGTCTGGAGGTCGGCTACCGGCTGATTCCGCTGGTCGACAAGGCCCAGGGCGGCGAGCTGATGGCGCGGATCAAGTCCGTGCGCCGCAAGCTCACCCAGGACGTCGGCTTCCTCATCCCGCCGGTCCACATCCGCGACAACCTCGAACTCGCGCCGACCGCCTACCGCCTGCTGGTCCACGGCGTGCCGGTGGCCACGGCCGAGGTGCATCCCGATCGCCTGATGGCGCTCGACCCCGGCGGCGCCCTGCATCCCATCGACGGCATCCCCGGCAAGGACCCGGCATTCGGGCTCGATGCACTTTGGATCGTGCCGACGCTGCGCGCCCAGGCCGAGGCCGCCGGCTACACCGTCGTGGATCCGGCGACGGTCGTGGCCACCCACCTGTCGCATCTGGTGCGCGAACAGGCACCCGAACTGCTGGGCCACGAGGAGGTGCAGCAGTTGCTGGCCACGCTGGCCCGCAGCGCACCCAAGCTGAGCGAGGACCTCACGCCCAAGGCGCTGCCCTTGGCGGTGGTCGTGCGCGTGCTGCAGAACCTGCTGGTCGAGCGCATTCCGGTGCGCCAGCTGCGGCGCATCGCCGAGGCCCTGGTCGAACACGCCGCGCACACCCAGGATCCGGGCCAGCTCACCGCCGCGGTGCGCACCGCGCTCGGCCGCTTCATCGTCCAGGAAATCGCCGGGCCTTCCGAGGAACTGCCGGTCTACACGCTGGCGCCGAATCTGGAACGCGTCTTGCAGGATTCCGCACAGGGCGGCGGCGCTGCACTGGAACCCGGCCTGGCGGAACGTCTGCAACAGAGCCTGGCCACATGTGCCGGGCAGCAGGAAGCCAGGAACGAGCCGGCGGTGGTGCTGGTGCCCGGACAGGTCCGCGCCGCGCTGGCGCGCCTGGTCCGGCACAGCGTCCCCAACCTCTCGGTGCTGTCCTACACCGAAGTCCCTGAAGACAAGCGCCTGAAATTGCTGGGCACGATCAATTGAGAACGGTGGCGGTGACTCGTGACGGGTGATTCGAAGCAACGGGGTGATGCGATGCGCGACAGAACGATCTCCAGACAGGTTCAGAGGCGACGCCCCGCCCGATTCGCCACTTCCGGTCGACCGGCCACCGCGCCTTCGAATCACCAACCACGCGTCACGACTCACGGGCTCCTCCCATGAAAATCCGCCGTTTCGTCGCCCCCGACATGCGCAGCGCCCTGCAGATGGTGCGGCAGGCGCACGGTCCCGATGCCGTGATTCTCTCCAACCGCCGCACCGACGAAGGTGTGGAGATCGTCGCGGCCAGCAACTACGACGAAGGCTACGTGCAGCGCGCCATCGAGGACGCGCAGCGCGAGGCATCGGTGTCGGCGGCCCAGACGCCCGCGCTGCCGCTGCCCGCCCGCGCTCAGCGCGATGCCGATGCCGCGCTGAGCCCGTCCGAACGCTGGCTGCGCGATCTCGCCCCGCAGGCGGCGCCGGGCGTCGCGTCCCCTTCGCCCGTGCAGGCCGCAAGCCCCCGTGCTACGCCGCGTGCGGCGACGCCCGTCGCCCAGGCCCCGGCCGCGGTGCCGGCTGCCTTCGCTGCGGCGGCCGAACCGGCCCGCTTCGATCTCGACGGTCCGACCTTCGCCGAGCTGCTCGCGGCCGGTCATCGTGACGACACCCCGGCCCTGGCTCCGGCAACGGCACCCGCTCCGGCACCTGCGCCCGCACCGGCCACTGCGCCCCTGGCCGCAGCCGCAGCGGCACCCCTGCCTGCACCTGCACTGGCGGATGACGGAATTCCGTCGCCGGCACCCGCTCCGGCGGTCCTCGCAGCCGTGCCCTCGCTGCCGGCTCCGGCCAGTGACGGAGAACTGGCGCGCATGCGCGATGAGCTGTCCCAGATGCGCACGATGATCGAGCGCGAGATGGCCCGCCTCACCGACGAGCGCCTGCGCGGCTCGCCGGCCCGCGCCCAGGCGATGGAGCTGATGGAGGACTACGGCTTCGATGCCGGCATCACCCGTGACACCGTGCTGCAGATTCCCGCCGATACACCGGAGTCCCGCGTTCGCGGCCTGATGCTCGCGCTGCTGTCCAAGCGCCTGCCGATCTGCCCGGTCGACCCGCTGGCCGAAGCCGGCGTCATCGCCCTGGTCGGTCCCACCGGCGCGGGCAAGACCACCACCATCGCCAAGCTCGCCGCGCTCTATGCCGCCCAGCACCAGCCGCGCGACATCGCCCTGGTGACCACCGACACCTCGCGCATCGGCGGCCGCGAACAGCTGCACAGCTACGGCCGCCAGCTCGGTATCGCCGTACACGAGGCCGACAGCGAGACCGGCCTGGTCGCCCTGCTGCAGAAGCTGCAGGACTACCGCCTGGTGCTGGTCGACACCGCGGGCCTCAGCCAGCGCGACCGCGCGCTGGCCGGCCAGCTCAACTGGCTGCGCGCCGCGCGCAACGTGCGCACCCTGCTGGTGCTGCCTGCCAACACCCATTTCGCCGATCTCGACGAGGTCGTGCGCCGCTTCGACAGCGTGCGCCCGCAGGGCGTGGTGCTGACCAAGCTCGACGAGACCGGACGCCTGGGCAGCGCGCTCTCGGTCGCGGTCGACCACCAGCTGCCGCTGACCTGGGTGACCGACGGTCAGCGCATTCCCGACGACCTGCACCGGGCGAACGCCGCCCATCTGGTGCTCCGCCTTGAAGATCTGCGCCGTGATGCCGATAAGCCGATTGTCCCGGAACACACCCATGCCGTCGCCTGAGCTGCTGCCGATGTCCTCCGCCCCCTTCAATCCCGTGCGCACCCTGGCCGTCACCGGCGGCAAGGGCGGCGTGGGCAAGACCAACGTGTCGGTGAACCTCGCCGTCGCGCTGTCGGGTATGGGCCAGCGCACACTGCTGCTCGACGCCGATCTCGGCCTGGCCAACGTCGACGTGCTGCTCGGGCTTTCGCCGCGGCACACGCTCGCCGACCTGGTCGCCGGGCGCTGCGAGCTCGACGAGATCATCCTCGAAGGCCCGGCGGGCGTGCTGGTGGTCCCCGCCGCCTCGGGCCGCCGGCACATGGCCGAGCTGCGGCCGGCCGAACACGCGGGCCTGGTCAACGTGTTCAACGACCTGCAGCGTGATCTCGACCTGCTGGTCGTCGACACCGCCGCCGGCATCACCGATTCGGTGCTGACCTTCTGCCAGGCCGCGCAGGACGCGCTGGTGGTGGTCTGCGACGAGCCGGCGTCGATCACCGACGCCTATGCGCTGATCAAGGTGCTGGCACGCGAGCGTGGAGTCGACCGGGTGCAGGTGGTCGCCAACATGGTCCGCAGCCCGCAGGAGGGCCGCAACCTGCACGAGAAACTCTCGCGCGTGTGCGAACGCTTCATCGGCGACGTCTCGCTGAACTATCTGGGCGCCGTGCCGCAGTGCGACTGGCTGCGCATGGCCGTGCAGCGCCAGCAGGCGGTGGTGACCGCCTACCCGGGCAGTCCGTCGGCGCGCGCGCTGGTGGAGATCGCCCAGCGGGTGTCGCGCTGGCAGGCACCGACCGCGCCGCGCGGTCACGTGGAATTTTTCGTCGAGCGCATGTTGCGCCAGGGAGCCGTCGCATGAGCCTCGCCGCGCGTCAGCAGTACCAGGCGGTGCAGCGCACCGTCGCCGCCGATGTCGATCCGATCGTGCAGCACGCCGAACTCGTCCGCCGCATCGCCCACCACCTCGCTGCGCGGCTGCCGGCGAGCGTCGAGGTCGACGATCTCGTGCAGGCCGGCATGATCGGGCTGCTCGAGGCCTCGCGCAGCTACGACGCCGACCAGGGTGCCTCGTTCGAGACGTATGCATCGATCCGCATCCGCGGCGCGATGATCGACGAGATCCGCCGCGGCGACTGGGTCCCGCGTTCGGTGCACCGCCGCGCCCGCGAAGCCGCCTCGGCGATCCGCTCGATCGAGCAGAGCACCGGCCGCGCCGCGAGTGCGCAGGAGGTCGCGGCCAAGCTCGAGATGCCGCTGGACGACTACCAGCGCCTGCTCGAGGATGCCGCACGGGGCCAGGTGCTGAGCCTGGATTCGCACATCGAGGACCACGGCGAGGTCGAGCCGGTCAACCGGGGCGGCGGACCGACGCCGCAGGAGAATCTGGTGCGCGGCGAGTTCGGCCGCGAGCTGATGGCGGCGATCGGCCACCTGCCCGAACGCGAGCAGCTGGTGCTGTCGCTGTACTACGAACAGGAACTCAACCTGAAGGAAATCGGCGCCGTTCTCGGCGTCAGCGAATCGCGCGTCTGCCAGATCCACGGTCAGGCCGTGGTCCGTCTGCGCGGCCGGCTCACCGCCTTCGAACTCGCCGACACCGGATACGGTGCCGACGACTGATGTCACGCTCACACTGGAGTCCGTTTTGAACAAGAACATCCGCATCCTGGTCGTCGACGATTTCTCGACGATGCGCCGGATCGTCAAGAACCTGCTGTCCGATCTCGGCTTCAACAACACGGTCGAGGCGGAAGACGGCCACAGCGCGCTGGCCGTGCTGCGCCAGGACGCGGTGGAACTGGTGGTCACGGACTGGAACATGCCCGGCATGACCGGCATCGAGCTGCTGCGCGAGATCCGCGCCGACGTGAAGTTCCGCACCCTGCCGGTGCTGATGGTCACCGCGGAGGCCAAGCGCGAGCAGATCATCGAGGCCGCGCAGAACGGCGTGAACGGCTACATCATCAAGCCGTTCACCGCGCAGACCCTGGAAGAGAAGCTCGGCAAGATCTTCGAGCGCCTGGGGACCGCGGCATGAGCACGCCGGACATCGACCGGACCCGCCTCGCCAGCCTGCTTCACGACGCGCTCGAGGCACTGGAGCGCGGCGACGAGGACGGCTGGCGCAAGCAGGTCGACGCGCTGGCCAATGCGCGCGCCCGCACCCTGGTCACCGGCCTCGGCCGCCTGGCGCGCGAGCTGTCGGTGGCGCTCGACACCCTGCCGCCGCCCCCGGGTGAAGGCAGCCACGGTCTGGACGACGCCTGCGCGCGTCTCGACCACGTGGTCGAGATGACCGAGCAGGCCACCCACCGGACCCTCGATCTCATCGACGACAGCCGTGCGCTGGTGGCACGCCTGAAGGAAGGTCCGCTCGACCACACCCAGACCGATACGGTCGAATCCCTGCGCGAGAACCTGCGCGAGATGGCGCTGGCGCAGAGCCACCAGGATCTCGGCGGCCAGATCATCCGGCGCGTCGCCGGCATCGTGCGCGGCGTGCACGAAGGCTTCGGCGCGCTGGGCCTGCCGCCCAAGGAAGACGACGCGCGCGGCAACGGCCCCGCCGTCGCCGGCCTCGACCGCAACACCGTCGGCCAGAGCGACGCCGACGACCTGCTGTCGAACCTGGGGCTCTGAACCATGCAGGCCCCCGACATCGTCGCCGACTTCGTGCTCGAAGCACGCGAACTGCTGGACGATCTCGGCGGGCAGCTGGTGGGCCTCGAGCAGACCCCGGACGACCGCGAGCGCCTCAACGCGGTCTTCCGTGCGTTCCATACCCTCAAGGGCGGTGCCGGCTTCCTGGGCGCGGTGCCCCTGGTGCAGCTGTGCCACGCCGCCGAGGAAACCCTCGGCATGGTGCGCGCCGGTCAGGCGGCCCTGCTGCCGCGGCATTTCGACGCTGCGCAGCAGTCGCTCGACTGGCTGCAGGCGATGGTCGATGCGATTGAATACCAGGACACGGTGCCGAGTGCACCGGATGCGCTGATCGCCGGATTCGCGCCCTACGACGCGCCTGCCGCGGCGCCCGCACGCGCCGCACCGAAGGCCGCAGCCGTGGCCGACGCGGACGGCGCGATGATTTCCGACGACGAGTTCGAGGCGCTGCTCGACCAGTTGCATGGCGACAGCGCGCCGGGCCTGCAGGCAGGTCCCCACGCCGATCCCGGGATGATCGGCGACGACGAATTCGAGGCCCTGCTCGACCAGTTGCACGGCGACGCCGCACCGGGTGCGGCAGCAGCGGCCACCGCACCGGCATGGGCGGCGCCTGCCGACATGATCGGCGACGACGAATTCGAAGCGCTGCTCGATCAGCTGCACGGCGATGCGCCTCCCGGCGCGGCACCCGCAGGTACGCCCTCGGCGTCAGCCGCGCCGGCGGCACCGGCCCCGATTGCACCGCCGCCGCGACGCGCACCGCCTCCGCCTGCCGCCGGTGCGGCCCAGGCCGCCGCGCCCGCCGCCGAGCGCGAGCAGACGGTGCGCGTGGACACCAAGCGGCTCGACGTCATCGTCGATCTGGTCGGCGAGCTGGTGCTCGCCCGCAACCGGCTCAAGACCCTGCGTGCGCGGCTGCGCGACGAAGACCTCGACCGCGCCGTGACCACCCTCGACAACGCCACCGCGCGCCTGCAGGGCGCCGTGATGCGCACCCGGATGCAGCCGGTGGGCAAGGTGTTCTCGCGCTTTCCCAAGCTGGCGCGCGATGTCGCCCGCGCGCTCGACAAGGAAGTGGACCTCGACCTCGTCGGCGCGGAGACGGAACTCGACCGCAACCTGGTCGAAGCCCTCGCCGATCCGCTGATCCATCTCGTGCGCAACGCGATCGACCACGGCATCGAGACGCCCGCCCTGCGCGAGGCCACCGGCAAGCCGCGGGCCGGGCGCGTGCGCCTGAGCGCGCAGCAGCAGGGCGACTACGTCGGCATCGAGATCCAGGACGACGGCGCCGGCATCGACCCCGAACGCCTGCGTTCCAAGGCCCGCGACAAGGGCCTGATCGATGCCGAGTCGGCGGCCAGGCTGAGCGCCGAGGAATGCCTCAACCTGATCTTCCTCGCCGGCTTCTCCACCCGCGACGAGGTCAGTGACATTTCCGGCCGTGGCGTCGGAATGGATGTCGTGCAGTCGCGGATCCGCGAGCTCGGCGGGCAGATCCAGGTCACGTCGGAACTCGGCCGCGGCAGCCGGTTCTCGCTGCGCGTGCCACTCACCCTGGCCATCCTGCCGACCCTGCTGGTGCACGCCGCAGGCGATGCCTATGCGCTGCCGCTGGCACGCGTGCAGGAAGTGCTGCACGCGCCCGCGCGCACGGTGAACTGGTTCGACGGGCGCGCCGCACTCGACCGCCGCTCGCACACGCTGTCACTGCTCGACCTGCGCCACTGGCTGGGCCGCCCGGCCGAGGACACCACGCTGCTGACCATCGTGGTCCTGCAGCGCGGCGACACCCGCTTCGGCCTGGTGGTCGACGAGGTGCGCGGCCGCGAGGAGGTGGTGATCAAGCCGCTGCCCAAGGCCCTGCGCGGCCTGCCCGGCTACGCCGGCGCCACACTGATCGGCGATGGCCGGCTCGCGCTGATCCTTGACGTCGACGCGCTGCGTCTTCGCTGAACCCCCGGGACGCCGCAGACGGCGTCCTGATTCAAGTCCCCCACCCGGCCGCCGATACCGCATACATGGATATATTCAGCATCGTCGGACTGGTGCTCGGCCTGATCGCGATCTTGGGCGGCAGCGTGCTCAAGGGCGCGGGCCTCGGCGCGCTGTGGTCGCCGGCGGCGTTCGTCATCGTCATGGTCGGCACGGTCGCCTCGATCATGCTGCACACCCCGGGTGCCACGTTCAAACGTGCGCTGCGCATCGCCGGCTGGGCGATCAAGCCGCCGGTCTCGGATCGCGCGGCGCTGATCGCGCAACTGCTCGAATGGAGCAACGTCTCCCGCAAGCAGGGCCTGCTCGGCCTGGAAAGCCACGTCGCCACGCAGACCGATCCGTTCCTGAAGAAGGGCCTGCAGATGCTGGTCGACGGCGTCGAGCCCGAAGCCATCCGGCACATGCTCGAGATCGAGCTGCAGGGTGAGGAGCACAACGATCTCGCGGCCGCCAAGGTGTTCGAGGGCATGGGCATCTATGCACCCACCCTCGGCATCGTCGGTGCGGTGCTCGGGCTGATCGCGGTGATGAAGAACCTCGCCGATCCGAGCAAGCTCGGCCATGGCATCGCCGCTGCGTTCACCGCCACGATCTACGGCATCGCCTCGGCCAACATGTTCTTCCTGCCGATGGCCGCCAAGCTCAAGAGCGTGATCGGCCGCCGCAGCGGCGAGCGCGAGCTGGCGATCGAGGGCCTGATCGCGATTGCGCAGGGCGAGAACCCGCGCAATATCGAGGCTCGGCTCGCCGGCTTCCTGCACTGATCCGGCATACAGATGGCACGCAAGAAGCCCCACGAGGACCACGTCAACCATGAAGCCTGGGCCATTCCCTACGGCGACCTGGTGACGCTGCTGCTCGCCTTTTTCGTGGTCATGTATGCGGTCTCCTCGCTCAACGAGGGCAAGTACCGCGCGGTGGCCGCGTCCCTCGCCAGCGCGTTCAGCGCGCCACCGAGCGCGCTCGATCCGATCCAGATCGGCGACAACCAGAAGATGGAAGCCACGGTCGGCCGACCGACGCCGGTGCCCCGCGGTGCGCGCCAGGGCCCGACGTCGAGCCCGACGCTCGATTCCCCGCTGCGGCCGATGCTCGAGTCCAAGCTGCGTGCCGACCGTATCGGCGACGGCGGCGCGGATGCCGCCTCGATCGCCGCCTCGCGCGAGCAGCTCTCGCGCCTGGCCCTGCAGCTGGAGGACACGCTGTCGGAGATGGTCCAGGCGCGTCTGATCACCGTGCGCCGGTCCGACCTGTGGCTCGAGGTCGAGATCAACAGCGACATCCTGTTCCCGAGCGGATCGGCGACGCTGGAGTTCCGCGCGCGCGAACTGCTCGGCCGGCTCGCGGTCGTGCTTCGCGACCTGCCCAATCCGATCCGTATCGAGGGCTATACCGACGACCGGCCCATCGCCACCGCGCAGTTCCCCTCCAACTGGGAGCTTTCGGCGGCGCGCGCGGCCAGCGTGGTGCACCTCTTCGTCAGCGAACGCTTCGCGCCCGAGCGCCTGGTGATGGTGGGCTACGGCGAGTACCGGCCCAAGGCCGACAACACGTCCGATGCCGGCCGAAACGCCAATCGCCGCGTGGTGCTGATGGTGCTGGCCACCCAGGACACCGCCGCGCCTTCGCCGAGGCAGGCCCCCGCGTCCGCTCCGGCGCCAGCCGCGTCCGAGCGCCCCGCCTACCCCGCGGCGGCGGTGCCCACGGTGGCCAATGCGCCGGGGACCCTCCGAACTCCAATTCCTCCCCCCCCACCGCAAGGAGACAGCTGATGCGCGTCTGGGCGATTGCCAACCAGAAGGGGGGCGTGGGCAAGACCACGACCTCGCTCGCCCTCGGACGCGCCATGGTCGCGCGCGGGCTGCGTGTGCTGCTGGTCGATCTCGACCCGCACGCGTCGCTGACCCGCGCCTTCGGCGTGCCGAGCGATCCGCCGCCGCCGGGTGTTGTCGACCTGTTCGGCTCGCCGCCGCCCACGCTCGAATCGCTGATGCGGCCTTCGCCCACCGAGGGCCTGGACTTCGTCTGCGCGCAGACCGCGCTGGCCACGCTGGAGCGGCGCAGCGCCACCCAGCCCGGCCTCGGCCTTGCGCTCTCGCAGGCGATCACCCGGCATGCCGGCGGACACGACGCGGTGCTGCTCGACTGCCCGCCGACGCTGGGCCTGCTGATGGTCAACGCGCTGGCGGCGGCCGATCGCCTGATCGTGCCCACCCAGTGCGAACCGCTGGCGCTGTATGGCCTGGCCGGCATGGTGCGCACCGGCGAGATGGTCGAAAAATCCCGTCAGCGGCCGTTGCCGGTGTCGGTGATTCCGACCATGTACGACAAGCGCACGCGCGTGGGCCGCGACACCCTGGCCCAGTTGCAGGAGGAATACCGCGACCGCATCTGGAGCGAGGCGGTGCCGGTGGATACGCAGCTGAGCAATGCCGACGTGCTGGCCTGCCAGGTCTTCAGTGGCGACATGCCCGGGCGCGCGATGTCGGCCTATACGCGCGCACTGGACTGGCTGCTGGCCGAGGAACAGGCGATGGAGCAGGCGGCATGAGCGCGGCCGGGGTCGTCGACGACTACCTCGGCATGCTGCTGTCGACGCCGGCACCCGCCGCGCCGTCGGCGCCGCCTGCCGCGCCCGCACCGGTGGCCGCCGTGCCTGCGCCACCGCGTCCCGCACCTTTGACCACCGCTGCGGCGCCTGCCGCTCCGGTCGTGGCCGAAGCGCCGCGGCCGAGGCCGCCCGCTCCGGCACCCCGGCCGCCCGCGCCGACGCCGGCCGGGAAGATCGCCATCGCGCCGCTGCCGCGGGTCCCGGGCAATGCCGACGACGGGGCGCCCGCCCCGCCGCAGCGGCGGAGTGCCGATCGACTCGCGCGCTGGCTGCGCCTGCGCTGCGGCGCCCAGGCGTATGCGATCGAACTGCTGAAGATCCGCGAGGTCGTCCTTCCGGCGCCGCTGCTGGCCCTGCGCGGCGCTGCCCCCTGCCTGGTGGGGGTGATGAACCTCCGCGGCCAGGTCGTGCCGGTGGTGGATCTGGGCCTGCAACTCGGCGTCGCGCCGGTCGAGGAGACCCCACTGACGCGGATCATCGTGCTCGACGACAACGGCGACGTGCTCGGCCTGCGTGTCTCGGCGGTCGAGGACGTGGTGCTGATCGGCGACTCGCAGATCGAAGGCACCCACACCTCGCGCCTGGCGCCGGTGGGCGACCACCGTATCCGCGGTATCGCCCGGCTGGGCGGCATGGTCACGCTGCTGCTGGACTCGGCGCGTCTGATGGCCATTCCGTTGTTCTCACCGCGCTGAGTGCAGGCGCCGGGCTAAAGATCGTCGCCCGGACGCCGCTATTCCAGTCCGAACCCCAATTCCTGTCGGAGACCTGATGGACAGCGTGCACCTAGGCGATGACCTCGGCATCGAGGCCAGCACCGGACTCAAGGAGCGGCTCGCGCCGTACCTCGACACCGCGCACGCCGTCGTCCTCGAAGCCGCCGACGTGCGCCGTGTGCACACGGCCGGCCTGCAGGTGCTGTGCGCGTTCTTCGCCAGCCGCGGCGGCAGCGGCTATCCGACCGAGCTGCGCGGCTGCAGCGAGCCCCTGCACGATGCCGCCCGGCTGCTCGGACTCGGCACCGCGCTCGGGCTCGCCGGCCCCGACACACCTCCTTCAAACGCAACAGACGCAAGCACAGTGGAGAACGCCGCATGAGCGCACGCATTCTTGTAGTGGACGATTCGGCCTCGATGCGCCAGATGGTCTCCTTCGCCCTGACCTCCGCCGGCTTCACCGTCGACGAGGCCGAGGACGGCCAGGTCGCCCTCGGGCGGGCCCAGGGCCAGCGCTTCAACGCGGTGGTCACCGACGTCAACATGCCGAACATGGACGGGATCTCGCTGATCCGCGCCCTGCGTGGCATTCCCGACTACAAGTTCACCCCGATGCTGATGCTCACCACCGAGTCGGCGGCCGACAAGAAGGCCGAGGGCAAGGCGGCGGGCGCGACGGGCTGGCTGGTCAAGCCGTTCAATCCCGACCAGCTGATCGCCACCGTCCAGAAGGTCCTGGGCTGACCTCCATCCGCCCTTCCGCATCCAGATCGCAGGCCGAGTTCCCATGAGCATGGACATGCAGCGCTTTCACGCCACCTTCTTCGAGGAAAGCCGGGAGGGACTCGAGGCCATGGAGGCAGGCCTGCTGCAACTCGAACAGGGCGACCGCGACCCGGAGCTGATCAACTCGATCTTCCGCGCCGCGCACTCGATCAAGGGCGGTGCGGCGACGTTCGGCTTCGATGCCGTGGCCGGGCTGACCCACGTGCTGGAAACGCTGCTCGACGAGCTGCGCGCCGGCAAGCGCGCGGTCACGGGTGCCGGTATCGACGCCATGCTGGCCTCGGTCGATGTGCTGCGCGCCCTGCTCGGCGAGGCCGAGACCGGCCAGCCGGCCGACCCGCAGGCGTCGCAGGCGGTGCAGGCCCGGCTCAATGCCGTCCTCGCCGGAAGCGCGGCGCCCGCACCGGTCGCGGTCAAGGCCGAGGCCGCCCAGGCCGAGCCCACCGGCTGGCGCATCGGGTTCACGCCGGCGCCGTCGCTGTTCATGAGCGGCAACGATCCGCTGCGCATCATCCGCGAACTCGACCGTCTCGGTTCGCTCGAAGTCGCCTGCCGCACCGAGCGTCTGCCCGGCTTCGCGCAGATGGATCCGCTGGAAGCCTACCTCGCCTGGGATCTCGGACTGATCGGCGCGATCCCGCGCAGCGCGGTGGACGAGGCCTTCGCCTGGGTGGAGGACGATTGCGAACTCGACGTGCAGGCGATTCTCGCCGAAGCGCTGGACGACGCCGCCGCTGAAACCGCGGACCTGGCGATGCCGGTCGATCTCGACGTGGCAGCCGCCGGTCCGGTCGCTGCCGCCAGCGAGGCACGCAGCGGCAACCAGGACCCCGCGGAAAGCTCGATCCGCGTCAGCACCGACAAGATCGACGGACTGATCAACCTGGTCGGTGAACTGGTGATCACCCAGGCCATGCTCAAGCAGGTCAGCGCGAACCTCGATCCGGCCCTCGCCGAACGCCTGTTCGAAGGCCTGGATCTGCTGGAGCGCAATACCCGCGATCTGCAGGAAGCCGTGATCGGCGTGCGCATGCTGCCGGTCGACGCGGTGTTCCGTCGCTTCCCGCGTCTGGTGCGCGATCTGTCGGCCCGTCTCGGCAAGCAGGTCCGCCTGAAGACCGTGGGCGAAGGCACGGAGCTCGACAAGGGCCTGATCGAGAAGATCGCCGATCCGCTGGTGCACCTGGTGCGCAACTCGATCGACCACGGCCTGGAACTGCCCGACGCGCGTGTCGCCGCGGGCAAGGACGGCACCGGGACGATCACCCTCGCCGCCTCGCACCAGGGCGGTCACATCGTCATCGAGGTGGCCGACGACGGCCGTGGCCTCGACCGCGAACGCATCCTCGCCAAGGCCGCCGAACGCGGCCTGGTGGTCCCCGAGAAGCCGACCGACAACCAGGTCTGGGATCTCATCTTCCAGCCCGGCTTCTCCACCGCCGATGCGGTCACCGACCTGTCGGGGCGTGGCGTCGGCATGGACGTGGTCCGCCGCAACATCCAGGCGCTCGGCGGCGAGGTGCAGCTGGAAAGTGCACTCGGGCGCGGCACCCGGGTGGTGATCCGCCTGCCGCTGACCCTGGCGATCCTCGATGGCATGACGGTCGCGGTCGGCGAGGAAACCCTGATCCTTCCGCTGTCGCACGTGATCGAGGCGCTGCAGCCCGACGCCGCCGACGTTCGCCGCATGGTCGGCGAAGGCCGGGTACTGCGCGTGCGCGGCGAATACCTGCCGCTGGTCTCGCTCAACGAGTACTACCGCTACGACCAGCCGCGCCGCGACGATGCCCTGGTGGTGGTGGTCGAGGGCGACGGCCAGAAGCTCGCGCTCGAGGTCGACGAACTCGTCGGCCAGCAGCAGGTCGTCGTCAAGAACCTCGAGAACAACTACCGCCGCGTGGACGGCATCTCCGGCGCGACCATCCTCGGCGACGGTCGCGTCGCGCTGATCGTCGACGTCGGTGGCCTGGTGCGCTCGCTGCGGGTGCCGCAGGCGGCTTGAGGGCTCGGCGCGCACGTGCGCGCTAGCAGCGAAATGTGACGTTTCCGTGAACGGACTCGCATCCAGCCCCGGCTTTTGACGGAATCAGGCGCTCTCCGCCTCAAGTCGAGGTGGAGAGCGTCGCTATCTCAAATGTCCACGCAAGGTCTGACCTCGCTGCGTGCGCACCCCCAGATGCCGGTCATGCCGGCGCACCCCCGATGACCGGGCGCTCCGCGCGCGTGGTCGTTTTCGCCTACCCGATTCCAAGAAACCATGACCTCAAAGACCAGACTGATCGCTGCCATGGCGGTCACCCTTGCCGGTGCCCATACCGCGCACGCGCAGGATTCCCAGCGCTTCACCCTCAGCGGCTTCGGCACTGTCGGCCTTGTCCACTCCACGGAGGACAAGGCTGATTTTCGCGGTGATTTCCAGATCACCCGCGGCGTTGGCGCGAGCCAGCAGACGTCCATGAAACCCGATTCGCGGATCGCCCTGCAGTTGAACGCGCGCTTCACCGACGATTTCACCGGGCTGGTTCAAGTGGTCAGCGAACACGCGATCACTGAGTCGTACAAGCCGCAGGTTTCGCTCGCGCACGTGAAGTACCGCGTTTCGCCCGACTTTACCGCCCGCCTCGGCCGGATCACCGCCCCTCTGTACATGCTGTCGGAATACCAGCGCGTCGGCTACGCAACGCCGTGGGTGCGCCCGCCCTACGAGGTCTACAACTACCTCGTCCCACTCGATGGTGTCGAAGGCCTCTACACGATCAACGCCGGAGACACCGTCGTCGGCCTGCAGGGGTTCTACGGCCGCATCGATTCCGAACTCGTGCGCGTGGACGCGATGCGTGGTCTGGCCGTGCAGCTGGACCGGGGCGCGCATGCGGCGCGCGTCAGCCACATCCGCGGCCGCGTGGGCGTCAGCAGCCCCTCCGTGGACCGGCTCTTCGATACATACCGCAGCCTCCCGGTGCCGGGCCTTGCATCGATCGCCGCGCGTCTCGACCCACGCTCGCTGGATGGCAGCTTCACCGGTGTCGGGTATAGCTACGATCCGGGTGCGTGGTTCCTTCGCACCGAGGCGATCCAGGCCGACTACACGCCGTCCCTGAGCGCCCGCACGACCTCGGGCTACATCAGCGCCGGCATGCGTCGCGGCACGCTGACACCGTCGCTGACGTTCGCCCATGTCGACACCGACGGCGTGGAAATGCCCGGCGCGGCCGATCCGTTCGGCCTGCTGAACATGGCGGTGGCCTCGAGCAACGCCGGGCGGCACAGCTACACCGCGGCGCTGCGTTGGGACGTTCGCGACAGCGTCGCGCTGAAGCTCCAGGGCAGCCACATCGAAAACCATGCCGGTTCCTTCGGTAGCCTCGGTAATGTCCAGCCCGGATTCCAGCCCGGCCGCAGCTACAACCTGATCTCGGCATCCGTCGATTTCGTGTTCTGACCGGAGTCTCCCCATGAACCCGAAATCAATCTCCCGCCTGGCCCTGCTGGTCGCGCTGTCCTGCTCGGCCCTGGCCGCGCATGCCGACGTGGTCGTCGTGATGTCGGCGCGCAGCGATGTCGCGGCGCTGACGCCGGCTCAGGTCTCGCAGATCTTCCTGGCCAAATCCTCGGCTCTTCCGGGCGGCGGTCGCGCCGTGGCGATCGACCAGGCCGAAGGCGCCGCGGTGCGCGATGCCTTCTATACCAAGGTTACCAGTCGGGATGCAGCGCAGCTGCGGTCCTACTGGTCGCAGCTGATGTTCACCGGCAAGGCCCAGCGGCCCAAGCAGGTGGCCGGCGATGCCGCGGTCAAGCGGGAAGTCGCGGCCACCGCCGGCGCGATCGGCTACATCGACGCCGCTTCGGTGGACGCCAGCGTCAAGGTCGTCCTGAGGCCGTAAGTCCTACGCAGGGCGCTGCCGCCGGCGGCGCCCTGCGCTCCTCTTCGAGCACCGAAATGAAACGTTTTCTTGCCCTGCCCCTGTTCTGGAAGGTCCTGGCCCCGGCCGGCCTGTCCATCGTCTGTCTGCTGGTCTATCTCGGCTTCAGCACCCTGGTGTTCGAGCGCAACAACGCCCGGCTCGAAGCGGTGCGCGACGTGCATTTTCCGGCCTTGGACGCGATGACGCGCAACATGTCCGCGCTCGACGACATCATCAACGGACTCAACGGCGCAGCCGCCGCGGGCGATCCGGACATGCTCGAAGCCACCCGTGCGGGTGCGGAGGCCATCCGCGCGTCCTATGTCGAACTGCAGTCCATCGACCGCGACCAGGCAGCCACGATGGTCCGCCTCGGCGAGGAGTTCGAGACGTACTACGCACTGGCCCATGGCGTGGCGGAGGACTTCGTCACCCAGAATCCCGATGCCGATCCGGAGCGGATCGGAGAAATGGCTGCCGCGCTCGATATCTATCGCACGCATCTGGCCGACACCCATCGTCAGGCCGATGCGCGTTTCCGCGCCACCGTGCAGACGGCGGTCGAGAATTCACGTCTGGCGATGCTGGGCGGCGCGCTGCTCGGCGTGTTCGGCGTGCTCGCCTGTGTGGGCTTCGGTCTGCTGGTGGCGCGTGCCATCAGCAGACCGCTGCAGCGCGCCATCACCGTCGCGCGCGACGTGGCGGCCGGCAAGCTCGACGCCGATATCCGCGTGGACGCGCTGGATGAAGGCGGCGCCCTCCTGGTGGCCATGCGCGACATGCAGGCGCGACTGCGCAGCGTGATCCAGGCCCAGCGCGACATGGCACGCGAGCACGATGCGGGCATGATCAGCTACCGCATCGACGCTGCCGACTTCCCGGGCGAGTACGGGGTGATGGTCGCCGGGACCAACGAGCTGGTCGATGCCCATATCGCGGTCAAGATGCGGCTCGTCGAGCTGATCAAGCAGTACGCCATCGGTGACCTGTCGCAGGACATGGAACGTATGCCCGGCGAGAAGGCCGTGATCACCCAGTCCATGGACTCGGTCAAGTTCAATCTGGGCGCGATCAACACCGAGATCCGTCTCCTGGTCGACGCGGCCGCACGTGGCGATTTCTCGGTGCGCGGCGCCGCGGAGCGCTTCGAGTACGAGTTTCACGGAATGATCGACAGCCTCAACCGGTTGATGCAGACCGCGGAAGGCAACCTGGGCAACGTCTCGGAGGTTCTCCAGGCGATCGCGCGCGGCGATCTCACCGTACAGATGGACGGAGACTTTCAAGGCGTGTTCGCCCAGATGCAGGACGACGCGAACGCGACGGTGGCGCAACTCACCGCCATGGTCGCGCGCATCCAGGCGGCGTCGGGCGCGATCGGGACGGCCTCGTCCGAGATCGCCGCGGGCAACAACGATCTCTCGCGGCGCACCGAGCAGCAGGCGGCGAACCTCGAAGAGACCGCGGCCTCGATGGAGGAACTGACCTCCACCGTGCGCCAGAACGCCGATCACGCCCGCCAGGCCAACCAGCTGGCGATCGGCGCGGCGTCGGTCGCCACCCAGGGCGGCGAGGTGGTCGGCCAGGTGGTGACGACGATGGCCGACATCGAGCGCTCCTCGCGCAAGATCGGCGACATCATCTCGGTCATCGACGGGATCGCGTTCCAGACCAATATCCTCGCGCTCAACGCGGCGGTGGAGGCGGCGCGTGCCGGCGAGCAGGGGTGCGGCTTCGCGGTCGTGGCCTCGGAAGTCCGCACGCTGGCCCAGCGCAGCGCGGCTGCGGCCAAGGAGATCAAGGGCCTGATCGACGACTCGACCGGCAAGGTATCCGATGGTGCGGCGCTCGCCGCGCAGGCCGGCAAGACCATGGGCGAGATCGTGTCCTCGGTGCAGCGCGTCACCGACATCATGTCGGA
Source organism: Luteimonas deserti (assembly GCF_013425765.1). Taxonomy (GTDB): domain Bacteria; phylum Pseudomonadota; class Gammaproteobacteria; order Xanthomonadales; family Xanthomonadaceae; genus Luteimonas; species Luteimonas deserti. Next base: position 24,893 of record NZ_JACCJZ010000009.1, read on the forward strand.
GATCGCCGCGGCCTCGCAGGAACAGGCCTCGGGCATCGAGCAGGTCAACCACACGATCACCCAGATGGACGAGACCACGCAGCAGAACGCAGCACTGGTGGAAGAGGCTATGGCCGCCGCACGCGCGATGGAAGAGCAATCTGACGCGCTGGCCAGCACCGTCGCGGAGTTCCGCGTGGATAACGCTGTTCGCCGGACCGTCGACGTGTCTCGCCGAGCCGGTTCGGCGCGGGCTACCGAGCCCGCGTGATCCAGGGAAGGCCGATCGGCACGGACCACGCAATCCGGCCACCAACTCCGGTCCGCTTTCCCGGCGTGCGCCCGCGCGGGCTCACGCCCGATCCCGTTGCGTCCGCTCATGGACGCGTGCTCGACGGATCTGGAAGCGCGCGGGCTGCCCGGGCCGCCTTAGACGAGGCTGCCGCGGACGAGCGGCCGGCATCGCGTCGGGGACGTGGTCCAGAACCATGATGTGCGGGGGTGCTGACGCAGCGATCGCGCGGCGCGCCTTTCCGACGTTCGTCAGGATGGAATCGCCGAATCGCTTCATTTCGCCGGTCCATGTAGGTCTTCTCTTACTCGTCTGTCGGAAAAAATCCTCAAGTCGGAGGCCATCGGGTCGATAACTGGACTGTGATCCCCGCCACCCGCATCGAAGTGCCGGGCTTCCACATGACGTCTGCTGTCGCTGTTGCCACCCAGCCAGCAGATCGACGTTCGCAGCCCGCTCTTCATGCGCCCAGGCGCCGCAGGTGTTCCGATGAGACTGTCCACCCACGCTGCACTGCTGGCCCTACTCGCGCCCATCGGCGCTTCGGCCGGCGACGGCACGTCCCGGCAGGCCTGGCCGCCGAAGTGGAGCCTGCCCGGCGAGCACGAGCTTGTGCTGACCGGAAACGCCGCCTACGACCGCAACGAGGTGCTCGGCGACGCGGGGCCGCGGCTCGACGACGCGCACGGCTGGCGTCGCCGCGAATTCGGATTCGGCCTCAAGCGCAAGGGGGTCTACGACCTCGGCGCGGCGTTCGATTTCGCATCGCGCACCTGGATGGACGTCGCGGTTCGCGTCGAGACCAAGGCCGTCACCGGTCGCGACGTCGGACGGGTGCGGCTCGGGCAGACCAAGCTGCCGCTTGGGTTCGAAGGCAATACCGCCACGCGCAGCAGCCTGTTCCTCGAGAACTCCCTGCCCACCCAGGCGTTCTATCCGGGTCGACGCATCGGCCTGGACTGGGCCTTCGAGCAACCGGCCTATCTGGTCAATGCCGGGTACTACGGCAACGATCTGCAGGGCAACAATCGCGGTCGCGTGTTCGCCGCGCGCGCGGCGTGGACACCGCGCAAGGCCGCCGGGGACGTGCTGCATCTGGGCATCGCCGGCACCCGCGAGCGCCCGGATGGCGAGATCGACGGCCGTGGCAACGTCGTGCCGGCGAGTGCGCGATGGCGCGCGAGGCCCGAGGCCGGGCTGACGCCGACCCGCCTGGTGGATTCGGGCACGCTGGCGGGAGCCGAGCGCGTCGAACGGGTGGGCATGGAAGCGCTCTGGATCCATGGCGCCTGGTCGTTGCAGGGCGAACACATGGGCCAGCGCACGCAGCGCACCGCCGGCCGGCCAAGCTATGCCGCCGATGGCGGCTACATCGCCGGAAGCTGGATCCTCACCGGGGAGTCTCGTGTGTACACGGGCGGCAATGTCGGCAACCCGGTGCCCCAGGGATCTGCGGGCGCATTCGAGCTGACCGCGCGCCGCAGCTGGATCGACCTCGACGATGCCGGCATCGCCGGCGGCCGCCAGCGCAACTGGACCGTGGGTGCGAACTGGTATCCCAACCGCTATCTCAAGCTGCAGGCCAACTACGTGCGCGTGGATGCGACGCGCGGCGCCGTGTCCACTGACGGCGACCTGTTCCTGCTGCGCGCCCAGACGCATTTCTGAGTTCGACCTTCGCTGGACAGCACGCCGCGTTCGCCTGGTCGCGGACCAGACCGCTGACACCCGTAAACCGACTTTGCCGAATCTGTCATTTCTCCGTCAGGCCGCAGCTCGCGGCGCCGTTAAACCCCGACCGAAGTTCCACCCAGCGCATTACGGACCTCCGTTCGGATTGCGCCCGCCCACCCGGAGACACCCGATGACCTGGCTCAACAACATGACGATCGCGCGCAAGCTCGGGATCGCGTTTGCCCTGATTTCCCTGCTGGCCATCGGCGTCAGCGCGCTCGGCCTGATGCGCCTGGCCAGTCTCAACGCGGAGCTGCAGAAGGTCAGCGTCGACGACATGCCAGCTGTCCAGCACCTCGGCGAGATTCGAGCCCAACTCGGCGAATACCGGACTTATGAAATCGCGCAGTTGACCCGGCTTGACGAGCCTGACGCCGTGCAGGACTACAACGAGCGACTGGCCAAGATCGAGATCATCCTCGCCGAGCGCCAAGCGATGTACGAGGCGCTGCCCTTTGCAGCCGAAGAACGTGCCCTTTACGACACCGCAGCCGAGCGGCTCGCGGCCTATCTGGGTGCGCACCGGGAGATTGAGAGCGCGCTCGCTGCCGGAGATGTGGAGGCTGCGCATGCGGTGTCGGACGAGAAGTCGCGGCCGCTACGCCGGAGCCTGTTCGAGGCTCTCGCGGTACTTAACACGTTCAATCTGGACCGACTGAACGCCGATATTGCCCACTCCAATGAGACCTATCGCAGTAGCGTGATCACGATGCTCGTCGGCATCGTACTGCTGATCGTCGTCGCTGCTGCCCTCGGCTTCTTCATTGCGCGGACACTCGCGCAGTCGATCGGCTCGGCTGTGAAGGTCGCCGAGAATGTTTCGGCTGGGCGCCTCGACGGCGCGATCGCGGTCGGCGGCCGGGACGAGGTCGGCCAGCTGCTGGCCGCAATGTCGCGCATGCAGGCACAGCTGCGCTCGGTGATCGGCGCCCAGCGTGACATGGCACGCGAACACGAGGCCGGCACGATCAGCTACCGCATGGACGCCCAGGCCTTTCCGGGCGACTACGGGGTAATGGTGGCCGGCACCAACGAACTGGTCGCCGCGCATCTGGCGGTGAAGATGCGCCTGGTGGACATCATCAAACAATATGCGGTGGGCGACCTCTCGCAGGACATGGATCGCCTGCCCGGCGAGAAGGCCGTGATCACCCAGTCCATGGACACCGTGAAGAGCAACCTGACCGGCATCAACGGCGAGATCCGCCGCCTGGTGACCGCTGCCTCGGCTGGCGACTTCAGCGTGCGCGGCGATGCCGATCGCTTCCAGCACGACTTCCGCACGATGGTCGACGGTCTCAACCGCCTGATGCAGACCGCCGACGAGAACCTCGCCGATGTCTCGCGGGTGCTGCAGGCCATTGCCCGCGGCGACCTCACCGCGCGCATGGACGGCGATTTCCAGGGCGTGTTCGCGCAGATGCGTGACGACGCCAATGCCACCGTCGCCCAGCTCACCGGCATCGTCGGGCGCATCCAGGCAGCGTCGGGTGCCATCGGCACCGCGTCGTCGGAGATCGCAGCCGGCAACGACGACCTCTCGCGCCGGACCGAGCAGCAGGCCGCAAACCTCGAAGAGACCGCGGCCTCGATGGAGGAACTGACCTCCACCGTGCGCCAGAACGCCGACCACGCCCGCCAGGCCAACCAGCTGGCGATCGGCGCGGCCTCGGTCGCCACCCAGGGCGGCGAGGTGGTCGGCCAGGTGGTGACGACGATGGCCGACATCGAGCGCTCCTCGCGCAAGATCGGCGACATCATCTCGGTGATCGACGGGATCGCGTTCCAGACCAACATCCTCGCGCTCAACGCGGCGGTGGAGGCGGCGCGCGCCGGCGAGCAGGGGCGCGGCTTCGCGGTCGTGGCCTCGGAAGTCCGCACGCTGGCCCAGCGCAGCGCGGCAGCAGCCAAGGAGATCAAGCAGCTGATCGACGACTCGACCGGCAAGGTGGCCGACGGCGCAGCGCTGGCCGGCCAGGCCGGCAAGACCATGGGCGAACTGGTCGCCTCGGTGCAGCGGGTCACCGACATCATGGCCGAGATCTCGGCTGCATCGCAGGAACAGGCCGTCGGCATCGAGCAGGTCAACCAGACAATCACGCAGATGGACGAGACCACGCAGCAGAACGCCGCACTGGTGGAGGAAGCCTCCGCCGCCGCCCGCGCGATGGAGGAACAGGCCGCCGCGCTCACCGAGACGGTCTCGGTCTTCCACGTCGACACCGCCACCGCCCTGCTGCGCACGATCGCCGACAACACGCGCCGCAGCGAGGCGCAACCCGCCTGATCGCGGCGTGGTGGCCGGGCGGCTCAATCTCAGGGCCGCCCGGCCGCTATCATCTGCGATCGAACACCGCGGTTCTGGACGATGGCTGTCGCCGAAGAACACCTGCCACTGCTGGATGACGACGAGCAATCGCCGTTCGCGCTGCACGAGCCGCGCGAGATCACGCACGTGCTGCGGGCCCTGGTCGAGGCCCGCTCCATCATCACCGCCAACCTCATCCCCGGTGGGCTCGCCTGCCCCACCGCGTTGCTGGCGGTCGACGACGACGGCAGCCTGGTTCTCGACGGCAACCGCAACGAGGCGATGAACCGGCGCGTGGCCGGTTCATCGCGGCTGGTGTGCAGCACCCAGCTCGACCTGGTGCCGATCCGCTTCCGCCTGTCCACGCCCATGCTCATCGAGCACGAGGGCTATCCGGCATTCCGCGTGCCGTGGCCCGAGACCCTGCTGCGCCTGCAGCGACGCGAGATGTACCGGCTGCAGGTGTCGCCCGCCTCGCCCGCCACCCTGCACGTCGGCACGCTCGAGGCGCCACCCGATGCGGGCACCGACGGCTTGCGCGTGCTGGACATCAGCGGCGGCGGGCTCGCGGTCGCCGTTCCGGAAGGCCGGGAAGGACGCTTCGCCGCGCAATCGCGGGTCGCGCCCTGCCTGCTGCGGCTGGGCGACGCCCCGCCGATGACTGTCGCCCTCGAAGTCGCACATCTCGGCCGTTTCGACGTGCGCGGCGCACCGTACTGGCGTGCAGGCTGCCGCTTCGTCGACATGCCCGCCGCCCACGAGCAGCGGATCCTGCAGTACATCTTCCAGGTCGAGCGCCAGCGCAACGCGCGCCAGCGGCGCGGCGGCTGAGCACGCGCGGCTAAAGTTGCGGCCGTACCGGCCGATCTCCTGCGAGTCACCCATGCCGCATGCCCGCGGCACCCGCAGCAGGAGCGCACCGCATGACCAGTTCCACCCCGAGCGCCGCTGGCGAGTACCTGACCTTCACCCTTGGCGACGAGCACTACGGCGTCGACATCCTCAAGGTCCAGGAGATCCGCGGCTACGACGCCGTGACCCGCCTGCCGGACGCGCCCGAGTACATCAAGGGCGTCATCAATCTGCGCGGCACCATCGTGCCCGTGATCGACCTGCGCCTGAAGCTGCGCCTGGCCGAAGCCCGCTACGACAGCTTCACCGTGATGATCGTGCTCAACGTCGAGGACCGCGTGGTCGGCATCGTCGTCGACAGCGTGTCCGACGTGGTTCCGCTGCTCGACGAGCAGGTCCGGGCGACGCCCGAGTTCGGCGCCGCGGTGGACACCAAGTTCATCGCCGGCATCGGCACGCTCGACGAGCGGATGCTGATCCTGCTCGACATCGAGACCCTGCTCGACAGCACCGACCTGATCGACGCGCCGCTCGACGTCGCGGCCTGAGTTTTTTCTCGTTGCGCCTAAAGTCCGCCGCGCCGTTGCCGCTAGTGGGGCAACGGCCGGAGTGACCCCGGCCCGTCCCCCTGACTGGAGTACACCCATGACCCCGAACACCCGCCGCATCCTGACCGCGCTGCTGCTCAGCGCCTGTGCCACCGGCGCCGCTGCCGAGGAGGCCATCCGCCCCGAGCAGGCGGTCCGCTTCGCAGGCCAGAGCGGAATGGTCTGCGGCAAGGTCGAGAAGACCCGCTATGCGCAGAACTCCGAAGGTTCGCCGACCTTCCTGCACATGGGCGGCGCCTTCCCGCGCCACACCTTCTCGGCGCGCATCCCGCAGGACCAGCGCGACAAGTTCCGTCCCTCGCCCGAGGAACTGGAAGGCCGCGACGTCTGCGTGGTCGGCAGCATCCAGCGGGACGCGGGTCGCGCCGAGATCGCGGTGCGCTCGCCGAGTGACGTGAAGCTCGCCACCATCAAGTGATGCCCCGGCCCGGGTGCGCCACGCGCATCCGGGCCTTTTCTTTGTGCCGTACAGGGGAGTGACCCGATGCACTGGTTCTCGAATCTCAAGCTCGCGCCGAAGCTGATGCTGGCTTTCGGCGCGGTCCTGCTCATCATGCTCGTCCAGGGCATCGGCGCCTACACGGGCCTGCGCTCGATCAATCACGTCACTACCGACCTAGGGGAAGACGTGCTACCGAGCGTTGCTCTGGTAGGCGAAACGCGCGGCCTGCTGGGCGAGTTCCGCACCGCCTCTTACCGGGGACTTGTGCGGGCGAGCGACGCCGTCAAGCAAGATGCGCGTCAGCGGACTGCCGATATTGATGCGCAAATCCAGAAGAACTTCGAGACCTATCGCCAATACGCCACGACGCCAGAAGAGCAGAAGATGCTCGCGGACCTCGTCGCTGCCTGGGACGCTGCGAAGGCATCGTACGCCTCGGTCAACGAGATGCTCGATCTCGAACTGCCCGATGATGCCACCGACACCTTCATCGGCGAGACGAGCCAGCTGCACACTGCAGCGAGCACGGCACTGGCGGCGCTGGCCGATAGCGCCAACAGGGACGCCGTTGCTGCACGCAGCTCCGCGAGCAGCGCCTATTCCGCATCCAGCGTGCTGCTGGCCGTCCTGCTGCTGGCCGGCATCGCCGGCGGGTTGATCGTGGCCTGGCTGATGGCGCGCAGCCTCACCTCGGCGATGCGCGCCGCAGTGGGCGTCACCAACGATGTCGCCGGCGGCAAGCTCGACAGCCATATCGACGCCAGCCGCGGCGACGAGATCGGCGACCTGCTCAAGGCCATGCAGCGCATGCAACGTGACCTGCGCGAGCGCATCGAACGCGACCAGGCGATCGCCGGCGAGAACCTGCGCATCCGCACCGCGCTCGACAGCTCCGGCACCAGTGTCATGATCGTCGACCCCTCGCACAAGGTGATCTACGCCAACACCGCCGTCACCGCCCTGCTGCGCCAGTACAGCGACGACATCCGCACCACCCTGCCCGACTTCAACGTCGAACATCTCATCGGTGGCAGCATCGACGCCTACCAGCCCGATCCTTCGCGTCTGGCCGCCGTGCTCGAACACCTGCAGGGCGTGCACAGCGACGAGCTGACCTTCGGCGGCGCGCATTTCGGCCAGACCCTCGCCCGGGTGGACGACGAGTCCGGCACCCTGCTCGGCTACGTCGTCGAGTGGCGTGACCGCACGCCGCAGGTCCAGGTGGAAGTGGAGCTCGCCCGCGTGCTGCAGTCCGCGGCCGCCGGCGACCTCTCGCACCGCATCGGCCTCGACGGCAAGAGCGGCTTCTACCTGCAGCTCGCGCAGCAGCTCAACACCCTGCTCGATGCGAACGCGGTCAGCCTGGACCAGGTGTCGAACGTGCTCACCGCGCTGGCCGACGGCGACCTGACCGTCCGCATGGACGGCGACTTCCAGGGCGTGTTCGCCAAGATGCGCGACGATGCCAATGCCACCGTCGCCCAGCTCACCGGCATCGTCGGGCGCATCCAGGAGGCGTCGGGCGCCATCGGCACCGCGTCGTCGGAGATCGCCTCGGGCAACAACGATCTCTCGCGGCGCACCGAACAGCAGGCGGCCAATCTGGAAGAGACCGCGGCCTCGATGGAGGAGCTGACTTCCACGGTGCGCCAGAACGCCGATCACGCCCGCCAGGCCAACCAGCTGGCGATCGGCGCGGCCTCGGTCGCCTCGCAGGGTGGCGACGTGGTCGGCCAGGTCGTCACCACGATGAGCGACATCGAGCGCGCCTCGCGCAAGATCGGCGACATCATCTCGGTGATCGACGGCATCGCCTTCCAGACCAACATCCTCGCGCTCAATGCCGCGGTGGAGGCGGCGCGCGCCGGCGAGCAGGGACGCGGCTTCGCGGTCGTGGCCTCGGAAGTGCGCACGCTGGCCCAGCGCAGCGCGGCAGCGGCCAAGGAGATCAAGGGCCTGATCGACGACTCGACCGGCAAGGTGTCCGACGGTGCGGCGCTCGCCGCGCAGGCCGGCAAGACCATGGGCGAAATCGTGTCCTCGGTGCAACGCGTCACCGACATCATGTCGGAGATCGCCGCGGCCTCGCAGGAACAGGCCTCGGGCATCGAGCAGGTCAACCAGACCATCACCCAGATGGACGAGACCACGCAGCAGAACGCCGCGCTGGTGGAGGAAGCGTCGGCGGCCGCCCGTGCGATGGAAGAACAGGCCTCGAGCCTGGCGCAGACGGTCTCGATCTTCCGCCTGGACGGCACGGCTGCAGTGTCGACGGCACCGGCGGCACGCAAGCCGGCCGCGGTCGTGGCACCCGTCGCGCGCCGCGCAGCTGCCGCAGCAAGGCCGCGCCCGGCCGCGGTGAAATCCGCGCCGGCACTGGCGGAGGCGGATTGGGCCGAGTTCTGAGGCCTGTCGACTGGGATTCCTTGCGACGCCCCGGCCCTGCCGGGGCGTCGTCGTTTCCGGTGTGCATTTCGAATCTCGCGAGGACGCCGAATTGGTCGACGGATCGCCGGCCACGATCCGCGACAGTTTGCCCGCGGAGCGGGCATTGCTCCGGTCACACCTCATGATCCTCGAGACATCGGTGCTCAAGGCGCTCATTCACGCGCCGATAACGGATTCGGGTCCGGCATTCCGCCGTGCCGAGGGGACGCCATGAGGATCGACACACCGCCCCCGCCGCCCGGCCACCTGCTGCCGTTGCGGGACGCGATCCCTGCTCCGGTCCGCGCGGGCGCCTCGAGCCCACGGCCCCGCATGCCGGCAGGCTGGTGGTCGGGTGCACTTCTGCTTCCTCTGTTTCTCGGCTGGGTCTTCGGCGCGCTGGGGAGTCTGCGCAATGGCCAGGCCGCGGATGCGCGTGCGAATGCGGAGACGCTGGCCTCGCAGATCCGCAGCCGGCTTGGCGCGGACGCATTTGCCCGGGGCCCCATTTTGGTCACGCTCGTCGGCCATGCCTGTGCCTGCGCGCGGCCGGACGACGCGAGGCGCTGGACGGATGCCTTGCGCAGCACTGCCTTGCCGACCATCAGCCTCGATGCGCAGGACGCCGTCTTCTCGACCCTGATCTTCGATACGCACGGTGCCCTGCGCTTTGCCGGATCGCCGGCCGCATCCGGGTGCACCGGCGATCCCGTCCGCCTGCTGGCGTCGGTTCTCGCGCCCAGTGCCGCCCCCGTCGCCCCCTTCGTTTCCGCCTGCGTCTGCTGACGCGCCGCTGCTCCTTCGAGGCACCTTGCCATGATCACGACCCTGACCACCGCCCGCCGCGCCCCTGTGGGCTATGCGGCAGAACTGGCCATCCGCGCCGACCGGCTGTTTCTCATCGTCGGCGCGCTGCTGGCGTGCACGTCCGGTGTCGTCGCCTTGGCAAACGGCAGCTGGGCCCCGTTCTGGGCCATCAGCCTGCCGGCCTTCGCGCTGATGGCAGGCCACACCCTGCTGCTTCCAGGGACGCGGCTGACCCGCATCTGGGTCGCGCTGATGATGATGACCATCATCGCCGTCACTATCCACCAGACGAAAGGCCTGGTGGAAATGCATTTCGGCATCTTCGTGGTGCTGGCGCTGCTGCTGTACTACCGCGACTGGACCCCGGTGCTAGCGGGTGCGGTCTACATCGCGGCGCATCACCTGCTGATGTTCTGGCTGCAGTCCAGCGGGCTGCCCTACTACGCCTTCGCGTCGGGCAGCGGCTTCGGGCTCGTCGTGCTGCATGCGGCGTTCGTGGTCGCGGAGACCGCACTCGTGTGCGTGATGGCCATCCAGTTGCGCCGCGAACTCGACGCGCTGGGGCATTCGCCACAGGCCCTCGCCGAGGTCGCGCGCGGGGTGGCCGACGGCCGTGCCGCGCCGCAGGCCCTGCGCGACCTGAAATTGCGGCCCGGCTCGCTCGCCGCGTCACTGGTGGCCATGGGCGACAGCGTGGTCGCACGCCTGGAAGCCGACCGCGAGCAGCTCGCCGAGAATCTGCGCATCCGCACTGCCTTAGACAGCGTGACCACGAATGTGATGATCGCCGACACCGCGCGCGACATCATCTACGTCAATCGCTCGCTGCTGGAGATTTTTTCTGCTGCAGAAGACGACATCCGTCGAGACCTTCCTGGCTTTAATGCGTCGAGCATCATCGGCAGCAGTATCGACGGTTTCCATCGCGCCCCGGAGCACCAGGCCATGATGTTGGCAAAGTTGCGAGGCACGCATCGTGCGCAGATCAGCGTGGGGGGACGCACAATGCAGCTGATCGTTAATCCGATTGTCGACGCGGCTGGGGAATCAGCGGGATTTGTCGTGGAATGGGCGGACCGCACTGTCGAAGTGAGGCTCGAAGCTGAGGTGTCGCGGGTTATCAGCGCCGCCGCCGCGGGCGACCTCTCCGGTCGCATCCGCACCGACGACAAGTCCGGCTTCCTGCTCGCGCTGGCCGGCCAGCTCAACGGCCTGCTCGATGCGAACGCGGCGAGCCTCGACCAGGTCTCGGGTGTGCTGACCTCGCTCGCGGACGGCGACCTCACCGTGCGCATGGACGGCGACTTCCAGGGCGTGTTCGCGCAGATGCGTGACGACGCCAATGCCACCGTCGCCCAGCTCACCGGCATCGTCGGGCGCATCCAGGCGGCGTCGGGCGCCATCGGCACCGCGTCGTCGGAGATCGCAGCCGGCAACGACGACCTCTCGCGTCGGACCGAACAGCAGGCGGCGAATCTGGAAGAAACCGCCGCCTCGATGGAGGAACTGACCTCCACCGTGCGCCAGAACGCCGATCACGCCCGCCAGGCCAACCAGCTGGCGATCGGCGCGGCCTCGGTCGCGTCGCAGGGTGGTGACGTCGTCGGCCAGGTCGTGCAGACCATGAGCGACATCGAGCAGTCCTCGCGCAAGATCGCCGACATCATCTCGGTCATCGACGGGATCGCGTTCCAGACCAACATCCTCGCGCTCAACGCGGCGGTGGAGGCGGCGCGTGCCGGCGAGCAGGGGCGCGGCTTCGCGGTCGTGGCCAGCGAGGTGCGCACCCTGGCACAGCGCAGCGCGGCGGCGGCCAAGGAGATCAAACAGCTGATCGACGACTCGACCGGCAAGGTGGAGAGCGGCGCTGCGCTCGCCGCGCAGGCCGGCAAGACCATGGGCGAGATCGTGACCTCGGT
>NZ_JACCJZ010000010.1 GCF_013425765.1 Luteimonas deserti
GCGGCCGCGCCGCCGCCGGCCCCCGCACCGGCCCCCGCTGCAGCGCAGGCCCAGCTGCGGCCGCTGAGCACGCCCGCGCCGCGCTATCCCGCCGATGCGTTGCGCGCCGGCTCTTCGGGTGAAGTGCAGGTCGAGTTCACCGTCGGGGTCGACGGTTCGGTGACCAGTGCTCGCGTCGTGCGCGCCGATCCGCCGCGCATCTTCGACCGCGAGGCGCTCGCGGCCGTGCGCCGCTGGCGCTTCGAGCCGGTGCCTGCACCGGTGACCACGCGCCGCACGATCGGGTTCTCACCGCAGAGCAACTGATCCAGCCGCGGAACCGCGAACGCCCGGCTCAGGCCGGGCGTTCGCGTTTGGTGCGCCCTGGATCGCGTCTGCAGGCGCGGCTCCACGGGCCGCCCGGATCCGATCCGCCGGGTCTCGACCGGAATCCAATCCGCGCCCGCTGCCCGCGGCGCCCGGGCATCATGCGCCGCGCGCCGCTGGTCGATCAGCCGGCGACCGCGAGGCGCTCCTGCTGATAGCGCTTCACCGCGGCGAACCACAGCAACGCCGCGAGGCTGAGGCTCGCACCGAGATACAGCGCCCAGACCTGCAGCGGGATGGCCTCGGCGCGGATCACCTTCAGCAGCAGCTGGTTCTGGGCCAGGAACGGCACCGCGAACTGCCACAGTTCGGTCTTGATCGGATTCACCATCAGTACGAAGCTCGGCACCATCGGCAGCAGCATCAGCCAGACGATGTGGCTCTGCGCCTCCTTCATACTCTTGGCGGTCGCCGCCAGGAACGTCAGCAGCGAGGTGCCGATGAACAGCATCGGCAGCAGCACCAGCAGCATGCGTCCGATCGCCGGGAAGCTGACGTCGAGCATCCGCGCCGCGCCGGTGCCCATCTGTGCACTGATCTTGAAGGCGAGCATGGTCAGCAACAACGAGGTGATGCCGATCACGCAGGCCGCCGCGATCTTGCCGCTGACGATCGCCCCGCGCGCGGCGGGTGTCGCCAGCAGCGGTTCCAGCGACTGGCGTTCGCGCTCGCCCGCGGTGGCATCGAGGATCAGGTAGGAGCCACCGATGAAGCTCGACAGGATCAGCAGGTACGGCAGCAACACCGACAGGATCACGCCGCGCTTGGCTTCCTCCGTCGCGACGTCGCGGGTGCCGACCGCCACCGGCTGCACCACCGCCGGGTCCACCCCTCGGGCGAGCAGGCGCAGCGCACCCACCTGCTGCCCGTAGCCCGCCACGGCTGCGCGCACGCGCGACGCGGGGGTCTGCGCGTTGCGCCGCGTGCTGTCGCTGATGATCTCGACCGTCGCCGGGCGGCCGGCGTGCCAGTCCTCGGCGAACGTGGCCGGGATCTCGATCGCCACGTCCACCTGCTGCGCGCCGATCGCCGCGTCGAGGTCGGCCGGCGGATCGACCGCACGGATGCCCAGCGTTTCCAGGTGCGCCACCAGGTTCGGGGCGTGCTCGGCGCCGATCACCGGCACCTCCAGCACCCGGTCGAGTTCGGTCTTCATGCGCTTCTCGGCCATGTACTGCATGCCGAGCATCAGCAGCGGGTACATCAGCGGGCCGAGCAGCAGGGCCATGAACAGTGTGCGCCGGTCGCGGCCGATGTCCAGCAGCTCCTTGCGCGCCACACTCCACATCCATCGCATCGTCGCGCTCATGCCAGCAGGCCCTCGTCCGAACCGATCGCATGCACGAAGGCGTCCTCCAGGTTCTCGGTGCCGAAGCGCGCGCGCAGCTCGTCGGCGGTGCCGGACGCGACCACGCGACCCTTGGCGATGATGACGATCCGGTCACAGAGCGCTGCCACCTCCTGCATGATGTGGCTGGAGAAGATCACGCAGCGGCCGTCGTCGCGGAGCTTGAAGAGAAACTCGCGCATCGCGCGGGTGGTCATCACGTCGAGCCCGTTGGTCGGCTCGTCGAGGATCACGTTGCGCGGGTCGTGCACCAGCGCGCGCGCGATCGCGGTCTTGGTGCGCTGGCCCTGGCTGAAGCCTTCGGTCTGGCGATCCAGAATGTCGCCCATGTCGAGCTGGTCGCTCAGCACGCGCGTGCGCTCGGCGATCTGCGCCTTCGTCAGCCCGTGCAACTCGCCGAAATAGCGGATGTTCTCGCGCGCGGTCAGGCGCTTGTAGACGCCGCGGGCGTCGGGCAGCACGCCGAGCACGCGACGCACGGCGGCAGGATCCTTCGCCGCATCGATGCCGTCGACGAGGACTTCGCCGCGGTCGGGTTTCATCAGCGTGTAGAGCATGCGCAGTGTGGTGGTCTTGCCGGCGCCGTTGGGGCCGAGCAGGCCGGTGATGCGGCCGTCCTCGGCGGTGAAGTCGACACCGTCGACCGCCTGGACCGTGCCGGTCTTGGTCTTGAATGCCTTGTGCAACTGGTGGGCAGTGATCATCGGAAATCCATGATGTGGAGTGCGTGGTTGGAGAGCGCCGGTGCACGCGCGCGGCGCGGCGATCGATCGGACCGGCAGTCGCCGGGCCGTGCGCCGATCACCGCGCGCGACTCACGGCTCCCACCCGTTGAAGCTGGTGAAGGGAGGCACGGCGCGCATCGCATCCAAGCAGCCGGCGTCGAGCGCACGGGCATCGGTGGACTCGATGAACTGCGCGAGCAGCTTGGGCATGCAGCCGAGCGCCAGCGTGCCGTGGCCCTGTCCGGCGAGCACGAGGTGGCGACCGTTGGGCAGCCCGGACGCCACGCGTTCGGCGTACGCGGGCGGCGTCACCGGATCCAGCTCGCCCGACAGCAGCAGCGTCGGCACTTCGGACTGCAACGCCACGGTGTGGTTCGCCGGCGGTGACCCGGTCGGCCAGGTGCGGCAGGCGCTGAAGAACATCCGCGCCACGTCCGGCCCCAGCACCGTGTTCTGCGCACGCCCGTCTTCCCGGTAGCGGCCCGCGTCCTCGGCGCAGATGACCGACCACTGCATGCCGCGGGTCATCTGCCCGCCCACGTTGCGGTTCATCAACTGCGACAGTGCCATCAATGGCCCGTAGCGCCCCTGGCCCGCTTCGTCGAGCATCAGCGGCAACAGCGAGGCCGTCTGCGGTGCGTACGAGAACAGGAACGCGAGACCGGTGACGGTATCGGAGGTAATGCTGCCTTCCCGTTCGGTGCCGGTGGTGGGGTCGCGGTAGGTCACCGGCGCGGGCGCGTCGCGCAGGGTCGCGAGCACCTGGCGCAGCTGCGCCTGCAGGTCGGTCGGGAACCGGCTTCTGCAGCGCGTGTCCTGCGCGCATTGCGCCGCCTGCAGGCCGAGCGCGTTCTCGAAGGTGTGCGCGAACTCGCCGCCCACCACCAGATCGTTCGGCGCCACGCCGTCGAGCACCAGGCTGCGCACCTGCTGCGGATAGGCCGCTGCGTATTGCTGCGCCACCCGTGTTCCGTAGGAGCCTCCGACGAGGTTGAGCTGCGCGGCACCGAGCGCGATGCGCACAGCGTCCAGGTCGCGGATCGCATTGGCGGTGGTGTAGAAGCGTGGATCGGCGCGTCCACTCAGTCCGGCGAGGCACCGTCGGACGAATGCGTCGACCTCGGCGTCGTCGGGAACGGTGAGCGGGTCGAGCGCCAGTGCCTCGCCTTCGGCGTCAACACAGTCGAGCGGGTTCGAACCTCCCGTGCCGCGCTGGTCCACCAGCAGGATGTCGCGCTGGCGGCGCACTTCGCGCAACGCGCCGTTGATGTGTGCCGCCGTTTCGGTGGCGGCCTGTCCCGGACCGCCGGCCAGGAAGAACACCGGATCTTCGGCGCCGCCATCCGTGGCATCGGCCGGCAGCCACGCGATGTTGAGCGCGATGTGGCGGCCATCCGGCGCGGCAGGGTCCTCGGGCACTTCGAAGGTGGCGCACTGTGCCTCGACCCGCGTTGCGGCGTTGCCGCCGTCCAGCGTGCACGCATGGAACGGGATCTGGCCGTACATCCGCACGGGTCGTGCCGTGCCGCTCTCGGCCGGCGACGGCGCGCCGGCGTTGCAGCCGGCGAGCGCGATGCCTGCGGCCAGCGCCAGCAGGGAAAACCTCGGTGTCCTCATGGAACGTCCTCGAACAGGAAAATGGATTCGATGGGCTCGGCGAACTCGCGCGCGATCCGGAACGCCAGCGGCAGGCTGGGATCGTATTTTCCGGTCTCGATCGCGTTGATCGTCTGTCTCGACACCTCAAGACGTTCCCCGAGCTGTGCTTGTGACCATCCGCAGGCTTCCCGCAGCTCCCGCACCCGGCTCTTCATACCGGCGCCCTCACTGGTAGTGCCGGGCGACGATCGATTTTGCAATGCCGTAAGTGCCGCAGACCAGCGGAAAGACCCACAGCATGGCCACGCCTGACGGAACGTCGATGACCCGCGCCGTCTGCAGGAAGCCGGCCGTCATGTAGAGAAAGGAGACCAGCGCCGCAGCAATGCAGATCGCCTCGAGTTCGACGCGCCGCTGCAGCTCGTCGACACCGCGTACGTAGCGGACCATCGCGCGCAGTACGAATGCGATCGGAACGACCGGCAGCAGCGCAAGGAGCGCACGCAGTGCCGGGCCCTCGAAGTGGCGCAGCAACAGCAACGACGCGAAGAGCAGGACCACGTATGCGCCCGTGGCAACCAGCACGTCGCGTGTGTAGCGCCGCCGCACTCCGGAGGGTGCAGCGGTGCAGACGGCTTCGCGCCGCGCCACGGCGACCGCGCCGATCGCCACGGCCGAGAGCAGCAACAGGGCTGCGCTCCAATCGGGCGCGGCAGGCACCAGCAGACGCAGCGCGACTGCGACCAACACCAGCAGGACAGCGACGAACAGCGGATTGCGAACGTGAGCGATGGGCATGGCGGTACCGTGTCAAGGAGGCTTGACACACAAGGTGGCGCAGCCGATGCCGCCTGTCAAGCGTGCTTTACAGCGGCATGCAGCCACGCGCGTTGGGGACGCAGGACGGGGCCGCCCAGGCGGTTGCCGATGTCAGCGCCTCGGCGCGCGCCAACACGTACCGCCCGGCGCGCGCGTTCACGGCATGCCGTCGGTCGAGCCGTGTTCCAGCAGCGCGTCGAGTCGCTCGTCGAACACGCGTCGGCTCGCGGTGTCGGGAATCCGGTCGGCCAGCGCGCGTGCGTGACCCACGTGGGTGGCGACCGCAGTGGTATCACCATCGAGACCGGCGATTTCCGCATCGAGCCACGCGCGATAGGGCGACAGGTCCATCAGTCCGCCGTGGCAATGCAGACGCCAGGCCGAGACCAGCGCGCGGTCGCGGACCAGCAACGCGGCGTGGCTGGCGAGACTGACGGCGATCGCGCCCTGGACGACCGCGGGGGCGGCGGCGAACCCCGCGGTCAGCGCCAGCGCATCGGGCCATGCCGCCTCGGCATCGCGCCGGTCGACCGCGCGCGACAGTCGCAACATCCGGCCGCTGGACTGCAGCCCCGAACTGGCGACCGCCTCATCCATCGCCGGCATCGACGCTTCGGGCCAGTCGCGCGGCCGCACGCCTGCCAGACCCAGTGCGACCAGCTGGTTGATCTGCACCTGCAGCGCGGCATCCGGCGTGCCGCGCACTAGATCCAGCAGGCCGCGGCCGTCCGATCGCCAGCCCTGCCGATGCAGGGGCACGAGGTTGCCCAGGCCGAGCAGTGCTGCCGCGAGCGCGATCCCCGTGCACGCCGCGGCAGGTAGAGCCGACAGCGGGGCCCACGTCGCGACCGCGGCGAAGATCGCCGCGGTCGCGAGATTCGCTGCCGGGCCGCCGAGCAGGAACACCGCCTGGTCAAGAGGCGAATGCCCGCGCTCCGCCCGCGGCAGCAGCGCGGCGAATCCGCCGATTCCGGCGATCCCGCCGCCGTGCCGCCAGCGCCAGCGCGCGTCGCCGCCGCGCTCGGCGCGCAACGGACCCACGCCGAACGCGATCGCCTGCATCCCGCGCATCACGCCTGCCACGGCATGCCCGGCCTCGTGCAGCACGATATGCGGCCACAGCGACACGAGGAAACCGGCGAGCAGCGCAAGGGCTTCGCGCGGCGGCACGGCATCGAGCGCGGGCACGCCGACCCGGGCGAGCCCCACCCCGACCGCCGCGCCGACCACGAACGGGAGCGCCGCCAGCAGCGCGCGACGCCACCAGGGGCGCGTCTCCGTCCTCACATCCAGCGGCGGGGGCATCAGCGCCTCGATCCGCGCACCGGGATGCGCGTGCGCGGCGAAATCCGCCCCGGCCACCAGCGCCGGTTTACTTGCTGCTGACGTACTTCTCACGCCGGATCAGCGGGATCGGCAGACCGGCGTCCTTGAGCGCCTCGAACGTGGCGTCGACCATGTTCGGATTGCCGCACAGATAGGCGATGTCGCCCTCGCCCGGTGCGAATTCGCCGAGGAACTGCTGCACGTAGCCGTGACGCACATCGGGGTGCGGATCGGCCGGCAGCTCGCGCGAGAAGCACGGCACGAACCGGAAGCGGGGATGCGCTCGCGCGAACGCGCCGAAGTCGTCGCCGTAGAGCAGTTCCTCCGGCGTGCGCGCGCCCATCAGCAGGATCACCTCCACGTCGCGCGTCGCCATCGCCTGGGCCAAGAGCGGCAACATCGCCCGGTACGGGGTGACGCCGGTGCCGGTGCCGACCAGCAGATAGCGGCGATTGGCGTCCTGTGGCATCAGGCAGAAGCGGCCGAACGGGCCGCTGGCCTGCACCCGCTCGCCCAGCGCCATGCCCTCGAAGAGGGCGGTCGCCGCGCCGCCGGGCACGTAGCTCACCGCGATGTCCACCGCTTCGCCCGGCCCGATCGCGTGGTCGTGGATCGTGGCCAGCGAGTACGAGCGCTTGGTCGCGGTGCCGTCGGCGTATTCGAAATGGACCTGGATGAACTGCCCGGGGATGAAATCCAGCGGTTGGCCGTCGTCGCGGACGAAACTCAGATGGGCGACGGTCGGCGCGATCATGCGCCGGCCCGTGAGCTTGAGCGGAAACTGCTGGATGGCCACGAATTGAACCGGTCTGGAAGGGAAACGGCCGCCGGGCACCCACGCGGCGCAACACTGCATCGCAGGGCCGCCCGCGACCGGGCGCCTATACTAGCGCCTTCGGCCGCGGCCCCCGCGGACCCAGGCGCGCGGATTCCACGGACCATGACGCAACACCCTGTTCCGCCGGCCACTGCGCCGGCTTTGTCGGTGCGCGATCTGCGCAAGACCTACGCCGGCGGCGTCGAGGCGCTCAAGGGCATCTCGCTCGACGTCGCGCCCGGCGATTTCTTCGCCCTGCTCGGTCCCAACGGCGCCGGCAAATCCACGCTGATCGGCATCATCTCCTCGCTGGTCAACAAGACCTCGGGCGAGGTGCGGCTGTTCGGCACCGACCTGCACACCCGGCGCGACGAGGCGATGCGCCTGATCGGCCTGGTGCCGCAGGAGATCAACTTCAACTTCTTCGAAAAGCCCTTCGACATCCTCGTCAACTACGCGGGCTTCTACGGCATCCCGCGTGCCGAGGCGATGGTGCGCGCGGAAGAGGAACTCAAGCGCGCGCAGCTGTGGGACAAGGCGAAGACGATGTCGCGCACGCTGTCGGGCGGCATGAAGCGCCGGCTGATGATCGCCCGCGCGATGATGACGCGCCCGCGCCTGCTGATCCTCGACGAGCCCACCGCCGGCGTCGACATCGAGATCCGCCGCGGCATGTGGCAGACGCTCAAGGAGATCAACGCCGCCGGCACGACGATCATCCTGACCACGCATTACCTCGAAGAAGCCGAAAGCCTGTGCCGCAATCTGGCGATCATCGATCGCGGCGTCATCGTCGAGCAGGGCCCGATGCGTGCGCTGCTGTCCAAGCTCGACGTCGAGGGCTTCATCTTCGACATCGACGGCACGCTGCCGTCGGCGCTGCCGCCGATCGACGGCGCCGTGCTGCACGCCACCGACGACCACACCCTGGAACTCGACATGCCACGCGCGATGGATCTTAACCGCGTCTTCGCCACGCTCGACGGCGCCGGCATCCGCGTGCGCTCGATGCGCACCAAGTCCAACCGGCTGGAGGAACTGTTCGTGCGCATGACCGGCCCCAATGCCGCCTCGCAACAGGAGGCCGCCGCATGAGCACGCAGACCACACACACCGACGTCGCCGCGGTCGAAGGCACCGCGCAGCGCCACTGGGTCGCGCTGTACACGATCGCGCGCCGCGAGATCGTCCGCATCCTGCGCATCTGGGGCCAGACCCTGGTGCCGCCGGCGATCACGATGACGCTGTACTTCCTGATCTTCGGCGGCCTGATCGGCGCGCGTGTCGGCGAGATGGACGGCATCCGTTACATGGATTTCATCGTGCCGGGCCTGGTGATGATGAGCGTGATCCAGAACAGCTACGGCAACATCTCGTCGAGTTTCTTCGGCGCGAAGTTCGGCCGGCACGTCGAGGAACTGCTGGTCAGCCCGATGCCGAGCTGGGTGATCCTCGGCGGCTACGTGATCGGCGCGGTCGCGCGCGGCCTCGCCGTCGGCGTCATCGTGCTCGGCATCGCGATGCTGTTCACCACCGTGCGCATTCCGCATCCGGTGATCACCTTCGCCACCGTGCTGCTGGGCGCGACGATCTTCGCCCTGGCCGGCTTCGTCAACGCGGTCTACGCCAAGAAGTTCGACGACGTCGCCATCGTGCCGATCTTCATCCTGACCCCGCTGACGTATCTGGGCGGCGTGTTCTATTCGGTCTCGCTGCTGCCCGGCTGGGCCGAAACCGCGACGCACGCCAATCCGATCTTCTACATGGTCAACGCCTTCCGCTACGGCCTGCTCGGCGTCAGCGACGTCTCGCTCGGCGTGTCGTTCGCGCTGATGATCGGCTTCGTCATCGCACTGGGCACGTTGGCGCTGTGGCTCCTCAAGCGCGGAATCGGTCTGCGCAGCTGAGTGGCGCGCGCGGCCCGCAGGCCGCGCGGCGCCGGAAACCGCGTGCGGTAGCATGGCCGGTCACTCGCTGCCGGTGACCGCGCCCGTGACCACGCGCTTCCGCATCCCGCATACGCTCGTCCTGCTGTTTCTGATCATGATCGCGGCGCTGGTCGCGACCTGGCTGCTGCCGCAGGGCAGCTTCAGCACGCAGGCCGATGAAGCGGGCCGGATGATGGTCGTGCCCGGCACCTATGCGGTGCATGCCGAACGCGTCTGGCTCAGCCCCGCTGCGCTGTTCACCTCGGTGCCGCGCGCGCTGGCCGATGCGCAGGCGATCATCTTCTTCCTGCTGATCGTCGGCGGCGCGATCGCGGTGCTGCGCGCGACCGGCCTGATCGATGCGCTGCTGGGCTGGCTGCTGCGCACGTTGGGCGGGCATCCGGCGCTGCTGATCCTGTTCGGCACGGCTGCGTTCGCGGCCGGCTCCGGCACGCTCGGCGTGTCCACCGAATACATTCCGTTCGCGGCGGTGCTGGTGGCGCTGTGCCTGGCCATGCGCCTGGATGCGATGACCGCGATGGGCATCATGATCGGCGGCTACGTGGTCGGCTACGGCGTGGCCTGGACCAATCCGTACACCGTGCTCGTCGCGCAGGACATCGCCGAACTGCCGCCGACCTCGGGCATCGGCTTCCGGCTGGCGTTGTTCCTGCCGTTCGTGCTGATCGCCGCGCATCACGTGTGGCGCTACGCACGCCGCGTCGCCGCCGATCCCGGCGCGAGCCTGATGGTCGGTGTCGACAGCGCAGCGCCGGCCGCCGCCGCCGACCATTCGCCGTTCGACCGGCGCCATGCGGCGATCGCCGTCGTCGTGATCGCCGCGGTCGTGCTGATGGTGTACGGCATCTCGCAGCGCGGCTGGTATCTCACCGAACTCGGCGCGCTGTGGCTGGTGGTCGCACTGGCCGCAGGCCTGATCGGCCGGCTCGGCGTGGACGAGACCGCGCGGCGCTTCGCCGCAGGCGCGGCGGAACTGGCGGTGGTCGCGCTGCTGGTCGGCTTCGCGCGGTCGATCGCGCTGATTCTGGAAGACGGCCAGGTGCTGCACACCATCGTGCACGCGGCGTCGATGCCGCTGTCGCGGCTGGGGCCGGAGCTGTCGGCCGTGGGCATGCTGCTGATGCAGACGTTGATCAACTTCTTCATCCCGTCGGGCTCCGGCCAGGCGTTCGCGACGATGCCGATCATGACGCCGCTGGCCGACGTCGCCGGCGTCGAGCGTCAGGTCGCGGTGCTCGCGTTCCAGTTCGGCGACGGCTTCGCCAATCTGATCCTGCCGACCAACATCGTGCTGATGGCGATCCTCGGCATGGCCGGCGTGCCCTACGACCGCTGGTTCCGCTTCGCCTGGCCGTTGATGCTGAAGCTGATGGCGGCCGCGTCGATCGCGCTGGTGATCGCGGTGTGGATCGGCTACGCCTGACGCCGAGCGGAACGCGCGCCGCGTTGCAGGCGATCTCTCCGCCGCGTCCGTCCTGCATGAAGCGCAGGAACCCGCAGGTGTCCTGATAGGCAGCGGCGTTCTCGCGCCGCTGGGCCTGCCGCGCCTGGCGCAGGCGCGGCGGATGCGCCGCGACGCGCGCCTCGAATCCCGGACTGCGGCCCTCGGTGTTCGCAAGCGCGATGAGCCGCTGCAACTCGGCTTCCGTGAAGCCGCACGTCTCGGCCATCGCGCGGGCGGCGGCGGTGCCTTCGGCGGCCATGTCGTCCGGCGTGGTCGCGGCCGCCGTCCGGCTTGCCTGCTCGCTCCAGGCGTCTGGCGAGCGCGTGTCGCCCTCGGCGGGAGCGGGCGGCGCTGCGTCGGGCATTGCGGTGGCAATGTCGCCGAGGCTTCCCGCCCGACACGTGCCGAGCGGTCGCATACGGCCGTCGCCCAAGCCAGGCCGCCAATCAGGAAAACGGAGCTTGGCGAGAAGAATCGGTCACGGTGACTCCTGGTCGATGACGGGAGCCGGTCGCGCAGGCGACCGCCGACGCACGATCGCGCCGACCATCTCGGCAGCGCCGCAACGGGCCTGACGCAGTCCTGCACCGCCCGCTACCATCAGGGCATGCGCATCCTCGTTCTCGGCGCCGGCGGCACCGGCGGCTACTTCGGCGGCCGCCTCGCGCAGGCCGGTGTCGACGTCACCTTTCTCGTACGCCCGGCGCGCGCAGCGCAGCTGGTGCGCGACGGCCTGCGCATCCGCAGTGCACTGGGCGATGCGCAGTTGCCCGTCTCCCACATCACCGCCGATGCCTTGCCCGCGCTCGCGGCGCGGGCCCCGTTCGACCTGGTGCTGCTGAGCTGCAAGGCCTACGACCTCGACAGTGCGATCGAGGCGATCGCCCCGGCGGTCGGCATCGGCACGACGGTGCTGCCCATCCTCAACGGGCTGCTGCACTACGCCGCGCTCGATGCGCGCTTCGGCGCCGATGCGGTGCTCGGCGGGCTGTGCTTCATCAGCGCGGTCAAAGGCGAGGATGGCGAGGTGGTGCATCTGCCGTCGCCGCCGTCGATGACGTTCGGCGAGCGCGACGCGGGCCGCAACGGGAGCGCGCGAACCCGGGCGCTGCAGGCGGTCTGCGCGTCGGCCCGAGGCTTCGACGGCGTCTGCAGTGATGCCTTCATGCAGGCGGCATGGAACAAGTTCACCTTTCTCGCCGCGCTGGCCGCGGCCACCTGCCTGATGCGCGCGAGCATCGGCCGCATCGTCGCGGCCGATGGCGGCGCGGCGTTTCTGGCCGCGCTGCACGACGAATGCCTGGCCGTCGCCGCTGCGCAGGGCCATGCGGTGCCCGGCGAGGCCGCGCAGCAGGCGCGCGCGTTGCTCACCCGGCCCGGATCCACGGTCACCGCCTCGATGCTGCGCGATCTGGAAGCCGGCCAGGAGGTGGAGGCGGGGCAGATCGTCGGCGACATGCTGACGCGCGCGCGGCGCGCCGGACACGCGTCGCCGCAGCTGGAAGCGGCATGGATCCATCTTCAGTGCTACCGCAGCCGGCGCGCGACCCCGGATACGCCCTGAGGGATCGGACGCCGTGACTGCCGGTTCCCGCGCGGGCTGCTAGGGTCGCGCGAACCGTCCGCAGGAGTCGTCCATGTCCCGTCCACGCCACACCCCCCTCGCGGGCCTCGCCGTCCTCGCCCTCGCCCTCGGCCTGGCTGCCTGCGCCGACCGCACCCCGGCAGCCTCCGCCGACACCGCCACCGGTGCGCAGACCGGGGCGATCGACGAGACGCGCACCGAACCCTCCGAAGCCGCGCGTGCGCAGCAGGCAGGCGAGGCTTCGCCGGGTCCCGATGACAGCTACGGCACTCCCATGGGGGAGCCGGCCCCGGCCGAGCCGCAGGCGGCCATGCTCAACCAGCTGGCAGGCCTGGGCGGCGCGATGCATGCCGCCGTTGAGCTTTGTGACCCGAACATCAGTGCCGCGCAGCTGGCCCAGGCACGCGAGCGGCAGCAACAGGAGTTCGTGCGTCTCGGAGGCGATGCTGGCGTGTTCGAACAGGAATTCACCACCGCCCACGGACGCGTGCGTCAGCAGTACACCAGCGCCACGCCGTCGCAGCAGACGCAGATGTGCGCCGAGCTGCAGGCGATGGCGGGCCAGGCCCCGCCACCGCAGCCGAACTGAGCGACGCTCCGGCGCGCTTCGGGGCGCCGGACGTGGCCGCGCTGAGGCGGCACCTCGCGGATCGTGCCCGGCGGTGGACATCACCCGGGACCGACGCCCGACACGGCGAGGCCACGGCCGGAGTCCTCATGCGGGCGCCGCGACGCCGTCGCCCCTCGGACGGCGAAACCGTCGCAGCACACGCTGCTCGATGTCGTCCACCAGGGTGAAGGCGGCCGGGATGACGCCGAGGCTGAGCACTGTCGACGTGACGAGACCTCCGATGACCGCGATCGCCATCGGTGCACGGAAGCTGGAATCGGCAGCGAATCCGAGTGCGATGCTGCAGGCGATGGCGGGCCAGGCCCCGCCACCGGCGGGCTGAACCCGGCGCGTCACCCGAACCGGGCATCGCAGCAACACGGGCGCGCCAATGCCGCACCTGCGCAGCGTGACGCCGCCGGAAGGCGTCACGCGCGGCCGGCGACCTGTCCGCGCCGCGCTGGACGACGGACGAGGCTTCTGGGCGCCTGCTGTCGCAGGCGCCATCGGGTCACGGGGCACCGGCGCTGCCGGGCGACTCAGGGCACCATTGGCGTCTCGGCCGCCCCGAAGTCACCCCCCAGGAACACGCTCAGCTGCGCAGGATCCAGGTGCCGTGCGATCGCGGCGCGGACCTGCTCGGGGGTCAGGGCGCGCAGACGCTCTTCGAATGCGGCCGAGAACGCGAGGTCGCGCCCGAGGTAGAGGTTGTCGTTGAGCATGCCGACCAGCTGGATGTCGCTGGCGCGCGTGGCGCGCCGTGCGCGGAGCAGGCCGTCGAGGGTGTCGCCCAGCTCGGTGGCGGGAATATCCGTCTCGATCAGGCGTTGCAGTTCCTCCCGGAAGGCCTGTTCCACCCGGTCGATGTTGTCCGGCGCGGCGATGGCGTACCCGGAAAAGCTGCCGACCGGATCGAAGACGTTGGCCGTCAGGCTCGAACTGACGGTGTAGCTGAGTCCGTCGCGCTGGCGGATGCGGTCGGCCAGGCGCGAGGTCATGCCGCCGCCGCCGAGGATCTCGTTCCCGAGCAGCAAGGCCGGAAAATCCGGGTGGTCCTGGTCGAGTGCCAGCGGCTGACGGGCCATGAAAGCCGCGTTGGCGCGGTCGGGCGTGTGCAGCCGGACGTGCGCGGGCGCGGGCGCGGTGGGCGGAAACGGAATCCGCGTGAACGGCGTGGCCTGCGCCCAGTCCCCGAACAGGCGTTCGAGCTGCGCGCGCACCGCCTCGGCATCGACGTCGCCGACGATCGCGATGGTCGCGCCGGGGCCCATGCCGTGGAAGCGTCGATGGAAGCCGCGCAGGTCGTCCACATCCAGGGTCTCCAGCGCCGCGATGCGGGCCATGAAACTGGGGCTGTGGTACGGGTGACCGGGGGTGAAGACATCGAAATGCCGGGCCATCGCCTGGTTGGCGACCGCACCGGGCTCACTCATGCTGCCGCGGATGCCGGTGATCGACTGGATCCGCAGCTGCTCGAATTCTTCGGCCGGAAACGTCGGCTCACGCAGGACGACGGCCAGCAGTTCGAGCAGGCCGTCGACGTTCGTGCGGTCCGTGGTGGCGCCGACGTTGATCGAGGTCGCGTTGCCGCCGACCGACAGGATCGAGCGCAGCCGGGTGAGTTCGCGCGACAGGGCCGCACGGTCGTAACGCCCGGCGCCGCGCATCAGCATCGCGCCGGTCATCGCGCCGCTCTCCGCGAGGCCGTGCAGGCTGTCGGCGTCACCCAGGCGCAGGGTCATGCGCACCTGCACCGCGCCGCCGCGGGTGCGCTTGTCGAGCACCGCGAGGCGGGCACCGTTGGACAGGGTCCAGGTGCGGGTGCGCGCATCGATGTTGGCCGGCGACGGGTCGAAGGGTTCGCCGGCCATCAGCGCCTCGCGGCCGGTGTACGACTCCAGCAGCGCCTCGGCGGCCGGCGCCTCGGGTACCGTCACCCGGTCGCTGGCGTCGGTCGGCACGAAGCGGCCACTGGTGCGGTTGTCCAACCGCAGATACGTACCGGCGACGCGCGCGACGTCGTCGACGGTCACCGATTCCAGACGGTCGCGGGCCAGCAGCCACAGGCGCCAGTCGCCCTGCGCGATGGCCTCGGAGAGCGCGATGCCGATCGCGTTGGGGTCGCGCATGGCGCGTTCGAACCCGGCCAGCTGGGCCTGTCGCGCCTCGTCCACCTCGGCTTGCGTGAACGGTGTCTCGCCCGCGCGCTCCATGGCGCCGAGCAGCGTCGCTTCCAGTCCGTCCAGGTCGGCGTCTTCCTGGGCCTGGACCAGCACGCTGAAATAGCCCGCCTCGTCCAGGCTGTAGTGGGTCGCCGAGACGCCGGTGGCCGGGCCGCGTTCGACCAGCGCGCGATGCAGCCGGCCGCCCGGGGTCTGACCGAGCACATGCGCCAGCACCGACAGCGCCGCAGCGTCGGCATGGCGCGCGCCGGGCACGTGATACCCCGCGGCGAGATAGGGCGTGCGTCCGACGCGCCGCACCACCACGTGCCGCGGCCCGTCCTGCGGCGCCTCGCGCGTGTAGGTGACTGGCAACGCGCGCTGCGGCCTGGGCAGCGCGCCGAAGTGCCGGTCGACCAGGGCCAGGGCCTGCGCGGGATCGAAGTCGCCGGCGATCACCAGCACCGCGTTGTCGGGCTGGTACCACGTGCGGTAGAACGCCTGCAGGCGCTCGATCGGCACGTTCTCCACGTCGCTGCGCGCGCCGATGGTCGCATTGCCGTAGTTGTGCCACTGGTAGGCCGCGCCCATCACCCGCTGCATCAGCACGCGCGCGGGATTGTTCTCGCCCGATTCCATCTCGTTGCGCACGACGGTCATCTCGCTGTCGAGATCCGCGCGCGCGATGCGCGAGTTGACCATGCGGTCGGCTTCCAGGCGCAGCAGCCAGGCCAGGGTGTCGTCGTCGCGGGCGAAACTGGCGAAGTAGTTGGTGCGGTCGTACCACGTGGTGCCGTTGAAGCGGATGCCGCGTGCGCGCATGGCACCGGGGATGTCGGGATGGGTCGGCGTGCCCTTGAACACCAGGTGCTCGAGCAGATGGGCCATCCCGGTCTCGCCGTAGCCCTCGTGGCGCGAGCCGACACGGTAGGTCACGTTGACCGTCGTCACCGGGCGGC
Source organism: Luteimonas deserti (assembly GCF_013425765.1). Lineage (GTDB taxonomy): Bacteria > Pseudomonadota > Gammaproteobacteria > Xanthomonadales > Xanthomonadaceae > Luteimonas > Luteimonas deserti. Next base: position 15,710 of record NZ_JACCJZ010000010.1, read on the forward strand.
TGGCGTCTGGAAACAGCACCAGCCGCAGCCCGTTGTCGAAGCGGTACTCGTCGATGCCCTCGGCGCTGTGCACCGGCGCCTCGAGCCGCGGCGCCTGTGCCTGCGCCGCCATCGTGGCGCCGAGCGCCATGCAAAGTGCCAGCAGCACGGCGCCCAACCGACGATGCATGCGGTCTTTTCCATTCGCGGAGACGATCGCGGAAAATAACAGATCGCGCGCGGTGGTCCGGGCGTTCGCCCACACCGGCAGGAGACGCGTGATGATCGAGGTGCGCTATGTGGATGCGTGGCTGGCGGTGGTCGACAAACCGGCCGGTCTGATGGTCCACGACAGCAAGCTGGCGCGCGACGAGCACGACTTCCTGGCCGACCGGCTGCGCGCGCAGTTCGGTCGCCCGATCTTCCTCGCCCATCGCCTCGACCGCGCCACCAGCGGCTGCATGCTCGTCGCCTTCGATCGCGACACCGCCGCCGCGCTCGGCGAGCAGCTGATGGCGCGCAGCGTGGACAAGCGGTATCTCGCGATCTGCCGCGGCTGGCCGGCGGCGGAGCTGCTGGTCGACCATCCGCTCGACGGCGGTCCAGGCAAACCGACCAAGAAGCCGGCGCAGACCCGCTTCACCCGCCTGGCGACCACCGAACTCGCGCTGCCCTCATCGGGGTTCGCCACCTCGCGTTACGCGCTGCTGCGGGCCGAGCCGCTGACCGGGCGGTTCCGGCAGATCCGCCGGCATCTCAAGCATCTCTCGCATCACCTCATCGGCGACACCAGCCACGGCGACGGCCGCCACAACCGCACGTTCCGCATGCTGGGCATCCACCGCATGCTGCTGCATGCCGAACGGCTGGGATTCACGCATCCGCGCACCGGCGAGCGGCTGTCGATCGAGGTGCCACCGGCGGACGAGTTCGCCCGCGCACTGGTGCTGTTTCCGGGCACGCCGGCGCCCTAGTACCGGCGTGCCTGCGACTCAGTCGGCCGCCGCGGGCGCATCCGTATCGAGCTGCGAGCGCAAATCGCGTTCCAGCTGCTGCAGCATCGGAACCACCAGGCCCTGCACCGCGGTCATCGTGTTCTGCATCAGCAGCGGCATCTTGTCGAGCAGGTTCTGGCCGGCGGGGCTGCTGTAGAAGTCGATCATCGCGTCGGTGTCCTCGGCGGTGAAGGTCCGGGCGTAGATGTCGCGGTACATCGGCTGCAGCGCGTCCCAGGACAGGGCCGACTCGACCGCCCGCATCGACGAGGTCACCGCCCGCATCGCGGCCTCGCGCTGCTGCGGATCCGCGTCGCGGGTGAGCTGGGCGACCATCTGCTGCTGCGAGGCCAGGACCTGCGGCATCATCGCGGCGACGGTCTGTTCGGCGCGCATCACCTCCAGCAGGCGATCGATCCGGGCCGGGCTGGGCGGCGCGGCGAGCGCGGCCGGTGCGGCGAAGGCCAGCGCCAGCAGCGCGGCGAGGCGGAAGGTTCGGGTCATTGGTGTCTCCCTCGTCCATGGGTGGCCGGCCACTCTAGCCGCTCCGTCGCGCGGGATCACCGGCGCGCCTGCGGCCAGCGACTACAATCGCCGCCGATGTCCACCCCGCCGCCCCTTCCCGAGGACGAACTCGTCGAGCGCTTCGTGCGTGCCAGCGGGCCCGGCGGCCAGAACGTCAACAAGGTGGCCACCGCGGTCGAACTGCGCTTCGACATCGCCGGATCGCCTTCACTGCCCGAAGCGGTGCGCGCGCGGCTGCTGGCCCGGCGCGACCGCCGGCTCACCGATGCCGGCGTCCTGGTGATCAGCGCGCAGCGCTTCCGCACCCAGGAGCGCAACCGCGAGGATGCGCGGGAACGCCTCGCGGCCTTCATCGCCGCCGGCTACGAGGTGCCCAAGGCGCGCATCGCCACCCGGCCCACGCGCGGCGCCAAGGAACGTCGCCTGGGGGCCAAGCGCGAACGCAGTACCATCAAACGCGGTCGCGCCGTGCGCGACTGGGACTGACCCGCCCCTTGCAGGCCCCCTGCGCCGAGGACGCATGAGCACATCGAAGTACCCGTTCCTGATCCCTGTTCCGCCGCGCGCGCCGCGCGTCAAGCCCAGCCGTCTGGCGCGCTGGATCGGCCGCACCATCCTGCGCCTTGGTGGCTGGCGCCTGATCGGCGAGCTGCCCGACGAGCCCCGCCTGGTGCTGATCGGTGCGCCGCACTCGTCCAACTGGGACGGCGTGTGGGGCTTCGCGGCCAAGGCGGCGCTGGGACTCGACATCCGCGTGCTGGGCAAGGATTCGCTGTTCCGCGTGCCGGTGCTGGGCTGGGCCCTGCGCGGGCTCGGGGTGATCCCCGTGGACCGCAGCCGCGCCTCACGGGTGATCGAGCAGGCGGCCGCCGCGATCCATGGTCCCGAGCCGTTCTGGTACGGCCTCGCCCCGGAGGGCACGCGCAAACGGGTGGAGCGCTGGAAAACCGGCTTCTGGAAAATCGCCAAGGCCGCCGACGTTCCGATCCTGCGCATGTATTTCCACTATCCCGACAAGGTCATCGGCTTCGGTCCCATGTTCCATCCCGGCGACGACCTCGATGCCGACATGGCGCAGATCCGCGAGTGGTATGCGCCGTGGATGGGCAAGAACCGCGGCACGGTATGAAACGCGGCGGGCGCGTCGTCCTCCTCGGTGCGCTCGCCCTCGTCACCGCGACGGGCCTCGGCCTGATGCTGATGCGGGAGCGCGGGGCCGACACGCCCTCGCCTGGTGCGCCACCGTCCGCCGTCGATGAGGCACGGGCGCGGCCCGATGCGGACCTCCGGGCCGCCGGCGCACAGGCCCGTCGCCTCGCCGAACAACCGTTGCCGGACGCGGGCCAGCCGCTGCGCCTGATCCATGAGCAACTGCGCAGCCGGGCCACTTCCGGCGACGCGCGCGCAGCCTGCCGGCTGGCCGCCGAATTCGAACGCTGTGACGGCATGCGCGAACAGCATCGCGGGCTGCAGGTGTTCATCGAGGGGCATGACGCCACGCTCGCGCGCAGCGACCTGGCCGAACCTCTGCGCGTCCGGCTTGTCGCCGAGCACGCGGCCCAGCGCGCGCGCAGCGAGGAGCTCGGTGCCGCTCTCGCGCGCTGCGAGGGCGCACCGACCCTGAGCGCCGAAGCCCGCGCCCGCTTGTGGCGGCAGGCGGCCCTGGCCGGGCATCTGCCGTCGATGCGCCACTACGCCAGCGGCAACGCCTTCCGCCACAACGATCTGCTCGATGCGCTGCCGGCGCTGCAGGACTACCGCCGCGAGGCCGAAGCCATCGCCATCCGGGCCGCAGCGCACGGCGACATCGAGACCATGCGCGCACTCGCGGTCGCCTACTCCGACAGCGGCGACGGCCGCTTCCGCACCTTCCTCGCCCAGGTGGTCGTGCCCGACCTCGGCCACGCGCTGGCCTGGTACCGGCTGCTCGACACGCATCCCGACATCGTCGCGCTGGACCCACAGCACCCGCTGCGCACGGCCATCGCGCGCGGACGCGCCGGCGTGGAGGCCGCCGCCAGCCCCGCCGAACGCGAGTCCGCGGCGCGCCTCGTCGCCCGCTACCCGCACGCACACGATCGCGTGGACGACGAAATGCCGCCGATGCGCCGGCTCGCCGGCGGTGCCGGGGCGGTGCAGGACCTCGACCCGGTCGCCTGCGCGGACACCCGCTTCGCCGGCGCCTGAACCGACTTTGCCGATCCCGGGCATTGGATGCCGGCCAACCAACGGCCTATTCCCCGGCCTTCGCGACAGGCGCACGCTGCGCGGCTGGCGGGCCGCGCGACGCGACCGACGCCATCACCGCGTTGTCTTTCCGGAGTCCACTCCCATGTTGCGTACCCTGCTCCTGTCTTCCGCGATCGCGCTGGCGCTCACCGCCTGCGGCGACCACACCGCCTCCGAGTCCACGATGCCCGAGACCGCCGCCAGCACTGCCGAACCCGCCGACAACGCCCTGTTCACCGCCAGCACCCTGCCGTTCCAGGCGCCGCCCTTCGACCGGCTGAAGGATGCGGATTACCAGCCGGCCATCGAGGAAGGCATGCGCCGGCACCTGGCCGAGATCCGCGCCATCGCCGACAACCCCGACGGCCCGACCTTCGAGAACACCATCGAGGCCATGGAGCGCAGCGGCGAACTGCTCAAGCGCAGCGCCAACGTGTTCTTCATGCTCACCGGCGCCCACACCAACGCCACCCTGCAGGCCGCCGAGGAAGCGCTGGCGCCCAAGCTCGCCGAACACAGCGATGCGATCTACCTGGATCCCGCGCTGTTCGCGCGCGTCAAGACGATCTACGACCAGCGCGCCACGCTGGGCCTCACGCCCGAGCAGACCACCGTCGTCGAGCACACCTACGACGGCTTCGTCCGCGCCGGCGCCCTGCTGAGTGACGCCGACAAGGCCGAGCTGCGCGCACTCAATTCGGAGTCGTCCACCCTGTCCACCGCGTTCGGCAACAAGCTGCTGGCGGCGGGCAACGCCGGCGGCGTGTTCGTCACCGATGTCGCCGAACTTGACGGTCTGGACGAGGGCGCGATCGCCGCCGCCGCCGATGCCGCCAAGGCCGCCGGCAAGGACGGCCAGTGGCTGCTGAGCCTGCAGAACACCACCCAGCAGCCGGTGCTCGCCTCGCTGAAGAACCGCGCCCTGCGCGAGCGTGTGCTCGCCGCGTCCACCGGCCGCGCCGAGCGCGGCGACGCCAACGACACTCGCGCCACCATCCAGCGCCTGGCCGAGATCCGCGCGCGTCAGGCGCAGCTGCTCGGCTTCCCGAACTACGCCGCCTACAGCATCGCCGACCAGATGGCGAAGACGCCGGACGCCGCGCTCAAGCTGCTTACCGATACCGTGCCCGCCGCCACCGCGCGCGCGCGCGCCGAGCTCGCCAAGATCCAGGGCGTGGTGGATGCGCAGAACGGCGGCTTCACCGCCGGCGCCGCCGATTGGGACTTCTACGCCGAGCAGGTGCGCAAGGCCGAGTTCGATCTCGACGAGTCGCAGATCAGGCCCTACTTCGAGCTCGACCGCGTGCTCAAGGACGGCGTGTTCTTCGCCGCCAACCAGCTCTACGGCATCACCGCCACCGAGCGCACCGACATTCCGGTCTATCACCCGGACGTGCGCGTGTTCGACATCAAGGACGAGGACGGCACCCAGATCGCGCTGTTCTACCTCGATCCGTTCAAGCGCGACAGCAAGCAGGGCGGCGCGTGGATGGGCAACTTCGTCGAGCAGAACGGCCTGACCGGTGCGATTCCGGTGGTCTACAACGTGGAGAACTTCACCAAGCCGGCAGCGGGACAGCCCGCACTGCTGAGCTTCGACGACGTGACCACGCTGTTCCACGAGTACGGCCATGCCCTGCACGGCTTCTTCTCCAGAACCACGTATCCGAGCGTCGCCGGCACCAATACCCCGCGCGACTTCGTCGAGTTTCCCTCGCAGTTCAACGAGCACTGGGCGCTCGACCCCAAGGTCTTCGCCAACTACGCCAGGCACTACCAGACTGGCGAAGCGATGCCGCAGGCGCTGGTGGACAAGATCGTCACCGCCCGCACCTTCAACCAGGGCTACGCGACCACCGAATACCTCTCGGCCGCCCTGCTCGACCTCGCCTGGCACACGCTGCCCGCCGGCGAAGCCAGGCAGGACGTCGACGCCTTCGAGAAGCAGGCGCTCGAGACGTACAAGGTGGACCTCGCCGCCGTCCCGCCGCGCTACCGCACCAGCTACTTCAGCCACATCTGGGGCGGCGGGTACGCGGCCGGTTACTACGCCTACTTCGGCGCCGAAGTCCTCGACCACGACGCCTTCCAGTGGTTCCGCGAGAACGGCGGCCTGACCCGCGAGAACGGCCAGATCTTCCGCGACAAGATCCTGTCGATCGGGCACTCGCGTGATCTGGCGGTGGCGTATCGGGAGTTCCGCGGCAAGGCGCCGAGCGTGGAGCCGTTGTTGGAGCACCGTGGGTTGAAGTGACGCACGGCTGACGCGCGAGGCGCGGGCTTACAGAAGCAACACGGATCGGGGCGGCCTTCGGGGCGCCCCGGTTCGTTGGGGCGTGCATATCGAATATTCGAGCGAATAAAATTTTATCGCCCAGAATTTTCGATATGCACAGCGAACCAAACGCGGATCGAGCAGGCGCGCGTTCCGCAGGTGCCTGATGGAAAAGGCGGAACGGAACCGATTGACCCTAGGACGGTCACGGGACAGGATGTTCATATCGCGCTTTTCGGGCGCTATATCTTGTTAGGGGTCCATGGAAAGTAACGTTGAGGCCATAGCGAAAGATCTGATGCTACGGTCGGGCGCGATGTCGGCCGGAGCATCAATTGATGCGAAAGACACACTTCATCCGGAAATTGATGCCTTTGTTCGGGAGTCACTGAAGGCCGGAAGTCAGCTTATGGCCTCATGCGCAAGTCTCGCTGTTGGCCCCAACGAGCTTGCTGTTAATGTCCTTGTGCGATCCATCATTGAGCTATCGCTCAAGGTGCACTGGGCCACACTTTCCTCCGACAATGCAAAGCATCTCTTGGCTCTCTCTACAGAGCAGATAAAGACGATCTTCAGAGCCAATGCACAAACTGGAATAGCGAAGATCGTTGATCGTCAAGGAAACGACTTCACTGCCGAGTTCCTTGCCAGCGGGCGCGCAGAGCGTGGACAAAAGCAGGTGTCGCTTGAGGTTATGGCGCAACAATCTGGGTTGCATGGGATATACAACCTGTTCTACCGGTTTCAATCTATGCACTCCCACGGCAACAGCGTTTCTGGCTCAAGCGCGCTAACCACGCCCAGTACATTGGGCGTGGTTGGTGTCTTCTCCATCTTGCTCGGGCACTTGGGGGTTCGCTGGCTTGTGCATCGGAGCCGACCAGACAATGAGGAGATTCGATTGCTGCTCGGGTTGGGTGCTAATGGGGATAACGGGGTCAGGTTCATTTAACTGATGTGCAAGCGCCGCTCTGCATCAACACCGAGGTGCGCAGCGCTACGTCGTCCAGAAGGTTCTATGAAAACGAACGCCGTGCATCGATGTTTTTCAGGATTGGCCGCAATGACAGTGGCAGGTGCGATTGCGTTCTTCGTCCCCTACATCGCAGGCGCATCGAAGTTCGAAGGGAGCGCCGGGTACCTGTCGGCACTGCTTTTTCTGCCGGCCCTGGTGGTGGTTGCGTTGGCGATGCGGGCCTGGGGCAAGCGACTTGTTCCGAGCACGTCGAGCTATCGTGCAACCCTGGTGGCTTATGGCGTGCTGTCGATTCCGGCCGTCTTCGTCATCGGCACACTGCTGTTCTGACGTGGGGACTGAAGCAGCGGCACGACTGCTCGCCCTCCGAGTGGATAACGGTGGATGGTTCACGTCCCGCGGCGACGCCGGCCTTCTGCAAGGTGGATCCCGATGGCCAAGTACCTGATCTCCTTCCCTGCCGCCGCGATGGTGGTGCGCAACGCCGAGCTGGAACGCGCGAGCCGCGATTCCCATGCCGTCATCGAAGCGGCGAAAGCCGCCGGCGTCTATGTGTTCGGCGGGGGCATCAATGCGGGCGTGCCGGTGGTGCGCGTGTCGGGCGATGGCACCGTCATCGAAGGCGGCTATCCATCCGGGCCGGAACTCGACGGTGGGTTCGCGGTGCTCGAGCTTCCGTCGCGCGATGCAGCGGTCGAATGGGCCGCGCGGCTCGCCGCCGCCTGCCGCTGCGATCAGGAACTGCGCGTTTTCCACTTCGATCCGGCGTCGTGATACGCACAGGATCACGGTGCCAGGTGTACCGACCCGCGCATCGCCGCAGTTGACGGTGGCACCAGATCCAGGTTTCCTGCGAGCTCACCAGGAGAGCCGCAGTCACCAACCTTCTGTGATCCCGCACATCAGGACGTCAGACATGCTCCGCGCTTGGTGCCTCCTCGGCCTCGTCACGACATCATTCGCCGCCAGTGCGGTCGTCGGCCGGCATGACGTGGACGACGCACGCTATCGGATTGCCGGTTCCGACTTTCCTGCGCTCGTCGACATGCCTAGCGAGGGGCACGGCGTCCTGATCGCACCCCGGTGGGTCGTGACGGCTGCCCATACGCTTCCGATGCATTCCGAACTCGGCGAGGTCGAGATCAACGGGCGATCCAGACAGGTCGAGCGCGTCGTCACGCATCCCGGCTACAGGACACTTCCGCAGCCGCTGATCGATCAGGCGACGGCCAGTGGCGAGGCGATGCTGATCGTCGTGTTCCTGGCCGCTACGGACGATATCGCCCTGATCAAGCTGCAACATTCCGTCACCGATGTCGCACCTGTCGGACTCCACAGGACCGGCGACGAAGCCGGCCGGACCATCAAGCTGGTCGGCAAAGGTGCAGCGGGCACCGGCGATACCGGACACAGCCCCAACGGCCCCAACCGGACCGAGCTGCGGCGCGCGTTCAATACCGTCTCCAGTGCCTGGGACCGCTGGCTCTGCTACGTGTTCGATGCACCGCCCGAGGCGCTGCCGCTCGAGGGAACGCTCGGGAATGGAGACAGCGGCGGCCCTCTGCTGGTCGAAGTGGACGATGACTGGAGGGTCGCGGGCCTGGGTGCATGGAAGGTGGTGTCGGGAGACGTCCGGACGGCGCGGCCGGGACGCTACGGACAGACGGCCTGCAACGTGCGGCTGAGCCATTACGCGGACTGGATCAAACGGGAGATTTCGCCGCCGCCGGCCTCGGGACCGACGCCGTGAACGTGCGCGACCCGTTGCCCGCCGGGGGCGGACGCGCATGACCGCACGCTTCTTCGAAACGCCGCTGGAATTCCGCGCCTGGCTGGCCGAGCACCACGCGGTGGCGAGCGAGCTGGACGTGGGTTTCCACAAGGTGGGCTCGGGCAGGCCCAGCATGACGTGGCCGGAATCGGTCGACGAAGCGCTCGCCTACGGCTGGATCGACGGCGTGCGCCGGCGCATCGACGCGACGTCGTACCGGATCCGCTTCACGCCACGACGCCCGGGCTCGATCTGGAGCCGGGTGAACCTCGCGAAGGTCGAAGCGCTGATCGCCCAGCAGCGCATGCAGCCGGCGGGGCTCGCGGCGTATGCGGCACGCAAGGCCGAGAGATCCGGCGTCTACGCGTTCGAACGCTCGGAGCCGGCCGCGCTCGCGCCGGAGGAGATGCGCGCGTTCGAGAGCGACGAGATCGCGTGGCAATACTTCGCAGCGTCGCCGCCGGGCTACCGGAACGTCATGACCCACTGGATCGTGAGCGCGAAGCGGCCCGACACGCGCGCGCGCCGGCTCGCCCGCCTGATCGAGGCCTGCGCCGCGCAGCGGCGCCTGAGCTAGCGGGGGTCTTTCGCGGCGCCGGCATGGAAAGGCAGACCAGATGCTGGTGGGCGCCCGCAGCGGCACGTATCGCAGCGTCGCCTTCTTGCCGCCGGCCCACCCGTCTCAAGACGACGGGCAACCATCCGCTGCGGACAAACCCATTGATGCGGCCCCCCGAACGGGCATCTGCAGCAGCAGCCGTCCTGCGTGGCTGCGAGCAGTCTATGTACGTGGATCGTCGGTCAGCTCGCATATCCTCGTGCCAATCTGCCGCGCGCTGCGGGGTCCGCTTGGAATGTGTGGCGTGGGTGCGGCCCTTCGCTCCCGTACGTCCGCTTGCATGGACGGGATGGACGCAAGGCTTGGGGAGTGTTAGACATGCCGCCCAGGCCGTGAAATGCGCTTGGACGTTCCCATCGTCGTCTATCTGCAACGCCCCGCCCGGGCTGGACCCATGTTCCGCCGCCTCGTTCGAGCCGTGCGGCGGGTTCGACCCAATGGCCCGATCACACGGGCGTCGCGCCGCGGAGGAGCGGTGAGATCTTTCCAGGAGGACACCATGATGAAGATTGCGTTGTGCGCCGCGGCACTGCTCGTTACGCAGGCTGCGATTGCGGAAGAGGTCGTGCAGAAGCCGGCGGCCGAAGAGCCGAAACAGATCTGTACGCGAGAAAAACCCGTGGGCAGCAACAGGCCGATTCGCGTCTGCAGGGATGCCGAAGCCGTCGAAATCGTGGGTGAACGATCCCGCGAAGCATTCGAAGTCGTGTTGAGGAACCGCTTCAACCCACCCGAACTGCGGCCCTGAGCCCAGCGATCCTTTGGGTAGGGGGGTTATGGCGCGGGTAGTACCGGTCTAGCTCCGCGATGTTCCGGTCGGGTGACGAGAGGACCTTCGCTGGTGGAGAAATCGCGCACGCGTTGATCGCTGCCTTTCAGACGTGGACGGGCTCGCGAGCGTGCCGATATCGGCAGGCTGTCCGATCGAACCGGGTCGCAAGTGTTCGGCACGCTCCTTCCGGTGCCGGGTCTGCGCCGCAAAGCTGAAGACGCGCATCGCCGGGCGCGACCGGCAGTGCCATCATCGCGCCATGCCACGCACACCGCCGCCGTCGGGCCCGTACCGCGAAGCGCGTCCGCCCGTGCATCTGCGCGATCGCGTTCGCTGCATCTGGCAGTACCAGGCCGATCCGCAGACGGCGTCGACGACGCGGGTGTTGCCGGACGGCTGCGTGGATCTGATCTGGGACGGGACGCGCCTGTTCGTCGCGGGTCCCGACCAGCACGCGGCCACCGTGACGCTGGGGGCCGGTGCCCGGCTCACCGGCCTGCGCCTCGCGCCCGGTGTGGCCCATCGCTTGTGCGCCGCGTCCATGCACACGCTGACGGACCGGCGTGTCGACGCCGAAGCGGTGCTCGGCCGAGCCGGGTACGCGCTGCAGCAGCGCCTCGCCGACGGGGCCGATCCGGGGCCTACCCTGCTCGCGGCCATGGAGACCGGGTGCGCGGCGCCCGATCCGGCGATGGCCTGGCTGTTCGCGCAGCTCGCGGGCGGCCCGCCTGCGCGCGTGCCCGTGCTGGCCGGCGCACTCGGCGTCAGCGCGCGCAGTCTGCAGCGGCACTGTCTTCAGGCCTTCGGCTACGGCCCCAAGGTGCTCGACCGGATACTGCGCCTCCAGCGCCTCCTGGCGTTGTCGCCCGGCACCACGAGCCTGACCGCCGCCGCCCTCGACGCCGGTTACGCGGACGCGACCCATCTGGCGCACGACGTGCGCCGGCTCACCGGCCTCACCCCGACCGTGCTGGTCCGCGAGCACGGCCGCTGAGCGCAGGCGCTGCCGACTGTCCGATTCGTGCAAGCGGGGCGCCCGGGCCGGGACGACAATGGCGGCATCGTCCCTCCAGGCCATGCCATGACCCATCCCGACGCCCACCATCGCATCGACTACCTCGAGTACGCCGTCGCCTCGATCGACGCCGCCAAGCGCTTCTACGGCGCGGCCTTCGGCTGGACATTCGAGAACTACGGCCCGGACTACTGCGAGTTCCGCGACGGCCGCCTGACCGGCGGTTTCTTCCACGGAAACCCCACTCCCGGCGGCGCGCTGGTGGTGCTGTACTCGGACGATCTGGGGGCCAGCGAAGCCGCCGTGTCGCGGGCGGGCGGACGCATCACCCGGCCGGTCTTCGAGTTTCCCGGTGGTCGTCGCTTCCACTTCACCGATCCCGACGGCTACGAACTCGCGGTCTGGTCGCAGGCCTGAGCCCGGCGCCGCGCACCCCCTTCGCGTCGCGTCGCCCCGGCCGCACCCGGTCCGCGGCCACGGCGAGGCGTGCGGTGGAGATCGCCGTGTGGCGCACAATGCCCGCCCCGTATGCCGCTGGACCAGCCATGGATGCCGAATCGCTTCTCCACGCCGCGTTGCGCGAGGCCGGTTACGGGCCGGACGCGATCGGGTCGGCCATGCCGCGGATCCTGCGCATCCTGCAGGCCGAGGACGTGCGCATCGAGATGGGCCGCGCCCTGTCGCGCAAGGAGCGCGAATACGTGCGCCTGCAGCTCGAGCTCGGCCTCAATGTGTCCGAGATCGTGGCCGGGCTGAGGCGCTGAGCGGTCGCGAGCATGCCGCGGCCGCGCGTGCCGGCGCGTCCGGGCACGAGGCCGCGCACCGACGCCGGCGCCCGCTCGTCCCGGGCGTGCCGGTCCACCGTGCCGGCACTCGACCTGCCGCGCCGGTCGCGCTGGAATAGCCCGAGCGCGCTCCTACTGGGCCCACCATGTCGAAACAGATCCTCATCGTGCAGGGGCATCCGGCGTCGGACAGCCTGTGCGAGGCGCTGGCCTCGGCGTATGCGCAGGGCGCGCGTGAATCGGGCCACAGCGTGGTCACGTTGCGGTTGCGCGAGATGCGTTTCGACCCGGTGCTGCATGCGGGCTACGCTGCGCTCCAGCCGCTGGAACCCGACCTGGTGGCGGCGCAGGCGGCAATTGTCGGCGCCGACCACATCGTCCTGGTCTATCCGACCTGGTGGGGCGGCACGCCCGCGCTGTTGAAGGGCTTTCTGGACAGGACACTGCTTCCGGGCTTCGCCTTCAAATACCGCGCCGGTTCGCCGTGGTGGGACCGCCTTCTGACCGGCCGGTCCGCGCACGTGATCACCACGATGGACACGCCGCCCTGGTACTACCGCCTGCGCTACGGGGACGCGGGCATCCGGCAACTCAGGCACGCGGTGCTCGAGTACTGCGGCGTGCGCCCCGTCCGGGTCACGCGCGTGGGACGCGTCAAGGAGGCGTCCGCGCGGCGGATCGAGCGCTGGCTCGGGGCTGCCCGCCGGGCCGGCGCCGAGGCCTAGCGACGCGTCCGGGCGTGGTGGACGGCGCGATGGCGGCGCCCGGGTGCGGTGGGTCGCAGGCGATGGCCCGACGGGGTCCGGGGTGCCCGGGCATCTGCTGTGGCACGCTGGCGGCATCCGCCTGCGTAGCCGCGGGCTCCCCGGACCCCACCCCATGTCGCAGGCGATCCAGTCCGTCCAGCTCACACCACGGGTCGAGGCGCTGCTGACGGCCGGCGGCCTGCCGGTGTCCGACCTGCGCGACGGCGCGGTGACCCTGTTCGCGCATGTCGACGGTGATCGGCTCGAGGGCGTGGTAGGGCTGGAGATCCACGGTCCGTCGGCCCTGCTGCGCTCGCTGGCGGTCGCGGAGGGTGCGCGGGGCACCGGCCTGGGTGCGGCGCTCGTGGCGCATGCCGAGCGGCACGCGACCGCGCAGGGCGTCCGGACCGTGTATCTGCTCACCACGTCCGCCGCCGCATTCTTCGCGCGCCACGGGTACCGTCACGCGGATCGTGGCCTCGCCCCTGCAGCCATCGCCGCGACTCCGCAGTTCGCGGGTCTGTGCCCGGCCTCCTCGGCGTTCATGTCGAAGGTCCTTGCAGCGCACTGAGCGGCAGCGGTCGGCCGCCGGCCGGCGCCGCGCGGTATTTCCGGGCCGCATGCGCATGCGGACCCGACGACGCGCGCGCGGTCTTCGCGGTGGATGACGGCACGAGCGCGCATGTTCACAGCCCGACCATCGATGCCGCTCTAGCGTCGATGGCCCCCCTGTCGGAGCGCCGATCGATGAAACACAAGCCACTGGACGAGCAGGTCATCGTCATCACGGGTGCCTCGAGCGGCATCGGGTTGTGTACCGCCCTGCTCGCCGCCGAACGCGGTGCCCGGGTCGTGCTGCTGGCGCGAAGCGGCGAGGCACTCGAGGACGTGGTCGCCGCGATCGGCGCCGAGGGCGGCAAGGCCGAGGCCTTCCGGGTGGACGTGGCGGATCGCGACCAGATCGACGACGCCGTCGAGCGCATCCTCGCCGCGCACGGCCGCATCGACACCTGGGTGAACAATGCCGGCGTCTCGATCTACGGGCGTCTGGACGAGGTGGCCGAAGACGATCATCGGCGCCTGTTCGAGGTGAACTTCTGGGGCGTGGTCAACGGTTCGCTGGCCGCGCTGCCGTCGCTGCGGTCGAGCGAGGGCGTGCTGGTGAACCTCGGCAGTGAGGTCTCCGAGGGCGTGATCCCGCTGCAGGGCATGTATGCCGCCTCCAAGCACGCGGTCAAGGGGTTCACCGACGCGCTGCGGGTCGAAGAAGAACGCGTGGACGGACAACCCGTCACCATCGTGCTGATCCAGCCCACGGCGGTGAATACCCCGTTCCCGCAGCACGCGCGCAACTATCTCGAACACGAGCCCAAGCTGCCCGAGCCGACGATCGATCCCCATCGCGTCGCCGAGGCCATTCTCGACGCCGCCGAAAAGGGTGGCCGAGACGTGAAGGTGGGCGCGTTCGCGCACGTCAACACCGCACTGAGCAAGATCCTCCCGCGCCTGGCCGACCGCATGTCGGCGGCGCGCGCCGGCCAGCAGGAGCACGATGCCCCGCCGCTTCGCCCGGAAGGCACCTTGTTCAAGCCGGGACAGAGCGGGCAGGTCTATGGCGTGGATGACGATGGCGAGGTCATTCCGTCGGCATAAACACGCTGCATGCAGGAGGCGCGCAGCGTGGATGGCCGGCGCGCGCGATGGAACGTGCCGGTCGCGCTTCGCGTCGTGACACGGCGGGCACGAATGCGCCTCACGTGCGAGGATCGGGTGGACATCCGGTCGCCGCATCCATTTTCGGGTGTCGCGTGATGAGCGGAGCCCAGCTCCGCCCGAGCGCGTCAGCCCGATGCGCGCAGCGGCAGACGCCCGAGCCGGCGCAGCTGCGGGCTGGTCTCGAGATCGACCGGCATCACGTCACGCGGGCTGGGATCCAGTACCGGCGGCAGGCCCAGGGTGGCGGCCGTGGGCGTCCGCCTGGCGCGCAGTCGCGCGAACGCGGCGCCGAGCGCCTCCTCGCTGACGCCCGGCAACGCGGCGTCCCCGTCGGGCGGCGCCACGCGGGTCTTGCCGCCCGCCTCGCGCCACTCGTGGATCAGCTCGGCGATGTCGATGTGCGGAAACGGCAGGTCGAGCTGTGCGCTGAGGACGATCGCCGGTGCCAGGTGGGCCACCTGGAAGCTGCGATACACCAGCTCGCTGCACACCATGTGCGAGGGGTCGTCGTCGATCAGATGCTCCACCAGCGCACGCAACAGCCAGCGCACCCGCGCATCGGCGGGCACGCGGTTGCGCAGGGTGGCGAACAGCGCCATCTGCAGCAGCGCGTCCAGTGGATAGGGCGTGCCGAGGCAGTCGGTGGCCCCGATGGTGACCGCACGGCGCATGGCGTCGTCCAGCGGCTCGCCGTTCGCACGGGTCGGCCGCAGCACGTCGACGAAATCGTAGTACGCGCCCTGCGCGAGGCGATCGGCGAGCATCACCCGGCGCGAGACCGGCGCAGCGGCTTCGATGAAGGCGCCGTCCTCCACCATCACGGCCGCATGGCTGTAGCTGGAATCGCCGAACCAGGCGATCAGGTCGGAGACCGGGCCGATACCGCGCATCAGCAGGACATCGCCGGGGCGCAGCGCGGCGGGATCGACGAACGGGGTCATGCGGGCTCCGGGTGTGGGCGGACGGGATCTTCGGCGTCGAGCACGACGCGGTTGCGGCCTTCGCGCTTGGCGCGGTACAGGGCGTCGTCGGCGCGCTTGAACAGGGTGGCGACGTCGTCACCGGCGCGGCGCGTGGCCACGCCGATCGAGACGGTGAGGCCGACGGTCCGGGCGCCGACCGCGCGGCCGTCGGCTTCCACCGCCGCGCGCAGGGCGTCCGCGGCACGCAGCGCCGAGGCGGCACTGGCGCCGTCGAGCACCAGCACGAATTCCTCCCCGCCGTAACGCGCGACGAGGTCGCTGGCACGGACATGGCGGCGCAGGATGCCCGCCATCGCCTGCAGGCACGCATCGCCGACGTCGTGGCCGAAGCGGTCGTTGACCTGCTTGAAGTGGTCGAGATCCACGAACAGCACGGCCAGTGGTGCCTCAGTCCCGTCGGCCGCCTGCAGGCGCCCGGCCACGCCGGCATCGAGTTGCGCGCGGTTGGGCAGCCCGGTGAGCGGATCGGTCATCGCGCTGTGCCGCGCCGAGACCATTTCGCGCTCGGCGTAGCGCGCCGCGCGTGCGGTGGCCATGACCAGGATCAGGGCCGCCAGCGCATCGGCCGCCGGATGCAGATAACCGAGCCATTCGGGCGTGCCGGCCTCGCGCAGGAAATACACCGCGCGCATCATCGCCACCGCCGACACCAGACCCCAGCCGACCAGGAAGTACAGCGCCTCGCGATCACCGGCGAGTGCACGTGCCAGGCCCATGCCCAGGGTCAGGGCGCCGAGCAGGAGGAGCAGCACGTTGACCACGTGCGGGACGACGACGTTGACCGGGATGAACGGCAGGATCACCAGCAGTGCCGCGCATCCGAGCAGCATGATCCGGTACACCCGCGCGATGCGCGGGAAATGCGTGCGCACCCGCAACAGCACGAAGAAGAAACCGTAGGCCGAGAGCAGGCCGAGGCTGATGCCCAACCCGGCCACGCGCATCGCCTGCTCCGGCGGCAGCCACGGCGCGAGCGGCACCACTTCGCCGCTCATCACCACCAGATAGGCGGCGGCCGAGAGCACCCAGACGCAGAACAACAACAGCATCCAGCGCCGCAACGCGACGGCGAAGATCGCCGCGACGATCGCCAGCAGCAGCTGGGCGCTGAGCACCGCGCTGCTGAACCGCACGCGTGCGTAGTCCGCCGCGAGGAAGGCCTGGACGGGCTGTGCCTCGACCCCCATCGGCTGTGCCCGGGAGCGCAGCACCTCGACGAACACCGGCTGGTCGAGCGCCGCGGCCGGCACCGGAACGGTCAACCGTTGACGCGAGCCGATCTGTCGCATCGCGGGGTCGAAGGTCGCCAGCGGGCGAGGCCGGTAGTCCGGCGGCGCGTAGGCCACCAGCTGCGCGTCGTAGGCCTCGCGGATCGCGACGATCCACAGACCGGTGTCGGGCGCGGGACCTGCATCGATGTCGATGCGCCACCAGCGCGTGTCGGGGCCGCGGCGGATCGTGGTGCCGGCCGGCTGCCAGGCACGGGATCCGCGCACCGCCGTGATGGCGTCGGCCTCGGTGAGCGCGCTCGAACGCGAGACGCGCACGAGCGGCGCGGTGGCCGCCAGGGCCTCCACGCACAGTGCCATCGCCAGCAAAAGCGCCCCCACAACGCCCCAGCGCATCCATCCCCCGTCGCGGCCGGTCCCGCCCATGCTGCATCGGCCGCCGAACGGCGGAGTTTAGCGTCCGTTCTCCGTTCGCGCGCACCGTAGGCGCAACGCGCTCACTGGCCCCACCTGCCGCTGCGCCGCATCACGCCCCAGCTGTGCTTGCGGCGCGAGAACCACTGCCACATGCCGCGGCACCGCCACAGCGTGTTGAGCTGGCGGTATCCAAGGTTCTCCAGCACCGCCATCGAGAACATCAGCAGCATGTCGCGCTTGCGGCCGTACACGCGGAACGACAGCGTCTCCAGCAGCAGACCGTTGACCGACAGCAGGATGCCCATCCCGACCGCCACCAGCAGGAACACCACCAGCGCCGCCGGCGAGATCACGCCGAGCGCGAAGCCGCCCAGCATCACCACGTAGCCGGCGAGTTCGATCAGCGGCCCGACCAGTTCGAACACCGTCATGAACGGCCAGGCCAGCAGGCCCGCGGCGCCGGAGCGCGGGCTGAGCGCGAGCCGCGCATGCCGGGTGAGGCTCTCGGCGAGGCCGCGTTGCCAGCGGCTGCGCTGGCGGCCGAGGGTGCCGAGATCCTCCGGCGCCTCGGTCCAGCAGATCGGGTCCGGCAGGTAGCGGATGCGGTAGGGAATGCGGCGCGCCCGGTGCCAGCGATGCAGACGCACGACGAGCTCCATGTCCTCGCCCACCGTGGTAGTGCTGTAACCGCCGACGGCCAGGACGCGCTCGCGGTTGAACAGGCCGAAGGCGCCGGAAATGATCAGCACCGCATTGAGCGGCGACCAGCCCAGCCGACCGAGCAGGAAGGCGCGCAGGTACTCGACGATCTGGAAACGCGCCACCCAGTTGCGCGGCAGCCCGGCGCGGACCAGGAAACCGCCGCGCACTTCCGAGCCGTTGGCCAGCCGCACCGTGCCGCCGGCCGCGACGGTGCGCTCGTCCTCGAGAAACGGCTGCACCACGCGCAGCAGGCTGTCGCGCTGCAGGATCGAGTCGGCATCGACCGCGCAGAACAGCATGTGCCGCGCGGCGTTGATGCCGGCATTGAGCGCATCGGCCTTGCCGCCGTTGTCCTTGTCGATCACCCGCAGGTTGGCGTAGCGACGCGAGCGGTAGATCGCGCGGATCGGCTTGTGGTCCAGCGTGCGGCGCATCGGCTCGGGGTGCGGCACCAGGTCGAACTCCTCGCGCAGGACCTCGAGGGTGCGATCGCGCGAGCCGTCGTTGATCACCACCAGCTCGAACTCCGGATACTGCAGCTGCAGCATCGAACGCACCGATGTGCGGATGGTCGCTTCCTCGTTGTAGCCGGGCACCAGAAGCGAGATGGGTGGCTCCACGCCGAGATACGGCGCCTCGTCGCCGAGCGCGCTGCGTTGGCGCATGTAGCGGCGCAGGCTGACCATCGACAGCAGGTTGAGCGCCAGGTAGCCGCCGTTGAGCGCGAGGAAGTAGCCGATGAAGAAGACCTGCATCCACCACAGCCAGTCGACGCTCATGGGTGACGCTCGGCGATCGCGCGGCGCAGCGCGTCCTGCCCGTAGCGGTCGTCCACGGTTTCGATCAGCTGCTCCAGCGCCAGGCGGTCGAAGCCGGGCTGCGCGGCGATGGTGTCGGCGGCTTCCTGGCGCACGGCCCAGCTCGGATCGGGCAGCAGGGCGCACAGCGTGTCGAGTTCGGCCAGGACGGCCTGCTTGCGCAGGGCCTTGAGCGCGGCGAGTCGGACGTCGGCGTCGGGATCGGCGATCGCCGCCAGCAGCAGCGGCCGGTCGGCGGCGTCGCGCAGTTCGCCCAGCACCTGCAAGGCCGCCTGGTGCACGCGGGGATCGCGCGGCCCGCCGAGCACGTCGCGTGCCCAGCCGGCCAGGCGCGCCGGGTCCGCCCACGCCGCCAGCCCGGCCAGACGGTGCTCGCGTTCGGGCGCCGCGTTGCGCAGCGCGGCCAGCAGCGGCGCGGACACCGCCGTGCGGCCTGCGACCCGGCACAGCGCGGCGATCCGCTGCGGCGTCCAGTCGCGCCGGACCACGACCACCGGTAACACCCCGGCCATGGCCCGATGCGGATCCAGGGTGACCAGCACTTCGGCCGCCGCCAGCGACAGGAACGGATTGCGATGCGCCAGAAAGCGCGCCACGTCGTTCCACGACTCGGGTCCGCCGACCTGCCGCAGCACCGCCAGCGCGATCAGCCGCAGATGCACCTGGCGCCGGCCCAGCAGCGCATGCGCGACCCGGTGCAGGCCGTAGTCCACCAGCAGCCGGTTGAGCCGGGCATGCGCCTCGCCGCGCAACTGGCGCTGGGTCCGGCACCACAGCAGCAGGAACCACAGGCGTTCGCCCGGCTCCGGCGGCGCCCACGGCGGCGGCGACTGGCTGTGCGCGGTGGCCTCGGCCAGGCGCGGGCGCCAGGCGGCCTCGAACTGCTGGCGCCGGGCCAGCCGGCGCGCGCCCAGCTCCGACAGCACCAGCACCTGCACCATCGTCAGCAGCGTGACCACCGCGAGCGCGGCGATCACGTAGAGCGCCCAGCGAAGTACCGGGTCCTGCAGTGCACTGGCGTACCACGCCGGCACGGCCTAGAACGCCCGCCGCAGGCCCAGCTGCACCCAGCGCCGGTCGTAGAACGCGCCCTGGCGCACGTAACCGACGCCCCATTGCAGCGCCCAGTCGTCGGCGAATCCGTGGCGGCCCTGCAGGCCCAGCGCGCGCACCTCGGTCGCGACGACATCGGTGCCCTGCAGTGCATCCTCGCTGCCCGAGGTCAGCCGCAGCCCGATGGAATCCCGGTCGCGGTAGTAGCGGTCGAGCGCGACGTCGTGGCCGCTCACGCGATTGCCGGCGACGTCGGTGCGATTGAAGGTGTAACCGAGCCGCCAGTCGCCCCAGTACTGCTCGACGGCAAGGGCGAGCCGCTCGACCGTCACGTCGGGATAGCGCGTGCGGCGCAGGCTGGACGCGAGCACGGTGCCGCCGTCGAAGGCGTACTGCAGTCTCATGTCGCCGAACCAGCGCGGCTGGAAGTCCGATCCGGGCCAGCCGCCGCCGTCGAGTTGCAACGCCCAGCGCGACGCGAGCGGCAGCGCGACGCCTGCTTCGATGCCGGTGTCGGACAGGCCGAAGCGCTGTTCGCGCGCGGCCGCGGCGTACCAGGCGCGCCCGTCGCTGTCGCGACCGCCGATGTCGATCCGCTCGCCGCGCCAGGCGGCGAGATCCCGGGTGAGCCGGTCGTAGCGGAACGCATAGCCGACCTCGCGGGTGCGGGGCGTCGCGGCGCGCGCCTGCGCCAGTCCACCGCCCGCAGGAACCGGCGGTGCCGCCTGCCGGCGAAGCCCGTCCAGCCCCGGATGTGCGGGCGCCAGACGTTCCAGGCGCGTCACACCGGCCCGGCCGCCGGCGCTGTCCCCCGACCACAGCTGGGCCTGGGCCAGGCCGAACAGATAGTCGGCGTTGTCAGGCTCGCGCTCGAGCAGGGCCTGGTACAGCGGCACGGCCTCGTCCGCGCGCTGCTGCCAGGCGAGGACCCGGGCGAGCTGGAAGCGCGTCCGGTCGTCGCCCGGCGCCTCGACGAGCCGCGCCCGCAGCAGCGTCTCGGCACCGGCGTAGTCCTCGGCGACGATCCGCGCCTCCACCGGGTCCGTCTCCTGGGCCGACACCCGGGTGACCATCACCGCGAGCAGCAGAGGAAGCAGGAGGCGTCCGGCGCTCATGCGGCCTTCCGCAGCAGGCGCCGCATCCGCGCGACCACTTCGTCGGGCTGGAAGGGCTTGGTCACGTAATCGTCGGCGCCCAGATCCAGCGCACGCACGATATCCACCTCGCGCGCCTTCGCGGTGAGCATCAGCACCGGCACCGCGCCCCAGCCGGGCCGGGCGCGCAGCCGTTCCACGATCTCGATGCCGTCGTGGTACGGCAGCATGATGTCGAGCACGACGCCCTGCGGCGGCGCCTCCTCGAGCCGTGCCATCGCCTGGCGTCCGTCCGCCGCGTGAACCACGGAGAAGCCTTCGCGCTCGAACATGAAGCGCAGGATGTAGGCGATGTCCTCCTCGTCCTCCACGATCAGGACGGTGGGCGCGGCTTGGGTGTTCATCGGGGGAGGTCTCCCTGGGGAAAGGGGCGCGTGGGCCAGTTGCGCAGGTAGTCGGCGATCACCGTCGCCAGCGTCGCGCCGCTGTGGCGCGACTTCACCAGGCGACGCAACACCACGTTGCTGTCGTGGGCGATGGCGCTGCTGCCACTGCCGGTGTCGAGTGCGGAGAAGATGATCGCCAGGGTCGGCGGACTGGCCGCGGCCAGTTCGGCCAGCAGCTCGCTGCCGTCGCCGTCGGGCAGCATCAGATCGAGGATCACCAGGTCGTGGTGGCGCTGCGCGAGCTCGCCGCGGGCCTCGGCCAGACTGCCGGCGCCGTGCAATTGAAGCGGTTCGCCCGCGAGCAGCGTGCCGACGAGCGTGCGCAGGTCCGGGTCGTCCTCGACGTGCAGCACACGGGCCGGCCCGGTACGGCCATGCAGACAGGCGCGCACGGCCTCCACCACGCGCCCGGTCTCGAGCGGCTTGGGCAGCCAGTCGACCAGGCCGACCGCACCGCCGATCACGGCGTCGCGGCCCGTGGAGGCCGGCTCGACCCCGAGCGCGAGCACCGGCAGATGGCGATGGGCGGGCTGGCTGCGCAGTGCATGCAGGAAGCCCAGGCCGTCTTCGTCGGCGAGTGCGAGGTTGAGGGTCAGCGCATGCACGGTCGTGCCCGCGAGCACGCGCCGCGCCTGGGCTGCCGAGTCCGCCACCACGCTGGCGTAGCCGTCGGCGTCGAGCAGTGCGGCCAGCTGCGCGGCTGCGGTCGTGTCGCTGTCGACGATCAGCACGCGCGCGCGCTCGTCCGACACGGTGGTGGTGGTCGCCCGGCGAGTCGCCAGCGGAAGCCGCACGAAGAAGCGCGTGCCCTGGTCGGTCTCGGTCAGGAAGCCGATCTCGCCGCCCAGCTGCTCGACCAGCGAACGGGTGATCGCCAGGCCGAGCCCGGTACCGCCGCGCGTGCGCACGTCGGACGAATCGGCCTGCGCGAAGCGCTCGAACACGCGGCTGCGGAAGGCCTGCGGAATGCCGGCGCCGTAGTCCGCGACCGTCACCTCGGCGTGGGCCTCGCGCACCGCCAGCACCACATCCACCCGTTCCCCGGGCGGCGAGTGCTTGATCGCGTTCGAGAGCAGGTTGGCCATGATCTGGGCGAAACGGTCGCTGTCGATCTCCACGTCGGCGTCGTCGCCGGGGGCGAAGGCGAGACGGACGTCGAACTCGCGTGCATACCCTGCGATCTGTTCGATCGCCTGGGCCACCAGCGGCCGCAGCGCCATCACCTGCAGGTGCATGACCAGGCGGCCGCTCTCGAGCTTCTCGGCATCGAGGATGTCGTTGATCAGTCGTACCAGCCGCTCGCTGTTCTTGTAGGCGATCGCGATCAGCGGGCGCAGCGGCTCGGGAATCTCGCCCGCGTGATCGCCGGTGAGGATCGACAGGCCGCCGCGGATCGCGGTGAGCGGTGTGCGCAGCTCGTGGCTCACCGTGGAGATGAACTCCGACTTCATGCGCTCGACCTGGCGACGCGCCGAGACGTCCACGGCCACCGCGAGTACCAGCCGCTGGCCATCCGAGAGCGTCAGCGGCCGCTTGAGCAGCTGGAGCCAGCGTTCCCGGCCGCGCACGTCGGTGACCGCCAGCTGGTTGCGGCGCAGCTCGGGCAACTCGCGCAGCAGCGCGGTGTCACCCTCGAGCAGCGGCGCGATACCGTCGCCGCCGGCGATGTCCTCCGCGCGCTGACCCTCGACCTGGCCGGGACGCAGGTCGAACAGCGCCGAGAAGGCCTCGTTGCACAGCAGCACGCGCCCGCCGGCGTCGCGCACGAAGATCAGGTTCTCGTCGGCATCCACCACGCTGCGCAGGAAGGCCTGCTGGTCGCGCAACCGCCGGCGTGCCTGCACGGCCTCGCTGACGTCGCGGACCATGGCCAGGCTGTCGCCGTCGTCGGCCCGGGCGATGCGCACCTCGAAGTCGCGTCCCTGGGCGTCGCTCCAGTCGAAGGTGAGCAGGGTGTGGTCCGGCTGCCGCGCGATCCGCTGGGTCAACGCCGCGCACAGACCGGCGTCGGGATCGCTGCGGGCCGCAGCGCCGCGTGACAGCACGTCGACGCGGCCGTCGGCGTGGACCTCGTAGAGATCGTCCGGAACCGCGCGCAGCAGCGCGGACTGCCGTGCCTCGCCCGCACGCGCCGCATCCGCGAGCCGCGCCTGGCGGTGCAGGGCGCGGTTCATGGCCAGCAGGAACCACAGCATCAAGAGCGCGATGACGCCGCTGCCGGCGACCACTTCGAAGCGCCCGCGCTCCAGCACCGAATCCACCCGCGCGGATTCGGCGGCGAGCCGTGCGCGCTCGTCGGTCTCGAGTTCCGCGAGTTGCGCGCGCAGCGCATCCATCGCCTCCTTGCCGCCGGCCTGCGCCATCACGTCCGCAGCCCGCTGCAGGCCGAGGCGGTCGCGGCGCTCGATATTGGCGCTGGCGATCTCGACGCGGCGGGCGATCCCCGCATCGAGCGCTGCAAGCCACGCGGCGCGGTCGCGCCGGGCGAGTGTGCGGCCGAGCTCCCCGCGCAGCCGCACGAGCTCGGCCCGGCCGCTGTCGTAAGGCGCGAGATAGGCGGCGTCGGCGGTGAGCACGTAGCCGCGCGAGCCGCTCTCGATGTCCTGCAGCACCGAGAACATCCCCTGCGCGAGGTTGATGACCTCGAGGCTTTCGGTCACCGCTGCATTGGCATCGAGCAGCACCTCCTGACTGCGCTTGCCCTGCCAGGCCAGCAGCACCAGCAACCCCAGCGCGGCGGCGAATCCCAGGTTGTGCAGCGTCGTGCCGGACAGGCGCAAGGACGACCTCGCAGCATGGATGAGCCTGCGATGCTAGTCGCATACAGGCAAGAGATCGTGAGATCGCATCGCCAGTTGCGACCGCGGTCACGTGCATCACATCACCGCGTCGGCCGCGGATGCGCTGGCGATGCGTTGCACGCAATGCCGCGGTGCGGACGCTGCAATGCCCCCGCACCACCGATGGAGCGCGACAGGCATGGAAGAAACGCCCGCTGCAGCCGGCCGACCGTGAGTCGCACTCCGCATGCATCGTCGACCGTCGCCGCCGCCGCGCACTGGGCCAGGCGGATCACCCGCAGCGCTGCATCTGTCGCGGGCGTAGACCTGATGTCGACCTTTGGAACGATCGCGCCGGCGCGCCGGCGCGACGACCGCGCTGCTCGCCGGTGCGGCCCTCGCCGCTGCCAGTGCTGCTCGATGCGGAAGAACGGCATCCCGAGCACGTGCACGGCGATGCGACTGGAGCCGCCTCGGTCTGTGCGCACCGGGGCCCGTGGTGCCGTCGAGGCCCGTTCTCGGGGTGTGGCTGCCAGCGCGTGTGCGGGTTACGACATCGGCGGGCTGCGTCGCCTGCTTCGCGCATTGCCGACGGGCCGGAGACCCGCCGTCGTAGATGCCGTACCGGCGCTGGCCTCGCGCGCGCGGCGGCGCGCCGATCGCGACCGCCGCGCTGTCGGCGACCTCCGACTCCACACCGCGGACGCGCTCGCAGTATTCGTTGCGCATCACCTGCATCGGTCCGTGGCGCGCGCCGTGGCGCCACCCTGAGACGATCACCTGCACGCGTTGCGCGTCGGGCCGGACGGCCTGCCGTCGCCAGGCGCGCAGGGCACGATCGCCGGGTGCCGGAACATCGAGGCACCGGGCCACGCACGCTCGGCGCGGGCCATGCGGTGGCGACGTGGCCATCGATGGCGCCCGTTCGTGCCGCCCGGCACGCGCCCGACGCCCGCCGGACTGCTAGCATCGCCGCGCCGTCGCCAACCCGGCGACCACGGAATGGAAGGGGAATGTGGATGCGCAAGAGCCTGGGATTCGGCGCCGCACTGGCGCTGGCGTTCGGCGTGGCGGGAACGACCGCCGCCAATGACGGGCAGACCCGCGAAGTGAAATCGCAGGACGGTTCGTTCACCGGCGAAATCGTCGGTACGCCCGAGGACGGCAGCAAGTTCGCCCAGCTGCAGATCGGCATGAGCATGCAGGACGTGCAGGAGATCCTCGACCGCGCGCCCGACCGCTTCCATACCTACGAGTCGGGCAAGCGATGGATCCCGTTCTATTTCGGCAACGACGCGACCCGTCTGCAGGCGCTGTTCCGCGGCGAGGGCTGTCTGATCTTCACCGGTGGCAACGTCTGGGGCGGCGCCGGCGGCGACCTGATCCAGATCGAGGTCGATCCGTCGGGCGCGTGCTACCAGCCCTGATCGCCGGCCTGCGTGTGCGTCGGCGGTGCGTCGCCGGCGTGATCGATGCATCGCGGTTCCGCGCCGGGACAGGGGACCGCGATCGCGGGTTGCGACGCGCGTGAGGCAACGCGGATGCGGCTAAACCCACGTGGCACGGGCATCGTGCGCCGTGCCTCCCATGACAGGACCAGGGACGACAGGATGAAGACCACAGGATTTGCATGCATGCTCGCCGCACTTGGCGCGATCGCGTTCGCCGGCTGCGCCACATCGGGCACCGCACCGGTCGACGCGCGCTGGCTCGCGCCGGCGCAGGCCGTGCAGCTGGCCGCGGACGCCGCGCCGCGCGGGGTCAAGGGCGTATTCGCGCTGCAGGTGCGGGCCACCGGCCGCCAGGGCGAGATGGCCTATCTCAACTCAGAGACCGATTACCGGGACCAGCGCAACCTGAGCATCGCGCTCGAACCGCAGGCCGTGCGCCAGCTCGGCGAGCGTCTCGGCGCGGACCCCCTGGAGGCCTTGAAGGGCCGCCGCATCCTGGTCGACGGCGAGGCCAGGCGCACCACGATCGTGTTCTACGCCGACGGCGTGGCCACGGACAAGTACTACTACCAGACCCAGGTGCGGGTGACCCGCGCCGAGCAGATCACCGTGCAGTAGGCCACCCGCGACGGGCAGGCGGAGCGCACCCGCGGCCTCGTGCTGCGGTCACCGGATCCGCATGGCGGTCCCGGAGTGCGCACGATACCGGGGCCGCGTGGCGTGGTCGCATGCCGCGCGGCGCCGCCGCCGCGGATCGAAGCCGCCCGGCGCCTGCGCGGAAGCGGCCGCGGCGGCGAGGGCGTACCCTCGCGTCTGCTCCCGCTCGCGTCGCGCCCATGCCCCGTCGTCCTGTCCTGCCGCCGCATGCCGGCGCCTATCTCGCCATCGCGGCCATCGTCGCGGCCATCGTGGGGGCGTTCGCCTGGACCGCCGGCTGGCTGACGCCGCAGCGGCTCACGGCGCCGCGGATGACCGATGCCATCGAGGCCACCGCGGCCACGGCCTATCCCGGCTTCCGCCGCGCGCACGCCAAGGGTGTCTGCGTGGCCGGGCGGTTCGAGGCGGCGCCTGGCGGCGCGATGTTGAGCCGGGCGCGGGTCTTCGCCGACCCCACCACGCCACTGGTCGGTCGCATGTCGATCGGCGGCGGCTCGCCCTACGGGCTCGACGCACAGGCGCGGGTCCGCAGCATGGCCCTGGTCCTGCACGCCGGCGACGGCAGCGAGTGGCGCATGGCGATGAACAGTTTTCCGTTCTTCGGTGCCACGTCGGCCGAGGCGTTCTTCGAGCAGACACGCGCCTCGGCAGCCGACCCGGCCACGGGCAAGGCCGATCCGGAACGTGTCGCCGCCTTCGTCGCCGCGCACCCGGCCGCGCAGCGCTTCGCGGCCTGGGCGAAATCGGCGCCCTGGTCGGACAGTTTCGCCAATACCCGCTATCACGGCGTCCATGCCTATCGCTTCGTCGCCGCCGACGGCCAGGCGCGCATCGTGCGCTGGGCGATGCATCCACGGGCCCCGTTCGTCGAAATGACCCCCGACCAGCGCGCGGCCGCCGAGGGCGACTACCTGCAGACCGAGCTGCGGCGCCGGCTCGCCGAGGGTGCGCTGCGCTGGGACATGGTCGCCACGCTGGCCGGTCCCGGCGACGACCCGGCGGATCCGAGTACGCCGTGGCCGGATGATCGCGAGCAGGTCGTGCTGGGCAGCGTGGTGCTGGACAGCGCCCAGGACCAGGCCGACGGCCCCTGCCGCGACCTCAACTTCGATCCGACCGTGGTCCCGCCGGGTGTGGCGCTGTCCGACGATCCGATCCTCGCCGCGCGCGCGGCGGTGTATGCGCAGTCGTTCGACCGGCGCACACGCGAGACGGCGCGCGGCGCCGACGTGGGTGCGGTCCCGCCGACGGAGACCGCCCGATGAGCCGCGTCGAGGCGACGGACGCGTCCGTGACCGTCGACCCCATGTCCGGAACTCCCGCGACCGGGACGGGTCCGACGCGCCACGACGCGTTCGCCCGCGCGCTGCACTGGAGCATGGCGGCGCTGATCCTGGCAATGCTGTTCGTCGGCGTCGCGATGGTCGCTTCGGTCACGCTGCGTCCGTCCCTGCTGGCCCTGCATCGGCCGATCGGCATCGCCCTGCTGCTGCTCGCGGTGCTGCGCCTCCTCCATCGTGTGCGCCGGCGCGTGCCGCCGCTGCCGGCAGATCTCCCGCGCTGGCAACGCCTGGCCGCGCAGGTGTCGCACGTGGCGCTCTACGCGCTGATGCTGGCGATGCCGCTGGTCGGCTGGGCGATGGTCTCCGCGGCGGGCAACCCGGTCACGCTGTGGGGCGGTCTGGTCCTGCCGCCGATCGCGCCGCCGGATCCGCTGGTGTACAGCCTGCTGCGTGCATCGCACGCCTGGCTGGCGCGCGCATTGTTCGCGCTCGTACTGCTGCATCTGGCAGCCGCCTTGATGCACGCCTGGGTGCGCCGCGACGGGGTCTTCCGCAGCATGGCGCCGGGGCGCGGCTCGTCGCCGACCTGAGACGGTGTGCCGGTCGCGCGCGCGGCCATGCGGCCTGGGCAAGCGCCCGGCTGCGGACGTGATGACACCGCGACCGCCACCTCCGTAGGCTGGAGGCCGTTTCCGTCCCGCACCGTCCATGCAGATCGACCAGATCCTGATCCTCCTCATCCTCGCCGGCACGGTGGGCATGTTCCTGTGGGGCCGCTGGCGCCACGACATGGTGGCGGGCGCTTCGCTGCTGGCCTGTGTCCTCGCGGGTCTGGTCGGTGCCGATCAGGCCTTCGCGGGATTCGGCCATCCCGCGGTGATCACGGTCGCCTGCGTGCTGGTGCTCAGCCGCGGCCTGCAGACCTCCGGCGCCGTCGACGCGCTCACCCGCGCGGTGCTGCCCGGCAAGGCCGGGCCGATGCTGTCGATCGCGGCGCTGACCGGGCTTGCCGCGCTGCTCTCGGCCTTCATGAACAATGTCGGCGCACTGGCCCTGTTGATGCCGGTCGCGATCCAGATCGCGCGCAAGCAGGAGCTCGCGCCCGGGCAGGTGCTGATGCCGCTGGCCTTCGGCTCGATTCTCGGCGGCATGACCACGCTGATCGGCACGCCGCCCAATCTGATCGTCGCCGGCTTCCGCGCGCAGGCGGGCGGTGCGCCTTTCGCGATGTTCGACTACACCCCGGTCGGCGCCACCGTGGCGGTGGCGGGCGTGCTGCTGCTGGTTCTCGGCGGCTGGAAGCTGGTGCCCGTACGCCGCGAAGCTGCCGTCGAAGGCTTCGATCCGGGCGCCTACCTCACCGAGCTGCGGGTGCCCGAGGGCGCGCGCGCGGTGGGCAAGTCCGTGCGCGAGATCGAGGCGATGCTCGACGAGTACGACGCCCAGGTGATCGGCATGGTCCAGGCCGAGTTCCGCGTGCACGCCCCGAATCCCACGCGCAAGGTGCGTGCCGGTGACGTGCTGGTGGTGGAGGTGGATGCCGACGTGCTCAACGAGGTCTTGTCGCGGCTCGGTGCCAAGCTCGAAGAGGATGTGCGCGAGGCCGCGGTCGAGGACGACGCCGACGCGCCGGCCCAGGCCGACGATGCCCAGGGCCGCAGACGCGCCAACGCCGCGCCGGCCACGCCGGCGTCGGACACTGGAGACGGCGAAGGCGAGGACGATGAGCGCGCCGATGCCGCGCGGACGCCCCACGCCGACATCGTGCTGCAGGAGATCGCGGTGCTGCCCGGCTCCAGTCTGGCCGGCCGCTCGTCCAGCGATCTCGGCCTGCGTACGCGCTACAGCATCAATGTTCTGGCGATCTCGCGCGCGGGCAACCGTTCGCGCAGCCGGCTGCGCTCGCAGCCGTTCCAGGATGGCGACCTGCTGCTGGTGCAGGGCACCCAGGCGGCGATCTCGGGCTTCGCCTCCGAGTTCGGCGGCGTGCCGCTGGCCGAACGCGCGCTGCGCATTCCCGACCGTCGCAAGGCGATCATCTCGTCGGCCATTCTGCTCGGCGCGATCGTCGCCACGGCCGTGGGCCTCGTGCCGGTGGCGGTGGCGTTCGCGATCGGCGTGATCATGTCGATGGTGTTGCGCACGGTCCCGCCGCGTGAGGTCTACAACGCGATCGACTGGCCGGTTGTCGTGCTGCTGGCCGCGCTGATCCCGGTGGCCGGCGCCATGGAATCGACCGGCACCGCGGCCCTGATCGCGCGCGTCTTGATCGAGACCGTCGGCCAGGGCCAGCCGGTGGTCGGTCTGGCCCTGATTCTCGTGGTGACGATGACCCTGTCCGACCTGATGAACAATGCGGCGACCGCCGCTGTGATGTGCCCGATCGCGATCGGCGCTGCGGGCACGCTCGGGGTCAGCGCCGACCCCTACCTGATGGCGGTGGCGGTGGGCGCCTCGTGCGCGTTCCTGACCCCGATCGGGCACCAGAACAACACGCTGATCCTGGGCCCCGGCGGCTTCCGCTTCGGCGACTACTGGCGGCTCGGGCTGCCCGTGCAGGCCCTGGTGCTGGTGGTGTCGCTGCCGATGCTGCTGCTGGTATGGCCGCTGTAGGTCACGCCGGCACGATCCGGGCCCGCCGGAGCGTCGGCTGCGGATGCCCGCGCTGTCCGCCATCCGGTCTGTCCAGTCCACGCCGGCCGATGCCTCGGCGGCCGTCGACCCCTGGTTGGCCGCGCTCGATCACCCGCGCCACGACGCCGGGGAGCGCCGGCGCGCGCGCGTCCTCGGTGTCGATCCTGCGGTGGGCGAGGGCATCCGATGGAATGCGCGCAGCCGGCGCTCGACAGGGTACTCCGCCACCACCGTCCGCGCGCCAGGCGCGGCCTCTGCCGGGTGTTCCATCGTGGCGCGCGCGCCCGCGCCATGCCCGTGGACGGCCCGGCGCTCGTAGACCCCACAGGACTGCCGCCGGACCGGCGCGCCCGGACCGGGCAGGCAACAGTCTCCCGATCCTCGTTGCTGATCGCGTCCGCCGACCGCGCCGAGGTGGATGCCCGTGTCGCCGCCGTGCGGGCGCTGCTGCGGCAGTGGATGGCCACGTCCGGTCGGGGCGGGGCTGCGGCCGCGCTTGAAAACGGCGGCCGGGCGCCGCATGTCCAGCGCCTGTCCAAGGCCCTGCTGAAACCGCCAATGACCACGACCGCCGAAACCCGCAAGTTCGAAGCCGAAGTCGCCCAGGTCCTCCACCTGGTGACCCATTCGCTGTACTCGCACAAGGAGATCTTCCTGCGCGAGCTGATCTCCAACGCCTCCGACGCCTGCGACAAGTTGCGCTTCGAGTCGATCGCGAGTCCCGACCTGCTGGCCGGCGCCGGCGACCTGCATATCGACGTGAGCTGGGACAAGGCCGCGCGCACGGTCACCATCCGCGACACCGGCATCGGCATGTCGCGCGAAGACGTGGTCGCCAACATCGGCACCATCGCCAGCTCCGGCACACGCCGGTTCCTCGAAGCGATGAGCGGCGAGCAGAAGGCGGACGCGCGCCTGATCGGCCAGTTCGGCGTGGGTTTCTATTCGGCCTTCGTCGTCGCCGACCGCGTGACCGTGCTGACCCGCCATGCCGGCGCCGCGCCCGAGGCCGGCGTGAAGTGGGAGAGCGACGGTCGCGGCGAGTACTCGCTGGAGGACGTCACCCTGCCCGAGCGCGGCACCACCGTCGTGCTGCACCTCAAGGCCGACGAGGACGAATTCCTCGACGGCTGGAAGCTGCGCTCGCTGGTGCGCAAGTACTCCGACCACGTGGCCTTTCCGATCCGCATGCCCAAGGACGCGCCGATGCCGGCCGAAGGCGAGGACGAGAAAACCGACGCCGCGCCCGAATGGGAGACCGCGAACGATGCGTCGGCGCTGTGGACCAAGTCCAAGTCCGACATCTCCGACCAGGACTATCAGGGGTTCTACAAGTCGCTCGGCCACGATTTCAACGATGCCGCGGCGTGGACCCACAACCGCGTCGAAGGCAGCCAGAGCTTCACCACGCTGCTGTACCTGCCCTCGCAGCCGCCGTTCGACCTGATGATGGGCGGCCGCGACGAGCGCAAGGGCCTCAAGCTCTACATCAAGCGCGTGTTCGTCATGGACGCCGCCGAGGAGCTGCTGCCGAACTATCTGCGTTTCGTGCGCGGTGTCGTCGATGCCGACGATCTGCCGCTCAACGTCAGCCGCGAGCTCCTGCAGCAGAACCGCCAGCTCGACCGCATCAAGGGCGCGTGCGTGAAGCGCGTGCTCGACATGATCGAGAAGCTCGCGCGCGACGACGCCGAGACGTTCGCCGCGTTCCACAAGGCCTTCGGCAATACGCTCAAAGAGGGCATCGTCGAGGACGCGAGCAACCGCGAGCGCATCGCGAAAATCCTGCGCTTCGCCTCGACCAAGGGCGACGGCGCCGCGCAGACCGTGTCGCTGGACGACTACGTCGGCCGCATGCCGGTCGGCCAGGACACCATCTGGTACATCACCGCCGACGGCTACAAGGCCGCCGCCGGCAGCCCGCAGCTCGAGGCCTTCCGCGCGAAGGACATCGAGGTGCTGCTGATGTTCGACCGCATCGACGAGTGGATGCTCGGCAGCCTGCACGAGTACGCCGGCAAGTCGATGAAGAACGTCGCCAAGGGCGAACTGCCGCTCGACGAGGCGGACAAGGCGAAGCAGGCCGAAGCCGCGACCGCCGCCGCGCCGCTGGTCGAGAAGATCAAGCGTCTGCTCGGTGAGCGCGTCGGCGATGTACGCGTGTCCGCGCGCCTGACCGATTCGCCGTCGTGTCTGGCCCTGGCCGACTACGAAATGGCCCCGCATCTGGCCCGCCTGCTGCGCGAGGCCGGCCAGGCCGTGCCCGACAGCAAGCCCACGCTCGAGATCAACCCGCAGCACGCCCTGCTGCAACGCATCGACGGCGAGATCGATGATGCGAAGGCGACCGACCTGGCCACGCTGCTGCTGGAACAGGCGGAGATCGCCGCAGGCGCCCCGCTGCCGGATCCCGCAGCGTTCGTGCAGCGCATGAACCGGGTGCTGCTGGGCGCCTGAGCTACGCGGCGCCGCACTGTCCCGGTGTGCCTCCGACATTCTGCGTGCGCCGGCACGCAGGGTATCCTGGGTCCGCACTGGAAGGCCGGGCCCGGGATGGTCCACGTGCCCGGCTGCGCGTCAGCGGTGCGAACCGTCCAGCCGCGTCCCGTTCCGGGCCTCAGAGCCCGGACACGTGGCCCTCGAGCATCTCCCGCTCGGGCACGACCTGCGGCCACCCGCCCGACAGTGCCCGATACAGCGACACGGCGCCGGTGACGGTGCGGGTGCGGCTGGCGGCGAAGGCATCCTCGGCCTGCAGCTGGGTGCGCTCGGCGTCCAGCACTTCGAGCAGGCCCGTCGCGCCCGCGTCGAAGCGCAGCCGCGCCAGTCGCGCGGCCCGCCCACTGTCACGCGCGGCCCGTTCCAGTTCCACGTCCTCGTCGTGCGCCCGGTTGAACCGGGCCAGTGCGTTCGCCGTGTCTTCCAGCGCGCGCAGCACCGTCTGCTGGTAGCGGGCCAGTTCCAGCTCGGCGTCCGCATCGGCGGCGAGGATGCGTGCACGTACCCTGCCGACATCGAGGAACGACCAGTCGATACCGAGTGCGACCAGCCGGGTTTCGCTCCCGCGCGCGAACAGATCACCCAGGTCGCCTGCCTGGCTTCCGATCAGCCCGCCGAGGGTGAACCGCGGGAACAGGTCCGCGGTGGCCACGCCGACGCGCGCGGTGGCGGCATGCAGCCGGTGTTCGGCGGCCGCGACATCCGGCCGGGCCCGCAGCACGTCCGCCGGGGTGCCGGGATCGATCGTCCGCGGCACCTCGGGCAGCGCCACCGCCGTCGACAGCGCAGGTAGCAGGGCTTCGGGCATGCGGCCGGTCAGGACCCCGATGCGATGTGCCGCGACCCGGATCTCCGCTTCCAGCGCGGGGATCCGCGCCGCCGTCGACGCCGCCTGGGCGGACGCGCGCGCGCTGTCGAAGTCGCTGTCCTGGCCGGCATTGCGCCGGGCGTCCACCAGCGCCAGCGTGTGCTGCTGGTTGCCGGCGTTCTCGGTCGCCACGCGCAGCCGCTCCTGCAGGCCGCGCAGCTCGAAGTACGCGGTGGCGACCTCGCCGACGATGACCACCTGCAGGGCGCGCAGGTCGTCGATGCTGGCGCCGAGGTCGGCCTCGCCCGCTTCCACGCCGCGTCGGACGCGACCGAACAGATCGAGTTCCCAGCTCGCGCCGATCGCCGCTTCATACGTATCGCTGTCGCGGGCGTCGCGCGACAGGCCCGGCGCCTCGTCCGCACTGGCCCGGCTGCTTGCACCGCGCGCGCTGGCGTCCACGGTCGGCCAGCGGTCCAGCCGCGTGCCGCGCAGCAGGGCACTGGCCCGGTCGACCCGTGCCATCGCGATGCGCAGGTCGTGATTGGCCGCGAGCGACTCCGCGACCAGCGCGGTGAGGCGGGGATCGCCGAAGCCCTGCCAGAAGGCGACGTCGACGGATGCGGGCGCGGCCGCCGCAGGTGCGGCGGAAAACGCCGCGGGCACGGCCATCGACGGCCGCACATGCTCCGGGCCCACGGCGCAGGCGGCGAGCAGCGCAGCCGCGAGCACGGTCACCAGCGGGCGCATCACCACGGCAGCACCTGGTCCATGTAGAAGTAGCCGCCGGTCGGGCCGGCATCGTCGATCAGTGCCAGGCGCACGCTGGTGCGCGCACCGTCGGCGACTTCGAGCTCGCCGTTCTGCTCGTCGCCGGCCTTGTTCATGTCGGTGCGCACGTAGCCCGGATGGATCGTGTTGACCTTGATGCCGGCGTCCTCGAGCACGTGGGCCAGATGCACCGTCCACGCGTTCACCGCGCTCTTGGAGACGTTGTAGGCCGGGATGCCCTTGAAGTCGTAGATGAAGGAGTCCGGGTTGCGGTGCTCGCTGATCGAGCCGAGCAGGCTGGAGACGTTGACGATGCGGCCGGCCGCCGACTTGCGCAGCAGCGGCAGCAGCGCCTGGGTGGTGGCGATGAGGCCGAAGAGGTTGGTCTCGAACGTCGTCCGCCAGGTCTGGAGCGACTGGCCTGCCGCGCCGAGCTGCGCATCGTCGACCACGATGCCGGCATTGTTGATCAGGATGTCGAGGTGGCCGTGGCGTTGTTCGATGGTGCGTGCGGCCTCGGCGATGCTCGCGGCATCGGTGACGTCGAGTGCGATCGCCTCGACCGGCAGGCCGTCGGCCTGCAGTTTCAAGGCCGCGGCGACGGCGCGGTCGCGGTCGCGACCGGCCAGCAGGGTATGCACGCCGGTCTCGGCCAGCTGGCGTACGGTTTCAAGGCCGATGCCGCGGGTGGCGCCGGTGACGAGGGCGATTCGGGAGCTTGCGTTCATGGGTCAGATCTCAATCGGTGGGGAAGGAAGACGCCTGGGCGATACGCGGTGGGGCAGGTCGCGCGGCCCGGAGTGTGGTGCGCGCGGCGCGGCGTGACGCGCCGATTCCGGACGTCGCAGCCGGGAGCGTCATGCGTGCAGCCCCGGGTCCGGTGCGGCATGTGCGGGCACGGCCTGCTTGTGCGACACCACCGGCGCGTTCGCGAGCTTGCGCAATGCGACGTAGAACACAGGCGTCAGGAACAGGCCGAACAGGGTCACGCCCAGCATTCCGGCAAAGACGGTGATGCCGGTGATCGAGCGCACTTCGGCGCCCGCACCCGTCGACAGCACCAGCGGCACGGTGCCGGCGATGAAGGCGACGGAGGTCATGACGATCGGGCGCAGGCGAAGCCGGCTCGCTTCGAGCGCGGCATCGACGATGCTCCGACCCTGGATCTCCAGCTCGCGGGCGAACTCGACGATCAGGATCGCGTTCTTGCACGCCAGGCCCATCAGCACGACCAGACCCACCTGCACGAACACGTTGTTGTCGCCGCCCGCCAGCCAGACGCCGAACAGGGCGGACAGCAGCGTCATCGGCACGATCAGAATCACCGCCAGCGGCAGCGACCAGCTCTCGTACAAGGCCGCGAGCACGAGGAACGCGAGCAGCACCGCGAGGGGAAACACCACCATGGCCGCACCGCTCTGGTTCGACTGCTGGTAGCTGAGGTCGCTCCAGCCGATGCCCATGCCGGCCGGCAGCACCTGACCGGCGAGCTCGGTGACCTTGGCCATGGCCTCGCCCGACGACAGCACGCGCGGGTCGGCATCGCCCAGCAGATCGGCGGCGGGATAGCCGTTGAAGCGAATCACCGGGTCCGGCCCATAGGTCTGGCGCACGTTCACCATCGAACCCACCGGCACCATCTCGCCCGCCGCATTGCGCGTGCGCAGGTTGGCGATGTCGCCCACCTCGTCGCGGAACTGGCCGTCGGCCTGGGCGATGACCTGCCAGGTGCGGCCGAACATGTTGAAGTCGTTGACGTAGGCCGAACCGAGATAGGTCTGCAGCGTGTCGAACAGTTCGGTCAGCGGCACGCCCTGGGCCTTGGCCTTGGCCCGGTCCACCTCGGCGTTGAGCTGCGGCACATTGGCCTGGTAGCTGCTGATCGGGTAGCCGAGCCCGGGCGTCTGCGCGGCCGCGCCCTGGAACGCCTGCACCGCGGCCTGCAGCTCGCCGTAGCCCAGACGCGTGCGGTCCTCGACGAACAGCGACCAGCCCGACCCGTTGCCGAGGCCCTGGATCGGCGGCGGCATGAAGGCGAACGTAAACCCTTCCTGGATCGTCGAGAACTTCTGGTTGAGCTCGGCGGTGATCTCCTCGGCACTGCGCGCGCGCTCGCTGAAGGGATCGAGGGTGAAGAAGATCACGCCGTTGTTGGGCGTGTTGGTGAACTGCAGCGGGTTGAGGCCGGGGAACGCGATCTCGCTGGCGACGCCGTCCACTTCACTGGCGAGCGCCGCCATCTTCTTCAGCACCGCATCGGTGCGCTCGATCGATGCGCCCTCCGGCATCTTCACGCCGGCGATCACGTACAGCTTGTCCTGCACCGGAATGAACCCGGCCGGCACCACCTTGAACATCAGGCCCGCGCCGACCAGCAGCACCGCGTAGACCAGGAACACCGCGCCGCGGCGACCGAGCACGCGCGACACCCCAGCTTCGTAGCGCTGCGAGCTGCGGTTGAAGAAGCGGTTGAACGGCCTGAACGCCCAGCCGAACGCCCGGTCGATCAACCGCGAGGCGCGGTCCTTCGGCGCGTCGTGCGAGCGCAGCAGGATCGCCGCGAGCGCCGGCGACAGGGTCAGCGAGTTGAGGCCGGAGATCGCCGTGGCGATCGCGATGGTGACCGCGAACTGCTTGTAGAACTGGCCGGTCACGCCGGTCAGGAACGCCATCGGTACGAACACTGCGCACAGCACCAGGGTGATCGCGATGATCGGCCCCGACACTTCGCGCATGGCCCGGTGCGCGGCCTCGAGCGGCGCCGCGCCCAGTTCGATGTGGCGCTCGACGTTCTCGACCACGACGATCGCATCGTCGACCACAATGCCGATCGCAAGAACAAGACCGAACAGGGTCAGCGTATTGATCGAGTAGCCCAGCAGGTACAGCACCGCGAACGTGCCGACGATGGAGACCGGGACCGCGATCAACGGGATGATCGACGCGCGCCAGGTCTGCAGGAACAGGATCACCACCAGCACCACCAGCAGCGTCGCTTCCAGTAGGGTGACGACGACCGACTTGATCGAGTCGCGGACGAAGATCGTGGTGTCGTAAATCGACTGGATCTCGACCCCGGGCGGCAGCTGCGGGCGCAGCTCGTCCATCTTCGCGACCACGCCGTCGCGGATGTCGAGCGCGTTCGCGCCCGGCGCCTGGAAGATACCGATCGCGGCCGCGTTCTTGCCGTCGAGGCGCGCACGCAGCGTGTAGTCGCCGGCGGCGAGTTCGATGCGCGCGACATCGGCCAGGCGCACGAGCTCACCGTCGGGGCCGGACTTCAGCACGATGTCGCCGAATTCCTCGACGGTCTCCAGCCGACCTTTGGCGTTGATCGGCAGCAGGAAGTCGCTGCCGTTGGGCATCGGTTCGGCGCCGAGCTGGCCGGCGGAGACCTGCACGTTCTGCTCTCGCACCGCGCGCACCACGTCGCTCGCGGTCATGCCGCGCGCGGCGATCCTGTCGGGATCGAGCCACAACCGCATCGCGTAATCGCCGCCGCCGAACAGCTGCGCATCGCCGACGCCGGTGATCTTGGCCAGCTCGTCCTTGACGTGCAGACGCATGTAGTTGCGCAGGTACAGCGAGTCGTAGCGGCCGTCGCTCGACGTCAGATGCACGACCATCAGGAACACCGGCGACTGCTTCTGCGTGGTCACGCCCTGCCGTCGGACGTCCTCGGGCAAGCGCGCCTGCGCCTGGGCGACGCGGTTCTGCACGCGCACCGCTGCCTCGTCGGCATCGGTGCCGGGCTTGAAGGTCACGGTGAGCTGCAGCACGCCGTCGGAGCCGGCGACGGACTTGATGTACATCATGTCCTCGACGCCGTTGATGGCCTCCTCGAGCGGTGTCGCCACGGTTTCGGCGATCACCTTCGGATTGGCACCGGGATACACGGTGCGCACGACCACCGACGGCGGCACGACCTCGGGGTATTCGCCGATCGGCAGCAGCGGGATGGCGATCAGGCCACCGGCGAAGATCAGGATCGACAGCACCGCGGCGAAGATCGGCCGGTCGATGAAGAAGCGGGAGAAGTCCACGGGAAAATCCTTGTGGGCGGCGCGGGGGCCGCGGTGGGATCAGGTGCGAACAGGGCCGTCGCTCCGCCACGGACGGACGACGGTTCACGCGGGCGGACGGGCTGGAGCGGGTGCCCTCCAGGAGCGGTGACGGGGCCGGCGCAGCGCCTGTCGGGGCGCGCCGCGCGCTGCCGGAGGCGGCGCTGCGGGATCGGGTCGTTGACGCACGCCAGCGCCGGCGGCGTGCGTCACCTGATCGCTCAGCGCCCGGCGACCGCCTCGACGGGCTGGCCACCGCGCATCGCGACCGGCTGCGGCGAGACCGGCATGCCGGGCATGAACACCTTCTGCACGCCGTTGACGATCACCCGGTCGCCGGTCGCAAGCCCGGACTCGACCACACGCAGACCGTCGACGACACGGCCCGGCACGATGTCGCGACGCTG
Organism: Luteimonas deserti; assembly: GCF_013425765.1. Classification (GTDB taxonomy): domain Bacteria; phylum Pseudomonadota; class Gammaproteobacteria; order Xanthomonadales; family Xanthomonadaceae; genus Luteimonas; species Luteimonas deserti. Next base: position 54,206 of record NZ_JACCJZ010000010.1, read on the forward strand.
CGCGGTGTTGTCATCGCCGACGACGTAGACGTACTTGCGGTCCTGATCGGTGATCACGGCCTTGTCGTCGATCAGCACGGCCTCGCGCTGGGAGGCCCCTTCCAGCTGCACGCGGGCGAACAGGCCGGGGGTGAAGCGGCGATCGGGATTCGGCAGCACGGCGCGTGCTCGCACGGTCCCGGTCGCCGGGTCGACCTGGTTGTCGAGGAAGTCGACCGTGCCGGCGTGCGGATGGCCGGTCTCGTCGGCCAGGCCGACGCGCACCGCGTTGCGACCGTTCGCGCGGGCGCCGTCACGGGTCATCGCCTGGTGGCGGAGAAACGTGCGCTCGTCGGTCTCGAAGTACACGTGGACCGGATCCTGCGAGACCACGGTGGTCAGCAGCGAGGTGTCGGCCTGCGCCAGGTTTCCGGTGGTCAGCATCGCGCGACCGGCGCGTCCGGCCACGGGTGCCCGCACTTCGGTGAAGGCGAGATCCAGCCGCGCCGTTTCGACCGCCGCCTGGGCACCGCGCACGGCGGCCTCGGCCTCGGCGCGACCGGCGCTGCGTGCCTCGAAATCGTCGCGCGAGATCGCACTGGCATCGATCAGTTGCTGTGCGCGCGTGTGACGCGTCGTGGCCAGCTGGGCGTCGGCGCGGGCGCGGGCCAGTTCCGCTTCCGCCCGCTGCAACGCCGCGCGATACGGGCGCGGGTCGATGACGAAGAGCAGATCGCCCTTCGCGACCTCGTCGCCCTCGGCATAGGCCACCCGCTGCACGTAGCCGCTGACCCGCGGCCGCAGCTCGACGCTCTCGACCGCGGCGATGCGGCCGGTGGCGTCGCTCCAGTCGCGCACCGGTTCCACCAGCACCGGAGCCACGCCCACATCCGGCGGCGGAGGCGCGCTCGTGGACTCGGCGCGGCTGTCGCAGCCGGCGACGACGAGGGTGATCGCGACGGCGAGGCCGAGCGCGACGAGGGCGCGGCGCGCAGCGGGCGCGGAAACATGGACGGTCATGGGCGGAACTCCTGGGGGGCGGGAACGTCGACGCTGATCCGCCGCAACAGCGCGCGGGCATCGTCGGTGTGGTTCGTGTCGGACGGACAGGGCGGCGGACCGACGTCGAGGTCGTCCGACAGTCCGGGCGGGCGGCTCAGCGCACCGAGCGGAAAGCGCACGAGCGCCGCATGGCCGGCCACAGCGCCGGCGACAAGACGCAGGGCATGGCTGGCGATCGCGTCGGCGTCCGGCCATTGCATGCAGGCGTGGCCGGCGTTCGCGGCGCTGCGCGCCGGCGTGTCGACGGCCAGCATCTGCACGCGCACCGGCAGCGTGCGCGCCTCTTCGTGCAGCACGCGGGCCAGCATCCGCAGCGCGGCCGCGCCGATCGAATGGTGGCCGTAGCCGGCCCAGGGCTGCTCCGCGCCGGGCCCGCCGATGAGCACGTAGCTGGCCCGCGCCTGGCGTGCCAGCACCGGCAGCAGGTGCCGCGCCGCGACCAGGTGCGGAATCAGATCCTCGTCGAGCCGCCTGCGCAGGAAGTCGGCCGGGGCGGCGAGCACGCGTCCGCCTTGCGCCGCGCCGCGGATGGCCGCGACGACCGCACCCGGCGGGCCGTCCGGCCATGCGTGCAGACGCGCCGCCAACGCCGCGGCATCGGCCTCGGTGGCGATATCGGCGACGAGGGTCGCCAGGCCGGCGTGCCGCGCCGCGAGATGCTCCAGGGCCCCAGCGTCACGGGCGACGGCGATGACCGGGCGGCGTTCCGCCACGGCCTGCGCAACGACGCGTTCGCCCAGGGTGCCGGTCGCCCCGAGGACGACCAAGGGCGAAGAAATTGTCCCGATCATGGGATTGTTTCTCCCGAAAACCGGGATTCGACCGTGTCCGGACCGCGTTCGGCGCCCAATGACCGCGGCAGCCAGGCCCAGAGCCAGCCCCATGCGGGCGCCCCGCCAGCGACCTTCCGACGCGCCCCTGCCGCTGCGCGATTCGACTGGTTTTCAGGGATTTCCATGCGCGCTCGGCGCTTCGGCACAGGGCGTGTCGATGCTGGACCAGGCGCGGGCAGGCGGTAGCGGGGGAGAGCCATCGGCGACGTCCATCAGGAACAGGCCGCAGACGATAGGCTTCGAACCCGGACTTGATTAGTCCGCTTTCAAGGGAATAATTGTCCCTCGTCCGGTCCAATCGCGAACCGGCGCTCCGAGGAGGCCTTCGATGGCGCACGATCTCAACGACACCCTGATCTTCGTCAAGGTGGTGGAGCAGGGCAGCTTCATCGCAGCCGCGAACGCGCTGGGCCTGCCCAAGACCACCGTCAGCCGCAAGGTGCAGGAGCTGGAACAGCGGCTCGGTGCGCGCCTGCTGCACCGGACCACGCGGCGTCTGGGGCTCACCGAGGCCGGCAGCATCTATCACGAGCACTGCCAGCGCATCGCGCGCGAACTCGAAGAGGCCGAGAGCGCGGTCGGCCAGCTGCAGGGCGGCCCGCGTGGCTGGCTGCGCTTCACCGTGCCCTACTCGATCGGCATCACCTGGATCGCGCCATTGCTGGGTGATTTCCAGGCGCAGTACCCGGAAATCCTGCTCGACATGCACATGGGCAACGAGCAGCTGGACCTGATCGCCGGCGAGGTGGACCTCGCATTGCGCGTCGGGACGCTGCCCGATTCCAATTTCGTCGCGCGCAAGCTGGGCAGTCTGCGCACCCAGGTCTTCGCCAGCCCCGCCTACATCGAGAAGCACGGCGAGCCGCTGCATCCCGACGACCTCCAGCACCACCGCACCCTGGTGATGCGCAAGAGCCGCAATCCGCAGAACCGCTACGTCTGGTCGCTCACCGACGGCGCCGCGCTGCGCGAGTTTCCGGTCAATCCGCAGCTGGTGGCGAACGATCCGGCGGCGCTCAACTGGGCGTTGATCAAGGGCGAGGGCCTGTTGCTGACCGGTGACGTGATGGCGAAGGCCTTCGTCGAGGCCGGGATGGTGCGGCGCGTGCTGGCGGGCTGGAACGGGCCGGAGGTCGATTTCAACGCCGTGTTCGCCGGCGGCCGCCTGGTGTCACCGAAGGTGCGCGCGTTCGTCGACTTCCTGATCGAGCGGCTCAATTTCGACGCCGACCACATGCAAACCTTGTGCATGGTGCAGAAGCAGGCGATGGAAGCGAAGGCCGCGGGTGTAGTGGCGCTGGCGGAGTTGGAGAAGGCGTCGCGGCGCAGTGCGGTGCCGGCAGCAGTGCCGGAAGAGGATGAGGTCGCGCACGCGAGGCGGTAGTGCGCTGTGCATCGCTGTACGACGTACGATGTACGGCGTGCGATGTTTTTCCGCTTCCGCTTTGTGCTCTTGACTCTTCGTATCCGTGACGACTCGCGTATGCACGCCGACCCGTAGGGCGCCGCACATGGATGTGCGGCGTTTTCCGACCGAGCCAGGATGGCGAGTCGGAAAATCCCGGAACGAATGAAAGGCCGGATGTGCTTTGTCGGGGAGGCCCTTTCTTTTGCTTACTTTTCTTTGGGCCAACAAAGAAAAGTGAGCCGCTCGCCGATAGGCGAGTGGAAGCTTTGCACTTGTTTTCCCTAGATCGAGCCGACACGACATCAAAGGCTTTCGTCCGCTAACGCGGCCGAGTTCATTTCTTTTGTCAATCGACAAAAGAAACGGAACCAAAGAAAAACGATTTCCCGACGAAGCTCACCCGGCGCGTCATTTGTTCCGGGATTTTCCGACTCGGCATCCTGCCTCGGTCGGAAAACGCCGCGCATCCATGCGCGGCGCCCTCCGGGTCTCGGCCCTGCGCCGGCGCATCATTGATCGGTAACAGCAACAGCGACAACAACTGCAACTGCAACTGCAACTGCAACCGCAACGGCAACCGCTACCGCTCCGAATGCCCGCTGTCCTGGTAATCCCGCCGCGTGAACAGATCCGGCCGGATCAACTCCACGAACGCCCGCGCCTGCGGCGACAGCACCTTGCCCTTGCGCACCACCACGCCGTAACTGCGCGACGGAAACCACTCCGCCACCGACCGCGTCGCCAGGCGCGCGTCGTCGTCAGCGTCGAGGCAGATCGCACTGACGATCGAGATGCCCATGCCCATCGCGACGTACTGCTTGATGACCTCCCAGCCGCCGACCTCCAGCGCCACCGTGTAGGGCACGCGGGCCTGCTGGAACACCTGGTCGACGAGCCGGTAGGTCACCTGGCGCTTGGGCGGCAGGATCAGGCCGTAGCGCGCGATCTCCTCCAGCGTCAGCCGCTTCGCGCGCGCGAGGGCGTGGTCGGGCGGGGTCAGCAGGATGGGTTCGAAGCGGTACACCGGCGCGTAGTCCAGGTCGGCCGGCACGTCGACCATCGAGCCGACGACCAGGTCCACCGCGTCGGCGCGCAGCAGGCCGGTGCCGTCGGCGGTGATCGCGTCCTGCAGCGTCAGGCGCACGTCCGGATGCTGGCGCCGGAACAGGTCCACGATCTTCGGCAGCAGGTACAGGATCGTCGAGCTGTTGGCGGCGATGGTGAGTTCGCCGGCGTCCAGTCCTCCGACCTCGCGGCGGAACGCGGCCGGCAGGCCGTCCAGCGCCTCGACCAGCGGCACCGCCAGCTCGTAGAGCACCTGGCCTTCGCGGGTTGGCACCAGGCGGCGGCCGCTGCGCTCGAGCAGGACAACGCCCAATTCGCGTTCGAGCGCCTGCAGCTGCAGCGAGATCGCCGGCTGGCTGACGTACAGCGCCTCGGCCGCCCGTGAGACCGAGCCTAGACGGGCGGTCTGACAGAACGCGCGCAGCGGTTTAAGCCGGTCCGACTTGTAGGGAAACCGCAATGCAGACAGGGGCTAGCCGGCCATCCGACCCTCCGTATGAGTTCCTCTTATATATCGGATTGACAAAACTGGGTTGTCAAATAGTCCCTCGGGGTAGACGGTCTGTTGCAACGCAATAACGCCGTGACAGCACGAGGCGACCTCCGTGAATGCCGTGATCAAGCAACCCGCCCCGCGCCCAGACGCGCAGATCGCCCTGCCGACGGATGTGCCGACCGATCTGCTCGGTCCCGAGGCCCAGGCCTTTCTGGTCGACCTCCATGCGGCGTTCGAGGGCGAGCGTCAGGTCCGCCTGCGGGCACGCCAGCACCGCCAGCGCGGCTTCGATGCCGGCGACGTCCCGGACTTCCGCGCCGACACCCGCTCGATCCGCGAATCGGCCTGGCGCGTGGCATCGCTGCCGGCGGCGCTGCGCGACCGCCGGGTCGAGATCACCGGGCCGGTCGATCCGAAGATGGTCATCAACGCGCTGAACTCGGGCGCGAACTGCTACATGGCCGACTTCGAGGATTCCACCTCGCCGACCTGGGACAACCTGCTGACCGGCCAGCGCGCGCTGCGCGATGCGATCAAGGGCACGCTCGAATTCACCGCGCCGGCCGGCAAGCGCTACGCGCTCAAGCCCGAGGGCCAGCGTGCAGTGCTGATCGTCCGCCCGCGCGGCTGGCACCTGGACGAGAAGCACGTGCGCATCGACGACGCGCCGATGTCGGGGGCGCTGTTCGACGCGGGCCTGTTCGCGTTCCACAACGCCCACGCGCTGGTGGCGAAGGACCGCGGACCGTATTTCTATCTACCCAAGCTGGAGTCGATGGAGGAGGCGCAGCTGTGGGAGGACGCGCTGTCGCATATCGAGCGCAGCCTTGGCCTGCCGGCAGGGCAGATCAAGGTGACCGTGCTGATCGAGACGCTGCCGGCGGTGTTCGAGATGGACGAGATCCTGTATGCGCTGCGCCGGCGCATCGTCGGTCTGAACTGCGGCCGCTGGGACTACATCTTTTCCTACATCAAGACTTTCCGCCGCCACCGCGACCGGGTGCTGCCCGAACGCGGCCAGGTCACGATGACCCAGCCGTTCCTCAAGGCGTATTCCGAGCTGCTGATCCAGACCTGCCACCGCCGCGGCGCGCATGCGATGGGTGGCATGGCGGCGCAGATTCCGATCGCCGGCGACGCCGCCGCGAACGATGCGGCGATGGCACGCGTGCGCGCCGACAAGCTGCGCGAAGTCACCGCCGGTCACGACGGCACCTGGGTCGCGCACCCTGCGTTGATTCCGCTGGCGAAGCAGATCTTCGACGAGCGCATGCGCGGCCCGCACCAGCACGCGATGACGCGCGACGACGTGCTGGTGGACCGTGACGATCTGATCGCGCCGTCGATCGGCACGATCACGCGCGCTGGATTCGACGGCAACGTCGAGGTCTGCGTGCGCTACATCGCCGCGTGGCTCGACGGCAACGGCTGCGTGCCGATCCACCACATGATGGAAGACGCCGCGACCGCCGAGATCGCGCGTGCGCAGCTCTGGCAGTGGATCCACTACGCCGATGATGGCCATGCGCCGCTGCATCTCGACGACGGCACCGCGATCGACACCGCGCTGCTCGATCGGGTGCTGCTGTGCCTGCCCTCGAAGCTGGCGGGCCAGGACATCCCGGGCGCCGCCCGCGTGCACGAGGCCATCGCGATGCTCGAGTCGCTGACGCTGCGCGACACGCTCGAGGACTTCCTCACCCTGCCGGCCTACGCGCGCCTCGACTGAAGCGCCCGCGCCGCGCGGCCTTCGTCGGCCGTCGCGCCCCGATCCATATCCCGTTCCGCGAAGGAGATGCGCCATGCCCACCCGCCAGCAACAGATCGACGCCCTGCACCAGGACTGGACCAGCAACCCGCGCTGGAGCGGTATCCAGCGGCCGTACTCCGCCGCCGACGTGGTGCGCCTGCGCGGCAGCGTGCAGCCCGAGCACACACTGGCCAAGCGCGGCGCCGAGAAACTGTGGGCACTGGTCAACGGCAATGCGAAGAAGGGCTACGTCAACGCCTTTGGCGCGATCAGCGCCGGCCAGGCGATGCAGCAGGCCAAGGCCGGTCTGGAAGCGGTGTATCTGTCGGGCTGGCAGGTCGCCGCCGACGGCAACAGTTCCGAGACCATGTATCCGGACCAGTCGCTGTACGCCTACGACTCGGTGCCGACGATGGTCCGCCGGATCAACAACACCTTCCAGCGCGCCGACGAGATCCAGTGGAAGGCCATCGCCGACGGCAAGCTCGACGAGTCTGATGCGATCGACTTCTTCCTGCCGATCGTCGCCGATGGCGAGGCCGGCTTCGGCGGTGTGCTCAATGCCTACGAGCTGATGAAGAACATGCTCGTCGCCGGCGCGGCGGGCGTGCATTTCGAGGACCAGCTGGCCGCGGTCAAGAAGTGCGGCCACATGGGCGGCAAGGTGCTGGTGCCCACGCAGGAAGCGGTGCAGAAACTGGTCGCCGCGCGTCTGGCCGCCGACGTGCTCGGCGTGCCCGCGATCGTGCTCGCGCGCACCGATGCCGAAGCTGCAACCCTGCTGACCTCCGACTTCGACGCCAACGACGCGCCCTTCGTCACCGGCGAGCGCACGGCCGAAGGCTTCTACAAGGTGCGCAACGGCGTGGAGCAGGCGATCAGCCGCGGCGTGGCCTACGCGCCGTACGCGGATCTGGTGTGGTGCGAGACCGGCACGCCGGACATCGGTTTCGCCCGCGAATTCGCCCAGGCCGTGCACGCCAAGCACCCGGGCAAGCTGCTGAGCTACAACTGCTCGCCGAGCTTCAACTGGAAGAAGAACCTCGACGACCGCCAGATCGCGAGCTTCCAGGAGGACCTGGCCGCGCTGGGCTACAGGTTCCAGTTCATCACCCTGGCCGGCATCCACATCAACTGGTTCAACAGCTTCCAGTTCGCCCACGACTACGCCCGCGGCGAAGGGATGAAGCACTATGTCGAGCAGGTGCAGGAACGCGAATTCGCCGCGCGCGACAAGGGCTACACCTTCGTCTCGCACCAGCAGGAAGTCGGCGCCGGCTACTTCGACGACGTGACCACGGTGATCCAGGGCGGGGCGTCGAGCGTCACGGCACTGACCGGCTCCACGGAGGAGCAGCAGTTCCAGGCGAGGGCGGCAGCATGACGACCCGTTAGCAGCAAACCGCCAGATTCAGCACACTCGTTACGGGGCTCCGGAGCTAGTGTGTGGAGTCGCACACATAGGGAGTCCAGGATGACCCGGTCTTTGATCGTTGCGGCAATCGGTTCGCTTCTGGCGCTTCCAGCGGGACTATGGGCGGCGCCACCTTCGGATGGACAGCAGGTCGCGACTACGGATCCGCGTCCGGAGGCCGACAGCGTCACCCAAGAGCGCCTCGTTTGTACCCGAACGCGACAGACGGGCAGCAACCGCGTGACGCGCGTGTGCAGAACGGCGGAAGAAGCCGCGGTTGAGCGCAAGGCTGCGATGGAATCGATGCGTCGCAAGCGCAGTCAACCTGCACGCGACGACAACGTGCGCTCGTAGACCGGCCAACACGCCACGCCGTCGCGAGTCACCGCCTCCGCGGACGGCGGCGCGACGTAGAGTGTTCCAGAACGCTCTGGAACGTATTAATGCGTGCTGTGGAAAAACGGAGTAAGGTCGGGTTCAGTTCACGCGCATGGAGCCGATGATGCGAACACTCGTCGTTGCGATCGTACTAGGGTGCTGCGTGGGCGTCGCCGCCCCGGCGTTCGGCGGAGACGACCAGACCCCGCCGGATGTCGATCCGGCCGAGGGATTGGTGGCTGCCGCCGGAGAACAGCCGGACGAGCGGATCGTGTGCCGCATCGAACGCCCGATCGGGAGCAAGCTTTCCCGCCGGGTCTGCCGGACCGCAGCTTCGATCGAAGAGGTGCGGGAGATCACCGTCAGCGGTTTGCGGAACACACAGACCAACGCGTTCAAGGAACCATGACGAACGTCTGGTGGGGTGGGCGGCGTAGGTTCCGCTGCTCCACCGGCCGGCACAGCGTCGAGTCCGCTGCTTCCGACAGGTGACTGGCGTCGGACTGTACTTCGCTCGGACGTGGCAGGCCTGCACCATTAGCTGCAGCGTGCCGTATGTCCTCAATCGGATGTCCGATTCGATTGAAGGTCGCCGTACTAGCCGAAGGCGTATCCGATCTAGAGTGCCTCTGCGGTCCGTACGCGGCACCCGGAGGTCCTGGCGCGTGGCGGGATCATCCTGAGCGACCGAAGCCTCGATAGCCGAGCGCCTCTGTGAGATGCAGCGAGGCGATGCGCTCATGGCTTTCCAGGTCCGCAATCGTCCGCGCGACACGCAGGATGCGATGCATGGCCCGGGCGGAGAGATGCAGCGCATCGATCGCCCGCTCCAGCAGGGCCTGGTCACCCGGCGCGAGGCGGCAGTCGCGCGCCGTGGCCGCCTGGTCGAGCGCGGCATTGGTGACGCCCGCGCGGTCGAGCTGGCGCTGCCGGGCTTCGATCACGCGTTGACGGATGTGCCCGCTCGACTCGCCTTCGGGGGCATCGGGGCGCAGGGCGGCAGGGGGCAGCCGTGGCACATCGACATGCAGGTCGATGCGGTCGAGCAGCGGGCCGGAAATCCGCGCCCGGTAGCGGGTGATGGCATCGCCCGTACACCGGCATCGGCCGGAGGCGTCGCCCGCCCATCCGCACGGGCAGGGATTCATCGCCGCGACGAGCTGGAAGCGCGCCGGGAACTCGCTCTGCCGCGCGGCGCGCGAGATCGTTACTACCCCGGACTCCAGGGGCTCGCGCAAGACCTCGAGTGCACGCCGGTCCCACTCGGGCAGTTCGTCGAGAAACAGCACGCCGTTGTGCGCCAGCGAGATCTCCCCGGGGCGCGGTTCGCTGCCGCCGCCGACCAGCGCGATCGCGCTCGCCGTGTGGTGCGGGCTGCGAAACGGGCGCGTGCGCCAGCAGGCCGGATCCAGGCCGCGGCCGCTCACCGACTGGACGGCGGCGGACTCCAGCGCTTCGGCTTCGCTCGCGTCCGGCAGCAGGCCGGGAAGACGCGAGGCGAGCAGGGTCTTGCCACACCCCGGCGGACCCACCAGAAGCAGGTGATGGCCGCCCGCCGCGGCGATCTCGAGCGCGCGTCGGGCCTGTGCCTGGCCGCGGACCTCGCGCATGTCCGGCCCGGCGGGCACGCGTTGCTCGGGCGCCGTCGCGAGGGGCAAGGCCTTCTGTCCACCGAGCAGCGCGCAGACCTCGAGCAGGGTGCGTGCGGTGCGGACCTCGACACCGGACGCCAGGGCCGCCTCGGCGCCGTTCGCCGCGGGCACGAGCAGGCGTCGGCCCGTGGCAGCGACCGCGAGGGCAGCCGGAAGCACGCCGTCGGTGCCCCGCAGCTCGCCGGTCAGGCCGAGTTCCCCGAGGAATTCCCAATCGCCCAGCGCATCGGCCGGGATCTGTCCGCTCGCGGCGAGGATCCCGAGCGCGATCGGCAGATCGAAGCGGCCGCCGCCCTTGGGGAGGTCGGCTGGCGCAAGATTGACGGTGATCCGGCGGGCCGGAAACTCGAACTGCGCGCACTGGATGGCGGCGCGCACCCGGTCCTTCGCTTCGCGTACGGCCGCCTCCGGTAGGCCGACGATGGACATCGAAGGCAGCCCGCCGGCCAGGTGCACCTCCACCTTGACAGCGGGTGCCCGGATGCCTGCGCGCGCACGTCCGTGCACGAGCGCAAGTCCCATGTCGGCGGCGTCAGTGGGTGATGTCGACGCCGGAGGCCTCGACCGGTGTGCCGGCGGGTCGCTCCAGCTGCTGGACCAGCGCCTCGAGCGCCTCCAGCTTCTCGCGCGTGCGCAGCAGCACCGCGCGCTGCACGTCGAACTCCTCACGCGTCACCAGGTCGAGCTTCGACAGGCCGGACTGCAGGACGGCCTTGAAGTTCTCCTGCAGCTCCTCGCGGCTCTCCCGCAGGCCGGCCGGCACCAGGCCGCTGAGTCGACGTGCGAGGTCGTCGAGGTGGTTGAGATCGATCATCGGGGGCTCCTCTCGATATGCCATCAGCCTCGCCCGCGTCACCGGCTTGGACAGTCGGGCGCGGCCGCGGCACGGGGTAGGGAATGGTCCAAACGCCGCCCCTCGACGGCGCGGCGCACTACAGCATGCAGATGCCGATCTCACAACGCGCGATGGCAACGCCGCGGATCGTGTCGGGCGCGGCGTGAGGGTGGCGTATCCTTGCCCCGGACCCCATGGAGTGCGCCCGATGAAGATGGTCATGGCGATCATCAAGCCGTTCAAACTCGACGACGTGCGCGAGGCGCTGGCGGACGTCGGCGTCACCGGCATCACCGTCACCGAGGTCAAGGGCTTCGGGCGCCAGAAGGGTCACACCGAGCTCTATCGCGGGGCCGAGTACGTGGTGGACTTCCTGCCCAAGGTGAAACTGGAAATCGCGGTCACCGACGACATCGTCGACACCGTGGTCGAGGCGGTCCTGAGGTCGGCGGGCATGGGCAAGATCGGCGACGGCAAGATCTTCGTCTACGACCTCGAACGTGCGGTGCGGATCCGCACCGGTGAGCTCGATGGAGATGCGCTCTAGCGTCTTCGGCTTCGGGATGGTGCTCGCATTGCTTCCGGGCGACGCGCGCCTCGCCGCCGATGGTCTTTTGCGGATCGACCCGCAGCCTGTCCATAGCCCCGAATGCGGCTGTTCGCTGACCGAGGGCGAACAGTGCTTGGCATCGACCCTCGTCCACCGCTGCTGATGCAGGATCTGGACGACGGATCGCCCGCCGTTCTGCGACTCGACGGCGCGGATCGCAGTCCGCCCATGGTGACCGGCGCATTGAACGTCTGGAGCGCGCCGTGCGGGATGCCGCTCAATGCCCGCTTCGCGGGCGCGCCTTACGTCGTCTGGTTCGCCGGCTTCGTCACACGCATCTGTTACGAGAATGACGGGTGCGAGTATTTCGAGTTCCGCGGACGCCTGTCGGTCGTCCGCGAGGACGGTGCGCGCACGGCCCGTCCGGTGACGGGCCGCTGCGGCTGCTGAGCGCTCAGCCCTCGCCCAGCGCCTTCGCCACGAACGGCGGCAGCGACTGCGCGCCCTTGTGGATGTCGGCGGTGTAGTACAGCGTCTCGAATGGCTTGGCGCGCGCGTCTTCTTCGCGGAAGTCGAAGCCCTGGCCCTTGCGCGCCAGCGTGCAGCTCCACCAGCCGGTGGGATAGCACGGCTGCGGGAACGGCAGGGTCTGGAACGTGGTGAAGCCGGCCTTGCCCATCTCGGCGCGCATCGCCTTGATGAGATCCAGCAGCACCAGCGGCGATTCGGACTGCTGCACGAGAATGCCGTCGTCCTTCAGCGCACGGTGGCAGCTTTCAAAGAAGGCCTTGTTGAACAGGCCTTCGGCCGGGCCGACGGGATCGGTCGAATCGACAATGACGATGTCGACGCTGCCGGGCGCGCAGTTCGCCATATAGGCGATGCCGTCGTCGAACAGGATCTCGGCGCGCGGATCGGAGTTGGATTCGCACAGCTCGGGGAAGTACTTCTCCGCCATGCGCGTGACCTGCTCGTCGATGTCGCACTGCACGGCCTTCTCGACACCCGGGTGCCGCAGCACTTCGCGCAGCGTGCCGCAGTCGCCGCCGCCGATGATGACCACGGTCTTCGGCGCGGCGTGGGTGAACAGCGCCGGGTGCGACATCATCTCGTGGTAGAGGAAGTTGTCGCGGGTGGTGACCATCATCGCGCCGTCGATGAGCATGACGTTGCCCCAGTCGGTGCTTTCAAAGATCTCGATCTTCTGGAACGGCGACTGCACTTCGTCCAGCTTCCTGTCGACGCGGAAACCGATCGCCGAGCCGGCGGTTTCGAAATTCTCGTAGAGCCAGTTGGGCGCGGTCATGGAAAGTCCTGCAGATCGGGAGGCGCGGCAATGGCAATGGGCCGGCGCGCGGGGGCGGAAGTGTAGCGAAAACCCGGTGTCGGGCAGGTGCGATACTGCGCGGCACCTCAGCCGACTGGACGCTGCGTGCCCCTGGACGACCGCCGCGCGGCCGACGCCGCCACTGCCCGACACCGTGCCCGGGTGCAGCGACTCGAAGCGGCCGCGGCGCGGTCCCCGCGGGCCTATCTGATGCGGGTGCTGGCTCTGGCGCTCGCCGGCTACGGCATCCTGGTCGGCCTGTTGCTGATGCTGCTGGCGCTCCCGCTGGCGATCGCATGGCGGGTGCTCGTGCAGGGCGTGGCCTTCGAGCCGCAGCTGGGTATCGTGCTGGTCTTCGCCGGCGCCTCGATCGCCGTGCTGCTGCGCGCGATGTGGGTGCGCTTCGGTGTGCCGGAAGGCCGGCTGCTGGCACCGGGCGAGGCGCCGGAGCTCGAGGCCGAGGTCGAGCGTCTGCGCGCGGCGACGGGTGCGCCGCCGCTGGCGGGCATCGTCATCGATCACCAGCTCAATGCGGCTGCGGCCAGCCTGCCCCGGCTGCTCGGTCTTGCCGGTCACCGGCACTATCTCGTGCTGGGCCTGCCGCTGCTGCAGGTGCTCGACCGGGACGAAGCCGCCGCCGTCATCGCGCACGAGTTCGGTCATTTCGGCGAGCGGCACGGTCGCCTCGCCGGCTGGCTCTACCGCGTCCGTTTCACCTGGCACCGCGCGGTGGAGGGTCTGTCGCGCAGCGGGTTCGTACTGTCGCTGCCGCTCACGCGTTTCTACGCCTGGTACGCACCCCTGTTCGATGCCTGGAGTTTCGCATTGGCACGGGCGCACGAGTTCCGCGCCGACGCCACCGCTGCGCGGATGACATCGCCGGAAACCGCGGCCAGCGCGCTGCTGCGGCTGGAGCATGCCGGTGCCCGCCTCCAGGCCTCGCTCTGGCCCCGGGTGCTCGCGCGGGCAACGCAGCAGGCGTATCCGCCGGCGCAGCTTCTGGCCCACCTGGTCGAGGGCCTGCGGGGCGACCCGCCGCTCGACGTCGAGCGGGTGCTCGCCGTGGCCGAACGCGAGATCGATCCCTACGACACGCATCCCACGCTGGCCCGGCGCATCGAAGCCCTCGGCGTGCCGGTACGCCTGTCGCCATCGGGCGTGCCGGCCGCCAGCTGGCTCGGCGATGCGCTGCCGGAGATCGAGCGCACGCTCGACGCGCAGTGGCGCGAGGTGCTGCGGGCCGATTGGACGCAGCGGCACGCGGCGGCCGCGGACGAGCGCGCGCGCCTGCGCGCACTCGAGGCGTGCAGCGCGCGTACGCCGGAGGAGATCGTGGAGTACGCCCGGCTGTTGGAGGCGATCGAGAGCGACCGTGACCCCGTGCCGGCGCTTGAAGCCGCCCGCAGCGCCGTCCCGGGCAGCGCGATGATCGCGTTCCGGCTCGGCGCGCGGCTGCTGCAGGCCGGCGACGTCACCGGCATCGCCCACCTGCGCGAGGCCGTCGAGCAGGATGCGGGCGCCATCGGTCCGGTGGACGACGCGCTCGTGGCCGTGCTGCGTGATCCCGATATCGCGCCGGCGACGATCGCCGAGGCAATCGCGTTGCGCGATGCGCTGGCGCCGCGCGCGGCCGATCTGCGCGCCCGCGACGGCGTCGCCGATGGCGATGCCCTGCAGCCCCACGGTCTCGACGCCGCCGCCCTGGCCCGTCTGGCGGCCGGCCTCGCCCGCCACGAGCGTGTCGCCAGCGCCTGGCTGGTGCGCAAGCAGGTCGCGATGGCCGAGCAGACCGCGCATTACGTGCTGCTGGTCGACTGGCGCGGCTCGGTCGCCAGTGAAGGCGCCGGCCTGCGTGCGATCTCCCAGGCGATGGAGGTGCCGGGCAGCCATACCGTGTTCACGGCCAGCAGCGCCGCGGCCCTCGCGCGCGAGGTGCGTGCGGTCTGCGGCGCACCGGTCTATCGCAGGGGACGCGGCCAGGCCCTCTGACCGTGCGGACGCGGATCACCGCAGCGACGTCCGGCAGCCCCTAGACTATGCGGCCCCCGCCTGACGGATGCCGCCATGACGTCCTGGTCGATCGACCACGCCCGCAAGACCTACTCGATCCCGCACTGGAGCGAGGGGTATTTCGACGTCGACCCGGCGGGACGCATCGTGGTCTCGCCGCGCGGCGCCCAGGGGCCGTCGATCGCCTTGCCCAAGGCGGTGGATGCCGCGCTGGCCGGCGGCGCGCAGCTGCCCCTGCTGGTGCGCTTTCCCGACATCCTCGGCGATCGCCTGCACACCCTGCAGGCGGCCTTCGCCCAGGCCCAGGCCGAATGGGACTACACCGGTGGCTATACGGCCGTGTACCCGATCAAGGTCAACCAGCATCGTGGCGTCGCCGGAACGCTCGCTTCGCATCATGGCGACGGTTTCGGTCTCGAAGCGGGCAGCAAACCGGAGCTGATGGCGGTGCTGGCGCTGTCGCGGCCGGGTGGACTGATCGTCTGCAACGGCTACAAGGATCGCGAGTACATCCGCCTGGCCCTGATCGGCCGCAAGCTCGGCCTCGAGACCTTCATCGTCATCGAGAAGCCGTCGGAACTCGCGCTGGTGATGGAGGAGGCGGCGGCGCTCGGTGTCAAGCCGGGTCTCGGCGTGCGCATGCGTCTTGCCTCGCTCGGCGCCGGCAAGTGGCAGAACAGCGGCGGCGACAAGGCCAAGTTCGGCCTCAACCCGCGCCAGCTGCTCGACCTGTGGAAGAAGCTTCGCGACGCCGGCATGGCCGACTGCCTGCAACTGCTGCATTTCCACATGGGTTCGCAGATCTCCAACGTGCGCGACATCGCCAACGGCATGCGCGAGGCCACCCGTTACTTCGTCGAGCTGAGCAAGCTGGGCGCGGTGATCAGCCACGTCGACGTCGGCGGCGGCCTCGGCGTGGATTACGAAGGCACCCGATCGCGCAGCTACAACTCGGTCAACTACGGCGTGCGTCAGTACGCGGGCAGCATCGTGCAGCCACTGGCCCAGGCCTGCGCCGAACACGGACTCGCCCAGCCGCGCATCGTCACCGAGTGCGGGCGCGCAATGACCGCGCACCATGCGGTGCTGGTGGCCAATGTCTCGGAGGTCGAGCGTGCGCCCGAGGGCCGGGTGCCCGACGTGCACGCGGACGAGCCTGCCGTGGTGGCCAACCTGCGCGAGCTGCACGGCGAACTGGCCGCGCGCCCCGCAGTGGAGCTGTTCCATGAAGCCCAGCACCAGCATGCCGAAGGCCTGGCCCTGTATGCGCTCGGCCAGCTGGACCTGGTCCACCGTGCACGCATCGACGACCTCTTCTACGCGATCGCCCACGCCGTCCGCGCGCGGTTGACCTTCGACGAGAAGAGCCATCGGCCGCTGCTCGACGAACTCAACGAGCGCCTGGTCGACAAGTACTTCGTCAATTTCAGCGTGTTCGAGTCGATGCCCGACGTGTGGGCGATCGATCAGGTGTTCCCCATCGTGCCGATCGAGCGCCTCGACGAGCGCCCGGAACGCCGCGGCATCATCGCCGACCTCACCTGCGACTCGGACGGCAAGATCGATATCTATGTCGAGAACGAAGACCTCGACACCTCGCTGCCGCTGCATCCGCTGCGCAGTGGCGAACGCTACCGCCTGGGATTCTTCATGGTCGGCGCCTACCAGGAAATCCTCGGCGACATCCACAACCTGTTCGGCGACACCGACGCGGTCGAAGTGAAGATCGAGGGCGACGGCATCGCGGTCAACCGCCAGCGCCGTGGCGATACCACCGACGTGATGCTCGACTATGTGGGCTATGCACTCGCCGACCTGCGCGCGCGCTACACCGCGCTGGTCGATGACGCCGGCCTCGCCGCCGACGAATCGGGACGGTTGAAGGCCGCGCTGGAAGCCGGCCTCACCGGCTACACCTACCTCGACGACACGCCGCTGGAGTAGGCCGCCGAGCCGGCGGACGGGCAGCTCGTGGAGTGACGGACTGCTCGCAGCGTGGCGCGTCCGTCCCGGTTCCTCTCCGCTTGCGGCAGCATCGACAGCTGCGATTCCTGGTGGTTCGCCTGCGTGATCCGTCCAATGCCGATCTGGTCGTAGAACGCGAAGGCGCCATTGATGGCGGCCGCCTGCCGGGGCGCGCCGAGCCGCTCGGTCCCGTGAGCCTTCTGTTGCGTGCGGACCTGCGCCCGGCTGGGAGGACCGTCCCGGCCCGGATCCGGACTGCGGACCCGCTGCGCCACGACCGCGCCGACGTCTTCCACCGTGATCACGTCATCGCGGTTGGAGTCGGTGATCTGGAACCGATGTTGGACGGGGACTCGTGTCCGCGACCACCGGAAGCGGGCAGCGCCGCCGGCAGCGGGGGCGCGAGCGCCGTACCGGTCCATGCGGTCATGCTTTTTTCCCTCACACCTTGCAGCCGCAGGCACGCCTTCAGCCTAGGCGCGCATGGTGTCTGCCGGCGCACCGGGCGGAGGTGTCGATGGGTCCGACTCCGGGCAGCCGAGCAGCCCATACGCCGGCCGGTTCCCGGGCCGACATCGCGATGCCGGTCGGCGGTGCGGCCACGCACGCGGGCTCGAGCTGGTCCGATTCCGCCGGCCGCATCGCCCGGCGGTCGCTCAGTCGCGCACGCCCCGGCGCGCTTCGACCAGCAGGGCGAGCTGCAGCTCCAGCCGCTTGAGTTCGCGCAGTGTGCGGTTGGCCTCCACCCTCGCCCCCATGAAGGTCTTCATCATGGACGAGGTCTGGAACAGCACCGCGCTGGCCACGCCCCACTTCACCGCGGCCAGGGCGTCCGTGCTTGCCCACAGCTTCCAGAAGGTGAAGGCGAATCCTGCGAACGCCGCAAGCGCGACCAGATACGCCAGGGCGCCCAGCCAAGCCTGCGGCCCACGGAACAGACCCAGCGACTGGGTGATGTAGCCGGGCTCGCCATGTGCGGCGAGCAGGGCGCGGTCCTCGTCGGACATTGCGCGTTCGATCAGTTCATCGGTCCTGCCCATCGGATGCTCCTTCCAGTTGCGCGCGGATCTTGCGCCGCGCATGCATGAGCCGGGTTTTCACCGTCCCCGGCGGGATGTCGAGCGCGACCGCGATTTCGGCCACGCCCAGGTGTTCGAGGTGGAACAGCGACAGCGCCGCACGCTGTTCGGGCGGCAGCCGTTCCATCGCCGCCAGTACGTTGGCGACCTCGGCGTCGCGCTCGCCCGGCGCATCCAGCGCCTGCGCCAGCAGGGGGTCGTCGGTATAGGCCGCCAGCCCCGTGCGCTCGCGCACCGCCGCACGCACCAGGCGCTGGCAGCGCCGGGTGACGATGCGCAGGGCCCAGGCCGGGAATGCCGCCGCATCGTCCAGCCGGCGCAGACCGCGGAGGATGTCGATCCACGCCTCCTGCACGGCGTCGCGGGCCTGTTCGGGATGTCCGGTCATCCGCCAGGCATGGCGCAGCAGGCGCGGATGCCAGCGCGCGACGAGGCGTTCCCAGGCGGCGCGGTCGCCCGCCCGCGCGGCCGAGGCGAGGTACTCGTCGAAAATCCGCCCACTGTCGCGCTGCACGTGTCCGCCCCGGTGATCCCGTCAGCATGAAGGTGTCGCGCCGATGCCGGACGGTTCAATCGCGGATGATCGGGGCGCGGCTTGGCGGGGCCGGCTGCCCGGCTGCCGCGGCGCCGGCCGGTGTCTCGGTGACATGCGCGTCCGCCGCGGTGCCTGCATGCACAGGCACCGGCGCGCATCGCAACCGGCGCGCCAGTGCCTCCACTGCGCCAGGACGGAGGTCGGAGCCGGGCGTGATCCGGGACCTGCGCGTCGATGCGGTCGGTCAGGGCCGCCCGGCGTGCAGACGACATGCTCCGGATACACGTGTCCCGGCCGCTTCCATGCCCTGACTCGCGCCGCGAGGGCGACCCGGCCCGGGCCGCGGCCTCGGATCCGTCCGCATCCGCAGCGGATGCGCTGCGGCCCCGCAGACAGGTGACGTCCGGAGGGCCGGCCACGGCACAACCGCGGGCACGGACGGCCCGGCTTGCGCGATGCCACGCCAGCAGGCCGGGCGTCCGGCCGTCCCTCAGCCGCGGTGGACCTGGAACCCCGCCACCGACTGGGTGACCGGCATCAGCTCGAGCCGGTTGATGTTGAGGTGTGGCGGCAGTGTCGCGACGTAATGGATGACGCCGGCAATGTCGTCGGCGGTCATCGGCGACGCGCCCGTATAGAGGCGGTCCGAAGCGGCCTGGTCTCCACCCGTGCGGACCAGGGTGAACTCCGTCTCGGCCATGCCCGGCTCGATCGTGGTCACACGCACCCCGGTTCCGTGCAGGTCCGAGCGCAGGCCCAGCGAGAACTGGCTGACGAAGGCCTTGGTGCCGCCGTAGACGTTGCCGCCCGGATAGGGATACACGCCGGCCACCGAGCTGATGTTGATGATCGCGCCGCGCCGCGCGACGAGGGTCGGCAGCAGGGCATGGGTCAACGTGACCAGCGCAGTGACATTGGTGTCGATCATCTGCCGCCACTGGGCGAGGCTGGCCTGCTGCGCCATCGCGGTACCGAGCGCGAGCCCGGCGTTGTTGACCAGCAGATCGACGTCGCGGAACGCCGGCGGCAGTCCGTCGAGCGCGGCCTGCATCGCGTCCGCGTCGCGGATGTCGAAGCAGGCCGGATGCACGCGCGCGCTGCCGTGCGCCTGCACCAGAGCCTCGAGCCGCGCCGCCCGCCGGCCGCATGCGACGACCCGCCAGCCATCGGCGACGAATCGCTCGAGCGCGGCCTGCCCGAAGCCGGAGGTCGCGCCGGTGATCAGCGCCGTCCGGCTCACGGCGTCGTCTCCGCGCCGGCACGCTCGCGTACGCGCAGCGCCTGCAGTTCGTCGTGCGTCACCTCGCGCTGGGCGATCCGGCGGCCCTGCTCGATCTCGATCAGGGCATAGCGCGGATAGCGCGTCGAATAGCCCATGTGATCGTTGCCGCCGCGCTCCCCGAGGGCCACCACGAGGGTGCCGCTGTACCAGTCCGCGTCCACCGGGGCAGTGCGTCCCGGCAGCAGCGCCTCGAGCGCGATCTCGGGCGCCTTGCGGTCGCAGGCACCCGCGACCATGCGCAGCAGCTGCAGGCGATCGTCCTCCAGCCGCCAGGTGGCACGGTAGCCGCGCCAGTTGGCGCTGCAGGTGCCGAGCGTCGTCGCGAACAGCGCCCGGAACCGCTCCCAGGCGTCGGGCTGGTCGAGATAGGCGCTGAGCGGCTCGCTGTGCAACGGCCGGGGCTGGCCGTCGAGCAGCAGGGTGTCCGGAATCTGTTCGGTGGCTGCGGCCGGCAGCGCCAGCAGCAGGGTGAGCGCGAGCGCCGCCCAGCGGGCAGCGCAGAGGGCGGGGGAGATCACGGTCGACCTGCTGGCGAAGTGGGGGCGGCAAGCTTACCCGCGCGCGTCGCGGGCGTGCAGTGCATGCCCCGTCGCCCGTGGTGCGGGCCTGCAGGGGAGATCAGGGCCCCGCACCCTGCGCCGGCGCCGCCTTGCGCGCGGACCGGCGCGGAACCGCCGGCTCGGTGCCGGCAACCGGGTCCGCGGCGGACGTGCGGCGACGTCCGGTCGCCGACTTGCCGCGCGTCCGTGCGCGGGTGGCCCGGTGCTTTTCCAGCATATCCTCGGCCAGCACCACGTCCTCGGACAGGATGCCGGCCGCACGCGCCACCGCGATGCGCGCGGCGGCGCGGTTCTCGTCGGGATTGGCCTGCAGCAGCTCGCGGATCGCCTCGCGCAGGGCGGCCTGGGCATTGCTCTTGAGTTTCAGGTCGTTGCCCTGCTGGAACAGCGCCAGCAGCACATCGACGACGGGTTTGACGAAAGCAGCTTCGATGGCCATGGCGGTGTCTCCTTGCCGACCATTCTCCGCAGGCGCATCGCGCGGACTGCGATCCACATGCGACGGCGGGCACGGATCGAAAGCGCATCACTGGCGACCTGGCCCACGGGGCGGCCTCGGGGATGAACACGGGGCAGCCCGACGCGCATGGCCCCGGGTCCGCCCGGGCAGTCAACAGGCAGGCACGTGTCCAGCCCTCTCGCCCACGCCGGCGGGGCATCGGCGGGGGATCGCCCGGTGCGGGCGATGCGGTCTGCAGCGCCGCGGGCGCTGCGCGTCCCGAACCAGGCGGCCCCGCGGCAACGGGCGGCGCGCAGGGCCTGGATCGGATCAAGCGAGCCGTGCGACCCGGGTCTCCGCCGCTGCGCGTGCCGGGCGGATCAAGGCGAAGCGGGCCATCCGGTCCCTGCACGCAGATCCATCAGGCTCGGTCGTTGGCGGCAACGCGATCCTCCGCCCGGGCGCGCCAGCCGCAGGAGAAGCGGGTTCGCGATCCCTACTGAGCCTTGATGGCCAGCGCCGGAAGCCCGCCGTTGCCGAGCGTCTGTTTGGCCTCGGCCAGTTCGGTCGCGGTGCCGTAGGGCCCCATGCGCACGCGGTAGACGGTCTGGCCGTTGGCCTCGCCGGATTCGACCCGTGCGCTGAGCCCGAGCAGCGCGATCCGCGCCTTCAGGGCTTCGGCATCCCCCGAGGCGCTGAACGAGCCCGCCTGCAGCAGATAGCGCGCGTCGGCCGCCGCGGGCGCCGCCGGAGCAGCGGCTGCGGGCGCCGGCGCAGGCGGCGTAGCGGCTGCCGGGCGGTCTTCGCGCAGCGGCGTGGGGGTGCTCACCGGGCCGGTGCCCCCGGCCAGATCCGCGGCATCGGGATGCCGGGCCTGGAGCGCCTGCTGCGCGGCCTCCGCCTGCCGCTGCCGCTCGGCTTCCGCGCGGGCGCTGGCCGCGAGCTCGGCATCGCTCATCGGCACTTCCTGCTCGGGAAGCATCGTGTAGAAATCGTAGTCCCGCGTACGCGCGGCGTCCTGCCCGGCAGGCCGTGGACGCGGCCCGGTGACTGCCGGCAGCTCCGGCTCCTCGGTCGTGGCGAGCGCCGGCTGCGCATCCGGGTTGGGACGCGGGCGGAAGAAGCCGTCGCCCGCATCGGGCTTGAACAGCCGTGGCAGCGCCAGCACCGCGGCCAGCGCAAGCACGATGCCGATGATCATCCACGCCCAGCCCGGCAGGCCACCCGAGCTGCCGCCGCTGCGCCGGGCCTGGGATTTGCCGCGTCGTGCCGCCATCACATCGTCTCCGGGGCCTGCACGCCGAGCAGCGTCAGGCCGTTGCGCAGGACCTGTCCCACGGCCGTGGCCAGCGCCAGGCGCGCATCGCGCACGTCGCCGTCGTCGACCAGGAACTGGTGGTCGTTGTAATAGGTCTGGAAGGCCTGGGCCAGTTCCAGCAGGTAGGTCGCGACCAGATGCGGTTCAAGCTGGGCACCGGCCGCAGCCACCGTTTCCGGCCAGCGCGACAGGTCGATCAGCACGTCGCGCAAGGCGACATCCGCCAGATCCAGCGGCTGGGCCAGACCGTTCTGCAGGTCGAACATCAGCCCGCGCTCGGCCAGCTGCCGCTGCAGGCCGCAGATGCGCGCATGCGACAGCTGCACGTAGTACACCGGATTGTCGAGCGACTGGCTGCGCGCCAGATCGATGTCGAACACCAGCTGCGAATCGGGCTTGCGCGCCACCAGGAACCAGCGTGTCGCGTCGCGGCCGGCCTCGTCGACGAGCTCGCGCAGCGTGAGATAGCTGCCGGCGCGCTTGGACAGCTTCACTTCCTCGCCGCCGCGCATCACCGTGACCATCTGGTGCAGCACGTATTCGGGATAGCCCGGCGGAATGCCGACGTCGAGCGCCTGCAGGCCGGCCTTCACCCGCGCCAGCGAGCCGTGATGGTCGGCGCCGAGCTCGGTGATCGCGCGCACGTAGCCGCGCTGCCATTTCGACAGGTGGTAGGCGACATCCGGCACGAAGTAGGTATAGGTGCCGTCGGACTTGCGCATCACGCGGTCCTTGTCGTCACCGAACGCGGTGGTCCGCAGCCACAAGGCGCCGCCGTCCTCGTAGGTGTGGCCGTTGGCCACCAGCACGCCCACCGTTTCCTCGACCTTGCCGTGCGCGTACAGCGCCGATTCGAGGAAGTAGACGTCGAAGCCGACGCCGAATGCGGCCAGGTCGACGTTCTGCTCGCGGCGCAGCCAGGCGACGGCGAAGCGACGGATCGCATCGAGATCGTCCGCATCGGGAGTGCCGGCCACGACCACGCCGTCGACCTCGACGGTGGCGCCGTCGAGATACGCGCGGGCGACCTCGGCGATGTAGTCGCCGTTGTAGGCGTCGGCCGGCCAGTCCGCATCACCCGGCGCCAGACCACGCGCACGCGCCTGGGTGGAGCGCGCGAGATTCTCGATCTGCACGCCGGCGTCGTTGTAGTAGAACTCGCGCTTGACCAGCCAGCCGTTGGCATCGAGCACCCGCGCGATGCAGTCGCCGATCACCGCGGCCCGGCCGTGGCCGACATGCAGCGGGCCGGTCGGGTTGGCCGAGACGTATTCGATGCCCGCGGTGCGCGTGCCCCCGCTCTCGTTGCGGCCGTAGGCGTCGCCCTGGGCATGCACGGCGAGCAGCTGGGCCGCCCAGGCCGCCGGCGCCAGGCGGAAATTGAGAAATCCGGGGCCGGCGATCTCGACCGCGGCGACCGCGTCGTTGGCCGGCAGGGCGTCGACCAGGGCCTGGGCCATCGCGCGCGGATTCGACTGCGCGGGGCGCGCCAGCAGCATCGCCGCATTGGTCGAGAAGTCGCCGTGGCTCCGGTCCTTCGGTCGCTCGACGACGAAGGCGGGCGTGGCGAGGTCGGCGGGCAGGACGCCCTGGCTGCGCAGGGTGGCGATGGCCTGTTCGACCAGCGGGGCGATCAGATCGCGGAGCGAAGGGTTCACGGGCGTATTCGGTCGCGGATCAACGGCCGCACATTGTACGCGAGCGCCCGTACCGGGCCGCGATGGTCGCGGCTATGCTTGCCGCCCGTTTTCGTCCGGCGTGCGCGTGGACCTGCTCGTTCCCGAACTGGCCTGGCTTGTCTGCATCGCGTTCATGGCCGGTCTGGTGGATGCCGCCGTCGGCGGAGGCGGCCTGGTGCAGCTGCCGGGGCTGTTCACCGCGCTGCCGCAGCACGCCCCGGCTGCGCTGCTCGGCACCAACAAGTTCAGCGCCGTCTTCGGCACGATGGCCGCGGGCTGGCGCTACGCCCGTAACGTCCGCTTTCCCTGGGCGCTGGTCCTGGTGGCCGCGGCCACGGCGTTCATGTTCGCCTTCCTCGGCGCCACCGCGGTCAGCCTGCTGCCTCGCGATGCCGTACGCCCGCTGATCCTGGGCCTGCTGATCGCGATGCTCGTCTACACGGTGCTGAAGAAGGATTTCGGCGCGCTGCACCGACCGCGCGTGCTCGGTCACCGGGACCTGGCCCTGGCCCTGGTGATGGGCGCGGCGATCGGCTTTTACGACGGTCTGTTCGGCCCCGGCACCGGCAGCTTTCTCATCTTCCTGTTCATCCGCTTCTTCGGCCTGGATTTCCTGCGCGCGAGCGCCGCCTCGAAGATCGTCAACATCGCCACCAACCTGGCCGCGCTGTCGTTCTTCGTGCCGGCCGGTCATGTCCTGCTCGCGTTCGCGGTGCCGATGGCAGTCGCCAACGTGGCCGGTGCCTACGCCGGCACCCGGCTTGCCCTGCGCGGCGGCACGCCGCTGATCCGCAGGCTGTTCCTGGTGCTGGTGGTGGTGCTGATCGCCAGGATGGGCTGGGACACGGTCGCCGGCTAGCCGCGCCGACGCGGGCTCAGCGCCGGTTCCCTTCCACGAACCTCAGGAATTCGGCGCGCGTGCGCGCGTCGTCGCGGAAGCTGCCGAGCATCGTCGAGGTCACCATGCTCACGCCACGCTTGTGCACGCCGCGGGTGGTCATGCACTCGTGCGCGCCCTCCACGACCACGCCCACACCCAGCGGCGCCAGCGCGCGCTGGATGCAGCCGGCGATCTGGGCGGTCATCTTCTCCTGGACCTGGAAACGCTTGGCGTAGGCCTCGACCACGCGCGCCAGCTTGCTGATGCCCACCACGCGCCCCTTGGGCAGGTAGCCCACGTGCACCCGGCCGATGATCGGTGCCATATGGTGTTCGCAGTGGCTCTCGTACTCGATGTCGCGCAGCACGATCATCTCGTCGTAACCGGCCACCTCTTCAAAGGTGCGTGCCATGTAGGCGTCCGGATCCAGGGCGTAGCCGCTGAACCATTCGCCGTAGGCGTCGGCCACACGGCGCGGCGTATCGAGCAGCCCTTCGCGCGTGGGATCCTCGCCGGCCCAGCGCAGCAGGGTGCGCACGGCGGATTCGGCATCGGCGCGGCTGACGCCGTGGCGGGCGTCGTCGTCGGACTCGGGGCGCATGGTCGAACTCACTGAACGGGGCGCCATGGTACCGCGCCGCTCGCGCCGCGCTGCCGCTCAGCCGTCCTCGAAGCCGGTGTTCCCGGCGCGGCCGTCGTGCGGCACCGCGACGTCCTGCGCGCCGCGCTCCCAGGCGTGTTCGACCGCGCCCCGCGCTTCCACCCAGCCCAGACGGGACTGGCCGCGGACGGCGTCCCATTCCGCAGCCAGGTGCGGTTCGATGTCGGCGAAGGCGCGGCCCGCATGCCGACGCTGGCCCGCCTGACCCAGGCGGTAGGCCGGCACGTAATCGTCCCAGAGTCGACCCGCCGAATAGTAGGGCGCATCGAACAGGCCGGCCTGGTAGCGGTGGGCGAGCAGTTCGTCCGCATCGACCTGGTCGGGATCGAGCGTGGAGGGGCTCAACTGCTGCTGCTGTCGATTGGTCGGGGCCATGGGTGGGTCCTGCATCGCGACGTGCATGGAGCCGGAACATTGAGCGCGATGCTGCTCGGCTAGGGCTGCGACCGTACGGCAAGCCTCGTGCGACATGGGTGAAAGACACGACCGAGGATTGACGCGAGTGCAGCCGGCGTTCATCCAGTGTGCACATCTTTCGTGCAGTCGCCCGGCATGTGGAGCGCCCGTGACATCCAGCACGTGCCGGCGATCGGCTTCGCGCCGCAGAATGCAGGCCCGTTTCGATCCCGGAGTCCCCGATGCGCCCAGTCTTCGCGTGTAGCGCCTTGGCCGTGGCCCTGGCGCTCGCCGCCTGTTCGCAGTCGCCCACCCCGACCGCCGACCCCGGCGCGTCCGCCGTGTCGGCCCAGGCCGAATCCGAATCGTCCCGGCTCAATGCCTGGTTCGAAACCCAATACGAGGCATGGCTGCAATTCAGTCCGCTGCAGCTGACGGTGCTCGGGCGCAAGGACCTGTACGACCAGCTCGACGACGTGTCACCCGAGGCCCAGGCCAGGCGTCTCGCCTGGCTCAAGACCTCGGTCGAGACCATGGAGTCCACCTTCGACTACGACGCCCTCGATGCCGAGAGCCGCTTGTCCTGGGCGTTGTGGAAGCATCAGTACGAAAGCGCGCGCGACGGCGACGCGTTCACCGACAACGGCTACGCCTTCGATCAGATGAACGGTATGCACAGCATGCTGCCGACCTTCCTGATCAACTTCCACAAGGTGGAGACCGAGCAGGACTTCCTGGCCTACGTCGCGCGGCTCGAGGCAGCCCCGCGTCTGTTCGACCAGCTGCTCGCGCGTGGCCAGGCCTCGGCGGCCGCGGGTATCCGGCCGCCCAGGTTCGCCTTCGAAGGCGTGATCGACCAGTCGCGCAAGGTCATCGCAGGCGCGCCCTTCGACGGCGGCGCCCCGAGCGCGCTGTGGGCCGATCTCGAGGCCAAGGCGAACGCGCTGGTGGAGGCGGGCACCATCGATGCCGCCCGCGGCGATGCGCTCAAGGCGCAGGCCCGCACCGCCCTGGTCGAGCAGCTGAAGCCGGCCTACGAACGGATCATCACGTGGAGCGAAGCCGAGATGCCCGCGGCCCTGGTCAATCCCGCAGGTGTCGGGACCACCCACCCCAACGGCGCCGACTACTACGCGTTCCAGCTGCGCGAGAACACCACCACCGGCATGTCGGCCGAGCAGATCCACCAGCTCGGCCTCGACGAGGTGGCGCGTCTGCGCGGCGAAATGGAGGCGCTCAAGGACCGGGTCGGCTTCGAGGGCGACCTCACGGCGTTCTTCGCCTTCCTCAACACCGATCCGCAGTTCCGCTTCCCCAATACCGACGAGGGCCGCCAGGCCTACATCGACCAGGCCAGCCAGGCCATCGCCAACATCAAGCAGCAGCTGCCGGCCTATTTCGGCCTGCTGCCGAAGGCGGATCTGGAAGTGAAGCGGGTCGAGGCGTTCCGCGAGCAGGACGGCGCGGCGCAGCACTACTTCCCCGGTACGCCGGACGGCTCGCGTCCAGGCGTGTACTACGCGCATCTGTCGGACATGGACGCGATGCCCAAGACCGAGCTCGAGGTCATCGCGTATCACGAAGGCCTGCCCGGGCATCACATGCAGATCGCCATCGCCCAGGAGCTTCAGGGCGTGCCGATGTTCCGCACCCAGTACTTCAGCACCGCCTACGCCGAAGGTTGGGCGCTGTACTCCGAATGGCTGGCCAAGGAGATGCCCGGCACCTACCAGGATCCGTATTCCGAATACGGCCGGCTGATGTCGGAGATGTGGCGCGCGATCCGGCTGGTGGTCGATACCGGCCTGCACGCCAAGGGCTGGACGGAATCGCAGGCGATCGACTACTTCCGCCGGAACGCCTCGATCCCGGAGGCCGCGATGCAGTCGGAAGTGCGTCGCTACCTGATCATGCCGGGCCAGGCGACCGCCTATAAGATCGGCATGATCCGGATCCAGCAGCTGCGGACCAAGGCCGAGGCCGAGCTCGGTGACGCCTTCGATATCCGCGGCTTCCACGATGCGGTGCTCGGTGGCGGCGCGATGCCGCTGGACCTGCTGGAGCAGCGCGTCGATGCGTGGATCGAGGCGCGACGCGCCGGCTGAGCTGCACGCAGCGGTCGGTGGTACTCGGAAGGCCGGGGGGTGACCCCGGCCTTTTCCGTGTCCGAGGTGGCGGAGCGTGCAGTCCATGTCCGGATCGCGACGTGGTTCGCGTTCAAGACTGGGGCGACCAGGGACGCGGCGCAGGCGCCCGGTGCGAACGCATCGCCGACACGGAGGCCACCATGCATGCAACGACCACCGCCCGGCCATTGCCGGCCTCCGGCCGCGGCCGCCGGTTCTTCGCGCTGTATGCGGCCGTCCTGCTGGCATGCGTGATCGCCGGCTTCGCGCGCACGCTCTACCTGCGGCCGTGGTTCGACCCCGTCCCGCTGTCGCCGGCGATGCTCGCGCACGGGATCGCGGTCACCGGCTGGTTCGTGCTGTTCCTGCTGCAGACCCTGCTGGTCCGTCAGGGGCGGCTCGCGCTGCACCGGCAGCTGGGTGTGCTGGCCCTGGCGGTCGCGCTGGCGACACTGGTCACCTCGTGCACGGCCAGCCTCGGGGTGGTGGAGGCCTTCCGCGCCCGGGGGATCGACGTCGACGCGCGTCGCGGCCTGATCTCGCTGATCGTCTGGGGCAATCTCGGCGCCCTGCTGGCCTTCGCCGTCTTCGTGGTCCGCGGGGTGCTGGCGCGTGCGCAGGCAGACACCCACCGCCGGATGATGCTGCTGGCCTCGATCGCGCTGATCTCTCCGGCATTGCTGCGGATCGCCGAGCTTCCGGCATTCGCCGGCGTCGATCCGGTCCCGGCGACCCTGCTCGGCCTGCTGGCGATGCTGGCCTACGACATCGCCGTGCGCCGCAGACCGCACACGGCCACGATGTGGGGCGCGCCGTTCTTCCTGTTCGCCCACCTGGGCAGTGCCTTCCTGCTGCCGGGCACGGCCCTCGACCGCTGGATGCTCGCGCGGATCTGGTGAGGGCGGGCGGCCCGGCGGCCAGGGGTGCCGGAGATGCGACCCGCGTAGGAGCCCGCCGTGGAGGGCGCAGCGCAGCGCCGCCCGCGGAGCGGCGAACGCCCGTCGGGCCGCGCGCCCGCAGCGTGCGCCAGTCCCCGGCGCGCCGGGGTCCGCACGCCGACGGACCGCACGCGCGTGGCGGCACCTGCGATCATGGTGCCCATGAGCACCTCGACCGCATTCGACAGCCTTGCGCTGACACCCGCCCTGCTGCAGGGCGTCGACGCCCTCGGCTACACCGCAATGACGCCGGTCCAGGCGGCGACGCTGCCGTCCATCCTCGAAGGACGCGACGTGCTGGCCCAGGCGCCCACCGGCAGCGGCAAGACCGCCGCGTTCGGCCTCGGGCTGCTGCACCGGATGGATCCTGCACTGGGTGAGACGCAGGCCCTCGTGCTGTGCCCGACGCGCGAGCTGGCCGACCAGGTCGGCAAGCAGCTGCGCAGGCTGGCGGTGGGCATCGCCAATCTCAAGATTTCGGTGCTGTGCGGCGGAATCCCGCTCGGCCCGCAACTGGCGTCGCTGACCCATCCGCCCCACGTGGTGGTGGGCACGCCCGGCCGCATCCAGGAGCTGACCAGGAAGGGGGCGCTGCACCTGCGCCACGTGCGTGTGCTGGTGCTCGACGAGGCCGACCGCATGCTCGACATGGGCTTCGAGGAGGCCATTCGAGATCTCGTCAAGCGGGTCCCGCCGGCGCGCCAGGGCCTGCTGTTTTCGGCCACGTTTCCCGATGCGATCCGCACGCTCGGCACGGCGATGCTGCGCGACCCGGTGGAGGTCGGCGTCGGCGGCGATGCGCCGCCGGCGAAGATCGAACAGCTGTTCCACGAGATCGAGCCGGCGCGGCGCATACCGCTGCTCGCCGCGCTGCTGCTGCGCCACCGGCCGGCCTCGGCGGTGGTCTTCTGCAACACCCGCGCCGATGTCGACGAGGTGTCCGGCTCGCTACGGCACTACGGGTTCGATTCGCTGGCCCTGCACGGCGACATGGACCAGCGCGACCGCGACGAGGTGCTGGTGCGCTTCTCCAACCGCAGCTGCAACGTGCTGGTGGCCAGCGACGTCGCCGCGCGCGGTCTCGATGTCGAGGATCTCGAGGCGGTGGTGAACTTCGAGCTGCCGCACGACGCGGACAGCTACGTGCACCGGGTGGGCCGCACCGGCCGGGCCGGCAGGTCCGGACTGGCGCTGAACCTCGTGACGCCGCGCGAGCTGCCGCGCGCGGCGCTGATCGAAACGCAGACCGGCGCGCCGCTGCGCTGGGAGAAGCTGCTGCCGCTGTCGGGCAAGCCGCAGGACGTGCCCGTCGCGCCCATGGTCACCCTGCGCATCGACGGAGGACGCACCGACAAGCTGCGCCCCGGCGACATCGTCGGGGCACTCACCGGCGCCGCCGGCCTGCACAAGGACGCCATCGGCAAGATCGACGTCTTCGCCACCCGCAGTTACGTGGCCATCGCGCGCGGGCAGCTGGGCCGCGCGCTGGACCGCCTGCAGGGCGGAAAGATCAAGAACCGGCGCTTCCGCATCGCGCAGATGTAGGCACGAGGCTAGGCCGCGAAGTCGAGGACCACACGTCCTTCGATCCGCCCCGCGCGCATGCGCGCGAACACATCGTTGATGGCGTCGAGCCGCTCGGTCGTCACGGTCGCGCGGACCTGGCCCATCTCGGCGAAGGCGAGCGACTCGCGCAGGTCGAGCCGCGTGCCGACGATCGAGCCGCGTACGGTCACGCCGTTGAGGACCATCCCGAAGATGTCCAGCGGAAACGCGCCCGGCGGCAGCCCGGTGAGCACCACCGTCCCGCGACGACGCACGGTGCCGATGGCCTGCTCGACAGCCCGGGGGGAGACTGCGGTCACCAGTGCGCCGTGGGCGCCGTCGATCTCCTTCTTGAGGAACGTCGCGGGATCGGTCGTGGTCGCATTGACCGTCACCACGGCACCCAGTCGCCGGGCGAGCGCGAGCTTGCTGTCGTCCACGTCCACCGCCGCGACGTTCAGGCCCATGGCCCTGGCGTATTGCACCGCCATGTGGCCGAGCCCCCCGATACCCGACACCACGACCCAGTCGCCCGGCTTGGTATCGGTCATTTTCAGGCCCTTGTAGACCGTCACGCCCGCGCACAGGATCGGCGCGATCTCCACGAAGTCGATGGCGTCGGGAAGATGCCCCACGTAGTCGGCATCGGCCAGCACGTATTCGGCGAAGCTGCCGTTGACCGAATAGCCCGTATTGCGCTGCGACTCGCACAAGGTTTCCCAGCCGCCGAGGCAATGCTCGCAGCCGCCGCATGCGGAGTACAGCCAGGGCACACCGACGCGATCACCTTCGCGCACGCGGGTGACGCCGCTGCCCACCGCCACCACGTGGCCCACACCCTCGTGACCGGGAATGAAGGGAGGCGTCGGCTTCACCGGCCAGTCGCCCCCGGCCGCGTGCAGGTCGGTGTGGCAGACCCCGCAGGCGCCCAGCCGCACCAGGATCTCGCCTGCCGCGGGCCGCGGCACGGCGACCTCCTCGATCACCAGTGGCGCGCCGAACGCACGCACCACGGCGGCTTTCATCGTCCTCTCCATTGCTCGCTCCCTCGGATGGAATACCGCCACCCTGGATGCACCGGCGCTGCGTGGCATTGATCCTGATCAAGCCGGTCCGCCTCCGACGCCGGCCTGTCGGGTCGCCGGGTCCAGGCGGACGTGCGCGGGGCACGGCAAGCCGCCGGTGGACCCGTGCCGCGCGGCCGCCTGCTGCAGCGCAGAATGCGCCCGGCTGTGCCGTACGCTAGCGTCCGGTGCGCGACGACACGGGGGATGACGGGCCGGGGGGCAGCATCAGGTCGCGGAAATCGAACGTCGTGTGCGCCGTACCACCCGCGGGCGTCCGTCCCGGGTGCATCCATGTCGAAGGGGCTCAAGGGATGAACACCCATCTGCGCAGTACCGCCTGTCGTGCGTTGCCCATCGCGGTCCTGCTGGCGCTCGCTGCGCCTGCCGCGGCCAATACCCTCAACCAGAACGTGTCGTGGACCATCGACCGGCCCGGCACCGCGACCAAGTACCGGATGGTGGCCTACGGCGACTCGATCTACGCCGGCTACAACGGTTCGATCAGCAACGCCGCGCGGTATTCGGCGCCGACGGTCAACGGCGAGTACCTGGCCGCGCGCTGGAACGCCGACATCGAGACCGTCCGCCGCACCAAATCCGGCGCGGTCGCGCGCGACGTCTACGAGAACAAGATCGTCGCCGAGCGCTCCTACATGCAGGCCGCATCCACACGCGTGGTGACCTTCGAGATGTGCGGCAACGACGGCCTGCAGGCACGCACCGCGTTTAAGTCCCAGGGCGGCACCTGCAACTACACCGGGCTCGAGGCCGCGGTGAATGCGTGCAAGACCTACGTCGCGCAGTCGATGGATTTCATCAACGCCAACGCGCATCCCAACACGCGGCTGAAGATCATCTCCAACGTCTACTACCCCGGCTATGCCGCGGACAACGTGCAGAGCAGCTGCCGCGACGGCGTCACCGGCCAGACCGTGAACCTGCGCGACCGTTTCCTGCCCGCGCTGACCCGGATGAACTACTGGATGTGCGAGTACGCGCGGCAGAAGGGCTTCCAGTGCGCCGACAGCTTCGCGCAGTACATGGGCGCCGACCACGACAGCAACGGCGACGGGATCGTCGACGCCGAGGCGCTGCGCTGGGTGCCCGGCGAGAGCGAGGCCAGTTACCTGCAGCGCATCACCGTGACCCTGCGCGGCACGCTGCGCGACGCGAACACCAAGTTCGTCAGCGCGCAGAGTTCCTACGACTACATCCAGTCCGACGACGTGCATCCCACCTACGCCGGCGGCACCGTGAGCGCCGGATTGTGGGGCGGCACCACCGGCACCGGCGCGGCGCGCTACGCCAGCTTCGTCAACGGCCGCAGCCCGATCTGGAACCAGTTCGGCCACGAGCGCATGGGCTGGGCGCTGTCGGTCTACAACCCCGCCACGCCCTGATCCGGTCCATGGAGATCCGCCGCATGCCCGATACCCGTCCTTCCGCTGCAGCCGCGCCGAGCCACCGCGACAGCCGTCGTGCCCGAGCCATCGCCGGTCGCGCCTCGCCCTGGTGGCTCGCAGCCACCGCCGTGGTCGTGGTCGGCGGCGTGGTGATGTGGCGCATGGCGTTGACGGCGCCTGCGCCGGTGGCCGGCACGGCCGGCGCCGCCACGGCGGACACGGCAGCAGCGCCGGCCAGGCCCGGGTATGCGGCGACGGCGATGGCGGCGGTGGGCAAGCCACGGCTGCGTCCCGGCGACGATCCCAACGATGTCGCGGCGTACTTCCAGCCGGGCGATCCGGAACCCGGCGGCGCCGAGCTGATCGGCGCCCTGCAGGACGCCGGGATCCGGACCGGGATCGGCGCCTTCAATCCGCCCGGGACCAGCCCGCCGCTCGAGGGCCTCGCGGTGCCCGAAGATTTCGAACTGCCGCAGGGCTACGTCCGCCATCACCAGGCCACCGATGACGGCCAGCCGATCGAGCCGATCCTGATGTTCGCGCCTGATTTCGCGCTGGTCGACGCCAACGGTCATCCCGTGGATCTGCCCGACAATCGCGTCGTGACCGCCGACCTCGCGCCGGCGGGCCTGCCGCTGCGCCAGGTCCGCATCCCGGGCCAGTGACGCCGGTGCGTGGAGGGTCCGGCGCTTGAGCCGGGCCTGGATGCGCGGCGGCGCGGGCCGGCATGCCGCCGGGATCGCCGCATCCGCCTTGCTGCTGGCGCTCTACGCGCGCTGGCCGCAGGCCTGGCCGCTGGGCGCGTTCGTGCTGGTGCCCTGGTGTCTTGCGCTGGACGATGGACGCGGATTGCGCGGCGCCGTGGTCTCGGGCGCCGCGATGGCGCTCGCCTTCGTCGCCGTCGTGTTCGGCTGGTTCGGCGCGGCGATCGCGGGCTATGTCGGCCTCGGAACCGCGTCGGCCACCGCCGTTCTGCTGGTGCTGGCGCCGCTGCTCCAGCCGCAACTGCTGGCCTACGCCGCGGTGCGCCACATCGCCGGACTGCGGTACGGCGCCGGCATGCGCGCGCTGGCTGCCGCCGCGGCGTGGGTCGCCTGCGAGGCGCTCTGGCCCAAGCTGTTCGGCGACACGCTGGGGCACGGGCTGCACGGCGCCCGGACGTTGCGCCAGGCCGCGGACCTCGGTGGCGCCGCCGGGCTCACCGTGCTGCTGCTGCTGGTCAACGAGGCGATCGCCTGCGCACTGGCGCGGCGACGCGGCGGGTCGCGCGCCTGGGCCACTCCGCTCCTCGCCGGCGTGCTGCTGGTCGCGGGCACGGCCGCCTACGGCGCGGTGCGGCTTGCATCGCTGCAGGCGCGCCCCGCCGCCGAGGCAGCGCCGCTGCGCGTGGCGATGGTGCAGGCGAGCATCACCGACTACGAGCGGCTGCGTCGCGAGATGGGTGCCTACGCGGTGGTCCGCCATGTGTTGGATACGCATTACGCGCTGTCGTGGTCCGCGCTGCGTGACCACGATGCCGACGTGCTGCTGTGGTCGGAGACGGTGTACCCGACCACGTTCGGAACCCCGCGCAGCGAGGACGGCGCACTGCTGGATGCGGAGATCCGGGCGTTCGTCGAAACCGCCGGCGTTCCGCTGGTGTTCGGCAGCTACGACCGCGACGCCGACGGCGAGTACAACGCCGCGATGTTCGTCGAGCCCGGACGCGGGCTGATCGGTGCCTACCGCAAGACGCACCCGTTTCCGCTGACCGAACACGTGCCGCGCTGGCTCGATGGTCCCCGCCTGCGCGCGTGGCTGCCGTGGGCCGGCAGCTGGCAACCCGGCAACGGTGCGCGGGTGATGCCACTGCGCAGCCGCGACGGACGCGAACTCAATGTCGTGCCGCTGATCTGCCTCGACGACGTGCATCCGCAACTGGCGATCGACGGCGCGCGGCTCGGCGCCGAGGCCATCCTCGGCATGTCCAACGACTCCTGGTTCACCGGGCATCCGCAGGGCGCCCGGCTGCATCTGGCCGTCGCCGGCTTCCGCAGCATCGAGACGCGCCTGCCGCAGGTGCGGGTGACCACCAACGGCCTGTCGGCCGTGATCGACGAGACCGGCGAGGTCCAGGTGCGCACGGCGATGGGCGACGAGGCCGTCCTCACCGCCACCGTGCATCCGCAAGCGCCCGTCACGACCCTGATGGTGCGCTGGGGCGACTGGGTCGGGCGTGCGGGCGCGGCCTTCCTGCTGGTGCTTGCGCTCGCCGGCATGCGGACGCGTCCGCGCAGCGACGACGCACGCGTGCCGGTGGCCATCGAAGGCCATCTGATGCCGCCGCCGGTCCGCGCGCTCGACGCGGGCCTGCGGCTGCTCGCCGGCGCGGGTCTGGCCTGGCTGGCCGTCGACATGCTGCTGCGCACCGGCCCCCAGGTGGCCTCGCTCGTCCAGCTGCAGGTATTCGCTGGCATGGTCGTGCTGCCGTGGCTCGCTGCGGGCCTGCTCCGTGTGGCGACCGCCGCGGGGATCGCGCCGGATGGCGACGGGCGGGTCCTCGTCGCGCGGGGGCGCCGGATCGACCTGCCCGCCGCGACCACCACGCTTCGCCCGTGGCGCCTGCCCTGGCCGTGCGCGGGCGTCGATCTCGAGACCGGCGGCGACGAGCGGCGCCCGTACGCGATGGCGCTGCGCGGGCCCCATCGCGTGCAGCGCCTGGTCGATGCCGCTGGATCGGAGTGCCTGGTCGACCGGCGTCACCCGGTCCTCGCGCGGTTCGCGGACGCCCGCGATGCCGGGCGTCGACGGTGGGATCACCCGCTGCTGAAGTTCGGCGCGTTTCCGCTGCTGCCCGCGCTGGTGGCGTTCCGCCTGCACCAGATCATCGCCTTCGGCGGGCCGCTGGGCGAATGGCAGACCTTCGGCGCAGGCGCCTGGTGGACGGCGCTCGCGATCTGGTGGGCATCGTGGTCGCTCGGACTGGTGCTGTTCGCCGCGGCGCTGCGTGTGCTGTTGGAGGCGATCTGCCTGGCCACCACGTGGCGGTGCCCTGCCGGCGCGCATGCGCTGCGCGGGGGGCTCGAGCACGCGGCCCGGCTGGTCTACTACCTCGGCGTGCCGCTGTGGCTGGCCTGGCGGCTGTCGCCCGGCGCGGGCTAGATGCAGGCCGGGCGCGCCGCGCGGTTCCGGCTGGCCGTCCGGATGCCGAGGACGGCCGCCGGGTGCCTCACGTTTTCGGCGCCAGTAGCACGCGCGGTGTCAGCGCGGCGCTCGCCTTCTCGCCCATCAGCTGCAGTTCGCCGTCCTGGATCAGCGCGGTCAGGCGCATGCCGCGCTCCAGCAGCGAGGCCGCCCGTTCCAGCGCGTCGGGATCGAGGTCGATGACGGTGAGGTTCTTCACCCGCGACAGCGCACCGGCGTTCTTGTCCCACCAGATTGCCGCGCTGGCGCCGCTGTAGGTCACCACGGCGACGTCGCGCGCACGGCCTGCCGCCTTGCGGATGCGGGTCTCCGCGGGTTGCCCGAGATCGATCCAGCGATCGATGTTGCCGGTGTAGTCGCGCTGCCACAGATCGGCCTCGTCCTCGTTGCTCAGCCCGCGGCCGAACTCCAGACGCTCGTCGGCGAACAGCACGAAGGCGATCAAGCGCGCCATCAGCCGCAGCGGCGTCTCCGACGGATGCTGGGCCAGCGTGAGGTTGTGCTCGGCGTAGTACTGCCGGTCCATGTCGCTGACCTGCAGCTCGGCCTTGTAGATCGTCGCGTTGGGAGCCATCGCCAGTCCGTGCAGAGCGGCGGGCAAGTGTAAGCGCGCGCCTGCGCGGCGCGTGACGGCGGCGTGATGCATCCAGTCGCGCGTTCCGCGCGTAAGTCACATCACCCGCCGCCCTGTGCGGGCGGATCCAGGTCCCGCGTCATCCATTCCAAGAGGAATTCCCGATGAAGATCCATCTGCTGACCGCCAGCCTGCTCGCTTCCCTCGCCCTGACCGCCTGCTCGCAGGACGCCGCCACCGACGTGGCTGCCACCGATGCCGCTGCCCCGGCGCCGATGGCCGCCGAGACCGAGACCATGGGCGCACCCGACGCCGTGGCCGATGCAGCGGCCGGCGACGTCGTCGACGCCGCGATCAACTCGCCCGACCACAGCACGCTCGTGGCGGCGGTGCAGGCTGCCGGCCTGGTCGATACGTTGAAGGGCAGCGGCCCGTTCACCGTGTTCGCACCCACCAACGCCGCGTTCGAGAAGTTGCCTGCCGGCGCCGTCGACGGCCTGCTCGAGCCGGCCGCCAAGGACCAGCTGACCGGCGTGTTGACCTATCACGTGGTGGCCGGCCGCGTCGATGCCGCCGAGCTGACCCGTCAGATCGAAGCCGGCGGTGGTTCGGCCACGCTGACCACGGTGCAGGGCGGCACGCTGACCGCGATGGTCGACGGCGGCAATGTCGTGATCACCGATGCACAGGGCGGGTCGGCCACCGTCACCACCGCGGACCTGCGCCAGACCAACGGCGTCATCCACGTCATCGACACGGTGCTGATGCCGTAAGCGGCGATACCGACGGGCCGGCATGCCCGGCCCCTCTCCGCATCGCCTGGCTGCGCGTGTTGTCCTCGTCCGACCACGCGCATCCCCGGGGCGGCCCGTTCGGGCCGCCCTTTCTCGTGTGTGTCGCGCTCAGCGAACGGGCAGGGGTGCCCGATGCCCATCCTGGAGATGGACGTCCACGGGCGTCGACGCCCTCCGGGTGAGCCGGGCGAGCGCGAGGCCTGCGGCCAGCATCGCCACCAGAAAAAAGCCGATATCCGCAGCAGATGCCGGAATGCCGCGCGCATAGGTCGTGCGCCGGGTCGCTGCAGCGCGGACGGAGGATCGCCCGCCCACTGCCCGCGCCGACACGCGGGGCATGGCGGCGGCGCCGTTCGCACTTCACCGGTTGCTGCCGTGAGCCCGCGCTGGGGACGTGACGCCACGCGTGGATCCGGGGATGCCCACTGCGCTGCGGTGACATCGCTGCGCGCTCCACGTTGTTTTCATTCCGCCTTTGCGAACGCGGCCACACACTCGCGCTCCCTTATCCGGAGTCACGCGCATGGGCCTGTTCTCGAAGATCGCCGATCGGATTCTGCGTCGCAACGACACTCCCGCGGCCAAGTCCGCCCCGGCGGCACCCGCACCCGCCAGGCCGGCGGCGGTGATCTTCACCGGAAGCCCGGATGACCCGAAGGTCTCGCCACAGTCGCACACACAGGCGCCGTCCACGCCTGCGGCGCCGGCCGAGCCGGTCGATGTCGAGGCGGTATTGACCGGTCTCGCGGCCGAAAAGGGTGGCGCGAGCGATTGGCGTCGTTCGATCGTGGACCTGCTGAAGCTGCTCGATCTCGAGTCCAGCCTCGACGCGCGCAAGGAGCTCGCGGCCGAGCTCGGGGTCGCTGCCGGCGCGCACGGCAGTGCCGAGCAGAACATCGCGCTGCACAAGGCGGTGATGCGCAAGCTCGCGGAGAACGGCGGTCGCGTGCCGGACGCCCTGAAAGACTGAGCCCTGCAGTGCTTCCGCCTCGCGCCGGAGAGGCGTCGATCGGAGGCCGGCGGATCTCCGTGGGCGCGCGCGTCGCTTCACGCTCGTGCGTGGCCGTGTCGATGCCGGAGCGCAGCGCCTGCGTCACGCTCGACGCCTGTCCGCGGCACGCCCCACCCCGGGCGGCCCCACATACCGGACGGGAGAGGCGGTCGCTCCACGCGCTTCGAAGATCGCGCGCCGTCGAGTCCACGCCGCTCGACAGACATCAGGCGCGTGCTCGCGCGGGGGATCACCCGACGATTCGGCGCAGGCGAAAAAAAGGCGTGCGGCCACAGGCCGCACGCCGAAGTCAAACGTGTTCGATCAATCGTCGATCAGCGGTGGCTCTGCGCGTGCGTTTCGTCGGTGGAGATCGCGCGGAACAGCGGCACCAGCTGCCACAGCGCCGACAGACCCACCAGGACGTAGACCGCACGTGCCAGCGGTGCGTCCTGGCCACCGAAGATCGCGGCCACGAGGTCGAACTGGGCCAGGCCCACCAGGCCCCAGTTGATGCCGCCAACGATGATCAGCACCAGGGTGATGATGTTGATCGCTTTCATAGCTTGCTCCGGTCGTCGTAGGGGAACCGCAACGTCCCATCGTGCCCGTGAAGGCGAAGCGATTCCCGTATGACCTGCCGTCCGCGACCGCGCAGCGTTTCCGCGCACACCGGCGCCGGCACAAGGTTGCGGACGCTTCCGCCAGGCGCGGGCTCACTCAATCGCGCGATGCGCGCACGTACTCCACCAGCGCTCGCAGCTTGGCGGGCTGGTTGCGCCGGGTCGGAAAGTAGAGGAAGAACCCCGCGAACTCCGGCAGGTAGTCCTGCAGCAGCGCGACCAGCTCACCGCGCTCGATGTAGGGGCGGAACGTGGCCTCCATACCGAAGGTCACGCCGCCGCCTGCAAGTGCACTGCGCACCATCAGCAGCATGTCGTTGGTCGTGATCTGCGGCTCCACGGCCACGTCGAACTCGCGGCCGTCCTCGGCGAACTCCCAGCGGTACGGCGCCACGCCCGGCGCTGGCCGCCAGCCGATGCAGCGGTGCGTCACCAGCTCGCGCGGATGGGTCGGCGTGCCGTACCGGGCGAGGTATGCCGGCGCGGCGACCGCCACCTGGCGCTGGGCGCCGGTCAGCGGCACCGCGACCATGTCCTGCTCGATCACTTCGCCCAGACGCACGCCCGCATCGAAACCCTCCGCCACGATGTCGGATTCGGCATCGGTGACGGTGACGTCGAGGGTGATGCCGGGATGCGCCGCCGCGAAGCCGGCGACGAGCGGGCCCGACAGGAAGCGCTCCGCGATCGAGGTCACCGCGACCCGCAGCAGCCCGCGCGGCGGCCCGTCGTCCATTACCTCGTCGAGCGCGGTGGCGATCGCCGCGAGCGGCTCGGCGATCGCGCGATACAGACGCATGCCGGCTTCGGTGAGCCGGACGCTGCGGGTGGAGCGCTGCACCAGGGCGATGCCGAGCGCGTCCTCGAGCCGGCGCACACCCTGGCTCACTGCCGAACGGGTCACGCCGAGATGATCGGCGGCAGCGCGGAAATTGTCCGCTTCGGCCACCGCCCGGAACAGGCGCAGGAGGTTGAGGTCGGGCTGCATCGGTAAGCAAGTCTAACCACCGAGTCCAGTGTCCGGGGAATACCCGCGACAGCGCTCGCGTCCTACCGTATGTGCACCGGGCAGTGCCCATCCCTCCAGGAGCCCCCCATGCAGGTCAAGCACGATCTTCAGGACCGCATCGTTCTCATCACCGGCGCCAGCAGCGGCATCGGCGAGGCCACCGCCAACGAGCTCGCAGCGCGCGGCGCCACGGTCGTTCTCGGTGCACGCCGGCGCGAGCGCCTCGATCGCCTCGTGGCCGAGATCCAGTCGGCCGGCGGCCAGGCCGAGGCGCACGTCCTCGACGTGACCCGGCGCGACGATGTCCAGGCGTTCGCCGATGCGGCACTCGCGCGTCACGGGCGTATCGATGCGATCGTCAACAACGCCGGCGTCATGCCGCTGTCGCCGCTGCGCGCACTCAAGTTCGACGAGTGGGACCGGATGATCGACGTCAACATCCGCGGTGTCCTGCACGGTATCGCCGCCGTGCTGCCGGCGATGGAAGCGCGCGGCCGCGGCCACGTGATCAACGTGGCCTCGATCGGGGCGCATGCGGTATCGCCCACCGCTGCCGTGTACTGCGCGACCAAGTTCGCCGTGCGCGCGCTGTCCGATGGTCTTCGCCAGGAGACGGACTGCATCCGTGTGACCGTGGTCAGTCCCGGCACCACCGCGTCCGAGCTGGCCGACACCATCACCGATGCGGACGCGGCCGAGGCCATGCGTGCGTTCCGCCGCGTCACGATCGCGCCCGAGGCGATCGCACGTGCGATCGCCTATGCCATGGCGCAGCCGGACGACGTCGATGTCAGCGAACTCGTCGTGCGCCCCACGGCCAGTCCCTACTGAGCGCGGACACGGCTCGCGCTGCCCACGTCCGCATTGTCCACGCACTCGGATGTTCCACGACTGAGGAATCGCCCATGCCCGCTTCACGCCTGGCGGTCTGCGCCGCCGCACTCGCCCTCTTCCTGCCCGCGGCCGTCGCCGCCCAGGCGCTCGCATCGCCCGGATCCACCGCGACCCTAAACACGGCCACCACCCGCGCCGCGTTCGATGCCTGGGCCGCAGGCCAGGCCAGCGTGTTCGACCTGCTGGCCGAGGATGTGGTCTGGACCGTCGCCGGCACCAGTCCGGTATCGGGCACCTACCGGTCCCGCGCGGACTTCATGGAGCGCGCGGTCGCGCCGATCAGCAGCCGCCTGGCGACACCGATCGTGCCGCAGGTCGAGGCGGTGATCGCACAGGGCGACGATGTGGTCGTGCTGTGGCAGGGCACGGCGACCACGCGCTCCGGCGCGCCCTACGCCAACCGCTACGCATGGAGGATGACGTTCGCGGAGGGGGCGATCGTGCAGGTCACGGCGTTTCTCGACACCTGGGCACTCGACGCGATGATGCGCAGCGAAACGCGGGCGACGCGCACGGCGCCGTGATGACGAGCCGCGCAGGCGTACCGGTGGCGAGCGTGCAGCGCCCGCGGGTCGCCGGGATGCCGCGGCGAATGCGCGGCTGACGCAGACTGCGCACCCGCGCCGTCGGATCCCGCGTCCGTCCTGCGCACGCGCAGCGCGGGGGCCGCCCCTCGCGGCGGCTCGTGGTGTCGCGCCGGTCGCGGCACGCGCACCTGCGGATGGGCCATGCGTCGTCCGGTGTCGTGGCCGCGCGGGCCACCGTCCGCGCGTCCGGTGCGACCATCGCGAGTCGGCCGCCACGTTCACCCGCTGCTGCAATCCGCGGGACCACGCGCGTTAGGATGGCCCACCCCCGGTCGCCTGCCTTCGAATCCATGACGGTCCGCCATTCCGACGCGCTGCCCGCAGCATGAGCGACGCGTCGCGCCCGGCGTCCGGCCGGGCATCCGCCCGCATGGAACGCCTGCAACCCTGGATCGCCGGCGTGGCGAGCGTCGTGCTGCACGCGCTGCTGCTCCTGCTGGCCTGGCTGACACCGCCGATTCCGATGTCCACGCCGCAAGGCGCTGCATCCGGAAGCCGCATCGAGGTCACCATGATCGGCGAGACGCCCGACGTCGTGCCGCCCCCCAATGTTCCGCCCGCGACGCGTCCGGCCCCGCGTGCGCAGCGGCCTCCGCAGCCGGATGCCGCGCGCGGGGCGCGCGCTGCATCGCGCCTGCAGGCCACGCAGGTCGTGCGTGCCGAGGCCCCGGTGGCGCCCGATCCGGGCGATCCCAGCGAGGCCGATGTGACCACGCCGGATCCGACGACATGGCCGCAGCCGGCAGAACGGCCGGCAAGCGCGGCGGCTGACCAGGCGCCGGTCGCCGTGCCGCCCCCACCGACCCAGCGCCGCGCGCGCACCCGGGGCCAGCCGCCCGGCATGCTGCCCGAGGACACCGCACCGGTGAACGCCGGCATGGCGCGCAGCGCCAGCAGCACCCGCAGTCGTGGGCGCGATGGTGCGTCCGATGCGCCGAGCATGGAGGTGGGCGGTTACCAGGTGGTCTACGACACGCGCAGCGAACGCCAGCTGCGCGAATGGCGCGACCAGGGCATCACCGAGATCTTCATTCCGTTGCCCGGCACCCGCCAGCGCATGGTCTGTCCGCTGGAAACGGCGCTGCGACGCGAGTCGAGCAACTGCCGCATGCTCGATCCGGAGGATCCGCAGATGGCGAACATCGGCGATGCACGCGAGGTCATCAGCTTCCACCAGGTCTACCGGCGGGGCGAGCTGGTCTGGCGCGGGCCCGGCGCCTACCGCTAGGCGTCGCATCGCGTGCACGGCGCGGTCTGCGCCACGAGACGCGTGGGGCGACACGGCGCACCGCATCGATACGCCAAGGATGTCCACGCCGCGGACAACGCGATTGCACCGATCGGTCGAGCCGCACGGACGAGGCGGAGGGATGACCGGCGATCGTCATGCGCGCGGCATGGCCCATCGGCGCAGCATGGCATCGGTCAGCGTGACCCGCGTCCGCCGCTTCTTCGAGATCGCGTTCGATCCCATCGCGCTGCGAAACCACTGTAGATCGACCGCCGTGCAGCTCCGGGTCCCGTCGCGCACCGCGTGAAGACGCTGGACCGACCCTGCAATCCATCCATCTATTCAGCGCAGTCGGGATTCTCGTTTCACAGTCCGGCGTGCCGCAGATGCGTAGCGTCGTGCAGCACATTCGCAAACAAAGTGGTGGTCGCAGTGTTCAAGTTCCTAGGCAAGACCGCGGGAATCATCTTCCTGATCGGCCTGATCGTGGTGATCGGCCTGCTGATGCTGATCTTCTGATACCGGGCGTCGCCCCGCTGTCCGTCCTCACGTGCAGGTAGGCCTGGCTGATGCCGGCCTTGCACGGATCGTCCTTGGCCGCAGCGCGTTCACACGCCCGCAGCCAAGAACTCTTTCTTCTTCTTCCGGCAGCCGCCTTCACGGGTGGCCTGCCTCTTTCGTATCTGCGTGGTTTCGGCGGCAGTGCCCCAGAGCGCTGCCGCGCCGCGCTCACAGGAGCACTCCATGATGACCCCCTCCCACGACCCGTCCGATACCGGGCGTGCGCCATCCGGTTCCGACCCGGCGCATACCCGGCCGCTCGAGGATCAGGCCGCGTCGCTTGCGAACAGCGCGACGTCCGAAGCCCAGAACAAGGTCGAGAGCGTGCGCAGCGCCGCTGCAGACAAGCTCGACTCGCTCGTTGACAGTGTCGAAGCGGCTGCGTCAAAGCTGGAGCGCAACGACATCGGGCATATGTCGGATTACGTCACCGAGCTCGCGTCGAGCCTGGGCCGTCTGTCCAGCAGCATGCGCGACAAGAGCGGCGACGAGTTGTTGCACGAAGTGACGCGTCTGGCCCGTGACAACCCCGCACTGTTCGTGACCGGCAGCATCGCGGTGGGCTTCGGGCTCGCGCGTTTCGCCAAGGCGTCCGCCCCCGCGTCTGCAGCGCCCCCGAAGCGGGATGCAGACGCGAGCCGCGCTGCAGCACCAGGCGATCGCAGCGGAAACGGATCGTCCCAGACGACGCATGCGTCCGCGCATCCCGGCGCCGGCGCGACGGCCCCGACAGACCACACCGCGGCGGTGTCGGGCCACGGCCCGCAATCGACCGCTGCGTCGATGACCGCGACCGCCGTCGCCCCCGACGCGCTCGGCAGCACCACGGCGCCGCATCCGGGACTGCGGGCATGAGCGCCCGTCCGGACATGCCGCCATCCGAGGCGTCCGGCCCAGTGCCGGGCGCACCGCCCATTGCGCAGGGCGACGCCTCCGTCGGCAGCCTGCTCAAGCAGCTGGCGCATGAAGTGCCAGTGCTGATCAGCAAGGAGCTCGCGCTCGCCAAGAGTGAAATCCGGGAAAACCTCGAGGCCACCCGACGCGGCGTGGCGGCCGTGGCCACCGGAGGCGTGGTCCTGCTCGGCGGCTTCCTCGTGTTGCTGCTGTCGGCGGTGTATGCGCTGGGGAACGTGGTCGAGCTCTGGCTCGCGGCCTTGATCGTGGGCGGTATCACCTTGCTGGCGGGCCTGATGATGGTCCAGGCCGGCAAGAAAAAATTCGAAGCGCAGGCGTTCACGCCGGATCGCACGATCGATGCGTTGCGCAAAGACAAGAACGCTCTGCAGGAGAAGGCGTCATGAACAGTCCCCACCCGATGCATGCAACCCCCCCGTCCACCACCTCCGAAGCCAGCCCGGCCCAACTCGAACGGGAGGTCGATCGTCAGCGCGAGCACATCGGCAGCCTTGTCGATGCGCTGGAGAGCAAGCTGTCCCCGGGCGAGATCTTCGAGCGCGTGCTGAGCTACGGAAAGGGCGGCGGGCGCGAATTCATGGGCAATCTCGGCAGCACGGTCCGGGCCAATCCGGTGCCCGCGCTGCTCACGGCGGCAGGTCTGGTCTGGCTCTACGCCAGCAAGGACGCGCCACGTACCAACCCCCCTGGCGGACATCGCGACGGCAATGGACAGGCGGGCGATGCTGCTGGCGCAGG
Source organism: Luteimonas deserti (assembly GCF_013425765.1). GTDB lineage: Bacteria > Pseudomonadota > Gammaproteobacteria > Xanthomonadales > Xanthomonadaceae > Luteimonas > Luteimonas deserti. The sequence continues at coordinate 98,938 of NZ_JACCJZ010000010.1, forward strand.
CAATGGCCAGGCGACCGGCGACGGTGACCATGCCGGACTCGGCGACCGTGTGCGCGATGTCGCCGAACGCCTCGGTGGAACGATGGGCGACGCCCGCGATCATGCCGGCGAGGCCGTGCACGGCGCCGTGGACGCCACGCGTGATCGCGCGCGCCAGGCCAGCGCCGGTCTCCAGCATCTGCTCGAAGACAACCCGCTGGCTGCGGGTGCGATCGGAATCGCGGTGGGCGCCCTGCTCGGCGCGATGTTGCCTTCCACGCGCAAGGAGGACGAGATGCTCGGTGAGACGAGCGATCGCTTGACCGGACAGGCCAAGGCCATGGCCGCCAAAGGGTACGAACGCGCCTCCGAGGCCGTCGAAACACTGGCGACTTCGCAGGACGGTGGGCAGAGCGGCCGACAGGATGCCGGCCACGAGGAGCCGCCGACGCCGTCCACTCACGCCGGCTGACGGCCGACGCCGCACCCGGGGCCGGCCCACGTCCTTCGATCAAGGCGCCGGGGGCGGGTCCTCAGAAGGCCACCGCTGACGCCCGTTCGGGATCGGGCGCAGCGGCGCGGACGTCCTGCGGGGCGGGGCTCGGGCCCGATCGAGGCCCAATCGTGGCCCGGTCGCGCCCGGCAGCGCCCGCCTTGCGCGCCTGTCGCTAGACTTCCCCGGACTCCGGGGGGACATGCAGATGACCGAATCGAACCCGGGCGGACCGGAGACGGTCGCGCCTGCGCCGCGTGCGCGGATCAGCTTCGAGCGCCTGCGCGAGCGCACGGACGAGCTCGAGATCATCATTTCCGGCCTGCTGGCCTTCTCGCTGCTCGCACTGCCGCCGCGCGTGTTCGATGCCTGGGTGGCGAACGCGGTGCACGTCGAAGGGCTGTTCCAGTGGGCACTGTGGTTCGGCTTCCTCGTCAGCCTGGGCCTGTCGTATGCGCTGGCCTTCGCCTTCATCGTGCACCTGGCCATCCGTGGCTACTGGGTGGCACTCGTCGGCCTCAAGTCCGCGTTCCCCGACGGCGTGCGCTGGGAGCGGGTGGCGATGATGGGCTCGGCCACGCGTGCCTACCATCGCGAGCGCATCGGCGATCTCGGCGATGCGATCGACCGTGCGGACCGGCTGGCGTCGATCCTGTTCGCGATGGCCATGCTGATCGCGATGACCCTGGTCTGGACCGGCGTGCTCGCGGTGGCAATGATCCTGGCAGGCGGCGCCCTCGGCGCGGTGTTTCCCGATCCCGACCGCGCGACCAAGGCCATCCTCGTCGGCGCCTACGTCGTCTTCATGCTCGGCAACGGGGCGATGATGCTGGCCGATCGCCTGGTGACCCGCAGTGAGGCCGCGGGCCGGCCGGCCCCGGGTCTGCATCGCCTCGTGCGTCGGCTGCTGCGCATCTACGGCGTGCTGCTGCCGATGCGCCTGATCGCGCCGGTGCAGTTCACCCTGCAGAGCAACCTCAACGGCCGCGGCTTTCTGGTGGTGTACTTCGCGGTGATCGTCGGCGCGCTGGCGATCGGCGGCGTGCAGATCGTCAACTCCTCGCAGTTCGCCATGCTCAACCGCTACGACGTGATGAACACCGCCGCCGTCGAGCACGGGATGACGAGCGCGCACTACGAATCGCTGCGGTCGGAGCATGACCGGCTGCTGCGGTTCCCGATGATTCCCTCCGACCGCATCGCCGAAACCCATCTGCGCCTGTTCGTTCCGCACCAGCCCCAGCGCGACAACGCGCTCGCGCGCGAGCGCTGCAACGGATTGGAGGGCGGCCGCAACATCGCGGAAGGCGCGGAGGCGGGCACGCGCGCGGTGGAATGCATCGCTTCGCTCTGGACGGCCACGCTCGACGGCGCGCCGATCGCGCTCGAGGCCTTCATGCCGGCCGAGCGGCGCGATCTGGGCATGCGCGGCCTCGTGGGCTATCTCCCGTTGGACGGCCTCGCACCGGGACGCCACGATCTCGCCCTCGTGTGGAACCCCGGCGGCGAGGCCGGAGGGCCCGCCCGTCGCCGCGAGTACCGCATCCCGTTCTGGTACACGCCCCAGGTCACGCAACGCGCGGCGCGCGAGTAGACGTCGCTGCCTGGACGCAGCCGGTCAATCGCGTCCGTGTACGCCGTCCACCTGCAGCGGCACGGCGCCGTCGAACTTCACCGTCGACCACACCACCATGCTCTCGTAACGCCGCACGACCGGGTCGGCGGTCAGCTCGCGCTGGCCCCAGCGCTCGAACGCGGCCGGATCCGCCGCGTGCACCACCAGCACGAAGTCGACCGCGCCGGAGACCGAGTAGCACTGCGTGACCTCGGGCAACTGGCGCATCCGCGTCTGGAAGCGCTGCAGCAGCTCGGGTGACTCGCGCTCGAAACTGACCTGCACGATCACCTGGATGCCGGGCATCAGGTTGCGGTCCAGCACCGCGACCTCGCGCTGGATCACGCCATCGCGCCGCAGCGCCTCGATCCGCCGGCGCACGCTCGATTCGGACATGTGGCTGCGCGCGGCCAGGCGACCCGGGCCCTGGCGCGCGTCCTCCTGCAGCAGGGCGAGCAGGGCCCTGTCCTTCGCATCGAGGAAGCGGGCGGCAGGCATGGGCGATTCCGTGCAGGAGGCGGCGAAGATTGGCGGCAGGCGCTCGAACCGTCAACGCGGATGCGCACATCGCGCCATTGCGGCTGCCTAGACTGTCCGCGTCAACCGCTTCGAAGGCCCGCCATGCCGCTGATCCGCCGTTTCGCGTCGCACGCGCTGTGTCTGGGCGCGCTGTCCCTCCTGCCGTCCGCCGCGGCGGCCGATGCGCTTCCCGGCTATTGCGGCATGGTCACGCATGCGGGCGGCGCCGCCCAGGCACGGGCGTCGGGTCACGCCGACGTGGCAGGCGGCCGCGCCTATACCGTCGACACGCCGCAGCCCGTCGGCTCGGTCAGCAAGACCTTCATCGGTCTGGCACTGGCCCAACTGGTCCAGGCGGGCGAGATCGACCTCGATGCGCCGGTGGGCGAGCTGCTGGGGTGGCCGGTAATCAACCCGCGCCACCCAGCCCGCAGCGTCACCCTGAGGCACCTGGCCACGCACACCAGCGGCATCTACGACGACGAGGCCACATATGCATCGGCGTACGTGCCCGAGGGCCAGCCGGTGGCCGATCTCGGCGCATTCCTGCGCGCCTACATGACCGCGGACGCCGCCGGCGGCGCGCCGTCGCGGTTCCGTCGCTGGGCACCCGGCACCCGCTACGAGTACAGCAACATCGGCGCGGCCCTCGCCGCCCTGGTGGTCGAGACGCGGACCGGCACCGCGTTCGCCGACCACGTGCGCGCGCGCATCCTGCAGCCGCTGCACATGACGCGCAGCGGCTATCCCGGCTTCGTGGACACGTACGGCGCTCAGGCGATCCTCTACGACCGCGGCACGCCGGTGCCCCCGTACCGGCTGGTGACCTATCCCGACGGCGGTCTGGTCTCCACCTGCGCCGACCTGCAGCGCTTCACGGTCGCCGTGATCGACGCCTACGCGGGAAAGCCGTCCGCGCTGGACCCCGCGGCCGTCGCGCTGATGCTGGCGCCGCAATGGTCCAGGTCGCCACCGGGCGTGCCTGACGCGCTGGCCAATCACGGCCTGTTCTGGGAACACCGCCGCAGCGGCGCGATCGGCCACACAGGCGGCGACCCCGGTCTCGCCGCGCTGCTGGCGATCGAGCCGGCGCATGCGTCCGCGCGGGTGCAGCTCACCAACACCGCACTGGACGAGGATGCGGCCGCGGCGTCCGAGTTCATGCGCAACTGGCGGGCGCTGGGCGAAGACGCGCCGGCGTCGGACACCGGGATCGACACGCAGAAGCAGCGGACGGGCGCGCCGTCGTCACTCCGCATACGCGGCGACACGGTGACGGCGCTCTCGGGGTCAGGGCATGGCATCCGCCGGGCGACGCGGCGCGTTCGCCTTTCGAGCCGTCACGCCCTTGCGTCGTCGCGCTGTCCGGGACAGTGATCATCCGCAGGCACCGCAGCTGCGCGTCCATGTCGGTGCTAGCGCAGGGGTTCGGCCGGCGCCGCCGCAGCACCGATGAAGCGGCCATCACCGACGTCCTCCGCCCGCCAGCCACGGTCGGCGTCCAGTCCGGTGACCCACCAGGTGTGCGCGTCGATGCGCAGCGGGCCGCGCACGCGCTCGTGGAAGCGGGTGGGCAACATGACGCCTGCCAGCGCGCGGTAGCCCGAAAACGTCGTGTCCACGTGCGCGCCCTGCGTGGTCGGAAAGCCGTTCAGGGTGAGGTGCACGCGATGCAGCAGGTGGGAGTCCGGGCCGAGCCACGCCACCACCTGGTCGCTCGCGGCCTCGCCGAAACCGGGGGCGATGTCCACCAGCACCCGCGTGTAGGCACGCCCGCCTTCGCGCGCATCGGCCAAGCGCACCACCCGCGTGGCGCGGGCCGCGAGGAACGACGGACCGAAATGGAACAGCGCGAAGGCATCGGTCGTCATCGCCGCGGCGGCCAGCGTCTGCGCATCGCGTGTCGGCACGCCGTCGTAATACACCTCGATGCCCTGGGCCGTGCGCAGCACCTGCTTGGTGCCTGCCGGGCCCTGGTAGCGGATCGCGTGCACACCGGTGGACGGCGAATAGCGCGTCTCCGCCGTCACCCGGTAGTCCGCGTCGGTGACTACCGGCTGGATCCGCTTGATCAGCGCGAACCAGCGGCCGTCGCTCGCGTAGTTGAGGTCGCCCGAGCGTTCACGCAGGTCGCCGCCGTGCGCCGTCACGCTGCGCGCCAGCACGGCCTCCCCGTCGAGCCCGTCGTCCGCCACGTACGGCATCGACGCCTGCGGAAAGCCGGTGGCGCAGCCGGCCAGCCAGACGACGCTGGCCAGCAGCAGAACGAGCCGGGTAACCGTATGCATGGCCATTGTTCCGTGCGAAACCTGCCATGCATACGCACGGAGCGCCGGGTTGGATCCTCGGACGTGCTCATGGCGCACGGCGACATCCCGACTGCTCAGGACCCCAGCACCACCCGTGCGATGCCGAAGTACACCAGCACGCCGGCGACGTCCGCGATCGAGGTCACCAGCGGCCCGCTGGCGGTGGCCGGGTCCAGCCGGAACTTCGACAGTGCGAACGGCAGCGACATGCCGATCAGGCTGCCCAGCAGCACCACGATCACCATGGTGATCGCCACCACGGTCGCGATATCGGGGCCGCCGCGCCACAGGCCGATCGCGGAAATCGCCACCGCCATGGTCAGGCCGAGCAGGCCGGCCACGAGGACCTCGCGGCCGAGCATGCGACTCCAGTCCTGGGCGCGCACGTCGCCCGTCGCCAGCGCACGCACCATCAGCGTGGCCGACTGCGAGCCGGCATTGCCTGCGCTCGCGATCAGCAGCGGCAGGAAGAACAGCAGTGGCAGGTGGGCGGCGATGACGTCTTCGAAATGCGCGATGCCCGCGCCGGAGAAGATGTTGCCGAACACCAGCAAGACCAGCCAGAACACCCGCAGCCGGTAGAGCTGGCGGATCGTCGCGCCACGGACCGTGCCGGCCAGGCGACCTGCGGTGCCGCCGGCGAGCAGCGCATCCTCGGTGGCCTCGGCCCGGACCACGTCCATCGCGTCGTCGGCGGTGACGATGCCGACCAGGCGGCCGTCGGCGTCGAGGATCGGCAGGGCGATGAAGTCGTAGCGGCCGATCAGCTCGGCCACCGTTTCCTGGTCGTCGCCCACGTGCGCGACGATCGGCCTGGGCTGCATCAGGTCGGCCACCAGCGCATCGGGCGCTGCGGTGATCAGGCGCCGCAGGGTGACCACCCCCACCAGATGCCGGGCATCGTCGATCACGTAGGCGTTGTAGATGGTCTCGGCATCGGGAGCGATGCGCCGCAGTTCCTCCACCGCCTGCTGCGCGGTCAAGCCGGGAGCCAGCGCGGCGTAGTCGGAGGTCATGATCGCGCCGGCGGTGTCCTGGCCGTAGGCGCTCAGCCGGCGGATGTCCTCCCGCTGGGCCTGGGCGAGCGCGGGCAGCACCTGCGCGCACTGCTCGGACGGCAGGGCGTTGAACAGGTCGGCACGCTCGTCGGCCGACATGTGCTCCAGCAGCTCGGTCAGCGCGGCACGCGGCACCACCGCGACCAGGCCCGACTGCATGTGCAGCGGCAGATAGCCGAACACCGCCGCCCGTTGCGGCGGGGCCAGCAGCGGCAATGCGCGTGCGGCCTGCGCGGGCTCGAGATGCGCCAGCGCATCGGCCACGTCGGCCGGGAGGGCGTCGTCGAGCCAGCTCGACAGCAGGCCGCAGTCGTCGCGCGCCAGGCACCTCGATCTGGCGCGCGGCATGCGCGGCGTCGAAGCGGCGGTCGTGACCGCGCAGGCGCGGTCCGGCAAGCGGATTGGGGAGGGTGTGCATGCGTCGTCCTCCGCCCGCGGGCGCGGCGGCGACGAACGGGCTCAGACGTCCGTCGGCCTCACCGCGTGCCCGGGGGCGCGCTGGGGGATGGTCGGGGCAGGTCGGGGTCGACTGTCGGTGTCCATGGCAGGCGGATGCAGGCCGGGGCCGGTGGGCAAGTCTAGCGACGCTCGCGTGACCACCACCGCGACATCCCTGCACCGCGGGCCTCGCACGGGACCGTCAGTCGGCGGCCTTCGGCGCCGACATGGCGTTGCTGTAGATCCCCGAGCGGTCGAAGCAGCATGCCCGCCGCTTGCCCGCGGCGAGCATGTCGCAGGCCGTCGCCAGGCGTTTGACGCGGGTCTCGGCCTTCTTGCCGGAGGTGATCCAGTGGATCCAGTCGCGCCGCTGCGCCGGCGTGAGAGTCGGCCACTGCGCAGCCGCAGCCGGATGGGCCGCCAGTGCCGCGACCACGTCGTCCGGCATCTCGGGGTCCGGTTCCTCGGCGAGCGGGGCGAAGACCAGGGCCACGCGGTCGCCGTCGGCGACACCCGCGGCGTCGCGCAAGGCGGCATCCACCTTCAGCCAGTGGCTGCCCTGCCCATCGGGCTGCAGCGTCGCGGTGAAACCGTGCCCGGCGAGCGTGCCCTGCACCGTCACCAGTCCGCGCGTGGGCAGGCCGGCGCTGGCGGCGGCCGGGAGCACCAGAAACGACCAGGTCGCATCCGCCGGCTCGGCGGGGCGTCGCAGACGGGCCCGGCAGCGGACGGTGCGCGACGTCGGAGGCATGGGTGGTTCCGCGCTGAGTGAAGGGCCAAGCATGACGGTCCGGCGCGCGCATGTGAACCAGGGTCGGCCGAGCCGGCGCGCGTGCGCCGTGGCCGCGAGCCGGGCACTCGACGCCGCAGCCGGCTCTCCCATCGGCGTCGATCGAGTGTCGGGCAACGCCGCCGCGTGCCCGCCCGGATACGGCGCTCGCCGCACGGGATCGCGATACCGGGGACGCCCTGCCGTGTGAACCCGGCCCATGCCCGCGAGGCAGGATCCGTCATCGAAACGCGACGCCACGGGGGGCGCGCCCGTTGCTAACATCCGGCCGGGTTTCACTCCCCCAGCACGCGATGCGCATTCTCCTCATCGGCCTCGTCCTGTTGTTCGCCGCCTGCAGCCAGCCACCGACGCGCGAGGACGCGGCGCGTGCGAGCCGGCCCGCGCCGCCGCCGATCCGCCACGTGGTCGCGGTGCACCGGGGCACCGAACTGCTGCACATCATCAACTACCTCGCGCGGGTCTACGGGCCGCCGGTCCGCGACTACGACTATCGCAACGAGGTGGATGCCTGGTTCGGGCATCTGCGCGAGCATCCCGCGGTGGTGCATGCCCGCACGCTGCCGTACAACGATTTCGCCGAGCTCGGCTGGGCCCTGGAGTGGCCGGGGCCCCGGGTGGTGGAGCCCGAGGGGTTCGGACATCTCGGCCTGATCAAGGACGAGGCCTATCTGCGTGACTACCTGCGCCTGGCGGTGGAATTCGCGCAGGTGTCGGATTTCGAGGGCTTCTTCGCCGCGCACGAGGCCGATTACGCGCGCTGGGTGGCCCAGTTCGAGACCCGGCTGGCCGCCGTGGACCCGCTGACGCCGCTGGCCGATCTCTACGGCACCGGCCTCGACAAGACCCTGTACTTCTCGATCTCGCCGCTCGGCGTGGTGCTCAAGGCCAACATCGTCATCGACGAGGTGGCGCCGCGGCATGCCGGGTACGGCCCGATCCTGGTGCCGTTCGATCCGCGGTTCCTGCCCGAGGGGCCGACGGATGCCGCGCGCTTCGATTACGCCGACATGCCGCTGGCCAATGCGGTCTGGCACGAGGCCACCCACATCGCCCTCGAGCAGTTCGCGCACGGTCAGCGCGACGTGCTCAAGGACATCGACTACGCCGACGATTTCTCGCGGCAGTTCAAGGTCTTCGACGACCCGCGTCTGGACACCTACTTCTTCGTGCACGAGGTGCTGGCGGACGCCGTGGCCATCCACCTGAAGGGCGAGCGCTTCGGCGCCGATGCCGCCGAGACCCATCTGGCGCAGAACGAGGCGATGGGCGGCGTGCTGTACCGGCCGGTCGTCACCCATCTGCGCGAGCGCTACGCCCCGGGCCGTGCGACCCGCGATTTCCGTGCCCATCTGCCGACCCTCGCCGCATTCATCAGCAGCGTGGACGACGGGGCGCGATAGGCCGGCGCGCGCCGGCGCCGCGCGCCGCACCCATCACGGCACTCACATCCCCTGCGCCCACCCCGGCAGCCGTGTGAACGCGCCCGGTGCCATCCAGATCGCCATGGCGATCATCATCAGGTTCTCGGTCAGCGAGACGAAACCGAGCGGTACGTTGCTGGCACCGCCCACGCAGGCGCATGTCAGTTCGCGGCGGTCCACGTAGACGGCCTTGAACACCGACACCGCGCCCACCGTGCCGATGAACAGCGCCACCGGCACCGAGAGCCAGGTCAGCACGCCGGCGATCATCAGCACGCCCGCCAGGCCTTCCGCGAACGGATACACGTAGGAATAGGGCACCCAGCGCCGGGCCAGCAGATCGTAGTTGAGGAACATCGTGGCGAAGCTGCCGAGGTTCTGCAGTTTCAGCAGGGCCAGCACCGCCATGCTGAAGGCGATGAACCACTCGCCCGCGCGTACGGTGAACGGCGTGCCGTACACCGCGGTGCTCGCCGCCAGCGCCATCAGCAGGGTCATGCCGAACAGCGCGGCGACCGGGCGATAACTGGTCGCCTCGGGGTCGACGACGCGCTTGCCGAAATGCCGGCGCAGAGCGTCGTAGCCGCCGATGCGCGCGCCGTCGATGAAGGTCTGCGGGGTGGTCGCCACGCCGTGCTCGGCTTTGAACGCATCCACGGCCTCGCGCGAGGTCAGCCAGTGGTCCTCGACCTCGAAGCCCTGCCGCCGCAGCAGGTCGCGCGCCTTCAGGCCGTAGGGGCAGACGTGCTGGTCCATCACCATGCGGTACAGGGTGGCGCGTGGGCGCGCCGGGTGGCGGGCAGTGCGCATGACGGTCTCCGATCCACGTTGGATTCACGACGGACGCCCATGCTAGGCCCCGCGCCGTAGGACGGAGTCAAGCGATGCCGCGCTCGATCGGCCGGTTCACCCATCTGCCGCGTCGGCGCGTGAACCCTACGTTTCAACAGAGGCTGATCGAGACGTCCGAACAGGGCGCCGCCATTCGTCGCCGACGCCCGGCGAACGTGGCCGGCGGCGTGTCATCCGCATGGCCCGGCGCGCCGGTCTCAAGCTGGAGGATCTCCCCGCGCCGCGCGCGCTCGACGCCCGGACAGGACGGTGGTGCGTAGGCGGCTCGCCCGGAACGGCATCACCGGGCTGGACGCGCGGATCGCGGCGCCGAGCCCTGTACGTGACGAGCCGCAGACGCTCGCGCGGGAGCGCGGTGCGAAGGCGAGGAGGCCGGGCCCATCCGGGCCTCGTGCCAGGACGGGCGGCGTGGTGTGTCCGGGCCGCCGGACCGTCGCCTGCAGCCGGCCAAAGCGAACTGCGCGGGTCGACCGGCGCGGGCCCGGTGTCAATGCGCTCCGGGTGCACGGGCGGCGTCGTGCCCTTCCGTCAGCCCCGCACGCAGCGCCGACCACTGCAGCATCGCATCCAGCGCCGGGCACAGCGCCTGGCCCCAGGGCGTGAGCCGGTAGTCGACCTTCGGCGGCACCTGCGGATACACCGTGCGCGTCACCAGGCCGTCGGCCTCGAGCTGGCGCAGCTGCTGGGCCAGCATCTTCTGCGAGATGCCGGGCACGAGGCGCTCCAGATCGGAATAGCGCTGCACCTGCCCGCCGAACAGATGGAACAGCAACTCCAGCTTCCAGCGTCCTTCGAGCAGGCGAAGTACCGCCTCCACATCGCGTGCGGCAGCTTCGGGCGTACGGGGCTCACCGATCGGTGCGGTCACTTACCTTCCGGTACGTTCTTGATGCATTCCGAGTCTATGACCACCATCCGGGGCAGACAAACCCCAGGACACTGACATGACGCCTTCGCTTCCCGACGTGGTGGTCGACTACTTCCGCATCAGCAACGGCGGCGACGATGCCGCGCTCGGCGCCTGCTTCACCGACGACGCCGTGGTGCACGACGAAGGCGGCACCCACCGCGGCCACGCCGACATCCAGGCCTGGAAACGCGCCGCGCGCAGCAAGTACGACTATTCGGTCACGCCGGTCGACAGCCACCGCGACGGCGATCGCCTGACCGTCTCCGCCGAGCTCGTCGGCAATTTCCCGGGCAGCCCGGTGACTGTGGACCACGTGTTCGAGCTCGCGGGTGAGCGCATCCGCGCGCTGCGGATCGGCTGAGCGCGCCGGCCGCGTTGCAGCGCACACGATGGAGGCGGATGCTCGTGCGATGGACCGCCTCGTCCCTGGCACCGAACCCCCGCCGCACCCGCCCGGCGTGCGCGGGTTGACCCGTGCCATGGAGCTCCCGCAGGCGCCGATCCTGGCGACACGCAGCGCCGGGGTGTCGGGCATGGCGTTTCTCGAACTCGGCAGCGGCGACGCCGCCGCCGGGGTGGCGGCGCCGGTCCGTGACGACGCGTTCCTGATCGCGCTGCAGCTTCGCCCCTGCGCCGATTTCGATCTGTACGCCGACGGCCGGCTGGTGCGCCCGCGCGGCTTCGACACCGGCAATGTCGCCATCTTCGACCTGCGGGAGAACCTGGCGACCGAGCGTCGCGAGGCCTTTCACGCCGTCGATCTCTATCTTCCGCAGGCCGCGCTCGTTGCGGTTGCCGAAGAGGCCGGCGCGGTGCGCATCGACGACCTGCGCCACGACACCGGCGCCGCGTTCCGCGATCCGGTCGCGCACGCGCTGCTGTCGTCGATTCGCCCGGCCCTCGCCATGCCGGCGCAGGCCAACCAGCTGTTCCTCGACCACGTCGCCCTGGCACTGACCTCGCACGTCGCGCATACGTACGGCGGCATGCGCCCACGGCCTGCCGTGCAGCCCGGCGCGCTGGCCGCCTGGCAACTCCGGCGCGCCCAGGACCTGCTGCGCGCCAATCTCGCCGGCCGCGTGACGCTGGCCGAGCTGGCCGGCGTCTGCGAGCTGTCGATCCGCCACTTCACCCGTGCCTTCCGTGCGTCCACCGGCACCTCGCCGCACGGCTGGCTGATGCGCCTGCGCGTCGAGCGCGCGCGGGATCTGCTGGTCGATCCGCGCATGCCGCTGGGCGAGCTCGCGCTGGCCTGCGGCTTCGCCGACCAGAGCCATTTCACCCGCGTCTTCCACCAGCACCTGGGCATGAGCCCGGGCGCGTATCGGCGCCTGCACCGGACCTAGAACGCGTCGGACACGCGCGCGCCACTGCGTCCAACCCGCGTGCGGCGCGAGGCCGGGCGCATCGCTGCAGCCAGCGTGGAGCGCCTACAGCGGTGCGCCCGCACGACGCGGCCCGAACGTTCCAGCCGCGTCCCGCGCGTGCAGGATCGCCGCCTGCGCGCTCGGCAGCATGGGGTCCTCCCCCCATGCTCCAGGACGACAGCGCATGCGCACTCCGCGCGACAGCACGCCCCGCCCCGACGACGCGAGCGGCCCGCACCACCCGGGCCACGACACCGCATCGCATTACGACTTCATCATCTGCGGAGCCGGTTCCGCGGGCTGCGCGCTGGCCGGCCGGCTGGCCGAAAACCCCGACGTCCGGGTGCTGCTGCTCGAGGCTGGCGGCAGCGACGACCTCCCCGACATCCAGACACCCGCGCAGTGGCCGGCCAACCTCGGGTCGGAGCGCGACTGGGGCTTCGTCGCCGAGCCCAATCCGCACCTCAACAACCGCGCGATCCCGCTCAACATGGGCAAGGTGCTCGGCGGCAGCTCCAGCATCAACGTGATGGTGTGGGCGCGCGGCCACCAGGAAGACTGGGACCACTACGCCGAGCACGCCGGCGACGACGGCTGGAACTACCGCAACGTGCTCGACATCTACCGCCGCATCGAGGACTGGCGCGGCCTGCCGGATCCGGAGCGGCGCGGCCACGGCGGCCCGGTGCATGTCGAGACCGCGCGCGATCCGCAGCCCGAGGCGCTGGCCATGGTGGCCGGCGCGGAGTCGATCGGCCTGCCGGTCTTCGCCAGCCCCAACGGCGCGATGATGGAAGGGCGCGGCGGTGTCGCGATCGAGGACCTGATCGTCAGGGACGGCCGGCGCGCGTCGATGTACCGCGCCTACGTCTGGCCGAAACGGCACCAGGCCAACCTCACCGTGCGCACCCATGCACAGGTGCACCGGCTGGTGTTCGACGGGCGTGCCGTGACCGGCGTGGAGGCGATCGTCGACGGCCGGCGCGAGACCTTTCTCGCCGACCGCGAGGTCGTACTGTCCATGGGCGCGATCAACACGCCACGCGTGCTGATGCAGTCCGGCATCGGCCCGGAGGACGAGCTGCACCCGCACGGCATCCCGGTCGTCCAGCACCTGCCCGGCGTCGGCCGCAACCACCAGGACCACGTGGCCTTCGGCTGCCTGTTCGAATCGCACGCGCCGCTGGCCATCGGCCATGGCGGTTCCGAAGCCACGCTGTACTGGAAGACCGATGCCACGCTGCGGCTGCCCGACATCTTCCAGTGCCAGCTGGGCTTCGCCGTGCCCACGCCGGAAACCGCATCGCGCGGTGCGCCCGCCAATGGATGGATGACGTTCGCTGGCCTGTCGCATCCCAAGAGTCGCGGCACGCTGCATCTCACCGGCAGCGCGCCGCAGGACCGCATCCGCATCCAGGCCAATACCCTGTCGCACCCCGACGACCTGCGTGCGGCGAAGACCACGATCGCGATCGCGCAGGAGATCGCCCACGCGCCCGCGTTCAAATCGCTGCTCAAGCGTGAAGCCATGCCAGGCCCGCTCGCCGGCGCCGAGCTGGAACGCTATATCCGCGATTCGGCGATCACCTTCTGGCACCAGGCCTGCACCGCGAAGATGGGCCGCGATGCGATGTCGGTGGTCGATGGCCAGCTGAAGGTCTACGGCATCGACCGGCTGCGTATCGCCGACGCCTCGGTCCTGCCCGACGTGCCGAGCGGCAACACCATGGCGCCCTGCGTCGTCGTCGGCGAACGCGCGGCCGCTCTCATCAAGGCGGCGCACGGCATCTGACGCCGGCGCTCGTCTCCATTCCCGTCCGATATCGACCGGAGCAACATCCCATGCGCTTTGCATTTCCCACGCTGCTCGCCAGCGCTCTGAGCCTCGCGGCGGCCACCGCCACGGCCGACACCCGCACCCCCGCCGCGCCTTTGCCCGCCAACGCGGTGCGCAACATCGTTCTGGTGCACGGCGCCTTCGTCGACGGCGCCGGTTGGCGTGGCGTCTACGACCTGCTGATCGAGCGCGGCTACCGCGTCAGCATCGTGCAGAACCCGCTGACGTCGCTGGCCGACGACGTCGCCGCCACCACGCGCGTCCTCGACCGTCAGGACGGGCCCACCGTGCTCGTCGGCCATTCCTGGGGCGGTACCGTGATCACCGAAGCCGGCATGCACGACACGGTGGTCGGCCTGGTCTACGTCTCGGCGCTGTTGCCGGACGCCGGGGAGACCACCGCGCAGCAGTACGAGGGCTTCGCGCCCCAGCCCGAATTCGTCATCGACACCCGTCCCGACGGCTACGGCTTTCTCGATCGTGCGGGATTCAAGGCCGGCTTCGCCCACGACGCCAGCGACGCGGATGCCGCGTTCATGGCCGATGCGCAGGTGCCGATCAACATGAGCGCCTTTGCAACGCCCTTGCAGCACGCCGCCTGGCGCAGCAAGCCGAGCTGGTCGGTCATCGCCACGGAAGACAAGGCATTCGACCAGGCCATGTTGCAGCACATGGCCAAGCGCATCGGCGCGGAGATCACCAACGTCCCGGCGAGCCACGCGTTGTACGCCACGCAGCCACGTGTGGTGGCCGATGTCATCGACCGGGCGGCCCGCCGGGCGGCGAACGGGCGCTGACCCGATCAAGGCCGCGCGCAGCCGCGCGGTGTCCATCCCGATGCGGCCGATCCGGCCGAAGGCGTGCGCCATGCAGTACGACCAGGTGTTCATCAGTGCAGAGCAGACTGCCCAGGCCAATGCGGATTCTCGACGCCCTGATGGCGCGACAACTCGCCTTCGGCGGTCCCATCCTCGGCGGCCCGGCCCGGTTCCTGTGGAACTTCGGCGACAGCGACGTCCCCGAGGACCTGCGCAGGCACACGCTGCTGACGGTGGACCAGGACGACCACTACATCGTCACCTACACCCGCGAAGACCTGAAGGCCGAACTGGTCGACACGGCGGAATCCACGTCGCTCGAGAAGGTCTGCATGATCTCCATGCTGCCGATGGAGCCCAACCGCTCGCTGCGCATCCTGCTCGACGCGGCATTCGAAGGGCGTGGCGGCGAGACCCGTCCGCAACCGGTCGATGCCGTGCCCGCGCTGACTTTCGTGCCGGAAGATCAGGTCGCGACACGCACCCGCAGTTCGAGCGGGTCGGTCGGCAGCCGACGCTGATCATCGCCCATGGTGCACGCGTGCCTGCGAGCCCGCTGGCGAGGCGTCCGGGCGATCGGATGACGCCGCGCGTCGCGCTTGCAACGAAGGCGACGGGCGATGCGAACCGCATCCAGGAACGACTCGTATCGCTGCCGTCGTCCCCGCGACCGCCGGGATCCGATGACGTCTCCATGCCGAAGATGCGACGGCCAGGGCGCGCAAGACAGCCTCACCTGACACGGCGCACGCCTTCCGTTTCCGCGGTTGTCGAAACCGGGCCTTTGCGGGATAGTTGACAGCGTTGTCAGCGCAGGGCATCGCCGCTCTGCATACGCCACGCATTCGCCTGGCCACGCCGCGGAGGGCGCATGCAGATCCAGCATCCCGGGGGTGACGGCGCTCGGACACGCGTCCCCCTGCGCGAGAAGGTGGGCTACGGCATCGGCGATTTCGGCTTCAATCTCTACTGGGCCAACATCTCCGCGTTCCTGCTGATCTTCTACACCGACGTGATGGGCCTGGCCGCGGCGGCCGTGGGCACGATGATCCTGGTCACGCGCGTGTTCGACGCGGTCACCGATCCGCTGATGGGCGCCATCGCCGACCGCACCCGCACACGCTTCGGCCGCTTCCGGCCCTATCTGCTGTGGGGCGCGTTGCCGCTGGCGTGCGCCGGCGTGCTGACCTGGACCGTGCCCGACCTCGGCGACACCGGCCGCCTCGTGTGGGCCTACGTGACCTTCAGCGTGATGATGCTGGCCTACACCGTGCTCAGCACGCCCTACTCGGCGCTGTCGGCGGTGATGACCAGCGACGGCCAGCAGCGCACCACGCTGATCAGCTTCCGCTTCATCGCCGCGTTCGCCGGCACCACGGTGGTCAATGCGTTCACGCTGGACCTGGTGCGCTGGTTCGGCGGCGACAACGTCGCCCTGGGTTGGCAACTCACGCTGGGGCTGTACGGGCTGGTCGCGTCGTTGCTGTTCGCGACCGTATTCCTCAGCACGCGCGAGCGGATCACGCCGCCGCCGTCGCAGCGCAGCGACGTGCGCCAGGACCTGCGCGATCTGCTCGACAACCGGCCGTGGATGGTGCTGTTCGTGCTGGCCCTGGTGATCATGATCACCATCGTCATGCGCAGCGGCGCCACGGTGTACTACCTCAAGTACTACGTCGAGCGCCCCGACCTCACCGGCTGGTTCCTCGGCGGCTATTCCGTGGCCCTGGCCACGGGCGCAGCGCTCACGCCGCTGATGACGCGCTTCGTCGACAAGAAGCGGCTGATGATGTGGCTGATGGCCGCCGTGGGCGTGCTCAGTTGCGCGATGTTCCTGGTGCCGCGCGATGCGATCTGGCTGCTGTTCGTGCTCAACATGCTGGTCGGTCTGGCGCTTGGGCCGAAATCGCCGCTGGCGTTCTCGATGTACGCCGACTGCGCCGACTACACCGAGTGGAAGACCGGCCGGCGCGCCACGGCGATGACGTTCTCGGCGGCCACGTTCTCGCAAAAGCTCGGCGGCGCGCTGGCCGCCGCGATGATCGGCTGGGTGCTGGCGGCAATGGGCTACGTCGCCAACGAGGCGCAATCCGATGCCTCGCAGCTCGGCATCGCGCTGCTGCTGACGGTGATTCCGGGCGTGGTGGCCTTCGCCGCGGCGGCCGTGATGCGGGGCTATCCACTCGATGCCTCGATGATGACCGATGTCCAGAACGCGCTCGACGCGCGCCGGGCCGAACGCGGATGAGTGCAATGCAATACGGGTTCAGCGACGACGGTCGCCGCTTCACCATCGACAGCCCCACCGCCATGCCGCACGCCTCGGCGTTCCTCTGGAACCGGCGGATGATGGTGCAGGCCACGTGCCGCGGCTTCGCCACCGCGCAATTCATGCAGCCCGAGCCCGCGAAGTACGCGCATGCGCCCACGCTCGAGGCGCGCAGTTTCATGCAGCCCGAGCAGCCGGTGTACGCGCATCACCCGGGGCGCTTCTGCTACGTCAAGGACGAGGACGACGGCACGTTGTGCTCGCTGCCGCACGAGCCCGTCCGCGCGTCCGCCGATGGGTTCGCGTTCGAGGCCGCGCCGGAGGCACTCACCTGGCGCGTCGAGCGCGACGGCCTCGCCTTCGAATGGCGCCTGACGCTGGCCGTGGACGATGTCGCCGAGCTGTGGACGCTGCGCGTGCGCAATGCGTCGGGACGCACGCGACGACTCAGCCTCTACCCGTATTTCCCGGTCGGCTACATGTCGTGGATGAACCAGTCCGCGACGTGGCGCGAGGATCTGGGCGGCATCGTCTGCAGCAGCGTCACGCCCTACCAGAAGGTGGCCGACTACTTCGTCCAGCGCGACTTCATGGACCGCACCGTGCTGCTGCACGCCAATGCCCCCGACGCCTGGGACGCGCGCCAAGCCGCGTTCGAAGGCGAAGGCGGCCTGCAGGCGCCTTCGGCGATCACCGATGCCCCGCTGCTGGGGTGCCGCGACGCCGACTACGAAATGCCGACCGCGGCACTGCAGTACCGCGTCGTGCTCGCCGATGGCGACGAGCGCGAAGAACGCTTCGTCTTCGGCCCCGCGCGCGACGATGCGCAGATCCACGCATTGCGTGCGAACTACCTCGCCCCCGGTGGGTTCGAAGCGGCGGCCACCGCGTATGCCGATTACCTCGCCGGCGGGCGCGGCTGCATCGACATCCGCACCCCCGACGCGTGGCTCGACGCCTTCGCCAACCACTGGCTGCCGCGGCAGGTCTACTACCACGGCGACGTCAACCGCCTGACCACCGATCCGCAGACGCGCAACCTGCTGCAGGACCACATGGGCATGGCCTACCTGCAGCCGGCGACCGCGCGCGCCGCGTTCCTGCGCGCGCTGTCGCAGCAGGAATCCAGTGGCGCCATGCCCGACGGCATCCTGCTGGTCGACGGGGCGCAGCTGAAGTACATCAACCAGATCCCGCACACCGATCATTGCGTGTGGCTGCCCGTCTTCCTGCAGGCCTACCTCGACGAAACCGGCGACGACGCCGTGCTCGATGTGGCGGTCACCGATGCGCAAGGCCACACCGCCAGCTTGGCCGAACGCGTGGACCGCGCCATGCACTGGCTGCTCTCGGCACGCGATGCGCGGGGCCTGAGCTACATCGCCCAGGGCGACTGGTGCGATCCGATGAACATGGTCGGCTACCAGGGCCGCGGCGTCTCCGGCTGGCTCACGCTGGCCACCGCGCATGCCCTGCGGCTGTGGGCCGGCATCCGCGCGCGCCATGCCGGCGACGCCGCAGCCGATGTCTTCGCACAGGGCGCACAGGCCTGCAACGACGCCGCCAACGCCCACCTGTGGGACGGCGAGTGGTACGCGCGCGGCATCACCGACGACGGCGTCGTCTTCGGCGTGCAGCGCGACACCGAAGGCCGCATCTATCTCAATCCGCAGAGCTGGGCGATGCTCTCGGGCGCGGCCGACGCCACGCGCCGCACACAGCTGCTGGCCGCCGTGGAAGCGCAACTCGTCTCGCCGTACGGCGTGGCCATGCTCGATCCGCCCTACACCGGCATGCGCGACGACGTGGGCCGGCTCACCCAGAAATTCCCCGGCTCGGCCGAGAACGGCTCGGTCTACAACCACGCCGCCGCGTTCTACCTGCACGCGCTGTACGAGGCGGGCGACGCCGACCGCGCCTGGCGCGTGCTGCGCGCCATGCTGCCCGGGCCCGATGCCCACGACCTGCTGCAGCGCGGCCAGCTGCCGGTGTTCGTGCCCAACTACTACCGCGGCGACTGGCGCGGCCATCCGCGCACCGCGGGGCGCTCCAGCCAGCTGTTCAACACCGGCACCGCGGCGTGGCTGTATCGCTGCCTGATCGAAGGCCTGTTCGGGCTGCGCGGCGAAGGCGATGCGCTGCGCATCGCGCCGCAGCTGCCCTCGCACTGGTCCGAGGCCTCGGTGGTACGTCGCTTCCGCGGCGCCGAGATCACCCTGCAGGTGCGCCGCGTGCCCGGCGTGGACACGATGCGCGTGCGCGCCGACGGGCACGTGCTCGACGCACCGCGGCTGCGCGGCATCGTCGCCGGTGCGCGACATCGCATCGACGTGGACTTGCCCGCGTGATGGCCGCACCGCAGGTGGTGATCGTCATGGGTGTCTCGGGCAGCGGCAAGACCACGCTGGCACGCCTGCTGGCCGGGGAGTGGCAGGCCACCTTCATCGATGCCGACGACATCCACGACGCCGCCGCCCGCGCGCGCATGGCCGCCGGCCTGCCGCTCACCGACGCCATGCGCGACCCGTGGGTGGCACGCATCGCGGCCGAACTCACCGCGCGCGTGGCGAACGGCGAACGCGTCGTGCTCGCGTTCTCCGGCCTGCGCCGCCGCCATCGCGACCGGCTGCGCGACACCGGCCTGTCGCTGCGCTTCCTGTTCCTGCACGGCGACCAGGCCCTGATCGCCGCGCGCATGCAGGCCCGCAGCGGGCACTACATGCCGGCGTCGCTGCTCGACGGCCAGTTCGAGGCGCTGGAGATGCCGGCCGGCGAAGCCGACGTCGTGACGATGGCAATCGATCAGCCGCCGGCCGAGATGCTGCGCGACGCGCTCGCGGCACTGCGCCTGACCGTCTAGCTGCGGGAGGCGGGCGCCGGTCCACCGTGGCCGAACTGGTGCCGACCCGTACTCCGCGTCAGCGCGCTGATCTCCCGCAGGCTGACGATCGCCTGGCTCGCCCAAAGCATGCAGCAGCGGTGGGAACGATGCATGCGGCGGTAAGGCGCGCGCTGGAGATGCCACGTGAACCGGCAACGGTCACAACGGCTCCGGCGCGCGCATCTCCACAAGCTGTGGGTTGAACGACAAGCCGTCCCTGATGTCGCCGATACAGATGCGCGCCTTCGATGCCAGCCGCGTCCACTGTTTTGGACCTGGCGTGTCGTCCGCGATGGAACCCGGTCGCACCCACGCGCGGCCGTTGAGGTAGTTCACGCTGGTCGTGGTGATCTCGCCTGAGCCGCGATGCAGGTGCATGTCGTCGTAACCGATGAGTCGCATGCAGTCGCCTTCCAGCCGGAACGTGTACGCGACCTCGCGCGTGCTCCAGGTGCCGGCGCTCGCCCAGCTGTGCAGGCCGATGGACCAGGTGCGGTTCGGCCGGATCGCGCTGCCTGCGTCGTCGCGCAGGAAGTCATCCATCACCGGCGCTTCCGGCCGCGGCACCAACGCGTGGTCCGCCATCACCCGCCGCCAGCTGCCATCCGCCTCACCGACCACCGCCACCAGCATTCGCGGATTGGTGTCGAAGCGGTCAGGTCCGAAGCCGGTGTTGTCGACCACGTTGGCGGCTGCATCCATGCGCAGCACCAGCAGCGCATCCTCACGATCGTCCTCGTTCAAACGACCCCGCGCGCTGTGTTCCAGCCGCCAGCCGGCAGGCACGAATGCCTCGGGTGTCGCTGCGCGCTCAGCGATGGGGGGATAGACCACCTCCAGCAGCTCAAAGGCGTGCGCAGGACGCACCACCGCGCAGTATGCGATGACGAGCAGCAATGAGGCGGTGGGGATATGCATGTGTCGTTTCATTGCGTGGGGATGCGGGTCGCCATGATCCGAAATTGTCCCCGGACCTGGATAGGCGAATCTGACCCCATCACGTTTGTTCGGCGGGCGCCCTCAAGAGGGTGCCATAAGTGAATCTGGCACCATTATCTCGGTTCCATTCAAGAATCTCCCCTTGCGGCCGATTTCCCAAGCAAGGCCAGACACCGAGGGAGAAGGACATGGCGCTCCAAGTGGCCTATGCGCAGACGCAACAGCGCGATGTGATCGCTGCGATGCGGGAGCTGTCGGACCGCCTCGGGCCCGACGACCTGGACGGGATCCTGTTCTTCTGCGATCCCGACAATGATCTGGACGCGTTGGGGCCGGCTATCCGCGCCACCTTCGCCTGCCCGGTGGTGGGATGTACCTCGTCCGGACAGATCGGGCCGGAAGGCTTTCAGGCCTGCGGCATGCTGGTGGCCGGGTTGCGTGGCGGATCTCTCCGTCTCCTTCCTTTCCCGATCGCACCGCTATCCGATCTTCAGGCGCAGGCCGCGCTCGTTTCCGAGACGGTGCAGGAGATCGTGGCCGCCGCGCCCGATCGCCGCCATTTCGGCCTGTTGCTGGTGGATGGGCTGTCCGCCTGCGAGGAATTCCTCGCGGCCGCGCTGTACCAGATGTTCGGCAACGTCCCCCTCGTAGGCGGATCGGCGGGCGACAACCTGCGCTTCGAGCGGACCCACGTCTACTATGACGGGCGCTTCCTGCAAGACGCTGCGGTGTTCGCTCTATTCGAGAGCGCCGTGCCGTTCGCCACGTTCAAGTTCCAGCACTTTGTCGCCAGCGATGTGGAACTGGTGATTACCGGCGCCGATCGGCAGCGCCGCATCATTACCGAGATCAACGGCGAACCGGCGGCCTTGGCCTACGCCGAGGCGATCGGCGTGCCGGCGGAGGCATTGGATCCCATGGTGTTCTCCACCCATCCGCTACTGATCACGCTGGCCGGCGAGCCCTATGTCCGCTCGATCCAGCGGGTCAACGAAGACCTGTCGCTGACCTGCTACTGCGCCATCGACGAGGGCCGTGTGGTGTCGGTGGGCAAGGCCGTCGACGTGATGGCGACCCTGGCCACGGCGTTCCAGAACGTGCGCCGTGCGGTACCGGAACCGGCTTTGGTGATCGGTTGCGATTGCATCTTGCGGCGGGTGGAGTTCGAGCAGAACGGGAGGGCTGCCGAAGTGGGCGAGTTCATGGCGCGCCAGCGCGTGTTCGGCTTCTCGACCTATGGCGAACAGTTCAACGGACTGCACGTCAACCAGACCTTCACCGGAGTGGCGATCGGAGGATGAGCCATGGCGACCGAAGCGACCATCGTGCCGCACGGATTCGTGGCGGCCATTGAACCCAAAAAACCGGCGGCCGGCGTCGAAGCGCGCATCGCGGAACTGGAGCGCAGGCTCGCCGCGCGCGACAAGACCATCGCCGTGCTCAAGCGCTGCGTGCAAGCGCGCGACGAAGCGGAGACCTCGCCGCTGGCGGTGCTGGAACAGAACATCGCGCTCGGCCGGGTCGTGGCCATGAAAACGCGCGAGCTGACGGAGGAGCGGCGCGAACTGCAGGACGCGCTCACCGAACTCGGCAAGGCGCAGGCCGTGTTGTTGCAAGCGCACAAGATGGAATCGATCGGCCAACTCGCCGCGGGCGTGGCCCACGAGATCAATACGCCGACGCAGTACGTCCGCGACAACGTCGCCTTCGTCGCTAAGGCCAGTGCAGTAGTCGAACGCATGCTGACCAAGGCCTGCGAAGTGGTTGCCGCCGCGCGCGCGGGCGGCGCGGCCGCGGACCGGATCGCCGAGTTCGAGGCTCTGGCCAGGTTGTCGAAGCTGGAATTCCTTCGTCAGCAGGTGCCCGAGGCGCTCGAACAGTCGATCGAGGGCCTGGATCGCATCTCGCGCATCGTCGGCGCGATGAAGGAGTTCTCGCATCCTTCGGCCGGACGCAAGGAGCCGGTGGATTTGCGCGCGCTGATCAACACCACCGTGACCGTGGCGCGGAACGAGTGGAAGTACGTGGCAGACCTCGAGACGGCGTTCGACGAGGGCGTGCCGGCAGTGTCCTGCCTGCGCGACGAGATCGGCCAGGTGGTCCTGAACCTCGTGGTCAACGCGGCGCACGCGGTGGCCGATACGCTCGAGCCCGGTGGCAAGGAAAAGGGCAGGATCACGGTGACGTTGCGCAGTACGGTGCCGGGTCACGTGGACATCCGCGTCGAGGACGACGGTCCCGGCATCCCCGAGCACATCCGCGGCCGCGTGTTCGATCCGTTCTTCACCACCAAAGAAGTCGGCAAGGGCACCGGCCAGGGACTATCGATGGCCTATTCGACCGTGGTCGACAGACACAAGGGCAGCATCTTCTTCGAGACGGAGCGCGGCAAGGGCACCGTTTTTATCGTGCGTTTGCCGGTGGAAGCGGGAGAGTAACCATGCGCATTCTGTTCGTGGACGACGAGGAGCGGGTACTGGCGGGCATCCGCCGCACATTGTTCATGGCCGATCGCGATTGGGAAACGGATTTCGCCACCAGCGGTGCCGATGCCCTTGTGAAGCTGGTGGCGCAACCGGCGGACGTGGTGGTGTCGGACATGCGCATGCCGATGATGGATGGCGGCCAGTTGCTGCGCCGCGTTCGCGATGCCTGGCCGGCCACGGTGCGGATCATCCTCTCCGGCCATACCGAACAGGAAGCGGCGCTACGCACGCTGGACGTGGCCCACCGCTTCCTCGCCAAGCCATGCGACGGAGACGCGCTGATCGAGGCGATCGACCGCACCATGGGGCTGCAGGAGCTGTTGCAGCACAAGGCGCTGCAGGAGGTGGTCGGCCGCATCGGCACGTTGCCGGCTGCGCCGCACATGTACGAGCGCCTGACCCGGTTGCTGGCCGAGGAAGGCGAACGCGTGGCGCAGGTGGTGGCCACCGTCGAACAGGACCCGGCGCTCGCGGCCAAGGTGCTGCAACTGGCCAATTGCGCCTTCTTCAACGAGGGCGAGCTCGTGGCCGACATCGCCGAGGCGGTTGCGCGCGTCGGCCTGCCCACTCTGCGGACTCTGGTGCTCGCCACTGAGGTGTTCGGCAGGAAGGAGTGCGCCGAGGTGGACGCGCTGCGCCTGCAGGCCGTGCACGCCTCGCGCTTGGCCGGAGAGATCGCCGACGCGTACGCGCCGCGCGAGACCACCACCACCGCCGCGCTGTTGGCCGAGGTAGGCAAGCTATTGCCGGAGGTCGAGCACCTGTGCGGAGAGGCGGACGCGCGCGGCGACGGTTTTCCCACGCATGCGGAGATCGGCGCCTATCTGCTGGGCATGTGGGGCCTGCCGGCGACGATCGTGGAAGCGGTCGCGCACCACCGCAATCCCGAGCGCGTCCAGCCCAAGGCGTTCGACGCACTGGGTGTGGTGCACGTCGCCGTGGCGCTCGCCCGCGGCGAGAGTCCGGACAAGGGGTATCTGGACAGGATGGGCGTGGCCGAACGGCTGCAGCAGTGGGGCCGCACATGCGCGGCGCAGGTGCCGGGCAAATGAACCGCATGAGCGAAGCCGCATTGCCGCGCATCCTCTGCGTGGACGACGAGCCCAATCTGCTGGCGGGCCTGGAGCGCAGTCTGTTTGATCGGTTCGACGTGACCACCGCCGACGGTGGTGCCGCCGGACTGGCGGCGCTGGAGGCTTCAGGCCCCTTCGCAGCAATCGTTTCCGACATGCGCATGCCCAACATGGACGGCGTCGCTTTCCTGGCGCAAGCCCGGCAACGCGCGCCCGACACTGTGCGCATCCTGCTCACCGGCCAGGCCGACACCGCCTCGGCCATCGCTGCGATCAACCACGGCGCCATCTTCCGCTTCCTGTGCAAGCCGTGTCCGACCGAGGTGCTGGTCGCCACGCTGGATGAAGCGACGACACGGCACCGGATGACTCTCCTGGAACGGGAGGTGCTGGAAACCACGCTCTCGAGTGCGGTGAACACCCTGGGCGAAGTGCTGTCGATGGCGGCTCCGGCCGCGTTCCAGTGCGCCACCCTGGCGCAGACCTGCGTCCGCCACGCCCTGGGCAGGCTCGACTGGGCCGAGGGCTGGACCGTGCAGGTAGCCGCGGCGCTGAGCCAGATCGGCCTGGTCGGCGTGCCAAGCGAGCTCCTGCAGCGCGACCTTGCGGGCGAGCCGCTGGAGGACTCCGAGCGCGCGCTGTTGCAGCGTCATCCCGAAGTCGGCTATCGCCTGATCGTCTCGATACCGCGCCTGCAGCCGGTCGCCGAGATCGTGCGCCACCAGGCTGTGCCGCCCCCGCCGGAAGCCGCGGACGTAGTGGTCCGCGGCGCCCATCTCCTGCGCGCCGCGCTGGAGCTGACCCGTCTCCTGGCGGGCTCGGCCTCGCACGCACGCGCGCTCGGGGCGCTGACCACAATGGAGCCGCCGGTGCCCGGCGAGATCGTGCGCGCGCTGTTCGACTTCCGCATGGAAAGCATGCGCCGCAGCCGCAGCGTGCGGGTCCGCGACCTGATGCCCGGCTGGATCGTCGAGGAAGACATCCGCACCCAGCGCGGAATCCTGGTGCTGACTGCCGGCAGTGAACTAACCGCCACCGCGATCCTGGCCTTGCGCAACCACGTGGCGGCCCATGCCATCGCCGAGCCGCTGCGGGTCAGCTGCTCCGGCTGAGGAACGGCGGAACGGCGCTATCGCCCGCGGAACAGCCACGCGATCGTCAGGATCCACGCTTGCCGTCCTGGATCCAGTTCTCGATTTCCGCTGGCGTCAGGTCGAATTGCCGGCTCGCCCGCGCCACCGTTGTCTTGCTCTGAATGATCTTCAGCACCAGCGCCGACTTGCGCCGGGCCATCCAGCGCCTGATCTCTTCTTCTTCGCTCATCGGTGTCTCCTTGGTCGAAACGCAACATCTGCGCAGGAGTTCAGTGGGTCCTTCGGAAAGCTCCTCGTCAAGTTGGTCCGCTGTTGGCCGAGGCTGTGGAAAACTCCCAGAGAGTTTGGGGGTGATCAAAGAATGATCAATCTCGTACCTTCTCCGCGAGTTTCGCGGAGGTTTTCTCGCGCCCCGTGGCCTGAAACTCAAACTCGTGGCAAGTCGATTTGGGTTTTCACACAGCCTCGGCCAGAAGCGGACTTCGATGCCTTGCTTGTTTGCTTCCGACCTGGCTCGAAGACGGGGACCGGCACCATGCACAGTCAAGGGGCGATTTTCTGAGCTCAGGCGACTACCGGTCGCTGCGCAGGGGCAGCGCGGCCTGTACCGCACTGCCCCCGCAGCCTGTCTCAGTGCAGGCGCACGCCAGAGGCATCCGGGTTCGGGCGATGGGCTGCCAGACGTGCAGGCGTGCTGCCGTCGATGGTGCCGTAGGCCGCAGGCATCTCCCGCACGCGTGAACCCCCGCCGGACTTTGCATCGAGTGTCTGACGGCTGATCTGCCGGATCATGTCCTTCATCTCCTCCGCGTTATCGAAGATCGCTGAGCCGATCACGATGATCGTGCCGTCCGCAGAGTCACCGCCGCCCCCGGCCATCAACAGATCCCCTTGGGCACGTAGCAGATCGAGCAGGCGGTCGGCCTCGTCCATCTGATCCAGCGTCATACCGAAGGCCGGGGCCTTGTCGACCTTCGCGTCGGTGCAAGCGGGCGCGTCATCCTCGGATGCCGTCTCCTCGTCGGCGTCGTCTGCATCCTCGGTGTCATGTTCTACAGCCGCCGGCTTCCCTTTGATCTCCAATCGCCATCCGGGCCGCCCAGGCCGGTTTCCGCGACGGCGTAGCCCTGCCGGCGGAAGGCTTCACCGACGAGCTGCTCGAACTCGCGCCAGCCGACGGCGGCCAGGCTCTCGAGGCCGGTGCGGGTGTCGAGCAGGCGGCGGCGGTTGCGGGCGTTGACGAACGCCACCAGCGAGGCGATGCAGCACACGGCCAGCACCATCCACGCGATGGGCGCCAGTGCGTCGCCCTGGGCAGCGAAGGCCTGTGCGAACGGCCCGTCAAGGCGCGCGAAGACCACGGGAATGCCATGCCGGATGCCGGCATAGCCCAGCAGGCCGACCGTCAGACCCACCGGCCACGGCAATGCCGCCAGATCCTCGAGCGTGCTGCGTCGTCCGCGTCCCATGCGAATCCCCTGTCCCCTGCGCCGGACGATAACGCGAAGCCGGTTTGCGTGAAAGCGGTCACGTTCTCCGGGGTGCAGCCGGTATCGCAGGGCGCGCGCGGCTGCGTCGGACCGCGCGTCGGCGTGCGGCGGTCAGCTCGGCAGGCCCGCCATGCCCGCTGGGGTGGCGACGCACACGGCGGATGACGTTCCCGACGGTACCCGGGGCATGCCGCAGTGCGCAGCCCGCGCCACGCGAATGCGTGTGGCGCGGCAGCGGCTGCGTTGCATCAGAACAACGCGCCCTGCGCCGGCGGTTCCGCTTCGACGGGCACCTCGCCAGGCGCGGGCGGGGGCGCAGGCATCGCGCCCAGACGCCAGGCGAGGCCCGACCACCGTCCCGCATGCCGTCCGAGGGCGGCGCGCAGAATCGCGTCGCTCGCGGCCACATGCAACGCACTGCGCGCGCGGGTGAGGCCCGTGTAGACCAGCTCGCGCGAGAGCACGCGGTTGTCGCGCTCGGGCAGCACCAGCCACGCCTCGTCGAACTCCGAGCCCTGGGCCTTGTGCACCGTCATGGCGAACGCGCTGTCGTGGGCCGGCAAGGCGGCGGGATGGAAGGGACGGGGACGCTGCGGATCGTCGCCCGGGAACCAGGCCGTGATCGCGCCGCCGTCGTCCGCAAGACAGATGCCGATGTCGCCGTTGAACAGCCGGTGCCGATAGCTGTTCTCGGTGATCAGCAACAGCCGACCGTGGAAATAACCGGGACCGGCGCCGCGTCGCATGCTGCCGCCGAGCAACGCTTCGATCCGCGCATTGAGCCCGCGTGCGCCCTGGGGCCCGTCGCGCACGGCGGTGAGGATGCGCAGGCGACCGGCACGGGCCAGGGCTTCGGCGGGATCGGTGGTCTCGGCGAGTGCGGTCCAATGCGCGAGCAGCCCATCGCGTTGCGCGGAGAGCGGATCGGCCTGGCCCTCATGGAACTGCACGCCGGCGAGATCTCCCGTGCGGAGCAGCGACAGTGCGGTAGCGGCATCGCCCTCGCGCACGGCGGCGGCGAGCGGCGCGAGATCGAGCGCGGCGCTCTGACGGTAACCGCGTTGCAGGTGGATGCGGCGGCCGGGGAACCCCGTCGCGTCGTGGCGATGACCACCCTCCGCCCCGCGGATGTCGACAGACGCATGTCGGGTCGGGCGGGCGCTGCGCTCCGACAGCGCGTCGCGCGGGTCATCGATGAATGTCGCTTCTGCCTGGCCGGAGCTCCCTGGATGACCAGCGCCGTGCGCCCTTGAACCGCGTGTCCCGCCGGCGCGGAAATGAAGGCCTGGGGCAGTGGACGCGGACGGCGCCACGTCCGCGCCGGTGCCAGAACGCTGATCGTCCTGGGATACGGCACCTGCCGCCACGGACGCGGCAGGTGTCGCGCGCATCCGCCACGCGGGGTCACCGGACAGACGCCTCGACACTGCGGCATCGTCACTGGATCCACCCGAGCCGTCGCCGGCCGCGCGCAGGATGCCGCTGAGCACGTCGCCGGCTTCGACCGAGGGCAGCTGGTCGGGATCGCCCAGCAGCACGAGGCGCGCGCCGTCGGCGACGGCGTCGACCAGTTTGGTCATCAGCGGCAGATCGATCATCGAGGCTTCGTCGACGACGACGACATCGAACGGCACCGGATTGTCGGCGTAGTGGCGGAAACGCGGGCTGTCGGGAATCGTGCCGAGCAGGCGGTGCAGCGTGGTGCCGGCGGTGGGCAGGGTGTCGAGCAATGCGGGCTCGACGCCGGCTGCGGCCAGCGCCTGCACGGCCTTGCGCACGCTCTCGGCCATGCGCTCGGCGGCGCGACCGGTGGGCGCAGCGAGCGCGATGCGCGGTGCGGGGTGCCGGCCGTGCAGCGCCTGCGCGGCGAGCAATGCCAGCAGACGGGTGATCGTGGTGGTCTTGCCGGTGCCGGGACCGCCGGTCACCAGCACCAGGGTGTGGCGGAGCGCGACCGCGGCGGCGAGGGCCTGCCGATCGCCGCCGGTGCGGGCATCGGGAAACAAGTGCGCGAACAGCGACGCCAGTGCCTCCGTGTCGCCGGGCTCCGGTGCGTGCGCGCCGATACGGCGCAGGCCGAGTGCGAGGCGGCGTTCGTACTCGCGGTAGCGGCGCAGATAGAGCAGGCCGTGCTCGAACACCAGTGGCGCATCGGCGTCGGATTCGGCCTCGCCGTCGGCGGGTCGCGACACCCAAGGCGAGGCATCGAGATCGGCGCGCCAGGATTCGGCCGCGGGCCAGTCGATGTCGGCGTCGACGAGACGTTGCGGCGCGGCGGGATCGAAACCGGCATGCCCGTTGGCGACGGCGAGCGACGCGAGGGCGGCGGCAGCGAGCACGGTGTCGGGCGTGGCGGGATCGAGGCGCCGCAGCGACTGCGCGAGCGCATTGTCGAGCGTACGCAGCGCGCCGGCGTCGCGAAGGCTCGGGAGAAGGGCGCGGGTGCTCATCGTGCCCGGGCTTCCAGTGATCGGTTTCCCTTACCCCGACCCGCGTTCGGCGCTGCTGCACTCGCCTTGCCCCGAAGGCGTTCACCGGCGCGTGAGCCGGTGGCACGCAGGCAGCCTTCATTACCCCAAGGGAAGAGAGGCTCGAATCGAGCAGGCGCGAGCAGTGCGGGAGTGCCGCATCGCCTTCCTCGGCCCTGCAACGCTCCGCTGCCCCGGGTAGAGCGGCATGGGCAAGGGTGGACGCGCGCGTAAACGCGGCATCCACGCGCCACCTCGACTTCCGAACGGGCTCCGCAGCCGGACAGGTGGTTGTCTACGCACTTCACGCCGCCACCTCCGCATTTCGCCCGGCGAACAGCCCATCCAGCGCATCCACCAGTTCAGGCGAGAACCGCCATGCCTGCACACCCGGCGCATCTTCGCGCGTGGCATCCAGGCCGCGGCAGAACAGATACCGCACGCCGCCGAAATCACGCGTGTAGTCGTAGCCGTCGCCCAGACGGAAGCGCAGCCAGCGATGCAGGGCCATGGTGTAGATCAGCGCCTGCAGGTCGTACTCGCTGTGCGCCATCGCGGCCTCGAGCTGCGCGGGGCCGTAGCCGGGCAGGCGGTTGGTCTTGTAGTCCAGCACGTACCAGCGGCCCTCGTGGATGTAGGTCAGGTCGATCAGGCCGGTCATCAGCCCTTCGAGCTGGCGACGCGTGCCGAAGCCGCTGCGGGTGCGCAGCACGTCGTGGCGATGCAGCAGGGCGAGCAGGGCGTCGATGCGCGTGGGTGCGAGGGCGAACTGGAACTCGATTTCCGGACGACGCGCATCCGCCGGCACGTCGGCGAGGCGCACGCCTTCGGGCAGGGTGACGGTCAGCGTCTGGCCGACGAGCGGGGTCAGCACGGCGATGCCGTCGTCGAGATCGGCGTCGGCGTAACCAGCGGCGCGCAGGCGCTCAACGATGACGTCCGCATCGGCCTCCGGTGCGGGCGCATCGGGCGTCCACGTGGACCACTGCGCGAAGTCGCTGCGTTCGAGCACGTCGTGCAGCACCACGCCAAAGCGCGCGCCGGCGAAGCGCGGGTCGTAGACATCGCTCTCGACCGCAGCGTCCGGCGCGGCATCGGGATCGACAGCCGGCTCGTCCAGCCCACCGGGCGCGGCCTGCGTGGATGCGCTCGAAGCGTCGTGGCCGGACTCGGCATTCGCCAGCTGGGTGAAGCTGTAGACCCACCAGTCGCTGAGCAGCGAGCGCGTGGCGACGCGCGCGGCCGGCACGACGTCCTCGGATTCGGGCGGCAGCCACGGCAGTGATGCCGGCGGCGCCTGAGTGTCGATGCGGATGGCACTGCCTAGTGCTTCGGCGAGCGCGTCTGGCGTCGCGATCATGTGCGCGATCGCGGCCTTGTCATGGCCGAAGAATTTGCCACTGGCGATCCACAGTGCATGGCGCGCGCGGGTCAGGCCGACGTAGAGCAGGCGCGCGTCTTCGGCGCGTTGACTGTCCTGCCAACGCTGCTTCGCCGCGTCCCAGCCCGAGCGCGACGGCAACAGCTTCCAGTGCAGGGCGCGGCCGGCGTCGTCGGCCACGGTGACGTGGCGGGCGGCGTCGCGCGGCTTGCCGCCGATACCGGCGAACGGCAGGAACACCAGCGGATATTCGAGCCCCTTGCTCTTGTGCAGCGTGACCACCTGCACCCGGCGCGCGTCGGATTCGAGGCGCAGCAACTGGCTGTCGTCGTCGCTGCTGGCGGATGCGATCGCGCGCGACAGCCAGTCGACCAGGCCGTGCAGACCCAGCGCATGCGCCTGCGCTTCCTGCAGCAGTTCGGCGAGCTGCAGATAGTTGGTCAGGCGACGCTCGCCATCGAGCAGGCCGAGCAGGCGGCCCGCGTGCGCAGCGCAGAGATCGGTGATCAGGGCGAGCGGGCCGCCGCGTTGCAGGCGATCGCGCCAGCCGAGCGCGGCGAGTTGCCAGGTGCGCAGCGCGTCGCCGTCCTCGTCGAGTGCGGCGACCTGCGTCGCGTCCTCACCGATCAGCACCGTCGACAGCGCCATGCGCAGGCGGCCGTCATCGGCGCCGTGCAGCAGCGCGAGCAGCAGCGCATGCACATCGCGTGTCTCCGCGGTCGCGAACAGGCTCTGCTTTCCGGCCGCGACCGCGGGAATACCGACCATCGCCAGCGCGGCGCGGATGCGCGTGGCCTCACTGTGCGAGCGCACCAGCACCGCGACGTCGCCGGGCTGCACCGGGCGGCCCTCGATCAGCGCGCGGCCTTCGCGCGCATCGGACAGCACGCGATGGATTTCGGCCACACAGGCCTGCGTCGCGAGTTCGCGCGAACGGCCGGCGCTCCAGGGTTTCAGCTTGCCCTTGTGGTCCGGCGGCGGATCGGGTGCCTGCCACAGCGTGAGCGCGGGCGCAGGCACGCCGCCCTGCAGATAGTCGTCGTCGCGCCGCACGCCGCCGGGTGCGACTTCGCGAAACGCAATGCGGGCATCGACGAACGGCGGATGTCCCGACGCATCGGCCTGTGCGTACAGCGCCGCGACCGCGCGCAGCACACCGGGGCGCGAACGGAAGTTCAGCGCAAGTGGCGGTGCCAGTTCGGCCGAGGCCTGCGCGGCGAGATAGGTTTCGACGTCGCCGCCGCGAAAACCATAGATCGCCTGCTTGGGATCGCCGATGACGAACAGCGCCGGCGCGCAGCTGGCGGCGCCGAACACGCGTTCGAAGATGCGCCACTGGCGCGGATCGGTGTCCTGGAATTCGTCGACCAGCGCGACCCGGTATTGCGCGCGCAGCTGCGCGACCAGCGCGTCGGCCTGTGGGCCATCGACGGCATCGGCAACACGGTCGATCAGATCGTCGTAGGTCTGCACGCGCTGCTGCTGCTTGAAACGATCGACGCGGGCACGCGCGTCATCGCGCAGGCGGTGCAGCAGCTCGACGCGGCGCGCGTCCTGCCATTCGGCGATTTCGTCGAGCGCATCGAGATACGCGGGAATCGCATCGCACACGGGCGAGTCCGGCGTCGGGCCCTTGGCGGTCTTGTTGGTCTTCTCGATCAACCGGTCGCGACGCAGATTCGCCAGCTTGGCGTGCTGGAACGGCGCGTCGTGATCGCCGGTCGCGCACCAGGTGCGCAGATCGGCGAACAGCGCGGTGATCCAGTCGGCCTTGTAGCTGGCGCCGTGCAGGATCTTGCTGTCGACGGCCTCGATCAGCGACGCGCGGAGATCGTCGCCGTGCGCCTGGAACGCGTGCGCGAGCGCGCCGCCCGCAGTGCGCAGACGCGGCGCCGGGTCGTCGGGCAGGTCGGCCAGTGCGGGCCGCAGCACGCGTTCGCGCACCAGCGGCGACAGATCGCCGGCGAGCGCGAGCGGGCCGCCGGACCACAAGCTCAGCAGATCGTCGGCGGCATCGGGCTCGACGCCGTGCGAGCGCCACAGATCGGCGGCGATGGCTTCGCGAAGCGCGGTGTCGCTGGCCATCAGTTCGGGCGCGTCGAAACCCTGCCCGGCTTCCAGCGCGTGTTCGCGCAGCACGCGCGCGCAGAAGCCGTGGATGGTGAAGATCGCGGCGAGATCGATCTCGTCGGCCGCGGCGCGCAGGCGGCGCCGCAAGGCGTCGGCGCTTTCCTCGCCACGTGCGAGATGCTGCACGAGCACGGCACTGGTCAGCGCGGCTTCGGGAGGCGCGTCATCGCCGATGTCGGCCTCGACTAGCGCCTCGGCCATCTTGAGGCGTTTGTGGATGCGGCTGCGCAGTTCCTGGGTCGCGGCTTCGGTGAAGGTCACCGCGAGAATTTCGCCGACGCGCAGGCCACCTTCGACGACGAGCCGCACGACCAGCGTCGCCAGCGTGAACGTCTTGCCGGTGCCGGCCGAGGCCTCGATGGCGCGCACGCCGTCGAGCGGCAGCAGCAGGTAGGGATCGGTGCTGCTCATTCCGATTCCTCCACGTCAAGTTCCGCGGCGATCGTGCGCAGCGCATCCAGATCGGTGCCGCCGTAGACCAGACCCTTCACCACCGCGCCGAACACCGTCATCGCCTGGTCGACGAACGCGATCTGCGTGGCGGCGTCGGTAAACGGATCGCGCCCGCGCAGCGCGAGACGCAGCGCTTCGGTATTGCCCTCGCCCCAGCTGCGGTCGCTGCCGTGCCATTTCTTCGCTGCGTTCTGGAGACCGCGTTCGAGCGTCGGCGCGTTGAACAGTTCCCAGCCGCTATAGGGCGCGAAGGGCAGCGGCGCGCGCAGACCCTGGGCGCGCAGTGCGATCAGATGCGCGAGCAGCGCGCGGGCCTCGTGCGGTGCGAGCGTGGCGCGCGTATGCGGACCGGCACCCGCATCGCCGCCGTCGTGGAACTGCACCAGCGGCGTCTCAAGTCCGGCGGCGCTGGCGAGCAGCCAGTCGAGGCCGTCGCGGATCGCGGAATTGCCATTCGGCGCATCGAAGCGGACGCGCGCGATGCCATGCGGATACACGTCGCCGAGTCGGCCGTGCAGGCGCACAGCCTGTCCCGGACCTGATCCGGGGACGTTGATGTCGGCCTCGATCCGCGGTGATTCGGCGATCGCATCGCCACGCCATGCGCGGAACGCCTCGGCGTAACCGTCGACTTCGCGGCGCACCGCATCGAGTGTGCGACGCCCCAGCGGGCCGGACGGCAACAGGCCGCGTGCGCGCAGCAGGGCCTGCGTGGTCGCATCGTCGTCGCCGCGCAGACGCGCCTCGAACACCGCACGCTGCAGCTGTTGTTTCGCGAGGCCGCGGCCGGGCGCGAGCAACGGTTCGACATCGCCTTCGAGCGTCTCGACGTCGGCCAGTCGCATGCCCAGCCGCTGGCGCAGGAAGGTCTCGGCCGGCGCCTGCAGAAAGCGGCGCAGCGTATCGAGCGACAACGCGTCCTCTGCCTCTTCGATCGGCGGCAGCGCCGTGCCGTCGAACCACGCCGGCAAGGCGATGCGCCGCTGCACCGGCTGCGATGCGGCCTGCCACCACTGCTGGCGATACGAGAAACGACGCGGCTCGTCGCCGGCGCCGAACGCGGCGGGCGCGAACGGCTGCAGCGGGTGATGCACGACGAGGTCGTCCGCCGCGTGCGCGTCCGGCGCGTGCTGCGCATCGGCGGCGGCCAGCAGTTCGGTCACCAGCACCGAAGGCTCGCGCACGCTGCCGTCGCGCGGGTCCGCGCCCTGGTAGCTGACGTAGAACACGTCCTGCGCGGCGGCGAACAATTGCAGGAAGAGGAACCGGTCGTCGTCGCGCGTGCTGCGGTCGCCGACCTGGCGACGATCGGTGCCGAGTTCGGCGGTCAGACGGTTGAGTCCGGCCGCGGAATCGCGACGCGGGAAGTCGCCGTCGTCCATGCCGAGCAGGCAGATCGCGCGGAACGGCAGCAGGCGCATCGGCACCATGCGGCCGACGCTGACGCCACCGGTCAGCAGCGGCGCGCGCGTGTCGGCCTCGCCGAGCACACCAGCAAAATGCGCGCGTACGGCTTCCGACGGCACCGGCGCATCGAAGCCGGCGCGCGTGGCATCGGCGGCGAAGGCGTCGATCAGGCTGCGCAAACGGTCGAGCGCGCGCTGGGTCGCGGGCGCGGACGGCGGCTTCGGCAGCAACGCGTCGAGCAGGCGCAGCAGGCGATCGCGCCAGGCCTCGGGCGGCATCGCCTCGCCGAGCAGATCGGCATGGCGCGCGAGTACGCGCAGCAGGCGGACCAGCGTGTCGAGCGCATCGAGCGCGCTGCCTTCGAGTTCGGGCAATGGTGCGATCAGGTGACCGGATGCCGTCGCGATCGGCGCATCGCTGCCGCTGGCGTGACCGAGCAGCAGGCGGTCGAGCGCGAAGGCCCAGGTGTAGGCGTCGTCGGCCGGCGCGTCGAGGCGCGCGCGATGGGCGGCGTCGATGCCCCAGCGCGCGCCGGCCGCGAACAGCCACGCATGCAGCCGCGCGAACGCACCGGCATCCAGCCCGGCGGATTCGGCGAGCGGCGGGCTCGCCAGCAGATCCAGCGTTTCTTCCAGCCCGAACCGCGCGACCGGCAGCGCGAGCAGACGCAGGAACACGTCGGCCAGCGGCTCACCGGCGAGCGGGCTGGCATCGGCCAGCGCGTAGGGAATGTGCTCGTGCGCGGCCTGCCCCTCACGCCCGCGACCGCCGAACACCGCATCCAGATACGGGATATAGGGATCGATGTCGGGCGCCAGCACCGCGACGTCGCGCGGCTGCAGCGGCGGGTCGAAACGCGGATCCTCGAACAGGGCGCGCAACTGGTCGTGCAGCACCTGCAGTTCGCGCAGGCGCGTGTGGCAGGCGTGCACCTGCAGGCTGGGATCGTCGCGCCGCAATGCCGGCAGACGCGTGCGTGGATCGATCGCGGTCGGCGTCAGCGGCGGTGACGGCAGGCGCTGGAACAGGTCCGACTGCAGCCGACGCAGCAGGCTGCCGTGCAGCGCGCCGCCGCCCTCGCCGGGATCGGCATCGCTGCGCAGTTCGATATCGGGATGCACGACTTCGTAGCTGCCGAGCACGGCCATGAAATCGCGACCGGCGTGGCCCCAGGCCTGCAGCAGCGGATTCTCGGTGCGCGCGGCCTCGGCGCCGCCGGCGCGCACGCGTTGCAGATCGCCCCAGTAATCGCGACTGGGCGAGGGCACGTAGAAATGCAGCGTGCCCACCCGTGCCTGCGTGGCCAGCACGCGCAGCACGTCGGGCGAGACGTTGAGCGTGGCGAACGCGAACAGCCGCGGCGGCAGACCGACCGGCAACGGCGCGTCGGGGCTTTCGAAGCGGTCGAGATACTGCTGGATGCGCCGCGCGCGATGCTGGCGGCCGCGCGCGATGCGCCGCCACAGGATCGCCTGCGGATCGTCGGTATCCGCGCCCGCTTCCCAGCGCAGCAGCCAGTCGCGGCGCCAGGCCTGGTACTTCTCGAACACCGAGGCGAGTTCGCCGGCCAGCGCCCACGGCCGCAGCGGATCATTGCTGTCGACATGCGCGCGTAGTGCGGCGAGCGCCGTCTGGGCGAGGAAGGCCGGATCGGTCAGCGCGGCGTAGAGATGCCAGCGCAGCGCGGCCGCGTCGGGTTCGTCGGTCGGCGGGCCGAGATTCGCCGACAGCGCCTTGCCGACGAATTCGCCCGGCGTCACGAATTCCAGGTTCGCGGCGACGCCGTGTTCGGCAGCGAGCGTCGCCTGCAGCCAGCGTCGCATCGCGACCTGCGGAATCAGCACCACATCCGGCGCCAGCAGCGACTGCCCCGGCGCCGGCGTGCGCAGCGCGTGCGCCATCAGGCCCGCCAGCACCTCCAGCGCATTGGAGTGATAGAGGCGGAAGTCGGGCGTGGGCGCGGCAGGCATCCGGCGATTGTGCCGCAGTGCGTCGCAGCGCCTGCGATCCGCGAGGTCACCCGGCTACGACGATGTGCAGCTGCGCCTGCAGCCAGGCCGATTCGGCGGACGCAGACTCGGCGACGCAGGACGTCAGTCTGCGGGCGTCTCGCCGGGCAGCGGACCGGCGGCCGCCGGAAATCGCAGCCGGGCGACGGTGCCGCGCGTCGGGTCCGAGTCGATATCGAGCTGCCAGCCCAGGTGCTCGCTGAGCCTGGCGATCAGCGCCAAGCCAATGCCGGCACTGCGCTCGCCGCCGCGTGCCAGGCGCGCATAGAGCGCGCTGATCTCCTCGGGCGTCATGCCGTGTCCGGGATCGCGGATCACCACGCGTCCGCCGGGTTCGAGACTGATGTGGATCGTGCCGCGGTCGCTATGCTCGATCGCGTTGCGCACCAGGTTGCCGATCGCGATGCGGACCACCGCCTCGGGCGCGACCAGGGTGGCCGGCGCCAGCGCGTCGACGACGAGCTGCAGATCCTTGCCGGCTGCGAGCGGTCGGTGATCGTCGACGATCCGCGGCAGCAAGGCGTCGAGATGCAGGCGTTCCGCGCCGGCCAGCGCGCGCGCCGGATCCTTGGCCAGCACCAGCAGGACGGAGATCAGCTGTTCGACCTCCTGCGTGGTGCGCGCGATCCGCGAAAGCTGCGTCGCCATCGCCTCGGGCGTGCGCGGCCCGGACAACGCGATCTGGCTGGCGCTGCGGATCACCGACAGCGGCGTGCGCAGTTCATGGCTGGCAGTGTCGATGAACGCACGTTCGCGATCGACGAATTGCTCGTTGCGTTCGAGGTAGTCGTCGAGTGCGCCGGTGATGATCGCCAGTTCCGAACTCGACCGCGGCGGCAGGCCGACACGCTGGCCGCGGCGGTCGGGCGCAGCGCAGCGATGCGCGCGGCGAGGTCGCGCAGCGGCCGGGTCAGCAGGCGCGCACCGAAGTAGGCGGCAACGCCCAGCAACAGCAGCAGAAGCGCGGACGAGGCGACCACCGGCCGCATCAGCACCCGCTCCTGGTCTTCGAAGCCGTCGATGTCCAGCACCAGAGCAAGGCGACCTGCGTCGCCGGCCCGTACCAGCACCGCCCACTCGTTGCCGCCGTAGACCATGCTGTCGTGAAAACCCGGCGCCAACCGGCGCAGCGCCTCTGGCACATCCCCCGGCGCGTCGAGTGCGTAGAGGTCGAAGCGGCCGTTGTTGCGCCATTCGTAGCCGGGCTGCGTGTGCTGCCGCTCGAGGATCTCGGTCAGCTGGGTGTCGAGCAGGGTCTTCCAGACCATGCGCTCGGCGGTCTCGTTGACCAGTACGCCGTGCACGAACAGCGCGATGCTCAGCAGCACCGCATAGGCGACCACCGCGAGGGTGATCTGCCGCGCGAGGCTAGGACGCCGGCGCATGGGCGTCGAGTGCGATGCGGTAGCCCACCCGCGGAATGGTGTGGACCAGCTTGACCGGCTGGTCGCCGTCGACGCTGCGGCGCAGTTCGTAGATGTGCGAGCGGAGCATGTCGCCGTCGGGCGGTTCGTCGCCCCACAGCGCGTATTCCAGTTGCTGGCGACTGACCGCGGCGGGGCTGGCCTGCATCAACACCTACAGCAGTTTCCGCGACGCTGGAAACAGGTGCAGCAGACGGCCACCGCGGTGCACTTCCAGTGTCGCCAGGTCGAGGCGCAGGTCGCCGACCTCGAGCGCCCGCGCGGCACTGCGGCCGCGTGCGCGGGTCATCAGCGCGAGCAGGCGCACCTCGAGTTCGGCGAGGTCGAAGGGCTTGGTGAGGTAGTCGTCGGCGCCGGCGCGGAACCCGGTGAGCTTGTCGGGCAATTGGTCGCGCGCGGTGAGCATCAGCACGGGGGTGTCGATGCCGTGCTCGCGCAGCGTCCTGAGTACCTGCGGGCCTTCCAGCCGCGGCAGCATCCAGTCGAGCACGATCGCATCGAAGGTCTGGGTCACCGCCAGGTGCAGGCCGACCACGCCGTCGGGCGCCGCGTCGAGCTGCGCGCCGCGCGCTTCGAAGTAGGCGAACAGGCTGGCGACCAGCGGCGCGTGGTCCTCGACGATGAGCAGGCGCATGGCGGTCCGTGCAGGGCGATCGCGACCTAGCATGCCCGCGGCAGCGCGCTGCCGCCAGACGAACCCGCGGCGTCCGCGCGGACTTAATGCGCCGCGAAGGAATCTCCGACCGCGTTCCGACAGCGCGCCCGCGACGCTGCGGGCTGCGCCGGCGCCCCTCCGCCGGCCGGAGCCTGCGATGTCGATGTCCACTTCCACCGGGCCTGCTGCGACCGGCGTGTCGCGCCTGATCGCGGCGCTGGGCCATTCGCGCCGCGGCCTGCACGAGACCTGGCGCAGCGAAGCAGCGTTCCGGCAGGAAGCGCTGCTGGCGCTGGTCGTGGCGCCGGCGATCTGGCTGCTGGTGCCCGCGCCGCTATGGCGCGCGCTGCTGCTGGTGACGCTGGGCCTGGTGTTCGTGGTCGAACTGCTCAACACCGCGGTGGAAGCGGCGATCGACCGCATCGGCGCCGAGCGGCATCCGCTGTCGGGCAAGGCCAAGGACGCGGGCTCGGCCGCGGTGACGGTGAGCCTGCTGCTGCACGGCGCGGTCTGGGCCTGCGTGCCGTGGTGAGCGTGCGCGCCACCGGCTGGCCGGCCGCCTGGCGTCTCGATGGCTGGCCCGCGATCACAGCGATGCTGCTTGTGGCGCTCGCGCTGACGGTGCCGCTGCAGGGGCTCGGCGTCGATGCGTGGCTGGCGGACCGGTTCTATGCCTGGGAAGGCGGCCGCTGGGCCTGGCGCGAGGCGTGGTGGACGTCGCGCCTGCTGCACGACGGCGGTCGTCTGCTCACCGTGCTGGCGGGCGCGACGCTGGCCGCGGCGCTGCTGCTCGACCGGCGCCTGCACGTGCTGTCCGCGCGCTGGCGCAGCGCGGCCGGCTATCTGCTGGTCACCGTGGGGCTGTGCGCGGTGCTGATCGCCGTGCTCAAGCGCATCACCGGCGTCGACTGCCCGTGGGATCTGCTGCGCTACGGCGGCACGCGCGACTGGGCGCTGCCGTTCGCCGGCGCGGGCGCCTGTTTTCCGGCCGGCCATGCCGGCGCCGGCTATGCCTGGATCGGCTTGCATTTCGCGCTCGGCCACGCCGCGCCGCGCTGGCGCTGTTGGGGTCTGGCCGTCGGCCTGATCCTGGGCACGGTGTTCGGCGCGGCCCAGCAGCTGCGCGGCGCGCATTTCCTGTCCCACGACGTGTGGGCGCTCGCGGTGTGCGCCAGCGTGGCCACCGGCGTCGCCCGGTACTGGCCGGGCTGGACGGCGCTCAGCGCGCACGCGCGGCGCTGAGTACGCGTCCCGCCCCGGCATCGGCGCGCGCGTCGGGCAGGCTGTGCCAGCCGTGCTCGTAGGCCAGCGTGCCCCAGAGGGCATGCATCGTGGCATCGCGGACCAGGCCCGGCGGCGCGGTGGCCTGCGGCTGCAGCGCGCCGTCGGCGCGGCGCACGAACGCGAGCGGCGCCTGCGACGGCTGCAGCACCACCATCGCGTCGTCGGTCATGTAGGCGAAGGTCTGGTCGTACTGCATCAGCGCGCGGCCCGGGCCGCCTGGACGCGTGAGGTCGACGCCGATCATCGGCGTGGGATCGTCGATGCCGGCCAGCGACAGCAGCGTCGGCCCCAGATCGATCTGGCTCACCAGACGCTCGTCGCGCCGCGGCGCGAGGCCGGGCGCGACGATGAGCCCGGGAATGTGGAAGTTGTCGACCGGCACCAGCGTGCGGCCGAACGCGCGCGAGTCGTGGTCGGCGACGATCAGGAACACCGTGTCGTCGCGGTAAGACGACGCCATCGCCTGGTCCATGAAGCGGCCCAGCGCGTAGTCGGCGTACTTGGCGGCGTTGTTGCGCGTGGCCTTCTGCGCATCGTGCAGCTCGATGCGACCGTCGGGAAACTCGAACGGGTCGTGGTTGCTCGAGGTGAACACGAAGCCGAGAAACGGCGTGCCCGCCGCGTGCAGCCGGGTGAACTCGGCATGCGCGTGATCGAACAGATCTTCGTCCGACACGCCCCACGAGCCGACGAACGCCGGCGCGTCGTAATCCTTGCGGTCGACGATGCGCGAAAAGCCATTCGACAGCAGGAAGCCGCGCATATTGTCGAAGTGGCTTTCACCGCCGTAGTAGAACGTGGTGTCGTAGCCGTGGCGTGCGAGCACGCTGGCCAGGGTGAAGAACTGCCCCTGCGCACGCGGACGCTTGACCGTCGCCTGCGACGGCGTCGGCGTGTAGCCGCTGATGACGGCCTCGATGCCGCGCACCGAGCGCGTACCGGTCGCGTAGAGCCGGTCGAACGCCCAGCCCTGCGCGGCGAGGCGGTCGTAGTTCGGCGTGAGCGGCAGGCCGCCGAGGCTGCCGACGAACTGCGCGCCCAGGCTTTCCTCGAGCACGATCACCAGGTTGCGCGGCCGCCCGGTATAGGCCGGCGCGTGGTCGACCAGCACCGGCGCGGATGTCGACGCCGCGAGCGACGTGCCGGTGCGCGCATGCATGTAGGCGGCCACCGCGGCATCCGGCGTGGCGGTGTCGTAGAGCCGCGCGCCGGGATCGTCGCGCAGCAGGTCGCGGATCGAGAACGCGACCGAATAGAACGAGTTCAATGGCAGCGTGTTGACCGTGGCGTCGCTGGAGAACGCGAGCAGCGCCGGATTCATCGGCCGGTGACCGAGCGTGGAACGGATGCCCATTGCCGACAGCGCCACCACCAGCACGGCGAGACCCAAGCGCAGCGTCCAGCCGCTGTCGGCGCTCCCGGCGCGCGCGAGCGCGCGGCGGATCACGCGGTAGCCCAGCAGCGCGGCGGCCATGCTCAACGCGAGCGTCAACAGGCTGCTCGCCAGATGGCCCTTGCCCAGCGTCGACGCGATCTCCTGCGGATACAGCAGGTATTCGACGAACACGCGGTTGGGCCGCAGGCCGTACTCGTGCATGAAGGCGGGCGTGGCCAGTTCCAGCGTCAGCGGCAGCACGAGCGCCAGCGTCAGCCAGCCGGCGAACACCGCGCGGACCCATCGACGCGTGCGCAGGCCGACGGGCAGCAGCAGGTAGAGCGCGGCGGCCACCCCGAGCAACATGCACATCGTCGCCACGTCGACACGCAGGCCCTGCAGCAGGACGGGGGCCCAGCCGTCCACGGCCTCGACCGCGCCGGCGTGCCACAGCGACAGGCCGAGGCGCGAGGCGGACAGCAGCGCCAGGCCGGCTACGAACACCAGTAGGAAGGGCGCAAGACCGGACACCGGGCGCGGAAAGGAACGGGACATCGTCAGGCCTCCTGATGGACGCACACCGGCGCGCTCTGGGCCGGTGATGCGCTGCGCAGGCTGGGCGCGGTGATGTCGGAGAACTGTCGGAACGCGGGCAGGCCGGTGCCCACGGGTTAAGGTTTGGGCAACGGCGTTCCCACGGCTTTCCGACGCGATCGCCGCGAGCCTGCGCACGCCGGGACGTTCCGGCATGACGCGGGCGCTTTGGCGATGCAGGGACAGGGACGGACACCGGGCGTGCGGCACGTGCCGCGCACGCCGGCGCAGGAACGCGGCGCCACCACGCCATCGCTGTCGCCCAGAACCTTGGCGGGGCCCGTCGCGCCCGCCAGCGAACGTGGCCACAACGGCCTGACGGACATTGCGTCAGGTGCGTGGCCCCGCCTGTGTGCAGCCCTGCAGCGGCCCTGCCCGCCCGAAGGGCTGCTCATCGCGGTGTCGGCCTGGTGCATCGTCAGCGCCAACGCGCCGTTCTGG
This sequence comes from Luteimonas deserti, assembly GCF_013425765.1. Classification (GTDB taxonomy): domain Bacteria; phylum Pseudomonadota; class Gammaproteobacteria; order Xanthomonadales; family Xanthomonadaceae; genus Luteimonas; species Luteimonas deserti. The sequence goes on from NZ_JACCJZ010000010.1 coordinate 141,200, forward strand.
CACGACTTGCACGTGGCCGGTGCGGCGCCGGGCGTGCAGGTCGCATTCGGCGTGGCGCTGGTGGCGCTGCACGCATTGCTGTTCGGTCTGTTCGCATTCGGTCGCGCGCTGAAGCCGGTGCTGTGCGCGCTGCTGGTGGTCACCGCGTTGGCATCGTTCTTCGCGACGCATTACGCGGTGCTGTTCGATGTGGAGATGATCCACAACGTGCTGCGCACCAATCCGGCAGAAAGCCGGGAGCTGCTGTCGGCGGGCCTGCTGCTGCACGTGCTGCTGCGGGGCGTCGCACCGGCCGTGCTGCTGGCGCTGGTGCCGGTGCGGCGGGATGCGATCGGGCGCGCTGCGGTGCGCCGCGTGGCGTTCCTGCTGGCGATGGCGCTGCTGGCCGCGGGCGCGCTCGGCAGTGCGTCGCAGGGCATCTTCTCGCTGGTCCGCGCCGACCATGCGCTGCGCTACCGGATCACGCCGGGCAACGTGCTGGTATCGGCAGTGCGCGCCGCGGGTGAGCGCGACGAGGTGCCGCCGGGCGAACGCCAGCCGGTGGCCACCGATGCCCGGCAGACGACGACACCCGTGATGCGCCGGCCGCGCCTGCTGGTGCTGGTGATCGGCGAAACCGTGCGCGCCGACCACTGGGGCCTCAACGGCTATGCACGCGACACGACGCCGCAGCTGCGTGCGCGCGGCGTGGTCAATTTCCCCGACGTCAGTGCCTGCGGCAGCAGCACCGAGGTCTCGCTGCCGTGCATGTTCTCCGCGCTCGGCCGCGCGCACTACGATCGCGATGCGATCCGCGCGCAGCAGAGTCTGCTCGACGTCGTCGCCCGCACCGGCGTCACCGTCGACTGGCTGGACAACCAGTCCGGCTGCAAGGGCGTCTGCGCGGGGACCGGCATGGAGACGATGACCGCGGCGATCGATCCGGCCGCCTGCCGTGACGGCCGCTGTCTGGACGCCGTGCTCGTGACCGCGTTGCGCCAGCGTCTGGACACCGCGCAGGGCGATACGCTGCTGGTGCTGCACATGCTCGGCAACCACGGGCCGGCGTATTTCGAGCGCTATCCCGAGACGTTCGCGCGCTACCGGCCCACCTGCACCAGCGCGGATCTGGCGCGCTGCGCGCAGCCGGCGATCGTCAACGCCTACGACAACGCGATCCTCTACGCCGACGCCGTGCTCGGCCAGCTGATCGACCTGCTGGCCGCACGGACCGACCGCGACAGCGCGCTGCTGTACGTGTCCGACCACGGCGAATCGCTGGGCGAATACGGCCTGTTCCTGCACGGCGCGCCGTACGCGATCGCGCCGGCGCAGCAACTGCAGGTGCCGATGGTGCTGTGGACCGCGGCCGACTCGGCACGCTCGATGGGCGTCGACCTCGCTTGTGTCGCCACCGCCGCGCAGGCGCCGCACAGCCACGACGACCTGTTTGCCACCGTGCTCGGCTTCTTCGACATTGCCACGCGCGCCTACGACCGCCGCCGCGACATCGCGGGCGGGTGCCGCACCGGCTGAGCGCGCGTGCCGCGCCCTGGCATGCAGGACGCGCGAGGTGGGTCAGGCGGCGCGGCCGAACCAGCGGCGCTGCATCCACAGCGCCACATGCACCAGCAGTATCAGCACCGGCACCTCGACCAGCGGCCCGATGACGGCCGCGAACGCGACCGGCGAGGCCAGGCCGAAGGCCGCGATGGCGACCGCGATCGCCAGCTCGAAGTTGTTGCCGGCGGCCGTGAACGCGATCGCCGTCGTGCGCGGATAGTCCTTGGCGATCAGCCGGCCCATCCAGAAGCTCAGGACGAACTGCATCAGGAAGTACAGCGTCAGCGGGATCGCGATGCGCACCACGTCCATCGGAATCCGCACCACGTCGCCGCCCTTGAGGCTGAACATCGCGACGATGGTGAACAGCAGCGCGGCCAGCGTGATCGGGCTGATCTTCGGGAGGAAGCGCGTCTCGTACCAGGCTTCGCCCTTGGATTTCACCAGCCAGCGCCGGGTCAGATAGCCGGCCAGGAACGGAATGCCGAGGTAGATCAGCACCGCCTGCGCGATGGTCCAGATGCTGACGTCGATGACGCTGCCTTCCAGCCCGAACACCGGCGGCAGCCAGCTCAGGAAGAACCAGGCGTACGCGCTGAAGAACAGGATCTGGAACACCGAGTTGAACGCGACCAGCCCGGCGACGTACTGGTTGTCGCCGCGCGCGAGCTGGTTCCACACCAGCACCATCGCGATGCAGCGGGCGAGGCCGATCAGGATCAGGCCGGTCATGTACTCGGGGTAGTCGCGCAGGAACAGCACCGCCAGCCCGAACATCAGGAACGGCCCGATCAGCCAGTTCTGCACCAGCGACAGCGCCAGCACGCGCTTGTCGCGGAACACGTTGGGCAGTTCCGCATAGCGCACCTTGGCCAGCGGCGGATACATCATCAGGATCAGGCCGATCGCGATCGGGATGTTGGTGGTGCCCCAGCTCATCGCGTTCAGCGCGTCCGGCAGGCCGTCGAACAGCGTGCCCAGCGCGATGCCCAGCGCCATCGCCGCGAAGATCCACAGCGTCAGCCAGCGGTCGAGAAAGGACAGGCGGCCCGGCGCGGGTGCAGGCGCGGGCGTGCTCATTCGACGTCGGCGATCGGTTCGAGCAGCGCCTTGACTGCGGCCTTGTCGGCCCAGACGTCATCGCGGATGTCGAGAAACGCGCGCAGGCGCTTCTGGATGATCGCGTGCGCCTCGGCAAAGGCGGCGCGCTTGTCGGCGTCGCTGCCGGTGACCGCGGCGGGGTCGAACAGGCCCCAGTGCACGCGGACGAAGTCACCGTGGACGATCGGGCAGCTTTCGCCGGCAGCACTGTCGCAGACGGTGACGATCAGGTCCATCGGCGCGGCGGTCTCGGCCGAGAACTCGTCCCAGGACTTGCTGCGCAGGTTGTCGGTGGGGAAACCTTCCCGCTGCAGCTGCTCGATCGCGAACGGGTTCACCTGGCCGGCCGGCTGGCTGCCGGCGCTGTAGGCATCAAAGCGGCCCACGCCCCAGGCGCGCAAGGTGGCTTCGGCCAGCACGCTGCGGGCGGAATTGCCGGTGCACAGGAACAGGACGCGTCGGGTCATGGGATGGCTCGCTGAGGGAATGAGTGATGGGGAGACGCAGTGCGGAACCGGTTCAGGGCGCGCAGCCGGCGGCCGGCGGGCACGCGCCCTCGTCGCCCGCACAACAGTTTTCGGTGAGGTAGCCGACCAGTGCGTTCATCGCGTCGAAGTCGGCGCGGTAGCAGATGGTCCGGCCGCGCTGCTCGCCGGTGATGAGTCCGGCGCTGGCCAGTTCCTTGAGGTGGAACGACAGCGTCGCGCCCGGCAGGTCCAGCGCGGTGGCGATATCGCCGGCCAGACGCCCGCTGCGGCCGGCCTGCACCAGCAGGCGGAAGACGGCGAGCCGGGTGCTGTGGCCGAGCGCCGAAAGCGCGCCGGTTGCGGTTTCATGTTCCATATTTCTAGAATAGTCGAACATTTATGACCGCAACAAGTCGCCGATGACCTCCGATCTGCCCAATCTCGTGCCCGCCGCGTTCAAGCCCGTCGACCCGGTGGCCCTCGGCGCGCCGGCCGGCGGCCATCGGCCGCGCATCCTGATCCTCTACGGCTCGCTGCGCCCCGAGTCCTACAGCCGCAAGCTCGCGCTCGAGGCGCAGCGGCTGCTCGAGCTGTTCGGCGCGGAGACGCGGCTGTTCGATCCCAGCGAGCTGCCGATGCTCGATTCGGTGCCGGCCATGCACCCGAAGGTGCAGGAGCTGCGTGCGCTTTCGATGTGGTCGGAAGGCCAGGTCTGGGTGAGCCCCGAACGCCACGGCGCGCCGACGGCGGTGTTCAAGAACCAGATCGACTGGCTGCCGCTGGAAAGCGGCGGCATGCGTCCCACCCAGGGCCGCACGCTGGCGGTGATGCAGGTCTGCGGTGGCTCGCAGTCGTTCAACGTGGTCAATGCGCTGCGCCTGCTGGGCCGCTGGATGCGCATGGTCACCATCCCCAACCAGTCCTCGGTGCCCAAGGCCTGGCAGGAATTCGACGAGGCCGGGCGGATGAAGCCGTCGGCGTACTACGACCGCGTGGTCGACGTGATGGAGGAGCTGGTGCGCTTCACCTGGCTGGTGCGCGACCGCAGCGAGCTGCTGACCGACCGCTACAGCGAGCGGGTCGGCGATGTGGCGGCCGCGATGCTGGCCGCGCGCTCGGGTGCGCAGGTCGCGTCCGCATCGGCTGCGGACTAGGCATTACGGCGCGCGAAGCCGGGATGCTCCTGCCCGGTTGCGGGACAATTTCTGTACTCGCCAGTTCACTGGCTGGGTTAAGATTCAGTGTGTTCTCGCCATGCTCTTCGGGTTGCGCGCCTGCCGCACCTGCGCGAACCGCTTCCGCCCTTTCGTTGGATTCCATGCCCGATTCCCAGGCTCCTGCCGTGCTGCTGCGTGACGTCCGCCTCGAGCGGGGCGGGCGCACCGTGCTGTCGGGCATCGATCTCTCGGTGCCACGCGGCAGCGTGACCGCGGTTCTCGGGCCGTCGGGAAGCGGCAAGTCGACGCTGTTGTCGGCGCTGACCGGCGAGCTGGTGCCGGCCGCCGGCACGGTCGAGGTCTTCGGTCAGCGCGTGCCGACACGCACCCGTGACCTGCTCGAACTGCGCAAGCGGATCGGCGTGCTGCTGCAGGGCAACGGCCTGCTCACCGATCTCACCGCGGGCGACAACATCGCGCTGCCGTTGCGGCTGCACACCAAGTTGCCGAAGCCGGTGATCGCGCGCCTCGTGGCGATGAAGCTGCAGGCGGTGGGCCTGCGCGCCGCGGCCGGCCTGTTCCCGCGCGAGCTGTCGGGCGGCATGGCGCGCCGCGTGGCGCTGGCGCGCGCGCTGGCGCTCGATCCGCCGCTGATGATCTACGACGAGCCGCTGACCGGGCTGGACCCGATCGCCTCGGGCGTGATCATGAGCCTGATCGGCCGCCTCAACGCCTCGCTCGGGCTGACCAGCATCATCGTCACCCACCACGTGCACGAGACGCTGCCGGTGGCCGACCACGCGATCGTGATCGCCAACGGTCGCATCGTGTTCCAGGGCACGCCGGCTGCGCTCGAGGCCAGCGAGGATCCGCTGGTGCGCCAGTTCCTGCGCGGCGAGCCCGACGGGCCCATCGCATTCGACCGCGGCGATCTCGCCCCCACGGAGGCCGCGCGATGACCGCTGCGATCCGCTCGCTCGGCCGCGCCGGGTTGTTCTCGCTGTCGGTGCTGCGCGCGTCGAAGCCGACCGCCGATTTCTTCTCCGAGCTGCTGCGCGAGATCTACAAGATCGGCGGCCGCTCCCTGCCGATCATCGCCGTTGGCGGTGCCTTCGTCGGGCTGTCGCTGACCCTGCTGGGCTACCGCGCGCTGGAAACCTACGGCGCCAGCAACCAGGTCAGCGTGCTGATCGGCCTGGGCCTGTATCGCGAACTGGCGCCGGTGCTGACCGCGCTGCTGTTCGTCGGGCGCGCCGGCAGTTCGATCGCCGCCGAACTCGGCCTGATGCGTGCGACCGACCAGATCACCGCGCTCGGCCTGATGGCGATCGATCCGGTGGCCAAGGCGGTGGCGCCGCGGTTCTGGGCCGCGGTGATCTGCGTGCCGCTGCTGACCGCGTTCTTCTGCAGCCTCGCGCTGTCGGCGAGCTGGTTCCAGGCGGTGCAGATCCTCGGCATCGACAACGGCATGTTCTGGCAGGCGATGCAGGACGCGGTCGACTTCCGCGGCGATTTCCTGATCGCGTTCGTGAAATCGGCGGTGTTCGGCGGCATCGCGGCGCTGGTCGCCTCGTATGTGGGCTTCCACGCCGAGCCGACGATCGAGGGCACCTCGGTGGCTACGACGCGTGCGGTGGTCAATGCCTCGCTGCTGGTGCTGATGTTCAATTTCGTGATGTCGGCCTTCCTGTTCCGCTGACCGCCAGGTCGCGGCTGAACCGCCTCCATTCCATTCACCGCCCTGTCGGCGGTCTGCTGCAAAGGTGATTCCCATGACAAGCGCCCGTGGTCCCCGTCTCGAGTTCGCCGTCGGTGCGTTTCTGCTGCTGGCGCTCGCGTCGCTGCTGGTGCTGGCGATGGCCTCGACCAACGGCCAGTTCGGGTTCGTCCGTGGCGGCACCTACGAGCTCAGTGCGCGCTTCAGCAACCTCGGCCAGCTGCGCCCCAATGCGCCGGTGAAGATCGGTGGCGTGACCATCGGCCGGGTGTCGAAGATCGATCTGGATCCGGTGCGCTTCGATTCGATCGTGACCCTGGCGGTGCAGGAGCGCTTCAACGAGATTCCTGCCGACACGTCCGCGGCGATCCTCACCGGCGGCCTGCTCGGCGAGAGCTATGTCGGCCTGTCCCCGGGCGGCGATCTCGAAGCGCTGCAGCCGGGCGAGGAGATCGCGTTCACCTCCCCGGCGGTGGACCTGATCCAGATGGTCGGCAAGTACATGTTCAGCGGTGGCGGCGCAGACGCCGGCGCCGCACCGTCGACGGACGATCCGTACGACACCGCGTCCCCCGACGCGTCCCCCCGTGACGAAGGAGTGCTTCCATGATCCGCATGACCCTGATCCGCCGCGCGCTGCCGCTGGCGCTCGCCGCCGCCTTGTCCCTGCCCGCCATCGCCTTCGCCCAGCAGGCCGCGCCGGCCACCGCGCAGGCCGCCAATGCGCAGGCCGGGGCGCCCAGCCGCCTGGTGCTGGCCAACAGCGAGCGCGTGCTCAAGACCCTGGAATCGCGCCGTGCCGAGTTCACCCGGGACCGTGCCGCGCTGCAGCGGTTCATCACGGGCGAGTTCGACACGATGTTCGACCGCGACTACGCCGCCCGCCAGGTGCTGGGCCGGCATGCGCGCGGCGCCTCGGATGCCGACGTCAAGATCTTCGGCGACGCGTTGGCCGAGAACCTGATGCGCCGCTACGGCTCGTCGCTGCTCGACTTCAACACCCAGCTGCGCGTGCGCATCAAGTCCGAGACGCCGTTGCCGCGCGGTCTGGGCGTGCGCGTGTCGAGCGAACTGCTGCGCAGCGGCGGCGAGCCGATCCCCGTGGACTACCTGATGCGCCAGAGCGGTGGCGGCTGGAAGGTATTCGACGTGATGGTCGAAGGCGTCTCCTTCGTCCGTACGTTCCGTGACCAGTTCGACCCGCAGCTGCAGCGCAAGTCGATCCCCGAAGTCGCGCGCGAGCTGCGCAGCGGCCAGATCCAGGCCACCGCCGAGTGAGTCACGCGCCTGCGGCCTCGGTGCGGCGTGACGGCGACGCGCTGGCCGTCTCCGGCGTGGTTGCGGCTGCGTCCGTGCCCGCGTTGTGGGCGCAGGCGGCGCCGCTGCGGGCCGGGGCGACGCGTCTCGACCTGCACGCCGTCAGCGCGGTCGACAGCGCCGGGCTCGCCCTGTTGGCCGAGCTGGCCGATGCCGGCGGGCTGACGGTGGACGGTTCGCCGCCGGGACTGGCCGACCTGTGCGGCGCGTACCGTCTGACTCCGGCGTTGGGCTTCGTGTCGGCCTGAGCCGTCGCCCGTCGCCCGCTATCGCCCCCATCGTTCCACTGGACCCTCCCATGGCGACGCCTTCCCAGATCCGCCTGATCGCGCCGCTGCTCGCGGCCGCCGTGTTGTCCGCCTGCGCCGGTACGGGCACGCCGCGTGATCGTGTGCCGCCGCCCAGTGCCGCGATCGACGACGCGGAAACCCGTGTGTCGCCCGCGCCGGGTGACGTGCCGACCGTGGCCGATGCCGAAGGCGCCGATGTGCCGGCCGCGCCGGACACCGGCGAGGTCATCGCCGCGTTCGACGAAGCGGCCCGCGTTGCCGGCGACGCCACGCCGGCCGGCGGCACGCCGGTTGACGGCCTGCCCGCGAACGGCACGCCGACCGAGGCCGAGCTCGACTACGCGGCGCTGTATGGCGAGCCCGTTTACGACCCGGTGGCCGATCCCACGCTGCCCGATGCGGCGCAGATGCCGCGCAGCTACGACCCCTGGGAGCCGCTCAACCGGCGCGTGTTCGCGTTCAACAGCGCCATCGATCGCGGCATCGCGACGCCGCTGGCGCGCGCCTACGTGGCCGTGGTGCCACGACCGGTGCGCCTGGGCGTGGGCAATTTCTTCAGCAATCTCGGTCAGCCGGTCAGCGCGGTCAATGCACTGCTGCAGGGCAGGCCCAAGGCGGCCGGGCAGTCGCTGGGGCGGTTCCTGATCAACAGTACGCTGGGCATCGGCGGCATCTTCGACCCGGCATCGGATGCGGACATTCCGCACCGTGACGCCGATTTCGGGCAGACGCTCGGCGTGTGGGGCTGGCGTAATTCGCGCTACGTCGAACTGCCGCTGTTCGGTCCGCGCACGCTGCGCGACGGTTTCGGCCTCGTGGGCGATGCGCCGCTTTCGCCCATGCGACAGATCGGCGACGACACCGTTCGCTTCGGCCTGCAGGGCCTGCAGCTGGTGGACCTGCGCACGCGCCTGTTCGCATTGGACAGCATGCGGCTGGGTGCCACCGACGAGTACGCATTGATCCGCGATGCCTGGATGCAGCGGCGCGCCTACCAGATCGAATCGGTCCGGCGCAGCCGCGACGAGCAGGACGATCTGCCGGACTATCTCTACGAGGACGACGCCATGCCCACTGTGCCGGTGGACGTGATGCCGGTGATCCCCGGCGTGCCGACCCCCCCCTGAGTCCGGCTCCTCCGATCGAAGCCCCGCTGATGCGGGGCTTTTTTTTGCGTCGGTCGGGTGAGGCCGGCCACACGCGGCGGTTCTCAGGCGTGCCGCCCGCTCCGGATGCCGCTTATTTATGAACAGTAGATTAACAAAATGTCGGGTTTTGCCTGACATGACCTCTGGCAGGGTGGTGTTATCGAACGGTGGTGTTGTAGTCTACCAACACACCAGATCACAACCACACGGAGCAACCGCCATGCAGACCCAGACCACCCCCCAGATCCCCGCCCGCAGCTTCGACCTCGGCGCCCGTAGCCGCGCGTTCGGCACCGGTTACGGCCGCAGCAGCGGGTACGGCACCCCGCGCACCTACAGCCAGCCTTCCGTGCCGGCCCGCTTCCGCGTCGTCTGACCCTCGACCCCCACGACGAGACCACCGCCATGAACCGCATCCACGCCACCCGTTCCGCCTCCCCCCGTCCCTTCGGCGCCAGCTACGGCCGCAGCAGCGGGTACGGCACTCCGCGCAGCTACGGCCAGGCCTCGGTGCCGGCCCGCTTCCGCGTCGTCTGACCCCCGACCCCACGACGAGACCACCGCCATGAATCGCATCCACGCCAGCCGTCCCACCGTCCCCCGTCCGTTCGGCGCCAGCTACGGCCGCAGCAGCGGGTACGGCACCCCGCGCAGCTACGGCCGGACCTCGGTGCCGGCCCGCTTCCGCGTCGTCTGACCTGCGCTCCCCTCGAGACCACCGTCATGAACCGCATCCACGCCAGCCGTTCCGCCTCACCCCGTCCCTTCGGCGCCAGCTATGGCCGCAGCAGTGGTTATGGCACCCCGCGCAGCTACAGCCAGGCCCCTGTGCCCAGCCGCTTTCGCATCGCCTGATCTTCCGCTGGCGATCCATCCTCCGTCAGGACCCGCCATGAACCGCAATCACGCCATCGTGCACGCCGCCGCCCAGCAATCCGTGGCCGAGGACCTTCCGGCCGTCCCGACCGCCCGCAGCGCGATCCCTGCGGCCATCTGCGACACGCGTCGCCTGCCGCCCCGCCGCAGCCCGCGCGCACTGCCGAGCCGCTTCCGCATCCTCTGAGGCCGGCTGCCGGCCGACGCTGCCGTGCCTTTCCGGACCGCCACGCGCCCGTGCCGCGCTCCTCACCGTCGAGCCTCGAAGCGGGCCGCACCCCCGTCAACGGGCGACGCATCGCGCCATGCGGACACCGCGCCGCCTTCGAATCCACGCCGAGGTCGTCCCGGCGACCCCATCGGCAGGCGCCGCTGGCGCTGCCGATGTGCCTGCCGGCCCCCCGCCCACACGGACGACGCGGCCGCCTTTCCGTCACGGCGCCGCGCGAACCGGACCTGCGGATAGGCCAGTCGGCGCCTGCGCCGTAAGCTGCCCGTCTCCCCACCGCGGATGCGTCCATGTTCCGAAAGACCACCACGGTCGACCAGCTCAACGCGATGTCGGCCGGCACCGCCATCGCCACCCTCGGCATCGTGTTCACCGAGATCGGCGAGGATCTGCTGCGTGCCACGATGCCGGTCGATGCACGCACCCATCAGCCGTACGGCCTGCTGCACGGCGGTGCATCCGCACTGCTGGCGGAAACGCTCGGCAGTTCCGCCGGCGGCCTGGCTGCGCCCGAAGGCTTCGGTGTCGTCGGCATCGAGATCAACGCCAACCATCTGCGCGCGGTGCGCAGCGGCAGCGTCACCGGTACGGCGCGCCCGCTGCACGTCGGTCGGACCACCCAGGTCTGGGACATCCGCATCGACGATGCCGACGGGCGCCCGGTGTGCGTGTCGCGGCTGACGCTCGCGGTGATCCCGACACCGTGATCGCACGCATTCATCCCGCTAGCCGGCGTGGCCCGGCTTTGGGTATCGTGCCCGCATGACGTCCCCCCCCATGCCCGCACGCGCCGGCGGCCTGCCTGCGCGCGCACTGCGCTATGCGGTCCGCGTGCCCCTGTTGCTGTGGCACGTGTTCGTGCACCTGCCGGTGGTGCTGCTGCTCGGTGCGCCGCCATTGGCGCGTCGTCGCTGGGCAAGCGGAGATCCGCCCGGGCATCGCGCGATCCGCTGGTGGCAGGGCGGCCTGATGCGGCTCTTCGGTTTCCGCCTGCGCCGGATCGGGACGCCTCTGCCCGGTGCGGTGCTGTTCGTCGCCAACCACGTGAGCTGGATCGACATATCCGCGTTGCACAGCCAACGCATGATGGGATTCGTCGCCAAGCGCGAGATCGCCGGCTGGCCTGTGGTGGGCTGGCTGGCCGCGCGCGGCGACACCATCTTCCACCAGCGCGGCAACCAGGAATCCCTCGGCGGCGTGCTCGAGGCGATGCTCGGCCGCCTGCGTGCCGGGCAGGCCGTGGGTGTCTTTCCCGAGGGGCGCACCCGCGGCGGGGACCGCGTCGGCCCGTTCCACGCGCGGATCTTCCAGGCCGCGGTGCAGGGCAACGTCGCGGTGCAGCCGGTGGCGCTGCGCTACGGCGCCGGTGGCTGCGCGCAGACCATCGTCGCCTTCGGCGAACGCGAGTCGTTCTTCGCCAATTTCATGCGCCTGCTCGGCGAGCCGGCGCGCGAGGCCGAGGTCGTGTTCCTCGAGCCGATCCTGCCGGGCAATACCGAAGGCCGGCGGCGTATGGCCGAGCTGTCGCGCGAGCGCATCGTGGCCGCGCTGGGTCCGGTGGGATGACCTCGCAGGCGCTGCTGCCCGCGCTTGTCGCGCCCGGGGAGAACGGGCGCATCGCGGGCAGCGACTACACGCCGCCGCACTGGCTGCGCAGTCCGCACGTGCAGACGGTGCTGGCGAGCAGTCCTTGGCGGCGCAAGCGCGGCGCGCAGCGTCTGGCCGCGACCGGTGCGGTGACCACGGCGCATCTGGTCGACGGCGGCGACGGCGTGCGCCTGCAGGGCCTGCACAGCGCGCTGCCGGGCCGGCGCTCGCGTGGCCTGGCTCTGCTGCTGCACGGCTGGGAAGGCAGTACCGAGTCGAGTTACATGCGGCTCACCGCGGCGCGCCTGCTCGAATGCGGCTTCGAGGTGTTCCGGCTGAATTTCCGTGACCACGGCGGCAGCCATCACCTCAACGAGGCGATCTTCCATTCCAATCGCATCGACGAGGTGGTGCACGCCGCGCTCGATGTCGCGCAGCGCTTTCCCGCGCGACCGATGGTCGCCGCGGGGTATTCGCTGGGCGGCAACTTCGCGCTGCGACTGGGCTTGCGCGCGCCGGGCGCGGGACTGCAGCTGGCCGGTGTGGCTTCGGTCTGTCCGGTGATCGACCCGGCCCGCACCATGCTCTACATGGAGCGCGGGCACCGCCTGTACCTGCGCCATTTCGAGCGGACCTGGCGCGCCTCGCTGCGGCGCAAGCGCGAGCTGTTTCCGCACCACCACGCCTTCGACGATGCCACCCTCGGCCTCGGCATGCGCGAGCTGACCGACTGGCTGGTCCAGACCCATACCGATTTCGATTCGATCGACGCGTACTTCGACGGCTATTCGGTCGCCGGCGACAGGCTGTCCGGCCTGCAGGTGCCGGCCGACATCCTGATGGCCGCGGACGATCCGGTGATTCCGCTCGACGCCTTCCACGCCCTGGCCCTGCCGGCGCACGCGCGGCTGGAACTGAGCCGCTGGGGCGGCCATTGCGGTTTCCTGCTCGATCGTCGCCTGGACGGCTTCGCCGAAGGCTGGGTCACCGCGCGGCTGGCCGCGCACGCGGACGCCGCGGGGGGCGAAGGCGGCCTGCGCACCCGTCTGGCCGCCGCCGTGCACGCGCACGCCCCGGGCGGCTGAGTGCGAGCCGTCGAACGCGCCCGTCGGGCGCGCCGACGGGCCTCGCTACAATGGCCGGCCATTCCGACGGACGGCCGCGTGCCGGCAGCAGACACCATGCAGGACAGGATTCTCGACGCACTGCGCCGCGGCGCCAACGACGAGGCGCTCGACCTCGCCCGCCAGGCCGCCGCAGACGCGCCGCAGGACGCGGACGTCCAGCGCCTGCTGGCCCTCGCCCTGCGCGCGACCGGCGACCAGCCCGCCGCCCTGGCCGCGCTCGATGCCGCACTCGCGCTCGCGCCCGACGATGCGGAACTGCATTTCCAGCGTGCGGGCATGCTGCTCGGCGCCCGTGACGTCGAGGCGGCACTGGCGGCGCTGTCGCAGACGGTCGCACTGGATCCCAACCAGTTCGGTGCGTACGTCATGCAGGCCCAGCTCGCGATCGGCCGCGGCGACCTCGACGAGGCCGAGCGCCAGCACAAGCTCGCCGCCCGGGTGGCGCCGGACCATCCGTGGACGACGATGGTCGAGGGCACGCTCGCCTCGCGCCGCGGCGAGCACGACCGCGCGCTGGCGCTGTTGTCCGCGGCCGCCGAGCGGGCCCCCGACGACCTGCAGATCCTCAATGCGCTGGCCTTCGCCTATCTCGCGCGCGGCCATCTGGCGTTCGCCGAACAGTCGTTCCGCCGGGTGCTCGAGTCGACCGGCCAGGTCCAGCTACGTGGCCTGCTCGCGCGCATCATGCTCGAGCAGGGCCGTCCGGCCGAGGCCGCGGACCTGATCACCGAGCTGCTGGCCGATCCGGCCCAGGCCACGCCGGCGTGGCAGACCATCGCCGGTGAACTCGAAATCCACGCCGGACGTCCCGAGCGGGCCCTGCCGCTGCTGCAGGCCGCGTTCGAGGCAATGCCATGGTCGCCGCGTACCACCGACGCCCTCGTCCGCCTGTGGAGCGCGGACGACGCGGTCGACACCGCCCGCGAGACCCTCGACCGCGGCCTCGTCACAGCCCCGGACGCCGATCACCTGTGGGTCGCGCGACTCGCTTTCGAAGCCTTCGGCGGCGAGGGCGCAGGCGCAGTGGTCGAGCGCTGGAACGCCGCACGCCCGGATCACGTGCCGGCATTGCAGGCGAGGCTGACCCATCACGCCGCGACCGGCGACCTCGACGCTGCCGAGGCGGCCTCGCGCGTGATCACCGCGCTGCAGCCCGGGCATGCGGTCGCCAACGAGTTCCAGTTCAACCGCCTGCTCGAGCGCGATCCCGATGCCGCGATCGCGTTCGCCGAAGATCTGCTGCCGACGGCCCACGACGCGGCCCGAACCATGCTCCGGCGCTGGATCGGCCTCGCCCAGGATGCCGCCGGCCGCTACACCGACGCGGTCGCGACCTGGGCCTCGGTGAGCGTCGAGGCGACCGAAGGCACCGGGCATGCGCCTGAGCCGACCGCGCCGCCGCGCGAGTGGCCCCCGCGTCCCGAACGCGACGACGCCCAGCCGCCGGCGGTCTTCCTGTACGGCGGACCGGGCGCCAATGCCGATCGCATCGGCGCGGTGCTGCAGCGCATGATCCCGGCGTTCCGCAGCGACCGCTTCGCGCGCGGCGTGTCGGATGCGTTCCAGGACACCACCGCGCCCGCGCGCTTCGCCGCCGGCGAGTTCACCGCCGAGCAGGTGGCATCGGGCTGGCGCGCGCAGCTGCCGGCGCGCGGCATCGCCGACGGCGCCATCGTCGACTGGTTGCCGTGGTGGGACAACGCGTGGGTTGCGGTATTCCGCGCGCAGCTGCCCAGCGCCCGCCTGCTGATCGCGCTGCGCGATCCGCGCGACATGCTGGTGGACTGGCTCGCCTTCGGTACGCTGTTGACCCTGCGCATCGAGGACATCGACCGCGCGGCGCAGTGGCTGGCCCGGCACCTCGGACAGCTCGCCGATCTCGTCGAGCGTGACCTGGTGCCGCATGCCATCGTGCACACCGACGCCCCGGCCGCGGATCCCGCGACACTGGCCACCGAGCTCGGCCGCGCGCTCGAAATCGCCGACTACCCGGCGCCGCCGCTCGAAGCGCTCGGGCCGGATCGTTTTCCGATGGGTCACTGGCGCCAGTACATCCAGGCGATGCCGGCTGCGATCGGCGCGCTGACCCCGGTCGCGGTTCGCCTGGGCTACCCGCGCGACTGACACGTCCATCCGCCAACGGAGGTTCCATGCGCATCCACAGCGAGAGTTTCGAACAGGGCGGGCCGATTCCGGCCGCCTTCGCCGCCGGCACACCGGCCGGCTTCGGTGGCAACCGCAATCCGCATCTGGCCTGGGACGAGGTGCCCGCTGGCACGCAGTCCCTGGCGTTGCTGTGCATCGACCCGGATGCCCCCACCGATCCATCGCTTGCCGGCAAGGAAGGCGTGGAGATTCCCGTCGAACACCCGCGCGGGCCGTTCGTGCACTGGGCGATGGCCGACATCCCGCCGGACCTGCGCGAGATCGCCGCCGGCAGCGCCAGCGATGGCGTGCAGGCCGGCGGCAAGCGCACGCCGCCCGGTCCCGCGGGCGCGCGCCAGGGACTCAACGACTACACCGGCTGGTTCGCCGGCGACCCGGACATGGCGGGTGACTGGGTCGGCTACGACGGCCCGTACCCGCCGCCGAACGATCTGCGCACGCACCGGTACTTCTTCCGCCTCTTCGCCCTGGATGTCGCGCGCCTGGACCTGCCCGAGCGCTTCACGGCGGCCGACATCCAGCGCGCGATGCAGGGCCACGTACTCGCCGAGGCGTGTACTTGGGGCACCTACGCCTTGCACCCGGAGGCCGTCCCGGCCTGATCGCGGGTTCGGCGCGTCCGAGCGCGTGTCGGCGCCCGGCATCCTAGGATCGATCGCCATGGTCCAGCCCCCAGGCCTGCGAAGACGCGTCCGCCGGGCGGGTCGGGGTGTCGGGGCAGCGGACGCGCCCCCCCGTGCGCGCGTCCGCTTCGTCTTCGAACCGCGTCAGCGCCCGATGCAGCTGGACTCACCGGGCGTTCTCAGGCCGGCGGAGACCGCGGTGTCGTCACCCACGGGCAGGCCTGCAGCCATGCTCCGGACCCCGAGGTACGCGGCAGGCACCGCGCGCCCGGGGCTCTCCAGGAAGGTCGACTCGCCGGCGCTGCCGTACCGGGTGGGGCGGGCGGCGCTGCAAAGGCGAAGCCCGCTACGTCGCGCGCAGTGTCGTTCCGCACCCGATCGCGGATGGACGGTCTGTCCAGCAACTGCTGCACTATCCCACGCGGCAGCGCGGCCAGCCGCGCCTTCGGGCGCGCTTTCCGGGTCGTGACCGGCGCGCCGAGCGCGAAGCACTGTCCGCAGCCACTCCCGCGCCGGTCCGGTTGCAGGCATTCACCGGCGATCGACTCGCGCCGCGCGTGCTCCGGCGCGACCGGACGGCCATCTGCTCGGGGGCCGGGTGTCCATGGGCACGCTGCGCATGCGGACATCCCCGGTGCGATGCGCGCGCGGCGCGCCGCCCTCGCCCAACTCCCGTTGCAACGGGCGGCGCGTTCGGGGAACAGCGCGGCGATGGGCACCGGCAGCGTGGCGGGTTCGGACGTCGAGGCTTTCGGCCAGTCGGGTCGGCGACGGCTGGGCACGGACCGGCGACGCGGTCGAAGCGCAGGCGCTGGGCGCGATGGGATGCGGCCTTGGGGCAGGGTCGACGCGCGGGGTGTCCTCACGGATACGGAATGGGAGCGTGGAGGGGCCGCGACGAATGCCGATCCCATCCGGGACACCCCGTGTGTCGATTCGGGGCCCACGACTTCGTCGTACTCCCGAGACCGCCCATCCGGGCGCACCGCGGAGCCGAGACATGCGCATCGATCCCTACCTCTATTTCGACGGCAGTTGCGCCGAGGCTTTCGCCGCGTATGCGGCGATCCTCGGCGCACCCGCCCCGCAGCTGATGGCGTACGCCGAGAGCCCCGACGGTGACTGCGGCGGCCCCGATGCGGCCGGCCGGATCATGCACGCCTGGCTCGACCTCGGTGCATTCGCGCTGATGGGCTCCGACGTACCGCCCGGCATGCCGTTGCCCGCCGGGCCGCACGCCTTCGTCAGCCTGGGCGTGGACGACGACGCCCAGGCCGAGCGCATTTTCGCCGCGCTGGCCGACGGCGGCGCCGTGCGCATGCCGATGGAATCCACCTTCTTCGCCCACCGCTTCGGGATGCTGGTCGACCGCTTCGGCACCGGCTGGATGGTGCTGCACGCCCGCGCCTGCGGCGACATGGAGACCGCGGCATGAGTGCGGCGCAGATCTACGTGAACCTCCCGGTGGCCGATCTCGATCGCAGCGTGCGGTTCTTCAGCGCGCTCGGCTTCGCTTTCGATCCGCGGTTCACCGACGACAAGGCGACCTGCATGATCGTCGGTGACGGCATCTTCGTGATGCTGCTGGTGCGGTCGTTCTTCCAGACCTTCACCACCCGGCCGGTCTGCGCCGGCGACTGCACCGAGGCGATCCTGTGCCTGTCGCGCGAGAGCCGGGCGGCCGTCGACACGATGGTCGACCGCGCCCGCGCCGCCGGCGCGCGCGTGCCGGCGGAGGCGATCGACCACGGTTTCATGTACCAGCACGGCTTCGAGGACCCGGACGGGCATCTGTGGGAACTGATGGTCATGGACGCGGCGTGCCCGGTCGCGTGAGCGCGGCCCCATGTCCCGCGCCATGCCCGTCGCTCCTGCGCAGACCGCCGCCGGGCCGGGCTTGCCGGCCGCGTCGCGCGATGGTGTCATCGTCCGCGATGCCCAGCTCGGACACCCATCGCACCATCGAAGCGCTGTGGCGCGAGGAGATGCCGCGCATCGTCGGCGGCCTCATGCGCGTGGTGCGCGATCTTGATCTGGCCGAGGAACTCGCCCAGGACGCCCTGGTCGCGGCCCTCGAGACCTGGCCCCGGTCCGGCGTGCCCGACGCACCCGGCGCATGGCTGATGACCACCGCGCGGCGCCGCGGGATCGACCGGCTCCGGCATAGCCGCA
This sequence comes from Luteimonas deserti, assembly GCF_013425765.1. Classification (GTDB taxonomy): domain Bacteria; phylum Pseudomonadota; class Gammaproteobacteria; order Xanthomonadales; family Xanthomonadaceae; genus Luteimonas; species Luteimonas deserti. The sequence goes on from NZ_JACCJZ010000010.1 coordinate 158,719, forward strand.
TGGCCGACGCCCGCCACGCCGAACTGGCCCGACTGATGGAGCAGGCGCAGCGCGAGGCCGATGCCCGTGCGCAGGACGCCCTCGACCTGGCGATCGACGACGACGTGCTGCGCCTGGTCTTCGTCGCCTGCCATCCCGTGCTGCCGGACGAGGCGCGGGTGGCCTTGACCCTGCGGCTGGTCGGCGGGCTGACCACGGCCGAGATCGCCCGGGCTTATCTGGTGCCGGAGGCCACGGTGGCGCAGCGCATCGTCCGTGCCAAGCGCGCCCTGGCCCAGCGCGGGGTGCCCTTCGAGGTGCCACCGCGCGATGCCCTGCAGTCGCGTCTGCAGGCCGTGCTGCAGGTGCTCTACCTGATCTTCAACGAAGGCTACGCCGCGAGCAGTGGCGAGACCTGGGCGCGCCACGACCTGTGCACCGAGGCGATGCGCCTGGCCGGGGTGCTCGCCGCGCTGCTGCCGCAGGCCCCGGAGGTCCACGGGCTGCGTGCACTGATCGCGCTGCAGGCCTCGCGGCTGCCGGCACGCACCGGCGCCGACGGCCAGCCGGTACTGCTGCCCGAGCAGGACCGCGCGCGCTGGGACCGCGCGCTGATCGCGGCGGGGCTGGCATCGCTCGACCGTGCACGGGCCGCCCGTGGCCGCGCACCGGCGGGCGCCTACGAGCTGCAGGCCGCGATCGCCGCCTGCCACGCCACCGCGCCCGCGGCGGCGGACACCGACTGGCCGCGCATCGCCGCGCTGTACACCCGGCTGCTCGCCCGGACCGGCTCGCCGGTGGTGGCGCTCAACCGCGCGGTCGCCGTGGGCATGGCCGAGGGGCCCGCCGCCGCCCTGCCGCTGGTGGAAACGCTGGCCGGCGACGCGGCGCTGGCGGACTACCACCTGCTGCCGGCAGTGCGCGGCGATCTGCTGGCGAAGCTCGGGCGCGACGACGAGGCGGGCCGGGCCTATGCCGGCGCGGCGGATCTGGCGCCCACGGCACGCGAGCGCGACTGGCTGCTGGCGCGCGCAGCAGCGTGCCGGGCCGCCCCGTCGTCGCCCGGATGAGCCGCGCCTCGGGCGCCGTCAGGTGCCGGACGGCATCAAGAGCAGCAGGCCCGCGCCGAGCGCGATGCGATACAGCGCGAAGCCGGTGAACCGGTGCTGCTTGATGAATCCGAGCAGCCATTTGACGACGATGAAACCGGTGACCATGGCCGCGACGAAGGCCAGAGCGACGTCGCCCCAGGCCTCCTCGCCGAGGCCCTGGTCCAGCCACAGTTCGAGAAAGGCGTAGGCGCTGGCCGCGAACATGGTCGGAATGCCGACCAGGAACACGAATTCGGTGGCCGCCGAGCGCTTGCTCAGACCCGCGAGCATCGCGATGAAGATCGCCGCGGCCGAGCGCGAGGTGCCGGGAAACACGCCGGCGACCACCTGGGCCACGCCGACCAGCAGGGCCACCGTCCAGGTCACCTCGGCGACGCCCGTGCGGCGCTCGGACAGCCGTTCGGCCACGATCATCCAGATGCCGCCGATGATCAGCGCCCAGGCGACCGGGCTGACGGTTTCCGGCAGCTCCCAGCCGGCCATGCGCACCGGCAGGCCGAGCAGGGCGGTCGTCAGGAACGCCGCGGCGATCTTCATCGCGTAGTCGCGGTTCTCGCGCTGGCGCAGCCCGGTGGTCAGGCCCCAGATGCGCTGGCGGAACACCAGGGTGATCGCGACGATCGCACCGGCCTGGATCACGATGTTGAAGAAGTCCGAGCGCGCTCCCAGCCAGTGCTGGGCGATCAGCAGATGTCCCGTACTCGACACGGGCAGGAACTCGGTCAGCCCTTCGATGATGCCGAGCAGCAGGGCGGAAATCGGATCGGACACGAGACCTCGGAAGCGGCGGCGCGGCGGGCAAGGATACGTGGCCGCTGCGGCGCGACCAAACCCGCGCCGCCCGAGCGCACCTGCCGCCGTGCGGAAAACCGCGCCGCCGCGACCGGGTCCGGGTGGGTCCGGACCGGCGAAGACCGGCGGCCGCGCGACGGGTCACGGCCGGTCGCAGGGCCGGCGGACGACGCGATCCGTGCCATCCGTCTCGCGGGTAGGCCCGACCGCCTCGGCGACACCAGACCGGCAGGTCGCTTCGACTGCAGCGGGCTGATCGACCATGTGCTTCGCGACCTGCGTGATCGCCTGCGCCGGCCGTGCCGCCGGCAGTGGCGCCCCCGCCGTGTTCCGGTGGCCGTGGAAGCTGGGGGCGGGGCGGCCGGAGTGCCGCCAGGGTCGGGCTGCGCCCCGATGTTTTTTTTCCCGGGGGAGGGCGCAACGCGCGTAGACCGGGGGGCAGACGCTGGATCGGGGACCAAGCCCCGTGTGTCGCAGGCCGGCGCCGGGGCCTGCCGCGGCAGGGACAGGCCCGATGCGCGGTTGCCCGGTGCACGAGGCCCGCCTTTTTGCTCCTTGCCCGGCCGTGCCTTCTGGCGCGGCCCACTGCTCGGCCTGCCGGAAGGTCCGCGCCGGCGGCTCAGTCGCGCGAGGCGGTCTGCTTGAGTTCGCGGTATCGGGTCAGCGCGGCCTGCAGGTCGCCGTCGAGCGCCGCCTGGTCGCCGAGCTGCTGGTCGAGCACGGCGAGCTGGCGCAGCAGGTCGGCGCGCTGGCTCTGGATGCGGTCGCGCAGCGCCTTGCCCACCGGCTGGGCGTGGAGTTCCAGTTCGCCGGCCTGCCGCAGCTGGGACAGCAGGCTCGTGCGCAGGTTGGCCACGCCCATACGCGAGGTCTTGATCGCTTCCTCGACCAGCACGATGCGTTCACCGTAGGCGCGGCGCAGGTCGGTCTCGGTGGCGTAGGACTCGACCATCGCCAGCTCGCGGCGGCGGGCGGCCGCCTCGGCCTCGGCCGCGAGACGGGTCTCGCGCTGCACGGCTTCGGCGGCGCTGCGCTCGGCCGCGGTCGGCGCGCGCGCGAGTTCGGCCGTGGTCAGGCCGCTGCGCGTGCTGATCTCGGTGCGCGGGGCGTTGACCGCGGATCCGGGCAGGGCGTCGCCGCAGACCCGGCGGCCGCCTTCGTCCCAGCAGTAGACCTTGCGGTCGGGCGCATTCTGCGCCGCCGCGGCGGTGGCCATGACGAGCAGCGTGGCTGCGGCCAGTCGTGCGTGGAATGTCATCTCGTCCGTCCCCCTGAGCGGCCGAAGTGGCGCGACCCGGCGGGGTCAGCCTGTGGATGCACTGCCATGACGCTCACGGTAGGCGAGCAGGCGGTCGCGTTCTGCTGCAAGTGTCGCGTTTTCGCCGGCGAACGCAAGCAGGTCCGACAGCCCGGCGATCGCGATCACCGGCACGCCCTGCGCGCGTGCGACGCGCTGGGCCGCGGAGGCCGGGTCGGCGTCGTCGAGACGTTCCTGGCGGTCGAGCGCGATCACGATGCCGGCCACGTGGCCGCCGGCGTCGGCGATCAGGCCGAGTGCCTCTCGGATCGCGGTACCGGCGGTGATCACATCGTCCACGACCAGTACCCGGCGGCCGGCCAGCGGCGCGCCGATCAGCGTGCCGCCTTCGCCGTGGGCCTTGGCCTCCTTGCGGTTGAACGCCACCGGCAGGTCGCGGCCACGCCGTGCGTATTCGCAGGCCAGCGCCGTCGCCAGCGGAATGCCCTTGTAGGCCGGGCCGAAGAGCAGGTCGAAGCCGAGTCCGGCCGCATCGATGGCGTCGGCGTAACAGGCGGCCAGCGACGCGATCGCCGCGCCGGTGTCGAAGCGTCCGGCGTTGAAGAAATAGGGGCTGATCCGGCCCGATTTCAGGGTGAATTCGCCAAAACGCAGCGCCTCGGCATCGAGGGCGAGCTGCAGGAACCGGGTGCGGTGGTCGCTCATGGCGGGCATTGTCCCATGCCCAGCGCGCGCAGCAGCAGACGCTGCGGGCCGCCCGCACCTCCGGGGAGGATCTCGCCGTTGTCCACGAAGCCCGTGCCACGGTACAGCCGCCAGGCCACGTGATTGCGCATGTGCACGTTGAGCGCGAGCAGGCGTCGTGCCGGGTGGCGCCGGGCGAGGTCCGCGCAGCAGGCCGTGATCACCGCGCGTGCGAGTCCGCGGCCCTGCCACGCCGCATCGAGTACGAGCCCGCGCAGGGTCAGCGTGCGGGGGTCGAGCGCGTGCCGGGTGACCGCCGTGGCCAGATGATCGACCCGGTAGAAGCCGATCACCGCGCCTGCGTGGACGACGACCATCGCGTCGGCGTCGGGCGCGGCGCAGGCCAGTTCGACATTGAGCGCCACGTCACCCACCCACGCGGCCTGGCCGGGCGCGAGCGTGATCCGCCGCGCAGCGTCGGCCTGGCCTGCGGTGGCGGGCATCACACGGAGCCGGGTCGGCGACATCCATCCAGACTAGCCTGACGCCCGGCGAAGCAGGCAGGTGAATCCGGTAGGCTGGGCGCCGGTTTATGTCCCCCCGGGCCTGCATGAGAATCGTCAGCTTCAACGCCAACGGCGTGCGCTCCGCCGCGAAAAAGGGCTTCTTCGACTGGTTCGTCGCCCAGGACGCCGACGTGCTGTGCATGCAGGAGACCAAGGCGCAGGAGCACCAGCTGCTCGTCGAAGGCGGGCTGCACGCCGATTTCCTGCCGGCCGGCTACAAGGCCTGGTTCCGCGACGCGACGACCAAGAAGGGCTACAGCGGCGTGGCGATCTATGCGAAGCGCGAGCCCGACGAGATCCGCACGTCGCTCGGCTGGGCGCCGTTCGACGACGAGGGCCGCTACATCGAGGCGCGCTTCGGCAACCTCAGCGTGGTGTCGTTCTACATTCCGTCCGGCTCGTCGGGCGAGCTGCGCCAGGGCTTCAAGTTCGAGGTCATGGCCTGGCTCAAGCCCATCCTCGACGACTGGCTGGCCAGCGGCCGCGACTACGTGCTATGCGGCGACTGGAACATCGTGCGTGCGCGCCACGACATCAGGAACTGGACCAGCAACCAGAAGAATTCCGGCTGCACGCCGCCCGAACGCGCCTGGCTCAACGGCATGATCGCCGACGGTTGCGGTGACGGTCTCGTCGAGCCACCCGCGAGCGGCTGGCTCGACGCGCTGCGCGTGCTGCGCCCCGACGCGCCCGAATACACCTGGTGGAGCAACCGCGGCGCCGCCCGCGCGAACGACGTGGGCTGGCGGATCGACTACCAGTTCATCACCCCCTCGCTGCGCGACCGGGTGCTCGCCTGCGCGGTCCATGCCGAGCCGCGCTTCTCCGACCACGCGCCGCTGGTCGTGGATTACCGCGCGTGAGCAGCGCCGCGCCGACCGAGCCGCCCACCGCGCGCCCGGGCTGGCGCACCGTGCTGGCCAATCTGCGCCAGCGCAAGGTGCTGGCGATGGTGCTGCTGGGCTTCAGCTCGGGCGTGCCGATCTACCTGGTCGGCAATACGCTCGGCTTCTGGATGCGCGAGAACGGCATCGAGCTGTCGACGATCGGCTTCCTGTCCTGGGTGGGCCTGGCGTATTCGCTGAAGTTCCTGTGGGCGCCGCTGGTCGACAAGACCGACGCGCCGCTGTTCGGGCGCTGGCTCGGCCGCCGCCGCGGCTGGATGCTGCTGGCCCAGCTCGTGGTGGCGGCGGCCCTCGTGGGCATGGTGCTGATCCAGCCGCGCGAGGACGTGGTCACGATCGCCGGCATCGGGCTCGACCGGCTGCTGGTCTTCGGCGGCCTGGCGCTCGCGGTCGCCTTCGCCTCGGCCACCCAGGACATCGTGATCGACGCCTGGCGCATCGAGAGCGCGTCGAGCAACGAGCAGCAGGGCCTGCTGACCTCGAGCTCGACGCTCGGTTACCGCGGCGCGCTGCTGGTCACCGACGCCCTGATCCTGATCATGGCCGCGCACGTCGGCTGGTCGCTGTCGTACCTGTGGATGGCGGCGCTGATGGGCGTGGGGATGGTCGCTGTGATGATCGCCCGCGAGCCGGTGGCCAGCGGAGTGACGAGCGGGCTGCCGGCGACGCTGTGGACGCCGCGTGGCCTGTTCGACGCGATCGTCGGCCCGTTCATCGCGTTCTTCGCCCAGCACGGACGGTTCGCCTTCGTGATGCTGCTGGCGATCTGCCTGTACCGGATGCCGGATTTCGTGATGGGGCCGATGGCCAACCCCTTCTACGCCGATCTGGGCATCGACAAGGAAACCGTCGGTGCCGTGCGCGGCTCGGTCGGGCTGATCGCCACCATCGTCGGCATCGCCGCCGCCGGCCTGTCGGCCGTGCGTTTCGGCTTCATGCCGACGCTTCTGGCCGGCGCGGTGCTCGGTCCCGGTTCGAACCTGGCGTTCGCCTACCTCGCGTTGCACGGCTCGGATGCCGGCGTGTTCACCGCGGCGATGGTGATCGACAACTTCTGCAGCGGCTATGCCGGCGTGGCCCTGATCGGCTACATGTCGAGCCTGACCAGCCTGGGCTACACCGCCACCCAGTACGCGCTGCTCAGCTCGTTCTACGCGCTCGCCGGCAAGGTGCTCAAGGGCTTCTCCGGCGTCTGGGTGGAACAGCTGGCGGTGGGGCGGACCCTGCTCGAGGGCTATGCGCTGTTCTTCACCGGCACCGCGCTGATCGGCATCCCCGCCATCGTGCTGTGCATCGTGCTCTGGCGACGCCCGCCGGTGCAGCCGTCGGTGCGTGCCGCGGACGTCGTGGGCTAGGCGGGCAAGCCCGGCCCCATCGAATGTGAGCCGCCCTGCGCGGTGGCCGGCCGTCCATGTGTTTCGTGACCCAGGCCGTGGTCGCAGGCCCCGGATCTGTGTTCTTCTTGTGCGATCCCCCGGGCGCGTCTCCGACGCGCCGATGATCTGCACCGGAGACGCCACGGAATGACCGACCTCACCCTCAAGGATCTCGACGACGCCCTGGTCGAGCGCATCAACACCTTCGCCGCGGCCCAGGGCTGGGGTCAGGCCCGCACCCTGCGTTTCCTGCTCGAGCAGGGCCTGCGCGCGTGCACCGGCGACGAGCGTTCGAGCTTCGATCCCGAAGAAGACACGGTGCTGGCTGCTGCGATCTCCGCGCTGGAACAGGTGCCCGACGACACCTTCGCGCTGATCGGCCGTTCCGGTACGGCCGTCGATGCCCGCGCGCCCGGTGCTCAGGCGGGATAGATACCGCCGAGTATCCGCGGCCCCGCCGCACCGGTCACCAACGGCAGGTTGCCGGGCATCCCGAGCAGCGTGCGCCGTGCCAGCCAGGCGAAGCCCATCGCTTCCATGTGGTCCGGGTCCAGCCCGTGCGCGGCACTGGACTCGACCTGCGTGCCCGGGAGCGCCGCGGCGAGTGCGCGCATCAATGCGCCGTTGTGCACGCCGCCGCCGCATGCGATCAACCGGGTCGTCGCCGGTTGCGCGGCGCGCAACGCATCGGTGATCGTCGCCACGCTCAGCGCCAGCAGCGTGGCCTGGACATCGGCCGGCGCCTCGCCGCCCTGCAGGGCGGCCTCCACCCATGCCAGATGGAACTGGTCGCGCCCGGAGGACTTCGGCGGCGGCAGCGCGAACCACGGGTCGTCGCGCAGCCGAGCGAGCAACGCGGCATCCACACGGCCGCCCGCGGCCATCGCGCCGTCGCGATCGAAGGCCGCGCCGGTATGGCGCAGGCACCAGGCATCCATCAGGCCGTTGGCCGGGCCGGTATCGAAGCCGCGGACATCGCCCCCTCCACCCGGCAACAGGGTCAGGTTGGCGATGCCGCCGAGGTTGAGGACCGCCCGCTGCTCGTGCGCGTCCTGCAACAAGGCCGCGTGGAGCGCCGGCAGCAGCGGCGCGCCGTGCCCGCCGGCAGCCACATCGCGGCGGCGGAAGTCGGCCACCGTGGTGATGCCGGTGCGCTCGGCGATCCGCGAGGGATCGCCCAGCTGGAGGGTGAAGCCGTGCCGGCCATCGCCGCGGCATCCCTGCGGGCGGTGACGCAGGGTCTGGCCGTGCGATCCGATCGCCGCGATGTCGCCGGCGACGAGCCGGGCGTCGGCCAGGGCCCGGTTGGCGGCGTCGGCGAAGCCCTCGGCGACGCGGGTCTCGAGTTCCCCCAGCGCGTCCAGGCTCAGGTCCGCATCCTGCTGGCCGAGCGCGACCAGCCGGCTGCGCAGCGCCGCGTCCCAGGGGTAGGTCCGGCCGAACACGAGTTCTGCCCGCGCCCGGGGCCGGGCATCGTCGAAGCGCGCGATGGCCGCGTCGATGCCATCGGCACTGGTGCCCGAAATCAGGCCGAGAAACAGGTCGGACATGGGTGCGGATCGCCGGAATGGAGAACGCCCGGATCAACCGGGCGTTCGAGGTGTCAGCCGCGCGTGCCGGGGCGTCCGCGAGGCGCTGCCGCCACCTGGCGATCTGGATCGGGCGTCGCCGACACGTCCGCGTAGATCAGATCCTCGACCTCGCGGATCCGGGCCAGCGCCGGTCCGGTCTGCTGGCGGAACTGCGCGAGCGCGGGGCCGGTCAGCGGATCGGGCTCGGGCATCGTGTGCTGCAGCGGGTTGCGGTGCACGCCGTTGACGCGGAATTCGTAGTGCAGGTGCGGACCGGTCGACAGGCCCGTGGTGCCGACGTAGCCGATCACCGTGCCCTGCGACACACGCTGGCCCTGGCGGATGTTGCCGAAGCGCGACATGTGCGCGTAGAGGGTGGTGTGGCCGCGGCCGTGGTCGAGCACCACCGTATTGCCGTAGCCGCCCTGCACGCCGCGGAACTGCACGCGCGCATCGCCCGCGGCCATGATCGGCGTGCCGGTCGGTGCCGCGTAGTCGACGCCCTTGTGCATGCGCATGGTACCGAGCACCGGGTGGCGACGGCTGCCGAAGCGCGAGCTCAGGCGCGCGTACTGGATCGGCATGCGGATGAAGCTCTTCTTCAGCGGGCGGCCGTCGGCGTTGTAGTACTCGGCCTTGCCGTCCTGCTCGAAGCGGAACGCGGTGAACGGCTTGCCCTTGGCGGTGAACACCGCCGCCTGCACCGGGCCGCTGCGGATCAGCTCGCCCTCGCGCCAGACCTGCTCGACGACCACGCTGAAGCGGTCGTTCTGGGTGACGTCGGTGTTGAAGTCGATGTCGTACTTGAAGACCTCGTCGGTCAGCGTGTTGATGTTTGCGCCCGACAGACCGAGCTTGCGCGCCGAATGGAACAGCGAGCGGCCGACCATGCCGCTGATCACCACGTTGCGGACCTCGACCGGGCGCTCGATGACCTGCTCGGCGACCGTGTCGCCGGTGACCGTCAACTCCACGCGCTCGGTGTCGCTGCGGTCGTAGCGCAGCTTGTTGAGGCTGCCGTCGGTGGCGAGCTCGAAGCCCAGCTCGGTGCCCGGACGCATGCGCGTCAACTTGGCCTTGGCGTCGGGCAGTTCGAGGATGCGGTGCATCGTCGAGGCGGGCAGATCGAGTTCGGCGAAGATCGAGCCCAGGGTCTGGCCGCGCTGGACGGTCACCAGCTGCCAGTCGTCGCGCACCTGCTGGGCCGTGCGCTGCGCGGTGGTCAGCGGCGGCAGGGCCAGCGACATGGTCACCAGCGCGCCGGCATCGTCGCCGCCATCGCGCATCGCGTGCGACAGGCCCGGGACCAGGGCCACCACCAGCGCGCCGACGGTGGCGAACAGACTCACATGCGCCCAGTCGCGACGGGTCCAGCGGCCGGGATAGAGCTCGACACGCCGCGCCTGCTCGAGGGCGGTGTTGCGGGCGGCTGCCTCGAGATTCTCGTGCAGCACCCGCTGGCGGTGCGCGTCGCCCTGCGGCGGCGGGACAGGTGTCGTCATCGTGGCGGGATCCCGGATGGCGTGAAAGACGTGTCAGCGGGGTAACATAGAGATGTGAGGTCCATGCGTCAAATCACTGACGGGATTGGGAATTTTTCCCCGCGAGCCTCCTAACGACCTGTTAACGCCTGGCTGTGGCGCGTTCACATGACCAACACGCCGGGCATCACACTCCGCCTGAACGAGCCGCCCCGATGTCCGATGTCCCTACCGCCCTCGAGCTGATCGCACGCGGCACCGATGAACTCCTCAAGCGCGACGAGCTGGAGGCCCGGCTCGCCCTCGGTCGGCCGTTGCGGATCAAGGCGGGGTTCGACCCCACGGCGCCCGACCTGCATCTCGGGCACACGGTGCTGCTCAACAAGCTGCGCCAGTTCCAGGACCTCGGCCACACGGTGATCTTCCTGATCGGCGACTTCACCGGGATGATCGGCGACCCCTCGGGCAAGAGCGCGACCCGCAAGTCGCTGAGCCGGGAGGACGTACTGGCCAACGCCGAGACCTACAAGGCGCAGGTGTTCAAGGTCCTGGACGCGTCGAAGACCGAAGTCCGGTTCAACTCCGAATGGTTCGGCACGATGGGTGCGGCCGACATGATCCGCCTGGCGTCCTCGCACACCGTGGCGCGGATGCTCGAGCGCGACGACTTCGCCAAGCGCTACGCCGGCCAGCAGCCCATCGCGATCCACGAGTTCCTGTATCCGCTGGTCCAGGGCTACGACTCCGTCGCGCTGCAGGCCGACGTCGAATGCGGCGGCACCGACCAGAAGTTCAATCTGCTGATGGGCCGCGGCCTGCAGGAGAGCCACGGTCAGGCGCCGCAGATCGTGCTGACGATGCCGCTGCTGGTCGGGCTCGACGGCGTCAACAAGATGGGCAAGTCGCTCGGCAACTACATCGGCGTGACGGAAGCTCCGATCGACATGGTCAACAAGACCATGAAGATCGGCGATGCGCTGATGTGGGACTGGATCGAGCTGCTGAGCTTCGAGATCGGCATCGCGGAGGCGAAGGCGCTGCGCGCCGAGGTCGAGGCGGGGACGTTGAATCCGCGCGACGTGAAGCTGCGACTGGCCCGGGAGATCGCGACTCGCTTCCACGACGCGGCCGCGGCCGAAACCGCGATCGCGGGGTGGAAGGTGGCGATCTCCGGCGAGGGCGACGTGGCGCTGCTGCCGCTCCAGGACGTGATCGTACCGGTCGAGGGCCTGCGCATCGGGGCGCTGCTGACCGCGGCCGGCATCACCCCCAGCAACTCGGAGGCCACCCGCAAGCTCAAGGAGCGCGCGGTGCGGATCGACGGCGCCGTGGTCGAGGATGCCGGCACCGTGTTCGCGCCCGGGTTCGAGGGCGTGGTCCAGGTCGGCAAGCGCAACTTCGCCCGGGTGCGTCTCGTCGCGGGCTGAGCCGCGACGCTCAGGCGTTCGCCAGCGCCAGCAGCACATCGGCGTGGCAGGGGCCGTCCAGGCTGCACCAGCACGCCAGGTTGAAGCCGCGGAGTGCCGTCGGGTCGAGGCCCGGCGGGGCGCTGGCCATCCACGCCGCGAACAGGGCCACGCACTCCGCGCGGTCGCCGTGGACGCCGATGCGGAACGGATTGCCCCAGCGCGAAGGCCGGGCCACGACACGGGCCGCCAGGGCATTGCGGTCACGCGATGCCGCCTGCAGGTCGAACCCGCGCCGCCGCGACAACTGCAGCCGTACCGGCGGACTCACGCCGGCGCGGGCCCCGGCCAGGGCGCGCCGCGCCAGGTCGCATGCTGGGCCAGCGCCAGCAGCGCGAAATCCTCGTGGGTATCGCCGTAGGCGTGGATGGCGGAAGACGTATCGAGGGCATAGCGGGCACGCACACGCCGCGCCTTCTCGTCCGCGACGCATTGCGCGCCGGCGTAGCGACCGGTCAACCGGCCGTCGCGCGCCTCGAGCGACGAGCACAGCCAGTCCAGGCCCTGCGCTTCGCACCACGGCGCGAGATACGCATCGAAGCCGCCCGACACCACGACGACCGTATCGCCACGGGCGCGATGCCAGGCGATGCGCTCGCGCATCTCCGGGCGCACCAGGCCGGGCAGCACGTCGCTCGCGAGTCGCGCGCCGGCTGCGTCGACGGCGTCATGCGGCAGGCCGGTGAACGCGTAACGCACCAGCACCGTGCGCAGTAGACGCACCGGGACGAGTCCGAGCCGGTAGGCGACGAGCAGCGGCGCAAGCAGGAGACGGCCCACGACCAGCCGGGACCGCGACACGGCGTGGGCGAGGAAATCGAGGAAGGTCTCGCGCGTGGTGATGGTGCCGTCGAAGTCGAACAGGGCGAGCGCCGGTCGAGGCGCAACCGGGGGCGCCGGATCCACCTCAGGCCACCGCCAGCGCGGCACGGACAAGCAGCACGATCACGCACCCTAGGGCGCCGAACCAGGCCAGGCTGCGCAGCAGCGCGAGGTCGGCGACGTAGGCCAGGCCGTGCACCACGCGCAGGCTCACGAACCCGAGCGCCAGTGCCGCGATCGTCGACGGCGCCACGCCGGACAGCTGGGCCAGCGCCACGCCGGCGGCGAACGGCGCGAACGCCTCCAGTGCATTGAGATGGGCGTTGTAGGCGCGCTGCAGCCGGGGATTGTCCTGGCGGGCGACCCAGCCGCGCGGGTTGCGGTTGTCGTAGCGCGGCGCGGAGGCCTTGGCCACGGCCACCCACAGGTAGGGCAACAGCGCGGCGACGAGGACGCACCAGTACGCGGTGGCGAGGGTCATGGGGTTGCTCCTGTCTCGGGATGGACGAAGGGCGGCGTCGCCGCCGCCCTCCGAGGGAACGATCAGGCGGACGCCGTCACGGCGCGCCGCCGGCCTCGGCGCGTTGCGCGTCGCGCGTGGCCTTGAAGGCGTTGCCTTCGTACCAGTTCGGCCAGCGCGCGGTGTCGTCGGCCAGCACGCGGCCCACGCCGTAGAGCGCCTGCAGGTCCTGGACCACGCCGGCGAGATTCCAGTCAGGGTTGTACTCGTCGCTGGGCTGGTGATAGCGCGCGGCGTAATCGTCGGTCGCGGCCTTGCCGGCCGCGGCGCCGCCGTCGACCAGGTCGTTGCCGCCCTTGGCGTACAGCGCCGGCACGCCCGCCTTGACGAAGTTGAAGTGGTCGGAGCGGAAGTAGAAGCCGCCTGCCGGATTGCCCTCTTCCACCAGGGTACGGCCCTGCCCGTCGGCGATGGTCTTGAGGATGTCCTCCATCTCCGAATTGCCGAGACCGGTCACGACGAAATCGCGCGACGGTCCGGCCACGCTCATCGCGTCGAGGTTGATCACGCCCACCGTGCGCGCCAGGTCCATGCTCGGCTGGGCCACGTAGTACTTGCTGCCGAGCAGGCCGGATTCCTCCAGCGTCACCGCGAGGAATACCAGCGAGCGCTTCGGCTTCTCCGCACTGGTGGCGAACGCCTCGGCGATCTCGATGATGCCGGCGACGCCGGTGGCGTTGTCGATCGCGCCGTTGTAGATCAGATCCTCGCCGTCGCCCTCGTGCGTGCCCAGGTGATCCCAGTGGGCCAGGTAGAGGATCGACTCGTCCGGTGCCTCGGTGCCGGGCAGGATGCCGATCACGTTGCGCGAGCTCTTCTCGGCGATGGTGCTGCGCAGATCGAAGGACACCGAGGCCTTCAGCGGCACCGGCCTGAAGCCACGGGTATTGGCGGCCCGGATCTGCTCGTTCAGATCCAGACCGGCATCGGCGAACAGCTGCGTGGCGACCTCGCCGGTGATCCAGCCCTGCGCCGGCAGACGCGGCTCGGGATCGTCCTCGGCGCGCAGGTCGAACTGCGCACCGGACCAGGAATTGCGCACGACGTCCCAGCCGTACGACGCGCCGGGCGTGTCGTGCACGATCAGCGCGGCCGCCGCACCCTTGCGCGCGGCCTCTTCGAACTTGTAGGTCCAGCGGCCGTAATAGGTCATCCGGTTGCCGCCGAACAGGGTCTCGTCGCCGGCGTGGAACCCGGGATCGTTGACCAGGATGACCACCGTCTTGCCCGTCACGTCCAGCCCGGCGTAGTCGTTCCAGTTCTGCTCCGGCGCATCGACCCCGTAACCGACGAACACCAGCTCGCTGTCGGCGACATTGACCTCGGTCTGTCCGCTGCGGGTGCCGATCACCATGTCGTCGCCGAACGCGAGCTCGCGCGAACCGCCACCCGTGGTCAGACGCAGTACCGTCGAGGCATCGGCCGTGGTCTCGATCATCGGGACGGTCTGGAACCAGTCGTTGTTGTCGCCGCCGGGCTGCAGGCCGATGCGCTGGAACTGGGCCTTGATGTATTCGACCGTGCGCTCTTCACCTTCGGTGCCGGGCGCGCGCCCACCGAACGCGTCCGAGGCCAGGGTCTTGACCAGTTCGTCGAAATCCTCGGCCGTGATGTCCGGCGAGAACGCATGCGCGGCCTGGGCATCGGGCAGCGTGTCGGCGTCGGACGCCGCGTCCTGGCGGCCGCCGCAGGCGGCCAGGGCCAGTGCGAGCGGCAGGGCCAGCAGAAGAGGGGATGAGCGCATCCGGAACGACCTCCAGAAAATCATGGAGGCCGCACTATACGACCGTTCCCGCGCCTGCGTTTCCGGCGATCCGTCTGCATCGCGGCACGACCTTGCGCGCGCAGGGCGCCCGGCTGCGAAACCCCGGAAGCGCGATCCGCGCCGCGCGCCTTCGCCACACATCCCGGCTGGCGCTGCTCGCCTGCTGCACGTACCGCCGGTGTAGGGCCTATTCCTGCGGGGCGCGCGCGCCGTCGTAGGACACCGCGGTCGCGCCGGTGATCGGGCCGGTGCGGGCGGTGGCGTGCACGTACAGCACCACCTCGCGCTTGAAGTCCAGCGGCCCTTCGACCACCGCGTCGGGACCGATGATCACGCGCGGGCTGCGCCGGTTGATGGTCACCGGGAACCAGTTGGACGAGGGCTTCTCGACCGTCAGGCCACCGCGCACCCGCGAGCCGGCACCGATGGTCACGTCGCCATTGACCGTGCGCACCTCGCCCACGACCTCGGTGCCGACCAGCCCGATCGCACCGTTGACGGTGACCACGTTGCCGCCGATCCGGCCGCCGCGGTCGACGAAGATGCCGCCACTGACGCTCTCGACGTGGCGGCCCACCCGCGCGTCGGTGCCCAGGCGGACGCCGCCGTTGACGGTGGTTAGGGTTTCGAGCTGGGCGCGCGCACCGAGGGTGATGCCGCCGTTGACCGTTTCCAGGTCCTCCGCCTGGATGCCGTCTCCGCCGCGGATGCCGCCATTGACGGTTTCGGCATTGCGCAGACGTGCACCGTCGCCGATGCGGATGCCGCCGTTGACCGTGCTCAGGTCGCGGTAGGTCTGTCCGGCCTCGGCGCTGACGCCGCCGTTGACCTTGGAGATGTCCTCCTGGGCGAGCGTGGCGCCGGACGCCATGACGAGCGCGACGGCGAGCAGCAGGGGCGCGGGACGGAAGCGTGCAAGGGATGGCGACATGATCGGGACCTCGTGTAGGCGGGGCGGGCAGACCGCCCGCGTGCACCGTAGCTTGCGCGCGTGTCGCTACAATCGCATCTGTCTTTCGTCACTGGGCCGACCGTCGTGCCGCATGCCGCAAGTGCTTCCCGTCCCCGCCCGGTCGTCCTGCTGATCCTCGACGGCTGGGGCCATCGTGACGACCCGCGCGACAACGCGATCGCGCTCGCCGATCTGCCGGTCTGGCGTGGTCTGCTCGCGGATCATCCGAGCACGCTGATCCACACCGAGGGCCGGCATGTCGGCCTGCCGGACGGACAGATGGGCAACTCCGAAGTCGGGCACATGAACATCGGTGCCGGCCGGATCGTCTACCAGGACCTGACCCGCATCGATGCCGCGATCGAGGACGCCAGCTTCTTCGACAACGCGGAACTCAATGCGGCCTGCGATGCGGCGATCGCCGCCGGCGGCACCCTGCACGTGTTCGGCCTGCTGTCGCCGGGTGGCGTGCACAGCCACGAGGCCCATGTCCTGGCCATGCTGGATCTTGCCCACCGTCGCGGCGTGCCGCGCGTGGCGGTGCACGCGTTCACCGACGGCCGCGACACGCCGCCGCGCTCGGCCCGGGCCAGCCTGCAGGAGCTGCAGCTGCGCTGCGAGGCGCTCGGCAATGCACGCATCGCGAGCGTCGGCGGCCGTTACTTCGCCATGGATCGCGACCGGCGCTGGGAGCGCGTGCGCAAGGCCTGGGATGCGATCGTCGATGCCAGTGGCGAACGCGCGCCCGACGCACTGGCCGCCCTGCAGATGGCCTATGCGCGCGACGAGAACGACGAGTTCGTGCTGCCGACGGTGATCGACGGCGCCGCGCCGATGGCGGACGGCGACGCGGTGGTGTTCATGAACTTCCGTGCCGATCGCGCGCGCCAGCTCACCGCTGCCTTCGTCGCGGCGGATTTCGACGGGTTCCAGGCACGTCGCCCGCAACTGTCGCGCTTCGTGTGCCTCACCGAATACGATGCCGCGCTACCGGCTCCGCTCGCGTTCGCGCCCGATACGCTGCCCAACACCCTGGGCGAAGTGCTCGGCGCGCATGGCCTGACCCAGCTGCGCATCGCCGAAACAGAAAAGTATGCGCACGTCACCTTCTTCCTCAGCGGTGGCCGCGAGGCTCCCTACCCGGGGGAAGACCGCATCCTGGTGCCGAGCCCGAAGGTGGCCACCTACGACCTGCAGCCCGAGATGAGCGCGCCCGAGGTCTGTGCGAAGCTGGTCGAGGCCGTGCGCGACGAGCGCTTCGACGTGATCCTGTGCAATTTCGCCAACCCCGACATGGTCGGCCACACCGGCGTGCTGGAGGCCGCGATCAAGGCCGTGGAGACGGTGGATCGCGCGGTCGGCGAGATCGTCGAGATCGTGCGCGCCAAGGGTGGCGAGCTGCTGGTCACTGCCGACCACGGCAATGTGGAGATGATGCGCGATCCCGAAACCGGCGAGCCGCACACCGCGCACACCGTCGGGCCGGTGGACCTGGTCTACGTCGGCAGCCGCGCCGGCGGCCTGCGCCGCGGCGGCGCGCTGCGTGATCTGGCGCCGACCATCCTCGATCTCGTCGGCCTCGACGTGCCGGCCGACATGACCGGGCGCAGCCTGCTCCAGGCCGACGGTTGAGCATGACGCGCGCGGCCTTCGCACGCGGGACCGCGCTGCTGCTGTCCGTGCTGCTGGCCGGCGTGCCGGTGCTCGACGCGGTTGCGCAATCGAGCCGCGAGACCGAGCGCAGGCTCGAGCGCGTGCGCAAGGAGCTGCGCGACGTCGCCGCCGAGCGCCGGCGCCTCGAAGGTCAGCGCGGTGCCGCGGCGCGCGAACTGCGCCAGGTGGACGAACAGGTCGCCAGCTCGTCGAAAGCGCTGGCCGAGACCCGGCAGAAACTCGTCGACGAGCAGGCCGCGCTGGAGCGGCTGCAGGCGCGTCGCCAGGTCCTCGACGCCACGGTCGATTCCCGCCGCGCGGAGCTGGCCACGCTGCTGCGCTCGGCCTACACCATCGGCGACGACGCGGCGCTGAAGCTGATGCTCGCCCAGGACCGGGTGGCCGACGCGGGGCGCCTGCTGGTCTATCACCGCTACCTGCAGCAGCAGCGCAGTGCCCGCATCGCGGTGCTGCGCGCGGAAATGGCCGAGCTCGACGGACTGGAAGCGCAGACGCACGAGCGCCGCGCCGCGCTCGAGGCCGCGCAGGCCGAGCAGCGGGCGCGCCTGGCCCAGGTGGAGCGCGATCGCCTCCGACGCGCCGAGGCGATCAAGGGGCTGGAAGCGCAGTTCAACGACCGCAGCGCCCGTGAGCAGGCCTTGGGCAGTGATGCGCGCGCGCTGGAACGGGTGCTCGCCCAGTTGCGCGAGGCCGCGCGCCGGGCCGAAGCCGAGCGCCGGGCCGCTGCGGCCGCGGCGCGCGAGCGCGCCGCACGCGAAGCGCGCGGAAGCGGCGGCGCCGCGCCGACACCGCGCACGCCCTCCCGGTCACGTCCGCAGGTCGCCAGCGCCCCTGCGCCGCAGGTAGGCGGGCTGGGCTGGCCGGTCAGCGGCAGCCTGCTGACGGCCTACGGCGGTCGCCTGCCCGATGGCCGCAGCAGCACCGGCGTCCTGATCGGTGCGCCGGCGGGCACGCCGGTCAAGGCGGTCGGCGACGGCACCGTCGTGTTCGCCGAATGGATGACCGGCTACGGGATGCTGATGATCGTCGACCACGGCAACGGCTATATGAGCCTCTATGCGCACAACGATGCGCTGCTCAAGAGCGTGGGTGCGCGGGTGGCGCGCGGCGACACCCTGGCCAGCGTCGGCAACTCGGGCGGCCAGGGCCGGTCGGGCCTGTACTTCGAACTTCGCCAGAACGGCACCCCGGTCAATCCCGCGAGCTGGCTGCAGCGCCGCTGACGCGCCACGCGGGCCGGCGGCGCCCGCGACCTGCCTGCGCCGGGGGTCCCGGCGCACCGGAAGGCCCGCTGCCGGAGGCCGCGGGCAACGCGGTCCATCGGATACCGGGATTCCGCAGGTGGGCGTCATGCGCGGCGGATGCACATGCGCATCGGGCTCGGGCCTCGGCTGCCGCGGCGACCCCGGACGCGGCGCGCGGCGCGTCGAAGGGCGCATCGCAGCATCCGATGACGCGCGATTCGGAGTTTCCCGCTTCGCGCGGGACATGCCCCGGCGCACCGTGTGTGCGGCAAGGACGCTGGAGCACATGGATGTGCACGACGACGCCCCATCGCCTGGCGCGGACATGGCGCCGTGAATCGATCGATGCCGAACGCCTGCTCTGGTTCCACCTGCGCGACGGTCGCCTCGCCGGGCTCGAGGTGCATCGTGGACACCCGATCGGACCCTTCGTCGCTCCCTTTCTCGTGCTCGACCCCCGCCTTGTGGTCGAAACGGTCGAGCGCCTGCAAGCGGCCCGCGCCGATGACGCACGTGTCCGGTTCATGGCCCGCCGCGGCTTCTCGCTGCTGTCCGTGAGTCAGCACGATGTGCTGGTCCGCACCGATCAGGTGCTCGAGCGCATCCTCGAGGCGGCCCTGCCGGCAGGGTCGGCCCGTCGCGCGATTGCCCGTTGAGGCGCGCCCTGCGCAGACGGGACGCACCCGCGATGTCCGCCGGGACGCGGAACTGAACATCGCGCGGAGGGCTTAACGCTTCCCGGCAGGTGCGCCGCATAATCGGTCCGCGCGCACGCCCGTGCCGCATTCCTGTTCTGCCGGAGTCCTGCATGCGCGTTCGTTCCCTGACGTTGGCCGTGTCCCTGCTGCTGTCGCCCGTGGCCTTTGCCCAGGAGCCCGTGCCGCCGGCGACCGCGCCCGATGCGCCCGCGACGCAGGAGCCGACGGGAACGGATGCGCCGTCCGCCGCAGACGATGCCGAGCCGGGGGCTGCGCCCGACGATGCCCAGGCCGCACGCGAAGTGGCCGCCAGCGATGATCCGGACGCGATCGAGCATGCATCCAACCGGGTGCCGCTGGAGGAGATCCGCCGCTATGTCGGTGTCTTCAACGCCGTGCGCCAGGCGTATGTCGAGCCGGTCGAGGACCGCAAGCTGATGTCGTCGGCGATCCGCGGGCTGCTGCTGGATCTGGATCCGCACAGCGTGTACCTGGAAAAGGCCGATGCCACGGCGTTCGACGAAGGCACCGCGGGCGCCTACGACGGCATCGGCGTCGAGGTGATGTACCTGCCCGACGGCAGCATGCGGGTGATCGCCCCGATCGACGGCACCCCCGCCGACACGGCCGGCGTGCGCGCGGGCGATGTCATCGTCACGGTCGACGGACGCACGCTCGCGCCGGCCGACCACGAAGGCCCGGGGCCGCTGCGCGGCGCACCGGGTACGGCGGTCACGTTGGGCGTCCTGCGCGACGGCGAGCGCGCACCGCTCGAGATCCGCGTCGAGCGCGAGACCATCCGCGTGGTCAGCGTGCGCGGCCGGATGCTCGAGCCGGGGTACGGCTACGTGCGCGTGAGCCAGTTCCAGACGGATACCGCGGCGGAGTTCACCCGGGTGGTCGGCGAGCTGAAGAGCGGCGCCGGCGGCCGGCTGCGTGGCCTGGTCCTCGATCTGCGCAGCAATCCGGGTGGCCTGCTGACCACGGCGGTGCAGATCGCCGACGATCTGCTCGACCGCGGGCGCATCGTCAGCACCCGAGGCCGCATACCGATCAGCGAAGCGGAATTCAGTGCCACGCCGGGGGACGTGCTCGATGGCGCACCCGTCGTGGTGATCGTCGATGTGGGTTCGGCCAGCGCCTCCGAAGTGCTGGCCGGGGCGCTGCGCGACAACGACCGTGCGCGCGTGATCGGCAGCCGCACCTTCGGCAAGGGCTCGGTGCAGACCGTGCTTCCGCTCGACAACGGCGACTCGGTCAAGCTGACCACCGCGCGCTACTACACCCCCAGCGGGCGCTCGATCCAGGCACGCGGCATCGACCCGGACGTCGTGCTGCGCGCGGAAGGCGCGCCGGCGGACGACGCCCCCCGCGCGGCCACGGCCTATACGGAAGCGGCCCTGCCCGGGCACCTGCGTGGTGACGAGGAAGACGGCAGCACGGGCGGTGAAGCGCTGCCGGGAGACGCGCCGATCGCGGCCGCGCTCGCCGAGCTCAAGACGCCCGGCGGCGGCGCGGCGCCGGTCGCCACCGTCGACTGAGGGCGCGTCCCGTCTCGCTGGCTGGCTGCGGTCGGCCAGTCCACCGGGCAGCCTGGCCGGAGTCCGCGCAGGTGGCGTCCTGGCGATCGCGGTACAGGCTCACCGGCCGGTTCGCAGCAGCGCTGCGCCGACGGCAGCGCCCGCCGCGTCGTGCGGCTGTTCGGCAGCGACGTCGATAGCTGCGCCGACACGCGCCTGCTCTCGGAGCGGCACAGCCGCGATGGATACCGACGCTCGCAGGCCCGATTCGACGCGGGTGCCCGTCACCGGTGAACCCACCCTCGCGGTCGACCGCCGGCTCACCGCCCTGCGCGCCGCGGCCCGGCGGTCGCAACTCCGGGAATGGCACGCGCCGTCGCCCCGCGTGAGGCGACGCGCGCTGCGGGACGTCCGAGAGCACAGGGCGCACCGCCCATCTCCGTTGCGCGTGTGATTCCACATGGGCTGGCACGGCGCCTGCTGCAGCCCGTACATGGAAACCGCGTATTCACCCGCTTGCCTCTGCATCCGTGCGCTACTGGGCGCATATCGGACGAGGTGCTGTGATGGACGACGACAGGATGCGGCTCGCGGACTACATCACCGCACATGCGACACGGATCGTCGACGAGGCCGAACTGTTCGCCTCCACGC
This sequence comes from Luteimonas deserti, assembly GCF_013425765.1. GTDB lineage: Bacteria > Pseudomonadota > Gammaproteobacteria > Xanthomonadales > Xanthomonadaceae > Luteimonas > Luteimonas deserti. Next base: position 179,758 of record NZ_JACCJZ010000010.1, read on the forward strand.
AGCTCGGCGACCGCGTCAAGCTCGACAGCGAGACGCTGCGCGACCACCTGCCGCAGATCCTGGAGGTCGTCGTCGCCGAAATGCGCGCTGCGCAGACGCCGCGCAGCGAACGCCGCAAGGCGGAAGGGCGGAGCGATACCCCGGCATCGTCCCCGCTGTCGCCGGCCCAGTGGCACGGCAGGCTTCGCGCGAAATCCGGCTTCACCATCGATCTGCTGGTCGCCGAATACCGGGCGTTGCGCGCGTCCGTGCTGCGCCTCTGGGCAGCTGACCACGGCACGGAGGCCACCTCCTTCGACGACATGATGCGATTCAACCAGGCCGTCGACCAGGCGATCGCCGAATCGGTTGCGCATTACGCGGCAGAGGCCGAGACCTGGCGCAACATCTTCCTCGGTGTCCTGGGCCACGACCTGCGCGGACCTCTGACCGCGATCCTGCTGACATCGGCGCACATGGCGAGGATGGCCAACGATGCGCCCATGTCACGCCTGACCCGACGGCTGGTCATGAGTGGCGAGCGCATGGCGACCCTGCTCGACGATCTTCTGGACTTCAGCCGTACATCGCTGGGCGTGGGTCTGCGGGTCAAGCGCGGCGATGCCGATCTCGTTCGCGAACTTCACGACGAGGTGGAGATGCTGCGCATGGCCTGGCCGGGCGCGCGGATCGAGTTCGCGGCACCGGGCGCCGTGACGGGCCACTTCGACGCATCGCGCATCCGTGAGGCGATCGCCAATCTGGTCAACAACGCGGTCAAGTACGGCGCCAGTCACGGCGACATCCGCGTTGTCCTCGGCCGGGACGCGGACGCCGTGGTGATCGAGGTGGGCAACCTGGGCACGACGATTCCGGATGAACTCATCGCCACCATGTTCGATCCGCTGCGCCGCGGCAACGGCGGTGGCGACGCCATCGACGATGGCACCAGCCTCGGCCTCGGCCTGTTCGTCGTGCGCGAAGTGGCGCGTGCCCATGACGGCGAGATCACCGTGGCGTCCAGCACTGAAGGCACTGTCTTCACCATGCGCCTGCCCTGGCGGGCGCCGGTCGGCACTGGCGACTGACGGCCCGGGGATGCAGGCGCCGGCGGCGATGGCGCTGCGGAAATCCGGCGCGAGACGCATCCACGATGCCCCGTGCGGCACCCGCGGGCACGGATGCGCGGCCCGTGCCGGGCCAGCTGACCAGCCAAACAGTTGCCGTGCTCATTTAAGCGCGACATTCCAAGCACTTAGAGTGCTGTGCTCGGTAACTGCTGGGAATTGCAGACTCGGCCGCGCAATTGGTGAAAGGGACGGCCGCCGTGACGCGCCGCGGTGCCGGCACTTGCAGAGCTACGAGCGGCGGCTCCAGCAAGTGCGCGCGTGGAAACCTGCCAACACGTCTATTCAGTATAAATCCCGCTCGCAGCCTTCGACAAGGAGGCTCATGGCCGCTGATATCCAGACGGCCCCGCGCGCAACAGCGGCGACGCCGCGAGGTCGGAACGTGGGTGTCAAGGACATATGGTGATTTCACACCCGTGGCGACGCGATCACGTTGACGCTGAGTGGTGGGATCGAAAACGGCCCTAGACGCTCCGCCTGTGAGGCCGGGCATGCGTGCAAAACCCAAAACCCGCGCCGCTGGCCTCGCGTGACGCAAGGTTGGCATGTTTGATCCTGCGTCACTTTCATTGACTCATCAAATGCAAAAAAGCGAGCAGCCCAACTATTGTTGTTCTAATCTGATAAAAGCAGTTTAAATTCAGGCACTTGCGGAAACATCCGTTCTTTGTCAGATTGCCGATAGCCGCGTATCTCCGACAGCGGCCGACAGTACCGGACCACGGGCGATCGGACAAAACGGACATGCAGGCAACTCAGCTAAGCGATCATCTGGAGCTGCGCTACGGCCTGGTCATCGACTCCGATACCGCTGCGCGCCTTTTAGGGTTCCGGACTCCCGAGGGTTTGGCTAAGGCCCGCAAGACGGGCCGGCTGGAACTCGACATGTTCGAGATCCCCCGGCGGCGCGGTCTGTTCACTTCAGCGGGGCATCTGGCGCGAGTGCTGCTGCATACGTTGCCTCCGGCACATCTTCCAGAGCTGCCTCCCCTCGACAAGGTCCGGCGGCCCGACACATGCCCCGCCCATCCGGATAAGGGAGGTCGCGTCATGAGCGGCTGATCCCTAAAACGCGAAACCCCCAGCCGAAGCCAGGGGGGTGTATCTGCGCGAGCTGGACACTCCGCGCCGACGCTACACCCCTCCTAGCCCCATTGCAACCTGCCGAGATCGGCGGGCTGTGCCCTCGTGTGCGCCGTCCGGCGCGCAGGTACTAGGAGGCGCGACCATGGCACTTGATAGTGAAAAGCTGTTGGCAAAGCTAGAGCCGCTGGCCGGCTACACCCAGCTGAGCCTAAAGGGTAAGCAGCTGCTCCGAGCGATATGCGAGGGGGAGCCTGCCCGAACGGTGGGGCGACAGTCACTCATGGCGGTGCACGGCGAACTGTACTCAAAGGACGTCGATTCGACCGTTCAATTCGAGTCGATTGCCGAGCGGACGTTCGTGCTCGATTCGCTCTGTGACCCCGATACCCTTGGCGTCCTCTGTCAGCCGGCGCAGCTGCGGGTGCTGGCCCACGACAGGCGGGGTCGCCAGAGTCATCGCACCATCACGCCCGACTACATCGAGTTCAAGGCGGAGCGATTCTGTTTCATCGAGGTCAAGCCGCTCGATGTGGTCCGCAAGCTGGGCCAAGAATACCCGGCGGACTGGGTGCAGGACGCGGATACGTGGGCGTTTCTGCCCGGGCAGGTCGCAGCTCACGCGATGGGCTTTCACTTTCGTGTGCAGGTGAACGGTGATGAGGCGCGTGTCTGGCAGGCCAATGCTTTGATGCGCGTGCGCCTACGCTTGTCCAAAGTGGAGCCGATGAGCGGCGCGAAGCATGGTCGCATTCTGACGCTGCTCAACAGTCGACCTCGCACGGTGCTGGAACTGTGCGAGCGCGTAGGTGGCGTCACGGCGGGCCAGCTACTGCAGGCGGTGGAGGCCGGCCTTCTGCATGGCATGCTGCAGTTACAGGTCTTTGATGACGGATTTCTACTGTTTGCCAACGCAATGGATGTCGAGCGGCATCTGGCAGAACTCAAGCGCCATGCCATCGTCGAGCTGCCGGCAGGCCCGATGCTTGCGCGCTACTTGCGCGCTTCCTCAACGGAACTGGCGCATGCCCTCTGTCGCCAAGAGACGTTCATCAAGCGACAGGCTTCGCCAGAAAAGAAGAACTCCGCCTACTACGCTACGGTGCGACGCATCCGGCAGGCCACCTCGGAATCGGCGCCGGCGATAGCTGCGTTTGTGCCCAACTTCTCGGGCCGTGGTGGTAAGGGTCGCCCCGTCCCGGAAGACGCCAAGAATGCGTTTCTCCAGTTTGTCAAAGCAGATTATTTGCCAAGGGTCAAAGGCCGAGCCTCGCCGGGACGCGCAGTCGCCGCTTTCGAACGTGACTTGCCTCAGCATCGCGACGCGATGTCGGATGAGACCATGCGCAAGCTCTACCATCAGGCGTTCGCGCCGGAGATGGTGGCGCTGGCGACGCGTGGGCTACGGGGGTATCACGCGACGCGGGCACGCACTGACGGCTCCAAGGTCAACGTGCGAGCAGCAATCTGCGGCTTCAACACGCATCTCGATGGCGTGCGCGTGGACACGCGCTCAGACGAATCGAGCGATGGCGTGGTGCTGATCTATTACCCGCTGGTAGATGATTCCAATTCCTACGTCCTCTCGCGCGGCATCAGCATTAATCGTCCACACCAGTTCGGCGTCAATCTTGCCCTGCGCGACTGCGTCGCGCGCCACGGATTCCTGCCTGCCACCATCCTGCGAGACACCGGTAGCGAGAACAACAACCGGGCAGAGCCTGAAAAAGTGGCATTGCTTGGAGTGACGTTCCAACACCGTCCAGTGTCGGCGCCGCGCCATGGCGGCGCGGACGAGGGCTTCCATGGCAAGCTCAACGAGTACGCCTCCTCCCTTCCGGGCAGCACGTATCACGACGCCGCAGGGCGTGCAGCGGACGGAGCGAAGAAATCGCGGCGGCATGCGCGGTTTACGGTTGAGGAGTTGATCGCCAAGCTCGATCACTGGTGCTTCGAAGTCTGGAACAAAACGCCTACGGGCGCGGACGGCCTATCGCGAGAAGACGCGTTTAAGGATCAGCTCAAGCGCTACGATGATCTGTTGGTGCGCCATTCGGTCACGCCGCTGCTGGCCTACGCCACGGGTTACCCGATCGACATCCGCGACCCAAACCCCAGGCGGGGTATCCGCACCCATGGTCAGGTATTCAGTTCGCAGGCGTTGACCACGATGCTGCAGCAGGGCGCGCGCCCCAAACAGGCGCGCCTGGACTGCGTGGATCCTTCGATTCTTTGGTTCGATAACGGCTCGGAATACGTGCCAGCCTACTCGTTCGACAACGCAAAGCTTCAGGCGATGGGGATCCCTCAGCGTGTGCTGTACATCGAGGACATGCTCAACGATGCCAGAGACCGGAAGGCGGTGGCCAAAACGCGCCGTCGGCGGGACACCGAACTTGAGCAATGTGTTGCCACCGCAACGACGCCTGCGCCCGCAGTGGACCCGTGTGTGGCTGCCGCGGCCGCGCCCGCACCGGCGCCGATAGAGCCGGCCGACGAGGCGCCCGCGCGCAAACGGGTGACGCCAGCACCCATCCAGCGACTGGGGGCCACGCCATGATCCATCCAGACGCATTCAAGCCCTTATCCCGCAACGTGCGGCCGCTCGCTGACCTAATCGTCCATTCGAAGCTCGATCTGCCGCTGCGCATGCTCTGCGCAACCAACCTGAGTCTGGTCCCGGGCTCCATCATTTACGTCGTGGGAGCCGGGGGCGCGGGCAAGACCAGCTTACTGCGGGCGTTTATGCAGAACTGCTTTGGCGACCAAAGTGGGTGGCCCACCGGCGTCATCCCCTATGCCTACGCTGCGGCGATCAATTCGGATCGAACCTATTTTAGCCCCGACTCGCTGGCAGATGATCTGCTGGTCGAGCTAGGGGATCCATTCGCCCGCCGCTCGATTGGCCTGCCGACGGATGAGCGTGCCGAAGCGATCGAGCGTGCGTATTTGAAGATTGGCAAGGCACGGCGGACAGTCAAAGAGAAGTTCGAGGCGGTGGAGGATCTTGGCTTGCGCGCCAAGCTGCGCTATCTCGTTGTCGACGAGGCCAACCTCATGGTGATGGTGCAGCGCAATCACGTGGCCACGGACTACATCGAGTTCCTGCGCTCTCTGGCCACGCGTACGCAATGCATTCTCCTCATCGCGGGCACCTTCGAGATGGTTGATGTCATGGATTTCAGCGCGCAGATAAATCGCCGCGTCTTCAACATTCATCTGGAGCGTCTTGGCATCAAAACCGACGCGGACGCGGCGATGTTTGCTGCCGTGGCGCAGGGGATTGCCGCCGACTACAAGGTCGATGGAGCGCTTGTTTTGGATAATCTGGACTGGTTCTACGAGGCGAGCTACGGGTTGACCGGAGAACTCGACGGTCTGTTCATGCGCGCGCGTGTGGAGGCGTTGGTGCATGAGCGGGAGGTTCCCAACTGGACGGATATTCGCAACGCCCTACAAGCGCCGCGCCTGCAACGGCGCATGCGGATCGAAGCCGACCTCGTAGAGGCCGCGTTCGCCGAAGAGATGACACCAAGGCAAAAGACTTACCTGCGCGCCGCCCGCACACGTAGCGTGGGGCGCCGCGACGCCAAGCGACACACGGTGGCACACGCATGAAGGCTGCGTTCGCTGTCGAAGGGCAGGGCGCGGGCACGCTGTATGTCGAGTCGTTCCACTCTATCCTGGCGCGCACCGCGCGCCTGCGGCGCGTAAATCTTCACTACTTGATTCGTTTTCTCGGAGCCACCGAGGCGGGCGGACCGGATCCCAAGGGCGTCAAAACGATCGGACAAATTCAGGGCGGATGTGAGACCACGCTGCGGCTCCTACGCCAGTTCGCTCGACTGGACGGGAGCGAGCGATGCTATGGGCATACGTTTGCGAAGGTCTCGGAGAACCTTGGGTTCCACAAGCTGTTTCCGCTACGCATGCGTTGGTGCCCAGCGTGCCTCGATCCGGACACCGGGATGGGCTACTTCCTGCTCGCGCACACGCTGACAGATCTCGTCGCCTGCCCGCTTCACAAGTGCGCGTTGCGCGATCGGTGCCCGGCGTGTGGTGGGCAGGCGTCAACCTTGCTGTGGTCACCCGACAGGTCGGTCTGTGGAAAGTGCGGAGCCTCACTCGTGCAACCCTGCGCCGGCGACCACGTGTCATCGGATCAGCTGCGTGCAGATGCTCAGTTCTACCGACTCATTACTTACGTGACCGATTCCGATCAACCGGCGCCGCCGACCGATTGGAGAGCGCAGCTGAACGCAGGCATTCAACACCTGCTCGCGCAGCACTATGACGCCTACGGGCCCACCGAGACGGCGCGGATGCGGGTCTTGAGCCGGGCGCGCGCACGGTTTGGATGGAAATCAGTTGTCCAGCTTGCGCAGATGCAGGCAGTTGACGTGGTGGATCTGCTGACCGCGCCGACCCAGGCGCTGTCACCGCGATTGCCGGGGATGTCGATCCATCTGAACGTGCACTCGCGCAGACGCCGCGTAGATCGCGACTTGGCGGTGTACTTCGAACGCACTGTGGAGGCACTGCTGGCATCGCCACCCAAGGTCGCGCTTCCTAGTCTGAAGCTGTTGGCCATCATCGTCGGCGTCAGCTACTCGTTCTTCTGGGAGCATCATCGCAAGCTGTGCGCCGTATACGCCGAGGCACGACAGCTCAGACGTGTTTCCAACAACACTGCTCGGGAGCCTCGACTGCCCAGACCGGATGAGGAGATCAGCACCGCCGATCTTCTCGACAGACTGCATCCAGGCGCCCGCGCCTTGTTCATGGTGCATCTCGGTCGCTACGTCGGCACCGATGGTCGCGTGGACTCCTATCCAGATGCCACATTGCCGCGACCGGTGCGCTGGTCGACTGCCAGAAAGCAGCTCAGGGCGTCAGAAACCCGGTCCACAACCGCATCTCCCGACGCGTGCGACGCGTTGCATGCCCGTGGCGGTCAAGGCGATCCCGGTGAGATCAAGTGAGGCGGGTGCCGCTGCACGGGCAAGCGGCCGGTCACTACGCACCACGCGTATCGCAAAGCTCTTGCGTCGTTGAGCGCGTGGTGTCGCGTGTGTGCACGCTCTGGAGAGCTTGCGAACCAAGCTTCGGTCAGTTGTTGCATGCGCTCGTCCTTGTGGCACCGGGTGAGGATTAGGCCGCGGTCATGCAAACGGTCCAGCACCTCTGGGCCCAGAAAGCGGCGCAGTAGGCCAAGGTCATGATGATGATCGGCTAGCACGGCAGCACAGGGTGATGCGCTCAGAAAATTGAAGAGCTGTTGTCGAAGCTGTGCCGCCGGCAGTGCGCTCGAGCCTCCCTCAAGCAGTGGGTACACGACGTCGCGGGCAAACGGCTTGGGGTCTGCTGGAGGTGGATCCAGCTCCAAGTAGAGCTCACGCTCGCCCTCTGCACTCACCAACGCAAGGCTCACGAGTCTCGTCGCGTGGGCGTCTGCCCACTCGGTGTCGAGGAAAAAGTAATGCACGACAGGCCCTCGTCAATGGAGCCCCTGGTCGGAATCGAACCGACGTGGCCGCGCTTATCTGGCGCGTGCTTTCACCGGAGTATAAGGCCGGCGCTTAAACCAACGTAAGCAGCAGGGGCGTGATCGTCCTAAACGATCACGCGCATATTCGATGCTGTGCCAAGTAGGCAATGCCATGCATGGGGAGATGATGGCATCTAAGCAGGCGCCTGTCCAAGCTCTTCGTTGACCTGAAAAATGGCGCCGGAGGCGATGCTTCGTCGGATCAGTGGTGCTTGGTCTTCGGCAGGCCCTTCGAGTCCGCACTGAGCCATTCCAGTGCCCAGGGTCGGTGTCTGCTTTTGGCCGGAAGCGGACCTCGCCAGTCGGTGCTGCTTGGCAGTAAGCCACAGCTGGAATGGTGATGGCGCACCAACGCACGCAGTTGCAGTGCGAGCTTGGAATCTAGACAGCACGCGGCATACACTGGCCGCGGCGCCCGCCCTGCTTGCACACGAGCAAAAACAGGCTGTATCCCCTAATCGACTTTTCTTCTGGCCAGCTGCCGGGGTCTTAAACGTGTGCGCCTGCCCCGGATCGCTTGGCCAACGAGGACGAGTCATGACCATCAAGCAATACGCGTTTCATGCCCATGCGCATCTTCGGGCCCAGGGGCTGCTGTCGCTTACCCGCAGCCAGGTCCATGAGCTGCTGGCTGCGGCCGCTGGATTTGCCACCCATGCTGCGTTCCAGCACCAGGCGGCGTGGTGCGATGTGCCATGGCGCGCTGCCGCTGTCCCGCCGGATGAGGACCGCGTCATCCAGCGGTGCCTTCAATTCCGGCTTTCGCCTGAAGAGTCCGCGCGTACCGCCCAGGGCCTGGCCGGCTTCGTGGCTTCATCCGGCTACGCGCCGCTACGGTTTGAGGAGCTGATCGCTGCACTCGAGGACTACGAGGACGAGTGGGCGGACGCTGACGAGGCGGAGGCGCCTGCGGTCCCCACGTGGGTATCGGCCGCACTGATCAGCCGAATGGATCATGGGCTTGAGACACTGCTCGAGGAGTTTCCGTTGCTGCTGGAAGGCTTGGAGGCGGCCGCGGCCCGCGGTGCTGCCGCTGCGCACCTAGCGACCGCGTACCTGTTCGAGCCGTACGCTTGCCTGCCGGAGGAGGAGGACCGCCGCTTCGGACGCGAGCTGCGCTGGCGCGCGCAGTGGTCTGTCGAGCCGGTGAGCCTAGCGGAGATCACTGCGGGGGGCGGCGGGTTCGTTCGTGTGGTTGCGAAACATAGGTACCATCTCCTTGCGGCGGCGCGGGGCGGGGACAGACGCGCAATGCTGGTCACTGCGGAACGCTATGGCGATCCTTCAGCGCTTGAGCTCGAGCCGTCGGATGAAATGGATCCGTACGACATGGCAGATCTGGCCGCTGCACATGGTCGACCCGAGCTGGGGTACCAATGGCTGACCGTGCTCGCATGCGTAGGTGACGTATCCGCCATGCGCGAGCTCATCGAACATCGGGGCGAGACACTGGTCCGCGCTTGGGTCTGGATGCACCTGTCGCGCATGCTGGGTCAGGACCTGAGCCAGGACCGGCATGAAGCGATCAACGAGGACGGCACTTTGTACGACGATGACGTCGGCGGGCCAGCGTATGTCGGGGGCGTCGACGGGATCGAACTGGCGCCACTCGCGGCCGAGGAAACAGTCCGCGTCAAAGAAGAGGCTGCTCAGTTGTTCGCCGCAATCGAGAAGCGCTACCACCTGACCTGATCCAGTTAGGTCTTGGGTGGGCTACTGCTTAGGGGGCTTACCCGACCCGTCGTGTCGACGTGCGCCATGCGCGCCTCGTCAGATCGGACTCACGCGCCGTGGTGAGAGGAGCGCTTCGCTGTAATCGACCAAGTCCGCTTTCGGCAAAAAAGCGGACACATCAATTCTTAGTGCATGGCTGGGTTCCTAAGCTTTAGTGGCGAAGGCATCGCATTCGCACTGGGCGCAAATCTCTAATATGAATCGGAGCGGAGAAGTGCTGCGCGCATGTCTTCCGAGGAGGTCGCCATCAGCAATGAAAGCTCTTAGAGACTTGCACGCTGAGTTCTTTGCTGTTGCGCGTATGTTTGAGCTTGCAGATGTCAATTGACTTCGGTCGACTCATGCTTTTGCAGCATGCGATCAACAGATCCTGTTGAAGGAATACACAACGCAGCGGGATCAGTTGATGGTGGTGCGTTAGTTAGCGCTCTCGCTTGCCTCTGCGAGGCGCTACGATGATACGCGCTGAGGCCTCATCGATATCTTCTTTCGACCCTTCTCGCAACTCGCCAGGTCCGAAACCCCGTGCCAAATTTCGGAACAGCATGTCTTCAGTAGAGCCATCTTCGTGAATAGTGCAGGCCTGCCAGATCACTGCTTGACGAATGTTGGTCGCATCGCCAGCAATTCCAGTGGATATGCAACGCGCAACAATTCCCAGCACGTTCGGGTGGATCAACGCTAGAACATTGCTCAATGTCATAACGTGGTTGTCGAGATAGGCAAGCAAGCGTTGTTCTGCCTGCTTGCCGAAATCATCGTCACTGTCAGCCTTGATCATTCCTTGCTCGATTCGGATTGGGCGCGTGAGATCAAGCACGATCAAGCCTGGCGGGTTGCCAGCCTCACCAAGAGCGATCAACTGTTCCCTAACATCGCGAAGACGTTTCGGGAGGCTGGATAAAGAAGAGATGCGTTTGCACTCTGCAGGGTTCTTAGCTTCACCAATGGTGAGGTCGCCACCATGGGTGGAGAAGCCTCCGAAAGAATTCTCTTGCTGCAGTGCGACTGCGGTTGTGAACTCCAAACTGTAGTCGCGTGCCTGATCCGCACCCTCGGCGGCCATGACGGGCCTGCCCCCTGAAATCAACTTAAGTTTTCGAACAACCTCTCTATCCCGCAGGTGCGCGGGATTCAATTTTGCGATTTCAGCGATCTCTGCCGCTTCATTCAGTGCATTTACGATCTCTGGACGTCTGCTGGAAAAATCGCGCCCTTCGTTCTCATCGCTCATTGCGCGAGTGATCACGCGTCGATAGTCGGCAAGCCTGGTTGACTTAACTCGAAGGCCATATCCACTCAGGAGTGTGAGCGCTGCGTTGTACTCATTGAGTACCTGCTTAAAGCTGATGATGGGCATTGTTCGGCGTTGAGCGTTATGTTTAATGAGCATAACCTTGCTTGATCATGACTTACACGGAAGACGTGCCATGCAGAGAAGGATCTACCGTGGCGCACTGCAGGCAGTGACCAGGCTTAAGGGTTCTGTAGGTGTTTTGGGTACGGAACATGCTGCTCGCGATGGGATGTTTGATCTCCTGAAGCAAGCAGAAAAAGAAGTGCCATTAGCCCGTTTTCGCGGCACAGCGCCCGATGGTGCAAGAAGGGCGAGGATCGACATCGTTTACGACCACCATGGCATCGAACTGAAGGTTGTACGCATGCCAAGATCTAGGTCCCAGAGCTCTATGGGATGTCTCTACGATCTGGGTCAGATCGCCAACGACTACCTCAAGATCGAGAGCGCCAAGGATCTCCATAGCGGTGAACTGGTGATTGTGGTCTATGGACCACTTGTGATAGATCTCGGCTCATCTACCGCGAATTCCACAACCGCATGTATGTGGACTACACAACTTCATGCCATCTAGGTGAGTTGCATCCTGATCACGTGGCAGGAGAGCCAGAATGGAAGAGGCTCATGCGCCGCATGCAGCACCGTGTGATCAAACCCATGGGTTTCCACAGGCCCTGCGAGGATGCCAAGAGGTGCACGGTCATCAAGGAAGGCGACTTGGCACTGATCTCCATCCCTGTGGCTATCGCTGGAAAGCGCTAGCGGGATGCAATATGCACTGATCAATGGGGTGAAGTCAGAAGCCGTGGCCGGCGCTGACGCTACATGCCTTGATTGCGGCCGAAAGACTGTGGCCAAGTGCGGCCCTATAGTCATGCATCACTGGGCACACGCAGGGCGCAACTGTGACTCATGGTGGGAAAACGAGACCCAGTGGCATCGGGACTGGAAGAACCTTTTCCCACCTGAGTGTCGGGAAATATCCCACACTGCACCCAGTGGCGAGATCCATCGCGCCGACATCAAAGCGCCTGGTGGGATATACGTTGAGATCCAGCACTCAGCTATGACTCAAGCCGAGCGGGACTCGCGGGAGCAGTTCTACGACAACATGATCTGGATCGTGGATGGGACACCGTTTTCCAGCCGCTTTCATTTACATCACAGTCTTCCCGACCCCTCACTAGACTGGGCACAAGATTGCGCATGGTTTCCAGCGCGTAATCCTCTTCAAGGCGCTCCATTTCCAGAAGGCATGTACCAAAAGAGATCACTCATCGCAGAAGACCGAGCCAGAGGTGCTGCGACCGGAATGCATCTGATGTTCTTTCAGCGGGATGAAGAGCAGAAGTTTCGCGAAGCGTACACTGGTCACCACCAGTATTTGTGGAAACGTCCTCACTCCACATGGATAGAGGCACGCAAACCGGTCTACTTGGATTTCGGCAGTGACATCCTGTTTCGTTTAGAGACGTATCCAATCGGCAACTTACCAAGTGTTCGTGTGATCACGAAGAGGCAGTTAATCCATGATCTGCATGAGCAGAATTACGCTGAATTGGTATGCCTAAGCCCCTACGACAAGAACTAGGTGCTACTCCGCTGAGGTCCACGTCGGATACGAGCGGTGCCGCGTTACTTCAAGGACTTGGCCATGGATGTTAAGGCCTAAGTGAAATTTGGTGGGATCTAGGCTTGAACCTTCTGGCGTGACGTCCTACGCGAGGGTCTCGCGCAATCTCAATCTTCTTTTTAGCGGTACTTCCGACTTAGTTCAGGCGAAGTCGGTGATGAGATGTCCGCTTCTGGCCGGAAGCGGACATTAGAGCTGTTGGGACAGCGTTGTGGCACCTAGATCCTCGTCAGACTCGCTTGCCTTGACCGACTGCACGGCATAGCTTGGCCCGGCCTCCAGGAGACAGACATGTTCAAGCGCGCCCTCGGCATCGGTATGGCCTTCATCGGCCTCATTGTCGGCGCGGGCTTCGCGTCGGGGCAAGAGATGCTCCAGTTCTTTGTGGCGTTCGGACTCATGGGCATCGTTGGAGCTTTCATCGCTTCGGTGATCATGATTCTGATCGGGGTGGCCTCGCTGCAGCTAGGCAGTCATGTGCAGGCCAAAGAACACACGGCGGTGTTCCGGCGCGTGTCTCACCCGGCGCTGGCATGGTTCCTAGACGCTGCGACGATCACAACTCTGTTTGCGATCGGCTTTGTCATGTTCGCCGGCGGCGGCGCGAACATGTCACAGCAGTTTGGATGGCCTGTCTGGGTTGGCGCGGTGCTGACGCTGCTCGCTGTCCTCGTTGCCGGCATGTTCGACGTCGACAAGGTCTCCCGCCTCATCGGCCTGATCACGCCCTTCATCGTTCTCTTCCTGCTCGGCGCTTCAGGCTGGACGCTGCTGACGGCGCCCTACAACGTCGTCGCCCTCGATCTTGCTGCTGGAAACGTACAGACCAGCCTGCCCAACTGGTGGGTGGGTGCGCTGAACTATGTGGGGCTGTGCGCGATCACGGGCGTGTCGATGACGATTGTCATCGGCGGAAGCATGCTCGATAGTCGAACCGCTGGCCTCGCTGGCCTGATCGGCGGTTCGATGTATTTGTTGCTGTTGATGCTCGCGGTGTGTGCGTTGTTTCTGCGGGTCGATGTCATCGGCGGCGACGCTCTGCCGATGCTGACCTTGGTTAACGAGCTTGATCCCCGACTTGGTGCGGCAATGTCGGCAGTCATCTTCGGCATGATCTTCAACACTGCCTTGGGCATGTTCTACGCGTTGGGCAAGCGCCTGACCCGCGCACGGCCTGAGCGCTTTCGCCAGGTTTATGTTGCGTCTGTCCTGGTGGGCTTCGGCCTGAGCTTCGTGGGCTTTCGAGCACTGGTGTCGTTTGTCTATCCAGTTCTCGGCTATATGGGCCTGGTGCTGATTGCCGTCCTGGCGACCGGCTGGCTGCAGCGCCGCGCGCGGATCTCAGCGGAAGCCAAGCGGCGATTGCGCTTGCGCCGACTAGCTATGCGACGTCTTGATCCGCGCCGACGCTTCACCGCGGCCCACGCTGCCAAGGTGGAGCAACTTTCAAGCGAATCCAACCTTGCCGATGCAGCGCTGCATGAGGCGCTCGTCGACCGCGCCCAGACCGCTCTGGCCGCTGATCCGGACGTCGACTACACGCTGCTTCCCGCCGATGCCAATGCCACTGAGGTCCTGACCCAAGCTGAGCCAAGTGAATGCCAGGCTTCGCCACGGGCGACTCTTGAGAAAGATCAGCGCCTTGCATCTGACATTGATCAGGCTCGTTGAGTCTCACAAGCGCCTATCCGTCTCTCAAGGTTTCAGCAGGCCTGGGTTCTCGCAGCATCAAAACGACCAGAAGCGCCAGTGCAGCAATTACCCAAGCCGAGGCGACCAGCAGGCTGCCATGGGCCTCCATGAATGCAATCTTTCCTGCATCAATCAGGGCAGCAGACTCATCATCAGGAAGTCGCGAAGCCGCCAGGAAAGTTTCGCCGATTGAATCGGACGCCGTCGCAGGGATCTGTGTCGCAATCGCAGCCGGCACTTCGATCGCGCGCATATAAACGCTCGCTAGGAAAATGCCGAAGCCCGTGATACCAAATCCGGTGCCGAGCTCGTAGCTTGTGGCTTCAAGTGCGCCTGCCGACCCTGCCTTCTCGATCGGCGCGCTGCTCATGATCGCCACCGAAGATGCGGTGAGTCCTATGCTCAGGACGAGACCGAGCACAGCCAGCATGAAGATGATCTCGACGCCTGCATCATGCAGATCAGCCATGCCAAGACTCCCGACGGCGATCGCGGCAGCCAACAGGGAGCACGACGCAACCCAACGCAGGCCAGCAAGTCCAAGCAGGTATCCGCCAAGCGGCCCGCCCACGGCGGCTGCCACCATCAGAGGCAGCATGTAGATGCCCGCTTCCAGAGGCGTTTGGCCGAGCACGAACTGCAATTCCTGAGATAGCGTGAGTTCGACACCGGCCAGGGCGCCCATCACGACCAGGGCCATGATCACGCCCACGCGGATCGCCGGTATCGAAAGCAAGCTCACGTCCAGCATTGGGTCTGCTGCGCGCCGCTGCTTGACCACGAACACGGCCAGCAGCGCGGCGCCGACCAGCAGCAGTGCGCCTGACAGCGCCCACGAGGCGTCTGGCTTTGCGAACGACTTGAGCGCATAGACGCTAGCAAGCAGGCCAGCCATCAACATCAGCGCCTGTCCGATCGTCCAGCCCTTCTGTGACCCGACGGGTCGATGCGGCGCGCTCAGCACAACCAGCGGCCCCACCACGAGCAGGATGGGCACATTGACCAGAAACACCGATCCCCACCAGTAGTGCTCCAGCATGGCACCGCCAATCAGAGGTCCAAGTGCTGCGCCCGCTGAGCCGACCGAGCCCCAAAGGCCGAGCGCCAGAGCGCGTTCCTTATCGTCCTCGAAGGTCTGACGAATAATGGCCAGGATGCAGGGCATCACCATTGCCGAGCCCACTGCCATCGCGGCGCGCGCGCCGATCAGGAACTCGGCATTCGGTGAGAACGCACCTGCTAGCGAGCCCAACAGGAAGATCGTCAGGCCTACCGCCAGCAAGGTTCTATGACCGATCCGGTCGGCGAGCGTGCCCATGGGGATCAACAGACTGGCCATGACCAGCGGATAGATATCGATGATCCACAGCACTTCCGTCCCGGTGGCCGACAGGGCCTGGGTCAGGGAAGGAATCGCGATGTGCAGGATCGTCAGATCCACCACGATCGGCAGAAAGGCCAACATCACGGTGAGCAGCACGAACCATCGGTTCTTTGGTAGAGCGGGCATGGTCTTGAAGCTCTTGAGGGGGATCAGTGGTGGCAGCGCCAGCGCGTAGAAACGTTCTAGATAGAGGTGATATCGAAGCTGACGCGTGGCGCCTTATCCGCTCTGGTGACGCGTCGCCACTGCACCACCGGACACGGGGGCGTACCAGCGCCCGCCCATTGCACGAAACAGCTGCGTTAGCGCGATCTGCCGCTGGACCTCGACGTCGATCTCCTCGATCTGGGCGGCATACAGCGTCCGCTGTGCATCGAGATATCGCAGATAGCTGTCCAGACCCGCGCGGTACCTCGCCTCCGACAGACGGGCTGCAGTTGCACTGTTGCGGATCACTGCCGATAGCGCCTGGCGCTCAGTCTCCAAAGTTTCTCTTGCCGCGATAGCATCGGCGACTTCCTGGAACGCGACCTGGATGCTCTTTTCGTACTCAGCTACGGCGATGTCCTTTCTAGCCTCTGCCAGATTCAGATTCGCGCGGTTCCTGCCACCGCTGAAGATCGGCAGGGTGATCTGCGGGGAGAACGACCATACGCGCGTGTTGCTGCCGTAGAGCTCGGAGAACTCGGCGCTCGCGCTCCCTGCGGAACCGGTGAGCGCAATACGTGGGAAGAAGGCCGCCCGTGCAGCGCCAATGTCTGCGTTGCGCGCCTGAAGCCGGCGCTCAGCGGCCCGCACATCCGGGCGGCTAGCCAATAGTTCGGACGGAGCGCCAGGTTCGAGTTCTGCGACCACTGGTGCATCTGTCTCAAAGCCCGGCTTCAGTTCAGTCAGGGCGTCGCGCGTTCCGATCAATAGCACCAGTGCGTTGGTGGCCTGCCGGTATTGCCGGTCGAGACGAACCAGATCTGCCTTCGCCTGGTTGGCCAAGGTCTCCGCTTCCTCCTGTTCGAGAGCGCTCGCGACACCAGCGGTTCGACGAGCGGCGATGCGTTCGAATGCCTCACGACGTGTGTCGACAATCTCCTGCGTCAACATCAGTTGGCGAAACGCTCCCTCGCGAAGCAGGTATGCCCGTGCCACCTCCGATACTAGCGACACCTCAGCGCTACGAGCGGCTTCTTCGGTTGCCAGATACTCGTGCAGTGCCGCATCGGACAGGCTGCGAAGGCGCCCGAACAGGTCGAGCTCGAATGCCGCGAGTGCGACGCCGGACTGAAAGCTTTCCTGTACGCCGCCCACGCCTTCGAGGTTGCTGGCGGGCGAGAGGCGCTGACGAACGCCCGACGCCGTCGCATCGACCGCCGGTAGTTGATCGGACCGCTCGATCCGATACTGCGCCCGCGCAGCTTCGACGTTGAGCAACGCAGTGCGCAAAT
Organism: Luteimonas deserti; assembly: GCF_013425765.1. Taxonomy (GTDB): domain Bacteria; phylum Pseudomonadota; class Gammaproteobacteria; order Xanthomonadales; family Xanthomonadaceae; genus Luteimonas; species Luteimonas deserti. The sequence goes on from NZ_JACCJZ010000010.1 coordinate 196,677, forward strand.
CACGGTTATTGCCGATCGCGACGTCGACGAACCGCCGCAGATCCTCGTCGATCACGAAGGCTCGCCACCCGTCCTGCTGCACCAACTGTGCGCCCCGGACGGGATCCATGACGGCTGGCCATTGGTCGGCGACGGGCGCCACGGGCCGCTGATACGGCGGCGCCATGGAGCAGGCAGCGATGAACATAGTGGTAGCCATTACGAGCGACGCACGGCGGTAGTTGCTTGCGCTCATGGCGCGTCCTCCTTTAGCGACACCGAAGACTCTTGTGTCGACTTGCCGCCCCGGTGCTTCGAGAACTTAGACATCACCCATACGTAGAAGATCGGGATGAAGAGCACGCCCAGGAACGTTGCTGCCAACATGCCGCCGATCACGCCCGTGCCGATCGCATTCTGGCTGGCGGCACCGGCGCCGGAAGCAAGCGTCAACGGCACAACGCCTAGAATGAAGGCAAGCGAGGTCATGATGATCGGACGGAAGCGCAGCTTCGCTGCTTCAAGCGCGGCGTTGATGATGCTGTGGCCCTGTGCATGCAGGTCCTTTGCGAACTCCACGATGAGGATCGCGTTCTTCGCAGCCAAGCCTATGATGGTGATCAGGCCGACCTTGAAGTAGACGTCGTTTGACATACCCACGAGCGTGACCGCTGCGACAGCACCGATCGCGCCGATAGGCACAATCAACATGACCGCAAACGGGATCGACCAGCTCTCATAGAGGGCAACGAGCAGCAGGAAGACCACGATCAAAGCAAGCCCGAGCAGAATCGGGGCCTGCGCGCCGGCAAACTTCTCCTGGAAGGACAGACCCGTCCACTCAAAACCGACACCCTCGGGAAGCTCCGCCGCAATTCGCTCCATTTCGGCGAGCGCATCGCCTGAGCTGTAGCCCGGCGCGGCATCGCCGGCAATCTTGAACGCGGGGTACCCGTTGTAGCGCGCGATCTGGATCGGGCCCACCTCCCACGACGTCTCGGTAAACGCCGTCAGCGGGACTTGCTCGCCGTTGCGATTGCGTACGTACAGATCGTTGAGCGATTCGGGGGTCATGCGGTACTGCACGTCGCCTTGCACCACCACCTTCTGCATGCGGCCCTGATTCACGAACTCGTTAACCATCGCCGAGCCGTAAGCGCTGGACAGCACGCTGGTGGCATTCTCGAAGCTCACGCCCAAGGTCTCAGCCTTCTCTCGATCGATGTCCAGCCGTAGCTGGGGTGCATCGTCGAGACCTTCGATCATCGCGTAGGCGATCGCTGGCGAGTCGTTGGCCTCAGCAAGCAGCTGGCCTACGGCGGCAGATAGTGCATCACGGCCAATTGCCGCGCGGTCCTGGATACGCATCGAGAAGCCGCCGGTGGTGCCAAGGCCGTCAACGGGCGGTGGGCTCACCGCCATCAGCGTTGCATCCTCGATTCCGGCGAAGAACTCGTTTGCAGCCGCCACTTCGACCTCGGTGGTTTCATCGCTGCCTCTCTCGGACCAGTCCTTGAGCGTGGGGAACGCAAGCGCCGCATTGGCGCCCGAGCCTGCAAAGCTGAAGCCGAAGATGACCGTGACTTCCTGCATGTTTGGCCGCGACGCCAGGTATTCACCCGCCTGCTCGGCGGCCGCGCGCGTTCGATTGAAGCTCGCGCCGGGGGGCAGTTGGATGTCCACCATCATGTAGCCCTCGTCCTCCATGGGGACGAATGCCTCAGGGAGACGCACGTAGGCAAAGCCCAGTACCACCAGCAGCGCGGCGTAGATCGCCATGTAGCGACCGGTGCGGCGCACCAGCTTGTTGTTCACTGCCATGTAGCGGCCGGAAACGGCCGAGAACTTGCGGTTGAACCAGCCGAAGAAGCCTTTTTTCTCAGCGTGGTGGCCTTTGGGGACCGGCTTCAGCAGCGTGGCGCACAGGGCGGGTGTCAGGGTCAGGGCAAGGAAGCCTGAGAACAAGATGGATACGGCGAGCGAGATCGAAAACTGCTGGTAGATGACGCCGACCGATCCGCTCATGAATGCCAGCGGTAGGAAGACAGCTGAGAGCACCAAGGTGATCCCTACAATTGCGCCGCCCACTTGCTGCATCGCCTTGATAGACGCGTCTTTAGGAGACAGCCCTTCCTCCGACATCAGGCGTTCGACGTTCTCTACGACCACGATCGCATCGTCGACCAGGATGCCGATCGCCAGCACCATGCCAAACATGGTCATCATGTTCACCGAGAAGCCAAGCAGCTTCATGACCGCCAGCGTGCCCAGCAGACAGATCGGGACCACGATGGTCGGGATCATCGTGTAGCGGAGGTTCTGCAAGAACAGCAGCATCACCAGGAACACCAGAGCGACTGCCTCGGCCAGCGTCAGCAGCACCTTTTTGATGGCGACGTCGACGAACTTCGCACTGTCAAAGCCCACCGTGTAGGTGATGTCTTCCGGAAACGTCTGCGAGAGCTCGTTTAGCCGCGCTTTGATCAGCTCGACGGTCTGCACAGCGTTGCCACCGGGAGCCAGCTGCACAGCCGCACTCGAGGACAACTTGCCGTTACTCGTCGTGGCGAAACTGTAGTCCTGAAGCCCCATCTCAAGGCGTGCCACATCGGACAAACGGACGAGCGAGCCGTCCTGCTGCGCGCGCAACACGATGTTGCCGAACTCTTCTGGCGACGACATAGATCCCTGTACCAGCAGACTTGCTGTGAGCTCCTGGCCTTCATCCGTTGGACTCAGGCCAAACGCGCCAGCCGGCACCTGGATGTTCTGGGCGGCAATTGCGTTGCTGACGTCCTGGATGGACAGGTCGTAGCCGACCAGGGCAATTGGATCTACCCAGACGCGCATTGCCGCCTCGGCGCCGAAGAACTGCACGCGGCCCACCCCGTTGATGCGGCGGATCTCGTTATTGACCACGCGCGCGGCGAGATCGTTGAGCCTCACCGCATCGGTGGAGTCCACGCCGTCCTTGTAGGTCAGCGTGTAGATCATCAGGAAGCCAGCCGTGGTCTGTTCGACCATTACGCCCGAACGCGTGACCTCGGGCGGAAGTCGAGGCTCGGCGTTCTTGAGTCTGTTCTGCACGTCGACCTGCGCCAGATCGGGATCGGTGCCTGGCTGGAAAGTGACAGTGATCTCAGCCGTCCCGTTCGAGCTGTTGGACTCGAAATACAGCATGTTCCGAGCGCCATTGAGCTCCTGCTCGATGATGCTGGTCACCGTGTCATTGACGACCTCCGCCGAGGCGCCGGGATATGAGGCATAGATTAGGACCTGAGGAGGCGCAACTTCGGGGTACTTTTCGACCGGCATGGACGGCAGCGCAAGCAAGCCGGCCAGACTGATGAAGATTGCGACGACCCAGGCAAAATTTGGGCGTTCAATGAAGAATCTGGACATGGGGGTTCCGTTTGCCCGCATCTTGCGAGCGAGGTGGAGCTCTATGGCGCGACATGCGCCCGGTCAATTACGGGTTGGCGTCGCTACTGGCCGGCGCGAGGACAGCTGCCTCTTCGCCAGATCCTTGTGGCAGCTGCATACCGGGCTGCACCTTTGCAACGCCCGAAGCCACGATCTGTTCGCCAGCTTGAAGCCCACTGAGCACCTGCCATTGGCCGTTGTGCATACGTCCCGTCTCCACAGACCGCGCGACGACAGTGCGCTGGGCATCAACCACCATCACGCCTGCGCTACCGTCGGGATTTCTGACCACTGCACGCTGCGGGACGGTGATAATTTGTTGTGGCTGTGTGTGCGCGGTGCTAACCCGCACGAACATGCCCGGAAGCAGCATCCCGTCGGCATTGTCGAACTGACCGCGCATCGCAATGCGTCCGGTGTCGGGCTCGACAGTGATATCGGAGAACAGCAGTTCTCCAGAACGCGTCTCGCCAATTTCCGGGATTTCAATTGTCATCGCCAGCTTGGGACTGGCTGCATCACCTGCTGCCTTCGCAGCTGCACGCAAACGCAAGGCATCACCCACCGGCTGGCTGAAATCCGCGTAGACAGGATCGAGCTGCTGGATCAGGGCCATCGGGGTGCTGCCGTCCTGCCCAACCAGCGCACCTTCCGTGACCAAAGCTCGGCCGATGCGACCTGCAATGGGTGCCCTTACCGTCGCGTGCGACAACTGGATCTGGGCACTCTCGACCGCGGCCTGACCCGAGCGCAGACCTGCGCGCGCCGTCTGCACACGCGTCTGCGCGACGTCGAAGTCTTGTCGGCTGATGGCCTCCACCTCGACGAGGGGCTGCAATCTGCTCGCCTGTGCTTGCGCTTCCTTCAGTTCGGCTTCGGCCTTCGCAAGCGCACCCTGCGCCTCCGAAAGCTGTGCTTGGAAGGGCGAAGGGTCAATTCGGAACAGCACCTGCCCTGCTTGCACATCCATGCCTTCCTCAAACTCCCGCTTGAGGACGATGCCAGCCACTCGCGACCTAACCTCAGCGACTCGCACCGGTGAAATGCGGCCAGGGCGGGATTCCGCAGCTGCTGCAGGCCCGGCTTGAACGGTCACCACCTCCACTGGTGGTGGTGGTGCCTCTTCATGGGCGGTTTCATTCTCGCCGCTTGCGCCGCACGCGCTAAGCAGCGCAACCGAAGCGAGGCAAAGCCCCGCAGGCCAACCCGTTGACACCTTCATCCGACCAATTCCAAAGCGCGGCTTCCGCCACAGAAGCGCACATGCTATCTAGTTGTATAGATTGAATCAACAATGATTCATTGGAGCTTTCCGTTACTCACGTGATACAGTGCCTGCTTACAGTCATCACCAGTCGACTCAGTGGAAGATCAATGGCTCTAACCGACGACGACCTCTTGCAACCGATCGCTGCTGCGCTTGCCCTCAGGCCGCGCAGCAGCCTCCAGGAACTCGCAAAGGCGGCCGGTATCAGCAGAGCAACGCTCTACCGGTTTGCTTCGACCCGTGAACAACTTCTCACCCAGTTGTCGAAACATGCGGTCGACATGATGCAGAGCGCACTCAATGGCGCTGAGCTCGACCGCGGCGATCCCCGTCAGGCGCTCGATCGTGTCACTGACGCTTTTCTACGCAACCGAGATCTGTACAGTTTCTTTTTCACACATATCTGGGAAGAGGCAATCAAGCGAGGGGATGTCAACTACGTTCCGCCAGAATGGATGTTCTTCGAAGAATCAATGGACGCCTTCTTCCTCAGGTGTCAACGAGAGAATTTCTTGCGATTTGATATGCCCGCGACGTGGTTGAACGAGGTTTACGGCGCCATCCTTTACGGTGCGGCGCGTGCAATCAGCCTTGGACGCGTTGCTCCGGCGAGCGCCCACCAGTTCGTGATGGATTCCTTCTTGCGAGGGGTGAGCGCTGATTCAATGGCCAAGAGAACGTAGGGTTCTGAGCGATGAGCGGATCGACAACGCGTGTCGAGCGGGCAGATGGAGTCTTACGAAGGCGAAACAGTAGACGCCTCATACTCGCAGCTGCGGTCGCCGTTCTCGATTCTGAGGGGCCGTCGGGCATCACGTTCGACGCGGTTTCTTCCGAAAGCGGAATCACAAGACAAGGAGTTCTCTACCACTTTCCGACGCGCGACCACCTCATTGCTGCTTTACATGAGTATCTCGCCTTCCTCTGGAAAGAAGATCTTGAATGCAACGTCCCAAGCCCCTCGCCTCCGCACAATCCGTCGACCTGCTATCGGGCATATGTACAAGCTTGCGCGCACGAGCGCTCGGTGCATCGACTGCATTTCATGTTGAGTGGATGGTCATCACCGGCGTTCGCGAAGCACTGGCTAAGAGTGTCCGAATATTGGGCGCCGCCTCAACCACTTGACGACTGCGACGGTGGGGCAATCCGAAACTTCGTCGGTCGATTAGCTGCTGAGGGACTGCATGTGCATCTGTCTTTGGCCGATATCCGCCTGTCGTCAAAGGTTTTTGAAGCACTGATTGCCTCAATCCTGGACCTAGTTGCCCCAGTCGCGTCCGAGGGCCACGCTTCCACTTCCTCTGAGCATGTTTGACCACAACTGACATGACCTCATCGATAGTTAGGTCTGATCAAGCACATCGCCCTTAAGCCGTCGATCCGCCCAACTGTCGGGCCCGCGGCCAATACCAATAGACAGCACCTCTAGAGGACTACTCTGTGGAGTTCGTACTTCGAGATGTTCTATACATCGCATCCTTCATCGCACTTGGAGTCACCGTCTTTTGGCTCTTCAAAAGAGTGCGCCGAAATCGCAGGCATCGTCGGATGCACGCGCCCAAGACGAGGTGACTTATGCCCCTCAACAACGCAATTGCTTCCAGGGGCGAGGACAGGCGCTACAGCCGATGCAGCGAAGATCGCTCGAACTCTACTTCGTGTGCGCGCCGATCTGCAGTACATGAGCGAAGAAAGTGCAGCTTCCGTTCGAACTGATACGCGTCGGTGACAGGGTTTCCGTGACGCCGGTCTTAGCGCACGAAACAGATCGGATCTGGCGATATGGGGCTTTGATAGCTGATTTAGAGAACAAGGGGCGGCGCGTTATGACGACGAGTGACTTGTCGCGTGTGACCTCGCTCTTTATGTTGCAGGGCCATATCCTTCAATCCGTCAGGGGAGGCCTCGTCTCAAACCTGCGACTGTTCCTCACGATGGAAGAGCTTCGCCTCCCGTCGAGCCGTGCGTCATTCGATGCACAGTTCCGTGCCATGGCTATAGACAGGACCGAGTATGCCGGCAGATCCTGGTCACGCGTCGATTACCTCTCGGAGCGAAAGAACAAAATTCGTCTGCTGGCCTTTCACCTCGGCCTGCGCCCGCTAGTTCAGACGTATCGCCGCCATGTAAGCGGTTGCCGGGACGAATACCTCCAGTTCTGGTGGAGTCGAGGCATCTCTGGAGGAACCTTGCGTTGCTATCTAGGATTCGAGCTTGGTGATGCTGAGTTTTCCATCCTTTCAGTTAATACAACAGAATGAGTCCCATATGAAGCGGCGCTCTGTGCAGGTAACTGGATAGTTTTATTTTAATAAAGAGCACGCTCTTAGACAGTGTCAGGAAACGGCTGTTACCACATCACAACCGGATGAAGTTCTATATAGTCCAGGCGATTTACCCTTGCACTTAGGCGAACTTCAATGCTTAGAGCACTAGATGACTAAACGGCCTTTGCGTGTCCTGACTGGCATCAAGCCATCAGGCATTCCCCACATCGGCAACTACGTCGGCGCCCTGCGCCCCGCAGTGGCCGCTAGCCAAACGGAGGATACGGAAAGCTTCTTTTTTCTGGCCGACCTCCATAGTTTGGTAAACACCCATGATCCAACACGTATCCAACGTTCGACGCTGGAGATCGCGGCGACGTGGCTCGCGGCCGGGCTCGACCCGTCGAAGGTGTGGTTCTACCGACAGAGTGACGTGCCGGAAACGACCGAGCTGATGTGGCTGCTGACCTGCGTCGCCGGCAAGGGCATCCTCAATCGCGCGCACGCGTACAAGGCCGCGGTCGACAAGAACCGCGCGGACGGCGAGGACGACGACGCCGCGGTGACCGCGGGCCTCTTCATGTATCCGGTGCTGATGGCCGCCGACATCCTGATCTTCAACGCCGACCGCGTGCCGGTGGGCCGCGACCAGATCCAGCACATCGAGATGGCGCGCGATTTCGCGCAGCGCTTCAACCACGTCTACGGCCGCGATTGGTTCAACCTGCCCGAAGCGGTGATCGACGACAACGTAGCCACGCTGCCGGGTCTCGACGGCCGCAAGATGAGCAAGAGCTACGACAACACCATTCCGCTGTTCGTGCCGCAGGCGCAGCTGAAGAAACTGGTGTTCTCGATCCTCACCGATTCGAAGATGCCCGGCGAAGCGAAGTCGATCGACGGCTCGGCGCTGTTCCAGCTCTACCAGGCGTTCGCGACGCCGGACGAGAACGCGGGCTTCGCCGCGGCGTTCGCGGATGGCATCGGCTGGGGCGATGCCAAGCAGCAGCTGTTCGATGTCGTCGAGCGCGAGATCGCACCGATGCGCGAACGCTATGAGGACCTGATCGCACGACCAGCCGACATCGAGGACGTGCTGCGCGACGGCGGACGTCGTCTGCGCGAACGTTATGCGATGCCGTTGCTCGCGCAGCTGCGCGAGGCCGTCGGCCTGCGCGATCTCGGCCGCGCGGTGACGACCGCGGCGGATGCGCCGGGCGGCACACGCGCCGCGCCGCCGATGTTCAAGCAGTACCGCGAGGCGGATGGCCGGTTCCACTTCAAGTTCGTCAACGGCGAGCGCGTGCTGCTGCAGAGCCACGCCTTCGATGCGCCTCGCGATGCGGGGCAGACCATCGCGCGGCTGCGCCGCGGCGAACTCTCGATTGCCGATGCACCCGCGTCGCTCGGCGAGGGCGTCGATGCCGCAATGGTGCGGACCGCGCTCGATGCGCTGGCAGAGGCCGACGCCACGAAGGAGACGGCCTCATGAATCCGGTGATCGAACTCAATCTGGCGCTGCTGTTGTTCGTGCCGTGGTTCCTGTCCTCGGCGTGCTGTTCTGCGTGTATCCGAAGACGCCGCGAGGCGCCCGCCGCGTGGTGTTCGATCTGGTCAGCCTGGCGCTCGCGGTGATCGCGTTCCTGGTGTCGATCCACTGGGCGCAGGGCGTCGCCGATCGCAGCACTCTTGTAGCGGCTTGAATCTTCCCACTACGCTGTGAACGAGGAGCCGCCCCGCCAAGGCTTGCTGTGGAAGCTCGGACTTGTCTTGGCGGCAATTATCATGCGAGCGCCTCATCGATAGATTCACGGTAACTCTGCATCTGGTTGATAGGAGACAGTATGAAAGTAGCAACGGTGAGTGCACCTGGAGGCTTGGATCTACTCGCTATCAGCGATCGTCCGGACCCGGGCAACCCGGGTCCAGGAGAGATACGCGTAGCTCTGCACGCTAGTTCGCTCAATTTCCACGATCTCGCAGTAGTTAATGGTTGGATTCCCTCAGAGGACGGGCGCATCCCGATGGCAGACGGTGCCGGCATCGTGGAGAGCGTGGGCCACGGAGTCACCGAGTTTTCTCCCGGCGAGATGGTGATTTCGTGTTTCTTTCCCAACTGGCTGACCGGGGAGCCAGTGATCGGCGACTTCAGCTACACCCCGGGGGACGGGATCGACGGGTTTGCTCAGGAGCATGTCGTCCTGCCCGCCACTGCCTTCACGCGAGCGCCTCGCGGCTATGACGTGGTGGAGTCTGCAACGATCCCTACAGCAGGACTGACCGCTTGGCGCGCACTCGTAGTGGAAGGAAAAATCAAAGCAGGTGACTCCGTGCTGTTGCTCGGCACTGGCGGCGTGTCCATCTGGGCCTTGCAAATCGCAAAGCTGATGGGTGCAACAGTCGCAATCACTTCTTCCTCTGGCGAAAAACTCGAGCGTGCGAAACAACTCGGAGCCGACTTTCTGGTGAACTACCGAGAAGATCCCCAGTGGGGTCGCACTGTCTTCGGCTGGACGGGCGGACGCGGTATCGATCACGTCGTTGAGGTAGGCGGGCCCGGAACACTCGCTCAGTCGATTGAGGCGGTGCGTCTCGGCGGAAGCATCTCCCTAATCGGCGTGCTCACAGGCAACATCGGCGAGGTTCCCACCGCAGCCCTGATGGCGAAGCAGGCGTGCCTAAAAGGCATCATTGTGGGCAGCCGCAGTCATCAACAGGATTTTGTCCGTGCGCTGGACACTGCAGAGATGCGGCCCGTCGTTGATCGGCGCTTTCCACTCGAGCAGTTGAGTGACGCGTTCGCCTATGAGATGAGCGCCCAGCATTTCGGCAAGATCGGCATCGAGTGGTGAAGCGCAGGTAGGCCGTGTCCGTTACCACAATTGCCGGTGACGGAGGGCATTCACGGCTGGTCCGGATGGCGACGGCCGGACCGTCCGCTTCTGGCCGCTCAGTCGACTTATGCCTCCGTTTGCTCTGCCATCTCCAAAGCATCCTCAATCTCAACTCCAAGATACCTCACCGTGCTCTCGAGCTTGGTGTGACCTAGGAGGATCTGGACAGCGCGCAGATTCCTGGTGCGCCGGTAGATGAGCGACGCCTTTGTCCGACGCATGCTGTGAGTTCCATACGCATGTCGGTCGAGCCCGATATCGCTAACCCACCTGGAGACGATCCGCGCGTACTGCCTAGTAGAGAGGTGGGTGGCCTGGCGCGATCGCCCCGGGAATAGGTGAGAGCCAGATGTTAGCTGAGCTTGGCGTGCCCACTCCGCGACAGAGATTCTGGTCATGTCAGTCAGTTCGAATTGGACGGGCCGACCGGTCTTCCGCTGAAGCACGATTGCGCGCCTGGCGATTGCTGTACCGTGGGTCACGTCTCTAAGCCGAAGGCTGACGAGGTCGCAGCCCCGCAGTTTGGAATCAATCGCCAAGTTGAACAGCGCCAAGTCACGGACGCTCTTGCTCAGTTGCAGCCGAACACGGATGGACCAGATGTCGCTAAGCCTGAGGGGGGCTTTCTGGCCCACCAGCTTTCCCTTGTTCCACGGCTCACGTTGAGATGGCATGGGCTTCTCCTTGGTTGGAGACCCCACAGTGTCAGTCGGTACGGAGCGTCAATGCGGGTCCGCTTCCGGCCAGAAGCAGACGTGATTCGAACGGGGATCGCGGTATTCCCACTATTCTAAGTGCGCAGTGGTACTCCGGTCGATGTGCTTCAAAGCACTTGGTACAAAGAGCAACATGGCATTGGCTCGGCTCACCTCACCGCCGCGAGATGATCCAAGTAACGATCAATGAAACGAGGTCGTCGACCGCGTCTTCCATGACGATCCGTTCTTCGGTCACCTCATTCGATATGGCTTCCATCGACGCGATCAAGCCGATACAGCGACGCTGCACAGCCGTTGGATCGAGGCCCGAGAACGGTTGCAGGGCGTTCGCATAGAAGGCGGCGTGATCCTCCCGCATCTCCCGCTGGTAGGCATCCATCATCGCGTCACCTCGCAAGGCGGCGCCGATCGCGTGCCATTCCGAACCGATCGTCGCCGCACACTCCAGATAGGCCTGCGCCAGAAGCCGGACAATCGTCCCGGGCTCCTGCGGAGCATCTTCGAGCGCCTTGGCGAGTGCGCTGACCTGACGATCCATGGCGTCCTTGTAGAGCGCCATCATCAGGCCGGATCGGGTCTCGAAATGACTGTAAGCGATCGGCTTACTGACGCCCGCCTGTTCTGCCAGCAGTCCAAGCGTCAACGCGTCCGTCCCCTGCTCGCGAACGATGTCAAACGCCGTTTCCAGGAGCTGAGCGCGACGTTCGGCTCTCGGCAGCTTCTTTGTCACCCGGCACTCCTCACTTGACCTTTGTGTTTTCTAAGTTACGATAAGTAACTTACTAAACGAAACGATGCGCGCAGGTTAGCGGAAACGCCTGTGCCATCGCAACCAAGGAGAGTCAACGTGTCCATCGTGCGTCGAATTTTGTCGAGTGGTCTTGTGGCCTTATCGCTTGGCGCAGCCAGCCCTGCCTGGGCGGACGCGTCCCCTATGCCGGCCGCAATCGCAGTGCCGACCAACGGGATAGAGCTGAATGTCCATGAGGCCGGAACCGGACCCGTTGTTGTGCTGCTGCATGGTTTTCCGGGTCTCGCCTATACGTGGCGGCACCAGATCCCGGCGCTCGTGGCCGCCGGATACCGTGTGGTCGTTCCCGATCTACGCGGTTACGGCGCAAGTGACATGCCGCCCGACGTCGAGGACTACGATATTGCCGAGCTGACCGGCGATCTGGTGGGCCTGCTCGACCGTGTGGGCGCGCGCGAGGCGGTGTTCGTTGGCCATGATTTTGGTGGCTTGCTCGCTTGGCAGATGGCGCTTCTGCATCGCGACCGGGTGGCGGGTGTGATCTCTATGAACACCCCGCACGTGCCGCACTGGGGCCTCTGGCTCCATCCCGAAATCGCCGGTCCCGCGCTGGAGGAAGGCGAGACCTTCGTCGCCGATCCAGGTGTGGATCCGATCGCGCAGATGCGTGAGGTCTACAGCCCGGACATGTACGTGCTGATGTTCGTGAGCGGCGATGAAGCCGACCGCGCCATGGACGCAGATCCCCGGGCTACGATCCGCTCGGCCTATCGCAAGGACCTCATGCGCGCCTCCGAATGGGACGCGCTGCCCGCGTTCGCCACCAATATGGAGTACTACGGCAAGCCGATTCCTGCCGAACTACCCGGCAAGGACGTGCTCAGCGACGACGAACTCGACGTCTACGCGCGCAGCTTCGCAAGGACCGGGTTTACGCCGGCGATCAACTGGTATCGCAATATTTCACGAAACTGGAAAGCCGGGCTTGAGATCGATCAGCAAGTCCGCGTACCGGCATTGATGATCTCGGCTGAGCACGACGTCGTCCTCAGACCCGCCATGACCCGGGGGATGGCCGACTACGTTCCCGACCTCGAGACCCACGTCATTCCGGATGCCTGGCACTGGACTCCGGAAGAGAAGCCCGATGCGGTCAATCGGCTGGCGATCGACTGGCTGCAGCGCCACTACCCGCCGCGCTGAATCAATTCTGATCCGACAACCCACGTGCTTTCGACCTGCAGGTTCCGCCGCACGGGTGGAACCCAACTGCAGGCGGGCAAACACACACAGGAGAGTGCGATGCAAGATCCAGTTCTATTCGCCGGAGGAACCGGCATCGTCGGCAGCGAGGCGGTCAAGGCGTTCCGCAAACGTCATTCCGGAACGCCGATTCTGATTGGTGGGCGCAATCTGGCGCGGGCGCATGCCTTCGCGCTCGAGATCGACAACGCTGTTGCCGTCCAGATCGACAACAACCAGCCGCGACTGGGCCTGGCCGAGAACGACCGCATAGGCGCAGTCGTGATGATGGCGCCGGACGAGGGGCTGAACGGCCTTGCATACGCCCAGGATCTTTGCGTTCCCTACCTCAGCATGGGCAACTGGCTGGTGGAGGTTGGCGCCGAGATGGCACATGTCATTCGCCGTCCGAATGCCAGTCCCGTTGTCCTAGCCAGTCACTGGCATGGGGGCCCGGCCGTCTTCCTGACGGAACTGGCAACTGTGGACATGGACATCGTCCATTCTGTGTCGGTCGCGGCGGTCGTCGACGACCTCGACCCGACGGGTCCCGCCGCGATGGCCGACATGGAGCGCGGCTCCGAAGGCGGATCCGGCGTCTGGGCCTTCGAAGGGGGGCATCGTGTCTGGCTGACAGGGGCTGCGGCGTCCCGGGAGTTCCGGTCGCTCGACGGTCGATTGCTGAAGGGAAGCGCTTTTGCTCCCTACGACATTGCCAGCCTCCAGGCGATGACCCGCGCACGATCGGTTCGCTTCGATCTCGCGATGGCCGACTCGTCCAGTCGGCGCAGGGGAGCAGGCGTTGCGACCGAACTGATCGTAGAAATCGAGGGAGAGCTGCGCGGCAGCCCAAGCCAGCGACGTGTCACGCTGGAGTTCGGCAAAGGACAGGCGGCACTCACAGGGCTCAGTGTCGCGCTCGCACTTTCGACAGCGCTCGGCCTCGAAGGCAAGGACGCATCCCCGCCCGGCCTGTACTTCCCTGAGCAACTCATGGACGCCCACTGGTTCCTTGCCGAACTGAGGGCCGAAGGCGCCATCGGCGACCTCTAGCAGTGCGCACCGCCGGCAGACATAGCGCGACTGACCGGCGGCCGCTCTTCTCGAAACACCGAACAGGTTCTGACCGCGTCTTCCGACGTGCATGGCCAGTGAGGTTCGCCGATACCGGACAGCACGCTCAGGAAACTGCGCTGACCTTTGAGGCGCCTGCGTGCCACTCCCGGAACAAGCTTGATCGACCTTCCATTACCGGGGGCCCCGGAGGCCGCGGACATCCACATACTCCACGACGACCCGTTATGACACCCACCACGCAGCGCCACCTTCAGAGCGCGAAGGCCTACTTGGAACGAGAGGGTCGCGGCGATCTCACCGTCGTCGATGAACTCATGTCCGAAGACATCGTGATGACCATCGTGTCGGGCCGCTCGCCGCACACCGTGCACGCCATTCCCTGGGGCGGCGTACATCGCGGCCGTGAAGCAGCGAAGAACTTCCTTCGTCGACTGCTTGCGGGACAGATCAGCAGCGTGGACAAGATCGACCGTTGGGTTGCAGACGAGGACACCGTTGTGGCATTCGCAATGCAGCAGGCCAGTAGCCCGATAACAGGTCGATCAGGCGAGTGGGAACTGGCCATCCGCTTCGACTTCGAAGGCGACCTCATTTCGCACTACTGGGTGTACGAGGACAGCTTCTCAGCCGTCGTGATGCACAGCGTCGGCGGTGAGCTCCTGATGCGCGATTCGGAGGGCACCCGGTCGGCGCCTGTAGATGCGCACATCACATCGACGCCATAAGAAGGTATCGAGTCAGGCAACGTTCGCGCTGTGAACGCGTGGCCGTCCCGCACACGCCGACCCGCCGCCGCGATTACCCGAGCCATCCCCCGATTCTGGAAACCGACATGCATACCCTGATCGTCACGGCGCATCCGAGCCCGGAGTCCTATACGCATGCTGTGGTCACCAGGCTTGTCGCCGGACTCGAGAGCGTTTCGGAAGCTACGTATGAAGTTCTGAACCTCGCGTCGAGCGGATTCGACCCTCGATTCGCTGGCCCTGACCACGATCTGCTCCATGAGCGTGGGTCAGCGCCAGCGGATGTGCTGGAGGAGCAACGACGCGTTGACCGGGCCGATGTTCTTGTACTGGTGTTCCCGGTCTACTGGTGGTCGATGCCAGCGGTGATGAAGGGCTGGATTGACCGGGTGTTCGTTCAAGGCTGGGCCTTCATTGATGACCCAGGCAAGGGAACGAAGCGGCTACTCAAGCGCTTGAAGGGACAAGTCGTCGCGATCGGGGGTGCAGATCGGGCCACCTACGAGCGACGAGGCTATCTCGATGTTCTGAACGCACAGATCATCCAAGGCATCTTCCGCTACTGCGGTATGCAGACCATCGGCTCGGAACTACTGCACCCGATCGGCCGTCCGGAAGCGGAATCGGGGCTACAACGGGCCTTCGAAATCGGCCAACGCGTTGCGTACGGGCGACCGGAACCATCGATCTGACACAACGAAAAAACGAGCGCACGTCACTGAGGATGAGGCTTCCCCGAGAAGATCCAGAAGCGTCGAGCGCAGGGGTTCAAGCGGCCTGCCGCGCGCTTTTCATCTGGGGCGCATCCAAGCGCTGCTACCGGAGGTGCCCCGAGGTGTTCTATTCCTATTGGACCTTGACGCTGGGAAGATCGGAATCTTGGCGGCATCGATCGACCTTAAAGGTGTTCCTCGATAGCGGACCAGGCGGTGTAACTGCGCGACCAGGATGCGTGGCTCGGTCGAGCTACGTCCGCTTCTGGCCGATAGCGGCCATACGGCGATATGATTCACTGCGTTTAGCTGAGCTGTCACGCCAAGGCTTCTGCACGCCCGCCGATCTACACGCCACCACCGGAGTTAGTCGGTAGGCTAGAGCGCTTACCACTTTCAATGACAGAGTGCTTATTGTGGTGTTCGAGGTTTCGGGCTGTGGATATCTCACAGGTGTTGGACCAGAATCCCCCACGAACGCGCGTCCACCCATGATGGCGCATAAGAAAAATGGTGAGTCTATTCTCGATCCTTTCGGCGACTTTCCAGTCCCGAGTCTTAACTGTCTTCGCGCAAATCACTTTCACCGGCGGGTGAAGCCGGGTCCATGCAGAGCCTTTGTTGGTAAAGTGCTGGTAGATTCGCTCGCGGAACTTACAGGACTGGCCGACGTAATAACAGCCATCCTGAAGCTCAAGTACATACACTGTTATCGGCGATTCTCTGAGTGTCGAAAGCTTAGTGCTCATGAGCATCGGAAACGGTTCAAGGCATTTGATGCGGCGGTAGCGCCAAATGCTGTCTATCAGGCGGGAGTAGATCGCTCAGCAGCTTCTGCCATTCCATCTCGCTCTCCGCGCAGCGCCTCTCGATCTCCTCAAGCAACCAAGGGTAGAACTGCAGGAAGCAAGTCCTGCCCAAAGCATGCTCGTCAACCGCAGCAGTGAGAAGGAAACCGAGAGCAATGAACTCGTCATGGGAGCCAGCGATTGGATCGTCACCAACATAGACCGTCCAGAGCTCTTCGCTGTCGCCCTCCAGGCGAGCAAGAACGGCTCCATGTTCATCAACGAGTTCCGCGTTGATGTTCGGCTCGCCTTCTTGTGCAGCCATCCACTTGGCGATGGCTTCTCGGCTCGATCCAGATCGCGCTATGGCCGCATCCCTAATTTTCCGACGCTCTTTGAGCTTCGCTTTTCGCTTCGCGTCCGATTGCTTGCCCATCGCGACTCCAGTCCGAACGTGGTCAATAACATTAACGCGTAGCTGTATTGCCGTCACTGCCATTGTGAGGTAACCAAAGTCTGCGTGCCTTGCTAACAGCTAGATGCAGACCCGAGAGCGATCAGTCCCCGGAGCCTACAAACGAACGAACTTCGACAATAGCAAGCCCTGCTGGGCCCGCATAAGGTGTAGCTCCAGCGAACAGACTTCCACAGCCCGCACTGCGATCGGGCCTGCGTTATGGCCGTCTAGCTGGCGCCGACCATGCCCGCTTTCGGCCAAATCCGAACCTTCAATCCCGAGCGGAAAATCTCTCGAAAGCGAGCGGCAGGCTTGGACTGATCGCAAGTTGAGGCCTAGGCTTCCATTGATTCCCGCCTGAAGGTAGGCAACCTTGAAGCGAACATGGACGAGCCAGTTCGTCTGGTACAACGAAGGACAAGGCATCCTCGAACTCGATCCTCCTCGGGGAGTGCGAGTGGCGTGGACTGCCGCTCAGAGCGTGGCAGGGCACACCTTTATCGCGGTGCGACCGCTTCCAGAGGAGCCTTTGGGCGGCGACCTCGGCATCCTCCTCGAGTTCTTCCGAAAGCCTACGATTGTTGGGATGGACATTTCGGGGCGCGCCGTTCGCGCCACTACGAACGGTCGAACGAACCCGGTCGACGCAGATGACCCTGACGAGGGCTGGATAACACTCCGCGTCCAAGAAATCGAATGCAGTGCTCCTGCCCTCGCGATCGCATCGTTCCGGCTCGCTCTGAGCAACATCAGCCAAGAAACGCCGCCTGACGCGTTGTGGACGGTGGAGGGCATTGGGCTTACCGTCAGCCCTGCGCCGGCATACGAAGAGGTGGTATCAGCGCTCGCTACCCGAGATCGCTTCGGCCATACAGCCTACCTGTCTGTTGCTACGAATGATCGCGTGCACGCCGTTCGTCTAGCAGAGACCACGTGTGCGCTACTCAGCGTCATCTCCGGCTGCCGCGTTTCCTGGCTTCATCTCGAGGGTCTGGACGTTTCCGGAGTCGTTACGCATATGTGGGTTTCCAATGCCATCACCGGGAAATTCCAAAACCTGCCATTGATCGACGAGGCTCGAAGGTGGGACGTCGTTGCAGAACATTGGCAGCGATTCTCGGAATTCTATTCAGCACACCGTCTTCATGCCCGTCGACTGATTGGATTGATCCTCAACGCGACGGCTGACGACGACTTCCTCGAGGTGAGGGGCGCGAAGCTTGCGACCACTATTGATGCGCTGATAACAGTGGTCGTGGGCGATTCTGTTCCGACGGGCTTTGCGACACGAAAAGAAAGAGCGGCGTTTCGCGACGCGGTACAAGTTCACGTGGAAGCGGAGGCTAAAGCGCGCCTTGTTGACGACACAAAAGGCACTACAGGCGACAAGGAGCATCGCATCGCCGAGCTGAAGCAGAAGGTAAACAACTTACTTAATCCAACCTTTCGGCAGCGGATCTCGGAGGCGCATCGTGCACTCCGGTTGGATATGGACGCCGATCAGGTCCGACGATTCGTGAGGTCACGCAATGAACTGGTCCATGAGGCCCGCTTCGTTTGTCAGTGTGATGCTCCGCCAAATGACTGGCCGTACCAGAGTCCTGCCGACGAGTACTTTGCAATGTTGCTTTTTGTCGACCGTCTGCTGCTGCGGACAATCGGGTACCGCGGACCGTTTGTTGATCGATCTGCCCGAGACGGAGCACTGGCGCCCGCAGAACCTCCATTCGAAGTGGATCGCACGCCGACGTAGGAATCCGAGAGTCCGCTTAGGGTCGAAACCGGACCATAGAAGATGCCTGCTGATGGCCGTCAGCAGACGTGACGCGTACGCAACGTAAGCAAGCTGCGCAGAATCCCTACATCAGCTATCGCCATGTTCCGATAAGTTGTTCTCTGCCATCGGCGCAGTCTACCTACGACGTCTTGGCCATCTCACCCGTACGCGGGGGACGGAGACGAGAAACTCCAAGCAAGCGCCGACGTCCAGGCCCCCTCAGTAGGCCCCTGTTTTATGGAGCACGTGTGTGCGTTAGGAACTTCAGCGTGTTCTCACTGGGATACCGTCGCGAGCCTTTGAGCCGTAGCTGCCGGTGGCAGCCAATGTCCGACCTTGTCTCGTCTTCTCGCCATTTTCAGATCTATGCGCGCACCGTTGAGACGCCTCTGACAGGCATCTCACCGAAGGAGCTCAGTGATGGCTATCAAGCCCGGCCCCAAGCCGATTGCGAAGTCCACCGGCAAGCCCGATCAGCGCAGGCGGGATAACAAAGACACGCCCGGAAACACCCCGTCGCTCAAGCCCCACAAACACAAGAAGAGCGACTAGAACTCTCGATTCTTTTCGGGGCGTAGGCGCTCTGTTCCCGACCGTACTCCAAAAGCCGGTGCCGGCGATCGGCCCGGCTTTTGTTTTGGCTCGCGAGGCTTCCCCGTAGCGGTCTTCAACAGGCTGATCCAACCGTACGACTGACCTGCAGCTCGCAGCGCCCACCGTTACCGAAAGGAGAGATGCGGGAGTTCTCCCAACCCTGCAGAGCAAGCAGCGAATCAGCCTAACTCATTGGAAAGAAAGAAATTTTTGGAGCAGAGATCCACAAACCCAGCAGTTATGAGGAGTAGTGCCTCATAAGTGTTTGGCAGGTCACAGCCCTGAGGGTCGCGGGGAAATGGCGCGCCTGGAGGGATTCGAACCCCCGACCAATGGCTTCGGAAGCCACTACTCTATCCGGCTGAGCTACAGGCGCGTGGTGCAGGCCGTGCGCCACGCGGAGGTGGGCAGGCGGCCGCGGATTGTAACGGAAATCCTGCTGGGGGTGCGACGCCACCCAGACGTCTCGTGCACCGCGGCACCGGCGGCGACGGCCTGGACCGGCGGCGGCGAATCCGGATGGACGCCCGCCACGGCTCAGTCCCCGCCGAACAGGTCGCGGGTGTAGACCTTCTCCCGCACGTCGAGGATCTCGGCGCCGAGCCGGTTGGCAAGGATCAGCGAAGCCTCGCGCTTGAACGCGGCGAGGTCGTTGACCACCCGCGAGTGGAAGAACGTCGGCGTCCCGAGCGTGGGCTCGTGCACGATCACCTCGACGCCTTTGGCCTTGATGCGTTTCATCACGCCCTGGATCGCCGACGCGCGGAAGTTGTCCGACCCCGTCTTCATCACCAGACGGTAGATCCCGACCACGCCCGGGGCACGGCGCAGCACGTCCTCGGCGATGAAATCCTTTCGCGTCGTGTTCGCCGCCACGATGGCCTGGATCAGGTTCTGCGGCACGGTGGCGTAGTTGGCCAGGAGCTGGCGGGTGTCCTTGGGCAGGCAATAGCCGCCGTAGCCGAACGAGGGATTGTTGTAGTGGTTGCCGATCCGCGGATCCAGGCCGACGCCTTCGATGATGGGGCGTGGATCGAGCCCGTGCGTGCAGGCGTAGGTGTCGAGCTCGTTGAAATACGCGACCCGCATCGCGAGGTAGGTATTGGCGAAGAGTTTGATCGCCTCGGCCTCGGTGGCGCCGGTCAGCACCACCGGCACGTCGCTGCGCAGCGCGCCTGCCTGCAGGACATCGGCGAACGCCGCCGCGGCGTCGCGCTCGCCGCCGACCACGATGCGGGCGGGGTAGAGATTGTCGTGCAGCGCGCGTCCCTCGCGCAGGAACTCGGGCGAGAAGAGAATCCGCGCGGTGTCGAAGCGTGCGCACTGGGCCGCCGTGAAGCCGACCGGGACGGTCGACTTGATGACGATCGTGGCATCGGGCGCGAGGGCGCGCGCCTGGGCGAGCACCGACGTCACCGAACGCGTATCGAAGGCGTGGGTGCTGGCGTCGTAGTCGGTCGGTGTGGCGACGACCACGCAGTCGGCGCCCGCATAGGCGTCGGCCGTCGACGTGGTCGCCGTGAGCTGGAGCTCCGGTCGCGCCAGATGGGCGTGCATCTCGGGGTCGGCGAGCGGGCACTCGCGCCGGTTGAGCATCGCGACCCGTTCGGCCGCGACGTCGAGGACGGTGACGGCGTGCCGGCCCGCCAGCAGCAGGGCATTCGAAAGTCCGACGTAGCCGGCGCCGACGATGGTGATCCGCATGCACGCCGACCTGGTGGAGTCCGGTCATGCTGGGATCGCTCCATGTCCGGCGTGCGGCAGTGCGCGGATACCGCGATGACACGGCCCCGGGCGCCGCATGTCAGGCTGATATCCTTCCGCGGCGATGCACGACTACGAACGCTATTCGGATCCCATCGTCCCGCCCTGGCGCGCACGGCTGAGGCAGTACTGGACACTCGTCCGCGGCGATCGCCCGATCGGCTGGCTGCTGCTGCTGTGGCCGACCTGGTGGGCCCTGTGGATCGCCGCCGAAGGCGTTCCGCCGTTGTGGACGCTGGTGGTGTTCAGCGCCGGCGTCTGGCTGACCCGGTCGGCCGGCTGCGTCATCAACGATTACGCCGACCGCTGGCTCGATCCGCAGGTCGAGCGCACGCGGGACCGGCCGCTGGCCAGCGGCGCGGTGCGCGGACGCGAGGCCCTGGTGCTGTTCGCGGCGCTGATGCTGGTGGCCTTCGCGCTCGTGTTGACGATGAACACGCTGACCATCGCGATGAGCGTGGTCGGCGTGTTCCTCGCCGCCAGCTACCCCTACCTCAAGCGCTACACCTACCTGCCGCAGGTCTATCTGGGCATCTCGTTCGGCTGGGCCATCCCGATGGCGTTCGCCGCGGTGCAGGGTACGGTGCCGCCGCTGGGCTGGGTGCTGTTCGTGGCCAACATCTTCTGGGCGACGGCCTACGACACCTGGTATGCGATGGTCGACCGCGACGACGACATCCGTGCCGGTTCGAAGTCGACCGCGATCCTGTTCGGCGATCTCGACCTCGTCGCGCAGGGCGTGCTGTACGCGCTGGCCTTCATCGCATTGGCGCTGGCCGGGCGGGAGGCGGCGCTGGGGGCGAACTACTGGCTCGGTCTTGCCGCCGCGTCGTGTCTGGTGGCCTGGCAGTTCGCCATCGCCCGCACGCGTGAGCGCGCTGCCTGCTTCCGGGCATTTCTGCACAACCATTGGGTCGGCATGGCGGTCTTCGCCGGCATCGCCGCGCACTATGCGCTGCCGCCGGCCACCCTCCTGCTGGTCTGACCGGCACGGCCGGCCCGATCAGCGCACGCGTGCGCACACCCACGCGTCGACCCGGGTCACGCCCGCGCGGCGCAGCGCGGTCGCGGCCGCATGCAGCGTGGCGCCGGTGGTCATGACGTCGTCGACCAGGGCCACATGTCCTGGCGCCGGATCGCGGAGGGTCGCCTCGAACGCATTGCGGACATTGCGCCGCCGGGCGTCGGCATCCAGCTCCGACTGGGCGGCCGTCGCACGGCGGCGGCGCAGCAGCCCGTCGTGGACCGGCACGCCGAGGCCCCGGCCGAGCGGCCGCGCCAGTTCCAGGGCCTGGTCGTACCCGCGACGGCGCAGCCTGCCGGGATGCAGCGGCACCGGTACCAGCAGCTGCGGCCGTTCCGCGCTCCTGAACGCATCGGCCATGCAACAGGCGAGCAGGGCGCCGGCGGCCAGATCGTGGTGGAACTTGAAGCGCGGCAGCAGCCGGTCGACCGGAAATCCGTAGAGGAAGGCCGCGTGCACCGCGTGCAGCGTCGGTGGCCGGCGCAGGCAATCGCCGCATACCGTATCCACGCCTGCGGCCAGGGGGATCGCGCAATGGCGGCACGCGGGTGGTGACCACGGCAACGCGGCCAGGCACGCGGGACACAGATCGTGGCCGTCCGCGGCCGGCTCGCGGCAAACGAGGCAGCGGCAGACGAGCAGCCGCCGCAGATGACGGCGCCAGCCGGCGTCAACCGCGGGCCGGGACGTCAGGTTGACAGGGTGGGGCATGCTTTCCAGACTGCCGCTCTTGCTCCGCGCCATCCGTCGGTGAATCGCCATGTCCGCTGTCAGCCCCACCCGCGAGCCCACCGTCCTGCGCCACGACTGGTCGCGCGGCGAGATCGAAGCGCTGTTCGCGCTGCCGCTGACCGACCTGCTGTTCCGCGCGGCCGCCGTGCACCGTCAGCATTTCGATCCGGCCGAGGTGCAGATCAGCACCCTGCTGTCGGTGAAGACCGGCGGCTGCCCGGAGGATTGCAGCTACTGCCCGCAGGCGCAGCGCTATCACACCGGTGTCGAGGCGACGAAGCTGATGGAGACCGAGGCGGTGCTGGAGAAGGCCCGCCAGGCCAAGGCCGCGGGTGCGTCGCGCTTCTGCATGGGCGCGGCCTGGCGCTCGCCGAAGGACCGCGACATTCCGAAGGTCGCGGCGATGATCCGCGAGGTCAAGGCGCTGGGCATGGAGACCTGCGCGACGCTCGGCATGCTCAGCGGCCCGCAGGCGCGCGCGCTCAAGGACGCGGGCCTGGACTACTACAACCACAACATCGACACCGATCCCGAGTACTACGACGCGATCATCCACACGCGCGAGATCCAGGACCGCTTCGACACGCTCGAACACGTGCGCGATGCCGGCCTGAAGACCTGCTGCGGCGGCATCGTGGGCATGGGCGAGACCGGGCGCCAGCGCGCCGGTCTGCTGCGCACGCTGGCGAACCTGCCGGTGCATCCCGATTCGGTGCCGATCAACCGGCTGGTGCAGGTGGAAGGCACGCCGCTGCACGGCACCGAGGCGATCGATCCCTTCGATTTCGTGCGTACGATCGCCGT
Organism: Luteimonas deserti; assembly: GCF_013425765.1. Classification (GTDB taxonomy): domain Bacteria; phylum Pseudomonadota; class Gammaproteobacteria; order Xanthomonadales; family Xanthomonadaceae; genus Luteimonas; species Luteimonas deserti. The sequence continues at coordinate 219,698 of NZ_JACCJZ010000010.1, forward strand.
CGCCCGCATCCTGATGCCGCGGTCGATGGTGCGCCTGTCGGCCGGCCGGCAGGACATGAGCGACGAGCTGCAGGCGATGTGCTTTCTCGCCGGCGCCAACTCCATCTTCTACGGCGAGCAGCTGCTGACCACCGGCAATCCGGACACCGAACGCGACATGGCGCTGTTCCAGCGGCTCGGTCTGCGCCCCATGCAGGTGCACGTGGATGCCGAGCACCACGACCGGCCCGGCACGGTGCATGCGGACATCGTCGAGCTGCCGCAGCATCCACGGAGCTGCGCAGCGTGATGCCCTGGGCCGCCTGGGCCTACGTGGTGCTGCTGGCGCTGGTCGGCCTGAGCGGGTTCGCGCTGATGCTGCGCGCCGGCCAGTCGAAGCCGCTCGCCCTGGCGCGCCTGGCCGCCATGGGTGTTCTGGTGTGGGCGGTGTTCGTCTACGTGCGCGACGGGGACGCCGGGCTCGGCTTCGCGGCGGCACTGTTCGCCGCGGTGGTGGTGCTGTCGCACAAGAGCGTGGCCGATGCCCAGGACGCCCGGCGCATGCAGCTCGGCGCCCCGGGGCGCGTGGGCGTGGCGATCAACGGCCTGGTCGCATTGCCGGCGGTCGCCCTGGGCACGTTGGCGATCTGGTCGCGTCATGGCGCCTGACCGGCCCGACCTGCGCGAGCGTGCGCGGCAGGCCCGCGAGGCCCGGGACGCGGTGCACGGCCGCCGCCGGCGGCGCGTGGTCACGCGCCGCGACGGCATGCGCTGCGAGGTGGACGGGCGCTGGCTGCTCAATGTCTGCGGCAACGACTATCTCGGCCTGTCGCAGCACTTCGCGGTGTCCGGCGCCCTGCAGGACGCGGCTGCCACCGACGGCGTCGGCAGCGGCGGCTCGCACCTGGTCAGTGGTCACCATGCGCGCCATGCCGCGCTCGAGCGCGAGATCGCCGACTGGCTGCAGTTGCCGGCGGCCCTGCTGCTGGGCAGCGGCTTCGCGGCGAACCTGGCGGTGCTGCAGGCCCTGCTCGGCGACGAGGACGTCTGCGTCCAGGACCGCCTCAACCATGCCAGCCTGATCGACGCCGCGCGTCTGGCCGGATGCCGGCTGCGCCGCTATCCGCACGCCGATGCCCAGGGCGCGCTGCGCCAGTTGCGCTCGCTGCCGGGCAGCGCTGCGGTCGTGGCCACCGACGGCGTCTTCAGCATGGACGGGGACGTCGCGCCGCTGCGCGAGCTGGCGGTGGTGGCGCGCGTGCAGCACGCGCTGCTGTACGTGGACGACGCCCACGGCATCGGTGTGCTCGGGCCGGACGGCCGCGGCAGTGTCGCCGAGGCCCGGCTCGACGTCGGCGCCGTGCCGCTCCAGCTGGTGACCCTCGGCAAGGCGCTCGGGGGCTATGGCGCGGTGCTCGCCGGCGACGCCGACCTGGTGGCGCATCTGGCCGAAACCGCCCGCCCCTACCTCTACACCACCGCGCTGCCGCCGGCCCAGGCCGCGGCGTCGCTGGCGGCGGTGCGTCTCGCGCGCCTCGAACACTGGCGGCGCGAACGGCTGATGGCGCTGGTCCAGCGCTTCCGCACGCGTGCGCGTGCGGCCGGCCTCGACCTGATGCCGTCCGAAACCCCGATCCAGCCGCTGCGCTGCGGCGACAACGCCAATGCCCTCGCGTGGTCGGCCGCACTCGAGGCGGCGGGCTTCTGGGTCGCCGCGATCCGTCCCCCGACCGTCCCGGAGGGCCAGGCGCGATTGCGCATCACGCTGAGCGCGGCGCATGCCGATGCCGACGTGGACGCGCTGGTGGATGCGCTGGCGCGGGCCCGGGACACGCTGGGCGCCGAATCCGCCGTCGCGACACCCGCGTGACCCGGCCCGATCCCGACGCCCGCCGCGCGCTGCTCGCGGTCGGGATCGCGCTCGCCTCGGCGCTGTTCTTCACGCTGACCTACGTGCTCAACCGCGCCAGCGCGAGCGGCGGCGGCCACTGGGCGTGGACCGCGTGCCTGCGCTACTTCATCACCCTGCCGCTTCTGCTGCCGCTGATGCCCTGGCAGGGCGGCGCCATGCCGGTGTTGCGCGCGATCGCCGCGCACCCGGGTGCGTGGCTGCGCTGCAGCGCGATCGGCTTTCTGCTGTTCTATTGCATGCTGGCCTACGCGGCGGCGAGCGGGCCGGCGTGGCTGGTGGCGGGCAGTTTCCAGTTCACCGTGATCGCCGGCATGTTGTGCGCGCCGCTGCTGTATCGCGATGCGCGCCGACGCATTCCGCCCCTCGCGCTCGCGGTGGCCGCGGCCATCCTCGCCGGCGTGCTGTTGATGCAGTTCGGCCACGGCGGTCCGGGGCTCGACGCCGCCGGCTGGATCGCGCTGGCCTGCGTGCTGACCGCCGCGGTCGCGTATCCGCTGGGCAACCGGCTGTTGCTGCTGCATCTCGAACGCACGGGCGAAACCCTCAACGCGACCCAGCGCGTGTTCGGCCTCACGCTGGTGAGCCAGCCGCTGTGGCTGCTGGTCGCCGCGTTCGCCTGGCAGCAGGCCGGTGCGCCGTCGATGCCGCAGGTGTGGCTGGCCGCGGGCGTCGCGCTGAGCGCGGGGGTGATCGCGACGATCCTGTTCTTCCAGGCGACGGGCATGGTGCGCGACAACCCGGTGGCGCTGGGCGCCGCGGAGGCCATGCAGGCGGCCGAACTGCTGTTTGCCGCGCTGCTGGGCGCGCTGTTCCTGCACGAGGCCTGGCCCCAGGGGCGTGCCCTGCTCGGCGCCGGCATCGTGACGGCCGGCATCGTCGCATTCGCCGCGCTGGTCGCGCGGCCTGCCGCCGGCAGCCCCCGCCGGACCCGCGCCCTGCGCAGCGACAAGGGCGGTTGAGGCCGCGACGACAATGACCGAGACACCGAACGCTCTGCACATCGACATCGTCGGCGATGGCCCGCCGCTGGTGTTGCTGCACGGCTGGGCCATGCACGGCGGCGTGTTCGCGCCGCTGCGTGAGCGCATGCGGCGCACGCACACGCTGTACATCGTGGATCTGCCCGGCCATGGCCACAGCCGTGACAGCGCCGTGCCGCTGGCGCTCGAGCCGGTGGTCGACGCGCTCGCGCGGGTCGTGCCACCGGCGCCGTGGCTGGGCTGGTCGCTGGGTGGTCTGTTCGCGCTGCACGCGGCCGCCACCCGCCCCGACATCGCGACGTCGCTGGTGATGGTGTGCGCCAACCCGCGCTTCGTCAGCGCGCGGGACTGGCCGCACGGCATGGCACCCCAGGTGTTCCGCGATTTCGCCAGCGGCCTGCGCAGCGACTATCGCGGCACGCTGGATCGCTTCATCGCGCTCGAGGCGTTCGGCTCGGACGACGCGCGCGGCGAACTGCGCACGCTGCGCGCCGAGGTGTTCGCACGCGGCGAGCCGGCCACGCGCGTGCTGGTCGACGGCCTGGGCCTGCTCGAATCGGTCGACCTGCGGCGCGCGCTGCCGGACCTGCAGGTGCCGAGCCTGTGGCTTGCCGGCCGGCGCGATCGCCTGGTCGATCCACGCGCGATGCACGACGCCGCCGGGCGCGCACCGACCGGCACGGCCATTACCCTCGACCACGCCGGGCACGCGCCGTTCCTCACCCATGCCGACGCGGTGGTCGAGCGGCTGCATGCCTTTCTTCCGGATGCGACGGCCGCCGTCGCCGACGGACCCGATGTCCGCTCCCTGCCCAAATGACCCGAATCTTCGACGCTGCCCACGTCCGCCGCGCGTTCTCGCGGGCGTCGGCCACCTATACCGCCGCCGCCGCGCTGCAGCGCGACATCGAGGCCCAGCTGCTGGAATCGCTGGACTATCTGGACGATCGTGTGCCGGACGTCGTGCTCGATGTCGGCAGCGGGCCGGCGCATGCGGCGCTGGCGATGCGCGCGCGCTGGCCCAAGGCGCGCATCGTCGCGCTGGATCTGGCGCTGCCGATGCTGCGCCAGGCCCCGGTCGGCGCAGGCGGCATGCTGGCGAAGCTCGGCCTGCAGCCGCGTCCGGTGGACCGGGTGTGCGCCGATCTGCGCGCGCTGCCGCTGGCCGACAACAGCGTCGACGTGCTGGTCTCCAACCTGTGCCTGCAGTGGGTGGACGATCTGTCCGCCGCCTTCGCGGGTTTCCGCCGGGTGCTCAAGCCGCACGGCCTGCTGCTGGTGTCCACCTTCGGTCCGCAGAGCCTGATCGAACTGCGCGACGCCTTCGGCCACGCCGACGACACCCCGCACGTGAGCCCGTTCGTGTCGATCGGCGAGTTCGGCGATGCGCTGATGCGGGCCGGCTTCCGCAATCCGGTGCTCGATCGCGACGTCACCGTGCACTGGCATGCCGACATGGCGTCGCTGATGCGCGAGCAGCGCGCGATCGGTGCGACCAACGCCTTGGCCACGCGGCGCCGCTCGATGACCGGCCGCGCGCGCTTCGCCGCCGCCGCCGCCCACTACGAACAGTTCCGCACGCCGCAGGGCCTGCCGGCGAGCTGGGAATGGATCACCGCGATGGCGTGGTCCCCGGCCCACGGTGCGCCGATCCGCGACGGCGGCGAGGAGCTGGCGCGCTTCGACGCGGCCGCGATTCCGGTGCGCAGGCGCGGCAGCGCCTGAGCCTCGAACGCCGCCGCGCCGCACGCACCGCTCAGAGCGTGACGTGCAGCGACAGGAACGCCGTGCGTCCGGCCGAGGGTGAGAACATCGGTTGGGTGGTCTCCTGGAAGAAGCTGTCGTACCAGGCGTAGACGTACTCGCGCCCGGTGACGTTGCGCAGCTGCACGTCGACGCGCATGCGCGGATTGATGCGGTACTGCGCGCTGAGATCGACGACGGCGAAGCCGCCGAACTTGTCGGTGATGTTCTGCTCTTCGAGGTAGTAGTCGCCCTGGGCCCGGCCCTGAAGGCCGAACCGGAGGGCGTCGCTGGCCTGGTAGTCGATGCCGACGTTGCTGATGTAGCGCGGCGTGGCGGCGACTTCGTTGGCCTCGATCGACACGCCCGGCGCGCGACCGTCGCGCTGGATCTTCGCCTCCTGGTAGGCGTGCGAGGCCCAGACCGTCCATGCATCGCCGAGGCGCGCATCGATCTGCGCGTCCACGCCGCGGCGCCGGGTCTTGCCCAGCACCACCGTGGTGCCGGTGGCGGGCATGTTGGACACCTCGTTCTCCGCGTCCTGCTGCCACACCGCCAGACGGGCCTGGCTGCCGGCGAAGGGACTGAAGCGGATGCCGGCTTCCACGCCGGTGTTGGTCGAGGGCCGCAGCGCCGCCTGGCCCGGCGTCAGATAGGCCGGTGCGGTGGAGCCGGTGAGCACCTGAAACGTGCGTCCCCAGTTCGCATAGACGTTGGTGTCACTGGTCAGCGCGCGCACCACGCTCAGCTTGGGCTGGCCGATGGTGCCGTAGTCCTGCAGCGGCCCGCGGATGCCTCCGGGCAAAGCGGTGGCGCCGTAGAAGCGATCCACCCGGTAGGCCGGCACGATCTTCAGCGATTCGACCGGCTGCCAGATCGCCTGTACGTAGGCACCGGTGTTGTCGAAGCTGTGCACGTCGTCGTTCTGCACGCGCGCGGGCACGGCGTCGAAGTCGGTGGGCACGCTGTAGTTGAAGCGCTCGCGCAGGTAGGCGTTGGTCTGCTGCTCGTGATTGGCGCCCGCTTCGAGCGTCAGTGCGTCGCTGGCCGTCCAGGTCAACGTGGCCATCAGGCCGGTCTGTTTTTCGTCCCAGACCCGGCGCTGGCGCGGCGCATTGCCGGTGGGCACGCCGCTGAAGGTGATGCGGCGGTCGTCCTGGTAGCGGTTGTGATAGAGCTTGGTGCCCAGCATCAGATCGTCGCCCAGCGCCAGGTCCATGTGCACGGCGAACTGGCGCATGTCGCGGTCGTCGCCGTCGTTGGCGTTGCGCGGGTTGGAACCGCGCCGCATCGTGGCGAGCTCGTCGGCGGTCAGGAAACCCGGCTCGTCGGCCTTGTGGTGATAGACGCGTGCGGTCAGGCCGATGCGCATGCCGTCCTCGAGATGGCCGTAGAACCACTTGCCACCCAGCGAATACTTTTCCGAGGTGTCGTGGTCGCGGTAGCCGTCCGAGGTCTGCACGCCGACGAACCCGTTCTGCTGGAACTCGCCGTGCTCGCGGCCGAGCGCGATCTGCGCCATGCGGGTGTCGAAACTTCCGTAGGTGAGCCGCGCGTCGGTGTAGTCACCGCCCTGGCGGGTGCCGAAGTTGATGTTGCCGCCGATGTTGTGCAGGCCGTAGCGCGGATCGTTGGTGCCGCGCACGACTTCGATGTAGTCGATCTCCAGCGGAAACAGCATGTCGATGAAGCGCTGGTTGCCGCTGTTGACGTTGCTCGGAATGCCGTCGATCAGGGTCTTGATCGCATTGAGATACCCCTCGCCATTGAACGCGCGGAAGCTCACCTTGCCCGACTCGGCGCCCTGACGGGTTTCGGTGAGCTGGATGCCGGGCATCTGGCCGAGCAGCTCCCAGCTCTGGGAGACGGTCTTGTCCTCGATCCGCTCGGCGCCGAGCACGTCGACCGACGTCAGCACCTCGTTCGCGGTGAGTTGGCCGCGGGTCTGGTGCACGTGCACCGTGCCCATCGTGGTGTTGGCCGACTGCGCGTGGGCGGCGACGGGCAGCGCGGCGAGCAGGGCGAGGCTGAGGGTGTGCAGTTTCATGCGGGCGACCGGGCAGGCGCCGGCACGACGCCGGCGTGGGTGGAGAAAGGGTGGGTGGAGCGGTTCGATCAGTGCGGCGCGAAGGCCGGCGCGTCCGCGAAGTCGTCCTTTCGGAACGGCACGTCGTTGAACATGTACGGGTAATAGAACTGGCGCAGCTGGGCATGGAACGCGCGGATGCGGTCCTGGTAGGCCAGGTGCGCCTGCATGTCGGTGTCGGCCATGCGCGTGAGCGCGGCCTGCATGCCCACCGGCGGCAACACCCAGCCTAGACGCGACGCGGCCGCCGAGCGTCGCTCGATGCCGTCGCGGTAGGCCGCCGCCATCGGCGCGACCGCATCGTCGCCGTTCTGGTGGAAGGCGAAATACCACTTCCAGTGGAACGCGGTGCCCAGCGGTGCGGAATCGCGCCACTCGGGATAGCGCGCGTAGAAGCGCTGCATGGTGTCCTGGCGCGGGATGTCCCAGGCCCGGTTGACCGCCTCGCGTTGCGCGCGCGCGATCGCCGCGCCCTGGTCGACCGGGATCGCGCGTTCGATGCCCACGTGTGCCAGCGCGGGCAGCACCAGGGCGATCGCCACCCACAGCGTGGCCAACGTCGCCGCATTGGTCGCGCTGCTCCAGCCGCGGTGCGCCACGGCCCAGGACAGCGCGATCCAGAACACCAGATAGGCCGTGGCGAGGCCGAGCACGGCGGCGATCTGCAGCGCCGGCACGCCCTGCCACACCGCGACCAGCACGAACGGCGCGCCGACGCAGGCCAGCAGCGCGACCGCGCGCACCGTGGCCCGGAGCAGGTACAACCGGCCCATCCGCAGCGGCAGGCTGCGCAACATGCGCTCGCGTCCGGATTCGGCTTCGCCCGAGCGCAGATCGTGGAACAGCACCAGGACGAACACCGGCAACAGGAAGGTCAGCAGGAACGCGAAATCGAAGCGACCGGCCAGTGCGAGTTCGGGGTTGAACACGTCGCCGTCGTGGATCTGCGCCTCCAGCCCGAGCGCCCGCACGCGCAGCACGAACGGCGCGACATCACGCATGCCCACGGCGGCGAAGGCCAGCGCCGACGGCGGATTCCAGGTGGGATGGAAGGTGTAGTAGGCCGCGCTGCCTGCCTCGGTGCCGTCGCCGTGCGCGGCGACGACCGCGGCGAGATCGGTCGCCTGCAACGCCGGAATGCGCTCGATCGCCGCGCGCTGGCTGTCGATGCGCTGCACGCCCGATGCGAGGCTCGCCGCGGCCAGCACCACCAGCAGTGCCAGCCCGGCCACGGCGATCCGCGAGCGCAGCAGCAACCGCCATTCGTAATGCCACGTGCTCATCGTGCCACCCCCAGTCGCCGCGCCACCCGGCCGAGCAGCAGCAGCGCCAGCAGGCACCAGCCCGCCAACACCAGGAGCCCGGGCGCCATCGCGCGCAGCAGCGTGCCGGCGCTCTGCGGCTGGAAGTCGAAACGCGGAATCGCCCGCCAGTGGCTGGCATCCACGCGCTTGCGCCGGTCGGCGTCCGCGTCCTGCGCCGTGTCGTCGGCGAAGGACACGCCGTCGGCCTGCAGCTGGTTGAGCTGCTGCACCATGGCGTAACGGAAGGCCTCGGCCTGGTCGAGAAACCCCAGATGCGCCGAAAGATCGGTCGCCGCGGCGGCCATCGATGCCTGGCGCAGCGCGATCGACGGGCTCAGCAGCGAGAACCCGCCCACCAGCGTGTTCTGGCGATGCTGGATCTGCGCACTGTGCGCCGCGTAGCGTTCGAACAGGCTCGAGGTGAGGCGCTCGCCTTCCACCGCCATCAGGCCGCGGTAGTTCACCGGCAGATCCTCGATGCGGGTCACGCCGTACTGGTCGAGCACGCGTTGGCGGAAGCTGTTGAAGTAGGGGTCGTCCGGATTGTGGCTGTCACCCATCGCGCGCAGATCGCGGCCGATGCCGACATCGGTCTGCAGACGATCGGGCAACGGCAGTGCGGCGTAGGCGACATCCGGCGCGACGCGCGGCACCAGCAGCGCCGACAGCGCCCAGACCGCCACCAGGGCCAGCAACGCATCGCGGCGGCGCGCGAGCAGCGCCGAGACCGCCGCGATCACCGCGCACCACAGCAGCAGGTAGAGCGCATAGGCCGACGCCAGCGCAGCCGCCACCGCGACCGACGCGCCGGGCGCGGCCGCCATCACCGCCAGCCCGGCCAGCGCGGGCAGCATGAAGACCGCCGCGACCGCACACAGCGCCGCCAGCTTGCCGCCGACGATGGCGCGCGTGGACGCGCCCTGCAGCATCAGCTGGCGCAACGTGCCGCGTTCGCGCTCCTGGGCGAGCAGCCCGTGACCGAGCACCACCAGCACAAGCGGCGCGAGGATCTGCAGCACGAACGCCGGCGTGAGCTGGCCGAACCGGGTGAGGATCGAGCTCTGCATCACGTCGCCGAAGTTGGCGGTGTTCTGCCGGTGGCCTTCGAGGAACATGCTGCTGCCGGTGAACGGGTCGACGCCGGCATCGAACGCGGCCAGCGCCGACGGCAGGCGGTAGACGAAATGCCCGTAGTGCACCACGCGGTGCGGGTGGCGATCGGGCTGGGCGTCGAACGCCTCCTGCGCCGCGAGCTGCTGGCGCGCGCGGTGGTCGGCCGCCGACTGCATGTGGTGCAGCGACACCACGGTGGCGACGAGACCGAGCATCGCCAGCAGCACGATGCCGGCCAGCGCGGTGCGGTTGCGCAGCATCGCGCGCAACTCGTTGCGCATCACCGAAACGAATGCGCTCATGCCGCGCGCGCCCGTCCGGAGAAGTGCGCGTGCAGCGCGGCCAGGTCGAAGGCCTCGCGCTCGGCCTCGTGCACGATGCGGCCGTGTTCGAGGACGCCGATGCGGTCGGCGACCTCGACCGCGCCCAGCAGGTCGTGGGTGACCATCAGCACCGCGGCGCCGCGCGCGCGCACCGAGTCGAGCAGCGTGTGGAAATCCGCGCTCGCGCCCGGGTCGAGGCCGGACGTGGGTTCGTCGAGCAGCAGCAGCGGCACCTCGCGCATCAACGCGATCGCGATCGCGACCTTCTGGCGCATGCCCTTGGAAAAGCCCGCCAGGCGCTGGCGCCAGGCCGATTCCTGCAGGCCGGCGGCGCGCAGGGCCTCGGTGATCGCCGCACTCGTGTGCCGGCGGCCGGCGAGCGACAGCAGGTAGTCGACGTTTTCCACCGCCGACAGATGCTCGTAGAGCGCGACGTTCTCGGGCAGATAGGCAAGCTGCGCGCGGGCCCGGTCGGGCGCCTCCCAGGGCGTGACGCCGGCCACCCGGACGGTGCCCGCATCGGGCCTGAGGAAGCCGAGCAGCACCGACAACGTCGTCGACTTGCCGGCGCCGTTGCCGCCGAGCAGCGCATACAGTCGGCCCGGCTCGACGCGCAGATGCAGATCGGAGAGCACCGGTTTCCCGGCGAAGGACACCGAGAGTGCCTGGATGTCGACGACGGGCATGGAAGGCGTCAAAGCACGGCCCCGCAGTAAAAATTGGGGCCGCACGATAGCATGTAATAACATTACATCCGCGCCCGTTTCGGCACGACGTTCTCGCGACCGGGCGGCGCAGACGCAGCGTGACCGCGTGGACAGGAGCGCTGCAGGCTTCCGGCGTGCTGCCGCGCATCCGCCGCGGGTCCCGGCGCGCCTCGCGGGTCCCGACGCAGCCGGCGTCACCAGCCCCGTGCCCGTGGCGACCGGTCGCCGCCTGCGCCGCGAGGAACCGAAAGTTCAGCGCCGCCGCCCTAGACTCCGGGCGAGTCGCCGATTTCCGGCTGCAGGACACTCCGATGCGTCGATGTCTCTCCCTGACCGTTCTCGGCCTTGCCCTGGCCTGCCCCGGCGTGTCCGCCGCGCAGCAGTACGAAATCGACCTGTCCCGAATCGATCCGGCCGCGGTCATGGCCACCGGGAGTGACGTGCTGCGCCGTGCCTCCACGCCCGCGATCGATTCGCTGTTCCAGGCCGTACTGCACGCCTCCCGCCAGCCTGCCGAAGCACGCGCGCTGTGCGCGTTGTTCGAGCCCGACGCGCCGCGGGACCTCGCGGCGTTCCAGCGTGCCGTCGACCGGCTCGGCCCGGACAGCCGCAACCGCTTCGCCAACGCGTTCACCAACGTCGCCCTCAGTGGGCTGCAGGGCACGCCGCAGCCGTTCGATGCAGCCGCCGCGCAGCAGGTACTGCGGTCCGCGGCGGTGACCGCGACCTTGCTGCACGACGGCTTCATGCTCGGCATGACCGCCACGGGTACCGACGAGACCAGCCGTCAGGCGCGCTGCCGGTCGTTCCGGCAGATGGTCGACGTGCTGAAGGACCAGCCGCAGCCGCAGCGGGTGCTGGCGACCCGCTGGCTGCTCGACGAAGGCCTGACCCTGGTGGCGGACGGCCAGTCCGCGGGTTGAGCCCGCCGCCTCCGGATCAGCGCACCTGCGCGATCCAGTCGTCGAGGTTGTAGTGGTTGCTCACGCGCGCGATGCGGCCGTCGCGGATCTCGAAGAACGCGCCGCCGGGCAGGACGTAGCGCTGCCCGCGCGCCGGCGGCAGGCCGGCATCGTCCGCCAGATACGTCCCGCGCACGACGTACTCGGCCGCGGCGCGCCGGCCGTCCTCGCTCGCCATCACCACGATGTCGTCCAGCCGCTCGCGGTAACGCGCGTCCATGCGCTGCATGAAGGCGGCGAAGGCCTCGCGTCCGGTCTCGCGCGGGCCCTGGTTGGGATCGTGGGCGACGTCGTCCTCCAGCAGCTCGAGCATCGCGACGCGATCGCCCGCGTTGAAGGCGGCGTAATAGCGCTCGACGAGGCGGCATGCGGCGGCCTGGAATGAACCGGTCATCGGGCGAGTGCTCCGTGGAGTGCGTCCAGCAGGTCGCGATGGAAGAAATACACCTCGCGCAGCAGGAACTCGCGCTGGGTGCGGAAGGTGCGGAACCGGGTCGACGGCGTCGGCGACCCGACCGCGTCGATACCGAGCCGGCGCGCAGCGCGCAGTGCGCGCGACATGTGCAGCGGATCGCTCACGATGATCACCCGGTGCAGGCCGTGGTCCTGCATCAGCTGGCGGGTCTCGAGCAGGTTTTCGAGCGTGGTCCGCGAGCGCGACTCGATCAGGATCGCCGCCTCCGGCACGTCCTGGCGCAAGGCGTACCGCCGCGCGACCTGGGACTCCGAAAAGCGCGCCTTCGCGCCGCCGTAGCCGCCGGTGAAGATCAGCGTGGGGGCGTGGCCTGCGCGGTACAGATCCACACCGTGCTCGATCCGGGCCTCGAACACCGGCGACGGTACGGCGTCGTAGGCGGCGGCGCCCAGCACGACGATCGCATCGGCCGGTCCGGCCTCGTCGCGGCTCCCCACGTGCACGATCCACGCGGCCACGCCCGCCAGCCACAGCGCAACGAGCAGCAACGCGCGCAGGCAGATGCGCAGCAGCGTGCGTATGGGGCGACGGCGACGACTCACGGCGCGACGCTCAATGCAGCCACGCGAGGCGGTCCGGATCGACGTTGCCGCCGCTCAGCACGATGCCCACCCGTCGTCCCGCGAACCGCGCCGGCGCGCCCAGCACGGCGGCCAGTGCGATCGCCGACGACGGTTCGACCAACTGCTTGGTGCGCGTGGCCAGCATCCGTTGCGCGGCGACGGTGTCGGCGTCGTCCACCGGAATGACCTCCACCGGCGCGGCGCCGTCACCGCTGCGATGCGCCCCGAGGATCGCGAAGTTCGGAGAGCCGAGCAGCCCGCGCAGGCCATCGCAGACTGTCTCGGGGACCAGCGTCTCGACGCGCCGGCCCGCGCGCAGCGAACGCAGGGCATCGTCCGCACCGCGCGGCTCCGCGAGGACCAGCCGGGTGTGTGCGGCGCGTACCTGCAGCGCCAGCGCGCTGCCCGCCGCCAGACCGCCGCCGCCCACCGGTACCACCAGGTCGTCGAGCGCGCCGGCCGCCTGCAGCAGTTCCAGCGCGGCCGTGCCCTGCCCGGCGATCACACGTGCATCCGCATAGGGGTGCACCATCGTGGCACCGGTCATCTGCCGGACCTGTTCGCAGGTGGCCTCGCGCGAGCCCAGGGTCGCGTCGCAGCGATGCAGCACCGCGCCGTAGCGGGCGATAGCCGCCAGCTTGGTCGCGACCGCGCCCGCCGGTACCACCACGTGGCACGCGATCCCGCGCGAACGCGCGGCCAGTGCCAGCGCAGCGCCATGATTGCCGGAGGAGTGGGTCACCACGCCGCGCCCGGCCTGGGCCGCCTCCAGGGCCCACACCGCATTGCAGGCGCCGCGGAACTTGAACGCACCTGCGCGCTGAAGATGCTCGGCCTTGAACCGCAGCGTGCAGCCGGCCGCATCGTCGATCGAGCCGGCCTGCAGGACCGGGGTCACATCGGCGTGCGGAGCGATACGCGCGCTGGCCGCGAGCACGTCGTCGGGCTGGGGGAGAACATCGGACATCGGACAAGCGTAACGGAGCCATTCCCGGGAATCACGACCACCGCTCGGGAACGCTACCGGGCTGCGGTTCATTAACACCGGTCCGCTTAAGGGCGGATTCAATGCCCCGGGGCGAAGCTGGTCCTCCGATCGGAACGGTGACCGCCATGATCCGCAAGGCCTTGATGCTGTTCGCCTGCGTGACGTTGTCAGGCTGCGCGACTTATGGCTACCGCGCCGCAAGCGGTGGCGACTATTACCACGGCTCGCCGGGGACCGTGTACCGGAGCTACGGCGCGCCCTACGGCAGCGTCGGTTACAGCCGGTATGGAGGCTGGTACGGAGGTGCAGGGTATGGCGCGCCGTACTACGGTTACGGCACCTGGAACCGCTATCCCTACGGCTATGTCCGCCCGCCCACGGTCATCGTGCAGCCGGTTCCGGTGTACTCCGGCCGGCCCGGGTACCGGCCGCCGCAGCGGCCACCCCAGGGACATGCGCGGCCGGATCGCCCGGGCGGCGGATGGCATGGTCGACCCGACCGACCCGACCGACCCGACAGCGGCCGCCCCGGTCGCCCCGGCGGCAACTGGGATGGCCGCCCCCGTGGCGATCGGCCTGATCGTGGGCCCGGTGCCGGCCGTCCGGACCGCCCCGAAGGTGGCTGGCAGCGCCCGCCGCGTGCCGACGGCGACTCGCGCCCGGGCCGGCCGGAGGGCACGCGGCCGGTACGTCTCGAGGGTGCCGGCCCGGTGCGCGTGGAAGGCACCTCACGCCCGGCGCGGTCACAGGCTGACGTTGTGCGTCCGGCCTCCCGCGGTGAAGGCCGGCCGGTGCCCGGTCGGGAAATGCGGCAATCGGTCACACGTCGCGAAGCTCAGCCGTAATAAGGCTTGCGCCGGCGTGGAAGGCGGGCCAAGCTGGCGACGCCTGACCCATCGCGTCGGTTTACGACGAAAAAGTCACACCCTGTCGACACCCGGCGGGGGATCACCGGATCCCCCCTGTTCCGCCTCCGCCGGGCGTCGGCTCTTCGTTCCAGCCCGTCAGGGCTGACGTGGAGCCAAAAAAAGGGGCCGGATGTCCCCCGACATCCGGCCCCGCGCTTCCCCAAGACGTACATGGCCGGCCCTGTTCCAATCTCCAGCCGCGTCCCCCTTTCAGACGCTTGCCATCCCGGGTGCAATCGGGTGTACGCAGAAACCATGCCAACCCCGGCGCTCCGCGTCGACGGCCGTTCCACGCGATAATCCGCGGATGCCCAACGACTTCTACAGCTACGACGTCATCGTCGTCGGCGGCGGCCATGCCGGCACCGAGGCGGCGCTCGCGTCTGCGCGCGCCGGTGCGCGCACGCTGCTGCTGACCCACAACGTCGAGACCATCGGCGTGATGAGCTGCAACCCGGCGATCGGCGGGATCGGCAAGGGCCATCTGGTGCGCGAGATCGACGCGCTGGGTGGCGTGATGGCCCGCGCGGCGGACGCGGCCGGCATCCAGTGGCGCCGGCTCAATGCATCGAAGGGCCCGGCCGTGCGCGCGACGCGCTGCCAGGCCGACCGCAACCTCTATCGTGCCTTCGTGCGCCGGGCCGTCGAGGCGCAGCCGAACCTGACGATCTTCCAGTCCGCGGTGGACGATCTGGTCATCGAGGGCGACGCGGTGCGCGGCGCGATCACCCAGACCGGGCTGCGCTTCGATGCGCCGGCGGTGGTGCTGACCGCCGGTACGTTTCTCGCCGGGCGCATCCACATCGGCGAAGCGCAGTCCGCGGGCGGGCGGGCAGGTGATCCGCCTGCAGCGACCCTCGCGGCGCGCCTGCGCGAACGTCCGTTCGTCGTCGATCGCCTGAAGACCGGCACGCCGCCGCGCATCGACGGCCGCACGCTCGACTACGCCGCGATGACCATCCAGCCGGGCGACGATCCGCGCCCGGTGTTCTCCTTCATGGGCAGCCATGACGATCATCCGCGCCAGGTGCCGTGCTGGATCACCCGCACCACCGAGCGCACCCACGCGATCATCCGCGGCGCGCTGCACCGTTCGCCGATGTATTCGGGCCAGATCGAAGGCATCGGCCCGCGTTACTGCCCGTCGATCGAAGACAAGGTGGTGCGCTTCGCCGACAAGGACAGCCACCAGATCTTCGTCGAGCCTGAAGGCCTCAACGTCGCCGAGATCTATCCCAACGGCATCTCCACCTCGCTGCCCTTCGACGTGCAGCTCGAACTCGTGCGCAGCATCGTCGGCTTCGAGAATGCGCACATCACCCGCGCCGGCTACGCGATCGAATACGACTTCTTCGATCCGCGCGGGCTCAAGCACACGCTGGAGACGCGCGCCGTCGCGGGGCTGTATTTCGCCGGCCAGATCAACGGCACCACCGGCTACGAGGAAGCCGCCGCCCAGGGCCTGCTCGCCGGCGTCAACGCCGCGCGCCAGGTACGCGGGCTCGATGCCTGGAGCCCGCGCCGCGACCAGGCGTATATCGGCGTGCTGGTCGACGACCTGATCACGCACGGCACCAGGGAGCCCTACCGCATGTTCACCAGCCGCGCCGAATACCGGCTGCAGCTGCGCGAGGACAATGCGGACCTGCGCCTGACCGAAGCGGGCCGCATGCTCGGCCTCGTCGACGACGCGCGCTGGGCTCGCTTCGACGCCAAGCGCGAGGCGGTCGAGCGCGAGACCGCGCGCCTGCGCGGCCTGTGGGCCTCGCCGCAGAATGCGATCGGTCGCGATGCGGTCGCGACGCTGGGCATCGAACTGCGCCGGGAGAGCAGCGGCATCGATCTGCTGCGTCGTCCCGAGCTCGGCTACGCCGATCTGATGCGCGTCGAGGCGATCGGCCCCGGCGTCGAAGCGGCCGACGTTGCCGAGCAGGTGGAGATCGAAGCCAAGTATTCGGGCTATCTCGAGCGTCAGCGCGCGGAGATCGAGCGCCAGCAGCGCCAGGAAACCACGGCGATCGCGCCGGACTTCGACTATGCGCAGGTGCGTGGCCTGTCGGCCGAGCTCGCGCAGAAGCTCACCCAGGTGCGGCCATTGACGGTCGGGCAGGCGCAGCGCATTCCCGGCATGACGCCCGCCGCGATCTCGCTATTGCTGGTGCATCTGGAGCGCGCACGGCGCACGCGCGCGGCTTGACGGCGCGCGGCGACCGTATCGCCTCGACCCCGTGCAACGTCAGCGTGCGCAACCGCGTGCGTTGCGCACCAAGCTGACCGATCGACATGCGTGCAAGCGCTCGGACACACAGCGGCGTCGGCCATCAGGCGCGGCCCGATCATCCGGCGTTCGGCGAACCTGTGCTCTGGTACGGCCTTCGACCGTGCAGGACACCGACATGACGAACAGATCCGTGGCCTTCGGTGCATCCATCGCCGCCCTCATCGGCATCGCGTACTGGGCGGTCGCGTCCGGGATAGCGGAGGGTGGCGAACCCTGGGATGCGCCCGCGTACTGGACGGTGATCTATCCGGGCGCGCTGCTGGTCTCGGCCATGCTCGGATCGGCGATGCCGACGCGGGCCTGGCTCTGGGGCCCGATCGTCGTGTTCGCCCAGGTGCCGGTGGTGATCGCCGTATCGGGCGCCGGGGCGCTGCTGCTCGCGGGCCTGGTGTACGCGGTAGCGCTGTCGGTTCCGGCGGCGCTGGTCTCGGCCGGTGCCGGCTGGATGCGCCGGCGCCTGCGCACGGGTAGGGCGCGCTGAGTCTGCACGCGACGCCCGCTGCTCACGCGCTCCGCGCCGTCGATACATCGGCATGGCCCGGACCTGCGCCTCGGGCCGGGCGTGCGGCCCGCGGCAGTCCGAACAGCGGTCGCAGCCAGCGGATACGGCGGATCAGCAGCTCGTGGATCAGCAGACAGCCGGCGACGGTGATCGCGAGCACCAGCAGCGGCTCCCACAGCGGCCCCAGGCGCAGCGGAATCAGCCAGTAGGCAGCGAACACGATCAGGCTCTGGTGCAGGATGTACCAGGGATACACCGCCTCGCTCGCGTAACGCAGTCCCGGCCACGGACGGTTCAACAGTCGCGCGCCCCAAGCCAGCATCGCGAGGAGTGCGGTCCACGCGTACAGCGCGTGCGCGCCCACCGAGACGAGCTTCCAGCCCGGCAGCGGCATCCACGCGTCCAGGCCCGCAGCCGACATCGCCCCCGTGTCGAGCAGGCGGCCGATCACACGCAGCGTCATGTAGACGGTCGCGCCGAGCAGCGCGAGTCCGGTCAGCGTCCAGCGGTGCGCGTCCAGCGCGGTCCATATCGTGGCGCGCCGGGCGATCAACACGCCGAATGCGAAGACCGGCAGGTATTTCGCATGGTTGAACCAGTCGCCGGCCACGGCGTGCGTGGACGGATACCGCGGCGCGAGGACGAGCAGGGCGAAGAGCAGCCACAGCGCCGGCAACGTCCACAGCAGCCAGCGTCCACGTGCGGTCAGCCAGTCGGCCAGCCGCGTGCCGCCGAACGCGCGCAGCAGCGGCAGCGCGGCCAGCACACCCAGTGTGTAGACCCACAGGTAGGCCAGATACCAGAGATGATTCCAGGTGAAGCCGTACTCGGCGCCGGTGAACGTGCCGGCCGGCCACGGCCGCAGTTGCAGATAGCGCAGCAGGAAGGCGGCGAACCCCGGCGCGATGGTGCCGAGCGTGCGCGCCTCGCAGTACACCTGCACCGGCACCACCGCGACGATGCCGAATGCCAGCGGCAGCAGCAGGCGCCAGCTGCGGGTGCCGACGAGCCGTGCCGGGGCGCGACGTGCCAGCACCAGGCCGAGCGTGATGCCCGACAGCAGGAACAGCAGCGACATCCGCCAGCGGTTGACCAGCACCATCGGCCATTCGACCCAGGCCAGCAGGGTCGGGCTCTTGATGTGGAAGCCCCAGTCGACCACGTAGACCATGCCCACGTGATAGAGGATCAGCAGCGCGAAGGCGATCACGCGCAGAGTGTCGAGGTCGTGGCGGCGGTCCATCGGAGCCTGCGATCGGTACGGGGATGCCACGATGCGCGCCCTCGCCGGGGGTCCTCCGCCGCCCGGGGCTTCGTGGCGCGGTTCCGGGGACGGACCGCGGGGCGGCAGGGACGAGTGGGGCAGGCCGATCTGCGCGCGCTGCCTAGAATGCGCGGATGTCCGACCGTCCATCCACGCCGCGCTCCGGCGCCGAGCGCTACCTCGCCATCCGCCGGCCGGTCGAGGTGGGTTACTGGCTCGTCACGTACCTGCTGTCCGGCGTGGGCAACAGCGTGACCACCTGGATGGACGTCCAGCGACTCGACCTGCCCTATTCCGCATGGGAGGTCGCGAGCTGGGAAGGCAGCAGCGCCATCGCGCTGCTGGTGCTGGTGCCGGCGATGGTGTGGTTTACCGGGCGCTGGCCGGTGCATCTGGACAGCTGGCGGCAACGTCTGCCGCTGTACGCCGTGGCGAGCGTGGTCTGGTCGATGCTGCACGTGGGCCTGATGGTCGGCATGCGCCGCCTGGTCTACGCCTGGCACGGCGAGACCTATGTCTTCGGTGATGCCTTCCTCTACGAGTACCTCAAGGATGCGCGCACCTTTCTCGGCATCGTCGTGGTGCTGCACGTCTACCGCCTGCTGGTACGTCGCCTGCAGGGCGAGGCCTCGCTGCTGGCCGCACCGGACGACGACAGCGCGCCGGTCGAGCCCGTCGAGCGCCCGTCGCGTTTTCTCGTCCGCAAGCTCGGCCGCGAATTCCTGGTCGCGGCCGACGACATCGAGTGGATCCAGGCCGCCGGCAACTACGCCAACCTGCACGTACGCGGTAAGGTCTATCCGCTGCGCAGCACGCTCGCCGAACTCGAAGCGCGACTCGATCCTGCGCGCTTCGTGCGCGTGCACCGCAGCCATCTGGTCAACGTCGACCGCATCGCGTCGATCGAAGCGCTCGACAGCGGCGATGCGCGCATCCACCTGCAGGACGGCACCGCCGTGCCGTGCAGCCGGCGGCACCGCGACCGGCTGCGCACCGCAGCCGCGCCCGGCTGACGCGCGCGGTCCCCGTGCGTCAGCCGGCGACCGCAGCGATGCCGGACACAAGCCGCAGCCGGCCGCCGGGCGGGGCATGCGGGCCGAGACGCCACGCTCCGCACGCGGACTCTGCGCCGCCCCGGGACGCCGCCTAGCGCCGGCGCGCGCCGAGCAGCATCAGGCTGCGGTCGCCACGTTCGATCACCGCCCCGCCGTCGAGCAGCTCGTCGCGATCGGGATCGGCGGTGTCGATGAGGACCTCCCATCGCACGTCCGGATCCGCCGGCAGCGCGAACCGCACGGCGACCGAGCTGGCATTGGCGAGGATGACCAGGGTGGTGTGCGCCGCCGGCGTCCGCAGCCCGCTGTCCGGCGCCCGGCCATCGAGCCGCACCATCAGCGCGCGGGCCTCGGGGTCTTCCCACTGGCCGGGCGAGAGCTCGGCCCCGTCCGGCGCGAGCCAGCCGATGTCGCGCAGCCCGAGGGTCTCGTCGAACCGGCCGTCGAACCAGCGCGTGCGCCGCAGCAGCGGATGTGAGCGGCGCAGCGTCGCCAGGCGCGCGACGAAGCGTGACAACGCACGCCCACCCTCGCTGCCTGCCCGCTCCCAGTCCAGCCACGCGATCTTATTGTCCTGGCAGTAGGCGTTGTTGTTGCCCTGCTGGGTGTGTCCGAACTCGTCGCCCGAGAGCAGCATCGGCGTGCCCTGCGACAGCAGCAGGGTGGCGAGGAAGTTGCGCTTCTGCCGATCGCGCAGGGTGTTGATCGCCGCGTCGTCGGTCTCGCCCTCGGCGCCGTAGTTGGCCGAGAGGCTGTGGTCGTGGCCGTCGCGGTTGTCCTCGCCGTTGGCGATGTTGTGCTTGTCGGCGTAGCTGACCAGGTCGTGCAGGTTGAATCCGTCGTGCGCGGTGACGAAGTTCACCGACGAACGCGGGCGGCGGCCGCGATGGTCGAACAGGTCTGCCGAGCCGGTGAAACGCCGCGCGAACTCGGCCAGCTGGCCACCATCGCCGCGCCAGTAGGCGCGCATGGTGTCGCGGTACTTGTCGTTCCATTCCGACCAGCCCGGCGGGAAGTTGCCGACCTGGTAACCACCCGGGCCGATGTCCCAGGGCTCGGCGATCAGCTTGGTCTGCGCCAGCAGCGGATCCTGGCCCACCGCATCGAGGAAACCGCTGCTGCGGTCGAAGCCGTGCGGCTCGCGGCCGAGGATGGTCGCCAGGTCGAAACGAAAGCCGTCGACATGCATCTGGTCGGCCCAGTAGCGCAGCGAATCGTTGACCATGCGCAGCGCGCCGGCATTGGTCAGGTCGAAGGTGTTCCCGGTGCCGGTGTCGTTGATGTAATAGCGGCGATCCTGGGCCAGGCGGTAGTAGCTGGCGTTGTCGATGCCCTTGAACGACAGCGTGGGCCCCAGCTCGTTGCCTTCGGCGGTGTGGTTGTAGACCACGTCCAGCAACACCTCGATGCCGGCCTGGTGCAGGTGCGCGACCATCTGCTTGAACTCGGCGATGTTGCCGCTGGCCAGATAACGCGGGTGCGGGGCGAAGAAGCCGATCGAGTTGTAGCCCCAGTAGTTGCGCAGGCCGCGCTCGAGCAGATGCTGGTCGTCGACGAAGGCGTGGATGGGCAGCAGTTCGATCGCGGTGACGCCGATGTCCTTGAGATGCGCGATGACCGCATCGTTCTTGATCGCCGAGAACGTGCCGCGGGCGCCCTCCGACACCTGCGGATGCCGCATCGTCAGACCGCGCACGTGTGCCTCGTAGATGACCGTCCTGTCCCAGGGCGTGTGCAGGCGGCGGTCGTCACCCCAGGTGTGCGCCGGATCGACCACCGCGGCCTTGGGCATGTAGGCCGCACTGTCGCGGCGGTCGAAGCTCAGGTCGGCGTCGCGGTGACCGATCGTGTAGCCGAACAGGTGCGGCGCCCATTTCAGTTCGCCGACGATCTGCCGGGCGTAGGGATCGAGCAGCAGCTTGTTCGGATTGAAGCGGTGGCCGGCGTCGGGCGCATACGGCCCGTGCACGCGGTAGCCGTAGAGCTGGCCCGGTCGCACGTCGGGCAGGTAGCCGTGCCAGACCTCGTCGGTGTGCTCGGGCAGGGTGATGCGTTCCTGCTCGCGGCCGCGCGCATCGAACAGGCACAGGTCCACGCGCGTGGCGTTGGCCGAGTACAGGGCGAAGTTGACGCCCAGTCCGTCCCAGGTCGCGCCCAGCGGAAACGGGCGACCTTCGCGGATCCGCGAGCGCTGGCGCAGGCGCTCGGGCGTCGCCCGTCCCGCGGCGCTCAATGCGCACTCCCGGTGTCGAGGCCCAGATCCTCGTGCTCGGCGCGCAGTTCGGCATCGACCAGGCGCTCGGCCATGGCCCAATGCCGGTCGGCCTGACCGTCGGGCCTGCCCTCCGCTTCCCAGACTTCGCGTGCCAGTTCCCGGATCCGGGCGTTGCGTTGCTGCTCGTCCATTCGTCACCCGTCGTCGCGGATCAACACCGCGACAGGAAATATCTGCCAGAGATCGGCGACCATGTGGTCGCCTCCATTGAATTCGCGCCCACTGCAGGCGTCGCGCCAGCGGCCCTCCTGCAACGACAGCTGCGTGCGGGTCCAGGCGTCCGGTTGCCATGCCGGTGCATCCGGCCGCACGCGCAGGGCGGCGGATGCGCGCGGGATCGCCACGATCAGCGCAGCGCCGTCATGGCGTCGTGTAAATACGAGCACGCCATCGGCGTCTTCACCTTCCGCCTTCAGTGGCGCGTAATCGCCTGCCGCAAACAGCGGCGGCTGCGCGCGCCGCAGCGCCAGCAACTGTTGCCATACCCGACTCTTGATGCCGCCCCCTCGCCAGTGCGTATGCGCATCGTGGGGAGCGTCTAGCCAGCTGCGACGCACTGCGTAGTCCACCGGGCGGCGGTTGTCCGGATCGACCAGGCTCAGGTCCCAGCCTTCGCAGCCCTGGTAGAGATCCGGCACGCCCGGCACGCACAACTGCAGCGTCGCCTGCGCGAGGCCGAGCACCGCGCCGGGCGCGGCGATGCGTTCTGCAGCCTGGGCAAGAAGCAGGCGCGCAGCGCCATCAGCGAATGCCGCGTCGCGCAGCGCGCCCGCGGCAGCTTCGTAACGGATGTCCGGATCGAGCCAGGAACTGCGCAGCTTGGCTTCGCGCAGGGCTTTTTCCTGCCAGCCGGCGACGCGCCTGCGCAATGCGTCGACGCCGGCATCGTCGTCGGCGTGCAGGTCGGGCGGCCATGCACCGACGATAGTCTGCCAGAGCATCCAGCGATCACCGCCATCGACCGCCGCGCAGGCCTCCGGCACGGCGGCTTCGATCGCCGCCACGCGCGTTGCCCAGTCGTGCGGATCGCTGGCGAGCACCGCCAGCCGCGCACGCACGTCGGCGCCGCGCTTGTGGTCGTGGGTGCTGGTGGCGACCAGGGCACGCGGGCCGCGCGCGGCGGCCTTGCGATGGAAGACCGCAGGCGGGCAGGCGAGCGACACCGGATGGCTGCCGACCTCGTTGCGCGAGATCAGCGCGCCGTGGCGATAGAACGCGGTGTCCTCGACCGACTTCGCGTTCAACGGTGCCGAGAGCTGCTCGCAGGCGGTGCGCAATGCGGCAGCGGCATCGCCCGGTCGCTGCAGCAGGTCGTCGACGAGGCCATCGATCGCGCGCTGCAGGGCCGCGTCGACGCCGCGCGCACGTGCGCGATCGGCCGCCTGCCGCCAGCGCGCCAGATCCTCGGGCTGCATCCCGTCGCGTGGCGCATAGGTGCGGTACACCGGGAACTCGGCGAGCACGGCATCCAGCGCACGGTGCAGCAGCGGCGCGCCGAGTTCCTCCAGCGCGGAGTCGCGAACGATCGCCGCATCGAGCAGACGACCGGTGCGCGCGCGTTCCGCGGCCAGGGCCCCCTGCAGCAACTGCGTCCGCGCGAGGTGTTCTTCGCCGACGAAATCGCCGCTGCGGCCACTGTGCGCACGCCACTGCGCGACCAGCTGCGGTTCGCCGTCCGGTTCGAGCAGCACGCCGCCCACCTGGTCCATGAAGTCGTAGCCGGTGGTGCCGTCGCAATCCCAGTTCCCGGGCAGCGTTTCATCGGGTGCGAGGATTTTCTCGACCAGCAACACGGGTCTGTCCGTCCCCGGCGCGGCAGCATCGAGCGCTTTTCGCAGTTGTTGCAGATACGCGCGCGGGTCGGCGAGACCATCGACATGATCGATGCGCACGCCATCGATGAGGCCTTCGCCGAGCAGGCGCAGCGGCAGCGCGTGCACCGCGTCGAACACGTCGGGGCGTTCGATGCGCAGCGCGGCGAGCCCGGTGACGTCGAAGAAGCGCCGGTAATTGATCAGGCTGTTGCCGGTGCGCCACCAGGCGAGCCGGTAGGGCTGCTCCAGCACCAGCGCATGCAGGTGCTGCGGGGCAGCGTTGACTGCTTCGCACCAGGCCGTCGCATCCGATTGCGCGGCCCCCTGCACCGGGTACTGGCTGCCGTGATGGTCGAGCACCACGCCGCGTCCGGTCGGCGCCACGCGCAGTACGCCTGCGTCGACGGCTTCACGCAACGGACGGTCGAGGACCGGCAGCCACAGGCGTCCATTGCGGCCCGGCGCGTCCCAGTCGATGTCGAACCACCGGGCATGTTCGGCGTCCCGGCCATGGGCGAGCACGTCCCACCACCAGGCATTGTCCGCATGCGTCGCCATGTGGTTGGGCACGATGTCGATGAGCACGCCCATGCCCGCATCGCGCGCCGCCATCGCCAGTGCGCGGAATCCTGCCTCGCCACCGAGCGCCTCGCTGATGCGGGTGGGATCGACCTGGTCGTAGCCATGGGTCGAGCCCGGGGTCGCCACGCCGATCGGCGACAGGTACAGATGGCTGATGCCGAGCGCGGCGAAGTAGTCGAGCTGCGCGCGCGCGGCATCGAAGGGGAAATCGGCGTGCAGTTGCAGACGGACGGTGGCGCGCAGCGGGGTCATGCGTCGAGGTTCCTTGCGGCAGCGAACGCGCGCAGGCGCGCGGCGAGCGCCGGGGTGTCGTCGACGGCCGTGGGCAGGCGGCGCCGCCAGTTGGGGTGTTCGTCGACGGTGCCGGGCAGGTTGGGTTGTTCCTCGAGCCCCAGTGCGTCCTCGACCGGCAGCAGCGCAAGCGGCGCCGGCGAGGCGGCGGCATACGCCGCCCACGCGACCGGCCCGGTCGCGCCGATCGCGTCGAGGCAGGCGGCATCGAGCGCGGCGACATCGTCGGCACGGGCCTCGCGCTGCGTCTGTAGTACGTCGCCCGGCACCGCGTCGATGCGCGCGCGCCATTCGAGATCGCGGCCCTGCGCCCATCCCGCCAGCGTGGGCAGGTCGTGGGTCGTGGTGGTCGCGATCGCGTCGCGGCGCCAGCGCTTCGGGGGCAGGAAGGCGCCCTCGGCGTCGCGGGTGAACGGCAGGACGTCGATGCCCAGCACGCCGCGCCGCGCGAGCGTGTCGCGCAGGCCCGGCGGTACGACGCCGAGATCCTCGCCGATGACGATGCAGCGCTGCCGCCACGACTCCAGGGCCACCAGGTTGAGCAGGTCCTGCAGCGGATACTGCAGGTAGGCCCCGGCCGACGAGGGCGCGCCCCGTGGCACCACCCACAAGCGCATCAGACCGAGGATGTGATCGATGCGCACGCCGCCGCGCGCGTGCATGGTGGCGCGCAGCAGCGCGCGGAACGGGGCATAGCCAGTGCGGCGCAGTCCGGCAGCACTGTAGCCGGTGACCCCCCAGACCTGCCCGGCCGCATTGAAGGCGTCCGGCGGCGCGCCCAGTTCCAGGCCCTGCAGCACCGCGTCGGGCCAGGCCGCAGCCTCGGCGCCCGCGGGATCGAAGCCGACGGCGATGTCGGCGATCAGCCCGAGACCCATGCCGCGATCGCGTGCCGCGCGCTGTACGCCGGCCCAGCTGCGCTCGGCGAGCCATTGTGCGAAGCGGTGAAAGCCCGGCTCGCCGTCGCCGTGGTCGCGCGCGGCGTGGCGCGCGAACGCCTCTAGCGCGTCGCCGCCCGCCATCTCGAACTCGGCGAGATCGGCGCGCAGGCCCTCGGCGAGATGTCCGCGGGCGGCGTACAGGGCCCGCAGACGGCGCCATCGTGCCGCCGTGGCGGCGGGCCAATCGATCAGTGCGTCGTCGCCGGCAGGCGCCGTCGCCACGTGGCCACACGCGGCGGCGACGACATCCGCGCCCAGGACCAGGGCCGGCGCGGCATGGACGGGATCGAAACGGCGGCGGTCACTGGGCGAATACGGGCTGCACACCCCCGTGCACGGCCGGGCCGCATGCACCGGGCTCAGCGCGACCGCGTCGCCGCCCGCAGCCGCCACGCGGTAGACCCAGTCGAGCACGCCGGCCGCATCGCCCACGCCGCCGTCATCGGTCTGGCGGGTCGAGTACACCTGCACGCCCACCCCCCAGGCCCGCGGCGCCGGCAGGTCGAGGGCATCCGCCACGCTGTAGCAGCGCGGCGGGGCGACCGCCAGGCTGTGGGACGCACCGGCGCGGCGGAACCGCCAGTCGCCCGGGCGTGCAGGCGCGCGGGCCATGCCGCGCCCGTCGACCGCCATCTCCACTTCCTCGCCGTCCTCGTGGATCAGCGTCAGCAGGCCGGCCTCCACCCCGGCCAGATGCACCGGCCCGGACGCCTCGGCGGTGACCAGAGGCGGCAGGCCGGGCGGGTCGAGTGCCGCATCGCCCTGTGCCGCGTCCATCGCGGCGAGGATCGCGTGCAGGTCCGCGTCGGCGACCGTCCGGCCGATGCCGGCCGCGTCTTCCCAATGACGGCACAGGCCGGCGGCGCTGGCCCGTGCATGCAGCGATGCGCTCATGCCGCGTCCCGCCAGCGCAGCAGGAACGTATCGGGGGGCAGCACGGCGTCGTCCGGGGCGCCGTCACTGCGGTAGTGGCCCGCGCCGGAGGGGATGCCCGCCGCGGCGAGATCGATCGGCGCGTCGCCCAGGTTCAGCACCGCGTCGAGGCGGCGTTCCGCGTCGCGCCATGCGGCGTGGACCACGCCCGGCGCGAGGACACCCGCGCCATCGGCGCGCAGGTCGCACAGGCGCGGCGTGAGCTGCGCCCGGCGCACCGCGAGCAGCGCGGTGAACCAGGCCACCCAGCGCGCACCTTCGGTGGTCCCCGCATCGGCGATCGCGACGCGCGCGGCTTCGAATGTGGCCTCGGCGTTCGGGTCGGGAATGCGCGCGCGCCGGGCAGGATCGGCGAAGGCCGCGAACTGCGCGAATTCGCGCCGACGTCCCTCCCGCACCGCCTCGTCGAGCGGCGGCGGAAAGTCGGCGAAGAACGGGAAGGGCTGGCGCGCGCCCCAGGGCTCGCCCATGAAAAACAGCGGCACCATCGGGGTCAGTGCGGTCAGCGCCAGCGCCGCGCGCAGGCGGGGTTCGGCGAGCGACGTGACCAGGCGGTCACCGAAGGCCCGGTTGCCGATCTGGTCGTGGTTCTGTGCGAACGCGACGAAGTGGCAGGGCGCGACCTGCGCGCTGGGTTCACCGCGCACGTGCCCGCGCGGATCCGGCTGCCCCTGGTAGGCGAAGCCTTCGCCGAGCACCCGCGCCAGATGTGCTTCGGGCGCATCGGCAAAGGCCGCGTAGTACCCCTCGCGCTCACCGGTCAGCAGCACGTGCAGCGCATTGTGGAAATCGTCGTTCCACTGCGCGTCGTAGCCATCCGGCCCGAGCCACGATGCGGTATTGCCCTCGTTCTCCAGCACCAGGTGCACGTGGCGGTCCGGCGGCAGGCTGGCACGGATCGCGTCGCGCAGCTGGTCCAGGAACGCCGGCGGCGCGATGGCGTGCACCGCATCCAGGCGCAATCCGTCGATGCGGTAGTCGTGCAGCCACATCAGTGCGTTGTCGATGAAGTAGCGCCGCACCTGCGGCCGGGTGAAGTCGATCGCCGCGCCCCAGGGCGTGGCGACGTCGTCGCGGAAAAAATCCGGCGCATAGGCGGAGAGATGATTCCCGTGCGGCCCGAAGTGGTTGTAGACCACGTCGAGGAACACCTGCAGACCCAGCCCGTGCGCCGCGTCGACCAGCGCCTTGAGCGCGTCCGGCGACCCGTAGGCCGACGCCGGGGCATACGGCAGCACGCCGTCGTACCCCCAGTTGCGCCGGCCCGGGAATTCCGCGACCGGCATCAGCTCCACCGCGGTGATGCCCATCGCCGCGAGCGCGGGCAACTGCCGCTGCAGGCCGGTGTAGCCACCGCAGGCGCCGACGTGCGCCTCGTACAGCACGACCTCGTTCCACGGGCGCCCGTGCCAGGCGGTGTGGTGCCATGAGTAGGCGTCGGGATCGTGCACCGCCGACGGTCCGTCGACACCTTCGGGCTGCCAGCGCGAGGCGGGGTCGGGCACCGTCGCGGCGTCGAGCCGGTACCGGTAGCGCAGGCCCGGCCGGCCGGGATGCGAGAGCGAGAACCCGCCGTGGCCGTCGGGCGACATCGGCACCGGCGCGGCGTCCTCCGGCACCAGCCAGGCCTGCGTGCAGGCCGGGGCCCACACCGCGAAGTGCACCGAGTCGCCGTCCAGTCGCGCGCCCCATGCGGGCGTCGTGCTCAGTCCTCGCATTCCAGCCACAACGTGGCCAGCGGCGGCAGGGTGAGGTGAAGCGACTGCGCATGTCCGTGCATCGGATCGGGTGATGTCGGCAGGCCGCCGCCATTGCCGACGTTGCTGCCGCCGTAGAAGGCGCTGTCGGTATTGAGCACTTCGCGCCAGCGGCCCGCGCGCGGCACGCCGACGCGGTAGTCGTGGAGCACCTGCGGGGTCATGTTGCTCACCGCGAGCAGCACGCCGCCGCCGGTGCGGTCGTGGCGGACGAAGGCGAATACGCTGTTGGCGTGGTCGTCGCCGACGCTCCACTCGAAACCACCGGGGCGATCGTCGTCGACATGCAGCGCGGGCCGGGTGCGCAGGCCGTGGTTGAGGTCGCCGACCAGACGCTGCAGGCCCGCATGGCGCGGCTCCGACAGCAGGTGCCAGTCCAGCGCGTGGTCGTGCGACCACTCACGGCGTTGGCCGAGCTCGCCGCCCATGAACAGCAGCTTGCGTCCCGGGTGCGCCCACATGAAACCGAGGTAGGCCCGCAGGTTGGCATGCTGCTGCCAGTCGTCGCCGGGCATCTTGGACAGCAGCGAGCCCTTGCCGTGCACCACCTCGTCGTGCGACAGCGGCAGAACGAAGCGCTCGGAATACGCGTAGACCATGCCGAAGGTCATCTCGCTGTGGTGGTGCTGGCGATGCACCGGATCGCGCTGCATGTACTGCAGCGTGTCGTGCATCCAGCCCATGTTCCACTTGTGCGAGAAGCCGAGCCCGCCCTGCGCCGTGGGCGCGGTGACGCCCGGCCACGCGGTGGATTCTTCGGCCATCACCCACACGCCCGGATGGCGGCTGCGGATCTCGTCGTTGAGCCGGCGCAGGAACGCCACCGCCTGCAGGTTCTCGCGCCCGCCGTGCTCGTTGGGCACCCACTCGCCCTCGCCGCGGCTGTAATCGCGGTAGAGCATCGAGGCGACCGCGTCCACACGCAGTCCGTCGAGATGGAAGCGCTCGATCCAGTCGAGCGCGCTCGCCACCAGGTAGGCGGCCACCTCGTTGCGACCGTAGTTGTAGATCAGGGTGTTCCAGTCGCGGTGCACGCCCTCGCGCGGATCGGCGTGCTCGTACAGTGCGGTACCGTCGAAGCGCTGCAGGCCGTGGGCATCGTCCGGAAAATGCGCGCCCACCCAGTCGACGATGACGCCGAGGCCGGCGCCGTGACAGGCGTCGACGAAACGCGCGAAACCGGCGGGGTCGCCATGCCGGGCGGTGGGGGCGAACAGCCCGACCGGCTGGTAGCCCCAGGAGCCGCCGAACGGGTGCTCGCTCACCGGCAACAGCTCGATGTGGGTGAAGCCCAGACCGGTCGCGTAGGGCACCAGTGCGGCGGCGAGGGCGTCCCAGTCGAGCGGACCGCCGTCGGCGGCACGTCGCCACGATGCGGCGTGCACCTCGTAGATGCTGATCGGCGCATCGGGCGCATCCGCGCGGGCGGCCATCCATGCGTGGTCCGACCATGCGTAGGACTCGCGCGACGGCACGATCGACGCGGTGGCCGGCGGCGGCTCGGTACGCCGGGCGAGCGGGTCCGCCTTCTGCTGCAGGCGGCTGCCGTCGTTCACGGTGATCGCGTATTTGTAGCGCTGTCCGGCAAGCTCCTCGGCCAGGAACAGTTCCCACACACCGGCATCGTGGCGCAGGCGCATCGGATGGCGGCGCTCGTCCCAGCCGTTGAAGTCGCCGACCACGGCGACCCGTCGTGCATTGGGGGCCCAGACGGCGAACCGGGTGCCGGCGATGCCCTCGTGCTCGCAGGCGTAGACACCAAGCGCGCTGCGCACGGCGTCGGGATCGCCGTTGGCCAGGCGCTGGATCGTCGCTGCGTCGATGACGTTGCCGAAGCGGTACGGGTCCTCGGTCTCGTGCAGGCCGTCGGGCCATGCGATCCGCAGCCGGTAGGGGCAGACCGACGGCAACACGGCCTCGAACAGGCCGCGCGGATCCACCTGCTGCATCGGCACGTCGACGCCGTCGGCCAGCAGCGTCGCGGCCTGCGCGCCCTGGAGCATGACCCGCACGCGACAGCGTCCGTCGGAGAGGCGGCACGGCCCGAGCAGCGCGAACGGATCCGCCGGCTGCCCGTCGAGAAGCGCGTCGAGGGCGGGGGCGCGGTCAGACGGCATGCCGTCGGCCGCGCCGGGATCGAGCATGTGGCCGGGTTCGTATCCGTCGTCCATGGCGTCGGGGGTCAGGCTGCGCGGGCTGTGCGCGAGTAGAGGTCGGCGTAGCGCTGGCCGGCGTGTTCCCATCCCGACGGCGTCAGCATCGCGGCGCGGCGCATCGCCGACATCAACCCCGGCAGGCGCCAGGTGCGGAACGCACGGCCGACGCAGCGGCGCAGCGCATCCGCCGAGGGCTCGGCGAACAGGAAGCCGGTCACGCCGTCGTCGACGGTGTCGATCAGGCCGCCCGTCGCATGCGCGATCGGCAGGCTGCCGAAGCGCTGCGCGTACATCTGGCTCAGGCCGCAGGGTTCGAAGCGCGACGGCATCAGCAGGAAATCGGAGCCGGCGTAGACCCGCCGCGCCATGCTTTCCTCGAACCCGATCATCGCCGCGACATGTGCCGGATAACGGGCACACAGGGCGCGGATCGAATCCTCGATCGCGCGTTCCCCCTCACCCACGAACACGATCTGGCCGCCGGCGGCCGTGATCTGCGGCGCCACGTCGACCACCAGGTCGAGGCCCTTCTGGTGGACCAGGCGCGACACCACCGCGAACAGCGGGCCGCGCGACAAGGGCAGATGGAACGCGCGGCGCACGTGCTCGGCGTTGAGGTTCTTGCCCTGCCACTGGTTCACGCTGAAGTGGACCTGCAGGTGAAGATCCGTCCGCGGGTCGTAGCTGGCGTCGATGCCGTTGAGGATGCCGCTCAGGCGGCCCGCTGCGGCGCGGCGCGCGAGCAGCTCGTCGAGGCCGCAGCCGAGCTCCGGGCCGGTGATCTGGCGCGCGTAGCTCACGCTCACGGTGTTCACCTGGTCGGCATAGACGATGCCGGCCTGCAGGAAGGACAGGCGCCCGTAGAAGTCCACCGCATCCAGCGCCGCCTCCGGCACGCCCAGCGCCGGCGCCATCGCGCGCGGGAAGAGGCCCTGGTAGGCGAGGTTGTGGATGGTCAGCAGGCTCGGCACCGCCGTGCCCGCCCAGCGCAGATACCCGGCTGCCAGCGCACACGGCCAGTCGTTGAGATGCAGGAGCTGGGGGGTCCAGTCGAGCCCCGCGCGGCCCGCGGCGATCTCGGCGGCGGCGAAGGACAGCGTCGCGAAGCGGATCGCGTTGTCGTCCCATTCGGTGCCGTCCACCGAGACATAGGGCGAGCCTTCGCGGGCGAAGAGCGCCGGATTGAGCAGCACGTAGACGGGCAGTCCGTCGTGCTGGTGGGTGAGCGCGATCTCGCAGGCGGGCAGTCCGGCGTGGGCGGCGATCCGGCCGACGACGGTCAGTTGCTCGACGCGGGCGAGAACGGCTGCGTAGCCGGGGATCAGCACGCGCACGTCGTGCCGGCGCCGCAGCGCGCGCGGAAGCGCGGCCGCCACCTCGCCCAGGCCACCGGCCTTGATAAAGTCGCTCATCTCCGAGGTGACGAACAGCGAGCGATGGGCGTCCGCGGAGAACGGCGTGGCGTGCGAGCGCCGCTTGAAGCGGCCGCTCGCGTCGCGCGGGATCGGGGGGGTCTGGCGGCGGGGGCTCGCGCCGGTCGCATGACGTCTGCGGCCTGCGCCTTCGGGGGAGGGCATGCGGTCGATCCAGCGGGTTGATTCGGCTGTCGTGGGGGACAGGACCAGGGCGGGGACCACCACACCTTCCCGTGCGCCTGTGACAACTATCCGCACGGTCCTATCAAACACCCGTGAATACGCTGTTCGCGGTCCAGGGGGGCAACGGGAAAACCTTGCCGGGGTCGCACCTGGCCGACGGGTCCTGCGGGGATGAGGCCCCCGGGCGTGCGTCTCGCCCCGCCTGTTGCGGACCGCGCGCAGCGTCCCGAACGGAGCCGGAAGCGCCGTCACCGCAGGGCCGGTCCACCCTCGGCGGGCCTGCCGGGACAGGGCGTGCGCGGACGCCTGCACGGGGATCCCGCAGGCGCGCAACCCCGACAGCGCGTGGGCCCGGCGTGTCGGTGTGCCCCTGGCCGCGCAGTCGGAGACCACGCAGACCTCGGGATCGCGGATGCGCGCGTCCAGCGCGTTCACGAGGACGCAGCCTCGGTCGAGACGCCGGTCGGCAGCCCCCGTCCCACGCGCTCGCGGGCGAGGATGGATTCCAACGGGGTCCGGTGGAAGGCCGAATGCCGCGGCTTGAGGGCGTGGAGATCGTCGGGCTGCGGCAGGACCGCCTCGAGCACCGTGCGTCGGACGACTGCTGCGCCTGCTGGACCAGCCCCCGGACGTCGCTGCACCAGTCGGCGAAGTTGTCGTTGGCACAGATGCCCGGCCCGCCGGTCGCCTTCAGCCGGCGCTTGAGCCGGCGATCCGCGAATCCCCCCCGGCGGCCGTGCATCGGGCCGCGGCACCCCGCGGAAACGCGAGGGTGCCGACCATGTCGATCACCGGCAACGCGGTCCGGTCACCAAGCGCGGCGTGCCGCGCGGGAGGCGCCGTCGAACGGGCGCGGACCGTGCCGGTGCGCGGCGGGCCGCGGGGCCGCCGCGCGTCGACGCCATCTGGCCTGGAGGGGCCCGCGCGCTCGCTGGTCGGGGGATGGCTGTTCGGCGCCGGCACAGCAGCGCGCGCATCGAGCGCCTGCGAATGCGCCGGGCGCGACGATGCGCGACCGGGAAACCCGCGCAACGTGCCGCGCGATCTCGGTTCCCGGGCAATGCGCGCGCGCCATCGGCCCCGCGCGCCCGACATCCACTCGGCGGACCAGCGCCGCACGCATGCGGCGCCGTCGGGTCACCTGCACGATCGGCAGCCGGGTATGCACGTGACGGATTCCGCGCATGCCGCCGTCCCGCGCGCCCCGTGCATCGGCCCCGGCGTCATCGCCCGCGGGGCGGCATCCTGCGGGCGGGTCGCCACGCCGGACACGGGCGGGCCGCGCATGACGGGCCGGCGCCGCCCGCCGTAGCCGCGCATGTGCCGTCCGCGGCCACGGCCACGGCAAACGCGCGACGCGCTCAGCGCCCGCGGGCGCGGGCGAAGGCGTCTGCCAGGGCGTTGTTCGCAGGCGGCGCGCCGGTAGCGGGTCTGTTGCCGGAGGGCGACCGCGGACGACCGTCGTGTGGGCGCGTGGACGGTCGGCCCGCATCGCGCGCGGGCGGACGCGTATCGCGCCCCGGCGCATCGCCGGGGACATCGTCGAGCCTGCAGGTGAGCGCGATGCGCTTGCGCGGCACGTCCACCTCCAGGACCTTCACCTTGACGATGTCGCCGGCCTTCACCACGTCGCGCGGATCCTTGACGAAGCGATCGGAGAGCGCGGAGATGTGCACCAGGCCGTCCTGATGCACGCCGATGTCGACGAATGCGCCGAAGGCGGCCACATTGCTGACCACCCCTTCCAGGACCATGCCGGGCTCGAGGTCCTTGATCTCCTCGACCCCGTCGGCGAAGCGCGCCGCCTTGAATTCCGGACGCGGGTCGCGGCCCGGCTTTTCCAGTTCCCTGAGGATGTCGCGCACGGTGGGCAAGCCGAAGCGCTCGTCGGTGAACTGGTCCGCCTTCAGCGCCCGCACGAAGGCGCCATCGCCGATCACCTGGCGCACGTCGCGGCCACTGGCGCGGGCGATGCGCTCCACCACCGGATAGGCCTCGGGATGCACCGAGGAGGCATCGAGCGGTTCGTCGCCGTCGGCGATGCGCAGGAAGCCCGCACACTGCTCGAACGTCTTCTCGCCCAGGCGCGGCACCTTGAGCAGGTCACGGCGGCGCCGGAACGGGCCGTTCGCGTCGCGGTGGAGGACGATGTTCTCGGCCACGCTCGGCGACAGGCCCGCCACCCGCGACAGCAGCGCGCCGGACGCGGTGTTGACGTGCACGCCGACCGCGTTGACGCAATCCTCCACCCGGGCATCGAGCGCGCGCGCGAGCCGGTACTGGTCCACGTCGTGCTGGTACTGGCCCACACCGATCGCCTTGGGCTCGATCTTGACGAGTTCGGCCAGTGGATCCTGCAGGCGCCGGGCGATCGACACCGCGCCGCGCAGCGAGACATCCAGGCCGGGAAACTCCCGCGCCGCGGTTTCGGACGCGGAGTACACCGACGCCCCCGCCTCGCTGACCACGATCTTCTGGATCGCCTGCTGCGGCAGCAGCTTCAGCAGATCGCCGGCCAGGCGGTCGGTCTCGCGCGACGCGGTGCCGTTGCCGATCGCGATCAGCTGCACCCCGTGCGCGATGCACAGCATGCGCAGGGTCTGCAGCGACTGGTCCCACTGCCGGCGCGGCTCGTGCGGATAGATGGTCTCGGTCGCCACCAGCTTGCCGGTCGCGTCGACCACGGCCACCTTGCAGCCGGTGCGGATGCCCGGGTCGAGGCCGAGCACGACCTTCGGGCCGGCCGGTGCCGCCAGCAGCAGGTCCTCGAGATTGTCGCCGAACACCGCGATCGCCTCGCCCTCGGCCTTCTCGCGCGCCTTGCCGAACAGGTCGATCATCAGGTGCAGATGGATCTTGGCGCGCCATGCCAGGCGGCAGGCGTTGAGCAGCCAGGCGTCGGCCGGGCGCGATTGCGCCGCGATGCCCGCATGCCGGGCGATGCGGGCCTCGGCATAGGCGTTGCCCTGTTCGGGATCGCTGCCGGGCTCCAGGTCCAGCGTGAGGAACTCCTCGCGGCGCCCACGCATCAGGGCCAGCAGACGGTGTGAGGGAATCCGCGCCAGCGGCTCGGCGTGATCGAAGTAATCGCGGAACTTCTCGCCGGCCGCCTCCTTGCCTTCGACCACGCGTGCGCGGATCACGCCGGTGGCCTCCAGCCAATCGCGCAGTTCGCCCAGCAGGGCCGCGTCCTCGCCCCAGCGCTCCATCAGGATCGCGCGCGCGCCTTCCAGCGCGGCCTTTACGTCGGCGACGCCCTTGTCGGCATCGACGAACCCTGCGGCGAAGGTCTCGGGCACGTGCGCGGGATCGGCCAGCAGGCCGTCGGCCAGCGGTTCCAGCCCGGCTTCGCGCGCGATCTGCGCCCGCGTGCGCCGCTTCTGCTTGTACGGCAGGTACAGGTCCTCGAGTCGCGCCTTGCTGTCGGCCGCGCCGATGTCGGCGCGCAGCGCGTCGCTCAGCTTGCCCTGCTCCTCGATGCTCGACAGGATCGCCGCGCGCCGGTCCTCGAGCTCGCGCAGATAGACCAGTCGCGTCTCCAGCGTCCGCAGCTGCGTGTCGTCGAGACCGCCGGTCACTTCCTTGCGATAGCGCGCGATGAACGGCACGGTCGCGCCCTCGTCGAGCAGGGCGATCGCGGCCACCGCCTGCGCGGGCTGCGCGCCGATCTCCTCCGCGATGGTGGCGGCGATCCGGCGGGCGAGCGGGGTCTCGGTCATGCGGGGGCACTTCGTGGCGACGGGCCGGCGATTGTGGCCAGCGCAGCGGTGCCTGGGAACCCGTTGACATCCGCCGTGCGGTGCGGCGCACAGCGGACGGCCCGACGTCGCCGGAAGGCCGGCACCCGGGAAGATGACGGCGTGCACGGATCGGAACGCGCGCAGCCCGGCGCAGATCTCAGGTGGACGTGTCGCCCGTGCCGCTGCGCCGTCGTCGCCACGGCACGGGCAGCGACAGCACCACCAGCGCGATCCACGCCAGCCTGCTGGACAGGCTCTCGCGGTCGACCGGCGTCGCGGAGACGGACGCCGCGTCGTCCTCGGACGGCAACGCGAACTCGCCGGCGTCGAGGCGACGCAGGACATCGCGCGCACGTTCGGCCTGCGCGGCCGCCACATGAAGCTTCACCCCGCCGATGGCCAGCCGCCATTCCCAGTTCGCCAGTGCGGTGTGGGTATCGCCCACGTGCACCGCGATGCCCTCGGCCTGCAGCAGGCCGCCGGCGATCTGGGCCTCGAGCGGATCGGTGTAGCGGGCGACGATGACCTGCATGCGACGTTCGGACACACGGGACTGACCAGGCGACAGGGTACCCTTGCCGCCCGTCCGCAGGTCCTGCCCCGTGCCGCCATGCCGATCCGGTTTTCCGCTCCGAAACATCGACTGCCTGCCCTCGCAGCGCTCGCGCTGACCTTGGCCGCATGCGCAGGCGGCAACGATGCCGCGCCGGATGGCGCTGCCGGCACGTCCGGTCCACCGCCGGCGGTGGACGCACCGAGTGAACGCATCGAATGGGCCTTGCCCGAGACCGGCCCCGGTTCGTCCGCGCCCGATCTGGCCGCCTCCTCCGACGGGCACCTGGTGCTGAGCTGGACCAACTCGCGCGCGGGCCGGCGCCACGTGTTCCAGTTCTCGCGCTTCGATCCGGCCGCCCAGGCCTGGCGCACGGCGCCGACCACGATCGCGATCGGCAACCGCATGTTCGTCAACTGGGCCGACACGCCGCACGTGATGCCGACGGCCGACGGCGCGCTCTGGGCGCACTGGCTGCAGCGCAACGGCGAGGGCCGCTACGCCTACGACGTGGTCCTCGCCCGCTCGCGCGACGGCGGTGCCAACTGGGGCGCGCCGGTGGTGCCGCACGACGACGGCACGCAGACCGAACACGGATTCGTCTCGATGTGGCCCCAGGGCGACGGGATCGGGATCGCCTGGCTGGACGGGCGCAACACCACGGGTGCCAGCCACGAGGGGCACGAGGGCGTCGAGGGCCATGCGGGCAGCGGCCGGCCGATGACCCTGCGCGCGGCGCGTTTCGATGCCGCGATGCGCCGCATCGACGAACATGAGATCGACGCCAGCGTCTGCGATTGCTGCCATACGGCTGCGGCCGTGACCACGCGTGGCCCGGTGGTCGTATACCGCGGCCGGACCGACGGCGAAGTACGCGACATCCTCGTCACGCGCTTCGAGGGCAGCGCCTGGACACCCCCACGCGCGGTCCACGCCGACGCCTGGGTGATGCCGGCCTGTCCGGTCAACGGCCCCTCGGTCGCGGCGCGCGGCGACACGGTGCTGGTGGGCTGGTACACCGCGCCTGGGGACGAATCGCGGGTGCGCCTCGCCCGCAGCGACGACGCCGGCGACAGCTTCTCGGCCCCCGTCGAACTCGACGCCGGCAGCGAGGTACAGGGTCGTATCGCCGTCGCACTCGACGACACCCAGGCCTGGGCCGTGTGGCTGCGCGAGGATGCCGACGGCGCGCAGGCGCTGTGGCTCTCGAGGCGCAGCGCCGACCTCGCCACCGAACACGAGCGCGTCGAGCTCGCCCGACTCCAGGGCCGCGGCCGCGCGACCGGCTTCCCGCAACTCCAGGTCGTCGGCCGCAACGCCTACGTGGTCTGGATCGATGTCGTCGATGGCGCGCCGCAGCTGCGGGGGATGCGGCTGCAGCGTTGATCGAACGCATCGCGATCGCCGTGGGTCGCCATGGCCGCTGTATCCAAGCCTGTTGTTCAGAGCGCCGCTGACGGCTAGGACCAGAGGCGGGTTTGGTCGGTGCCAGGCTCATCGTGTGCGTGTGCTGTTCGGAGAAGGCCCGATCGACGGGCGAGCGCGCGAGTTCCAGCAGTGCGGTACGCATCGCATTCGGATCTGCATTGCGTGCGGCATCGAGCGGTGCGGGTACACAGCCGAGGTGCGGTCGTGATGCTGCATTCGACGTCTACGGGCAGGCGCTACCCACCGCAGCCTCCCGGCTCGTGCTGGGATGGCCACACCAGGCGTCACGCATACTCGTTCGCGACGATTCCCTTCGTGCGACAGCGTGTCCGGTGATGCACGCTGCCGAGGCGGTGGGCACCGTGAATCTCGCGACATCGCATCGCGATGCGACTCACGCCGCAGAAGCGACGCCCATCGACCTAGCGCTCGTGCCGCCAGTTCAACGAGCCGCGGTTCTCGATCGTGCTCGACTCGATCTCCAGGTCGAAGCCCGCGCGCAGCAGGTACTTGAGCGTCAGCACCTGACCGGTGCCGAGCAGCGAGACGCCGAAGCCCACGTACAGGCGCGGCGAGAGTTGCTTGCCGAAGCCAAGCACGCTGCCGCCGAGCGCGCGCGAGTCGTTGATGCCGGCATCGTCGAGACCGATGCGGCTGCCGAGCTGCGAGGCGACGAGGTTGCCGCCGGCGTTGAGCGCGGCCGCGGCGGCGTCGATCTGCTGGCCTTCGGTGCTCGACAGGCTCGACGCCGAACGGCCCAGCACCAGGTAGGACAGGGCCTGGGAATCGTCGCCGGCAGGATTGCTCCATACGTTCACCTGGGGCGCCGACGCGCGCCCGGTGACATCGATGCCCGCGGTCACGTCCTCGGCATCGATGCGCCGCTCGGCGCGCACGTCGAGCAGGGGATCCGATACCGGGCCGTTGGAAAACACCAGGTTGCCGCGGGTGATGCGCAGATCCTGCCCGTAGGCGCGATAGCGGCCGGCGACTTCGAGCCGGCCGTAGCCGGTCATCTCGCGGCCGGGAATCGCGCGCACACGCAGCGTGCCGCCGAGACTGCCGTCGAAGCCGAAGCCGCGCAGCACGACGTCGTCGCCCATGGTCAGCGCGAGATCGAGTTCGAGCGGCGACGCGGCGGTGGTGTCCGGATCCACCGGATCGAGGACCACGACATCGGGCGACGTCGACACGCCCTCGCTGAGCCGCTCCAGGTCCATCAGCGCGCTGGGCACCACGACGGTGCCGCTCACGTTCAGGGGCTGGCGCGCCGCGTAGCGCACGGTGATGTCGGGGCTCGCGACCACACGCAGGTCGCTTGTGTCGGACACCAGCACGTTCTCGCCACGCACGTTGAGCACGAGCGGTGTCGCATCTCCGCTCCAGCCGAGGGTGCCGGCGATTCCGAGACGGCCGCCGCCGGAGCGCACGCTGCCGTCGATCCGCGCGGTGCCGTCGGGCAGCGCATCGAGTGCGATCGTGCCGTCCTCGAGCGCGATCGCGAGCGCCGGGAGTTCCGTGGAGAAGTCCGCCAGGCGGGCCTGGCCGCCGATCGTCGGCTGTGCACGGGTGCCGCCCAGGGTGATGTCGGCGGTGAGGCGGCCGGTGGGCTCGACGATATCCGGCGAGAACAGTTCGACGAAGGTCAGGTCCTCGATCCGCGCCACCAGCGAGCCGGACAACGGCGAGTAGGCGTCCCATCCCGTTCCGAGCTGAGCGTTGATCCGGCCGGCGTCGTCGAGCGTCGTGGCCAGCGTGACGTCGATGCGGTTGCCGTCGAATTCGGCGTCGAGGCGCAGGTCCTCGTAACTCACCACCTCGTTGCGCGCGCGCTCCGACGTCCGCACGCCGCCGCTGGCCGAACGCACGCTGGCGCTGCCGGCGAACCCGTTGCCCACCGGACGTACATCGGCGTCGATCGCGATCTCGCCGCGCATCACGAACGGGCGGCCGCCGTCCTGTTCCGGCAGGAAAGGCGTCACCAGGGCCAGGGGCAGGCCGGTGCCGGTCACGACCGCGCCCTGCCGGGGCCAGTCCGCCCGCGCGCACAGCGCCCCACCGCCGCTCGACGCGAAGCAGCTTTCCTCGAGGGTGTAGCGCGCATCGGCCACG
Organism: Luteimonas deserti; assembly: GCF_013425765.1. Lineage (GTDB taxonomy): Bacteria > Pseudomonadota > Gammaproteobacteria > Xanthomonadales > Xanthomonadaceae > Luteimonas > Luteimonas deserti. The sequence continues at coordinate 259,023 of NZ_JACCJZ010000010.1, forward strand.
CTGAACCGCGCCGGCGCCTGTAGCGCCCAGCTTGCGCCGGTGGCGGGTGCCACGCGCAGGCTCGCCAGCGCACCCTGCCAAGTGGCGTTGCGCCGCTCGGCCGTGCCGGCCAGCGCGATGCTGCCGATCGCACCTCGCGCATCCGCGTCCAGCTCCAGCGATTCGACGGCGCCGCGCGCGGCCACGCGCAGCGAGTCGAGCGCGACCCCGGCCTGCACACCGCTGGCGGTGACATCGAGCGCGCCGCTGCCCTGGCGCCAGGGCAGGCGACCGCTGATACGCGCGCTGTCGGCGGCGTAATCCCCGAACCGCAGCGCGCTCGCGGTCAGATCGGCGGCGATGTCCGGCGCATCGCGGGGGCCCGTCATGCGCAGCGTGCCGCGCAGGCTGCCGCCACCCTGCGGCAGGAAATCGGCCAGCTGCAACGGCGCCAGCCGCGCGTCGACATCGAGCGCTGCGCTGATCGAGGCCCGTGCATCGATCCGGCTGTCGCCCAGCGACAACGCCGCCTCGGCCTCGTAATCGGTGCGGCCTGTCTCGCCGGCATCGGCCGCAGGTCCGTGCATGGCGAAGCTGGCGCGACCGTCCACACGGCGCCCGCGCAGCGTGCCGCCGAGGTCGGTCGCGGTGACCGCGATCTCCAGGCCGCCGTCGTCGCGGGTGGCACCCGTGCTGGCCAGCGTGCCACGCACCGCACCGCGCCAGTCACGGGCGAAGTAGCCGGGATCGAAACCCGCGAGCGTGGCGTCGAGATTCCATTCGAGCGCCGGTGCCCAGGCGATTTCTCCCGTCGCATCCAGCGTGCCGGTGGGCATGGTCACGCGCGCTGTCTGCAGGCGCAGGCGCTCGCCGGTGCCGCGGCCATCGAGTTCCAGCGTCGCGCGCAGTGCATCGCGGGTCACGGCGCCGGTGCCGACGACCGCCCACGCGGCGGTGCTGCCGGCGATGCCGAGGTCGGCGTCGGCGCTGATCGGCGCTGCAGGCTCGGCGGCATCGGGGTTCGCGCCCAGCTGCAGGCCGCGCGCATTGGCCGCCACGCGAAAACGCACGTCGCCGGGTTCGGCGACATCGACGTGGCCGCGCGCGGTGATCCGCCCGTCCAGGACGTCCACCACCATGGGGCGCAAGTCGAGGCGCTGGTTCTCGAGCGAGACCTGCGACGGCTGCAGCACGATGCGCATCGGATCGGCATCCGGCTCGCCCAGGCGTACCTCGCCCTGCAGCGATGCCGTGCCGCCGGTGCCGTCCGCGCGCAACTCGAACGCGAGCGGCGTGCCCGGCTCGCCGCTGCCGGCCAGCAGCGCGGGGTCGAGCCGCGTGGTCGACGCGCGCAGCGCCCAGTCGGGTTGCTCGCGCCCGCGCAGGGTCAGCACGGCGCGCAGCGGCGCCGGCGCATGCCCCACGACCGCGAGGTCGAGCCGTGCCAGATCGCCGCGGGCGACCAGCCCGATGCGCGGGCGCGTGCGCCCCGCCGGCGCAGGCATCAGCGCGCTCGCGGTCAGGTCCATGCGGTAGTCGTCGTCGGGTGCGTACACGCCGTGGGCGGTGAAGACACCGCGGTCGCTGTCGACGGTGACGTTCGCCAGATGCAACTCGCCCTGCTGCGCATCCAGTCCACCGCGCAGGCTGCGGATGTCGATGACGGGCGTACCCTCGCGCTCCACCCGGAAACCGTCGACGCGGATGGTGTCGGCCTGCAGCGACAGCGGCAGGTCGATCCGCGGCAGCGAGTCGGGCCAGCGCGGCAGTTCGAACGGGGTCTCCACCGGCGGCGGCAGGGCCAGGACCGCGTTGTCGACGTCCAGCACGTCCAGGCGCAGGCGGCGTCCGACCAGGGGCATCAGCGCCGGGTCGATGGTGACCCGGGCGGCGGTGAACACCAGCACCCGCGGCGCGTCGCAGTTGCCGTAGGCGACGGGTTGCTCGTTGACGTCCGGGCAGCTGCGCTGCACGTAGCGGACGTCGTGCATCGTCAGCGGCCCGGAGGCGGGCCCCTCGGCCGACCGCCAGGTCAGCTCGGTGCCGGCCGGCAGCCGGCCGGCAATCTGCCCGAGCAGGAAATCGCGGCCACCGAACGTGGTCAGGAGCCACCACGCGACCACGACGACCAGCAGCATCAGTGCCGCGATGCCGATCGCGCTGCGCAGCGCGAGCTTGCGCGCGCGGGCGCGGCGGCGGGCACGCAGTTCGGCGATCCTCGCTTCGCGCTCTTCGGGCGTCAGGTCGCTGGGGAGGCGATGGCGGTGGAAGGCCATCTCAGAACTCCGCGCCGATCGACAGGCCGATCGTGAACGAGGAGTCGGGGTTGTCCAGGCCGCGCGCGATATCGAGCCGCAACGGGCCGACGGGCGAGCGGTAACGCGCGCCGATGCCGACGCCGGTGCGCCAGTTCGGCGAGGAACCGTCGAAGGCGTCACCGCTGTCGACGAACACCGCGGCGCCGATGGTCGGAGTGAAGTAGCGCTCGAACTCCACGCTGGCGGTCACCAGGTTTTGCGCACCCACCGAATAGCGCCCGGCCTCGGTGTCGATGCGCGGGCTGACCTCGCGGAACTGGTAGCCGCGGATGCTGCGGTCGCCGCCGGCGTAGAAACGCAGGCTCGGCGGCATGTCCACCAGCGCCTCGGTGAACGTATGGCCGATTTCGCCCCGCACGATCAGGCGGTTGGCTTCACCGATACCGCGGAACCAGCTGGCGCGCGCGTGCAACTGGGCGAACGAGGCCTCCGAGCCGACGCCTTCCACGCCCCCGCGCAGCATCAGCGAGCCGCCGATGCCGGCACGCGGAAACAGCCGGTCGTCGACGTCGACGTATTCCGCGCGCAGCGAGGGATACGCGAAGGTCGCGAAGCGGTAGCGCTGCAGGACCGGCGCGGTGTCCGGATCGCTGTCGCCATTGGCGATCTCCCGGAACAGCCAGCGCTCGCGCAGCACGTGCACCGAAGCCACCAGGTTGAGGAACTCGTTGTACTGTCCGTTGCGGCTGCCGACCAGCTCGGCGCGGCGGCTGTCGACGTAGTCGGTCTGCTCGTCGGCGAACTGCAGGCTGGCGGTGTACCAGCCGTCGCGCCAGGCGAAGGCCGGCACCCGGTATTGCAACGTGGCCGTCTTGCGCCGCTGGGCGTAGTCCACCTGGGCCAGGGCCTTGTGCCCGCGCATGTTCACGTAGCGCCGCTCCACCCCAAGCCGGATACCGGCGCCGCTGTCGGTGCCGTAACTCACGCCCGAGGTGTAGATGCTGCGCTTGGCCGGGGTCAAGGTGACCTGCACCGGCACCTCGCGCTCGGCATTGGCCTGGTCGACCTGCGGCTGGATGTCGATGTTGGCGAAGTAGTCCAGACGCGCGAGCGAGGTGCGCAACCGGTCCAGGCGTCCCTGGTGGTAGTAGCTGCCTTCCTGCCAGTACACCATGCGTTCGAGCAGACTGTCGTTGACCACCGGTTCGGGCGTCTGCTCGAAGGTGGTGGGGCCCATGTTGTAGCGCTCGCCGCTGGTCCAGACCAGGTCGATGTCGGCGGCGTAGTCGGCGCGCGTGACCTCGACCCGGCGCGAGGCGAATTCGGCGTCGAAATACCCGCGCTCGGCCAGGCGCCGGCTCAGGCCGTTGCGGCTCGCGTCGTAGTCGGCGTGACTGAACACGGCGCCCTCGCCGGGGACGAAGTTGGCCACGTCGCGGGCCAGATAGCGGTCCTGCGCCCCGGCGCCGATGATCGCGATGTCCCGGTTGCGGACGCGTACCGGCTGGCCCGGGTCCACCACAACGCGCACCGCCACCGCCGTCGACTCGCCGTTGCGTTCGATGTCGATGGTCGGCGAGTAGTAGCCGAACGGCTCCAGTGCCTCGCGCGTCTGCCGCTCGGCTTCGCGCAGCAGATAGGCCAGCCGGCGCCCCGACACCTCGTTTCCGATCGCATCGTAGAGCGCCAGCGAGACCCGCACGTTCTCGGTCATCTCCTCGTCGAGACCGATGATCTCGACACGCTCCACCCGCGCCGCCTGCACCGCGGCCGACGTGAACAGGAGCGCGGCGGCAGCGAACAACACGGGAAGACGAGGCATCGCGGGAGGATACCCAAGTCGCGTCAAGACTCGATTAACGGCATCGCGCACACGCGCGATGTGGGGTGTCAGCTCGACAGGTGCTCGATCGCCGCCACGCTGCCGAGGCGCTCCGCCAGCTGCTCGAGCAATGCCAGACGGTTACGGCGCAGGTCCGGATCGTCGGCATTCACCATCACGCCGTCGAAGAACGCATCCACCTGCGGCCGCAGCCGCGCCAGATGGGTCAGCGCCGACACGTAATCGCCGTGCGCGAGGGCGTGACCGGTCTCGGCATGCACCACCTCCACGGCTTCGGCCAGCGCGGCCTCGGCCGGCTCGCGCAGCAGCGCCGGATCGACGGTGGCCGGGATCTCGATGTCGGCCTTGCGCAGGATGTTGCGGATGCGCTTGTCGGCGGCGGCGAGCGCTGCGGCTTCGGGCAGTGCGGCGAAGGTGCCGATGGCGTCGATGCGGCGGTCGAGGTCGTACAGCGACTTCGGCCGCAGCGCGGCGACGGCGTTGAACTGCTGCACGGTCGCGCCCTTGTCGGCGTAGTAGCCCTTCAGGCGGTCGAGGATGAAGTCGTAGAGTTCGCCGCGGTCAGCGAACGCGCTCGCGCCGTCCTTGCCCGTGGGCAGTGCGCCGACGCGGTCGATCGCGCTGGCCAGCAGTGCCTGCAGATCCAGATCGAACCCACTCTCGATCAACGTCCGCGCCAAGCCGAGCGCATTGCGCCGCAGCGCGAATGCATCCTTGTTGCCGGTCGGCTTGAGGCCCGCCGCGAAACCGCCGGCCAGGGTGTCGAGGCGCTCGGCGATCGCCAGCACCTTGCCCAGCGGCGACAGCGCGATGTCGTCGCCGGCGAAGCGCGGCTGCCAGGCCTCGTCGAGTGCGTTCGCCAGCGATGTGCGCTCGTCGTCGGACAGGCCGGCCAGCGCCACGTCGTGCTTCGCGTAGTAACGCCCGGCGATGCCCTGCAGCTCCGGAAACTCGTTGACCATGCGCGACTGCAGATCGGCCTTCGACAGCAATGCGGCGCGCTTCGCGAGAGTGGCATCCACACCGACCTGCGGCGCGATGATTTCGGCGAGCGCAGCGACGCGCGTGGCCTTGTCGGCGACGCTGCCCAGCTTGGCCTGGTAGGTCACGGTCTTCAGCCCGTCGTTCATCGCCGACAGGCCCTGCTTGAGGTCCTCGTCGAAGAAGAATTTGGCGTCGGCGAAGCGCGGACGGATCACGCGTTCGTAGCCCTTGGCGACCTCGGCCGGATCCTTGGATTCGATGTTGGCGATCGCGATGAAGTGCTCGGTGAGCCGGCCATCGCGCAGCACGGGGAAGAATTTCTGGTTCGCCTCCATGGTGGCGATCAACGCCTCCTGCGGCACGGCGAGGAACTCGGCCTCGAAGGCGCAGGCGATCGCGCTGGGCCATTCGACCAGGCAGTTCACCTGTTCGAGATTGTCGCTCTCGATGCGCGCATCGCCGCCCGCGTGGCGCGCCGCGCCTTCGACGGCGGTGACGATCGCCGCGCGCCGCGCGTCGGCGTCGACCAGCACCTTCGCGCCGCGCATGGCGTCGACGTAGTCGCCCGGCGCGGCGATCTCGACGGCGCGGTCGTGCATGAACCGATGGCCGCGGCTCGTGCGGCCGCTGCGCACGCCGAACAGCTCGGCGTCGACGACGCCCTCACCGTGCAGCAGCACCAGCCAGTGCACCGGCCGTGCGAACGCATAGGCATGCGCGCCCCAGCGCATCGGCTTCGGGATCGGCATCGCCGCGATCGCCTCGCGCAGCACGTCCGGCAGCAGCGCCGCGGTCGTCGCGCCCGGCGTCACCGCGCGATGCACGAAGCGCTCGCCCTTGGCGTCACGGGTCTTCTCGAGCGCGGTCCACTCGATGCCGGCCTTCGCGGCGAAGCCCTGCAGCGCCTTCGTCGGATTGCCGTCGGCATCGAGCGCGATGTTGAGATACGGGCCCAGCACTTCCGAACGCTGTTCGGGCTGTTCGGTCGCCACGCCCGGCAGCAGCACCGCGAGGCGGCGCGGCGTGTACAGCGGCTTCGCCTCGCCGCGGTCGACGGCGACGCCGCGCTTGTCGAGCGCCGCGAGCACGCCGTCGAACAACGCCTGCGCCAGACCGGGCAGGGCCTTGACCGGCAGTTCTTCGGTGCCGAGTTCGATCAGCAGGGGCAGTGAGGCGGTCATGGCAGGTCGTTCCGGATCGAAAGATGCTGGCCGAGGTCCTCGCCAGTCGGGATGTCGCGGCGTCCGCGTTCGCCGTTGAGCATCAGCAGCACGACGCCGGCGACGGGCATCAGGATCAGTCCGAAGAAGAACCAGAGCCAGGGATTGCGCCGTGTCTGCTGGGCCCAGTACGCGGCGAAGAACGCGAACGCGGCGGGCGCGGTGAACAGGAGGATGACGAACCCGCCCAGCGTCTCGGTCATGCCGCTTCACCGGCGCGCTTGAGCCCCGGAAACCCCAGCGCCTCGCGCTGCGCGGCATAGGCGTTCGCCACTGCCTGGGCCAGCGTGCGCACGCGCAGGATGTAGCGCTGGCGCTCGGTCACGCTGATCGCGCGGCGCGCGTCGAGCAGATTGAAGCTGTGGCTTGCCTTGCACACCTGCTCATAGGCCGGCAGCGGAAGGCCCAGCTCGACCAGCTTCAGCGCCTCGGTCTCACAGGCATCGAAACGATGGAACAGCTCGGCGACATCGGCGTGTTCGAAGTTGTACGCGCTCTGCTCCACCTCGTTCTGGTGGTAGACGTCGCGGTAGGTCACTGGCGTGCCGTCGGGGCCGTGGGTCCAGACGATGTCGAACACGTTGTCGACGTTCTGCAGGTACATGCACAGGCGTTCGAGACCGTAAGTGATCTCGCCGAGCACCGGCTTGCACTCCAGGCCACCGGCCTGCTGGAAGTACGTGAACTGCGTGACCTCCATGCCGTTGAGCCAGACTTCCCAGCCCAGGCCCCAGGCGCCGAGCGTCGGCGATTCCCAGTTGTCCTCGACCAGGCGCAGGTCGTGCACCTCGGGGTCGATGCCGAGTTCCTTCAACGAGTCGAAATACAGTTCGACGATGTTGTCGGGGTTCGGCTTCATCGCCACCTGGTACTGGTAGTAGCGCTGCAGGCGGTTGGGGTTGTCGCCGTAGCGGCCGTCGGTCGGGCGGCGGCAGGGCTGCACGTAGGCCGCATTCCACGGCTCGGGGCCGAGCGCGCGCAGGAAGGTCGCCGGGTGGAAGGTGCCCGCGCCGACCTCGAGGTCGAGCGGCTGGATCAGCACGCAGCCCTGCTTCGCCCAGTAGGCGTTGAGCGTCTGGATCAGCTGCTGGAACGTCGGTCCGGTCATCGGAAAAAGCGCGTCTGCGGCGGCGCGCTAGTATAGCGGTCCACGCGATGCCCCCCGCCGCGCAGCGCGCTGCGCCCGACATGGAGAAGCCGGCTTGAACGAACCGCGCGCGTCGTCGTCAGTCCCCGCGCACCGGCCAGCGGGCACGCCGTCGCGGTTGTCGCCGGGGCGTCTGGGCCTGTTGCAGGTGATCGATGCGCTGGTGACCGACGGCCTGCTCTCGCAGATCGACGCCGAGCGCGCGCGCGTCGGCGGTCGTGCCACACGCGGCCTCGATGCGGTGCATCCGCTGGTGCTGCTGGCCAATCTGAAGCTGCCGTCCGCGCTGCGCCCCGGTACCGATCTGGGACTGGAAACCCTGACCGAATGGCTGGCGCGGGCCAGCGGCCATTCCTACCTGCGCATCGACCCGACCAAGATCGCGGTCGCCGACGTCACCGATCTCGTCTCCCACGCCTACGCGCGGCGGCATCGCATCCTGCCGGTGGACGTGACCCCCACCCATGCACGCATCGCCACCAGCGAGCCGATGGCGCTGGAATGGCTGCCCGATATCCAGCGCCTGCTGCGGCGCGAGATCGATCTGGTCGTCACCAATCCGCTGGATCTGCACCGCTACACGATGGAGTTCTTCGGCGTCACGCGCTCGGTGCGCGGCGCCAAGGACATGCGCGACGGCACCACCGAGGCGCCGTCGTTCGAACAGCTGGTCGAGCTCGGCCGCTCGGGCGACGTCAACGCCGACGACCACCACATCGTCAACGTCGTCGACTGGCTGCTGCAGTACGCCTACGAGCAGCGCGCGTCCGACATCCATCTCGAACCGCGCCGCGACATCGGCCGCGTGCGCTTCCGCATCGACGGCGTGCTGCACAAGGTGTTCGAGATGCCGCCGCCGGTGATGACCGCGGCGGTGAGCCGCATCAAGGTGCTGGGCCGCATGGATCTGGCCGAGCGCCGGCGGCCGCAGGACGGCCGCATCAAGACCCGCTCGCCGGGCGGGCGCGAGGTCGAGATGCGCCTGTCGACGATGCCGACCGCCTTCGGCGAGAAGGTCGTCATGCGTATCTTCGATCCGGACACCGCGTTCAAGCCGATCGAGCAGCTCGGCTTCGACGCCGGTGAGGCGGCGGCGTGGAACGACCTGGTGCAGCGCCCGCACGGCATCGTGCTGGTCACCGGCCCGACCGGCTCGGGCAAGACGACGACGCTGTATTCGACGCTGAAGAAGCTCGCCTCCGACGACGTCAACGTGTGCACGGTCGAAGACCCGATCGAAATGGTGGCGGTCGAGCTCAACCAGATGCAGGTGCACACCGCGATCGACCTGACCTTCGCCCAGGGCGTGCGCACGCTGCTGCGTCAGGACCCGGACATCATCATGATCGGCGAGATCCGCGACCTCGACACCGCGCAGATGGCGGTGCAGGCCTCGCTGACCGGCCATCTGGTGCTGTCGACGCTGCACACCAACGATGCCCCGGCCGCCATTACCCGGCTGCTCGATCTCGGCCTGCCGCATTACCTGATCGCGTCGACGCTCAACGGCGTCCTCGCCCAGCGTCTGGTGCGCATGCTGTGCACGCACTGCAAGCAGCCCAGGCCCGTGGATCCGGAAGGCTGGCGTGCACTGGTGGGCCCCGGCAGCGACCTGCCGCCGCCGGTCACCGCCTGCGGCCCGGTGGGTTGCCTCGAGTGCCGCAACACCGGGTATTTCGGTCGCGTCGGTATCTACGAGCTGATGCCGTTGACCCCGGGCCTGCGGTCGCGCATCCAGCCGGACATGGATCTGGCCGGATTCTCGCGCACCGCGGTCGAGGGCGGCCTGCGCACGTTGCGCATGGCCGGCGCCGAAAAGGTGGCCCAGGGCGTCACCACGGTGGAAGAGGTGATGACGGTGCTGCCGCCGCGCGAGTGACGCGACACGGCGGCCTGCATGCCCGACCGGCATCGCATGCGCTTCGCCGGACGCGCGGCAGGCCCATGCCGTGGAGACACCGGCATCGCCCCTGCGACGCTGGCGGCCCGGCACCGGCCCTCGGCGGCGCCCACGCCAGGCCGGAACCGTCGATACTCGGCGTCCCGTTCCATCAGCGCAGTCGCCCATGCCGCACCCCCGCCCGTTCCTGATCGTCGAAACCGGCCAGCCGCTGCCGTCAATGCGGCGCTACGGCGGATTTCCGCACTGGATCCGGGTGGCGGCCGGGCTGGGCGAGCGCGCGGTGGAGGTGGTGGACGTCGAGCGCGGCGGCGTGTTGCCCGCGGCCGGGGACTACGCGGGCATCATCGTCACCGGCTCCGGTGCCATGGTCACCGATCGTCTGGACTGGAGCGAGCGCAGCGCGGTCTGGCTCGGCGGGGCCGCGCGGGCCGGCGCGCCGGTGTTCGGCATCTGCTACGGCCACCAGCTGCTCGCGCATGCGCTGGGGGGCGAGGTCGGCGACAACCCCTGCGGCCGCGAAATGGGCAGCTTCGAGATCGAGACCACGCCCGAAGCTGCGGACGATGCGCTGTTCGCGCCGTCGGGCGCGGGCTTCATCGCCCAGACCACCCATCTGCAGAGCGTGCTGCGCCCACCCGCGGGTGCCACCGTACTCGCGCGCTCGGCGCTCGAGCCCAATCACGCCTTCCGCTGGGGCGATCGGGCCTGGGGTGTGCAGTTCCACCCCGAATTCAGCACCACCCACATGCGCGGCTACATTCGCGGCCGTTCGGGCCCGCTGTACCAGGAAGGCCTCGACCCCGTGGCGCTGGTGGCCGGCGTACGCGCCGCGCCCGAGGCCCGGGCGGTGCTGCAGCGCTTCGTGCGTGTGGCCGAGGCGCTGCCGCGCGACTGAGGATCAGGGTGGCGCCCGGGAGCGCGGCGTGGTCCTGCATGTCCGGAGCGCCGTTCGTTCCCGCGCGGATTCGCCGTGCAGTACGATGACGCCCGCGCGGCGCGTGGTCCGTGCGCACTTGACTGGAACTCTGGGATGACGATTCGGAACGTAGGGGCCGGCCATGGCTGGACGTGGCTGGTGCAGGCGGTCAACGTGGGCCGCGGCAATCCCCGCGCGGTGTACGGCGCGATCGCGATCGTCTCGCTGCTGGCGCTGCTGCCCAGTCTGGTCCAGGTGGTGATGCAGACCGCGTTCGGCTTCGACGCCCAGACCCAGCTCGCGGTCATCGGTGCGACCTCGCTGGTGTCGATCCTGGTCTATCCCTTGCTGATCGGCGGCGTGCTGCGGGTGATCGACGCGGTCGAACGCGGCCGGCCGGCGCGCGCGGCCGACGTGTTCCGCACCTTCTCGGCCGAGGGCGGCGCCGGGCGTCTGGTCGGCTTCGGCGTGCTGATGGGCGCGCTCTACATCCTCACCTTCTATGCGCTGGTCAGCCTGTTCGGCGAAGGCGTACCCGAGTGGTATCTCGAAGTGATGACGCTCTCCCAGGAAATGGGCAACGCGGGCGCGTCGCCGGCGACGCCGCCGGAGCTGCCCATGCCGCCCGCAGGGATCGGCCTGCTGATGGCACTCGGCCTGATGTTCGGCATCTACTACGCCACCGTCTACGCCATCGGCCTGGGCCAGGTGGCCCTGGGCGGACGCCGGGTCACCGCGGCGCTGCGAGACGGTCTGGTCGGCGCGCTGCGCAACGTGCTACCGGTGATGGTGGTCGCGGCGATCGCGATGGCCGGCGTGTTCGCCCTGATGCTGGTGTTCGGCATCCTGGTCGTGATGATCACGGTGGTCGCGAGCCTGGTGCATCCGGCATTGGCCGGCGTGTTGCTGCTGCCGCTGTATCTGGCACTGCTGCTGGTGCTCTACATCGTGATGTTCGGTGTGATGTACGCGATGTGGCGCGACATCTGCGCCCCCCCTGGCGACGAGGCGGGCACGCCCCCCATGTCCGGCCAGATCGAACTCTGACCGGCGCGCGCTGCGCTCAGCCGAGCAGCGCGGCGTCCATCGCGGCGCCTAGGCTGCGGTCCACCGCGCGCATCAGCAGCGCCAGGAGCAGGAATGCCGCCGGCAGCTGCAGGGCCAGCCACATTCGCGCGAGGAGCGGGACCGGACGCGCATCGATCCGCACCACACGCGTACCGGCGATGCGGTCGTGCAGGGCCTGGTGGCGCGGCGGCATGCCGGCGAGCGCGTGGCCGATGTTGAGACTGAGCCACGAGAGTGCGCCGGCCGCCTGGCGCAAGGCCGCGCGGGCAGGTCCCGGCGCCATGCCGTCGTCGTCGATCACGCGCAGGCCAAGCAGGCGCTTGCCCGGCGTCGCCTGACGCGCGCTGCCTTCGAACGCGGCGAACCAGGGCAGGGAGAGCAGCGCGAAGACGAGCGTCGGCAGTGCCACGAGGCCGGTCACGCTGCCCGCGAGCGCCAGCGCGGCGGCGTGCAGCGCGCCGTCGCCGAGCCAGATCTGGACCAGGACGAGCGGCGAGCCGCCTGCCTCCACTGCCGCCGGCAGCGTGCCGGCCATCGCGGTCGTCAGGGCATCGAGCGCATTCCGGCAGGCCGCGAGGGCGCGTCCCAGAAACCCGTGCAGCAGCGCGATCACGAGCAGGGCGATCACGGCCGCATCCAGCGACCAGGCCGCATAGCGCAGCGCCAGCGGCGCCGGCACGGGCATGCCGCGCGCGCTCATGCCTGTTCGTCGCGCAGCGGAGCCGGGCGCGGGGCCAGCAGGCGCGCCGCCAGGATGCCCGCCTCGTATAGCAGGCACATCGGCAGCGCGAGCATCAGCTGCGAGATCACGTCGGGCGGGGTGATGATCGCCGCGAGCACGAATACGCCGACGATCGCGTAGCCGCGCGCCTCGCGCAGCTGGTCGGTGGTCACCCACCCGAGCAGCACCAGGATCACCAGCGCCACCGGCAGCTCGAAGCTCAGGCCGAAGGCGAGGAAGATCACCAGCACGAAGTCGAGGTAGGCGTTGATGTCGGTCATCATCGCCACGCCGTCGGGCGTGACCAGGGTGAGGAAGCGGAACACCGACGGCAGCACGAAGAAGAACGCGAACGCGCAGCCGATGTAGAACAGCGCCACCGCCGAGGCCAGCAGCGGCAGCGCCAGTCGCTTCTCGCGCTTGTACAGGCCGGGCGCGACGAACGCCCAGGCCTGGTACAGCAGCCACGGCATCGTCGCCACCAGCGCGGTGAAGAACGCCAGCTTCAGCGGCGCGAAGAAAGGCGACGCGACCTCGATCGCGATCAGATGGGCGCCCTCGGGCAGCTTGTCGAGCAGGGGCTGTGCCAGCAGGCCGTAGAGCGTATTGGCGAACGGCAGCAGACACAGGAGCACGATGCCCGTACCGGCCAGGCCGCGCATCAGGCGGGTGCGCAGCTCGATCAGATGATCGATCAGGCTGCCCTCGCCGGTGTCGTCCTCAGCGAGCAGGGCCATCGCTGCCGTCCCGGACCGTGGCGTGAGGAATGTCGGCCGTCGCGGCAGGCCCGTGGACCGGCGGCGTGGTCGGATCGGCCGCGATCGCACCTTCGGGCAACGCCGCCGGCGGCGACGCCTCGGCCGGATCGCCGGGCATGCGCCGGGCCTCGTCGATCAGCGTGTCGGCTCCGCGGCGGGCCTCGTCGACGCCGTCGACCACCCGCGCACCGGCATCCCGCAGCTGGGTGCCGACATCGGCGATCGAACGCTGCGCCTCGCGCATGCTGCGCTTGAGATCCTCGGCGGCCAGCTCACGCTCGAGTTCCGACTTCACCGAATACCACTGCGTGCGCGCGCGGCGCACCCAGACCCCGGCGAACCGCGCCGCCTTGGGCAGGCGCTCCGGGCCCAGCACCACCAGCGCGATCAACGCCAGGATCAGCAGCTCGCCGGTGCTTATCCCGAACATTCCGACGCCCGCACGCGCGCGTCAGCGCGAAACGTTGTCGTCGTGGCGCGCGCGGTCGGCCGAGGCCGGATCCTTGGAGCGGTCGTCGAGACGCTCGGGCGTCTCCTCGTCGTGCATGCCCTTCTTGAAGCCCTTGACCGCCTCGCCGAGATCGCGACCCGCGCCGCGCAGCCGCTTGGTGCCGAACACCAGCAGGACGACGAGCAGGACGATGAGCCAATGCCAGATGCTGAAACTGCCCATGGCAGATACCGGGGAAGAGGTGGACGGCGAGGATACCGCAACCGGCCGCGCGGGCCGGTCACGAGTGCGCGTCGATCACCACTCCGGCAGCGGCTCGACCTGGGCCGGCTGGTCGTCGACGTTCTCAAACGGCTGCGGACGCGGGTCGCCCTGTTGCACGGGCATCGTGGTCGCCTGTGGGACGTCGCGGATCGCCGGGGCGCCCTGCGGCGCACGCGTCGTGGGTACCGCCGCGCCGCCGCGGGCCACCCGCGCGGTGGCGCTGGCCTCCTCGAGGCGGTCGCGGAAATCCACGATCGCGCTCGACGGGGCCTGGCCCGGACGGTTCTCGAGGATCGCGCGCGGCGTCGTCGTGCTGCCGTAGACGGCGCTGTTGGCCTCGTCATCGATCTGCAGCACGGCGCCGTCCAGTGCCACGCCTGCGAACAGGCCACGCGCCCGCGACCAGGACCAGATCTCGGCCTTGAGCTGGCCGTCGGTGAGCGCGGCGGCATTGCGGCCGACCGGGCCGGCGGCCACGCCCGCATCGGCGCCGAGGGTGAACTTGCCGTTGACGATCGACTCCAGGCTCCGCTCGTTGCGGAACACCAGCACCACATCGGAGGACTGCACGCCGGCCTGGAAGCCGATGCTGCCGCCGGTGATGCGCACGAATGCCGGATTCGACCAGGTGCCGTCGGCAGTGCGCACCGACATCAGACCGTGGCCGCGGCGGCCGCCGATGATCAGTCCGGCCTTGACCGTGTCGGGAATGACGATGATCGCGCGGGCTTCGTCGAGCAGCTTGTCGGGAATGCCGGATTCGGGGATCGCCTGGATCTCGCCCAGGACGCGCACGGCATTCTGGGCCCGCGCATCCTCGCGGGGTCCGGCGACGGCTGCACCGGCGGCGAGCGAAAGACCCAGCGCGAGGGCCAGCAGCGAACGGTGGCGGAGGATCGGGGTCATGCAGGCTCCAGGCGGCGTGGCCGCGGGTCGGGGCGGAAAATCGGGCGGAGTTCAGGCTAGTGACGGCCGAATGAATCGAGGGTGAGTTCTGCCCGCGGCCGCCGGCCTGCCGCTGGCCCGCGCCGCCTGCCATCCTATGCGCATGAACACGCCCGCCTCCCCGCTCCAGCCCGCCGTCGTGCTGGTCAACCTCGGCACGCCCGACGCGCCCACGCCCAAGGCGGTGCGCCGCTACCTCGCCGAGTTCCTGCACGACCATCGCGTGGTCGCGCTGACCCGCTGGCTGTGGTGCCCGATCCTGCACTTCGTGATCCTGCCGTTCCGCTCGCCGCGCGTGGCGAAGCTGTATGCCGGGGTGTGGATGGACGGCGGCTCGCCGCTGGCGGTGCATACCGCGCGCCTCGCCGACGCGGTGCAGCGCGAGATGCCGGAGGCGCGCGTGGTCCACGCCATGCGCTACGGCAATCCGTCGCTGCGCACCGTGCTGCAGCAATTGCGCGACGCCGGACATCCGCGGGTGCAGGTGCTTCCGCTGTATCCGCAGTATTCGACGACCACCACGGCCTCGGTCGGCGACGTGGTCACGGCGGTCTTCGGCGACAGCGGCGTTGCGCGCATGCGCGACGACTACCACGTCGACCCGGACTGGGTGGAGGCGGTCGCCGATTCGATCCGCGCGCACTGGGACGTGCACGGTCGGGGCGAACGCCTGCTGTTCTCCTTCCACGGCATTCCGCAGCGTCTGGCCGATGCGGGCGATCCCTACCCGCTGCAGTGCTGGGCGGGATGCGACGCGATCGTGCGTGCGCTGGGACTCCACGAGGACGAGGCGCTGCTGACCTTCCAGTCCCGCTTCGGTCGCGAGCCCTGGCTGCAGCCGTACACCGACGAGACGCTCAAGGCCCTGGGCGGCGAGGGGGTGCGCGACATCGACGTCGTCTGCCCCGGCTTCGCGGTGGACTGTCTGGAGACGCTCGAGGAGATCGCGCTGCAGAACGCGGAAATCTTCCACGAGCACGGAGGCCGGAGGCTTCGCTACATTCCCTGCCTCAACGACGCGCCGGCGCACGCGCAGGCCCTGGCGGCGCTGGTGCGGCGCGACCTGGCCGAGCGGGCATGAGCGCAGCGGCGGCGGGAACGCCGTTCGACGTCGGCATCGGCATCGGGCGCGTGCACGGCCTGCGCTTCGGTGCAGCCGGTGGGCGCCGCGTACTGGCGCTCCACGGCTGGCTCGACAATGCGGCGAGCTTCGCGCCGCTGGCCGCGTGCCTGCCGGGGCTCGATCTGGTCGCGCCGGACCTGCCCGGCCACGGGCACAGCGCGCACATGCCGGCAGGAACCGACTACACCTTCGTCGGCGCGGTACACCAGGTGCTCGATGTGGCCGATGCGCTCGGCTGGGAGCGCTTCGCGCTGCTCGGGCACTCCATGGGCGCCGGCATCGCCAGCCTGGTCGCGGCGGCGGTCCCGACGCGGATCGAGCGCTTCGTCGCGATCGAGGCGCTCGGCGCCCTGCCGGAAACCGTGGAGCAGACGGTGCCGCGCCTGCGCGACGCGGTCGAATCGGCACGCGGCCTGCCGCAGCGCGCGCTGCGGGTGTTTCCCGATCTCGATGCGCCGGTGCGTGCGCGCATGCGCGTCAACGCGCTGTCGGAAGCGTCCGCGCGCCTGCTGGTCGAGCGCGGCGTGCGCCAGGTCGACGGCGGCTACGTGTGGTGCAGCGATCCGCGCCTGACCGTGCCCACCGCGGTGCGCATGACCGGTGCCCAGGTCGACGCACTGGTCGCCGGCATCGAATGTCCGACGCGGGTGATCTATGCCGATCCGCCCCAGGTCTACCTGCCCGAGCCCGACCGCAGCCGGCGCGCGCGCCTGTTGCCCGACGGCGACCTCGTGGTCATCACCGGCGGCCATCACCTGCACATGGAGCAGCCGCGCGAGGTCGCGGCCGCGATCGGGACGTTCCTCGACCCGGCGAGCTGACGCGGGACCGCGGATCAGCCGGTCAACAGTGCGTGCAGATCGCCCTTGAGCCGGCGGCCGTGGTCGCGGAAGTAGTCGCGCGCATCGCGCCAGTCCGGACAGCGTGCCTCCACCTCGCGCCAGAACGCGCGCGAATGGTCGGCGTGGATCAGGTGGCAGAGCTCGTGCACCAGCACGTATTCGAATGCCGAGGGCGCACCCAGCACCAGCGCGAGATCCAGCGTGAGCGTGCCGTCGGGCGCCAGTGAGCCCCATTGCGACGACATCACCTTGAGCCGCACCCGTGACGGTGTGCGCGGCAGGCCCGCCAGGTAGGCGGGCATCCAGCGTGCGATGTCGGCCCGTGCCTGCGCCTCGTAGAACTCGCGCAGCCCGCGTCGCAGCGCCGCCGGCCCGGCCTGGGCGGGCGTGGTGAACTGCAGCCTGCCGTCGTCGCACTGGCGCAGACACGTATAACGCCCGAGCGTCCAGAGCACCGGAGACGACCCGCCGCGGAGTGGCAGATGGGTGGTGGTCTCACGCCGCAGCGGTTGCGCCTCGCCGTGCTCGGCCAGCTGCGCCGCCAGCCAGTCGCGATGCTCGCGCAGGAAGGCCTCGCCCGAGACCAGGCTCGCACGCAACGGCAGCGTCAATCGCGCGCCGCGTTCGCTGACGCTCAGGCGGATGCGCCGCGCGCGCGGGTCGCGTACGCGCAGGACCTCGACATCACGACCGTCGTCGAGCCGGACGCGCACCGTCTCGCGCTGGATCGAGGGGGACTTCGTGGACGACGACAACAGGCGCGACAGGGACGGCATGCACGGATTGTATGCGCATGCGCGATGCCGGCGCCGTCGTTCGCGCGCTGTGCCGTGGACGCCGCACGGGCCGTCCGGCCTCGCTGACGCGCGTGCGCGCCTCAATCCGCCTTGGAGAGCTTCAGCGCGCCTTCGAGCGCCGTGAACAGGCGCTTGAACTCGCCGCGCATCAGCGCGAAGCAGGCATCGAGCTCGGCGCGCATGTCGTCGTTGTCGGTGTGCTCGAGCGAATCCAGTGCGCCGTCGAGCAGCTTGAACTTGCGGATGATCAGATCCTCGCCGAGCACGAAGGACACGTGGTCGTCGAGGTTGAGCGCGAGCTTGGTCACCTGCTTGCCGGCATCGAGGTGGCGGGTGATCTCCTCGCACTGCAGGTCCTGACGCTGGCAGCGCACGATCGCGCCCTGGTCGGACGGATCCTTGAGCTCGCATTCCTCGCCCAGCGTCAGGCCGTCGGGCAGCGGTTCGCTGGCGATCCAGCCGGTCATCACCGCGCGCGGCGAGACCTCGGCATTGAGCGGCAGGGCCGGGAAGCTGCCCAGCGCGGTGCGGATCTCCGACACCACGTTCTCGGCGCTCTTGCGGCTGGAGGTATTGACCACGACCACGCCGTGTTCGGTATCGATCAGCGCGTCGCTGCGCACCGGCTTGACGAACGCGCGCGGCATGAGCTCCTGCAGCAGGTCGTCCTTCATCTGCTTGCGCAGCTTGCCGCCGGGCTTGCGGCCCTGCTTGTCCTCGAACTCCTCGATGCGGCGTGCCAGCAGTTCGTTGACCACCGGCCCGGGCAGGATCTTCTCCTCACCGCCGACGGTGAGCCAGATCGCGTCCTCGATCCGGTGCGTCATCGCCTCGCCGTCGCGGGCGATCGGCGAGACGAAGCCGCGCGAGGACATCTCGAGCGGGCCCACCGGCTTGAGCGGGAACTCGGCCAGACGCGCGTCAAGTTCCGACAGGTCGAGAGCGGTGGGGAAGCGGAACAGGGTCAGGTTGCGGAAGAACATCGGGGTCGGGATCCAATGGAAGTGGGAGCGGACGCGGCCAATGGCACGCGGTCGCCGGAAAGTCGATAGGCGACGCAGCGCGTCGCGGGCACGTCAGGCGGTGGTCACGGCGCCTGTGCCGGCGCGTTGTCCTCGTGCCAGACAGGCAGGGTGACACCGGCCGCGGGCATCGCGGCGATGCCGCCGCCGAGGCCGAGGAAGTCGAACAGTTTGGGATCGCTGAGCTGCGAGGGACGGATGTCGCCGAGTGCGCGCGCGATGGTCTCAATGCGACCGGGCGTCTCGCGCTCCCAGGCATCGAGCATCTTCTTGACCTGCTTGCGCTGCAGGTTCTCCTGCGATCCGCACAGGTTGCAGGGAATGATCGGGAACGCCTTCGCCTGCGCGTACGCGGCGATGTCGTCCTCGGCCGCGTAGGCCAGCGGCCGGATCACGACGTGCTTGCCGTCGTCGCTGCGCAGCTTCGGCGGCATGCCGCTGAGCTTGGCGTGGAAGAACAGGTTGAGGAAGAACGTCGCGACCAGGTCGTCGCGGTGGTGGCCGAGCGCGATCTTGGTGATGCCGTTGGCCTCGGCCCAGGTGTACAGCGCACCGCGGCGCAGCCGCGAGCACAGCGAGCACATCGTCTTGCCTTCTGGGATCACCCGGCTGACGACCGAATAGGTGTCCTGCTCGATGATGTGGAAGTCCACGCCGAGCGATTGCAGATACGCCGGCAGGATGTGTTCGGGGAAGCCGGGCTGCTTCTGGTCGAGGTTGACCGCGGTGATCGAGAACGACACCGGCGCCTTCTTCTGCAGCTGCAGCAGGATGTCGAGCATCGTGTAGCTGTCCTTGCCGCCGGACAGGCACACCATCACCTTGTCACCGTCCTCGATCATGCCGAAATCGGCGATCGCGCGGCCCATCTGGTGGCGCAGCCGCGTCGCCAGCTTTTCGGCATCGCGCGCCGGGCGGGCGCGGGGCAGGGGTTCGTGAAGGGGTAGAACGGTGCTCATCCGCGCTAGTTTACCGGGCCTCCCGTCGCAGGGCCTGCGCCGCGCACCGACGCACAGCGGCTTGCCCGGGCGCGACCGGTTGCTCGACCGGGGCTGCGCCTGGCGGCACCCGGATACGACACGGGCGCCTCGCGGCGCCCGTGGAGACCGGTCGGCGCGGGGTCAGTCCGCCCAGACCAGATTGCGCGTGTTGGGATCGGTGGTGACGCCGCTGACCCGTCCGTTGGCGTCGAACTGCACCTGGAACTCGGCGAAGCTGCTCATCCAGTAGCGCCACAGGTTCGCGCCGAGATCCGGGTTCTCGCTGCTGATCGGGTAGCCCAGGGCCATCAGCACCTGCTCACGGGTCATGCCGGTGGTGATCTTGGCGCGCTTGATCGCCTCCTGGATCTTGGCCGGGTAGCCGGCGATCTTCGCCGCCGGGTCCTCGTTCACCACGTAGCGCCGGGCGAAGTCGGCCAGGGCGATGTCGCGGCTGTAGTCGTTGCCGATGGCCTGGCGCGCGCCGTCGATGCGCACGTTGACCCGGTGACGACCATATCCGGTGACGCTGACCGGCGTGCCCACCGGGATCACGCGCTTGCCGTTTTCCGAATAGTTGCTGTCGCTGATCCAGCTGCCGTCGCTGCGCATGTTGCAGCACAGGAAGCCGTCGTACTTCTCCTGCGCGGTCGCGGCGAGCGGCGCCGACAGCAGGGCCAGCGCGACGAGCGCGCCGGAGAGATGGAACGGAGGAATACGCATCGGGACGTCCTTGAGGGATGCGGCGGGGCCCGCGGAGTCTGCGCGCGAGCGGATCGCGGCGCGCCAGTCCCCGGCTGGCGCGGACGCATTCTTGCAGGCCTCGGCTGCGGCGCCAAGACGGTGGGACGCACCCGTCGGTTAAGCTCGCCCGATGGCCGCCGCCCCCACCGACGACAGCGCATCGGACGACAGCGTCGGCGGGCAACTGCGGCGGCTGCGCCGCGAGCATCGCGACCTCGACGACGAGATCGCACGCCTGCACGGGGACCGGGTCGGCGAGGAACTCGCGATCAAGCGCATGAAGAAGCGCAAGCTGCAGCTCAAGGACGCGATCGCCCGGCTGGAGTCGTCGTTGATCCCGGACGAGCCGGCCTGACCGGCGTCCTCAGTCCTCGGCGATCACCGGCGGCACCGTGCGGACCGCTTCGGGGCTGACCTTCTCGATGGAGTGGCGCAACTCGCGGCCCAGAATCACCTTCGCATCCTTGGCCAGCACGGCCAGGCGCTCGTCGAACACCAGCTTGCTGTTGCCGTCGAGCTTGACCAGGCCCAGCTCGCGCAGCTTCTGGATGAACCCGCGGAACAGCGACTTGTCGAAGAACTCCGGCGCCGCCGGCGCGTACAGCAGCGAGAGGCGCTGCGCGGCCAGCTGGCACAGGCCCTCCAGCTCACCGGCGCCGAGCGTGCCCGGGCCGTTCTTGGCGAGCACCGAAATCGCGATGTAGTAGCGTTCGAACGCCTGCTGCAGCGGATGGCTCAACGCGCGCAGGCGGAACACCTCGTCGGTCTGGCCGGCATTGCGCGCGAATACCTCGCCGTCGTCGGAGCTGGCCAGTTCCAGCAGCCCCTCGCGCACGAAGACTTCGAACGTGCGTTCGATGCGCTCGGCGAACCCGTCCTCGTTCCACGGAAGGAACAGCTCGGCCTGCAGGAAGGGATACATCGTGCGGCCGATCCGCAGCACCGTCTGCCGGTTCATGCGCCGGTTGTGCAGGAAGCAGCACGCGATCCACGCCGAGGCGGTATGCAGGTGCAATACGTTGTTGCGGTAGTAGGTGAGCAGCACCGCCTGCTCGTCGTCGACCCGGAGCACATCGCCCAGCGGATGCGTCACGCGCTCCAGCACGCCGATTTCCTCGCCGTGGGCGACGATCTCGGCCGGGGTGTGCGGGGTCACGGTCACCCGATCGGAATACGGCACCTCGACCAGCATCTGCTTCGACAGCGCGATCTGCGCCAAAAGGTCGGCCTCGCCCATCGCGTGTTTGGGCGTCGACAGCAGGGCCATCGCCAGCAGATTGATCGGGTTCACGTCGGCGGCGCGATTGATGTTGACGTGGATGCGCTGCGCCAGCACGTCGACGGTGTTGGCGAGCCAGGCCGGCTTGTCGTCCTCGGACACGGGCGCGCCGTTCCAGTCGGGAGCGGTCTCGGCGAGGATGTCGTTGAGCCGGATCGGCTCGCCGAAGTTCACCACCACTTGCCCGTAGTTGCTGCGCAGCACCTTGGGGATGCTCCACAACAGCTGCCAGATCGATTCCTTCTTCTTGGCCTTGCCCGAGAGTTCGTCGAGATAGCTGCCGCCCTCCATCAGCTTTTCGTAGCCGATGTAGACCGGCTGGAACAGCACCGGCTTGCGCGGCTCGCGCAGGTGCGCGCGCAGCGTCATTACCAGCGCGCCGCCCTTGGGCGGCAGCAGGCGCCCGGTGCGCGAACGGCCGCCCTCGATGAAGTACTCGATCGAATAGCCACCGCCGACCAGCTGCGCCATGTACTCGGAGAACACCGCCGAATACAGCGCATTGCCACGGAAGCTGCGGCGGGCGAAGAACGCGCCGCCCTTGCGCAGCAGCGTGCCGATGACCGGCAGGTTGAGATTGACGCCGGCGAAGATGTGCGGCGGCACGATGCCGCGGCCGTACAGCAGGTAGGACAGCAGCAGGTAGTCCATGTGGCTGCGGTGGCTGGGCACGTAGACGATCTCGTGCCCGGGCGCAGCTTCCTTGAACCGATCCAGGTGATGCACCAGCACGCCGCGGAAGATCCGGTTCCACACCGTGGTCAGCAGGAAGCTCGCCGAGCGTACCACCGGATGCGAATAGTCGGCGGCGATCTCGTAGGCATAGGCGTGGGCCTTCTTCCACGCGTCCTCGGGCCGGGTGCCGTCGCGCCGGGCCTGGTCGGCGATGGCCTCCTTGACCGACGGCGAGGCCAGCACCTTGTCCACCAGCAGGCGGCGGGTCGACAGATCCGGTCCGATGATCGCTTCGCGCACCCGGTTGAAATGCGTGCGCAGCACCCGCGAGAGTTTGCGCACCGTGCGCTCGGCGCCGAGGTCTTCGGCCAGCAGCGGCCGGACCGCGACGGGTTCGGCGAAGCGCACGAGGGTGTCGCGTCCGTTGAGCAGGATCGACAGCAGCCGGCGGAAGCGACCGACGATCGCCCAGTTCTCGGAAAACAGCACCGAGAACCAGCCGTTGTTCTTGTCCGGCGAGCGGCCGACGAAGATCGACACCGGCATGACCTGCACGTCGAGCGCGGGATCGGCGCGGTGCGCTTCCAGCAGGCGCGCCAGCGATTCGGAATGGGTCGACTTCGGCGGTGCCTTGCCGGTGGCCAGCGCCAGCGCGCTGCCGGCATTGCGGCGCGACAGGGCGACATAGGCGCGCTTGCGCCCCAGCGGATCGCCGGGCAGCGGCTGCAGCGGCGACGGCAGGCCGGCCTCACGGCAGGCGCGATCGAGGATCAGCGCGTTCGACAGGCCGTAATCCTCGAGCACGTAACAGACGGGGCGATGGTCGACCAGCGTTTCGGGCAGCTGGGGCTCCACCTTCAGGCCGATCCACGGCCGCATCAGGCGGCCGAGCAGGCCGGCCCACCACGGCGTGCGTGGTGGACGCGGGCGCGACGCGGCCAGGGCCACCGGCGCATGGAACGCCGGGGCCTCGACGGCCGTCTCTGCATGTCCGGCTCCGGCGGACACGTCGGCCGTCGCCTGGACGGGCACGTCGGCCGCGTCGACATGCGGGAGCCCGCCCGTCGTCGCGTCGTCGTTCACCGGCGCCGTCGGCGCGGGTGTGGCGGCCGGGCGGTCGGCGCCGCTGCGCGGGTCCTGGCCACCGGGAAACTGCAGGGAAGGTTGGTCGGGCATCGCCGGCATTATGCCCAAGCGGGCGCAGCCCGCCCGGCCCGCTTCAGTGCGCAACCGCCGCGCCGGCCGGCGTGTCCGCCGCAACGGCGCTGCGTGCGTGGCGCAGGAAGTCGGACACGTACCAGCGGCCGCCAAGGCGCTCCACCTCGAGCACCGCGTCGACCGGGCGCCCGGCCAGCGTGTATTGCAGGCGCACGCGCGCCCGGTCCCCGGTCTGCTCGACCAGTGACACGGTGGCGCTGTCGAAGGCGAGATCGAGATCCAGGCCATAGGCGGCGAGTTCGCCCTTGACCGCGGTGAACAGCGGCGAGAGCGCGGCCAGGCCGTCCGTCATCCCCGCGCGCCCGAGCGTCGCGTCGCTGTCGATGCCGCTGGCGCGGGCCGCCGCCACCAGGCCGGCGATCAGCTGCCGGGCGCGGTCGCGATCCGAGAGCGGCGCCTGCGCGGCCCAGTCGCTCGTCGCCGCCACCAGCTGGGTGTAATGGGCGCGTTCGGCCGCGCTGAACGCGCCGTCGTGCTCGAGGTACTGGGTGGCGAAGACGCCGAGCGCGATCGCGGCCGAGCGCAGTTCGCGGTCCGCGCCGGCGAACTGGCGATGGAAGGCCTGGAGCAGGCTGCGTTCGGCCTGCGGCGCCGACAGCGCGGCCAATGCGGCGGGCACCTGGCCCGACAACGGCAGCTCGGTCAGGGGCCAGCGTGAACGCCCATCGCGCCAGGCCTGGTCCAGCGGACCCGCCAGCGACGCGGGGACCGCATCCCGGGCGAATGCGGCCAGGTCCCCGTTGCGCAGATGGGTGGTCAGGCCGGTGACCGCCGCCACCGGCGTCTCGCCCCCCGTGGGCGGCGCCGCATCGCTCGCCACTTCGCGCTGACAGGCGCCCAGCCACAGCAGCAGCGGCAACGCGGCGGCGAAGCGCCAGCCGGATGCGGCGCCGATGGCGCCCGGTGCGGCCTGCGGCTGCATGGAAGGTCCCCGAGGTGTGCGACCGGTCATCCTGCATGGCCGATCCGCGCGGGACAAGCGCTCAGAGGTCGCGCAGCACCCAGCCACGCGGTGCATCCCCCGCGCCGGCATCGAGCGCGGCCTGGGCGATGGCGTCGGGCGTGCGGCCCGCCTTCCAGGCGGCGGCGATCGCGGCCAGGCGCTCGCGGGTGGCCCGGGTGTAGGCGCCCTCGAGTTCGTTCTGCGCGTCCACCGCGAGTTTCTGCGGATACAGCGTCCGCGCATCCTCGCTCTGGTTGAGCAGCGCGATCATCCGAGCGAGGCTGGTACGGAAGGTGTCGGCCGACAGCGCCGTGCGCTGGGTGCGCTGGAGATGCCACACCGTCAGGTATTCCACCGGCCCGAGCATGCGCCGCGGCGAACCGCCGAAGAACTGGCCGGACGCGAAGGCGCTTGCATCGAGCGGGCCGGCGGCGTCGGGCAAGCGCGTCGCACCCCACGAACTCAGCGCGCCCCCCGGCAGGTCCATGCGCCGCAGCGCCGTGCCGAACGTATCGGCGAGCAGGCGTTGCGCACGGGGGTCGTCACTTTCGGCCACCACGCCGAGCAGGCGCAGGAATACCGGATACCGGTCCTCGCCGAGCCTGCGGACCAGCCGCTTGAGCACGGTGAGTCGGTATTCCGGGTCGGCATGGGCCGCCAGCGCCGACACCAGGCGGTCGGCGGCAGCGCGCAGGGAAGTCGCGGAAGGCGCGGCGGTCATGGCGGCACGTCGGGATGCGAGCGCCGCACTCTAGCCCACGGGCGCGGCGCCGGTGGGCCTGGGTCAGACCAGGGCGTCGAGGATCGCGTCCGCGCCCTGGTCGGCTGCAGACGACAGGTCCAGGGCGGACAGACGGTGCTCGAATGCCGAATCGCCGGCCAGCTGGCGCATGCCTGCGGGGATGCCGTCCCAGGCCGTCGCGTTGAGCACATCCTCGCCCGGATCGGCCTGCGGCCCGCGCGGGGCACCTTCGAGTGCCGCGTCCCCGAGTGGTCCCTGGCCGTCGGGGCCCTGCCGCCGCAGATCGTCCAGGCCGACCTGCCCGTCCAGCCGCTCGAGGCGGGCGGCGCTGAAGCTCAGGTCGGAGGAAATCGGGCTCATCGGGATCGGGCGTCTGGGGCGGTCGGGACATGCCGCTTCTGCGGCGATGGCGGGACTGTAACGCAGCTGCCATGGGCCGGCTATCTCGGGCCCACCCTAGGTCCGTCGCCAAGGCCCGCTGCGCAGGCCGTCGTACGCTGAACAGGTGCCGATCCGCCACGCAGCGTGCCGTTCGCACTGCAGCGCTGCACTCACGGGGCACGCGGATGCCCATGCTAGCCTCGCCGGGCCCGCAGATACCGGAGCGGCCGATGGCCGAGCAGGACGAAGGCGCCGACAAGACCGAAAAACCGACCAGCAAGAAGCTCAAGGACGCGCGCAAGGACGGCAATGTCGCCAAGTCGCGGGAACTGACCAGCACCGTGCTGGTGATGGGCTGGCTGGCCGGTGGCTGGATGCTCATGGGCTTCATGTTCCGGCGGGTCAGCGGTCTGTTCGAGCAGGCCCTGGTGGTGATGGCGCAGCCCTTCGACCAGGCCCTGCGCACAATCGTGCCGCTGGCCGCGCAGACCCTCCTGGCGATGACCCTGCCCCTGCTGCTGCTGGCGGTGCTGCTGGCGCTGCTGGTGGAGTTCCTGCAGGTCGGGCCGGTGGCGACGATGAAGAAGGTCACGCCCGACGTGAGCAAGATGAATCCGGTCAGCGGCATCAAGAAGATGTTCTCGATGGATAACCTGATCGAGCTGGTCAAGTCGATCATCAAGAGCGTCGCCCTGGTCGGCATCGGCGGCTACGTGCTGTGGGGAATGATCCCGAGCCTGCTGCACCTGCCCTTCGCGCAGCCCGCGGCGATCGGCAGCGCGATCTGGCACGCGCTCAAGTGGATCGGCATCTGGACGATCTTCGTGTTCTTCTTCGTGTCCGCGCTCGACGCCTCGTACCAGAAGTTCTCGTACACCAAGAAGCTGCGCATGAGCCGGCGCGACATCAAGCAGGAGGTCAAGGAGAACGAGGGTGACCCCTACGTCAAGCAGCGCCGCAAGCAGTTGCACCAGGAATGGTCGCAGCAGAACATGCTCAACGCCGTGCGCGGATCGAGTGTCGTCGTGACCAATCCCACCCATATCGCCGTGGCCCTGCAGTACGAGCAGGGGGTGGACGACCTGCCGCTGGTCGTGGCCAAGGGTGAGGGCCACATGGCCGAGGAGATCCGGCGCGTGGCCGAGGAATCGGGCGTGCCGATCCTGCAGAACGTGCCGCTGGCACGCGGGCTCAATGCCCGGGTCGAGATCGACGACTACATCGGCAACGATTTCTTCGAAGCCGTGGCCCAGGTGTTGTACTGGGCCGAGGGCATGCGCCAGGGCGAACTCAGGCCCGAGCCGCCGGAATGGGTGCCACCGGCGGAGATGCGCACGGAGATCGGCCTGCCGGACGACGCACCGCCCGCGTCGCCCTTGGCGGACGATGCAGACATCACCGAACGCTTCGAGGATCCGCGGGATCCGATGCGCTGACGCTGCGCGTGGTTGTGTGTAACGACGCGCTTGCCGCGTGACCTGTCGGGTTGACGGCTCCGCACTACTTTCGTCGCAGTGCTTGACGCTTGTCGGGCTTTTTTACTTGCTGTGGCTGTGGCTGTTGCCGTTGCCGTTGCTGTTGCCGCTGCTGTGGTTGTTCGCTTTTGATCTGACGAGCCGTAAAGCGAGCCGAGCACCGCAGGACGGCGGGGCCGGAGAGCAGCCCGTGTCTGAGCGCAGCGAGTTTGGGCTGCGTCACCGTGAAGGTGACAATGTGCCCCGTCGTCCGAGAAGCGCAGGGGCCCGCCGCGGCCGTATCGCGGCGGATCGCGTCCGGCGAAGGGACGTTTTGGTTCCTTTTTGGTCCTTCAAAAAGGAACTCGCACGCGCAAGCGGGCGAAAGCCGTGCACGTGCGTCGCTTCGCTTCGTTCACCCGCTGGCGCCCGATTCCAATGATTCGCGAAGAACAGAGCTTCCGCGCTGTTCGCGCGGCTTACTTTTGTCTTGTCAAAAGTAAGCACGACAGCGCGAAGGCGCTGGCGAACGGCGAAGCCGGCCCGAAGGGCGAGTGCCGAAGGCGCGAGTCAAACCGCCATCGCCGGACCCGAGCCGACGCGGCTGCGCCGCGCCGGTCCCCTGTGCTCGCCTGACGCGGCACGCAGCCCAAACTCGCTTCGCTCAGACATGGGCTGCTCTTCGGCCACGCCAGGCTCCGGTGCTCGGCTCGCTTTACGGCTCGAAAGATCAAAGACTGACAGCCAAAGCCAAAGCCAAAGCCAAAGCCGAAGCCAACGTCACGGCCCCGGCCATGGCCAGAACCCGCGCAAGGCCAAACGGCGGAGTCGACGCCCGCGCGAATCAATGCGGCTTCACGCGATCGCGCGGAAACGGCACGTACGCCGGCGGAGATCCCGCCGCCATCAAAGTGGAACGCAACGCGCCCCCGAGACGAACCACTACCCCCCGAACGCCCCCTTGAGCGCATTGATCAGCCCGCTGTTGTCGACCAGCCTGCGCATCACCACCTCGACGAACACGCCCAGCATCAGCAGCAGGATCGCCGTCGCCAGCCACGCCTTGATCGGCATCGTCAGCGCGAACACGTTGAGCTGCGGCGCATAGCGGTTGACCAGGCCGAAGGACAGGTCGATGACCAGCAGGATCACGATGGCCGGTGCGGCGAGCAGCAGCATCGCGGTCATCAGGTAGCTGAACTGGCCGACGAACAACGCCATGCCGCTCATCCGGATGTCGGGAAAGAAGCTCATCACCGGCCACACGGTGTAGCTGGTCATCAGCAGGTCCAGGAACACCAGGAACGCTCCGCTGGCCATGAACAGCCACGCTGCGAGCTGCGACAGGAACTCGCCATGCAGCGAGGTCTGGTGGCCCTGCACGGGATCGAAGATCTGCGCCATCGACATGCCCACCTGGGTGTCGATGATCACGCCCGCGGAACTGATCGCCCAGAACACGATGCCGTAGCAGAAGCCGATCGAGATGCCGATGAAGGTCTCCTTGAGCACGATCGCCGACCAGTGCGCAGTGCCCGCCGCCTCCATCGGCGGCGCGCCGGCCAGCGCGATCGGGATCGCGACGATGGCCAGACTCACCAGGAAACTGTTGCGCACCATCGCCGGCACCGTCTCGGTGGTCAGCAGGGGCAACATCAGAAAGGCGCCGGCGATGCGCGGCAGCGTCAGCGCCAGCGCGAGCAGCGGATTCTGGGCGAAATCGAACACGCCTCAGCGCCGGACCAGGCCGGGAAAATCGAGGAAGATGCGGTCCGCGAAGACGTACAGCGTGCCGCCGATCAGTGAGCCGGTCACGAACAGCATGATCACGACGGTCAGGAATTTCAGCGCATACGGAAACGTCTGCTCCTGCAGCTGGGTGGCGGCCTGCAGGAAGGCCACGACCAGGCCGACCAGCGCCGCAGCCGCGACCGGTGGCCCCGACAGCAGCAGCACCAGCCACAGGGCCTCTTTCGTGAACTCGAGGACGTCGCCCATCTAGCACCCGCTCCGCGTGGATTGGCGCGCCGGGGCGCACGGACCGCCGCCGCGCACCCGCACGTGCGGGCCCGCGTCGTCGCTGCCTGCCGGCGCGGATCCCGCGCTGGCTGCGTGTCTGCACGGCGCCACGGCTAGCTCGCCACGCTGTAGGTCAGGACCAGGCCGTGCACCAGCTTGGCCCAGCCGTCGATCAGCACGAACAGCAGCAGCTTGAACGGCAGCGAGACCGTGGTCGGCGAGAGCATCATCATGCCCAGCGCCAGCAGGATGTTCGCGACCACCAGGTCGATGATCAGAAACGGCAGGAAGATCAGAAAGCCGATCTGGAACGCGGCGGTGAGCTCGCTGACCGTGAACGCCGGCACGACGACGATGAAGTCGTCCGGCGTGAGTTCGGCGCGGCGTTCGGGCGGCAGCATCCGCTGCACGCTGCGCAGGAAGAACGCGCGTTCCGAATCGCTGGAGTGCTGGATCAGGAAGGTGCGCAGCGGCTCCTTGCCCGCATCCACCATGGTCAGCAGGCGATTGGTGTCGAACGCGGTGCCGCCGGACGGCGGGGGCGGCGCCGGCGCAGGGCCGCCGGTCACCTCCTCGGCCAGGGCCGGCACCGCGGGTTCCCGGCGCGGGTCGTTGCTGGAGCCGCCGCGTACCGCGCTGAACATCGGATCCGGCGCGTCCTGCGCGCTCCGCGCCTCGGCTTCGGCCGCCAGGCCGTCGGCTGCGGCCGGGCTGGCGGGCGGCGGATCCCCGGCCTGCGCAGGCGTCGTCTCCTCTGGCCGCACCTCGATCGGGCGGCCTTCGCGGATCGCCTGCTGGCGCGCACGCGCATCGATCTGACGCTGCACCGATGCCGGTGGCGGCCGCCCCTCGAGCCGGGCCTGCACGGCGGCGTTGACGTCGAGGATCACCGGGTACATCACGTAGATCGACAGCACGATCGCGAGGCCGTTGATGACCACGTTCGGCGGCACCTGCTGCAGACCGAGCGCGTTGCGCAGAAGGCTCAGCACCACGACGATCTTGGTGAAGGACGTCACCATCACCGCGACGAACGGCGCCAGCGCGAGGCTGACCACCGTCACCAGGACGAGCGCGGGCGAGAAGGTGCTGAAATCCATCCGTCAGCTCCAGGCCACCAGCCGGACTCCGAGCGTCTCGCCCACCGCGACCAGTTCGCCCTGGCCGGCGACCCGGCCATTGGCACGGATGGTCACATTCGTGCCCTCCAGGTGCAGCGGCAGCGCGAACACGTAACCCGGCTGCAGCGCCGCCACCTCGCCGAGCGGCAGGTCCAGCCGGCCCAGTTCGAATTCAACCTCGACCGGCAGGCGCGCCGCCGGATCTTCCGGCACGGCGGGGGCATCGGTGCCTGTGGTGTCGCTGTCGGGCTCGGCCATGGATACGGTCTCCAGATGTCGGGGGGAAGAAGCAGGCGGTCCATCGATACGCGCGCCGTCGGGCGTATGGCGCAACGGCCAGCGCAGGCCGGCCACGGTGGCATGCAGGGGCGGGTTGCGCGGGGTGCCCACGACGATCACGTCGCCCGGGCGCAGGCTGCGCAGTTCGGCCATGGTCAGCGCCGGCGCCGCCAGCGCGAGACGGACCGGTGCGGGCCACTGGCGCCACGGGCCGAGAGCCACCGGGTGCCCCGGCCCCGTGCTGCGTGCCACCAGCGCCGCAACCCAGGCGACAGGCGCGCGCAGTGTTCCCGACCAGACGTCCCCGGCCTCGCCGCTGCCCGGATGCAGCTCGAACGCCAGCCACATCGCGGATGCGTCCGCGGCGCAGGTCTCGGCGACCGGACGCAGGGCCGTGCCGAGCGCCTCACCCAGGCGCACCAGCACCGTCTCGTGCTCGACCGCCCAGGCCAGCAGCCGGGCGCGACCGCTGCGGTCCTGCCAGCGCAGCGCGTCCTCGCCACCCGCCGACGCCGGCGGGGCGGCGAGGCGCACGCCGATACGGACGCCATCGGCGTCGAGTTCGAACAGCCCTGCATCGTTTCCGCGGGCGATCGCCCGCAGCTGCACGGTGCCGGTGGCCGTCGTCCAGCGGCGGGGACGCCGGTGCAGGTCGCGCAGGACATCGGCCTGCACCGGACTCAACTGCGCGAGCCGCCCGCGCAGGGGCGCCGGCGCTGCGGAGGCGGTCGATGCCGCCCGCGGATCAACCATGTCCAAGGGCCACCTTCATCAGTTCCGGCAGGGAGCGCACGCCCAGTTTGCCCATCATGTTCGCCCGGTGCAGTTCCACGGTCTTGATACTGATGCCGAGGATGTCGGCGATGATCTTGTTCGGCTTGCTCGCGACCACGAGGTCGAGCACCTGGCGCTCGCGCGGGCTCAGCTTGTCGAGCAGTGCATTGGGCGGCGAGCCGGTCTGCACCCGTTCCCGGCACAGCGCGGTGCGGATGGCATCGATCAGCGCATCGTCGCTGAAGGGTTTTTCGAGGAAGTTGGAGGCGCCCTTGCGCATCGCCTCCACCGCCAGCGGCACGTCGCCGTGCGCGGTGACGAACACCAGCGGCAGGGTCGACCCGCGACGCAGCAGCTCGTCCTGCAGCTGCAGTCCGCTCATCTGCGGCATGCGGATGTCGGAGACCAGGCACTCGCCATCGCCGTGGCGGGTGTTGTCGTAGACGGTCAGGAACGCCGTGCCCGATGCGAACGCGCGCACTTCGAAATCGGCGGTCTCCAGCAGCCACGCGGTCGAATCGCGGAAGCCGTCGTTGTCGTCGACGAGGTACACGCAGGGCGTGGCGGGCATGTCAGAGCCTCCTGTCGGGCGTCGGCAGGGTGAAGCCGAAGACACTGCCGCCCCCGTCGCGCGCCTCGAAGAACAGGCGCCCCTCGTGGTACTCGATGATCGAGCGGCAGATCGCCAGGCCGATCCCCAGGCCGTCGGATTTCGTGGTGTAGAAGGGGGAGAACAGCTGTTCGCTCTGGGCCTGGCTGAGGCCGGGTCCGCGGTCGCAGACGCGCACCTCGATCTCGTCGTCCAGGTTCACCCGCGCCTCGATGCGCAGACCGCGCTGCGCCGCTGGCACCTCGCGCATCGCTTCGATGGCGTTCTTGACCAGGTTCAGCAGTACCTGCTCCACCATCACCCGGTCGGCGTAGACCTGGGGCAGCGCAGGGGCGAGCGCGAGCTCGATCCGCAGCTGCTGGCGCTCGGCCTCCAGGCGGAGCAGCTCGAGCACGGTGTCGACGATCAATGGCAGATCCTGCGCATCGCGACGCGGCTCGCGTGCCCGGACGAACTCGCGCACGCGTGCGATCACCGCCGCCGCGTGCTCGGCCTGGGTGCGCGCGGCGGTCAGCGCGCGCTCCACCTGGACCGGCCCGCCCGCCTGCTCGACCAGCCGCAGGCTGCCGTTGAGATAGTTGACGATCGCCGCCAGCGGCTGGTTGAGCTCGTGGGCGAGGGTGGCGGCCATCTCCCCGACCGACATCATTCGCGAGGTGAACAGCAGCTTCTCCTGCTGCGACTTGTGCGAATCGAGCGTTTCGATGCGCTCGCTGATGTCCACCGCCGTGAGCAGCGCCAGCGGCACATCGTCCACGTCGAGATCGCGCCAGTGCAGTGCATACCAGCGACCGCTGCCCGGCGCGCGGACCTCGTCCCCGCGGGCCTCGCCGGTGAGATCGCCGTGCAGCGTGGCGAGCAACGCATCGCGCTGTGCGTGGCCGGGCAAGGTGCCGAGATCCCCTTGGAAACGCGCATTGGCGGCTTGCAGGGCCCCTGTGCGGCGATCGAACGCGGCGCAGGCGAACGGAACCGCGTCGAGAACCGCGGTAAGCCCGGCGGACCCCGCCGGATCGGGGCCTGCGATCGTGCCAGCGCGGCGAGCCGCGGCCCTGGGCGGGGTCATCGGCGGTCCGACCCTGCGCTAACGTACGCCGGCACCGCTGGGGTGCCGTCCCGGCGAGTCGCCATGAATCCTGCCTTTTCTGCTGCACACCGTCCCGCTCGGTCCGCTGCGGTGCGCCGTCCGCGCGTGCTCGCGCTCGCGCCGCTGCTCGCTTGCCTGGTGGATGCCCATGCTTCCACCGCCGCGCCGGCGCCAGCCGTAGTCGGCGGTGATTCGTTCGTCGGCGAAATGTTCGCGATCCTGGTGCCCCTGGTGCTGATCATCGCCGGACTGATCTTCCTGCTGCGCCTGGTCCGGCGGCGGTACGGGCTGTCGGGAAGCGACACGCCGCTGTCGGTGCTGCAGATCCTGCCGGTCGGGCCGAGGGAGCGGGTCGTGCTCGTCAAGGCGCGAGGGGGTCGGGTCTTCGCAATCGGGGTCGGGGCCCAATCCGTGACGTTCATTACAGATCTGGACATCGGCGACGTCGCTCCTGAACACATTTCGGGCGCCGATCTGGCTCCCCCCGGCACGGCCAATATCGACGCCAATCGTTAAGTCACTGTGACGCTTGGGGTTTTTCCGACATCACACGATCACGGATTCGCGACCGCGCCCTGAGCTAGCGTCGCTGGAACACCATTGCAACGTGGGTTTTATGTCGGGATAACATCGACGAGCTATCGTAGATTGGCACAATGTGACGCACGAGGTCAGGGGCAGATGCGGCGAATGCACTCCGGAATGCGGGGCCACACCACCGTCCATCACGATGGCGGACCAGGCGCGGCCCGTGCGGGCAGGCTTCCGGTGCGCCGCGGAGGCGGCGGGTCGTGAGGGCCCTGCTCGCGACCCTGACCGGCGCCCCGGCCGGCGCCGCGCCGCGCCAGAAGCTCGGCTACAGCGACGTCGTCCTGGCCTTCGCGGCGGTGACGATCATCAGCGTGATGATCCTGCCCCTGCCGCTGGTGCTGATCGACATGCTGGTCGCGGTCAACATTTCGATCGGCTTCGGCCTGCTGCTGCTGGGCATCTACATCCCGACGCCGGTCGCCTTCTCCAGTTTTCCCAGCGTGCTGCTGCTGACCACGCTCTTCCGTCTGGCGATCTCGATCGCGATCACCCGGTCGATCCTGCTCAACGCCGAGGGCGGCCACATCGTCGAGACCTTCGGCGCGCTGGTCGCAGGCGGCAATCTCGTCGTCGGCATGGTGGTGTTCCTGATCATCACCGTGGTGCAGTTCATCGTCATCGCCAAGGGTGCCGAGCGCGTGGCCGAGGTCGCCGCGCGCTTCACCCTGGACGCGATGCCCGGCAAGCAGCTCTCGATCGATTCCGACCTGCGCTCGGGCCTGATCGACAAGGACGAGGCACGTCGCAAGCGCCGCCTGCTCGAAACCGAGAGCCAGCTGCACGGATCGCTCGACGGTGCGATGAAGTTCGTCAAGGGCGACGCCATCGCGGGCATCGTGATCATCCTGATCAACCTGCTCGGCGGTCTCGCCATCGGTGTGCTGCAGCGTGGCATGCCGCTGGCCGATGCCACCCGTGTCTACAGCATCCTCACCATCGGCGACGGGCTGGTCTCGCAGATTCCCGCGATCCTCGCGACGATCGCCGCGGGTCTCGTGGTCACCCGGACCACCGGTGAGATCGACGACCGGCATCTCGGCGATGCGATCACCCGGCAGGTGTCGGGCCAGCCGCGCGTGATCCTGATCACCGGACTGCTCGCACTGCTGATGACCCTCGTGCCGGGGTTCCCGTGGGCGGTGTTTCTGGTGCTCGGCCTCGGGCTGTTGACGATGAGCGCGTGGCGCTATCGCCACGACTTCGAACTGCTGCGCCGGGCCTTCCGCGTGACCGGCGATGAGGTGGCCGCCGCCGCGCAGCGCACGGTGGAGCGCGACGATCTCGCGCCGCCCGCGCCGCTGCAGCTTCATGTCGCACCGGACCTGGCACAGGCGCTCGGCACCGCCGAACTGGAAAGCCGGATCGGTGACGTCGCGCAGCGCCTGCGCGAGGAATACGGCGTGCCGGTTCCGGTGCCGTCGGTTCGACTGGATCCAGCGCTTGCATCCGACGAATACCGGCTCACCGCATTCGGCGCGCGGATCGCGACCGGCCGGCTGCGTGCCGATGCGTGGCTGCAACCGCAGCCGGCCATGGCCGCGGGTGCGTCGCGTCTGAGCGGTTTCTACCCGCCCGTGGTCGCGGGCACATGGGAAGCGCCGCAGAGCGAAGGCGCACAGCCGCCGTTGGATGTGCTGGCGAACCACGCGGCTGCCTCGATCCGCCGGCGCATGGGTGGCTTCCTCGGCATCCAGGAAACCTCGAACCTGTTCGCGCGCATGCAGCGCGACTATCCGGATCTGGTCAAGGAAATGCTGCGCGTGGTCGCGCCGCAGCGTGTGGCCGAGGTCCTGCGCCGGCTCGCCGAGGAAGGCGTGCCGGTGCGCAATCTGCGCGACGCGTTCGAAGCGATCACCGATGTGGGCGGTCGCGAGAAGGACGTCGTGCTGTTGACCGAATACGTGCGCGTCGCCTTGAAGCGCGAGATCGCGGATCGCTATTCAGACGATGAGCGCACGCTGCATGTACTGTTGATCCATCCAGAGCTCGAAGACAAGCTGAGGCAGTCGGTCCGCGTGGCGGGCGGTGCGAGTCAGCTGGCGATCTCCCCGGAACTGGCCGGTCGGCTCGGCAACGAGGTGCGTGCGCACCTGGGCCGGCAGACCACCGGAATCCGCCCGGTGCTGTTGTGTTCGCTGGACGTGCGCAGGCATCTGCGCAAGCTGCTGGAGGTCGATTTCTTCGATCTGCCGGTGCTCTCGTACCAGGAACTCGCGCCGGACCTGCGCATCGTGCAGGCGGGGCAGATCAATGCATGACCAGGTCGTTTCCATCCGGGACATGCGCCGCCGGACCACTGCGGTTTCCGTGGTTGCAGGCAGCGCGTACGCGAAGCGAGGACACTCATGATCCAGACATCTGACACACCCGCCGTCGACGAGGTGCTGCGCATCGTCGATGGCCTGCATTCGGGGGCCAGCCGCGTGCTCGGCCGCGACGAGATGATTCTCGTCGGCAACGGCGAGGACTGCGACATCGTGCTGGCCGACGACGGCGTCGCCCACCACCATGCCCTGCTGACGCTCGTCGGCGGCAGGTTCCTCGTGCGTGCTCTCGATGCGCCGGTGGAGATCGGCGGCGAGCGCATCCAGCCGGGTGATCCGGTCGAACTGTCCGCGGTGCAGCCGGTCCGTATCGGCCAGGCCGCGATCGCGTTCGGACGCGAGGACGACCCCGCCTGGGACGGTTTCGTGCCGGTGTTCGGGCCGGACGAGGACACCCCGCCGCCACGGCCCGCCCTGGTGCGGCGCCTGCCGCTCATTGCCGGCGTGGCCGCGCTCTCGCTGGCGTCGCTGGCGATTTTCGCGGCCGTGCTGCCTGCGCCGGAGCGCACGGTCGATGCGCGCGAGCGGCTGGCGGCACTGATGACCGAACACCGCGTGGCCAACGTCGAGATCGTCGACGGGGTGGACGGCCGTCCCGCGGTCACGGGTGCGATCGACAGCCGCGAAGGCCTGGACCGGTTGCGTGCACAGCTGCAGGCCGAAGGCATCGACGCCAACCTGCAGCTGCGCAGCGGCGAAAACATCGCCAGCGATGTCGCCGAGATGTTCCGCGGCCACGGTATTCCGGTGCGTGCGCGCTACGCCGGCAACGGCGACGTCGAAGTGACGGGCGAGTTCGAGGACGGCGACGAGATCGAACGTCTGGTGCGCTCGCGGGCGGTCGCCGACATCCGCGGTGTCACCCGGATCCTGCCGCGCACACCGGCCGGCACGACGCCCGCCGGCGGTCCGCCCGCGGCAGAAGCCCCGGCGCCCGCGCACATCGTGTCCATCGTCCGGGGCAACGATCCCCACCTGGTGGACGCCGACGGCCGCCGCTTCGTGCCGGGTGACACGGTCCCCGGCAAGGGCACGCTGATCTCGATCGGCGAGTTCGCGCACGTGCTCGCCGGGACCGGCGAGCTGGTGAAGGTCGTCCCGGGCCCACCGCCGGCAGACCCCGAGGTCGAGCCGGCGGGCGCGAACCAGGACGATGCGAGGTTCGGGGCGGTGATCGCCAGCGCCACCTCCCGCACCGCCGTGTCCCCCGGCGAGGACGCACCGTCGGGCTCCCAGTAAGCCCCGCATCGCGCCCCGTGATCCCGTTCCCCCGCAGCAGTCCCCTTCCAGTCAAAGGAGTACGCGCATGACCACCATTTCCCCCGATGCGATCGGCAACTTCATCGGCCGCGCCAGCATGCACAACGACCAGAGCATCGGCCGCGGCACCCGTGCCGGCGGTGCGACGGGCGGTTCGGACAGCTGGTACGCGGCGATGTCGCGCGCCTGGGGCCAGACCCTGGACGCCCAGGCCACCCGGATCACCAACCTGTCGGACGTCATCGGCAACGGCGGCGACCAGCCTTCGAACGTGGTGGCGCTGACGGCCGAGAGCCTGAAGATGCAGTTCCTGTCCAACAACGCCTCGACCTCGCAGAACAGCGTCGGCCAGGCGCTGGAGACCCTCGGCCGCAAGCAGTAACCGGCCCACGCAGACAGCAAGGAGATCATCATGGTCGACGCGATCCAGGCCGTCGGTATCGAGCCCGCAGCCCAGGGTGCGGCAGCGGCAGGCGGACAACCCGTCGCCGCCGCCTACGAGGTGCGCGAATTCGCCCAGGCGATGAGCCGCGCCGGCACGCCTTCGGCGAACGCGCCGCAGGACGTCGCCAATGTAGGCCCGTCGGAACCGTCGGAAGGCATGCGCATGCTCATGTCGGCGGTCGACAACCTCAACGGCGGCGCCCAGAGCATCAACGACCTCGCCAAGACGATGACCCAGAACACCGGCGAACTCACGCCTGCCCAGGTCATCGAGATGACGATGAAGTCCCATCATTTCCTGTTCCAGTGCGAAATGACCTCGAACGTGGCCAACCGCACGTCGGATGGCATCCAGCAGCTCTTCCGCCAGCAGTCCTGACCAACGAGGTGAGCGGAATGCGCAATTCCAACCGCGGAGGCTGGCGCAGGGCGCTGATGGTGATGCTGGCGTGCCTGGTGCTCGCCGCATGCAGCGGCAATGCCTTGTACAGCTCGCTCGACGAGCGCCAGGCCAACGAGATGATGGGCGCCCTGCTCGGTTCGGGCATCCAGGCCAAGAAGCGGCCGTCGGCCAGCAAGGTCGGCTGGGACGTGGTGGTCGCCGACGGCGACATCCCGCAGGCGATGGCCGTACTGACCGCCCGCGGCCTGCCGCGGGAGCAGTTCCAGACCCTGGGCGACATCTTCAAGAAGGAAGGCTTCGCGTCGTCGGCCACCGACGAACGCGGACGTTACATCCACGGTCTGCAGCAGGAGATCACCCATACGCTGACCCTGCTGCCGGGGGTGGCGAATGCGCGTGTGCACATCGCCCTGCCGGAGCGCGATCCGCTGGGCGGCTCGAGCGGCAAGACCTCGGCCGCGGTGTGGATCTTCGAGCAGCCCGGTGCGAGCGTCCGGGACCGCGAGGCCGACATCAAGATCGTGGTCAAGGACGGCGTCGAAGGCCTGACCGACATCAATCAGGTGTCCGTGAAGTTCGTCGCGATGCCGGCACCGCCCGAGGCGGTGCAGTCCGGCGGGCCGGCGATGGCGCTGTCCGCCATGAGTCCGCTGGCGATCGGCATCGCGGCCTTCGTCGTGCTCGGGCTCGGCCTGCTGTTCGCCTTCGGCAGTCGTCTGCGCGCGCGTCAGACGCCGCCTGCTGACAAGCCGGCGCCGAAACTCTGGCAGGGCTGACCCGGAATGTTGCAGGCCCTGCTCACCGAGGTGCATCCGGCATGGCATCGCACCGCGGTCCCCGGACTGGACGATGCACTGCTCGCGCGCGCCCGTACGAGCGCGCTCGGCAGGCGCATGCTCGCGGCATGGCTGGCGGAGGGGCCGGGGCAGGCCCTGCTGGCACCCGGACTGCAGGACGCGTCGGGGCTGATCGCGCGCTGGAGCCGGCCGCGGCTCGATGCACTGCACCGCGATCTCGGCACGCTCGCCTTCGCCCCCGCCATCCGCGCCGAGATCCGGCGCGAGCCGGTGCGCCGCCTGAAGGCCGAGCTCGGCACCGGGTATCTCCTGGCGATCGACCGCAGCGTATGGGACGCGCAGGTCGAGCCCGCGCTGCAATCGAGGCTGGCGTGCGAGCTCGCCGGTGCCCTGGAGGACGGGCAGTCGTCGACGCTCTCGGCGCTGCTCGCACGTCAGGGCGAGGCGGAGCTGCAGGCCTGGGCAGGCCAGCGCGAACCGGCCCTGGCGGAGTGGGCGCGGCTGCTGGGCGCCCCGTCGGACGCGCCAGCGCCCCACCTGCCCGAGAAGCCGGTCCTGATCGTTCACACCCACCACCAGAGCCGCGCGATCGCGGCGTGATCGACGTGACCCGACGGACGCGTTCATGACCCAGCCGAGCCAATCGACTTCTCCGACCCAGGGCGCCGCGACCGTCTTCGAGGTCCGCACGTTCCAGCGGTCGGTCTCCGGCCCGATCGTCCGTGCGGACGCGTGGCACGCACTGGCCGATGTCGACGCCCTGCTCGAGCGCGCCAACGCTCTGTACGCCGAGGCGGGCGAGGACGCGCGCAAGGCCCGCGAACAGGGCTATGCGGACGGCTTCGCGGAGGGGCTGGACCGCGTCAAGCAGCAGATGACCGAGCAGCTGGCCTCGCTCAACGAGCGCCGGGCACGGGTGCTCGGCGAGGCGGTGGGGCGCATCGGCGATCTGGCCTGCGCCATCGTCGCGCGCATCGCCCCCGGGTTCGATGCCGCCACCGTGGTCCCGCCGCTGGTGATGCGCGCGGTGGAATCGGCGCAGGCCGAGCAGTTCCTGATGATCCGCGTGCATCCTTCGGTGCGCGACAGCGTTCACCAGGGGCTCGGCGCGGTACGCCAGGCGCACCCGGGCGTGGGCGTGATCGAGCTGGTCGACGACGAAAGCCTCGATCCGCTGAGCTGCATCGTGGTGTCGGAGGCCGGCGAGGTACGTGCGGGCGTGGCCCAGCAGATCGAGGCGATCCGCGCCGCTCTGGCGCAGGCGAGCGTGGCGGGCCCGGCATGAATCCGGAGCTGGCGCTGTCCGCGCTCGATGCGGTGCGCACCGGCGACCCGGGCGATCCGCTGCTGCGGGCGCTCGGCACGGTGCAGGCGATCGAACGCGTGGGCCGGGTCAGCGAGGCCTACGGGACGCTGGTCAAGGCGACCGGGCTGCGCGCGGCGATCGGCGAGTTGTGCCACCTGCGCAATCCGGGCGAGACCGGGCCCAAGGCCTTCGAGCTCGCTGCCGAAGTGGTGGGCGTGTCGCGCCAGCACACCCTGCTGACGCCCCTCGGGCCGCTCGATGGAATCGCCGCGACCACCGAGGTCTACGCCACGGGCCGCCAGGCCGCAGTGGCCGTGGGCGACGGCGTGCTGGGCCGGATCCTCGATGCGCACGGGGTGCCGATCGACGACGCCGGACCGCTGGGCCCCACCGTCGACGCACCGATCTACGCCGCGTCGCCCAACCCCCTCAAGCGCAGCCTGATCGATCGCCCCTTCGCCACCGGCGTGCGCGCCATCGACGCCGTCATGAGCGCGGGCGAAGGCCAGCGCATCGGCATCTTCGCGGTGGCCGGCGGCGGCAAGAGCACCCTGCTCGGCATGCTCGCGCGCGGCGGCTCCGCCGACGTCAACGTGATCGTGCTGGTGGGCGAGCGCGGGCGCGAGGTCAACGAGTTCATCCACGACAACCTCGGCGCCGAGGGCCTGGCCCGATCGGTGATCGTGGTGGCCACCTCCGACCGGCCCGCGCTCGAACGCAGCCGCGCGGCCTGGGTGGGCACCGCGATCGCCGAGCATTTCCGCGATCAGGGCAAGCGCGTGCTGCTGCTGGTCGACTCGGTCACCCGCTTCGCGCGCGCGCTGCGCGACGTCGGCCTCGCGATCGGCGAGCCGCCCGCGCGGCGCGGCTTTCCGCCATCGGTGTTCAGCGCGCTGCCGCGGCTGTTCGAGCGCGCGGGCAACAACGACCGCGGTTCGATCACCGCCTTCTACACCGTGCTCGCCGAGGACGAGGACGGCGGTGACCCGATCGTCGAGGAAGTGCGCTCGATCCTCGACGGCCACATCGTGTTGTCGCGCAAGCTCGCGGCCGCCTACCACTACCCGGCGATCGACGTGCTGACCAGCCTGAGCCGCACGATGCCGCGCGTCGTCGATCCGGCGCATCTGCGTGCGGCCGGCCAGCTCCGCAAGTATCTGGCCAAGCACCAGGAGATCGAACTGCTGCTGCAGCTGGG
The DNA here is from genome assembly GCF_013425765.1 of Luteimonas deserti. GTDB lineage: Bacteria > Pseudomonadota > Gammaproteobacteria > Xanthomonadales > Xanthomonadaceae > Luteimonas > Luteimonas deserti. The sequence goes on from NZ_JACCJZ010000010.1 coordinate 299,893, forward strand.
CGAGTACAAGCGCGGTACCGACCCCGACGCTGACATCGCCATCGACAAGATCGGGGCGATCCGCGCTCTATTGCAGCAGGGCGAGCACGATCTCGTGCCCTTCGCCGATTCGGCCGGGGCGCTCAAGGCGATGTTCGGATGAAGCGCTATCCGCTGCAGACGCTGTTGCAGCTGCGTGAACACCGCACCGACGCGGCGCGCATGGTGGTTCTCGAGAAACGGCGCGCGCTCGCCCAGTGCGTCGAGGCCCGCACCCGGGTGCAGGGCGAGCTCAGCGGCCTGGAATCCGGGCGGCGCACGCATCGCGCGCGGCTGCTCGACCCGCCGCCGCCGGGCGTGCCCTGGCCGGCCGCGATGAGCCAGCGCGAGGCCCACATCGACCTGCTCGGTGAACAGATCGCCGGCGCGCGGCAGCGCCTGTCCAAGGCGCAGGAGGCGGTGCGCCAGGCGGAGGTCGCGGTGCAGGAGGCGCGCGATGCGTTCTTCCGCGCCAAGGGCCGGCAGGATGCGCTCGAAACCCGGCGTGATCGCTGGACCCGCGACCAGCGCGCTCTGCTCGAGCGGCACGAAGAGGCGGTCAACGAGGACCTCATGCAGGCACGCCATCATCTGGCGCGTCCGCACTAGGCCCGATACCAGGAGACGACGATGAGCGTGCAGCGCAACGATTCCGCATCCAGGCCGCCGGACCAGACGGCGCGCAACCGGCAGGTCGACCGCGAAGCGCGCGTCGATGCGAAGGAGGCGGCGCCGCGGGAGCACATCGACCAGTTCCGCTCGATGATGCAGCAGGCCCGTGGCGATCTGCCGGGCATGCACGGCGACGGCGGGCTCGCAGACATCGCCGCGGGCGAGGGCGAACTGCAGGACGTGGCACTCGCCGAGAGCGCCGACCAGCACGCCGCCGTGCGCGAGCAGCACTCGCTCGCCGACGTGGTCGATGCCCGCACGTTCCGCCAGCAGCACGACAATGCGTTTAATGGCCAGCACGCGCCGGGCATGGAGTCGGCCGCGATGCTCCAGGCGCAGATGGCCCTGCGCGATGGCGCGCCCGCCGCAGCTCCGGCGGCGGCGGCGGCCAACGCGGGCCAGCTGTTCGACATGATGGAACGCCACGTGCGGCAGATGGCCGTGCACGATGCGCGCGATCCCGGCGGGGATGGGCAGGTGCTGTTGCGGATGTCCGATGGCACGCTGCCCGGCACCGATCTGCTGCTGAGCAGGAACGCGGATGGCTGGGTGCTGCGTGCGGACAGCCGCTCGCGCGAGAGTTTCGACGCGATCCGGGAGGCCGGGCCGCAACTGGCCAGACGTTTCGCCGAGCAGAATCTCGGCCCGTTGACGATCGATCCGCATTATCACGGTTGAACGCTGGATCGACCGCCGTACCGCGCATCGGGCCGGATCAGCGGTCCGCGTCGCCGCGGTCGTGTCGCCGGCTGCGCCGCGGCCGCAGGCCCTGCCAGGCGCTTCGCGCCAGATGGAAGCGCCGCGCGGGATTGCCGAACTGCGTGCCCGCCTCCCGCTCCTGGAAACCGAGGCGCTCCAGCAGCGGCGGAACCGATCGGTTGTCCGGCGCGCACTGGGCGATCAGCGCGGGCAACCGAAGTCCGTCGAAGGCATGGGCGCAGAGGCATGCACCGCCTTCGATCGCATAGCCGCGGCCCCAGGCCGACGGCAGCAGGCGCACGCCGATCGCCACGTCTCCGGCGGCCCCGCTCGGGGTCAACGAGAACAGCCCGATGAAGCGACCGGCACGGTCGCGCGCGTGCCAGAGCCCCAGACCGGGGCGTTCGCGGTAGAGCTTGTTGGCCCACACCACCAGGCCCATGGCGTCGTCGATCCTGGTGATCGGATCGTCGAGCAGCAGACGCGTGACCCGCTCCTCGCGACCGAGCTGAAGCAGGTCGAAGACGTGGCGGAACGCGAAGCCGTGCAGGCGCAGGCGACGCGCGCGCAGGTGCTCGGTGTCGGGGTAGTCGCGCCCGTTCGCGGGCAGATCGTCGGCGGTGAAGGCCGCGGCGGGTGGCGCAGGCTGCGGCTCGTCGGCTGTGCGCATCGGTGTTTTTTATCACGCGGACAAGGCGCCGATCGCGGCACCGCGGCTAGGGCGTGCCCTAGATGGGGTACGACCTAGCTGTCGACGCCACCCGTTGGGACGAGACTACATCCGCAGTCGCGCCGCGGGTCCAGTCCCCGCCAGGCGCGCGGAGATTCCGGATCGTTCGATCCAACGGTTTTTCATCAACAGGAGTATCACCATGTCCAGCGACATCTTCTCCGGTATCGGCTCCCTGATCGGCACCGCGCTCGGCGGCCCGCTCGGCGGCATGATCGGCAACTTCCTCGGTGACATGATCGGCCAGGCCTTCAGCTCGGCGTTCGACGGCATGTTCTCGTCCCTCGGTCTGCCGCAGGGTGCGCAGAGCGCCATCAGCGAGGGCTTCTCGGCCGGGTTCAACTTCAACTTCGGCCTCGGCGGCAAGTAAGCCATGTCGTTCGATCGCCAAGCGCAACGCCAGGCCTGGATCGACGGACTCGCGCAGCTGCGCGAGCAGGGCGCCATCACCACGGACGACGAGAACACCCTGATCCGTCACATGGACGAGCGGCTGGATGCCGTGCAGGAGGCACTCGCCGCGCTGGTGCCCGAGTACGAACGGCGGGTGGCCGAGGAGGGCCAGGATGCGGCCGATGCATGGATCGGCGACCAGGCGCGGGCGATGGGCGAGCGTGAAGGCGAGGATGCGCGACGGATGGTGGATTCGCTCACCTCGGTCCAGATGAGCGCCCAGGCCTGATCAGGGCGCTCGGCGATCCGTGACACCGGCGAAGCCCGCAGTCGTTCACTGCGGGCTTCCCTGCTTCGGGGGTAGGCTGCGGGACGTGCAGGTCCCGCGTGCCGCCGCAGCGCACATGCGCCGGCGCGAGCAGGGTCCTTGCGTATCCAGCTGCGCGGCCGACCGCCAGCACTCGACGAAAGAGGAATCGATCAGATGTCCACTCACTCCAGCGATGAAGGCTCCCGGGAACAGATGAAAGCCGAGATGCTCGGCAGGTTCGACGCGCTTCTGCGCGATGTCGCGAGTATCGATGCCGGGGAGCGGGAGTTCATGCTGTCGCATCTCGGGCGCTCGCTGGACCACGCGATTTCCGGGGGCGCGGGCGCGCCGGAACCCGATGCCTTGCAGGGCTCGCTGGGCGACACCGTCCACATGCTGGAGGACAGCCGTCTGCTGGATCGGAACGAGAGCGGGGAGGTCGCGGCGGCATTCGCCCCCGCGTTCGACCTCCTGCGCAGCGAAGGCGTCAACCGGGCGCTGGAGTTCGCGAGGATCGCCCGTGAGCAGGGCGAGGACGCGGCGCGGACGTGGCTGCGGACGCAGGGTTCGGCCACGGCGACGGGCGCGTCCACCGCGGCGCCTCACTTCATCCCGACGCACGTGGCGAGCGCGATCGGCCGGCGTTGACTGAATACACGCGGCCTAGGGATTGCCCCAGTTGTCCAGATACGGGACGCCGCGCAATCTAGACCCATCGGACCCGTGACCGCTTGCGACAGCCCACGTCCTCGGCGACAGACACAGCCATCCAGGTCCAACAGATTTCGACTGTTTTCAAACCTAGGAGCTATCGACATGACCGACTTCAACTACACCTTCACCGCCAACATCACCACCAACGCGGTCAACCGGGGCGAAGAAGCCGCGGCTGCCGGCGGCGGTGGCAAGGGCTGGCTGGCCGCGCTCGCCGGTGCGCTGGGCGGCATGCTGGGCGACCGCGCGGTCAAGATGGAAACGATGATGGAAAAGCTCAACGACCTCAACGCCGAACTCGACGGGCTGGGGGAAAACGACCAGGCCGGACGCGAGCAGAACACGCGCGAGTTCCAGACGACGCTGACCGCGTTCCAGGCCGAGTCGCAGATGTTCAGCATTCTCTCGAATGCCTCGAGCACCGCGCTGAAGTCCATCGGCGAAGGCGTGACCGCCGTCGCACGCAAGCAGTAAGAATCCAACCGGATTCATCGGGCGTCCTCCACCGCGAAGGTGGAGCGATGCCGGCGTGACACGGGGGCCTTCGGGGCCCCCGTTCCGTTTCGACCTCGGGTCGACGGCGGGGGTGCCAGACTCCCGTCGACCGAGGCGAGAAGTCGCCCCAACCGGAGTGCTCCTCATGAAGATCAGCGTGTCCCGGACATTACGCTTGAGCGCCTGTGGCGCATGCCTGCTGGCAGTTGCCGAGGTGAGTGCGCAGGAGGTGTCGGTCACGCCGGTGTACACGGCGCCGGCCTATGCCCAACCGCTCAAGCTCGACACCGACCGGTATGCGGCCGAGCGCCGCGCGGAGCAGCGTGCGGGTGCACGTTCCGGCGCGACGCGCGCCAGTGACCATCGTGCGCCGAGCCGGCAGGAACTCCAGGCCGTCATGGATCGGCTGACCCCCGAATACAATTTGCGTCTGAAGCGGGACGGCGAGCGCGCCGCGAATGCATGGGCCCGGCAGGCGGCATTCGAAATGGGGCAGGAGGCTGCGAACGCCCGGGGCGGCGCCCGCTGAACGTGCCGGCGCCCGGCCTTGCGCCTTCGAACCTTGGGTTCGGCCGCCATTCCGGCCGCGGCATGCGCCGTCGGGCCATTGCATGGGCTTGGCTGCCTGCTGCGCTCGCAAGTGTCTCGGCCTGCTCCGGCTCGGATGCCGAGCCGGTATCGGAGGACGCGCCCGAAGCCCGGGCGCACGTTGCGCGCATCGAGGAACTGCCTGACCGGGCGCTGGTGGAAGCCGCCTATCGCACCGGACTGGGTGCCCGGGCCGAGAACCCCGGCGTGCGCATCGAATCGCGGACGCTTTCGCGACTCGCATCCGGCGCCTCGCTTCCGCGCGATGACGTGCGCGCGTTCATCGAATCGGGGGAGGCCGATGCGTTGCTCGTGACGCTGTATCGCCGTTTCGGCTTGGAGCAGGGAACGCCCGGTGCCGAGAACGCGCTGCTGTTCGTCGTGGCATGGCAGGCCTATCACGGACGCGAGGCCACACCTGCCCAGGTGCAGGGCGTGCTCGCGCAGATCGGGGCAGCGCAGCAGCAGGCCGTCGACAGCGAGAGCGCGGCGCAGAAGCGGGTCTACGCGCTTCTGGCCGCGGTCATCCACCATGCTGAGGTGCATGTGTTCGACTCCGCCAGCCCGGCCCATGCACGCGCGTTCCGCGAGCGGCTTCGCGAGGACCTGCAGGCCTGGTCGGGCAACGACCTGGCCGGTTTCCAGCTGACGTCCGACGGCTTCGTCAGCGCGGGTTCCGGACGCTGAGACGCCCGGCCCGCTCGAGGCGTCGGATCCGGATTCCACGAGGAGTGCACGCATGAAGAATCGGCTCGTCCCCCACCTTCCCGGATCCGCGCGGATGGCCGGGTTCTGGATCGCGCTGTTGCTGCTGACCCTGGGCGTCGCTCCCGCCGTCGCCAGTGACGCCGCGGTTCACCGCGCGCTGCAGCAGGCCATCGCACGTCCGGCGCCGCCACGGGTCGACGCCGAGGCGGTGGCGGCCCTGTCGTTCCGTCGCGATCCTGCGGTGAGCGCGCGTGTCCGCCAGGAAACGATCCAGGCCTTCGGTCGCACTCCGCAGCAGATCGCGGATCTCGAGGCGCTGATCGGGTCGGGCCGGATGATGCGGGAGTTCGACACCATCCTGCGGCGCTACGGCTACGACCCCACCAATCTCGGCGACGTGCTCGCCGCGCACCTGCTGATTTCGTGGGAGGTGGTCAACGATCGCGATTCGCGCAGCGCGCCGGCAGGCCAGCGGGCGGTGCGGCGTCAGCTGATCGGACCGCTGGCCGCGGTGCCGGAGATCGCGGCGATGAGCGACGCCGCCAAGCAGGCCCAAGCCGAGCGCACGGCCTATCTGACGATGGTGTCGGCGCTGTCGTACCAGCAGCTCAAGCGAGACCGCAATGCCCGGGCGCTCGAGGCGCTGTCGGCCAGCGTGCGCCAGGGGCTGCGCGGAAACGGCGTGGATCTGCAACGGGTGGTGCTGGGCGAGGGCGGGCTCGTCGCCCGTTGAAGCGCGCGCCCGTGCGCGGGGCGGTCCGGGACCGGCGTGGGGGCCGGGCCCTCAGTTCCGCGGCGGGCCGGATCCCCGCGTGAGCTTGCGCCCGAGCCACCAGGCGCCCAGTGCGGCCAGCAGCCCCGACCAGGCGAACTCGCCTGTCCAGCGACGCAGGGTCGGTGCTGCCGGCAGCTCGCTGAAGCTCAGCAGGAAGCTGACCAGCACGAGGCCCAGTGAGCCGTAGGCGACGATCGCGAGCACCCAGAACAGCCATTGCGACGCCTTGGCGATTTCCCGCGGCGTATCGTCGTCGTACGGGCGCACCAGCAGCACACGCCCCTGCGCCATGGCCAGCATCCATTGACCCAGCTCCCGGGCGCCGACCCTGAGCCGCTCGCGGCGGCGCAGTCCGGGTCCCTCGGCGGTGTAGGTGCCGGTACCGCTCAGCTCGGCGCGCACCGGGCCGCCGGCATCGAGTGCCGACGTGCCGGCCACCGGATTGCCCGAGGCCTGGGCCAGCGGGTTGCCTGCCGGCGCCTGCGTGACCGGCGCCTGGGCGACCGTGGCCGCCAGCGGCACCGCGGCGAGCAGCGCGGCCGCCTGCGTGAC
>NZ_JACCJZ010000011.1 GCF_013425765.1 Luteimonas deserti
GACGCCGGCAGCGAGATTGGTGATCCGGCGCGTGGCCGGATAGCCGCCTGCGCCCGTGCCGTTGCCGATCGAGACCACGTTGGCCTCCGGCGCACGGGCGCCCGCGCCCAGCGCCACGCTGTTCACGCCGTTGGCCCAGGCGTTCAGACCCAGCGCGGTCGCGTTCTGCGCATAGGCGTAGGAATCGCGTCCCACGGCCGTCGTCCCCACCGCCGTCGCCCACGCGAACTGGCCCACCGACGTGGTGTTGTCCGCCGTTGCCCAGGCGGAGCCGCCGAGCGCCGTGCTGTTGAGACCGGTGGCGCGCGACGTGGTGCCCGCCGCCAGGCTGGTGGCGCCGCTGGCCGTCGCGGTATTGCCCACGGCCGTCGAGTTCAGACCGCTGGCGACCGCCGCGACACCCACGGCCGTCGCGCGGTCGGCCGTGGCCTCGGCGCCGTAGCCGAGCGCGCTCGCCAGGAAGCCGGTCGCTTCGGCGTAGCTGCCGGTGGCGGTCGCGCCGTCGCCGGAGGCGATCGAGCGGAACCCCGTCGCCAGGGCCTGCTGGCCCGATGCGTCCGCTTCGGTGCCCACCGCCGTCGCGTAGGGCCCCGAGGCCTGGGCGGCATTGCCGATCGCGGATGCGCCGAGGGCGGACGCATTCGCCCGCTGGCCGACCGCCGTGCTCTGTTCGCCACTCGCCTCGCTGTAGGCGCCGAGTGCGAGCGCGTCGTCGGCGAGGGCGGTGGCATTGAAGCCGACCGCGGTCGCGTCCTGGCCGAAGGCCTGTGCGCCGCTGCCCAGGGCCGTGGCCCCCTGCCCGACCGCCGAAGCCGATTCGCCCGCCGCCGTCGCGTAGTCGCCTTCGACATAGGCCGCGTTGTCGCTGTCCTCGCTGCCGGACGCGGCGAAGTAACGGGCGTACTGCGTCGCCTCGGCCAGCTGGTCGACATTCACCGCATCGGTGCCCGCCGTGCCCGCGGCCACGTTGGTGATCTGGCGCTCGTTGCCCGCACTGCCCACCGAGACCGTGCCGGCGCGGTCGGCCACCGAGTCGGCGCCGAGGGCCACGCTGTCGTCGGCCACCGCTTCGGCGTAGTTGCCCAGGGCCGTGCTGTTGGTGCCCGCCGCCCAGGCCGCGCCGCCCACGGCCGTGGAGAAGTCGCCGGAGGCTTCGGTCGGCAGCAGGCCGGCGAGCGCGCCGCCGACGGCCACACTGTTGATGCCGGTCGCCTGCGCGGCCTGGCCGACCGCCGTGCTGGTGGCCCCGGACGCGATGCTGTCCGCACCCACCGCGAGCGCGTTCGCACCGCTGGCTTCGCTGAAGTTGCCCACCGCCGTGCCGTTGTCGCCGGAGGCCACCGCATTACCGCCGAGCGCGGTCGAGAATTCGCCACTGGCGTCGGCCGCGAAGCCGAAGGCGGCTGCCTGCGCACCGCCTGCGGTACTTTCGGCGCCGACCGCTGTCGCGGCGTCTCCGGCCGCGTTGGCGAGATAGCCCACCGCGGTCGCTTCGACGCCACTGGCCTCGGCCAGCGCACCGCTGGCGAGCGCGCCGTCGCCGCTCGCCACGCTCTGCGCGCCCAATGCGACCGCGTACTCGCCCCCGGCCTCGGCGAAAGCACCGGCAGCGATGGCGTTCTCCGCGGATGCGAGCGCGTTGAAGCCGAATGCGGTGGCGTTTACGCCGAACGCGAATGCGCCGCTGCCGACGGCCGACGCGCCCGCGTCGAGCGCCTGGGCCGAGGCGCCGATGGCGGTGCTGAAGTCGCCGTCCGCGGCGGCGCCCGATCCAGCCGCGACGGCATCGTCACCCGAGGCGGATGCGTCGGCATCGCCGCTGGCCTGGAAATGGCGGCTGGTCTCGTCCGCGACGTCGGCTACGACCTGCAGCTGCGCCACGTTGACTGCATCGCTCGCGTTGACGCCTGCGGCAAGGTTGGTGATGCGGCGCGTGGCCGGCGCGCCACCGGCGCCGGTGCCGTTACCCAGCGATACCGTATCGGCCTCGGTGGCGATGGCGCCGTGACCGAGCGCGACGGCATTGGCGGCCGCCGCCTGCACGATGGCTGCGCGCCCCAGTGCCACGCCCCCTGTCGACAGCGCCTGGGACGTGAAGCCCACCGCCGTGCTCTGCTGGCCCCCGGCTCGTGCGTTGGAACCCAGCGCCGTCGCACCCACCTGCTGCGCGTTCGCGCCGGCGCCGACCGCCGATGCGTTCGTCGCCGAGGCCCGCGCATTCGCCCCCAGGGCGCTCGCGCTCGTGGCGGCCGACTGCGCGCCGGCGCCCACGCTGATCGTGTTCGCGCCCGAGGCCAGGCTGGCCGCACCGACGGCAACCGCCTGCGCGCCGGTCGCGCGCGCCTCGGCGCCGATCGCCACGGCGTTGACGCCACTGGCGACCGCATTGCCGTCGACCATGCAGCGATCGGTCACCGGCCAGGCCGCGACCACGCAGTTGGCGCTGTCGCCGATGGCGACCGATTGCGCGAAGGCACTGGGCACACCCAGTCCTGCGAGCACGGCGGCCAGCGCCACCGCAAGTCCGGATCCCGCCGGGGCGCCGACGGTACCGCCGCCGGCCACCGTGCCGCCGCTGTCACCACGCGCGAATTCCGACGCGACGACGAGCTGCCCGAGGGATTTGTTCCAGACCTTGCGATAGATGCGATTCATCGAGTGCGGTTCCTTGTCTCGTGGGATACGGCTGCAGATGTGACAGGTGTCTCGTCCACGTGCGGATCGAGACGGAATGACCAGGGCGGGCGACCTCGGGTACAGCGCGACGGAAAACCGACGCGCGACCGAAAAACCTGAACAACGCCCAACCAAAAATGCGATCCCGATACTCGACCTGACACGTGACGTCAGTCAATACCCAAACACGTGTTCAGGTTGGACAGTTCTGTAAGCATGATGTGACGCGATTGGTCACATTGATCGGACACGGCAGAAACCCGTCGCCCCTTCTGCAGATGTTCTGTCGTGGGGACAGCCGCGAAGACGCACGCAGCGCCCCCGCAATAACGATAGTTGATGCCTATCAAAATCCCCGGCCCAAAAAAAGGCCCGCACATGGCGGGCCTTCGGGACGACTGGGCGTGCGCTCAACCCAGCGCGCGTCTCGCGTTGCGGAACATCCGCATCCACGGACTGTCCTCCACCCAGTCCGTCGGGGCCCAGCTGAGATTGACGGTGCGTGTGGTCCGTTCCGGATGCGGCATGACGATCGTGACCCGGCCGTCACGGGTGCACAGGCCGGCGACAGCCCCGTCGGAACCGTTCGGATTGGCCGGATACGTGGTCGCCGGCGCGCCGGTTCCGTCGACATACCGCACTGCCACCTGCGCCGCTGCACGATCCTGTTCGGTCGCAAACGCGACCCGCCCCTCGCCGTGCGCGATCGCCACCGGAAGACGCGACCCGGTCATGCCGGCCAGGAACAGCGATGGCGAGTCGGTCACCTCGAGCAATCCGAAGCGCGCCTCGAACTGCTCGCTGCGATTGCGCAACAGACGAGGCCAGTGTTCGGCACCCGGGATGATGGTCTTGAGCTGGGCGAGCATCTGGCAGCCGTTGCACACACCCAGCGCCAGGGTGTCCTCGCGCGCGAAGAAGGCCTCGAACGCTTCGCGCACGCGGCCGCGTTCGAGCACCGACGTGGCCCAGCCGCGTCCCGCGCCGAGCACATCGCCGTAACTGAAGCCACCGCAGGCGACCAGGCCGCGCATCGTCGACAGATCCACCCGTCCCTCGATCAGGTCGCTCATGTGCACGTCGATGGCCGCGAAGCCGGCTCGATCGAATGCCGCCGCCATCTCGATCTGACCGTTGACGCCCTGCTCGCGCAGGATCGCGATGCGCGGACGCGCACCGGTGGCAATGTAGGGCGCGGCCACGTCCTCCGCGGGGTCGAAGCTGAGCACCGGCCGGAGGCCGGGGGCGGCGAAATCGCGCGCCGCCGCGCGTTCCTCGTCGGCGCAGGCCGGGTTGTCGCGCAGGGCCTGCATCGCGTGGCTCACCGACCACCATGCATCGAACAGCGACTCCCAGGTCCATTCCGCGAGCCGTTCCTCGCCGTCCTGCACCCGGATGCGTGGCGCCGTCGCCGGCCGCGCGATGCGCTGGGCGCATTCGATCAGGCCGTGCCGCTCGACCAGATCGGCGAACTCGGCGCGATCCTGCGCGGCGATCTGTACCACCGCGCCCAGCTCCTCGGAGAACAACGTGCGGACCGCGTCGCGGCCGTCGCCCCAGCCCTCGAGATCGATGTCGAGCCCCAGGTGCGAGCAGAAGGCCATCTCGCACAAGGTCGCGAACGCGCCGCCGTCGGATCGATCGTGATAGGCGAGCAACAGGCCCGCCTCCCGCGCGTCGCAGATCAGCTCGAAGAACGCCTTCAGCCGGCTGCCGTCGTCGACATCCGGACACGCACCGCCGAAGGCGTCGAAACACTGCGAAAGCACCGAACCGCCCAGCCGCTGCTTGCCCGCGCCGAGGCCGATCAGCCACAGCTCGGTGTCCGGCTCGCGCGACAGCAACGGGGTCAACTGGGTGCGCACATCGGCCACCGGCGCGAACGCCGTGATCACCAGCGAAACCGGCGACACCACTTTGTGGGCAACCCCGTCGGCGTGCCACTGCGCCTGCATCGAGAGGGAATCCTTGCCGACCGGAATCGAAAGGTCGAGCCCGGGGCACAGGTCCATCGCGATCGTCCGCACCGCGTCGAACAGGCGCGCTTCCTCGCCGGGATGCCCCGCGGCCGCCATCCAGTTGGCCGAAAGCTTGACCCGGTGCAAGGTTTCAACCGGGGCGGCGCACAGGTTGGTGATCGCCTCGCCGACCGCCATGCGGGCGGCCGCGGCCGAATCGATCAACGCGAGCGGCGTGCGTTCGCCGATGGCCATGGCCTCGCCGGTGAAGCCGTCGAATCCGGACAACGTGATCGCGCAGTCGGCCACCGGCATCTGCCACGGACCGACCATCTGGTCACGCGCGGTGAGCCCGCCGACGCTGCGGTCGCCGATCGTGACCAGGAAGGATTTGGACGCGACCGTGGGATGCGCGAGCACGCGCAGGCCCGCCTCGTGCAGATCGATCTCGCGGCTGGCGAGCGCCGGCCATCGATGCGCGGCGGGCCGTCCCGCGTCGCGGTGCATCTTCGGCGGCTTGCCGAACAGCACATCCATCGGCAGATCGATGGGGTGAGGAGACGCCGCTTGCGCGGCATTGCCGCGCGGCGACTCCGAACGCACGGCGTGCTGCGCCGGGCCGGGCCCATCGCCCCCCGGAAACACCCCGTACCCCACGGTCAGGTGCTCCTCGGCCGTCGCGACGCCGACCACGGCGAACGGGCAGCGCTCGCGCGCGCAGAGCGCGGTGAATTCGGCCACGCGATCCTGCGGAATCCCGAGGACGTAGCGCTCCTGCGATTCGTTGCACCACAGCTGCATCGGCGACAGCGAGGGATCGTCGCTGGGCACGCGGCCCAGATCGATGATCCCGCCGACGCCCGAGTCGTGGAGCAGCTCGGGAATCGCGTTCGACAGGCCGCCTGCGCCGACATCGTGGAACCACAGGATCGGATTGCGCTCGCCCAGCGCCACGCAGCGGTCGATGACCTCCTGGCAGCGGCGCTCCATTTCCGGGTTCTCGCGCTGCACGCTGGCGAAATCCAGGTCCTCGGCGCTTTCGCCCGAAGCCACCGAACTCGCGGCGCCGCCGCCCAGGCCGATCAGCATCGCCGGGCCGCCCAGCACCACCACCGCATCGCCCGGCGACAGGCGCTTCTTCTCGACCATCGCGCGGTCGATCGCCCCCAGCCCGCCGGCGAGCATGACCGGCTTGTCGTAGCCGCGGACCAGGCCGCCGTCGCCTTCGGCGATCTCGAAACTGCGGAAGTAACCCAGCAGGTTCGGCCGACCGAACTCGTTGTTGAACGCGGCGCCGCCGAGCGGACCGTCGAGCATGATCTCCAGCGCCGGCGCCATGCGCGGATTCAACGCGCGCATGGCCTCCCACGGCTGCGGCAGGGTGGGAATGCGCAGATGCGAGACCGAAAATCCGGTGAGGCCGGCCTTGGGCTTGCCGCCGCGGCCGGTCGCGCCCTCGTCGCGGATCTCGCCGCCGGCACCGGTGGCCGCGCCCGCGAACGGCGAGATCGCCGTCGGATGGTTGTGGGTCTCGACCTTGATGCAGAACGCGCTGTCGACCAGCGGCTCGCTGCGGTATTCGAACGACACCGGATCGGGCCGGAAGCGACGCGCCGGATAGCCCTCGACGACCGCGGCGTTGTCGCTGTACGCCGACAGCGTGTGCTCCGGCGTCTGCGCATGCGTGTGCCGGATCATCCGGAACAGCGACTGCGGCTGCGGCTCGCCGTCGAGGGTCCACGAGGCGTTGAAGATCTTGTGCCGGCAGTGCTCGGAGTTGGCCTGGGCGAACATCATCAGTTCGACGTCCGAGGGCGCGCGTCCGAGGGCGCCGAAGCGCTCGCGCAGGTAGGCGATCTCGTCATCGGCCAGGGCCAAGCCGAGGCGCGTGTTCGCGCCTTCGAGATCCTCCAGCGCGATGCGCTCCACATCACCGCGCGGCGGCACCGCGAACAATGCGTCCGCCTGCCCGACGGCTTCGAGCAGGGACTGGGTCATGGGGTCGTGCAGGTGGCGGGAGAGGGCGGCCGCTGCAGCCGCGTCGTCCGGCCAGCCGCTCAGATCGATGCGCAGGCCGCGTTCCACCCGCTTCACCGGCAGGCCTGCGCCGCGCAGCAGTTCGCTGGCCTTGCTCGCCCACGGGGAGATCGTGCCCAGCCGCGGTGACACGATGCGCGAGACGGCACCTGCATCGACAGCCGGCCCGGAGCCCGCGTCGACCTCCAGGATCCGCCGCAGCGCGGCGTCGTCCGGCAGAAGCCCGGGCTCGGGCTCGACGAAGTAGACGTGCCAGGCGCCTGCGATGCGCAGGTCCGGGACCACCGTGCGTAGACGCGCTTCAAGCCGTTCGCGGCGGAACGGCGACAGGGCCTGCTGGCCCTCGAGGACGATCATGTCCGGGGAAACCGTATTTCAGGGCCGGCCATTGTAGCCAATGGCCGGCGCGGCCGCCCCGTCCGGGACGGCGCGCGCATGCAGGCCTCAGCGGCTGCCGCCGCCCTCGGCCTCGAGCCGCTGCAGGGCAGCCAGCAGCGCGTCGGGCGGCATGTACCCCGGCATCTGGGTGCCGTCCCCGGCCACGATCATCGGCGTGCCGGTGAGCCCGGCCCGCTGGCCCAGCGCGTAATGCGCACCCACCGGGTTCTCGCAGGTCCTGGACGGCACGCGGCGCCCGGACTTCGCATCGGTCAGGGCCTTGCGGCGGTCGTCCGCGCACCAGACCGATTCCATCAGGCGGAAATCCTCGCTGCCCGGGCCCATGCGCGGATAGGCGAGATACTCGATCGCGATCCCGCGCGCGTTGTAGTCCGCGATCTCCTCGTGCAGCCGGCGGCAGTAGCCGCATTCGACATCGGTGAAGACCGACACGGTGTACTTCGGATTCGCGGGCGCGAAGACGATGCGCTGGTCTTCCGGCACTTCGGACAGCAGCCGCTTGCGCAGCAGCGACAGACCCGCCTGGCTCAGATCGCGCTTTTCCTCCGCATCGAACAGGCTGCCCTGCAGCACGTAGCGGCCGTCATTGCTCACGTACAGCACCTGGCCGGACACGATCACTTCCTGGAAGCCCGGGAGCGGCGCATCGGCGACGCTCTCGATGCCCACCTGCGAGTTGATCGACAGGATCGCATTGCGCGCGTTCGCCGCCGGCGTGCCGGGCGATGCATCCTCCCCGGCGGTCACGGCCGACGCCGCGGGATCGGCCTGGGCCTGCACGGCCTCGTCCGTGCCCTGGGCACAGGCGGACAGGCTGAAGGCGCCCAACAGCGCGAACACATATCGCTTCATCGATTCTGCGACCAAGGGCGGAGGAGCTCCGGGGGCGGCAATTCTGGCATGAAGCGCCGGAGCGGTCCGGGACACGCGTCCCTTCGGCGGATTCCGTTCATGGCGATGCGCGTATCCGCGGCTCGTGACGATGCGGCGGCTGCGGGACCCAGACGGGGCCGCGACAGGCGGTCGAGTCAGGTGGCGACGCCAGGCGCAAGCCCGGGCATGGGCGTTGACCGGGCGGTACGGCGGAGGACGACCGAGGCGTGAGCGGTGCGGCGTTCCGCCGGGCGAGGCATGCCTGGCAGTCGGCGGCAGCGCGATGACGGCCGGGATGCAGTCGCATGTCGTTCCGGCGCGCGCCCGGGCGCGCGCAGCACGCGAGGCATTCACCACTACGCCCGGCAGTGCCGCGCGCGCGGTGCGCTTCGCCCGGCCCGGCCAGGCGCGCCGGGCGTCCGGTACATCCGCCCGGCGATGGTCGGAATGCACTCGGCGTTTCATTCCAGCGCGTGTCCGGCCCGCCGAAGCACGCCAGGCGTTCTGCCCTGCGCAGTGATCGGCACGATGCGGTTGGCCTGCTGCCCCGGCGCGCGCCCGGCCTCGCGACGCGCCGAGCGTTCGTCGCTGCGCGCAGCAGCGCCGCGCGAGCGGTGGCGATCCGTTCGGCGCGGCGAAACATGCCGAGCGTTCGGCCTTGCGCGGTGACGGTCCAGATGCGATCGGCGTGTTGTTCCGTCGCACCTCCGGTCTCCCGACGCGCGCACGGCGTTCACCGCCACGCAGGGCAATGCCGCGCTGGCGGTGCCGGCTCGTTCGACCCGGCGAGACATGCCGTGCGTCCAGCCCTGCGCAGTGATGGGCAGGATGCGGTGGCCTGTTGCCCCGGCGCGTCCGGCCTCGCGACGCGCAAAGCGCTCATCGCCACGCGCGGCAGCGCCGCGCAGGCGGTGGCGCTTCGGCCGGGTCGCGAAGCAAGCCGGGCGTTCGGCCCGTCACGCGGCATGCCGCGTGGGCGACGGGGCCTCATCCCCTCGGGTGGTGGGTGGCGTGGAGGCGTTGGAGCTGCTCGCGGGCCACCAGCGTGTAGATCTGGGTGGTGGACAGGGAGCTGTGGCCGAGCAGCATCTGCAGGGCGCGCAGGTCCGCCCCGTGATTGAGCAGGTGGGTGGCGAAGCTGTGGCGCAATGCGTGGGGGCTGATCCGGGCGGAGGGAATGCCGGCCAGGACCGCGTAACGCTTCACCAGTGTCCAGAAGCGCTGCCGGGTCAGCGCCTCGCGGCGTGCGGTGAGGAAGAGTGGCGCCTCGCCATGGGCACCGCCGGAGACCGGCCGTCCGCCGGCGAGCACCGGCCGCGCGTCGGCCAGATACCGCTGCAGCCAGTGCTGCGCTTCCTCGCCCAGCGGCACCAGTCGCGTGCGCCCGCCCTTGCCGGTCACGCGCAGCGCGCCCTGGCGCAGGTTGACGCCGTTGGCGGGCAGCTCCGTGAGCTCGCTCACGCGCAGGCCGCAGGCATACATGAGCTCGAGCATCGTGCGATCGCGCAGGCCCTCAACGGTCGCCGTATCGGGCGCGGCCAGCAACGCGTCGATCTGCGCCTCGCCCAGCGCCTTGGGGAGTGGACGGGGCAATTTGGGCGGCTCGAGCAGGGCAGTCGGGTCGTCGATGCGGCCGTGCCGACGCTGGCGGTCCGCGTAGAACGCACGCAACGCCGACAGCAGGCGGGCATTGCTGCGCGGCGACCAGCCGTGCCGGGTGCGCCAGGCGAGATGCTCGAACAGGGCGGCACGGTCTGCGTGCGCGATCCCGCCTTCGCGGCCGTCCCGCCAGCGCGCGAGACCCTCGAGATCGCGGCGGTAGGCGGCGGCCGTCTGGGTCGAAATGCCGACGTCCGCCCAGAACGCGTCGAGGAAGGATTCGATGGCGCTGCGGTCGTCCTGGCGCAGCGGCGGCAGCGCGATGGCGAGCGCCCGGCGCTCGGCCGGCGAAGTGGCGAGGGTCGGCATGCCGGCAAGCTTAGCGGCTGCGCGGCTATGCTCCTGCAATGTCGTCGACGCCTGACACTTCGTCCCCGCCCCGTGCCCACGCCTGGATCGGCCGACGGCTGCTCGCGCTGCTCTACGACCTGTGGCCCGTGCTCGCGCTGTGGCTGCTGCTGTCGGCGGTGTTCACGGTGGGCCACACCGTCGTGGGCCGGCACGACGTCCACGCGAACATCGCTCCGCTGAGCGGCCTGCAGTGGCTGCTCTGGCTCGCGTGCTGGGGCATCACCGGCCTCTATGCCGTGGTGAGCTGGCGCCACGGCGGACAGACGCTCGGCATGCGGCCCTGGCGCCTGCGCGTGCGCACGATCGACGGCCGCCAGGCGTCCACGTCCGCCTTGTGGCTGCGTTTCGCGGTGGGCACCGTCTCGCTGCTCTCTGCCGGCGCGGGCTTCTGGTGGGCGTGGATCGACCGCGACCGCCTGACCTGGCACGACCGGGCAAGTGGCACGCGACTGGTGCGGGTGACGGCCGCGGCGAAGGGTCGATCCGGATGATGGCCCGGACGCGGCGTTTGCGCGCTACACGGGCGAGCGCGGGATGCGTGGTGGAGCGGTAAATGGGGCAGGAAGCGCGCATCGCCGGAACGTGATGCGCGGACGCAATTCGCCGGCGCGACACGCCGTCAACGGTGACGCGCCACCCGGCTGACCTGTTTTTGCCGGCTGGGTCGCGCATGCGCCCGGCGAGGTGCCGGGCCGCTGAAGCGCGCGCTCGTGACACCGGAGTTCGGTTCGCTGCGCGGCCCCATCAGGCGTCGTGCGTCCTCGTGGCAGCGCACGGCGATGCACGCCTCGGCGCACTGTCGTGCGACCCGGCGTGCGCACTCTAAGCGCTCGTTCGGTGGCGATCGCGATCCGGAGCTGCGTTCGCCGGCGCGCGCTTCGCCGGCCGTGGGACCGATGCGTGCCTGCGTTGTTGCGCCCCGGATCCCGGCGGGAGTGCGTCGCGGCCGGCGGGCACGCCGGGCGTTCATGGCGGCGACGCTGTGATGTCGCGGGGATCGGCCCGCCCCCTGTCATCGGATCGGCGAAGTGCGCGCGACCGCGCATGCTCGACTGCGACTCGGGTCAGATCTGTCGGCGCGGCGCAGTGCGTCCGGCCTCGGAAGCACGCGAGGCGTTCATCGCCACCCGCGGCAGGTGCAGCGCAAACGGTGGCGCTTTCCCCAGCCCGGCGAAGCACGCCGGGCGTTCGGCACACCCGCGCGGCAGTGGTCGAAGTGGTGTCGGCGTTTCCTTCCGGCGCGCGTCCGGCCTCGCGAAGCACGCGAGGCGTTCGGCACACCCGCGCGGCAGCGGTCGAAGTGGTGTCGGCGTTTCGTTCCGGCGCGCGTCCGGCCTCGCGAAGCACGCGAGGCGTTCATCGCCACGCGCGGCGGTGCCGCGCAAACGGTGGCGCTTCTCCCAGCCCGACGAAGCACGCCGGGCGTTCGGCACACCCGCGCAGCAGTGGTCGAAGTGGTGTCGGCGTTTCGTTCCAGCGCGCCTCCGGCCTCGCGAAGCACGCGAGGCGTTCGGCACACCCGCGCGGCAGTGGTCGAAGTGGTGTCGGCGTTTCGTTCCGGCGCGCGTCCGGCCCGGCGAAGCACGCCGGGCGTTCGGCACACCCGCGCGGCAGTGGTCGAAGTGGTGTCGGCGTTTCGTTTCGGCGCGCGTCCGGCCTCGCGAAGCACGCGAGGCGTTCGGCACACCCGCGCGGCAGTGGTCGAAGTGGTGTCGGCGTTTCGTTTCGGCGCGCGTCCGGCCTCGCGAAGCACGCGAGGCGTTCGGCACACCCGCGCGGCAGTGCCGCGCAAACGGGTGTGCCTCACCCACTCCGGCGACGGAACAGGGCCCAGGAGGCGAGGAGCATGACCATCGGCGGGATCATGTAGGCCAGCCGGTAGTCGAGGCGGTACACGGCCGCGAGCTTGACCACCTGCATCTGGACCAGCCAGAAGCCGAGCGCGAAGACGACGCCGATGAAGAGCCGCTTGCCGGCATTGCCGCTGCGCAGCGAACCGAACGCGAACGGAATCGCCGCCAGACACAGGGCGAGCACGTTCAGGGGATAGAACCAGCGCCCCCAGTAGTGCTCCTCGAACTCGCTCGCATCGAGCTGGTTGCGCTTTCGATAGTCGATGCCGGCGCGCAATTCGCTCGACGGCATGTAGCGCGGTCGCCAGATGGTGCTGGCGCTGGCGGCGAGCGTGGACGCATCGAGCTGCGACGCCCACTGCTCCTCGATGGCCTCGGTCCGCGTGACCGCACGGGGCTCGAACCAGGTGCGTTTGACGTCGCGCAGTCGCCAGCCGTCCGCGCCGTGCTCGGCGGTCTGCGCGTGGGCCACGGACTCGAGTCGTCCGTCGGGTGCGAACTCGAACAGCCGCACGTCCTGCAGCTGGATCCGGCTGCTGCCGCCCTCGCGGATCTCGTTGCCGGCCTGGGCATGCAGGAAGGTATCGCCTTCGCGTGCCCAGAGACCGGAATACCGGCCGAGGATCATGTTGTTCGAGAGCGCCGCCCCACGCATCGCATCGCCGGTGCGCTGCGCCGTCGGGCCGATCCATTCGCCGTTGACGATCATCAGCCCGGTGAGCGCCACCAGCGGCAGCGCCACGGACACGCTGATGCGTGTGCGCGACAGACCCACGGCCCGCATGGCGATGAGTTCGGACGTCGCGGCCAACTGGCCCAGTCCCATTAGCGAGCCGATCACCGCGGCCGTGGGAAACATGACGTAGGCGCGGCGCGGGATGGTGTAGATCACGTACGTCAACGCCTGCACGAAGCCGTAGCTGCCCTGGCCGATGTCGTCCATCTCGGGCAGCAGCCCGCTCATCACGGTGTCGAGCCCGGTCAGCACGATCCAGGTGGCGAGCACCATCACGGTGACCACGCGTGCGACGTAGACGTCGTGCTTGCGCAACAGCGTCATGCCACGCGCTTCCAGACCGGCGCCTTGACCCGGCCGTCACTGAAGTACATCCATGCCGCGAAGGCCAGCAGGGGCAGCACCAGCCACCACAGGCCCAGCGCGACCGGCACCTTGCCGTCCTCGACCCAGTCGGTGCCCATGATCATGAGGTTCATGCCCACGACGTACGCGAAGAAGCCCATCATCATCCGGCCGTAGCGCGCTTGGCGCGGCGGACTGCGCGCCAGGCGCACGGCCAGCAGCGCGAACGCCAGGGCCAGCAGCGGCGGGGCGAGACGGAAATGCAGCTGCGCGTGCGCGCCGGGACGCGGATCACCCAGCAGGGCGAGCGTCGGCGCGAGCTCGGGATCGTCCGAACGGGACTTCATTTCCGCGCTCGGCAGACGCAGCTCGTTGCTCGCGTAACGCATCAGGCGGAAATCGAGGCCCGCATCGAGCGGGCCCTCCACCCGGAAGCCTTCGTCGAGGCGCAGGAACCGGCCTTC
The DNA here is from genome assembly GCF_013425765.1 of Luteimonas deserti. GTDB lineage: Bacteria > Pseudomonadota > Gammaproteobacteria > Xanthomonadales > Xanthomonadaceae > Luteimonas > Luteimonas deserti. The sequence goes on from NZ_JACCJZ010000011.1 coordinate 13,352, forward strand.
GCCCTCGACCGTGAGCTCGCCGCTCATCGCCGTGGTCACGTCCATGCGCCCGTCCTCCTGACGATAGACGAACACGCGGCCGAGCCGGCTGCCGTCGTCCGACATCGCATTGACGTAGATCACCCCGCCGCCGCCCGGAAACTCGACGAAACGCCCTGCTTCCAGGCCCGACACCAGCAGGCTGCGCTGACCGGCCTCGATCATGCGCTGCGAATAGTCCCGCGCCCACGGCCCGAGCCACAGCGAACAGGCGCCGATGAACAGCACCATCGGCCCGACCACCAGCATCAGCGGGCGCAACAGGCGACGCGGCCCTACGCCCACCGAAGTCAGCACGGGCATCTCGGTATCCCGATACAGGCGGCCCACTGCCAGCATCAGACCGAGCATCAGGCCCAGCGGCAGGATCAGCGGCAGATAGTTGATCACCTGGAGTCCGAGCTGGGCCAGCATCAGCCCGGCGGGCACCCGACCCCGCGCGATGTCGCCCAGCACGTCGGCGAACACGCCGCCGAGGCTGACGATCATCAACACCACGAGCGCGGCGAAGGTGGCCTGGGCGAACTCGCGGAACAGGTATCGGTCGAGCTTCGGCATCGGGTGCGGGGGCTTTGCTTTAGACTTGGGGGTTCGTCCAGCCGCGCCCGAACGGCGCATCCGACCCGGCATGCCTGACATCGGCGCCGTGCACTGGACCGTGAAGTGTACCGATCACTCTATGGAATCTGGTTGATGACCCTCGAATTCTCCCTGAACCACGCCGCTCCCGCCGATCTGGCCACCGACTGCCTGGTGGTGGGCGTGTTCGCCGACGGCCCGCTCGCCGGTGCGGCCGCTGCCCTCGATACCGCCAGCGGTGGACGGCTCGCCGCCCTCGCTCAGCGGGGCGACGTGTCGGGCAAAGCCGGTCGCAGCGCACTGCTGCACGAACTTCCCGGCGTCGCCGCGCCCCGCGTGCTGGCCGTCGGTCTCGGCGAGCGTGGCAAGTTCGGTGTCGCCCAGTACCTGAAGGCGGTCGCCGATGCCGTGCGCACGCTCAAGGACGGCAACTGCGCCAACGCCACGCTCGCGCTTGCCGACCTCGACGTCCCCGGACGCGATGCAGCCTGGAAGATCCGCCAGGCGGTGGTCGCGGCCGACCACGCGGCCTATCGCTACGTGGCCACGCTGGGCGCCGCCAACAAGAAGCGCGAGCCGTCGACCCTCACGTCGATCGCCATCCACGGCGACGACGCCGACGCGCTTGCCCAGGGCAAGGCGATCGCCGCCGGCGTCAAGTTCGCGCGTGAACTCGGCAACCTGCCGCCGAACGTGTGCACGCCGGCCTACCTCGGCGAACAGGCCCAGGCCTTCGCCGCGCGTTTCGACAAAGCGTCGTGCGAGGTGCTCGAGGATGCGCAGATGGAGGCGCTCGGCATGGGTTCGTTGCTCGCGGTCGCGCGCGCGGCGGCCAATCGTCCGCGGCTCGTCGTCCTGAGCTGGAACAACGGCGGTGACGCCAAGCCGTACGTCCTGGTCGGCAAGGGCATCACCTTCGACACCGGCGGCGTCAACCTCAAGACGCAGGGCGGCATCGAGGAAATGAAGTTCGACATGTGCGGCGCGGCGACGGTGATGGGCACCTTCGTGTCCGCGGTGGGTCTCGATCTGCCGATCAACCTGCACGTCGTGGTGCCGGCGGTGGAGAATGCGATCGACGGCAACGCGTACCGCCCGTCGGACGTCATCACCAGCATGTCGGGCAAGACCATCGAGGTCGGCAACACGGATGCCGAGGGCCGGTTGATCCTCTGCGACGCGCTGACCTACGCCGAGCGTTTCGAGCCGGCCGCGCTGGTCGATGTCGCCACGCTGACCGGCGCCTGCATGGTCGCGCTGGGCACCCAGGCCACCGGCCTGATGAGCAAGCACGATGATCTGGCGAACGAACTTCTGGCCGCGGGCGAGCAGGTCTTCGACCGCGCCTGGCGCCTGCCGCTGTGGGACGAGTACCAGCCGATGCTCGATTCCAATTTCGCCGACGTCTACAACATCGGTGGACGCTGGGCGGGTGCGATCACCGCCGGCTGTTTCCTGTCGCGCTTCACCGAGAAGCAGCGCTGGGCCCACCTCGACATCGCCGGCAGTGCCAGCGGCAGCGGCAAGATGGCCTATGCCACCGGCCGCCCGGTCGGCCTGCTGAGCCAGTGGCTGATCGACCGCGCCCACGGCGCGGCGTGATCGAACGCGTCACAGCGCGGACTGCGGCGGCATCCCGTCCCGCGGTCCGCCCTTTCCCGGTCCTGCCGCCATGCCACGCGCCGACTTCTATCTGATCGCCAAACCGCGGTTCCGCGAGGAACCGCTGCGTCTGGTCTGCGAGCTGGTCCGCAAGGCCTACGCGGCCGAGCTGTGGACCCTGGTCCTGGCGCGCGACGGCGCGCAGGCCGAAGCCCTCGACGACATGCTGTGGGACATGGGCGAGGACGAGTACATCCCGCACCAGATCGCCGGCATGGACGACGAGGACGAAGCGACTCCGGTCCTGATCGCAACGCCCGATGTCGACGTGCCCGTGCGGGCGCTGGTCGTCAACCTGCGCGACGGCGTGGCGCCCCCGGGCTTCGATCGTGTGCTGGAGGTGGTCCCGGCCGACGATTCGGCCCGCGAGCCGCTCCGAGAGCGCTGGAAGCAGTACAAGGCCGCCGGCCTGGACGTCGCGAAACACGATATGTGAGCGTGGTGATGCGTCATCGGTGACCGGTGCTCCGAACGGGCACCGCGCCGATCCACCGACCCGGTGCTGCGTTTCCGGATCCCGAATCTACGACCCCTCAATCACGGTTCCTCCATGCCCCTCTCCCAGAGCTACGACCCCGGCACCTTCGAAGCCCGCCTGTATGCGGAATGGGAAGCGAGCGGCGCTTTCCAGCCGCGGGGCGACGGCCCGGCCTACACCATCCTGCTGCCGCCGCCGAACGTCACCGGCACGCTGCACATGGGGCACGCCTTCCAGCACACGCTGCAGGACGCGCTGATCCGCTATCACCGCATGCGTGGCTTCCGCACGCTGTGGCAGATGGGCACCGATCACGCGGGTATCGCCACCGAGATGGTGGTCGCGCGCAACCTCGCGCTCGAAGGCAGGGGCGAAACCCGCGACTCGCTGGGCCGCGACGGCTTCATCGAAAAGGTGTGGGCCTGGAAAGGCCAGTCCGGCGACACGATCGAGCGCCAGATGCGCCGTCTCGGCGCGTCGGGCGACTGGTCGCGTAGCACCTTCACGATGGACCCGCTGCCGTCGGAAGCAGTGGTCGAAGCCTTCGTGCGCCTGCACGAGCAAGGCCTGATCTACCGCGGTCAGCGACTCGTCAACTGGGATCCGGTGCTCAAGACCGCGATCTCCGATCTCGAAGTCGTCAGCGAGGAGGAAGACGGCGCGCTGTGGTCGATCCGCTATCCGCTGGCCGATGGCGCCAGCTACGAACACGTCGAAGTCGATGCCGACGGCAACGAGACGCTGCGTGAGACGCGCGACTATCTCGTCGTCGCGACCACGCGTCCGGAAACCATGCTCGGCGACACCGCGGCGATGGTGCATCCTGACGACGCGCGCTATGCGCACCTGATCGGCAAGTCGGTCGTGCTGCCGCTGACGGGTCGCACGATTCCGGTGATCGGCGACGGCTACGTCGACCGCGCGTTCGGCACCGGCGTGGTCAAGGTCACGCCCGCGCACGACTTCAACGACTACCAGGTCGGCCAGCGCCACGGTCTGCCGATGATCAACCTGTTCACCCCGGACGCCGCGGTCAACGAGAACGCACCCGAGCGCTACCGCGGCCTCGACCGCTTCGACGCGCGCAAGGCCGTGCTGGCCGATCTCGAAGCCGGCGGTTTCCTGGTGGAAACGAAGCCGCACAAGCTGCAGGTCCCGCGCGGCGACCGCACCGGCCAGGTCATCGAGCCGTATCTGACCGACCAGTGGTTCGTGGCGATGGAGGGTTTCGCCCGGCGCGGCATGGACCTCGTCGAAGGCGGCCAGGTGAAGTTCGTGCCGCCGAACTGGACCAATACCTATCGCCACTGGATGGAGAACATCCAGGACTGGTGCATCAGCCGCCAGCTGTGGTGGGGGCACCGCATTCCCGCTTGGTACGACGCCGACGGCAACGTCTACGTCGGCCGCGACGAGGCCGAGGCGCGCGCGAAGGCCGGGCTCGGCGGTGATGTCGCGTTGACCCAGGACACCGACGTGCTCGAGACCTGGTTCTCGTCGGGCCTGTGGCCGATCAACACCATGGGCTGGCCGGACGCGACGGCGATGGCCGAGCGCGGCTTCGAGCAGTTCGTGCCCTCGAGCGTGCTGGTCACCGGCTTCGACATCATCTTCTTCTGGGTCGCCCGGATGATCATGCTGACCGATCACCTGACCGGCCAGGTGCCGTTCCGCCACGTCTACATGACCGGGCTGGTGCGCGACCGCGACGGCCAGAAGATGTCGAAGTCCAAGGGCAACGTGCTCGATCCGCTCGACATCATCGACGGCATCACCATCGAGGACCTCGTCGCCAAGCGCACCACCGGGCTGATGAAGCCCAAAGATGCGCCGAAGATCGAGAAGGCGACGCGCAAGGAATTCCCGGACGGGATCATCGCCCACGGTGCCGACCCGCTGCGCTTCACGATGGCCGCGCTGGCCGGCCCGGGCCGCGACATCAAGTTCGATCTCGGCCGCGCCGAGGGCTACAAGAATTTCTGCAACAAGCTGTGGAACGCGACGCGCTTCGTGCTCATGAACACCGAGACCGGCGTTGCCGCCGGCGACGCGGCCTGGCCGGTGACGGATGCCGAACGCTGGATCCTGGCCCAGCTCGACAAGGCCGCCAACGAGGCGCGCACGCACTTCGCGAGCTACCGCTTCGATCTGCTGGCGCAGACCCTCTACGAGTTCGCCTGGAACCAGTTCTGCGACTGGTTCGTCGAGCTCGCCAAGCCGGCGCTCAATGGCGACGACGCGCCGGCCGCGCAGAGCACGCGTCGCACGCTGCTGCACGTGCTCGAGGCGCTGTTGCGGCTGCTGCATCCGCTGGTCCCGTTCGTCACCGAGGCCCTCTGGCGCGAGGTGGCGCCGCGCCTGGGCATCGCCGGCGACACGATCTCCCTGAAGCCGTACCCGCAGGCGGACGCGGAGACAGTGGTGGCGTACTCCAAGGCCGATGCGGATGTCGAATGGCTCAAGCAGATGGTCACCGCGATCCGCCGGATCCGCAGCGAGCTCGGCGTGTCGCCGGCGCGGCAGATCGTGCTGATGACCCGCGAGGATCATCCGCTCGCCACCGAACGCCTGCACCGGTTCGACCCGCAGCTGCGGTTCCTCGTACGGCTGGAGCGGATCGAGCGCCTGGAGGGCGATCCGCCGCCGGCGGCGACCGCACTGGTCAACGATTTCGCACTCTACGTCCCGCTCGAGGGGCTGGTCGACCTCGATGCCGAACGCGCGCGCCTGGACAAGGAACTCAAGCGGGTGGAGGCGGAGCTGGCCAAGTGCACCGCGAAACTCGCGAGCGAGACTTTCGTGCAGAACGCGCCGATGACGGTGGTCGAGCAGGAACGCCAGCGTCTGGCCGATTGGAGCGGCCAGCGCGACGCCCTCGCCGCGCAGCGCGCGCGGCTGTAGGCCACCGCCACCCGGCACCTCCTGTCGGGCGCGTCGCGCCCGACCGCGCGGGCCTCGCAGGCCTCCGCGTGCACCCGGCGCACATCGCCGGACGCCTAGACTGCCCGCGTCCTTCCAGCGCGGACAGCCGATGCCCAACGTTCCTCCCCATGTCGTCATCGTCGGCGGCGGCTTCGCCGGCCTCGAGGCCACGCGGGCGCTCGCCCGCGATCCGGTGCGTATCACCCTGATCGATCGCGGCAACCACCACCTGTTCCAGCCGCTGCTCTACCAGGTGGCGACGGCCGGCCTGTCCTCGGCCGACATCGCCGCGCCGCTGCGCCACATCCTGCGCCGGCAGCGCAACGTCGAGGTGCGCATGGCCGAGGTGGAGGGCATCGACGCCGATGCACGCACGCTGACCTTGGATGGCGGCCTGACCCTCGGCTTCGACCATCTGGTGCTCGCCGCGGGTGCGACCCACGCGTACTTCGGAAACGACCACTGGGCAGCGCACGCGCCGGGTCTGAAGACGCTCGATGATGCGCTCCATCTGCGCCGGCGCATGCTCATCGCCTTCGAACGCGCCGAGGCCGAGCGCGATCCCGAGGCGCGTGCGGCTTGGCTGAGCTTCGCCGTGGTCGGCGGGGGTCCGACCGGCGTTGAGCTGGCCGGGACCCTGGCCGAGATCGCCAGGCGTACGCTGCGCCGCGAGTTCCGCAACATCGATCCCGCCCAGGCCCAGGTGCGCCTGATCGAGGCCGGCGACCGTGTGCTGTCCAGCTTTCCCGAGGATCTCTCGCAGCGGGCGCAGGCGCAGCTCGAACGTCTCGGCGTGAAGGTGCTGACCGGCGCGCCGGTCACCGATCTCGATGCGGAAGGGTACTGCCGCGACGGGCAGCGGGTGGCCGCACGCACCGTGATCTGGGCGGCGGGCGTCGCCGCCTCGCCGCTCGGCGCGCTGCTCGACGCGCCACGCGACCGTGCGGGCCGTGTCCGGGTCACGCCCGAGCTGACGGTGCCCGGCCGCCCGTGGCTGCATGTGGCCGGTGACCTGGCCGCGGTCGAAAGCGACGGCCGTCCGGTACCCGGCATCGCCCCGGCGGCCAAGCAGATGGGCCGCCACGTGGCGGCCAACATCCGCGCCGCCCTGGGCGGGCGGCGCGCATCACCGTTCGTCTATCGCGACCACGGCAACCTGGCCACGATCGGCCGCATGGCCGCGGTCGTGCACCTGGGCAGGCTCAAGCTCTCGGGTGTGGTCGCCTGGTGGTTCTGGCTGTTCGCCCATGTCTTCTTCCTGATCGGGTTCCGCAACCGGATGGTCGTGCTGCTCAACTGGACGGTGTCCTACTGGACCGACCAGCGCGCGGCCCGGATCATTCTCGGCCCCGCGCCCGAGGTCGGACCGCGGGCGCAGATCGAGGACGCGGCGGCGCAGGCTTCGGATAGCATGGCCGCGCGTCCATCGACGCCGGACGCCTCGCCGGACTGAGTGCGCTTTCCTCCTCGCGGCCGGCCCGTCCATGCTCGAAATCTCCAACGCGAACTTCCTGATCGCGCTCGCGGTCACCACCGCGGCGGGCCTCGCCACGGGTCTCGGCAGTTTGCTGGTGATCTTCGCGAAGAAGCCCAACGCGCGCCTGCTCGCGTTCGGCCTCGCCTTCGCCGCCGGCGCGATGGTCTACGTCTCGCTGACCGAGATCCTCGACAAGTCGGTCCTGGCCTTCACCACCGCCTATGGCGACCAGCTCGGCTTCACCTTCGGCACGCTGGCCTTTCTGGGCGGTGTGTTGTTCATCGTCGCGATCGACCGGTTGGTGCCCAATCCGCACGAGCGCCTGGACGCGGACGATCCCTATTTCCGCGAGAACAACGCCAGCTACATCAAGCGGGTCGGCCTGCTCACGGCCGTGGCGATCACCGCGCACAACTTCCCCGAAGGCCTGGCCACGTTCTTCGCCACGCTGTCCAATCCGGGCGTGGGGATGCCGCTCGCCTTCGCGATCGCCATCCACAACATCCCCGAAGGCATCGCCATCGCGGTGCCGGTCTATTTCGCCACCAACAACAAGCTTTACGCCTTCCTCGCCTGTCTGCTGTCGGGACTGGCCGAGCCGATCGGCGCGCTGATCGGGTACGCCGTCCTGCGGCCGTTCCTGTCCGAGCCCGTGTTCGGCGTCGTATTCGGCCTGATCGCCGGCGTGATGGTCTTCCTCGCGCTGGACGAGCTGCTGCCCGCGGCCAAGCGCTATGCCCGCGGCCACGAGACGGTGTACGGCCTGGTCGCCGGCATGGCGGCGCTGGCGATCAGCCTCGTGCTGTTCAAGTGGTAGGCAGGCCGCACGGCTATCGGGACCCGTGTGCAGCAGGATCGCGCCCAGGATCCTGAAACGAAAACGGCCCGCATCCGCGGGCCGTCCGATCACGCGTACCGCCGCACTCAGGCCGCGAACAGCGCCTTCATCTTCTTCAGCGCATTGGCTTCGACCTGACGGATGCGCTCGGCAGAGACCCCGTACTCGTCGGCAAGCTCCTGCAGCGTCACCTTCTGCTCGTCGTCCAGCCAGCGACGACGGATGATGTCGCGCGAGCGCGCGTCGAGCTGGGCCATGCCCTCGCGCAGCAGATCGAGCTGGTCGGTCTCGCTGTCGCGACGCTCGTAGGCCTGCGCCGGATCCTCTTCCTGCGCGACAAGATACGCGGCAGGTGCAGGCGGCGCATTGTCATCGTCCTCGCCGCCCGGCGCATCGAAGCCGATGTCGCGGCCCGACAGGCGCGACTCCATCTCCATCACCTCGCGCTCGGAGACGTTGAGATCGGCTGCGACGGTGCGCACCTCTTCGGCATTCAACCAGCCCAGGCGGGTCTTGCTCCGGCGCAGGTTGAAGAACAGCTTGCGCTGCGCCTTGGTCGTGGCGACCTTGACGATGCGCCAGTTCTTCAGGATGAACTCGTGCATCTCGGCACGGATCCAGTGCACGGCGAAACTCACCAGACGCACGCCCACATCGGGGTCGAAGCGCTTGACCGCCTTCATCAGACCGATGTTGCCCTCCTGGATCAGGTCGCCCAGCGGCAGCCCGTAGCCGTTGTAGCCGCGGGCCACGTGCACCACGAAGCGCAGGTGCGAATGCACGAGTTCACGCGCTGCATCGAGATCGTCGTGATCGCGATAGCGCTTGGCGAGCGCCTGCTCGTCCTCGACCGTGAGCACCGGAATCTGGTGCACGGCACCGATATAGGCATCGAGCGACCCCAGCGGGCTGGGAATCGGCAGGCTGTTGGCAACCAGGGCGTGGGTCATCGTCTGCGTGCTCATGAAAGGGATGTTAGCAGTCAACGGATATGACTGCTAAAGCGGCGGAAAGTTCCCGACGTTCCGTGGATGGGACGCCCGGCTCGCGCAGGACGTTCGCCCTGCGAGGCGGACCGGCGCCGCGCGTGATCGAGGAGTATCGCCCGCCGGCCAGGAATCGACGATGAAGGCGGGGCGTTCAGGGCCATCCGGCGATGCGACGGATCGTTCCGCAGGCGACATCGAGCTCGGGAGAAGGGCCGATCACGCGCGGGCGCCGGTCGAGCATGCAATCCAGGCCGAGGCCGAGCAGGCGAGCGTGGGCCTCGCGCAAGGCGGCGCCGTCGGCCGGCTCGATCAGGCCGGCATCCTCCGCGCACTCGATCAGTGCGGCCGTGGACCGGGGGACGAGCAGCGCCGGGTGGGCATGGGCGCCCTGCAGGACCCAGGCCTGCACCCGGAACTCGAGGTCAACCAGGCCGCCCGGGCCCTGCTTGAGATCGAAGCGCGACGCGTCGCTCCGGTCGAGCTCGCCGCGCATGCGTTGGCGCATGGCGGCCACCTCGTCCATCAACCGCTCGGGCTCGCGTGCACGGGCCAGGGTGTCCTGGCGCACCGACTCGAAGGCGTCGACCATGGACGCATCGCCCGCCACCATGCGCGCGCGCACCAGGGCCTGGTGCTCCCAGGTCCAGGCCCGCTCGCGCTGGTACTCCGCGTAGCTCGCGAGCGAGGACACCAGCAGGCCCTTGCCACCGTCGGGACGCAGGCGCACGTCGACCTGGTAGAGCCGCCCGCCCCCGGTGGTCGTGCCGAGCAGGTTGACGACCTTCTGGGCCAGGCGCGCGGCCCAGCGCTGGGCGTCCAGCGGGCGCGACCCGCTGGACTGGGCGCCTGCCGGGGCGTCATGGAGGAAGACCAGGTCGAGATCGGAGCCGAACCCCAGCTCTTCCCCGCCCAGGCTTCCATAACCGACGACAGCGAAGCGCGCCCCCGGCACCGGGCCGTGGCCCTGTTCCAGATCGCGCCGCGCGAGCGTCAGCACGGTATCGACCACCGCATCGGCCAGCCAGGCCAGCGCGCGTGCGGCCTGCCGCGGTTCGACCCGGCGGTCGAGCCGGGCCAGTGCGATGCGGAAACTCAGTTGCTGGCGCACCTCGTTGAGCAGGAACAGGCCGGCCTCGAGGTCGGGCTGGCGCAATGCGCGCGCGCAGGCGGCGCCCATCGCGGCGCGATCGGGCAGCGGCCCCTCGACGCGGCTGTCGAGCAGTTCGTCGAGCAGCAGCGGGTGCGCGGCGAGACGCTCGGCGAGAAAGGCGCTGCGGGTGACCAGGTCCACCAGCCGGGCCAGCGCAGCCGGCGCCTCGTCGAGCAGGGCCAGGTAGCTGGCGCGGCGAAGGAGCGTGTGGAGGATGGCGAGCAGGCGGCGCACCGCCTGCACGGGACGATCGGCCGGAGCGCTGGCCTGCAGCAGCACCGGCATCAGCCGGTCGAGGCGGGCCCGGGCCGTGTCCGACAGGTCGCGCACGCTGGGCGAGCGTGCGAAATCGCGCAGGGCCGCGTCGACCTCCACCGCGTCGCCGAACCCTGCGGCGGCCAGCACGTCGGGGGTCCCCCCGTCCGGCAGCGCGCACCACCATGCGGCGAGGTCGGTCTGCGCACCCACCGCGTGTGTCTGCGCCCGTCCGGCGAGCAGGGCCTCGAATTCCCGCCCGACCCGACCGCGGTGGAGGCGGAGTTCGGCATGCAGGGCCTCCCAGTCCGCAAACCCGAGCCCCCGCGCCAGACGCACGCGTTCCAGCCGGTCGTTGGGCAGCACGTGGGTCTGGGCATCGCGCAGCATCTGCAGCCGGTTCTCCACCCGACGCAGGAACAGATACCCGGCCCGCAGGGCCGCGAGCGCGTCGTCCGTGACCTGGCCGGCGCGATGCAGCGCCTCGAGCGCCGGCAGCAGACGTCGCTCCCGCAGCGCGGGCTCGCGGCCGCCGCGGATCAGCTGCAATGCCTGGGCGAGGAATTCGACATCGCGGATGCCGCCTTCGCCACGCTTGATGTCCTCGGACAGTTCCTTGCGCGCGACATCCGCGGTGATCATCGCCTTCATCGTGCGCAGGCCGTCGAGCGCGCCGAAATCGAGGTAGCGGCGGTAGACGAACGGACGCAGCAGCGCCAGGAAGCGGTCGCCCGCCTCGCGGTCGCCGGCCACCGGGCGCGCTTTCTGCCAGGCGTAGCGTTCCCAGTCGCGTCCTTCGCGCTGGAAGTACAGTTCCATCGCCGCGAAACTCAATGCGATGCGCCCCGCGTTGCCGAATGGACGCAGCCGCAGATCGACACGGTGGCAGAAACCGTCGCCCGTGGTTTCGTCGAGCAGGCGCGCCAGGTGCTGGCCGAGCCGGGTGAAGTAGGCTTCGGCCGCGAGCGGACGCGCACCGTCGCTCTCGCCGGCGGATTCGAAGCCGTAGACTAGGTCGATGTCGGAGCTGAAATTCAGCTCACCGCCGCCGAGCTTGCCGAGCCCGAAGACCACCAGACGCACGGGACGTCCGTCGGCGTCGCGCACGTGGCCATGGCGCCCGGCGAACTCGGCCTCGAGCGCGTCGAGTGCGCACTGCAGACAGACCTCGGCCAGCCGTGTGCTTCCGGCCAGTGTGGCTTCGACGGTGTCGAGCCCATGCACGTCGCGCCAGACCAGCCGCGCCGATTCCGCGCGCCGGTAGCGCCGCAGCTGCGCGGGCCACTCTGCGCGTTGCGCGGGCGCCAGATCCGGACGCGGTCGCGGACAGGCGCCATCCGTATCGAGGAGAGCGTCCAGCACCTCGGGCTGACGCTGGAACACCTCAAGGGCGAAATCGCTGACCAGCGCGACGGGCATGATCCGCGCAAGCGCGTCGGCGTCGCCGAAACGGGGCGGGAGACGTTCGACCAGACGGCCGAGGTGCGCTTGGAGATCGGCGGGCAACGGAGCGTCCATGCCGGCGATCATGACATCCACGCCCGGCCGGCCGGCCCTGTCCCGTCCGGCGTGCGGGCAAAAAAAAGCCCGCTCCCGGCGAACCGGTTACGGGCTTGCTCCCTCCCCCACGTCGGGTGCAGGGCGAGTGTGAAAGAACCGTTGACCGTGTGCACGCTGCAGTGCAAAACGATACCCGTGGGTACACAAACCGTGGCTCACTGCGGCCGTGGCCGCCGACCGTGGTCGCGCAGGATCTCGCGCGCGGCGTTGCGGCCCGGCAAGCCGGTGACGCCGCCACCGGGATGGCTCCCCGATCCGCACAGGTAGAGGCCTGCCAGCGCGCCGCGGTAGGCGCCTTGGCCGAGCAGCGGGCGTGCGCTGAACAGCTGGTCGAGACCGAGGCTGCCGTGGAAGATGTCGCCGCCCACGAGGCCGAACCGCTGTTCCAGGTCGCGCGGACCCAAGGCCTCGTAGCCCAGCACACTGCGCGCGAAGTTCGGTGCACAGGCATCCACCGTATCGATCATCAGTCGCGCGACCGTGTCACGGTGCGCGTCCCAGCCGCCGCCGTCCTCGGGCATGACCGGATTGACGTGCTGGCAGAACAGGCTGGCCACGTGCTGCCCCCGCGGCGCGAGGCTGTCGTCGAGCGTGGACGAGATCACCAGCTCGACGATCGGCGCACGCGCCCAACCCGGATTGTGCTCGCGCGATCTGGCGTCGAAGTACGCCCGCTCGAAATAGCCGAGCGAGTGACCGACGAGGATTCCGCTCTGATGGTGCGGCTGCAGCGTGGTGCCGGGCGCGGCGGTGAAGTCCGGCAACTCCGACAGCGCCACATTCATGCGGAAGGTGCCCGACCCGCAGCGGTAGCGGTCGATGCGCGCGACGGTGTCGGCATCGAGTGCGCCGCGCGGCACCAGCCGCTGGTACAGCAGCTTCGGATTGAGGTTGGAGACCACCGCCCCGGCATGCAGCATGCGCCCGTCGTCCAGCGCGACGCCGACCGCGCGACCGTTCTCGACCAGTACCTGGTCCACGGTGGCATCGGTTTCGATCACCACGCCACGCGCCCGGCACTCGGCCGCGATCGCCTCGCTGATCGCGCCCATGCCGCCGATCGCGTGGCCCCAGACGCCGGACTTGCCGTTGACCTCGCCGAAGACGTGGTGCAGCAGCACGTAGGCCGAGCCCGGCGCGTACGGACTGGCGAAATTGCCGACCACCGAATCCCAGCCGAGCGCGGCCTTCAGCGGCGCGGACTCGAACCAGTCGTCGAGCAGCTCGCCGGCCGACTTCGTGAACAGGTCCAGCAGGTCTCGGCGCCCGCGCAGATCGAGATGCCGCAACTGCCGCGCGACCGCCCAGGAGTTCAGCCAGTCCGCAGCCACGAAGCCCGCGCCGACATTCGGCGGCGTGCGCATGGTGAGCACGCGCAGCACGGCGACCACGCGCTCGAGCATCGCGTAGTAGTCGGGCAGGCGGGCGGCATCGCGCGCGGACCAGCGCGCGATGTCCGCACTGCCGGCGTCGCCACCCAGGCGGAAGGCGCGTCCGTCCGGCAGCGGAAGGAAATTGGAGAACGGGCGTTCGACGATGCGCAGGCCGTGCCGCACCAGTTGCAGATCGCGGATGACCTGCGGATTCAACAGGCTGACGGTGTAGCTGGCGACCGAGTTGCGGAATCCCGGATGGAAGACCTCGGTGACCGCGGCGCCTCCCACCAGCGCGCGCCGTTCGAGCACGCGCACCGACAGGCCCGCACCTGCGAGGTATGCCGCGCACACCAAGCCGTTGTGGCCGCCGCCGATGACCAGGATGTCGCAGTCGGCGCGGCGGCGGCTCATGCGCGGGGCAGCATGGCGACGACGCGATCCGCGAGCGCCGCGGCCGCGTGCGGCCGCCCCAGCGCCGCGGCGGCGCGGGCCGCGTCGGGCAGCGCATGTGACGAGGACAGCACCTCGGCGAGCAGCGATGCGAGACGCGGCGCGGTGAACTCCGGCTCCGGGATGCACCAGCCCACGCCCGCGGCCGCGAGCGCCTCGGCATTGCGCCGTTGCTCGTCGCGCGAGCCGCCGTGGGGAATCGGCACGAACATCGCCGGGCGCCCGACCGCGAGCAAATCGGCTGCGGTCGTCGCCCCGGCGCGCGTGATCACCAGATGGGCCTCGCGCAGTCGTTCGCCCATGTCGTCGAAGAACGGACGCACGGTGGCCCGGATACCGGCCCCGGACAAGGTAGCGACGATGGCGTCGGCGCCCTCGCCGCGGTACTGCAGCGCGACGTGCAGGCGCCGGCGGACGGCCTCGGGCAGCTGCAGCAACGCCGGCGGCACGACCTCGCCGAAGACGCGCGCGCTCTGGCTGCCGCCGACCACCAGCAGCCGCAGCGGCGCGGCCCCGTCGAGCATCGGATAGGCGCCGCGTGCCTGCAGGATGGCCGCGCGCACCGGATTGCCGGTGTCGACGATGCGCGCACTGTCGAAGCCGTCGAGCCCGGCCGTCGCCGGAAACGATGTCGCCACGCCGTCGGCGAAGCGCAACAGCTTGCGGTTGGCCAGGCTCAGGCGCGCGCCCTGCTCGTGCAGCAGCAACGGCAGCCCGAGGCTTCTGGCGGCCAGCGCGGGCGCGAAACTCGGATAGCCGCCGAACCCGACCAGTGCGCGGATCCGGCGGCGGCGCATGTCGGCCCGTGCCTGCCAGGTCGCGCGCAGGATCGTGAGTGCGGCCGCCGCCTTTCCGGCGAGTCCGCCCTCGAGCGAACGCGCGGGCAGCACGACATGGTCCAGACCGTCGAGCGCCTGCGCGAACGCCGCGCCGCGCCGCTCGGTGTAGAGCACGACCGGATGGCCGCGCCGCTGCAGCTCACGGGCCAGCGCTTCCGCCGGAAACAGATGCCCTCCGGTGCCGCCTGCGGCGCAGGCGATGGCAGGCAACGGAGCGGGGTGCAGATCGGGCATGGGCGATACCGGAGTCGGAACGGGCCTGCGCGCAGTCGCTGCGGCGGCGGCCGACGACTATAGCGTCGCCACCGGATGCGGCGTACCGGGCAGGTGCGGACATGGCCTGCCGGGCGATGCCGTGGCGAGCGGATCGAGCGCCGCCGGCCAGCGCGCGACCGCGCTACAGCGACCGGCTCATGAACCGGCTCCAGGGATCCTGGGCATAGCCGGCGAACGGCGCACAGTCCGAGAAGCCCTCACGCAGGTACAGGGCATGGGCCGCGGCGAATGCCGGGGCGCTGCCGGTTTCCAGGCTGAGCCGCGTCCAGCCGCGCCGGCGCGACTCGGCCATCGCGTGCGCCAGCAGGGCGGCCGCCACCCCCTGGCGCAGGGCGGCCGGCGCGGTGCGCATCGACTTCAGTTCGCCATGATCCCCGTCCAGTGCCTTCAGGCCCGCGCAGCCGAGTAGGGTGTCGCCGCGCCAAGCGGTCCAGAACGTCATTCCCGGCGCCGCCAGCCCGGCGAGATCCAGGGCATGGATGCTGCCAGGCGGCGAATGCAGCGCCATGTCGGCCAGATGCAGGCGGAGCAGATCGACCACGCGTGCATCGTCGAGGCCGCCCTCGCGGATCTCGATCGCCGAGGCCGTGCACCCGCCCGCCTGCAACCACGCCAGCTTGCGTGCCCGAGGCTGCCGCTTGAGCTGCCATTCGGCGCGCGATGCGCTGGCGCGGTCCGGATACGCGTGGCTTGCGAGGATGCGCAGGGGCGGATTGCCACGGGTGTACTTCGCGCCCCGCCCGGCCGCGTGGGCGGCGAAGCGCGCATCCAGATCCGGGGTGATGCCGGCATACCAGCTGCCGTTGCGACATTCGAGCAGATACAGGTGCCAGCGGCGCGTCGGGTCCATCGCGCGATCATCGGATGCCGGTTCCGCCGTGGTCAATGCGGCGGCGCGGACGCGTCCGCCGGCTTGGTGCAGAACGCATGCGGCAGGTGCGCATGCGTGCACCAGGGGGCGGACACATGCCGGCAGACACCCACGTAGACTGCGCGGCCACGCACGTCGCCCTGCCTCACCGCCATGTCCGCCACACCGTCACCGCCATTGTCCGAAACCTGGGATGTCGTCGTCTTGGGCGCAGGCGCCGCCGGGCTGATGACGGCCCTTGCGGCCGGACGACGCGGACGCCGGGTGCTGGTGGTGGACCATGCCAACAAGGTGGGCAAGAAGATCCTGATGTCCGGGGGCGGGCACTGCAATTTCACCAACACCGGCACCACGGCGGCCCAGTACCTGTCCGCCAATCCGCATTTCTGCAAATCGGCGCTCGCGCGCTATACACCGCAGGATTTCATCGACCTGGTCGATGCGCACGGCATCGCCTGGCACGAGAAGGAGCTGGGGCAGCTGTTCTGCGACGGCGCCTCCAGGCAGATCGTGCGCCTGCTGCTGGACGAAGCCGACGGTGTCGGTGCGCAGGTCCGCGCCCACTGCAGCGTGCAGATGCCGCGCCGTGTGGACGGCGGGTTCCGCCTCGATACGACGTTGGGCACGCTGGAGTGCGCGTCGCTGGTCGTGGCCACGGGCGGCCTGTCGATTCCGAGCATGGGGGCCAGCGGATTCGGCTACGAGATCGCACGCAGTTTCGGCCATGCCCTGGTGCCGACACGCGCGGGCCTGGTGCCGCTGACGCTGAGCGGCAAGCATCAGGAGCGCCTGGCGGACCTGTCGGGCGTGGCCCTCGACGTGGAGGCCGGCTGCAACGGGGCGAGCTTCCGCAACCGTATGCTGATCACCCATCGCGGCCTCAGCGGGCCCGCCATCCTGCAGATCTCCTCGTACTGGCAGCCCGGCGACGATCTGCGTCTCGACCTGCTGCCGGGTCGGGACGCGGCCGCCTGGCTGAAGGCGCAGCAGGTCGAGCGGCCCGGCACCGAACTGAAGAACGTGCTCGCCGAAGTGATGCCGCGACGGTTCGCGCAGCGCCTGTGCGAGGTGTGGCTGCCGAACCGGCCGATGCGTCAGTTCTCGCCGGCGCACCTGCAGGACACCGCCGCGTTGCTTCAGGCCTGGCCCCTGGTCGCCAGCGGCACCGAAGGCTACCGGACCGCGGAAGTGACCCTGGGCGGCGTCGATACCCGCGAGGTCTCCTCGCGCACGCTGGAATCGCAGCGCACGCCCGGGCTGTACTTCGTCGGCGAGGTGCTCGACGTCACCGGCTGGCTGGGCGGCTACAACTTCCAGTGGGCATGGGCGTCCGGCGTGGCAGCGGGCGCGGCGGCCTGAGCGTGGCGGTGGCCGCGGGGGCGCACCGGCACCTTCATTCCGGTGGCAACAGGGCGGGACGACCCTCGTACCATTCGCGCGCGCCGGGCAGATGCCAGGTGCGCTCGCCGTCGACGAGTTCCATCCCGACCCCGAGCACACCCCAGCGCGCATAGAGGTCGCCGTCGGGCGTACCGTCGGCGATCCGCATCCGGGCGCGGAGATCGATGCGGTCGTTGCTCGCCTCGACGCGATCGAACACCAGCTCGTTGTCGCGCACGCGCAGCCGGCCCGTCGCCTGCACTTCGCCCGAATCCACCAGCCGCCCGATCCATCGCGGAAACGCGCTGCGGTCCGCGAACAGTCCGAGCACGACGCTGACGTCGCGCATGTCCACGCGCCCGCGTCCGCTCACCTCGAAGGGTTCCCCCCAGGCCAGCGTGCCGTCGTCCAGGGCGACGCGGGCCCACCACGGTGGCGCGTCGGCCGAGCCGCCCTCCAGGCGCACGCCGTCGAGTTCGACCTGGAGCGAATCCACCGTGTAGTGCCGGCCTACCCGCTCCATCCGCGTGAGACGGCTGTCGAGCACCACATCACCCGAGAGCCGCGACGGGCCGAGCGCGAACCGCACGCCCTGCCCGCGCACCCGGATCCGCCCGGCGATCATCTCGCCGGCATTGTCGAGCCGCAGGTCACCACCGGCCACGCCGCGGCCGCCGACCAGCCGGGCGCTGTCGCCCGGCAGATAGCGGTTGTAGCGGGCGAGGTCCGGTACTTCGGCGTCCTCGAAGCGCAGCCGCGCATCGAGCGTCCTGTGGAAATCGGCGATCGGGCCGGTGGATTCGAGATCGAGGCGCAGATCACGGCCCTGCAGCTCGGTCCGCGCCGGCGCGCGCTCGGGCGCCAGTGCGAAGCGCTCCATGACGATGGCGATCCGTGTCCGCAGGATCTCGTCGCCTGAGTCGTCGGCCACCCGCAGCTGCGCATGCGCCTTGCCCTGGAACAGATTGTCGAGCACCCGCGCGCGCAGCCGGGTATCGCGCAGGTCCATGCGGCTGCCGGCCGCGAGCTGTCCCCGGTGCAGTTGCAGATCGGCTTCCACGTCGGCCCGGCCGTCGACCGAGAGCCAGTCCACGTCGTCGAGCAGCACGTCGATCCAGCGCAGCGGCACGTCCGCCCAGTGCGCGGCGACGGTCCCCGACAGCGCGCGCACCGGGCGCAGCCAGTCATCGGGACCGATCCGACGGTCGAGGATCCGGAGATCAGCATGCAGTCGCGGCGGACGGCCCGCGCCCTCGGGAATGCGCGCGGCGACGAGGATGCGATCGTCGGCCGTGCGCAAGGCCACCCCCAGCGGATGGCGCACGTCCTCGCCCGCCGCGGTGCGCGACAGGACCGGGGCCGACCAGTCGAGTCGGCTGCCCGGCATCAGGACCCCGCGATGCAGAGTCAGATCGGCGCGCAGATGACCCGAGTCGACCGCGGTGTCGATCGGCAGCGCATCCCCGTGGCGCGCGACGAGATCGAGGCCCGGCGCCGGGCCGTCGACGCGCATATGCGCGTCCAGCAGCACCAGCTTGTCCTCGCCCTCGGCCTGCTCGCGGATGTGCGCGGGAATCGACAGCTCGAAGTCCAGCCTGCCACCACGCAACAGTTCGACGGTGCCCACCCGCAGGGTCGCGTCGGGCATGGACAGAGTGGACCGTCCCACTTCCATCGGGCCGCCCTCGAGTTCCTTCTCGAAGGCGAAGCGGGCCTTGCCCCGGCCACTGACGTGGGCATCGAAAAAGTCCAGGCGCAGCAGGCTGGGCGTGGTGATCGCGTCGAATCGGAACGTCCACGGCGCGCGCCCGCGGCGGACCGTGGACGGAAGATCGGTCGCACTGCGCCTCACCGCCACCGACACGTCACGCGCGCGGATCGTACCGAAGGCGACCTCGCGCCCCAGCAGCGGCAGCAGCTTGATCCGGCCCTGCGCGACGGGACTCGCGACCGCCCAGCGGGTCGTGCGCGCATGGCCGCCCATGACCACGCCGCGTGCATGGATGTGACCGGGATAGAGGCTGGCCGCCCAGTCCCAGCGCGCGTGGTAGCGCTCGGGCTTGCGGTTGACGACCGCGTCGCCCCAGCTCGAATTGAGGAAGACGTTGGCGGCGACCAGATACAGCGCGTACACCGCGACGAGGGCCGCACCCGCGATCCGCAGGTCGCGACGACGAGAGCGCCACCGTGCGATCGGGGAGGTCGGCATGCCCCCAGTCTGGACTGGGCGGGGTGACGGGCCCTTGATCGCGTGCGGCTCAGGCCCGGGTCAAGACCATCGGATAGACCAGTCGCTCGTCCTCGAGCCCCTCGCCGAACGCCCCACCCGCGCTGTGCCACATCCATGGCCTGAGCAGGACGAGGCGGTTGAAGCGCATCGGCACGCGCATCGTCAGCTCCCACTTCGAAGGATCGTTGCCATCGCGCGCGATCGGTTCATCCTGCACGGCGTCATAGCTCGGCAGTCCCATCGCCTGCAGCTCGCGCGCATCCAGAGGCGCGCGTTCCGTGCCGGTCGGCAGGTGCCTGAAGAACTCGGTGCCGCCGCGACAATCTTCGGGACGACCGAGGTAGAGAATGCCGGACCACTCGACCGGCCCATCGATGTGGACACGGCCGCGGCCGATGTCGCCGGCACGTGATGCGGAACTTGCCATGCGAATGCAGCGGTTCGATCGGCCGCAGTTGTTCGCCGACGAATTGCGAGATCGCGGACATGAGACCGGCGGATGCAGGCGCTCCTGCGAATTCCGCCCGGGACACGCGCCCTGGAGATCCGGACAGGTCAGTCCCAGGCCGGCGTTGCGGAGCGACCAAGCGTCCTGCGTCGAAAGGAAATCGTCGACCACGATCAAGGAAGTGGGCATCGGCGCAGCCTAGCGTCGCACCGGCCGGCGCCCGAGAACGCGCGCGGCATCGGGAGTCACTCGTGCGGGGCAAGCCATCTGCGCCGGATCGACGACCACGAGCGTCGAGCATCCTCTCGCTGGCGGAGCAGATCAACCGGGCAACGGCAGGCCCAACGAAAAACCCCGCCTCGCGGCGGGGTTTTCGTGCAACGGTGCAGCGGATGGCGCTGGATCAGAAATCCATGCCGCCCATGCCGCCCATGCCGCCGCCGCCCGGCATCGCCGGCTCTTCCTTCTTCGGCAGCTCGGCGACCATCGCTTCGGTCGTGATCATCAGACCGGCGATCGAAGCCGCGTTCTGCAGTGCCGAACGGGTGACCTTGGTCGGGTCCAGGATGCCGAACTCGATCATGTCGCCGTATTCGCCGGTCGCGGCGTTGTAGCCGTAGTTGCCGCTGCCGTCCTTGACCTTGTTGAGCACGACGCTCGGCTCTTCACCGCAGTTGGTGACGATCTCGCGCAGCGGGGCTTCCATCGCGCGCAGGGCGATGACGATGCCGTGGTTCTGGTCTTCGTTCGCGCCCTTGAGCTCGCCGATCGCCTGCAGCGCGCGCACCAGCGCCACGCCGCCGCCCGGGACCACGCCTTCTTCCACCGCCGCACGCGTGGCGTGCAGGGCGTCTTCGACGCGGGCCTTCTTCTCCTTCATCTCGATCTCGGTCGAGGCACCGACCTTGATCACCGCGACGCCACCGGCCAGCTTGGCCACGCGCTCCTGCAGCTTCTCGCGGTCGTAGTCCGAGGAGGTCTCCTCGATCTGCGCCTTGATCTGCTTGATGCGCGCCTCGATGCCACCGGTCTCGCCGGCGCCGTCGATGATCGTGGTGTTCTCCTTCGAGACCTGCACCTTCTTGGCGCGGCCGAGGTCGGCGATGGTCGCCTTCTCGAGCGTCAGGCCGACTTCCTCGGAGATCACGGTGCCACCGGTCAGGGTGGCCATGTCTTCGAGCATCGCCTTGCGACGGTCACCGAAGCCCGGGGCCTTGACGGCGCAGACTTTGACGATGCCGCGGATGGTGTTGACGACGAGCGTCGCCAGGGCTTCGCCCTCGACTTCCTCGGCGACGATCAGCAGCGGCTTGCCGGCCTTGGCCACGCCTTCGAGCACGGGCAGCAGGTCACGGACGTTCGAGATCTTCTTGTCGTGCAGCAGGATGAACGGATCGTCCAGCTCGGCCGACATCGACTGCTGGTTGTTGACGAAGTACGGCGACAGGTAGCCGCGGTCGAACTGCATGCCCTCGACGACGTCGAGTTCGTTGTCCAGGCCCGAGCCTTCCTCGACGGTGATCACGCCTTCCTTGCCGACCTTCTTCATCGCGTCGGCGATGATCGTGCCGATCGACTCGTCCGAGTTGGCCGAGATCGTGCCGACCTGCGCAATCGCCTTGTCGTCGGCCGTCGGCTTGGACAGGGTCTTGAGCTCGGCGACGGCGGCCTTGACGGCCTGGTCGATACCGCGCTTAAGGTCCATCGGGTTCATGCCGGCCGCGACAGCCTTGGAACCTTCGCGGATCAGCGCCTGCGCCAGCACGGTCGCGGTGGTGGTGCCGTCACCGGCGTTGTCGGAGGTCTTGGAGGCGACTTCCTTCACCATCTGCGCGCCCATGTTCTCGAACTTGTCGGCCAGTTCGATCTCCTTGGCGACGGACACGCCGTCCTTGGTGATCGTCGGCGCGCCGAAGCTCTTTTCGAGCACGACGTTGCGGCCCTTCGGGCCCAGGGTCGCCTTGACGGCATTGGCGAGAATGTTCACGCCGCGGACCATCTTGGAGCGCGCGTCTTCGCCGAAGCGGATTTCTTTAGCAGCCATTGAAGGACTCCGTAATTCTCAATTAGTGATTCGCGGTGACCGGACAGGCGTCCGTCCACAACCGAAAAAAAGCGAGGGCAGCGACAACCCGGCGGGACGGGCGCGTCGGCGTGAGCCGATACGGATCCCGACCGCGCGCTGCCGCGCTTCGATCAACCGACGATCGCGAGGATGTCGTCTTCCTTCACGATCTTGTATTCGATGCCGTCCGCCTTGTAGGCGCTGCCCGAGTACTGGCCGTAGATGACGATGTCGCCGACCTTGACCTTCGGCGCGCGGACGCTGCCGTTGTCCAGCGCCTTGCCCTCGCCGACGGCGATCACTTCGCCCTTGGTCGGCTTTTCCTTGGCGTTGTCCGGGATCAGGATGCCGCCCGCGGTCTTCTCTTCCGCTTCGACGGGCTTGACCACGACGCGATCGTACAGCGGCTTCAGATTGCTCATTTCAACCCACTCCAAGTGATTGATTGTGAAGAAAACGTGCGCCGAGTCTACCACCGGTTCTGGCACTCGCACGGCTGGAGTGCCAGAACCGGAGACGCACGCACCCCGGAACACCGGGACGGGCGGGATGTGGGCGCCCCCTGTGGCGTTTACAAGGGGGCGATCGAAAATTTTCCGGGGCGTGCCGCGCCGCTGGATCGGCTAGCGGAAGCGCAGCGCCGCCACGAGCATGGTTTCGCCGTCGTTGGGCTGCTTGATGCTCGCGTTGGACACGTGGCGCACCAGAAGCGTCAGACGCTGCCAGCGCCAGCCCACACTGCTGACGAATTGCGGGTTGCCCGACAGCGCGTCGGTGCGACCCGCCTGGACGCCGACACCGAAGCCGGCGACGAGACCGTTGTCGCGCTCATACCGGGCCCCGGCATGCACCACACCGGCATCGTCGGACAGGTCGAAGCGGGTGTTGTCGCGCCCGCGCACGTAGATCGCGCCGAGTTCCCAACGCAGCACACCGTGTCCGGTGCGTCGCCATTCGGGCAACCACGCGCCCGTCGCGACCAGGGTCGTCTCGTTCTCACGCGTCGCCGATGCGCCCGCCCCGAACTCCACCGGCGCGGACTGGGCACACGCGGCGCCCGTCCCGGACAGCAGGCTCATGGCGAGGACGATGGACGCTGGGCGCATGCGGGGACTACCTGGGCGATGAGGGCGGCGGATAATATACCGCCGGGTTCAGTAAATGACCGTCCTTGTTGCGGGATGGAGCATCCCTGGCCGGCAGCGCAGCCTGCGGATCGACGCGTGGACGGTCCGTGCATGGCGCAGGCCCAGCCGGTACCGTAGGCCGATGTCCGTCATCGTCTGTCTTGCCACTTGCCCCGACAACGCCACGGCCATCCGGCTGGGGGAGGTTCTGGTCGAGCAGCGGCTGGCCGCCTGCGTCAACATCGTGCCCGGCGTCAGATCGGTCTACCGCTGGGAAGGCCGGGTGACCGTCGACGATGAAGTCGTGCTGATCATCAAGACCACCGCGGCGCGGCTCGACGCGCTCACCGAGCAGGTCCGGCAACTGCACCCCTACGCGGTGCCGGCCCTGGTCGCGTTGCCGATCGCCGGGGGGCTGCCCGAGTATCTGCAGTGGATCGAGGCGGGCACGGCACCCGGAACGCACGACGCATTCGCTGAACCGTGATTCCGCGTCGGGCCGCGAGGTCCTGCGATACTGGCGCGATGCATCCGTGCTCCTTTCCGCTCTCCGCCCGGCCTGCCCTCCGGCGCGGCCGACTGCTCGGCCTGCTGGCACTGCTCGCGTGGATGGTTCTGCCGGTCCATGCGAGCGGCATCGATGATGTCCTACCGGTCGACGAGGCGCTGGCCGTATCGGCCACGGCAGTCACGCGCGAGCGCATCGAGGTCCGCTGGGCCATCGCCGACGGTTACTACCTGTATCGCCACCGCACCGCCGTCCAGGTGGCCGACGGGTTCAGGAGCAACCCGCTGCAGCTGCCCGCGGGTACGGCGTACACCGACGAATTCTTCGGTGAGGTCGAAACTTACCGTGGCCGCCTGACCGCGGTGGTGACCGGCACGGCCGCGAGCGGCGTCGACGCCGTGACGCTGGTGGTGAAGTACCAGGGCTGCGCGGACGTCGGCGTCTGTTACCCGCCGCAGAGCCGCACCCTCCGCGTGACGCTGCCGCAGGAACGCGGCCCGCCGCGCACCGCCGACAGTGGCTTCGCCGCCCTCGGCCGGACACTCGGCAGCGGCGCGGGACGCCTGCCCGATCTGGCCGGTGGCCGGGACCCGTTGCCGGCCGATCGTGCCTTCGGCTTCGAGGCGATCGCCGCGACCGACGGCGACACGGTGCTGATGCGCTTCACCCCTGCGCCCGGCTATTACCTCTATCGCGACCGCAGCACGTTCGCCCTCGAAGGCGCGCCGGGCGTCCAGGCCGGGCGCCCGGCCTGGCCTGCAGGCACCGCGCACCACGACGAGCACTTCGGGGCAGTGACCGTGTACTTCGAGCCGGTGGATGTCCGCCTGCCGCTGGTTCGCACACAGGCCGGTGCTTCGACGGCCACGCTGGTCGCGACGTTTCAGGGCTGCCAGACGGATGGCATCTGCTATCCCCCGATCACGCGGCGGGTGACCGTGGCGCTTCCCGCCGGCCGCGTGCAGAGCGCCGCCGCCGCCCTCGCTGCAGCCGGACCGCCGGCCGATCTCGCGGGCGAGGCCACGCCTGCGCCGGACGGCGGGCCGACGTCGCTCGCATCCGACGCCGGCCCCGGCGCCGGTGCCGGTGCCGACTCCACGGACACGTCTCGGGTGGCACGCGACGACAACGACGTGCGTACGTCCGCGCCTCCTGCGCCCGCGCGTGGCGCCGGGCTGGGCGTGGCGGGCGCCCTGGTGCTCGCGCTGCTCGGGGGCCTGGTGCTGAACCTGATGCCCTGCGTCCTGCCGATCCTGTCACTGAAGGTCCTGGGCCTGGCGCGCAGCGGCGGCGACCGCCGGCAGGCCCGGCGTCACGCCCTGTGGTACACGGCCGGCGTGCTGGTCGCCTTCGCCGCGGTCGGGCTGCTGGTGATCGCGCTGCGCGCCACGGGTCAGGCCTTGGGCTGGGGTTTCCAGCTGCAGCAACCGGGGTTCGTCGCGGCCCTGGTGTATCTGATGTTCGTGGTCGGTCTCAGCCTGTCCGGCGTGTTCACGCTCGGTGGCGGCGGCGGCCTGGGACAGGCGCTCGCCTCGCGCAGCGGGCCGGTCGGCGACTTCTTCACCGGCGTGCTCGCCTGCGTGGTCGCCAGCCCCTGCATCGCGCCCTTCATGGGCGGCGCCCTGGCGTTCGCATTCGCGGCCCCTGCGTGGCTGGCCCTGGCGGTGTTCCTGACGCTGGGCCTGGGCCTGGCACTGCCGTTCCTGTTGATCGGGTTGGTCCCGGCGCTCGCCGACCGACTGCCGAGGCCCGGCGCCTGGATGGAGACGCTGAAGCAGGTCCTGGCCTTTCCGATGTACCTCACGGCGCTGTGGCTGGCGTGGTTGTTCGGGCGGCAGCTCGGCGTCGACGCGATGGCCCTGCTGCTGGGCGGGCTGGTGCTGTGCGCGCTGGGTCTGTGGTGGTTCGAGCGGGCGCGCTGGACCCGGGGCCCCGTGGCGCGCGTCGCGGCCCTGCTGCTGGTGGCGGCGTCCCTGGTGCCTGCCATCCATGCGGCGCGCCAGGCACCGGAGGTCGCGGCGCACATCGCCACGACGGAAGGCGACATCGTTCCCTACAGCGCGGAACGGCTGGCGGCCCTGCGCGCAGAGGGCACGCCGGTCTTCGTCAACATGACCGCCGACTGGTGCGTGACCTGCAAGGCCAACGAGCGCCGGGTGCTGTCGCAACCGGCGTTCCGCGAGGCGCTCGTCGCGGCCGGCGCCACCTATATGGTCGGCGACTGGACCCATGTGGATCCGGCGATCGGTGCGTTTCTCGACGCGCACGGCGCGGTCGGCGTGCCGCTGTACGTGGTCTACCCCCGCGGCAGCGGGCCGGGTGAGGTGCTGCCCGCACTTCTGAGCGATGCCGTCGTGCGCGACGCGCTCGCACGCGGGGCCACCGGTCCATGAGTCGGCGGGTCGGACCGCTCGCGGTCGTGGGCGTGGCGGTGGTCGCCGGCGGTCTCGGCGTGCTCGCCAGCCTGTTCGTGGCGGGACCCGGTCCGCTGCTCGGCACCGAGGCCGGCCAGCGCCTGTACAACGGGGCCCTCACCGCCTCCGCCCCGGCTGCGCCCGAGGGTGTGGCCATGGCCCGGCGCGGCGACCGGATCGACCCGTTCGAGGTCATGCGCCTCGACGGCAGTCAGATCCGCCTTCCCGAGGCCTACGCCGGGCGCAGCGTGCTGGTGAACCTGTGGGCCAGCTGGTGCGGGCCCTGCATCGAAGAGATGCCGGAGCTCGACCGGTTCGCGCGCGAACAAGGCGACACGGGCGTCCAGGTGCTGGGCATCGCCCTGGATGATCCCGAGGCCGTCCAGGCATTCCTGGCCCGGATCCCGGTGGACTACACGATTGCGGTGGACGCGCCCGGCCCGGCCGATGCGGGGGTACGTCTCGGCAATCCGCGCGGAGTGCTGCCGTACACCGTGCTCGTCGATGCCGACGGGATCGTGCGCAAGCAGCGCATCGGTCCGTTCGCACACGGGGAAACGGCGGCGTGGGCCCGGTTCTGAACACCCGAACTCAAACGCCCGTTTAAAATCGTCGAACGTCTGCGAACTGGACAGCATCGGGGACATCCCGCAGACTTCGCGCAGTTTCCGCCACCGGTGCGCAATGGCGTCGATCCTCGTCCTGCACGGCCCCAACCTCAACCTGCTCGGCACCCGCGAGCCGGAGGTTTACGGTCGCACGACGCTGGCCCAGATCGATGCCGATCTGTGCGCCACGGCGCGCGACGCCGGGCACGTCCTGGTCAGCCTCCAGGCCAACGCCGAGCACGTGCTCGTCGATCGCATCCAGGCGGCACGGGACGACGGCACCGCGCTGATCCTGATCAACCCGGCCGCCTTCACCCACACCTCGGTGGCGATCCGCGATGCGCTCGCGGCCGTCGCCGTGCCGTTCATCGAAGTCCACCTGTCCAACCCGCATCGTCGCGAACCGTTCCGCCACACCAGTTACGTTAGCGACCTCGCCATCGGCGTGGTCTGCGGTTTCGGCGCGGACAGCTACCGCCTGGCGCTCGACGCCGCGCTCGGCCATCTGCGCCACGCCCTTCCTTCCCGATGACCGCGCGCCCGCGCGGTCCACGCACCACGAGAGGCCCTGCATGGACCTGAGAAAGATCAAGAAGCTCATCGACCTGCTCGAAGAGTCCAACCTGACCGAGATCGAGATCAAGGAAGGCGAGGAGTCCGTGCGGCTGTCGCGGACCGCATCCGCCAACGGCGCACCGTTGACCTACGCCCCCGCGCCGACGCTCGTGCCGCGTGCCGCCGAGCCGGTGATGCCGATGTCCTCACCGGTCGATGCCGCGACGGGTGGCGCACCCAAGGCCGACGACCTTCCCGCCGGGCAGGTCACCAAGTCGCCGATGGTCGGCACGTTCTACGCCTCGGCGGCGCCGGACAAGCCTGCCTTCGTCAGCGTCGGCCAGTCGGTCAAGGCGGGCGACACGCTGGGCATCATCGAGGCGATGAAGATGTTCAATCCGATCGAGGCGGAGACCAGCGGCACGGTGGTCGCGATCCTGTGCGAGAACGGCCAGCCGGTCGAATTCGACCAGCCGCTGTTCGTGATCGGCTGAGGCGGCCGCGATGCTGGAGAAAGTCGTCATCGCCAATCGCGGTGAGATCGCGCTGCGCATCCTGCGCGCGTGTCACACCCTCGGCATCCGCACGGTCGCGGTGCATTCCACCGTCGACCGCAACCTCAAGCACGTGGCCATGGCCGACGAATCGGTCTGCATCGGCCCACCGCCCTCGGGGCAGAGCTACCTCGACATGCCGGCGATCATCGCCGCCGCCGAGGTCACCGACGCCCAGGCGATCCATCCCGGCTACGGCTTCCTCAGCGAGAACGCCGATTTCGCCGAGCGCGTCGAGCAGTCGGGCTTCATCTTCATCGGCCCCAGAGCCGAGACCATCCGCCTGATGGGCGACAAGGTCGAGGCGATCCGCGCGATGAAGGAGGCCGGTGTGCCCTGCGTGCCCGGCTCCGGCGGTCCGCTCGACGACGACCCCGCAACCAACGTCAAGATCGCCCGGGAGATCGGCTACCCGGTCATCGTCAAGGCGGCCGGCGGCGGCGGCGGACGCGGCATGCGCGTGGTCCACACCGAGGCCGCGCTGGTCAACGCGATCGCGACGACCAAGCAGGAAGCCAAGGCCGCGTTCGGCAACGATATGGTCTACATGGAGAAGTTCCTCGAGAACCCGCGCCATGTGGAGATCCAGGTGCTGGCCGACGGCCAGGGCAACGCCATCCACCTGGGCGAGCGGGACTGCTCGATGCAGCGCCGCCACCAGAAGGTGGTCGAGGAAGCGCCGGCCCCGGGCATCACGCCCGAGGCGCGCGCGGCGATCGGCAAGGTCTGCGTGGATGCCTGCATCCGCATCGGCTATCGCGGCGCGGGCACGTTCGAGTTCCTGTACGAAGACGGCCGCTTCTACTTCATCGAAATGAACACCCGCATCCAGGTCGAACATCCGGTGACCGAGATGGTCACGGGCATCGATCTGGTGCGCGAGCAGCTGATGATCGCCTCTGGCCACACGCTCTCGATCCGGCAGGAAGACGTGGTGCTGACCGGCCACGCGATCGAGTGCCGCATCAATGCCGAGGATCCGGACACCTTCATGCCCTCGCCCGGCACGATCCGCCACTTCCATGCGCCGGGCGGGCCGGGCGTGCGCGTCGACACGCACGTC
Organism: Luteimonas deserti; assembly: GCF_013425765.1. Classification (GTDB taxonomy): domain Bacteria; phylum Pseudomonadota; class Gammaproteobacteria; order Xanthomonadales; family Xanthomonadaceae; genus Luteimonas; species Luteimonas deserti. The sequence goes on from NZ_JACCJZ010000011.1 coordinate 42,065, forward strand.
TACGAAGGCTATGCGGTGCCGCCGAACTACGACTCGATGATCGGCAAACTGATCGTGCACGGCGCCGACCGCGAACAGGCGATCTGCCGCATGCGCGTGGCGCTGTCGGAGATGGTCGTCGACGGCATCAGGACCAATATCCCGCTGCAGCAGCGGATCATGCGCGACCAGGGCTTCCATGGCGGTGGACAGAACATCCACTACCTGGAAAAGCGCCTCGCCGAACGCAAGAACAAGACGCTGGCGATCGGCTGAGCACGCTGGCGGGGCAATGACGGGGCCGACGCCGCCGGCCCCGTCGCCGCGTGCCGGCCAGGACGCGGCGTGATCGCGGATATACGACGCAAGCAGGTCTTGGCGACGCGTCGGACTGCGCGGCCAGCCCGGTCAGCGCCCGGCGATGCGCAAGCTCAGTCGTCCCGGTCCGGCAACATGCGACGCAGGGCCGCATCCAGGCGGATGGGCCGCCCCCAGCGATCGTAGCTTTCGACCAGGCCGCGCTTGACCCGACGCAGCGCGTCCTCGCGGCGATCGGCATCGATGCGCTCGATCACTGCGCTCCACCCACCGGCGCGATCGCGTCGCCATTCCCCGGCCACTTCGCGGCAGGTACGCCCCATCGCCTGCGCGGTGGCGCAGGCGATGTACACATCGGACGCCTGCCAGGCCGGATCCGCCAGCAGCGCCTCCGCCAGCGCGCGTGGCGCGCCCTGGTAACGCACCAGCTCATCGACGAACGCGTGTCTGTAGCGCCCGGCATACCGGTCGAGATCGTCGACCCAGACGTCGAGCCAGGGGTCGCCTGTTCGCGACAGGTCCACATCGTCCAGCTCGGCCGAGGACACCGTCGCAGCGGACGCCTGGCCGCCCTGCGCCCATGCCGGCATCGACAGGACAGCCAGCACGATAACCAGGAAGGCACGCAGGACGATCACGGAACATTCCTCACATTGGACGGGCGATGCGCCTGCCGGAAGCGCGACGAAGGGTCGACCATAGCCGACCCGTTCCCGTCGGCACAGCGCCCGGCCGCTATCCGCCTGCAGCCCTTCGGCGCGCCGGGTCGCAGCTGCAGCAGACCGCAGTGCTGCTCGCTGGATGCGGGATCACACCCGCCATCACCGGCAGCCGGGGCGCGGACAGCACCATCCGCGACATCACGGCGCTCACGACGACCGGCATCGGGCAACACCCCAAGACGCGATCAACGCGTGGCGATCACGAGACTGTCGGGCCGGCCGCCCTGCTGCCACCAGGCGCCGGTCGCGGTCACCCGCAACTGCACCGCACCTTTCCGCATCGAGCGATGCGCGCCGGCATCCTCTCCGTCGGCGACATATGCCCCCACCACGTCACGCGGGTCGACCACACCGCTGAAACTCGCCGCCCCCGATGCGATGCGCACAGCAGCGTCCTGTGACTTCACGCTGATACGGACCGGGAGACTGCGACCGTCCGCACATTGCACCAGCCCCGGTCCGTGCGCAGCCCGATACTGGGTCGACCAGCCGTTGGCCGCGAATGTCAGTTCGCAGGTGGTCGGTTCGCCCGCATGGAGCGGGCCGACCAAGGCGGTGAGTACGGCCGCGCACCCGACGGCAGTCCTGCCGCGCAGCCTGGCGAGAGGGGAACGACGACGACCTGGGGCGGACCATGAGCGCATCAGCGCACGCTAGCAGAAACCCTGCCGACCCGCCGTTCCACGTCTCGTACGGACGTGGAACGGCCGGCCCGTGTCAACGCCGGTTGCGGCGATCCTGACGGGGATCGTAGTACTGCACCGTGCAGCGGCCCCGGCTGTCGCACTTCGTCTGGCGATGCCGGTTGTCGTTGCGATACCCATAGGCGCGGGCATGCGGCGGGGGACCCGGACGGTAGTTGTTGTGGTGACGCGGAACCGAGCGGTAGTACACCGGGCGGCCGTAGCGGTCGTAGGAGACCTGCAGGCGGTCGTCGTAGCCGCCGTGGCGGTAGTAGGGCGTACTGCCGCGCATCATGACGTCGGCGACATCGACGATCACGCGCACCAGATCGTCGTTGGCCTGCGCAGGCGCAGGCAGCATCGCGGCAGTGCCGAGGCCGGTCGCCAGTACGGCCGGCCACATCCAGCGGGTCAGCATCTTGGTGGGTGTCATCGCGTTCTCCATCGGTGGTGCGGCCACCCCGTCGGTGACCCTTGGATCCACCATCGATCAGCGCGAATGAATCGGCATGCAATTTCGAGCGTGCACAGGCCACGAACAGTGCCATGTAAAGACCCCATTCAAACTGGAAACGATTTCCATGCGCTGCAACCGGTTTCGCGTAGGGACGATGCCTAGGAAGCGAGCGCCCGGGTTGCGAGTGCCAGCACAGCCGCCGGGAGCGCGTCCGGGGATCGGGCTTCGTCCATCCGCTCGCGTCCCGACTCGATCACGGCTTGCGTCTCGTGTGCCCAGGTCGTGCGGTAAGGCATGTGGACGCCCCATCCGCCGAGTGCGAGCACAGGTGCGATATCCGAGCGCAGCGAATTGCCGACCATCAGGAACTGGTCCGCTCGCGCGTCGAATTCGGCGAGCACGCGCGCGTAGGTCGGTGCGTCCTTCTCGCTGACGATCTCGATGCGCCGGAACAGATCCGACAGTCCCGAGTCACGCACCTTGGCTTCCTGGTGGAACAGGTCGCCCTTGGTGATCAGAACCACCTCGAAGCGCGCCGCGATTGCTTCCACCGCATCGCGGATACCGGGAAGCAACTCGACAGGATGGCGCAGGAGCGTCTTGGCCATCTCGACGATGCGATGCAGTTCGCCGGCCGTGATCCGCCCTCCGGTGATCTGCGTGGCGGATTCGATCATCGACAGGGCCATGCCCTTGACCCCGTAGCCGAACACCGCGATGTTCGCCGACTCGACCGCATACAGGGCATCCGCCACACCCGCGTTCCCGAGGTCGACATACCGCCCGACGATCGCCTCGAACTCGCGCTGCGCCTCGTCGAAGTAGTCCTGGCTGCGCCAGAGGGTGTCGTCGGCGTCGAACCCGACCAGTTGGATGCCTTGGCTCATCCGTGGATTCTAGTCCCGCACCCGTCGGCGCGCGTGTCTCGCGCCGGTCAGCGTGCGGCGCGCCGGGCGGACCCTGGTGTACGAAGGGAGGCCGATCGTGCCGAACCGGTGTACGACGGTGAGGACATCGGCGCATATGGAAACGGCCCGCCGAAGCGGGCCGTTGTTCACTCGATTACAGGCGCGACACACAGGGTCGCCCCGGCGCTGGACGAGGTGTGCTCAGTTCTCCGCAGCGCCGGCACCGGCGGCCTGCCGGTTCACGTAGTCGCGGTACTCGTCGGGCGTCACGAAGCCGTCGCCATCGGCGTCCACTTCCGAGAACACCTGCGCCAGGCCTTCGAGCGACGCGGCCTCACTCTGGCTCAGGCGACCGTCGCCGTCCGTATCCAGGTCTGCCCAGGTCACCTGACCCGACTGCGCCTGCGGCGCATCGGCAGTGGCGTCCTGCGCATAGTCCTGGGTGGTCGCGGTCGGGTCCTGCGTCGTCGGCGGTGCGGTCTGGCCAGACATCGCGTCCTGCGCGAAGGCCATCGGCATGGCCATGGCCAGGCCCAGGGCAAGAGTGGCGATCATCGGCTTGCGGACATTCTTCATGGTGTGTCTCCGTGTTGGATATTGGACGCGCGGAGGGTGTTTCATCCTCGTCGTGGATACCGCACGGGTCCCACCTTGCCGCGCCGGAAATGAACTTTCCTTGCGCTGCGCCGCCCGCGCTTACAGAGGTTTAACCACATGTCTTTCCGGTGGGGTTACCGCGATCGTTGAGCCGGCGTGAACGGACCGCGGAGAACACCGCTACGGCGCCGCCTGCAGTCCACGCGCGGCGGCGCGTCGAAGGGTGAGACGTTCGTCGACGCACGTGAACAGCAACGCAATCTTGACGAAACGCAGTGTGCAGACCGCGCGCGGATCCGCCCGCGTCGCCATGCGACACTCGGCGATTCCGCTTCGATACTGGAGATTCCCATGGGTCTGCGTCCTCTCACCTTCACCGCACTCGCGTCATCGCTGCTGATGCTCACAGCCTGTAACGGCAGCGCCGCCAACGGGGCTGCGCCCGCAGCGGCCACGCCGGCGACGGATCAGGCGCCGCTCGCAGCAGCAGCCGATGACGTCATCGCCGGTGTCCCGTTCGCGAGCACGGCGGTCGCCACTTTCAACGAACCCTGGGCACTGGCCTTTCTGCCTGACGGCAGCCTGCTGGTGACGGAAAAGTCCGGCGTACTCAAGCACGTGACCCTGCCTGCCGGCGAGGCGCGGGAGATTTCGGGCGTTCCGGCCGTCGGCTACGGCGGTCAGGGCGGGCTGGGCGACGTGGTGCCGCATCCGCAGTTCGCGCAGAACGGCCTGGTCTACCTCAGCTACGCGGAAGACGGCGACGGCGGCCGCGGCGCGGCGGTGGCGCGCGGGCGGCTGGACACGCAGTCCGGTGCACTGCAGGACATGGAAGTGATCTGGCGCCAGGTGCCGAAGGTCAGCGGCAACGGCCATTACGCGCACCGCATCGCGTTCGGTCCCGACGGCATGCTGTGGATCTCGTCCGGTGACCGTCAGAAGTTCGACCCGGCGCAGGACATGGGCTCGAACATGGGCAAGCTCGTCCGGCTCAACGACGACGGCAGCGTGCCGGCCGACAACCCGTTCGTCGACCAGGGCGAGGTCGCCTCGCAGGTCTGGGCGCTGGGCCTGCGCAATCCGCTGGGCATCGCGTTCGACGGCAACGGCCAGCTGTGGGAGATCGAGATGGGCCCGGCTGGGGGCGACGAGTTCAATCTGATCGAGCGCGGCGGCAACTACGGCTATCCCATCGTCTCCAACGGCGACCACTACGACGGCAGGCCGATTCCCGATCACGATACCCGGCCGGAGTTCATCAAGCCGCTGATCACCTGGACGCCGGTGATCTCGCCTTCGAGCCTGATCGTGTATTCCGGCACGCTGTTTCCGGAGTGGACCGGCAATGCGTTCGCGGGCGGACTGTCCGGCCAGACGCTGGTACGCATCGAACTCGATGGCGCCACGGCCCGCGAAGCGGAGCGTTTCGCCATGGGCGCACGCATCCGCGGCGTGCAGCAGGGTCCCGACGGCGCCCTGTGGGTGATCGAGGACGGCAAGGAGGGTCGCCTGATCCGGCTGGCACCTCGCGAAGGCTGAGCCTGCTCGCGTGTATCCGGGCCGCGGTGCGAACCGCGGCCTGTTCTTGATCAGATGGCCGGTCGTTCGACCGGCCGTCCCATGGCCTCGCGATACCGCAGGTACAGCCCCTGCACCGTGTCGATGTAGGCGCGCGTCTCGGCATACGGGGGCACGCCGTCGTACCGGTCCACCGCGCCGACCCCCGCGTTGTACGCGGCCAGGGCGCGGGTGCGGTCGCCGCCGTAGCGCTGCAGCAGCCAGCGCAGGTGGCGCGCACCGGCGCCGATCGACTGCGCGGGTGCGTCGGGATCGGTGACGCCGTAGTCGGCGATCACCGCGGGCATCAGCTGCATCACCCCGCGCGCGCCCTTGGGCGAAACCGCCGCCGCGTCGAGACCACTTTCCGCATGGGCGATCGCCCGAAGCCAGGCCTCGTCGAGCCCGTGCGTGCGCGCCGCGTCCCGAAACAACGCCGGCCATGCATCGAGCCGCGGTGCGCCCACCCGGCCGAGCCCGGTATGCGCCGGCTCCCCCGGTGGCGTGTCCACGGTGAAGCGGAGATATTCCCGGGCACCGGGCAGACGACGGGTTCCATACACGCGCTGGCCGTCCTGATCGCGTTCGTAGAGCACACCGCTGAAGACGCCCATCGCGCCCCAGAGGTTGGGCGTCTGCACCGCATCGTCGTCCAGCACCTGCGCCGTGCATCGCGATCCCGGCTCCGGCGCGGTCGACAGGCTCACCGTACCGTCGCGCACGCAGCGCCAGACCGTACGCGCCCATACCTCGCCGGGCAGGAGTGCCGTGGCGAGGACGAGGGCCATACCCGCGGAGATCGCGCTGCGCATGCATCGGCTCGAGGGCGGCCACCCGGGTGGCCGTGCTGCCTGGGGGGATACGCCCTGCCCCGTGAGGTTTGTGTCGCAGCCGGGACGCGGCCATGATCACCGGCCCTGTCACGGCCACGCCCCATGCCGCATTGGTCGCACCTGCTCCGCGACGTTCCCGGGTTCCCCCGACCCGGCATCGTGTTCAAGGACATTACCCCGGTGCTGGCCGACGCGGCCGCCTTCGCCGCAGCCGTCGAGGCGATGGCCACGCCCTGGCGCGAGGCGCCGCCGGTGGCGTTCGTCGGCATCGAGTCCCGCGGCTTCATCTTCGCCGCAGCCCTCGCGCAGCGCCTGGGCACGGGCTTCGTGCCGGTACGCAAGCCGGGCAAGCTGCCGGCGCACACGCTGCACCACGACTACGCGCTGGAGTACGGCCGCGACCGGATCGAGATCCATGTCGATGCCGTGCCGCCCGGCGCGCCGGTGGTGCTGGTCGACGACGTGCTGGCCACCGGCGGCACCCTGCTCGCAGCGTTGGCCCTGCTCCGCGCCCAGGGCGCCGACGTGCTCGGCGCGGCGGTCCTGGTCGAGCTGTCGGCCCTCGACGCGCGCGCGAGGTGGCCGCAGGGGGTGCCTCTGCACGCCGCCTTGCGGGCCTGAGGGCATCGTCGGGGTGTCGGCACTCCTGCCTGCATGAACGTGGAGACCGCCCATGCACATCGAAACCCTGCTGCTGCCGCCAGGCGACGGCGTGCCGAACCATCCCCGACTGCCGCTGCGGATCTACCGGCGCATCATGACCGCCGAGGGCCGGGCATTCGATGCCCGCGCGTTCGAACGGCGCTTCGACCACCATCGCTGGCCGCCCGACTGGCGCGGCGGCGTCTACGACTACCACCACTACCACACCACCGCCCACGAGGTGCTTGGGGTGAGCCGCGGCGCTGCATCTCTGGAGCTGGGGGGACCGGCCGGCATCCGGATCGACGTCGAGGCGGGCGATGCGCTTCTGCTGCCAGCCGGCACGGGACACCGTTGCGTGGAGGCCGGGGCCGACTTCCAGGTGGTGGGCGCGTATCCGCAGGGCCAGCACTGGGACATCGTGCGCACGCCGCCCGATGCGGCGATCCGAGCGCGCATCCTGGCCGTACCCGATCCGGATCATGACCCGGTGACCGGCGCCCCGTTCCGGGCGGAATGACGCATCTCCGTGTCCTGGGCCCACGGCCCGTGCGCGCAGCCCCATCCGGAGCACGGCTGCCGCCGCACGCAACGCCCCGGGGTCGCTCCGGCACAGTGAGAGGGACGCCTGCGAAGGCGGAGCCGTTCACCGGCCGCGATGACGCCTCAGGGGACGGACGCGGTCACCGCCTCCGTGATGCCGCCGGTCGCTTCCGCCATCATCGTCTCGAACTGCATCGACCCGAGGCGCAGCGCGATGTCGGGACATTGCTCCCGCGGTGTCCGCGTCGCGAGGACGTCGTGCATGGCGACGGCGATCGCCTCGAAACGCGTGTCGAAAGCCTGGACACCGGCTGCCACCTCGGCGCGCTCAGGCGGGGTCTGCAGCGCGTCGGCGAAGCCCGGATTTCCGGCGCGGAACCGTGCCAGGCCCGCTTCCAGCTCCGCGCTGCTCTCGGCATCGGCCGCGCAGAAGCGGCGGAACACCTCGGCCTGGCGCTCGAAGACGTAGGCCCCCAGGTACCGGGCCTCGTCTTCGGTCAACGGCGATTGCGCCGCTGCACCGCCAACGGCGAATGCGGCGGCGAGGAGGACACGGGCAGGCAGGCGAGGCTTCATCGGGGGTGATCCGCACGGCACGACGCCGCATCCGTATCCACGATACGCGCGGCCGGTGGAGGCCACGTCATGCCTCGTCGTCGAGCTCCTCGTCATCGTCGAAGGCGGCGTCGAGCCACGCGCGATCATCGTCGGCCAGAGGCGTCACCGGCTCGAGCAGGGTGTAGTCGTCGACGTCGGGACTCCGGATCCGCCGCGACACCGGATAGGTCTCCAGCGCCGGCTGAGGCATGCCGGTGAGGAAGGCTTCGGCGTGCTTCGGGCCCGCGATCCACGGCGCGATCGCGGTGGCGGGCATGAAGATCGGCCCGTCCGGCACCAGAGGCGCCGGAATGGCCGGGTTGGGATGGGTGAGGATGGCGAACGACAGCAGTTCGGGCTGATCCCGGCGCCAGTGTTCCCACAGGCCGGCGGCGAACAACGCACTCCCGTCCTGCGCCTGGATGAAGTAGGGCTGTGGCACCTCGGCACTGCGGTCCCATTTGTAGTACCCGTTCATGGGCACGACGCAACGCCGGGTGTCCCATGGACGCTTGAAGATGCGGCTGCGCGGCGCACGCGACAGCCGCGCGGTCACGGTGGTGTAGCGCGTCTCGGGCTGCGGTGACCAGGCGGGCACCAGGCCCCAGTCGAAGTCTTCGACCCGCAGGGCGTCGTCACGCGCGGCGATCACCGCAGCCGGGCGACGCTTGCCGATGTTGTAGCGGGCCGGCGATGCGGTCAGCGACGCCGCCAGCGCCTCGGACAGCGCAGACGACATCATGTCGCTGGTGAAGGCCTGCACGAATCTACGCATGGCGCCGGCCCGGTGGCACGGCTGCCGAGACTGCATGCGGCGGATTGAATGGCATCCCGGGAGCATTGCCCGTCAGATGTGAAGCGGCTGCACGCGCGCTGCGCCGGCGCGCCCCCGGAATGTTCACGTCTGACTCGCATTGCACGACGCACTGTGGGTGCATCGCAGAGGAGTGTCGTCATGTCGTACATCCCGCAGGAAACGCCCCCGGTCCCGGTCGAGGATGTGCCGGGTTCGATTCCACACCCGATGCATGATCCGGTGCCCGACCAGCCCATCGACCCCCCATTGCCGACACCTGGCGATCCCGAGCGCGATCCGCAGCCGCAACAGGACCCGCCGTCGCCGACGCGACCACAGGATCCACCGCAGCCCCGTTGACGGGGACGCAGCAGATCCGTAGCTCCGATCAGGAGAGCACTGGTACGTGCATTTCGCGTCACCCGAGCGAACCGCATCGGAGCAGGAATTCGTATCCCTACCCGAGATGGACTGACACGCGTCCCCCTTCAGATTTCGAGGGCACTTCGGTGCGGCATCGTCAGCGCAGGCGCGGAGCGGACGGCCCCGGCCGCAAAGGCGCCGGACACGCACACTCCTGATTTCGTTGTCGCCGTCGGCGCGTGTCGATTTCGGCTGGATCGGAACGAGCGCGAGCAACAGGCCTCGCGCGTCGATCGAGAGTTGTGCAAATGGACAGGGCAATGCGCCCCCCAGTCACGCTCAGGCGGCGAAGCGTTGCTCGCTTTCGTAACCGCCATCCGCCCCGTGGATACGCACGGTCGCGCCCCGCGAGAGCACCTGGGCGTCGCACGCGATGTCCGCACACGCCGCAGTGCGGGTCAGGTAATGCACGGACGCGCGAGCACCTGTGTCCTCGACGAGGACCCAGTCGAAGGTGGATGCATTGTGGCGGAGTGTGAAGCTGATGGGGGGCATGGCTGTCGTCCAGATCTGCACATCCAGTGCAATGCCACCATCATGACGCCCGACGCATGAAAGGCGCGTGCCGGTCGCTGTCCGGCCGCCGGTATCCGGTGGACGTCCGGCATCGCGCAGCCGGCGGGACGTCCGGCATCGCGCAGCCGGCGGGACGTTCGGGCGGTTCGGGCCCGCGCCGGAGGCCGACGCCGGCGACGCAATGTCTACGTCCGATCCAGCGCCGCGAGCCCGGCCGCGACATCCTCACGCGATGTGGGGCGCACCACGCGCGACACTTCCACGCCATCGCGCAGCACGATCAGCGTAGGCCACAGCTTCACCCGGAAGCTGCGCCCCAGTGGACGCCCCGGGCCGTCCTCGATGCGCAGGTGGCGCAGGCCGGGGCGCGCCGCCAGCTCGGGCTGCAGCGCCGACTGCGCACCCTGGCAGTGGGGGCACCACGCCGTGCCGAACTCCAGCGCGAGCTCACCGGGCATGGCATCGACCTCGTCCCTGTCCGGTGCGTCGCTCGCGTAGTGCAGCGGCGCGGCCATCAGGACAGCGCGCGCTCGATCGTCTCGAGCGGTGCGTTGGTGAAGTCCTTGGCCAGATCGCCGACCAGGCGCTGGGTGGTTTCCTTGTGCAGCAGCGGGCGTATGCGCCCCAGTGTCTGCGGGTCTGCGATCAACACGAGATGGGCATACCGGTTCTTCAGCGCGCCATCGTTGAGCCCCAGCGCCAGCTGCTTGGCGAAGGTGGCCTCGTCGAGCTGCGACGCGCTCGATTCGGCAGGCATGGAACCGGCCGGACCATCGTCGTCGAGGTTCATGCCTTCCAGCAGGGCCTCCTGCTTGAGGGTCAGCGTGCGCTCGTCGCCCACGTTGCTGAAAACGCGCGCGGCACCACCGTTGGCCACCACCACGAGCGCGCCCTGCGGAATCTTCATCGTCATACGGCTTCTCCGATTACGTGCGAAACGTGCCCGGCTGGGCACGCCACGACTCTAGGCAGCCGGATGTGAGCGCGATGCAACGCAGGGCGCACCGCTCCGGCTCACCGCCAGGGACGACGCCCCTCGGACCAGCTCTCGCGCGGCGCCGGATGCACGTCGGGCCAAAGACCTGCGCCGCCGTACCAGCCGGCCCGTCCGGCGTCGAACGGCCCACCGGATCCGCGGTACGGGATGCCGTAGGGATCGAGGCCGAACCCGCCGGGACCTTCGGCATGCCCGACCCGCAGTTGCACGTGGCGCGCGGACACGTCGCCCGCGGCATTGACGTGCTCGCTGCACAGGTGCAGGTCGGCTGCATTCCAGCGGCTGGTGCCGGCGCGGGAATGGCCGATGCCGGTGGTGACGCTCCCGGTGACCGGACGGTCGCTGCCGTCCACCGCGCGTGGACAGCCCCTCGCCCTCGCCCCGAGCCTCCCATCGGACGAAGGAACATTCCGCGGGCGGGTGCGCGGACCGGTGTACTCGCCATCGCCGAGCGCACCCGGCCCGGTGAACAAGGCGGGCGCGGGTGCACGCAGATCCACCCCGCCCTCGCCCGCCGCGGACGCCAGCGGGCACAGCAGCAGGATGGACATCAGCAGGCGGGACGTGGACATGGCGCGATTCCGGGTGACGTCGAGCCCCACGCTAACAGCCGCTGCTTGAATCGCGCCTGCGCCGCATCAAGGCGCGAACCGCATCCACAGGCAATCGATCGCGTCGAGCGCGATGTGCACCACCAGGCCGATTCCCAGCAGCCGCGTGCGCGCAGGAAGCGCCAGGACGCCGTAGACGGCGATCGCGGGTGCGGTGTGCAGCGGATGGAAGCCGATACTGCAGCGGCCCGGCGCGTAGATCGGATCCGCCAGCAGATGGTCAAGATCGATCGCCCATCCGAGCAGCATCCAGGCCCAGGCGTGCAGGAAACGCTTGCGCCAGAAGCACCAGGCGAGAAGCGCGGGAACCGCGGCGTGCAGAAGCAGATGCAGGATGGCGCGCGTGCCCATACGGTCTCGAGCGGTGGAAACGGGTCCAGCCTACCTGCGGCGGGCAGGCGCGTCGCTCACGCCCGGTTTGGCGCCGTCTGCCGAAATTGCAGGGCCAGGGGGCGACGTTCACCGCGTCTCGACCGGCGTGATGCGAATTTCGCGAACCTTAATCGCAGTCGGAGTCGTGGGATGGCGCATCACAGCCCGGGTGGTCTGGTCCTTCTGGTGGAGGACAACCGCAATATTTCCGAGCCGGTCGGTGAGTTCCTGGAGAGTCGCGGGTTCGAGGTGGATTACGCGGCCGATGGTATCGATGCCTACAACCTGGCATCGGAGAACCCGTTCGACGTGATCGTGCTCGACCTCATGCTGCCGCGACTCGGCGGTCTCGAGGTCTGCCGCCGGCTGCGCGCCGACGGTCGCAGCTCCACGCCGATCCTGATGCTGACCGCGCGCGATTCGCTCGAGGAGAAGATCGAGGGTCTCGAAGCGGGTGCGGACGACTATCTGACCAAGCCCTTCGACATCAAGGAACTGGAGGCCCGCATCCGGGCGCTGATCCGCCGGGACCGCCGCGAAGTCGGCGCCGCGGTTCTCGAGGTGGGCGACCTGCGTCTGGACCCGGTGTCCCTGCGCGTGCAGCGCGGCGAGCGCGAACTCAATCTCGCGCCGATCGCGATGAAGATCCTGACCATCCTGATGCGCGAGGCACCGCGCGTGGTCAGCCGGCGCGAGATCGAACAGGAGATCTGGGGCCTCAGCCTGCCGGACTCGGACACCCTGCGCAGCCATCTCTACAACCTGCGCAAGGCGATCGACCGCGACCAGTCGGTGCAGCTGCTGCACACGATCACCGGCGCGGGCTACCGCGTTGCCGATCTGAGCCGCGCCGTCGCCTGAGGGCGCGGCACGGCCGCCGCGCGTGCGGTCGGCAGCGCGGCGCTCCGCCGGCTCAGCGCGGCACCGCCACCTGGAACGGGATGTTGGCGTAGGCCGCATGGCCCTGCCCGTCGTGGGCCTCGACGAACAGGCGGTAGTGCCCCGGCGCGGTCGGTGCGTCGAAGCGCAGGCGGCCGGCCTCGACGTAAGCGCGTGCCAGGGGCACCGCAGGCGGCAACGTTTCGGGATCACCCCCGATCGTGGTCGCACGGCTTTCTTCGCGCAGCACCCAGCGGTATTCGACGGGGTCCCCGTCGATGTCCTCGACCTCGACGCTCGCGACATGCGAGGCGCCGGGCGCGAGGGTGACGCTGTCGCCGGCCAGGCGTCCGTCGATGCGGAGCGGCGTGATCGACGGTGCGCGATTGGCAGGCCACGTCCCGGTCCATGCGTACTGCATCGCGTCCACTGCCGGCGTCGACTCACCGCCCGGCAGGAACAGGCCGTACCAGGTGGGGGTGCGCTCCTGCTTCTGGCCCCAGAGGAAGACGAACGAACCCAGGCCCTGCGCGCGGTCGCTGTCGATGTCGCGCACGTAGCGCTCGGCCAGCAATTGCGCCTTGCGTGATGCATCGTCCTCGATCGGCGCGCCCCAGGCGGTCTCCGGACTCTCCCAGTGCCCGGTCGGGCCCCACTCGGTGACCACGTAGGCGCCGGTCCAGCCGGCCGCGCGCAGCCGGCCCTGCACGCCTTCGATGTCGCCATAGAGCTGCACGCCGATGAGGTCCAGTGCGGGTGCGCGCGCCTTCAGCGTCGCGATCAACGCCGCGTCGAACCCGGCCAGCGGCGTCATCACCGGATGGTGCGGGTCGATCTCTCGGATCGCCTCGGCGATCGCGTTGACCGCGTCCCACACCTTGGGATTGCGCGCTTCGAGATTGAGCTCGTTGCCGACCAGCCACATCAACACCGCCGGATGGTCACGATGCGCGGCCACCTCGGCGCGGATGCGCGCCAGCTGCGCGGCCACGGCATCGGCGTCGTCGTAGTCGAAGCCGTGCCGCTCCTTGCCCACCGCCAGCCCCATCGCCACGCGCAGGCCGTTGCGCTGCGCGCGGTCGAGCATCGCATCGACCGCAGCGTGGTCGGGCCCGGTGCTCCAGGTGCGCAACGCATTGCCACCGCGCGCGGCCAGCGCCTCCAGGTCGCCTCCGGAGCCGCCCGCGCCCCGGATACGGAAGGGCGCACCATCGACCGTCAGGTGCCACACTCCGTGCGTCTCGACGACGCGGACCTGGGAGGGTCCCGCGGCCAGGTCGGTCGCGACGGCTAGCCCTGCGACAGGAGTCAGGAGCAGGACACACAGCAGGGTCAGTACGCGCATCGGAACACCCGGGATCGGCGGTCGCCGATGATGCCATGCGCCGCGGAGGCGACAGCGACGGACCAGGCCCGGGCCGTGCGCGGCCCGGCCGTGCTACGCCAGGCCGCGGTCGCGAAGCCAGCGCAGCGCACCCGGCGCCATTCCCTTGAATTTCGGCGCCTCGGCCAGGGGCGCGACCAGCAATCGGGCAGGCGCGAGTCGCCGCTTGATCCGGTGATAGAGCTGCGAACGCGTGCCGGTCGACATCACCAGATGCAGGCCCGGCGCGAGCGCGAGACTGTCGATGCCGAGCGGGGCGTCCGCTGCGCCGCCGGGATGCAGATGCACGAGATAGAGCACGGGAATGGTGTCCATGACGGGACTCTCGACGTCCCGCGCGTACGTTCGGGTGAATGCGTCTTGCGCCCGCAGCGCAGCGCCTCGCGCCCGGGCTGCACGCTGCGACGGCCCGGTGACACCCGCCCGGACGTGGGCCCGGTGGAGCCTGCGCACCTCGTCGCCCCGCACGCCGGTGCACGCGCCGGCCGAAGTTTCGCGCGAGAGTGTCGCCGCTCGCATCGCGTTGCCCGGTGCGGCCGTCGCGATCGACGTTGCGACATGGGCAGTGACTGCTCGACGCCGGCGGCATACTCCGGCGCGGCGGCCATCCCGGAGAACAGGCTCCGACAGCAATGACACGCGTCCCGCACGACGGGCGGGACGAGGACGGCGGCACGGGGATCGGTTGAAACGATGCCCGGCCACACCGGGACGGAGCACCGCTGCGCAGCACGACCACACCCCGTTGCGCCGTGGCGCGCCTCGGCAGGCCGATGCCGACCAAAGCACACCGGGCGCGCGTCGGTGCAGGTCGTCGAGGCCAGCGGTGATGGACGTTCCCGCTGCAGCTCAGCGCGGCGGGGACGGCGGCGCGGCCGATGCGTCGGGCACGATCCGCAGCACCCGACCCTGCATGCTGTCGGTCAACAGGTACAGCGCGCCGTCCGGGCCGGCGCGCACGTCGCGGATCCGCTCGCCGAGTTCCGTGAAGAGCACCTCCTGCGCACCGGGGCGCCCGCCCTTCATCGGTACGCGCCGCACGCCGCGCTCGACCAGCGCGGCGACGAACAGACTGCTGCGCCAGTGGGGAAACAGCGCACCGTCGTACCAGGTCAGGCCGGCCGGTGCGATCGACGGCGTCCAGTGCAGCAGGGGCGGCGTCACCCCGGGCCACCGGGTGTAGGGCGTGATCCGCGCGCCGGTGTAGTCCACGCCGTCGGTGGTGATCGGCCAGCCGTAGTTGGCACCGGCGTCGATCCGGTTGAGCTCGTCGCCGCCCCTGGCCCCGTGCTCGTGCGCATAGAGCAGCCCGCCCACCCGCACCAGCCCCTGGGGATTGCGATGGCCGATGCTGTAGATCTCCGGCCGTGCCCCCGTCCGCGTGGCGAACGGGTTGTCCGGAGGAATGCCGCCGTCGCGGTCGATGCGCAGATGTTTGCCCAGATGGGTGTGCAGGCGGAGGGCATCGGTGCGCACGAGATTGCCGTCGCCCACGCCGACCACCAGGGTGTCGTCAGCCTGCCAGGCCATGCGCCCGCCGAAATGCTGGGTGTGCGACTTCGCCGGCTGGGTGGTCAACACCGGCGTCAGCTCGGCAAGCCCGTCCGGCCCCAGCCGCGCATGGGCGACGCGCAGATGGTTGGCCGTCGGCGTGCCGTGGGCGTACGAGAGATAGACGCGTCCGGTCGTGGCGAAACGCGGATCGATCGCCACGTCGAAGAGACCGGCCTGGCCCCGCGCCAGGACGCCGGGAACGCCGGGAACGGGCGTCTCGCGCAGCACCAGGCGCCCTGCCGCATCCGGTTCGAGCAGGCGCAGACGTCCCGGGCGCTCGGTCACGAGTGCGCGGCCGTCCGGCAGGAACGCGATCGACCAGGGATGCATCAGGCCTTCGGCCACGGTTTCGATGCGGTAGCCCGCAGCGGCGGGCGGCGCCACGCACAGCAACGCCAGCAGACCGAGCACAACCGCACGCACCTTCGACGCCGGACGATGCCTGCGCCGTCGTCCGTCCGCGGCGGCCCGGATGCGGGCCCGGACAACCGAGTGCGTGGTGTGCGTCTCCGCCACTGCGTGCGTGGTGCGTGTGGTGTGCGGCATGATCATGGCCATGATGATGCCCGAACGTTGCACATGACCGACCCCCGTTCCGTGCCATGGACGACACGCCTGGCGGCGCTCGCCTTCGCGCTGGGCCTGGCCACCGTCTGGGGCACGGTGCTGCAGACCCAGTTCAACCTGCAGGCGCTCACACCGTTCGTCGAGATCCCGCCGGGAACGCGGGTGGCCACGACGCTGCAGGATCTGGTCGGCTACGGCCCGACCCACCTCGCGCTGGTGGCCGCTGCGTGGTTGCCCGCGCTGCCTCTCGCGTGGCGATGTGCGCGACGCTGGCCGCGCCTGCGTACCCCTCTCTATACCGTCGCGGCGGGCGTCGGTCTGGTGGTCGCGATCCGCGCTGCGGATCACTTCGCGCCGATGCCGGTGCTGATCGATGCAACGCGGAGCGCAGGCGGCCTGCTCGCGATCGCCGCGGGCAGTGCGGCAGGCGGGGCGCTGTTCGCGCTGCTCACGCGCCGCAGGCTGCCGGTCACGCCGGCCGGGCGAGCGGGCTGACTGCCGCAGCCGGGTCAGCCCGGCGGCAGGCGCACGGTGATCCGGGTGCCCTCGCCGGGCGAGGACGCGACATCCAGGTCGGCCGCGAGGGCCTCGGCGGTCTGGCGTACGATCCACAGGCCGAGACCGAGCCCTTCGGACTGCGCGTCGCCCTGCTGGAACGCCTCGAAATACCGGTCGACACGCGCGGGGTCCATGCCGACGCCGGTGTCGATGACGTCGATGCAGGCCAGGCCGTGCTCGTAGCGGCACACCAGGTCCACGCGACCGCCCGACGGGGTGTACTTGACCGCGTTGGACACCAGGTTGCCGAGCAGGGTTTCCAGCAGCCCGGCGTGGGTGCAGGCCAGGCACGGCGACTGCTCGTGCCTCGCGGTCAGGGTCACGGCCTTGCGCGTCGCGGCGCGCTGCCACGAGGCCGCCACCTGGTCGAGCATCGGCGCGACGTCGGCGACGTCCAGCGACGGCGGCACGAACCCGCCGCGCCCGGTGGCCGAGGCGATCAGCTCACCGAACTTCTGCTGGATTGCATTGAGTTCCTGCTCGGCGTGGTCGAGCCGCGCGATCTGCTCCTCGCGCGCCCCCGCACGCGCGCGATGGATGGCGTAGAACGCGGCGCGCAGCGGGATCTGCAGATCGTGACCGGCACTGGCCAGCACCCGCGCGCGCTGTGCGCTCACCGCGTGCGCTTCGGCGAGCAACCGGCGCAGTTCGAGCTGGGCCATCACCTGCCGGGCCAGCGCGCGCAGGGTATCGGCCTGTTCGGGCGTCAAGCGGCGGGGCCGGGTGTCGAGGACACAGACCGTGCCGATCGGCAGGCCATCGGGCGTCTTCAGCAGGGCACCGGCATAGAAGCGGTATCCGGGCTCGCCGACGACGAGCGGGTTGCAGGCGAAGCGCGGATCCTGCGTGGTGTCGGGAATTTCCAGATAGTCGTGTTCGAGGAACACGTGGGTACAGATCGAAGCGTCCATCGACGCCTGGCGCACGCCCAGACCGACTTCGGCCTTGAACCACTGCCGGTCGGCGTCGATCAGGTTCACCACCGCGATCGGGGTCTGGCATACGGTGGATGCGATCCGGCTGATGTCGTCGAACACCGGTTCGGTGGGGGTGTCGAGAATGCAGTAGGCGTGCAAGGACGCCAGGCGACGCGATTCGATGTGCTCGGACAGGGCGGGTGCAGGCTGGTGCATGGAGTCCTCCTTGTCGACCGGTCACGATTCTGGCACGGGCTGCCACAGTCCGGCCGGCACCGCGTCATGGTTCGCACACGCTACAAGACATGCCCGATCTCAGTCGACCCAACCCCATGGCGCGTCAGGCGCGGGCACGGGATGGGCGAGATCGAAATCCATCCGGAAGCCGCGTAGCGTGCCTACGCGATTGGCGGCGTAGACGAACCGTGTGCCGGGGTGAATCTCCATCAGCCAGACGCTGCGCTGACCGCTATCGGGGATGTCACGTGTCGCGGCATCCGCCGGGAACATCTGCGTCTCGGCGCTGCCGGGATTGCTGGTGGAGCCGCCGTACGGGGTGACCGCATCCGGATGTCCGTCGCGCTGGCGATGGTCGTGGCGCAGCTCGATGCCTGCGGCGGTGCGGGTGAGCACCCACGTGCGGGACCGATCGTCGCCGACCACGAGCGGGATGCGCACACGATCGGCACTGCATTGGCGCACGTGCATCACCAGTGGCACATCACGGAAGGTGGTGTCGTCCTCCGGTGCGCGGACCAGCGCGCCCGGGAACGCCCGGCCGCACAGCGACTGCAGGCGCTGCCACCAGTCGTGCATGTCACCGGCACCGGCGGCGTGCGCCGGTGCGCCCGCGGCCAGCAGACACAGGACGATGGCGCGGGAGAGGATCGAGGCCATCACGCACTCCGGCGGTACATGGCCCCGCACTCTAGCAAGCCGCGTCAGCGCAGCCAGTCAGCGATCGGGATGCATGGCATCCGCGGTTCGACGCTGGACACATGGCCGGAGGATGTCTGCCGCGACGCCATACGACCGGCGCTGCGCCGCTGGCGCCGCCCGATGCCTGTCATTGCGTGGCCTGCCGGAAGTCCTCGGGCCATGTGTTCGCGTCCAGCGACGTGCCGGCCGAGGCGCTGACGGTGCGCGATCCGCAGGGCGCGTTGCGCTGGTACGCGAGGTCGGCCCGGGTGCGGCGCGGTTTGCACCCGGTCACGCGCCGGCCTGCCTGCCGTCTCAGCCGGGCGCTTTCGGATTGCGGATCACGGATTTCAACGCGGTCTTGACCTTGGCGTGGACGGTCAGCGCCGCGGCCGCAGGCGAGGCTTTCCATGTCTCGTACTGCTCGTCCAGGTCCGCGCGTTCCTCCGCGCTGAAGAGCGTGCGCGCCGCGGAGAACATGTCCTGCTCTTCTTCGTCCGCATGATGGGTGATGAACTCCGACAGCACCTTCGCCGAGCCTGCGAACTGGCGGCTGGTCTTGGGCGAAGCGTGCAGGTCCGGCAACACCGTCAGTTCCACCGCCCGATGCTCCTGGATCGCCTCGGCGTGCTGCAGCAGCTGGTCGTGCGAGGCGCGCTCGGCGAACGCGGGATAGAACACCAGCTCTTCCCATTTCGCATGCGGAATCAACGCCGCTTCGATCTTCTGCAGCAGCTCGGTGCGCTTCTTCTCGGCGCGGTCGGTGGTCGCGTTGAGCGCGTCGAACAGCGAGCGCAACTCGTCGTGCTCGTCCTTGAGTGTCTTGAGGATGTCGCGCATGGCAGGTCCTTCGGGGGCTGGGGCGTCCACTGGACGCCAGCGGACTTCGAGACCATGTGAAAACGGCACCCGCGCGGCAACCCACCGCTTCATCCGGCCCGCAGGGCAAGGGGGTCATCGCGCACGGTGTCGCCATTCCGTGCCTGCGAATGCCCGGCACTCACGGGCCGCGATGCAGGCTGCTCTGGTAGCACTGCATCAGGAGGCCACGTGTCCGTCGTCGTACCGCATCCGAAATTGACGTCGCTGCCGCGCGCGTTCTACCGGCGGCACCCTGCCCAGGTCGCGCCGGAGCTGCTCAACAAGCTGCTACTGCGCGATGACGGCCGTGTGGGCCGGATCGTCGAAGTCGAGGCCTATGCCGGTAGCGAAGACCCTGCGGCGCATACGTTCCGCGGGCGTACCGTGCGCAATGCGAGCATGTTCGGTGATGGCGGACATCTCTACGTGTACTTCAGCTACGGCATGCACTGGGCCGCGAACGCGGTGTGCGGCGAGATCGGCCAGGGCTTCGGGGTGCTGTTGCGGGCCCTCGAGCCGGTGGACGGCCTTGACCTGATGAGGCAGGCACGCAGCAAGGCCCGGCGTACGCAGGACCTGGCCAGCGGACCGGGCCGCCTCGCCCAGGCCATGGGAATCGATCGACGGTTCGACGGCGCGGATCTGGTGACCGGTGCGCAGGGGGTATGCATCGTCTCCGACGGAGTCGAGCCACCACTCCAGCCGGTCGTCGGCCCGCGGGTCGGGATTACGAAGGCGGTCGATCTGCCCTGGCGATGGCATGTGCCGGACAATCCGCACGTCTCCAAACGCCGGCCGCTGCGTAGAACGGAGTAAGTATCGGGACGTCGACGGATGTCCGCGCGGATGGCGCCCGCGCATCGAAGCCGTGACGCGCCCTGCACGCGTGCGTCCTAAAGTGCGCGCCAGACCGAGGACGCCCCATGCCCATCGACGACGCCACCACGGCCGCACTGCGCGATCTGGATTCGAGCCTGTGCGGTTACGGCGATTCGGAAGGCGACCGCCTGAAGAAGATCGCCGCGCTGGCCAACATGGCCGCCTACCTGCGCGAGCACGCACCGCCGGACGAACGCGACTGGATCCGCACCGAGCTGCACACGCTCGCGCATCGACACAACGTACCGGACGAATGCGTGCTGCCCGAGCCGCAGGTGCATTCGCGTCCCTGAAACGGCGCGCCTCACCCGGCGGCAGCGTCGAGCATGGCGCTTCCGTCGGTGCCCGCGGCTCCCTGGGCCGGCGGTCGTGCTCAGACGGATGACCCGCCTGGCGCGGTGCTAGAGTCGGCCACCGTCCGACCCGGCCGCTGCCATGCATCCGTCTTCCGACCGCGACTCCGCGACATGGCGTGTCTACGACGTGCTGCTGCAGTCCACGCCGGACCTGCTCTACGTCTTCGACCTGCAGCACCGGTTCGTCTACGCCAACGAGGCCTTGCTGGCCATGTGGGGCCTGACCTGGGCGGACGCGGAAGGCAAGACCTGTCTCGAACTCGGCTACGAGCCCTGGCACGCGGCGATGCACGATGAAGAGATCGAGCGCGTGATCGCCACTCGCGAGCCGGTACGCGGCGACGTCAATTTTCCGCACACCACCAAGGGGCTGCGCACCTACGACTACATCTTCACCCCGGTGATCGGGACGGATGGCGCGGTCGAGGCCATTGCCGGCAGCACGCGCGATGTGACCGAACGCAAACGGCACGAGGAGCACCTCCAACTGCTCATCAACGAGTTGAACCACAGGGTCAAGAACACACTCTTCACCGTGCAGTCGCTGGTCCGGCAGACCCTCGGCACGGCCTCCGACCTCGCCGACGGCAGCGCCCGCATCGAGGCAAGGCTGTTTGCGCTGTCGCGTGCCCACAATGTGCTCACTCGTGAGAACTGGCGCAGCGCCGACATCACGGACGTGGTCGCGGGCGCGGTGGCGCCCTACGAAACGGCTCCGGGCCAGCGCTTCAAGCTCGCCGGGCCGGCCGGCCACCTCGAGCCCCGGCGCGCGCTGGCGATGGCCATGGCCCTGCACGAGCTGTGCACGAATGCGGTGAAGTACGGCGCGCTGTCCGGGACCGGCGGCGAGGTGGACATCCGGTGGACCCGCGTTCCCGACGCGGCAGGCGAGCGCTTGTGCCTGGTCTGGCGCGAGCAGGGCGGCCCGCCGGTAATGCCGCCGTCGCGCCGCGGTTTCGGTTCGCGCCTGCTCGAACGCGGCCTGCGCGGAGACCTCGGCGGCGACGTCGACCTGGTCTACGCGCCCGAGGGTGTGGTGTTCCGCGCGACCACCCTGCTCGCGGCGGACGCGGAATGAGTGCCGGGGTCGAGGCCACCATCCTCGTCGTCGAGGACGAATCGATCCTGGCCATGCTGCTGGAAGACTTCCTGCTGGAGCTCGGTCACCGTGCCCCGACGATCGCGTGCACCGTGTGCCAGGCGCTCGAGACCCTCGCCGCACGCGACGTCCGTTTCGCGATCCTCGACATCAATCTGGGCGGCGAAACGAGCTTCCCGGTCGCCGACCGTCTCGACGCGCTCGGCATTCCATACATCTTCACGACCGGCTATGGCGCCGCGGGGGTCCCCGAGCGGCTGCGGTCGCGCTACATCCTGCAGAAGCCCTACGGGGCCGACGATCTGCGCCGCGCCATCGCGGCCCATGGGCCGGTCGCGAACTAGCGCCCGAACGCGCCGCATGCGTGCGCCTGACCGGACGTCAGCTCGCTCGCCGCCGCCCCGTGCCGGCGAGGCCGACCGAGGAGCGCGGCGCCGACCTCGCGCACACGGCGTCGCCGCGGCGGTTCACGCACGGGGCGCATCCGCCGGCTCGACTAGGATGTGGCTCATCCTCCGCCCGGCCGACCGCCCATGACAACCACCCGCGATGGGGCCGACGCGCCGGCCGCCGGCGAGGACGGCTTCCACATCCCGAAGGAGCCCTGGCTCAGGCTGTTCCTGCGGTTCCTGCGCTTCGGCGCACTGGCCTGGGGCGGCCCGGTCGCCCAGATCGCCATGATCCGGCAGGAGCTGGTCGACGAGGACCGCTGGATCAGCAGCAGCCATTTCAACCGCGTCCTGGCCGTCTACCAGGTGTTGCCCGGCCCGGAGGCGCACGAGCTGTGCGTGTACTTCGGCATGAAGTCCCGCGGTCGGCTGGGGGGAATGCTGGCGGGGCTCGGCTTCATGCTGCCGGGCTTCCTGCTGATGTTCGCGCTGTCCTGGGCCTACGTGCGCTACGGCCTGGACACCGGCGGGCTGACCGCCGTCTTCGCCGCCGTGCAGGTTGCGGTTGCCGCACTGATCGTGCGCGCGGTGTTCCGCATCGGCGGACACGTGATCACCGACCGCTGGCTGTGGGCCGTGGCCCTGCTCGCCACGGCCGCGCAGCTGGCCGGGGTGCACTTCGGCATCGTGCTGGTGGGCAGCGGCGTGATCTACCTGCTGGCGCGACGTGGCGACGTCCGCCTCGCCACCGCACTGGCGGGACTGGCGCTGGTCGGGATCGCGATCCACGTGGCGCGGGTGGGCGGCCTCGCCGGGTTCGAAGCGCTGACCGATACCGGTGCGGGGAGCGCCCGCGGTGCGGACTCCGGCTCGATGGCGTGGACGGTGCTGTTCTGGTCCGGCTTGAAGGCAGGCCTGCTGACCTTCGGCGGTGCCTACACGGTCATCCCGTTCCTGCAGCGCGACGCGGTGACCCAGGGCGCCTGGATGAGCAATGGCCAGTTTCTCGACGGCCTGGCCCTCTCAGGGCTGTTGCCCGCGCCGCTGGTGATCTTCGCGACGTTCGTCGGGTATCTCGGCGGCGGTCCCTGGGGCGCGGTGGCGATGACCGCCGGTGTCTTCCTGCCCGCGTTCGCGTTCACCCTGCTGGGCCACGACGTGCTCGAGCATCTGGTGCACCAGCCACGGATTCGCCGGTTCCTGGAAGGGGTCACCGCTGGCGTGGTCGGGCTCATCGCCGGCACCACGCTGGCGTTGCTGCGGACCAGCCTGACCGGTATCGAGGCAGCGGTCCTGTTCGCGATCGCGCTCGCGATCCTGTTCCGCTCGGGCGCGAAGCTGGTGATTCCGGCCGTCATCGCCGGTGCCGCGCTCTGGGGCTGGGCCGCGCAGCACGTGACGAGCTAGGTGCGCGGACGTCTCGGCAGGCGAAACGCCGTGTCCGCCCGGTCCGCTCGGCAGCCCCCAGAGCGTTCGCGTGCCGGGCGGCCGCACCGGAGACACGGCGACTGCGCCCACGGCGCGTCGTGTTCACGCCGGTGTCCCTAGATTGGACGCGTCCGAACGAATGGAGACACGAGATGGGGCGATTCAAGCTGGTGCGCACACCGGGCGTTCTGCTCGCACTGACGGTCGGCCTGTCCGGCCTCGCCGCGTCCGCGTGGGCGGATCCGCCGCCCCACGCCCGTGGAAAGGGCCCACCTGCCCACGCGGGCGGCCCCCACGGGACACCGCCTGGATGGAGCAAACAGGCATGGCGCAAGGGCGACCGGCTGCCGGTGTCGGAACTCGACGGCTACTGGGTGGACCACCACAGCCGCTATCGGCTCGCAGCCCCGCCCCCCGGTCACCGTTGGGTGCGCCAGCACGACGACAAGTACCTGCTGGTGGCCGCGGCCACGGGCCTCATCGTCGAGATCCTCGGGCGCTGAAATTGGATGCCCCGGCCGGCGAAGCCGCCGGGCCGCTGCGGCCGGACGCCATCGGAGACGGCATCCGGATCCTACCTCGGGGCAGTCCAGCGCCCCCTCGCCGCCCACCCGCTGCGATGCCACATCGTCCAGCAGGATCGCACCATGCGTCGCACCCGGCACCGCCGGTGTCGCATGGCCTCGTCCGCCCGGACCGGCTCGATCGCGACAGGCGCCTCCACGTTCGATCCGATCGACGCTGCACTGCGCCCGAGATCAGACGCCGTTACGACGTGGTGCGCAGCGCCAGTGCGAGCGAGGTCGCCAGGCGCTCCGCCTGGCCCCGGACCTCCGGCATCGCGATGCTCTCCCACAGGCTGCCGATCCGCAGGGCGCCCAGCGTCCAGAGCCCCGGAACAGCCGCACCGCAGGCGTCGAGCACCTGGCCGGTGTCCGCGGTGTCGATGCCGATCGCATGCGGGCCCGGCCGCAGCAGGCCACGCGCCAGCAGGGCCGGCAACACGCTCCCTGCCGGGCGACTGGCGCGGGTTTCGGCACCGGTGGCATTGACCACGGTATGGGTCACCGTGTGCATCCGCTCCGAGCCGCCGCGCGTGCGCCACTCGATGCACACGCGCCCCTCGGGCGCGGGGCTGATCGCGTCGAGGCGCCCGGCATGAAGGGCGAACCGCCCGGAATGACGCATCGCCTGTAGCTGCGCGTGCACGTCCGGTGCGATGCGGTGGCGATGGATGTCCCACTGGCGTACGGCATGGCGCAGAAAGCGCCGTTGTTCGACCGGCGGCCAGCTCTGCCACAGGGACTGCACGTGCGGCCGCAGTCGCTCGAGCGCATCCTGCCAGCGTCCACCATCGGCCCGGGCCTCCGCGGCCCAACGACGCAATTGCCGCAGCCGGTCGCGCACGCCAAGGGCGAGGAGCGGCTCCACCCCGCCCGGCTGCGGCCGGGTGCCGGGCGCATGCGGCAGCGGCATCACGCCGTGCCGGGAGATGGCCAGCACCCGCGCGCGGTGGCCGTTGGCCTGCAGGGTCAGCACGGTGTCCACCATGCTCAGGCCCGCGCCGACGATGACGACGTCCGCATCCGGGTCGATCGCCGCCACGCGCGCGTAGTCCCAGGCCTCCACCAAGGCGCCGTCCGCGATGTCCGTGGCGGCGACGGGAGGCCCGCCCGGCCGGTTGCCCAGCGCGAGCACGACGGCACGCGTGTGCAGGACCGTACCGTCCGACAGAGACACCGCGTGGCCCGGGGCCGCGGGCACGACATCGACCGCGTCCATCGCGTACACGCGCACTGCATCGAATCCCGGCTGCGCCGCGAGGCGTGCCTGCAGGTAGCGGCCGTACTCGCGCCGCGGCATGAAGCGTGCGGCCAGGTCTTCGGGCGCGCCATGGCCCTCCCGATCGAGGAAACGCAGGAAGTCGTCGGGCTCGGCGTCGAATGCGCTCATGCGCGCGGCATTGACGTTGAGCAGGTGTTCGCTGCGCGAGGTCGAGTACGCGGCGCCGAGGCCGACGACGCCACGCGGCTCGATCACGGCGATGCGCAATCCGCCCCGGGCCAGCAGATGCAACGCGGTGAGGGCGCCGGCCGCGCCGCCGCCGACGATCACCACGTCGATGTCGGCGTGAGTGGGGTCTGTCATGTCGCACGTGATTCGAAGGGTGGGCGCAGTATCCCATTGCGCAGCGACCGGCCGGACGGTACGCACGGCGCGACCGGCGGCCGGCGTGAATGCGCCTGCACGCGATGTGCGTGGCAGGCTATGCACCGACGAACACCGGGGAGAGCGGGATGCGATCGATGGGCGCGCGGCTGCACGGGCCGACGTGGGCGAGTGGCTTCGGCCTGTTGATGTGGTGCGGCATGACGACCGCGCTGCTCAACCTGCGTCCGGCCGGCACGGCCCTGGTGCAGCACGTTCAGGCGCTGGGCCTGACGGTCGGTCTGGCGCTCGCGACGCTGGGCTGGGTGCTCGCGCGGCGCAGCCCTGTCGATCCACTCCGGCAAACCGCTGGGCGTCCAATGCGGCCGGTCGGGCGCGCGGCCGCCGGCGGCGCGATGTTGTCCGGGCTGGCCCTGCTGACGCTGCTCGCCGGGGCAGCCCAGGGGCGCAACGCCGGGCTCCTGGTTGCGCTCGCCTTGGTGCTGCTGGTGCTCGCCTTCGCCGCAATGGCCCTCGTTGCAGGCCGGGAGGCGACCGCGCTGTCCCGGCCGCTGCGTCTGCCGATCGGCGTGCTGTTCTCGATGAGCCTGGGCCTGGCACTGCTGTATCTGGGCATGGACCGCCTGCTGGCGGCGGGCCACGACGGGCGGCTGATGCTGGCCACGCTGTTCGGCCTCGGCGTGGCGCTCGCCGCCTGCCAGGCACTGGACTGGCATGGAGTGCCGTCGGCACCCCCCGACGGGCGCCGCCGACGCCAGCAAGTCGCCCTCGTCGCCCTGCTGGTCGGGGCGCCTGCGCTGTGCTGGCTGCTCGCCGGCACCGGTCTGCTGCCCGCGGCCGTGTGGCTCGTCCTCGTCTTCGTCTGCGTGCTCGCCGCCGCGGTCATCGATGCGATGCTGCTGGAGTGCCCTCCGGCAGGTCCCGGCACAGCGACAGGCGCGCCGAGCACGACGGCATCCACCTGAACCATCGGGCAGCGCGCGCTTGGAATGGTCATCGAGCCTCGGCATAATCGCCTGGAATCGATTACATGAATGGATGACATGGTTGCCGGCTGGTGGCTGGCCATAGCAGGCCTGCCGATTCACACCTCTCCGCTCCCGGCAGCGCCGGACCACCCCGCAGTCGTGGCGATCGCCACACGTCAGGTGCCCCTGCGCCTGCCCTGCTACCGACTCGCCTGCTCGGATGCCGAGTGGACGCCGCTGGCCTCGTCGCGCCGGATCTGGTCGCCGCGGGCGCCCGGCGTACGGCCACGCAGCGTCGCGCCGGCGGTGGTCAAACTGCCCGACCGCCGCGTCGCACCGTTGCATTCCCCCCATGCGCGGCGGGACAGCATCCGCTCCGGCGGCAACCACGTGAAATGGGACGCCACCTACGGACTGGAGGCCATCCGCAGTCCGGAGACCCTGCTCAAGGTGGAATTCGGCACGGGTGTGCGGATCGAGCCGTATACCGACTACGGGACTGCCGTCCCGGGCCTGGTCGCGCGCGGGCGTCTGCTGCTGTCGCAGGAGCTCGGGCGGCACGCGTCGTTCACCCAGCAGGTGCAGGTGGAGGCGGGCCGCGAGAACACGTTCCTGCGCCAGACCCTGGCCTTCGATTACGAGCTGTTTCCGCAGTGGACGCTGCGCTCGGATTTCGAACTGCGCCACGACACGCTCGGCAACGGCGGGCGCGGTCGCACCGACACCGAGCGCTCGGTCAAGGTGCGCTACACGTTCTGAGCGACCCGACGGGTCAGCCCGGCAGGAATGCGCCGGCGCCCTGTTCCAGCAGGCGCTGCGCCACCAGCGTGCCCAATGCCTCGCGCTCGCCCGGGCTCGCCTCGCCCCCCGCCCGGACCGCGCGACCGTCCCGTGCCGAGCCGACCAGACCGTCGAGCGACAGGCGCCCACCCTCGAGACGTGCGTAGGCCGCGACCGGCACGTGGCAGCTTCCGTGCAGCGCACGGTTCATCGCACGCTCCGCCTCCACGCACTGGCGTGTGGGCAAATGATCCAGCGTGGCGAGCAGCGCATGCAGGTCGGGGGCGTCGTCGCGGCATTCCACGGCGATGGCACCCTGCGCCGGCGCGGGCAACCAATCGGGCGCATCCAGCCGGGCCGTGATGCGTGCGTCCAGCCCCAGCCGCTGCAGGCCGGCGCAGGCGAGGACGATCGCCTCGTACTCACCGGCATCGAGTCGCGCCAGTCGCGTATTGACGTTGCCGCGCAGGTCGCGGATGTCGAGATCGGGACGGCGCGCGCGCAGCTGCGCCTGGCGCCGCAACGACGAGGTGCCCACCCGCGCACCATGCGGCAGGGCATCCAGGGACGGCGCCACGTCACTCACGAAGGCATCCGCATGGTCGGCGCGGGCCAGGATCGCCGGCAGCGCAAAGCCGGCTTCGAGCGCCATCGGCACATCCTTGAGCGAGTGGACGGCGCAATCCGCCTCGCCGGCCTGCATGGCGATCTCCAGCTCCTTCAGGAACAGGCCCTTGCCGCCGATCGCGGCGAGCGACCGGTCGAGGATCTCGTCACCGCGCGTGCTGAGCGGTACCAGCACCACTTCGAGCCCGGGGTGCCGCGCGCGCAGCGCGTCGGCGACGTGTTCGCTCTGCCAAAGCGCGAGCGGGCTCTTGCGGGTGGCGATGCGCAGCAGGTTCATTCGCGCATTATCGGCGATCGCCGCCCGGCGCGCCGGGCGCGTCAGAACTGGCGGATCGCGTCGCGCAGCTGGGACACGCAGCGGCGACTCACTTCCAGCGGACGGTCGCCGTGTCGCAGTACCGCATGGACGTGGCCGTCGAGATCCCGGCGCAACTCCACCAGCTCGTGGCGCGCGACCAGGCAGTTGCGGTGGATGCGCACGAAGTGGTCGGCGAACTCGTCCTCGAGCGAACGCAACGATTCCTCCACCAGGTCCTCGCCGCGCGCGTGGTGCACGACGACGTATTTCTCCTCGGCCTGCAGGTAGCGGATGTCCTCGACCGGAATCAGCCGCAGGCTGCCACGCAGCCGCGCGCAGAGGTGGCTGCGCCGCTTGTCGGTGCCCTCGTGGTCGCGCGTGGCCTCCCGGCCCGCGGTGAACGCGCGGACCCGCTCCAGCGCGGTCTGCAGGCGTTCGGGGCGTACCGGCTTGACCAGATAGTCGACCGCGGCGGCCTCGAAGGCCATCAGCGCATGTGCGTCGTAGGCGGTGCAGAACACCACGGCCGGGCGCGGTTCGAAGGCACTCAGATGCCGCGCGACCTCCAGCCCGTCGATGCCCGGCATGGCGATATCGAGCAGCACCAAGGCCGGATCGTGGGCGGCGCAGGCCTCCAGCGCGCTGCGTCCGTCGCCGACCTCGGCCACGACCTCGACCCCCTCGTGCTGCGCCAGCAACAGGCGCAACCGCTCGCGGGCCAGCGGCTCGTCGTCGGCGATCACCACCTTCATGGTCTGCCCCGCTCCCTCCATGGCGCCTCCCTCTCGGCCACCGGCACCCGGATGGTGCACGCATACCGGCCCGCGTTCCAGCCGTAATGCATCGAGGCCCGGGGCCCGAAGGCATAGCCGAGCCGGTGCGCGATGCTCGCCTGCGCATGGCCCGCGCCCTGCGCCGGGGCGTCGCTGGGCGGCAACGAGGGGTTGGCGACGAGGATTTCGAGCATGCCCTCACGCTCCCCCAGCATCACATCGATCGTGCCGCCCTCCGGAAGTCGCGAGATCCCGTGCAGGACCGCATTCTCCAGCAGGGGCTGGAGCACCAGACGCGGCATGGGCATCGACCACGGCAGGCCCGCGCCCTTGTCCCAGCGCACGCGGAGCCGGTCGCCGAGGCGCAACTGCTCGATCGACAGGTACTGCTCGGCGAGAGCGGTCTCGTCGGCCAGGGTGGAGGTCCCCTCGCCCGCGCCGAGCGCCGCCCGGAACAGGTCCGACAGGTCGAGGACCGCGCGCTCGGCGACCTCGGGATCGCGACGCAGCAGCGTCGCGATCATGTTCATGCTGTTGAACAGGAAATGCGGTCGGATGCGTGCCTGCAGCGCATCGGCCTCGGCGCGGGCCTGGGCTCCGACCTGCGCCTGCCAGCGGTCGATCACGTAGAAGTAGCGCAACGCGATCGCCGTCAGCAGGACCACCGCCGCGGCGCTGCCGCCCACGAAGCGACCGAACTCGGGAAGCGAGGGATCGGCGGCGATGCTGGCGAACAGCCCGTGCACCACCGCCGAGGCCACCAGCGCGACGAACATCGCCAGGCCCAGCGCCGCCGCAGCGCCCAGACGCATCGGCAAGCGGGACAACAGCCGGCGTCCCGCGCAGAGCAGCACCGACACCGACAGCGCCAGCCACAGCGCATAACCGCTCGCGGAGATGAATCCGGCCGCGTCCCATGGCGGCGTGGCGATCGGCACCAGCATCACCAGGATCACGGTGAGCTGGGCCAGGCCGAGCATCGTCAGCAGACGCGGCAGCCGGCACAGGTCCGGCAGCCAGACACCATCGCGCGCCGGCGCGGTCACCGGTCAGCCGGCGGCGAGCCGCGCGTCGAACCAGTCGCCCAGCGCGACGATTTCCTCGGCGCAGACCGAGTGCGGCATCGGATAGGTGCGCCAGTCGACCTCGAATCCCAGCGAACGCAGCAGGGCGGCGCTCTGCTGGCCGGCGAAGGACGGCACCACCGGGTCCTGGGTGCCGTGGGCCATGAAGACCGGTTGCCGGTTGGCGCCCTCCGCCAGCATCGCCTGCGCGGTGTGCGCGGCCGGCAGGTAGGTGGACAGACCGACCAGACCGGCGAGCGGCTCGCGGCGTCGAAGTCCGGCCGCCAGCGTGACCGCGCCACCCTGGGAGAAGCCGGCGAGAACGACCCGCGAAGGTGGAATACCGCGTGCCGTCTCACGTGCGATCAGCGCATCGATCTGCGCGACGGACTCGGAAACTCCGGCTTCGTCCGCCCGATTGGCGAGGTCGAAATCCACGATGTCGTACCAGGCCCGCATGCGCGTGCCATTGTTGATCGTGACCGCACGTTGCGGCGCGTGGGGGAACAGGAAGCGCATCGCCGGCCAGTTCGGCCGCAGCAGTTCGGGCAGCATCGGCACGAAATCGTGGCCGTCGGCGCCGAGACCGTGTAACCAGACGACCGCCCAGGCGGGCGCCGGGCCGGTGTCGCGTTCGATGCAGTCGAGCAGGGGAGCGCTTGCGTTCATTCGGAATGCGATGTCGGACCGCCGGACAGTGTACGGGCTGCCCGGCGTGCAGACTCACCCGGGCGGAACGGGGGCCGCCGCCTCCGGCGACACCGGGTCCTGCGCCGTCGGCCCCTCGACCGGTGCATCGAGCGTCGCCGACAGCGTCGCAGCGGGCCACGGAAGCGCGCGCAACGCACTGGCGCGTTGAAGGACCTGCGGAGGCGCCGCCTCCTCGGGCGTCGCGAACACGCGGCGCCGTTGCAGGGCGAGGCCGATCCGGCGGGACGAGGTCAGCCGGACGATCGGTATCGAACCCGCGAGCCCGATGATCATCGGCGACATCCACAGCGCAAGGCCCGGCGAAAGCGTCCACGCGGCCGCCCCCATCAGCACACCGAGGGTCGTGGTTCCCCTGTAGTTGCGCCACAGGTCGCCCCAGGTCTGTCGACCATCGTCGCGACGCTGCGCGTCCCAGCCGGAGTCGCGTCCGGCGAGCACCTCGGCCACGCCCCGCGACTGCACGTACATCGTCACCGGCGCCATCAGCGCCGCCAGCACGTTCTCCAGCACCAGACTCAGCAGGCCGCGCATCGCGCCGCCGCAGCCCCGTCGCATCGCGGGATCGGCCATCGTCGCTGCATAACCGAGGATCTTCGGTGCGAACAGCATGCCCATCGTCAGCAGAAACACCGCCAGGAAGCGGCCGTCGTCGAGCGCCATCCAGTAGCGCGCGGCCGAGAAACCGTCCGCTCCCGGCATGCCGTGCTGCAGGGGCACTGCCAGGCCCACGAGCACCAGCATCGCCCAGAGCGGCGCGGTCAGGTAATGGCCGATGCCGATGAGCAGGTGCCAGCGGCTCACCCAGTGCAGGCCGCGCGCGGCGAGCACGCCACCGTGCTGCAGGTTGCCCTGGCACCAGCGACGATCGCGTACCAGCATGTCGGTGAGCGTGGGCGGCCCCTCCTCGTAGCTGCCGCCGAGCGCGGGAATCATGTGCAGCGCCCAGCCACCGCGCCGCAACAGCGCCGCTTCGACGAAATCGTGACTCAGGACGGTGCCGCGGAATGGAGTCGTGCCCTGGAGTTCCGGCAGCCCGCCATGCGCGGCGAAGGCGGCCGTGCGGATGAGCGCATTGTGCCCCCAGTAGTTGCTTTCCGAGCCGTGCCACCAGGCGACACCGTGCGCGATCACGGGTCCGTACATCCGGCCGGAGAACTGCTGCATGCGAGCGAACAGCGTGGCGCCGTTGACGATGACCGGGAGGGTCTGGATCAGCGCCACGTCCTCGTGGCCTTCCATCGCAGCGGCCAGGCGTACGAGCGTGTCGCCGGTCATCAGGCTGTCCGCGTCGAGAATCAGGAACTGCGGATAGGCGCCGCCCCAGCGCCGGACCCAGTCGGCGATGTTGCCGGCCTTGCGTTCGCGGTTGTCCTCGCGGCGCCGGTAGAACAGCCGCAGGCCGGGGCATTGCGCCCGCAGCCTTTCGATGCCGCGCCGCTCGCCCTCGTAGATGCCCGCGTCACGCGTATCGCTGAGCACGAAGACATCGAAGGCATCGCCCTGACCCGTCTGT
The DNA here is from genome assembly GCF_013425765.1 of Luteimonas deserti. GTDB lineage: Bacteria > Pseudomonadota > Gammaproteobacteria > Xanthomonadales > Xanthomonadaceae > Luteimonas > Luteimonas deserti. The sequence goes on from NZ_JACCJZ010000011.1 coordinate 74,308, forward strand.
GCGAGCGATTCGCACACGGCCTGCAGGCCGGCGAACAGACGGTCGGGTGCCTCGTTGTAGGTAGGCATCAGCAGTGCGGTGCGCTGGCGCAGCACCGGCATCGGCCCCTCGGGGTCGATGCCCAGTCGCGCCGGCCGCCGCTGCATCACCAGGACGAACCCGGCCACGGCACTTACGAAGGACTGCACGATCCACGCGAACAAGGGCACGAAGACTAGCAGCAACAGACCTTCGAGCACATCGATGCCGCCGATGCGCAGCAGCCACCAGATCTGGTAGGTGGCCAGCAGCGTCAGCGCTGCGGAGGCCGCGAGGATAACGCCGCGCCGCCAGGCCATCCGCGGCGGTGTCGTCGGCAGGTGCGCGTTCGCGAGCCGGCCTTCACCCAGGCTCTGCACCGGCATCGCCAGGGGCACTTCAGCCGGCATGCGGTCGTCGCCGTCGCGCACTGCACTGCGTGCCGGCGCGCTCACGCCTGCCACCGGTACAGCCAGGTTTCGGAGACCGCCCGGCCGCCTTCGAGCAGGCGGACCGATAGTTCCGCCACGGCATGCCCCTGCGGTTCGAACTCGAAGGCGAGCCGCCATCCTCCACCGGGACGCGCGTGCACCACGGCGTTGCGGATCGCGCCGGCCGAGGCGCGATGATCGACCTCGAGCCCGGCCGTCTCCCGGCCCGGGCCTCCGGCGAGATCGATCACGACCAGACGCGCGCCCGATGTCGTCCTGGGCACGGCGCCGATCCGAGTCGCGGTCACGTGGGCGAGCTCCGGCTGCCAGCGATGCTCCGCGGTCCAGTGCAGGCGGTAGCGCCAGCGGTGCTCGACGCCCGGCAGCATGGCACGGGCGGGTCGCCAGAACAGCACGATGTTGTCGTGATACTCGTCGGCAGTCGGAATCTCGACCAGATGCACCTCACCCGCGCCCCAGTCGTCCAACGGCTCGACCCACGCCGACGGACGCCGTTCGTAATGCGCCTCGGCATCCTCGAAATCCGCGAAATCCCGCTTGCGCTGCATCAGCCCGAATCCGCGCGGCGTCGCACCCTGGAAGCCACTGTGCTGGAGGGTCCGCGGGTTGTGCAGCGGCCGCCACACCGAGCTGCCGTCGCGCGATGCGATCCCCAGACCGTCCGAGTCGTGGACCGCCGGCCGGTAGTCGTCGACGTCCCGTCGGCCCGAGGCATCGAAGTGGAACATGCTGGTCAGCGGCGCGATCCCCGCGTTCGTCAGCGGTACGCGCGGATAGAGCCGGGCGTCGACCTCGAACACCGTGTCACCGCCGGGCGTGATGAGAAAGCGGAACGCGCCGGCGACCGATGGGCTGTCCAGCAGGGCGTCGACGGTGATCATCGTGCCGCCCGGCTCCGGCCGGTGCAGCCAGAACGCGCGGAACACCGGGAATTCCTCAGGCCCGGGATCCCCACTGCCCAGCGCCAGGCCTCGGGCCGACAGTCCGTACCCCAGGCCGCGCGCCACGGCGCGGAAGTAGCTCGCGCCGAGAAAGGCGCACAGCTCGTCCATATAGTCGGCGCGGTTCAACGCGGTATGCAGGCGGAAGCCGGCAAACCCGATGTCACCGATCGCGGGCGCCGCGTCCGGGGTGTAGTCGAACTGCGACGTCGAAAACGGCACCGGGCTGGCTTCACCGTTCGCCACGGCGTACACATCGACGCGTGGCCGGAACAGGAACCCCCGATGGAAGAACTGGGCCTGGAAGGCGGCTCCGGGCGCGTCCCGCCACAGCGCCGCCTCGGCGCGATAGCGCATCGTGCGGTACTGGTCGTAACTGGCGTCTGCGAGCGCCCCCGGCAGTCCGGAGTCCGGCGCTGCGTAGGCGCGGCCAGCGAGTGCGGCGGCGAGCCGCGGCACGGTCTGCGCATCGAACACGGAACCGGCACCGGCAGCGCCCGCGGCGAACGCCGGCCATCCACCAAGCACGAGCGGCGTACCGACAGCCGCGGCCAACACATCCCGTCGTCGCACGGCGTTCCCCGCATTCACGTAATCAGCGGCGCACTCTAAACGCGTCACTGTGAGTTTTGTGCTAAATCGACGGAGCTTGGTGGGCCCACCAGGACTCGAACCTGGAACCAAAGGATTATGAGTCCTCTGCTCTGACCATTGAGCTATAGGCCCGTAACGGTAATCGTAGCAATTCGAACGAGGTCCGATACCACGGACCGCAGCGCTGCTCGGACAGGCAGCGCCGTCGCGCTGCCGGCTTTGCGATGACAGGAGCGGTCGGCATGATCTGCAGCGATACCGCTGGATGCCAGCTACTTAGCGGGCCTGCCGCGCACACCCGCCGCACGAGTGCAGACTCAGAACGGGAGCAGGCTTGCGTCCGCCTACCATCGCCCGGAGTTTGCCCGACGGCGCGCCCCGCACCCGAAGCAAATTCTCAACCGGTTTCGCGATCTGGCCTTGCCAAGATGGCGAGTCCTCTGCCTCCGCATGCGCCGGCTTTGCAAGAATCGCCCGGCCACTGGCGAAACCTGATCGAGCTCAGCCCGCGCAGCGTCAAAGCTGTCTGGCGCAATGCTCTCCCAGGGCGTCCCCATCACGGAGAGGACTTGGCTGATCCCTGCCCGGGTAATGCCAATGGCTACCAGTCGAACTTGCTCGTTCCGGGAATAATGCACGAGTTCCGCCAAACGCCACCCACGCGAGACGGTGTAGCGAAGAACGTCTTTCTCAGCTTGGCCCTGCATCAGGACGGCGGATCCCAATGGAGCCGCCCCCTCAATCCAGCACACGCCGGGGAGCTGATCTTCGCCCGCGTTGCGCGCCGCAGCGCCCCCGCCGCATCCCCGCATCCCCAGGGCCATGCGAGCGACGCCGGCGCCGGCCCCGTAGGAGCGATCGACCAAGCAGGCCGGCCCTAACACCGTTCTGGCCCCGCGCCACGCATCGAGCCACAGCACCGAGGTCCACGGGCGGGCATGCAGGCTCAAAACGCTTGGTGTCCGACCGTGCTTCCTGGCGCGCCTGCGCCCAGCGCAGTCGCTTGGTTGATTAACGTGCTATCAGATCCGTGCCCGATTGAATACAGTCCAAGCAATCCAGCTCCGCCGATGTCGACAAAATCCCGAACAAAGCGCCTGACCGTGTTTCCCGGCGCGCGTGCGCGCAGCGCAGCTGCCTGACCGATTCACCCGCCATCGGATCCGTGCCCGAACGAACACACCCGGGCAATTCCCGCCAGGCAATATCGACAAAATGTCGGACAAAAAGAAACCCCCGCCTTGTGGGCGGGGGTTTCGGGGTAAAGACCCTGGCGATGACCTACTCTCGCATGCTAGATGCACACTACCATCGGCGCATGTACGTTTCACTTCCGAGTTCGGAATGGGATCGGGTGGTTCCATACAGCTATAGTCACCAGGGAGAGGGTGGAGGGTCGCAGGTCGGCCCGATTCTCGACGCAGGTATGCGATCGACAGTGGGACTGACAGCGCTCACGCTCTCAGAGGTTGGGAAGTAGCGAACATTTGAAACTCGACTCACACGTGTTGCGGAGGCCAAGGATGCTTCGTGTTGAAGCAACTTGAGGTTATATGGTCAAGCCGCACGGATCATTAGTACTGGTTAGCTCAATACATTGCTGTACTTACACACCCAGCCTATCAACCACCTGGTCTTGATGGTTCCTTCAGGGGAGTCAAGCTCCCGGGAGATCTCATCTTGAGGCGCGCTTCCCGCTTAGATGCTTTCAGCGGTTATCGCTTCCGAACATAGCTACCCGGCAGTGCCACTGGCGTGACAACCGGAACACCAGAGGTTCGTCCACTCCGGTCCTCTCGTACTAGGAGCAGCCCCTCTCAAATCTCCAACGCCCATGGCAGATAGGGACCGAACTGTCTCACGACGTTCTGAACCCAGCTCGCGTACCACTTTAAATGGCGAACAGCCATACCCTTGGGACCGACTACAGCCCCAGGATGTGATGAGCCGACATCGAGGTGCCAAACACCGCCGTCGATATGAACTCTTGGGCGGTATCAGCCTGTTATCCCCGGAGTACCTTTTATCCGTTGAGCGATGGCCCTTCCATACAGAACCACCGGATCACTAAGTCCTAGTTTCCTACCTGCTTGATCCGTCGATCTCGCAGTCAAGCACGCTTATGCCTTTGCACACAGTGCGCGATGTCCGACCGCGCTGAGCGTACCTTCGAGCTCCTCCGTTACTCTTTGGGAGGAGACCGCCCCAGTCAAACTACCCACCATACATGGTCCCCGATCCGGATAACGGACCTAGGTTAGAACGTCAAGCACGACAGGGTGGTATTTCAAGGTTGGCTCCACCCCAGCTAGCGCCAGGGTTTCATAGCCTCCCACCTATCCTACACAGACGAACTCAACGTTCAATGTAAAGCTATAGTAAAGGTTCACGGGGTCTTTCCGTCTTGCCACGGGAACGCTGCATCTTCACAGCGATTTCAATTTCACTGAGTCTCGGGTGGAGACAGCGCCGCCATCGTTACGCCATTCGTGCAGGTCGGAACTTACCCGACAAGGAATTTCGCTACCTTAGGACCGTTATAGTTACGGCCGCCGTTTACCGGGGCTTCGATCAAGAGCTTCGCCTTGCGGCTGACCCCATCAATTAACCTTCCGGCACCGGGCAGGCGTCAGACCCTATACGTCCACTTTCGTGTTTGCAGAGTCCTGTGTTTTTGATAAACAGTCGCAGCGGCCTGGTCACTGCGGCCCCCGATCGCTGTAGCCCGCATGGGCCACGATCAAGGGCGCACCTTCTCCCGAAGTTACGGTGCTATGTTGCCTAGTTCCTTCACCCGAGTTCTCTCAAGCGCCTTAGAATTCTCTTCCTACCCACCTGTGTCGGTTTACGGTACGGTCTGCATAAGCTGAAGCTTAGGGGCTTTTCCTGGAAGCGTGGTATCAGTCACTTCGCTCTAATGAGCTCGTCTCGGTGCTCGGAGTTAAAGGGTCCCGGATTTGCCTAAGACCCACTCCTACCGCCTTTCTCCAGGACAACCAACGCCTGGTAGACCTAACCTTCTCCGTCCCCCCATCGCACTTATGCGAGGTGCTGGAATATTAACCAGCTTCCCATCGACTACGCATTTCTGCCTCGCCTTAGGGGCCGACTCACCCTGCGTCGATTAACGTTGCGCAAGGAAACCTTGGGCTTTCGGCGTGGAGGCTTTTCACCCCCATTATCGTTACTCATGTCAGCATTCGCACTTCCGATACCTCCAGCAGACTTCTCAATCCACCTTCAACGGCTTACGGAACGCTCCTCTACCGCGCATAACAAAGTTATGCACCCCAAGCTTCGGTTTATCACTTAGCCCCGTTAAATCTTCCGCGCAGACCGACTCGACCAGTGAGCTATTACGCTTTCTTTAAAGGGTGGCTGCTTCTAAGCCAACCTCCTGGCTGTCTGTGCCTTTCCACATCGTTTCCCACTTAGTGATAATTTGGGACCTTAGCTGTGGGTCTGGGTTGTTTCCCTTTTCACGACGGACGTTAGCACCCGCCGTGTGTCTCCCATGCAGTCTGTCCTGGTATTCGGAGTTTGCAATGGTTTGGTAAGTCGCAATGACCCCCTAGCCATAACAGTGCTCTACCCCCAGGAAGATTCACATGAGGCGCTACCTAAATAGCTTTCGAGGAGAACCAGCTATCTCCGGGTTCGATTAGCTTTTCACTCCTAATCACACCTCATCCCCTACCTTTGCAACGGGAGTGGGTTCGGGCCTCCAGTTGATGTTACTCAACCTTCACCCTGGGCATGACTAGATCACCCGGTTTCGGGTCTATTGCCCGCGACTATGCGCCCTTATCAGACTCGGTTTCCCTTCGCCTCCCCTATACGGTTAAGCTTGCCACGAACAATAAGTCGCTGACCCATTATACAAAAGGTACGCCGTCACCCTTGCGGGCTCCGACTGCTTGTACGCACACGGTTTCAGGGTCTATTTCACTCCCCTCTCCGGGGTTCTTTTCGCCTTTCCCTCACGGTACTGGTTCACTATCGGTCGGTCAGGAGTATTTAGCCTTGGAGGATGGTCCCCCCATGTTCAGACAGGGTTTCTCGTGCCCCGCCCTACTCAATTTCATCGATATGGCCCTTTCGCATACAGGGCTGTCACCTTCTATGGCCGGTCTTTCCAGGACCGTTTTGCTAGAACCAAATCGACTTTTGGGCTGTTCCCCGTTCGCTCGTCACTACTCAGGGAATCTCGGTTGATTTCTTTTCCTACGGTTACTTAGATATTTCAGTTCACCGCGTTCGCCTCGTACAGCTATGTATTCACTGCACGATACCTCCTAGGAGGTGGGTTTCCCCATTCGGACATTACCGGATCAAAGCTTGTTGCCAGCTCCCCGATACTTTTCGCAGGCTACCACGTCCTTCATCGCCTCTGACCGCCAAGGCATCCACCGTGTGCGCTTATTCGCTTGACCATATAACCCCAAGTCGCCTCGGAGCCATACTTCTGTCGATGGGTACAAAGCATCGACACGAACTATAACGACTCAATTTCTTAGGGACTCGAGGTCCCCGCCTTAGCCTCACGACACGTTTGAGTACTTGTCTCAGACGCTCGCTACTTCCCTATTTTTCAAAGAACCGGTGTCGGGCCACAATGCCCGGCACCATTCAAATCTGATGTGTGCGCAGCGATCGGCGAATCAAGAAATGGTGGAGCCTGTCGGGATCGAACCGACGACCCCCTGCTTGCAAAGCAGGTGCTCTCCCAGCTGAGCTAAGGCCCCAAGTGGTGGGTCTGGGAGGACTCGAACCACCGGCCTCACCCTTATCAGGGGTGCGCTCTAACCACCTGAGCTACAGACCCAGTCGTGCTCTTGATTACCAATCGTGCAGGTTACTTATGAGGACGCCTGGACAAGCGATGCAGCCTTGTCTCTAAAGGAGGTGATCCAGCCGCACCTTCCGATACGGCTACCTTGTTACGACTTCACCCCAGTCATCGGCCACACCGTGGCAAGCGCCCCCCTTGCGGTTAGGCTACCTGCTTCTGGTGCAACAAACTCCCATGGTGTGACGGGCGGTGTGTACAAGGCCCGGGAACGTATTCACCGCAGCAATGCTGATCTGCGATTACTAGCGATTCCGACTTCACGGAGTCGAGTTGCAGACTCCGATCCGGACTGAGAGAAGGTTTCTGGGATTGGCTTGCCCTCGCGGGTTTGCAGCCCTCTGTCCTTCCCATTGTAGTACGTGTGTAGCCCTGGCCGTAAGGGCCATGATGACTTGACGTCATCCCCACCTTCCTCCGGTTTGTCACCGGCGGTCTCCTTAGAGTTCCCACCATTACGTGCTGGCAACTAAGGACAAGGGTTGCGCTCGTTGCGGGACTTAACCCAACATCTCACGACACGAGCTGACGACAGCCATGCAGCACCTGTGTCACGGTTCCCGAAGGCACCAATCCATCTCTGGAAAGTTCCGTGCATGTCAAGGCCAGGTAAGGTTCTTCGCGTTGCATCGAATTAAACCACATACTCCACCGCTTGTGCGGGCCCCCGTCAATTCCTTTGAGTTTCAGTCTTGCGACCGTACTCCCCAGGCGGCGAACTTAACGCGTTAGCTTCGATACTGAGTTCCTAATTGAACCCAACATCCAGTTCGCATCGTTTAGGGCGTGGACTACCAGGGTATCTAATCCTGTTTGCTCCCCACGCTTTCGTGCCTCAGTGTCAGTGCTGGTCCAGGTAGTCGCCTTCGCCACGGATGTTCCTCCCGATCTCTACGCATTTCACTGCTACACCGGGAATTCCACTACCCTCTACCGCACTCTAGCCTGCCAGTATCCAATGCAATTCCCAGGTTGAGCCCAGGGCTTTCACATCAGACTTAACAAACCACCTACGCACGCTTTACGCCCAGTAATTCCGAGTAACGCTTGCACCCTTCGTATTACCGCGGCTGCTGGCACGAAGTTAGCCGGTGCTTATTCTTTGGGTACCGTCAGAACAATCGGGTATTAACCGACTGCTTTTCTTTCCCAACAAAAGGGCTTTACAACCCGAAGGCCTTCTTCACCCACGCGGCATGGCTGGATCAGGCTTGCGCCCATTGTCCAATATTCCCCACTGCTGCCTCCCGTAGGAGTCTGGACCGTGTCTCAGTTCCAGTGTGGCTGATCATCCTCTCAGACCAGCTACGGATCGTCGCCTTGGTGGGCCTTTACCCCGCCAACTAGCTAATCCGACATCGGCTCATCTATCTGCGCCAGGCCCGAAGGTCCCCGGCTTTCACCCGTAGGTCGTATGCGGTATTAGCGTAAGTTTCCCTACGTTATCCCCCACAAATAGGCAGATTCCGATGTATTCCTCACCCGTCCGCCACTCGCCACCCAAGGAGCAAGCTCCTCTGTGCTGCCGTTCGACTTGCATGTGTTAGGCCTGCCGCCAGCGTTCACTCTGAGCCAGGATCAAACTCTTCACTTAAAATTTTCGACATCACCGAAGTGACGTCTAATGCTTCGAGTGCAGATGTCCTTCCTGAGCCCGAACTACTCGCCAGCATTTGCATGCTGTTGAATCTTTCTTGCTCTTTCTGGAACGTCTGCTAATGGACTAACACCACCAGCCAGACGTCCGCATAAGTATCCTGCGCACACTGTCAAAGATCTGCGGAAGCGGCCTCAGCGCCTGCT
>NZ_JACCJZ010000012.1 GCF_013425765.1 Luteimonas deserti
CACGGTCTCGGTGGGCAGTGCGGGCAACGAGCGCCAGATCACCAACGTGGCCGCGGGCACGGCGGGCACCGATGCGGTGAATGTCGACCAGCTGGCCGAGGCGACGCAGTACGCCCGTTACTTCGCCGCGTCCGGCAGCGAGGACAGCGACAACGCGGCCTATGTCGAAGGCGACTACGCGACGGCGGCGGGCGAATCGGCTTCGGCGGTCGGGCAGGGGGCCACGGCCCTGGGCAGCGGCGCACAGGCCTTCGGCCAGGACGCGACCGCGGTCGGCTTCAATGCCACCGCCCTCGCCGACGACGCGCTCGCACTCGGCGCCTACAGCGAGGCGAGTGGCGAACAGAGCACGGCGGTCGGCCAGCGGGCGAATGCGTCCGCCCTCGGCGCATCCGCGATCGGCAATGCCGCCCAGGCCTCGGGGCCCTACGCGACGGCGGTGGGCACCGAAGCGGACGCATCGGGCCAGCAGGCCCTGGCGACGGGGTTCCGCTCGATCGCCTCCGGCGACGGCGCGACCGCCACCGGCAGCTACGCCGAAGCGACCGGCTTCCTGGCGAGCGCGCTCGGCTACGGCGCCGAGGCCACGGCCGACCGCGCGACGGCCGTGGGTGTCGCGGCGGTCGCCAGCGGTCTGAACTCGACGGCCGTGGGCAATACCGCGACGGCCAGCGGCGCCACCAGCCTGGCGGCGGGCACCACGTCGCGCGCCACCGGTCTCAACAGCACGGCGCTCGGCGGCTCCGCCTGGGCAACGGCGGACAACACCACGTCGGTGGGCCAGTTCGCGTGGGCGACGGCGGTGGGGACGACGGCCGTGGGACGCGATTCCTACGCCTATGCGCAGAACGCGACCGCGCTGGGTCTGAACGCCTGGGCCAACGGCGTGAACAGCGTGGCGCTGGGCGCGGGCGCCCGTGCGCCGGAGGCCAACGTGGTCTCGATCGGCAACGGCACGGGCGCAGGCGGCTATCCGGCCACGCGCCGGATCACCAATCTCGCTGCCGGCGTCAACGCGACCGATGCGGTCAACTTGGCCCAGCTGCAGGCCGTGGCCGACATCGCCGGCGAAACCAGCCGGTATTTCCAGGCCAGCGGCGATGGCGAGGCGGCCGTGACCGGCGAGGAGGCGGTCGCGGCAGGAGCGGGCGCGGCGGCGGACGGCGACTACAGCACGGCCGTCGGCTCGGCGGCGCAGGCGCTCGAACAGGGCGCATCCGCATTCGGTAGCGGCGCGTTCGCGTTTGGTGAGAACGCCACCGCGCTCGGCTTCGACTCGGTCGCCTCGGCCGCCAATGCACTGGCCGCGGGCGCGCTCGCGGAAGCCAGTGGCGAGTACGCGACCGCGATCGGCGCAGAGAGCCTGGCCAGCGGCGAGCTGTCGACGGCCACCGGCGCGGCGGCGATCGCCAGGGGCGATGGCTCGGTCGCGAGCGGTGCGCTGGCAGAGGCCAGCGGCATCGAAGCGACCGCAGTGGGGTTCTATGCTGAGGCCTCGGGTGACAGTGCCACCGCCGTCGGCGCCGAGAGTGTCGCCAGCGGCGACGAGTCCGCAGCATTCGGCTTCCGGGCCGAGGCCAGCGGCACCTATGCGACGGCGGTCGGCGGCGATGCCGCGGCGACCGGATTCAACAGCTCCGCATTCGGCAACGCCAGCACGGCCTCGGGTGCGAGCAGCGTCGCGCTGGGCTCCGACAGCACGGCCGCCGGCAGCTACAGCACGGCCGTGGGTCAGGCCGCGACGGCGACCGGCATCAACAGCGTGGCGGTGGGCGGCGCGCTTGCCGGGCTCATCCCGACTGAAGCGTCGGGCAACTATTCCACCGCGGTGGGCGGCGCGGCCTGGGCCGCAGGCACCAACAGCACGGCGCTGGGCAACTTCGCCGAGGCGGTGGCGGACAACAGCGTGGCCCTCGGTGCGGACTCGGTGGCCGACCGCGCCGACAGCGTTTCGGTGGGCAGCGCCGGCAACGAGCGCCAGATCACCAACGTCGCCGCGGGCACCGAGGCGAGCGATGCGGTGAATGTCGGTCAGCTCGAGGCGGCGACGGCGGACACGCGCTATTTCCGCGCCACCGGCGAAGGCGAGGCCTACGCGCAGGGCGAGGACGCCACGGCGGCCGGCTCCGATGCGAGTGCGGACGGCGACTACGCGACCGCACTGGGCGCGTCCAGCGACGCCTTCGGCGAGGGCGCGACGGCCGTGGGCAGCGGGGCCTTCGCACAGGGTGGGCAGACCACGGCCTTGGGCTTCAATGCCGTGGCCGATGCGGAAGGCGCTGCGGCGCTCGGCGCGTACGCACAGGCGTCCGGGAGCTATGCGACCGCACTGGGCAATGCGGCCTCGGCCGGCGGGCAGCAGTCCACCGCGCTGGGTTACAGCAGCGTGGCATCGGGCCAGGCGTCGATCGCGGCCGGCGGATTTGCAGATGCGAGCGGCGCGTTCGCGTCCGCCTACGGCTACGGCGCCAATGCCGGCGGCGCGGCCAGTACCGCGCTCGGTTCGGGCAGCATCGCCAGCGGCGTCAACAGCGTGGCGGTGGGTGGCGCCACCGCGTTCGGTACCGAGGCGAGCGGTGACTACTCGACCGCCGTCGGCGGCGAGGCCTGGGCGGATGGCTTCAACAGCACCGCGGTCGGCAACGCGAGCAGTGCGACGGGTGCCAGCAGCGTGGCGCTCGGCGCCGACAGCCGCGCGACGGGCGCCAATGCGACCGCGCTGGGCGAAACGGCCTGGGCCACGGCCGCCAATACGACCGCAGCCGGCCAGTTCGCGTGGGCGACCGCCGCCGGTGCATCGGCGTTCGGCCGGGATTCCTTCGCCAGCGGCGTCAATTCGACCGCGATCGGTCTCGGCGCCTTCGCATCCGCGGCCAACAGCGTGGCGCTGGGCGCCGACGCGTTCGCCAACCGGGCCGACAGCGTCTCGGTGGGCAGCGCCGGCAACGAGCGCCAGATCACCAACGTCGCCGCGGGCACGCAGGCGACGGATGCGGTCAACCTCGGACAGCTGGAGGAGGCCACCGCGTCGAACCGGTACTTCCGTGCCAGCGGCGAGGGCGAGGCGTTCGCGCTCGGTGACGACGCCACGGCCGCCGGGTCGGATGCCTACGCGGAAGGCGACTACAGCACTGCGCTGGGCGCGAGCAGCAGCGCACTGGCACAGGGCGCCACTGCCGTGGGCAGCGGCGCGCTGGCCCAGGCGCAGAACGCCACCGCCGTGGGCTTCAACGCCGTTGCGTTCGGCCAGAACAGCGCGGCCTTCGGTGCCGGCGCGCAGGCCGACGGTGCGGCCAGCGTCGCGATCGGCGGCAATGCGGTCGACGAGGACGGCAACCCGCTTCTGACCCTGGGCGGGGTGCCGCTCGAAACCTCGGCCACCAGTGCAGGCGTCGCGGGCACGGCGGTCGGCGCGAGCGCCGATGCGTCCGGCTTCGCCGGGTCGGCCTTCGGCGTGGGCGCCACGGCGTCGGGCGAAGTGTCGTCCGCGTTCGGCGCGGTCTCGACCGCAGCCGGGACGGCGTCGACCGCGATGGGCTATGCGGCGTCGGCGACGGCGGCGGACTCCACGGCCATCGGTTCGTACTCCGTGGCCAGCGGTCTCAACAGTGTCGCGGTCGGCGGCGGCGCCGGCTTCTTCAACCTCTTCCCGACCGAAGCCTCCGGTGACTATTCCACCGCGATCGGCGGCGCGGCCTGGGCCAGCGGCTTCAACAGCACCGCGCTCGGCAATTTCTCCACTGCATCGGGCGACGATTCGCTGGCCCTGGGCTCCGATGCCGTGGCCTCGGGCGATGGCAGTGTTGCACTGGGCCAGGGGTCGCAGGCCACCCGCGACAACACGGTCTCGGTGGGCAGTGCGGGCAACGAGCGCCAGATCACCAACGTGGCCGCGGGCACGGCGGGCACCGATGCGGTGAATGTCGACCAGCTGGCCGAGGCGACGCAGTACGCCCGTTACTTCGCCGCGTCCGGCAGCGAGGACAGCGACAACGCGGCCTATGTCGAAGGCGACTACGCGACGGCGGCGGGCGAATCGGCTTCGGCGGTCGGGCAGGGGGCCACGGCCCTGGGCAGCGGCGCACAGGCCTTCGGCCAGGACGCGACCGCGGTCGGCTTCAATGCCACCGCCCTCGCCGACGACGCGCTCGCACTCGGCGCCTACAGCGAGGCGAGTGGCGAACAGAGCACGGCGGTCGGCCAGCGGGCGAATGCGTCCGCCCTCGGCGCATCCGCGATCGGCAATGCCGCCCAGGCCTCGGGGCCCTACGCGACGGCGGTGGGCACCGAAGCGGACGCATCGGGCCAGCAGGCCCTGGCGACGGGGTTCCGCTCGATCGCCTCCGGCGACGGCGCGACCGCCACCGGCAGCTACGCCGAAGCGACCGGCTTCCTGGCGAGCGCGCTCGGCTACGGCGCCGAGGCCACGGCCGACCGCGCGACGGCCGTGGGTGTCGCGGCGGTCGCCAGCGGTCTGAACTCGACGGCCGTGGGCAATACCGCGACGGCCAGCGGCGCCACCAGCCTGGCGGCGGGCACCACGTCGCGCGCCACCGGTCTCAACAGCACGGCGCTCGGCGGCTCCGCCTGGGCAACGGCGGACAACACCACGTCGGTGGGCCAGTTCGCGTGGGCGACGGCGGTGGGGACGACGGCCGTGGGACGCGATTCCTACGCCTATGCGCAGAACGCGACCGCGCTGGGTCTGAACGCCTGGGCCAACGGCGTGAACAGCGTGGCGCTGGGCGCGGGCGCCCGTGCGCCGGAGGCCAACGTGGTCTCGATCGGCAACGGCACGGGCGCAGGCGGCTATCCGGCCACGCGCCGGATCACCAATCTCGCTGCCGGCGTC
>NZ_JACCJZ010000013.1 GCF_013425765.1 Luteimonas deserti
CACGGTCTCGGTGGGCAGTGCGGGCAACGAGCGCCAGATCACCAACGTGGCCGCGGGCACGGCGGGCACCGATGCGGTGAATGTCGACCAGCTGGCCGAGGCGACGCAGTACGCCCGTTACTTCGCCGCGTCCGGCAGCGAGGACAGCGACAACGCGGCCTATGTCGAAGGCGACTACGCGACGGCGGCGGGCGAATCGGCTTCGGCGGTCGGGCAGGGGGCCACGGCCCTGGGCAGCGGCGCACAGGCCTTCGGCCAGGACGCGACCGCGGTCGGCTTCAATGCCACCGCCCTCGCCGACGACGCGCTCGCACTCGGCGCCTACAGCGAGGCGAGTGGCGAACAGAGCACGGCGGTCGGCCAGCGGGCGAATGCGTCCGCCCTCGGCGCATCCGCGATCGGCAATGCCGCCCAGGCCTCGGGGCCCTACGCGACGGCGGTGGGCACCGAAGCGGACGCATCGGGCCAGCAGGCCCTGGCGACGGGGTTCCGCTCGATCGCCTCCGGCGACGGCGCGACCGCCACCGGCAGCTACGCCGAAGCGACCGGCTTCCTGGCGAGCGCGCTCGGCTACGGCGCCGAGGCCACGGCCGACCGCGCGACGGCCGTGGGTGTCGCGGCGGTCGCCAGCGGTCTGAACTCGACGGCCGTGGGCAATACCGCGACGGCCAGCGGCGCCACCAGCCTGGCGGCGGGCACCACGTCGCGCGCCACCGGTCTCAACAGCACGGCGCTCGGCGGCTCCGCCTGGGCAACGGCGGACAACACCACGTCGGTGGGCCAGTTCGCGTGGGCGACGGCGGTGGGGACGACGGCCGTGGGACGCGATTCCTACGCCTATGCGCAGAACGCGACCGCGCTGGGTCTGAACGCCTGGGCCAACGGCGTGAACAGCGTGGCGCTGGGCGCGGGCGCCCGTGCGCCGGAGGCCAACGTGGTCTCGATCGGCAACGGCACGGGCGCAGGCGGCTATCCGGCCACGCGCCGGATCACCAATCTCGCTGCCGGCGTCGGTGATACGGATGCCGTCAACGTGGCCCAGTTCGATGCGGCGGTTGACGACCTGAGCGACCGCGTCGACGGCATGGTGAGCTACGACGACGCCAGCCGCAGCACGATCACCCTGGACGGGGCGAACGGCACACGTATCCGCAATGTCGCTGCCGGCGTCGTGTCCTCCGGCAGTCGTGATGCGATCAATGGTGCGCAGATGCACGCGGCGCTGATGAGTGCTGCCGACGCTCTGGGCGGCGGTGCGAGCGTGACTGCGTTCGGCACATTGAGCCCGCCCACCTACAGTGTCGGCGGCGGCAACTATTTCAGCGTCGGCGATGCCCTTGGCGCCCTCGACGCGCAGATCGGATCACTCGGCGCACAGGTCAGCAACATTGACCGGCGAGTCGTCGGCGTCGAGCAGGCGGTCACGGCAGAAGCGGCGGCCTCGACGGAGCAGCGAGCAGCTGCGTCGACTGCGGGCTCCACTCCGGCTGCGAGCGTCAGTACCGACAAGTCCTCTGGGGCGCAGACCGGTGCGCCTGCGATCGCGCAGGAACCGTCCACCCGGAATGCAGCGAATGAGGCCGGCGCCGAGACTCGTACCTCGACCTCCGGCGCCGCGAGTGGAGTGACCGGGACCATTGCCGGCGCGACTACCGGGGTCGAGGCGGTCGCGGTGACGCCCGCTGCGGAGGCGGACGTGGCGAGCGAGTCGCGTTCGGGTGCCCGCAGCGCTACGGTCGACCGTGGCATGGCTGACCCGGCCGCGCAGTCAGGCAAGGGCGTGACGGGTGCAACCGCTTCGGTAGCTGCCAGCGACCACGCCGTTGACGTGGTGCGCCAGGGCCCGGACTCCGCCGACAGGAGCGTCACCGGCGGCCGAGTCGCGTCCGGTCCTGCAGGTGCAGTGGACCCCGTGGATCGCACAGCCGGCAGTGTGGCCAACGGTCCGGCCACTGGTCAGGAAGCGACCCGCACAGGCGCCGTACGTGCGTCGTCCGAGGCTCCCAATGCGGTCGCTGTCGGCGAAAGCGCCTCGGTGACGGCGGCGTCGGCCACCGCGATCGGACAGGGCGCGAGCGCCTCGGCCGAAGGTTCGGTGGCGATCGGCCAGAGCGCGGTCGCCGACCGCGCCAATACCGTCTCCGTCGGCTCGGCCAGCAACCAGCGACAGGTCACCAATGTCGCGGCCGGAACGCAAGCGACCGATGCGGCCAACGTGAGCCAGGTGCAGGCGGGCGTCGCCGACGCGCGCGCCTATGCCGACACGACAGCCACCCAGGCCGTGTCGACCGCCAATGCCTACACCGACCAGAAGCTCGCCGTCTGGGGCGAGAGCTTGGACACGTTCCGCGGCGACGTCGAACGCCGGTTCTACGACACCGACCGGCGCATCGACCGTCAGGGCGCAATGGGCGCGGCGATGCTCAACATGGCGACGAGCGCGGCGGGTATCCGCACGCAGAACCGGGTCGGCGTGGGCGTCGGCTTCCAGGGCGGCGAGAGCGCCCTGTCGGTGGGCTACCAGCGCGCGATCAGCGAGCGCGCCACGGTGACCTTCGGCGGCGCGCTCAGCGGCGACGAGAAGTCCGTGGGCGTGGGTGCGGGCTTCGGCTGGTGAAGAGCTCCGCGGCCTGTCGTCCACACGGGCGGCAGGCCGCGGCGATGCAACGTTGGGTCGGGCTCACGGCGAGCCGACAGTTTCCGGGTGTCACGAGCAGCACCGCTCATATCGAATCAGGAGATCTACATGCGTTTGACCAAGCATCCCATCACCCTCGCCGTTGCCAGTGCCATCGCGCTCGCGACAGGTGCCGCGGCGGCCTCCGGTCCTGCGACCCGTGCCCCCGCGCTGCACGCGCCAGCCGACATCGACGGCGGGGCCCGGATCATCGTGAAATACCGCGCCGGTACTGCGGAGGCGCGTGACCTGAAGCGCGGCGTGGCCTCGGTCGATTCGGCCGTGAGCCGCGCCGGCATGGTCCGCACGGCGGCGGCGCGCGGCAGCCTCCCGACGAATGCCAAGCACCTGCGGCGGTCGGCGGTGGGCGCCGACGTGTTCACCCTCTCGCGCAGGTTGGACAGGACGGAAATGACCCGCCTGCTCGACGAGATCGCCGCGGATCCGGCGGTCGAGTTCGCCGAGCTCGACCGCCGGGTGCACCCGCTGCTGACCCCGAACGATCCGCAGTACGCGACCTACCAGTGGAACTTCTTCAATCCGGCCGGTGGCGTCCGCGCCCCGGCGGCATGGGACATCAACCGGGGCGCGGGCGTCGTCGTCGCGGTGATCGACAGCGGCATCCTTCCCGATCATCCGGACATCGCCGGCAACGTGCTCGAAGGCTACGACTTCATCACCGACGCGGAGGTATCCCGCCGGCCGACGAACGAGCGGGTTCCCGGTGCGTTCGACTACGGTGACTGGAACACGGATGCGACCCAGTGCCAGGTACGCAACAGCTCCTGGCACGGCACCCACGTCGCCGGCACGGTGGCCCAGGTGACCAACAACGCCCTCGGCGGGGCGGGCCTGGCATACGAATCGAAGGTGCTGCCGATCCGCGCTCTGGGCCGCTGCGGCGGCTATACCTCGGACGTGGCCGACGCCATCGTCTGGGCATCGGGCGGCAGCGTGCCGGGCGTGCCGGACAACACCAACCCGGCCGAGGTGATCAACCTCAGCCTGGGCAGTGGCCAGGCCTGTCCGTCGATCACGCAGCAGGCCGTCAGCGCGGCGACCGCCAACGGCAGTGTCGTGGTGGCCGCGGCGGGCAACAGCAATGCGAACGTGGCCAACTTCAGCCCCGCGAGCTGCAACGGCGTGGTGGCCGTGGGCGCGACGCGCATCACCGGCGGTCGCGCGTCGTATTCGAACTTCGGTCCCCGTATCGACCTGTCCGCGCCGGGCGGCGGCGGCAACGAGGACACCGGCAACGACGGCTGGGACGGCTTCATCCTGCAGGCCGTGTCCGCGAGCACCACCGCGCACGCCGGTACCTACAGCTACGGCGGCAAGGCGGGCACGTCGATGGCGTCGCCGCATGTCGCCGCGGTGGCTGCGATGGTGCAGAGCGCACTCGCCGAAGCCGGGCGCGACACGCTGACCCCCGCCGAGATGCGGACCCTGCTCGTGGAGACGGCGCGTCCGTTCCCGGTGACCATTCCGACGGCGACGGCGATGGGAAGCGGTATCGTCGACGCCAAGGCCGCACTGGACAAGGCGCTGGAAGAACCCTGCGAGGTGGATTGCGCGCCCCCGGCCATCACCCTCGTGAACCAGGTGCCGGTGCGCGGCCTGTCGGGCACCGGCGGCGATACGCTGTATGCGATCGAAGTGCCGGCTGGCGTGTCCGGCCCGTTGAGCATCACCACCAGCGGCGGCACCGGGAATGTTTCGCTGCATGTCAGCCGCGGTGAGGTGCCGACCCCGACATCGTTCGACCACCGATCGATCCGTCCGGGCAACTCGGAGACCGTGCGCATCGGCGCACCCGCCGCCGGGACCTACTACGTCCTGCTCTCCGGCACCTACGGTAACGTCACGCTCCAGGCGCGCTACTGAGCCCTGCCTGCCGTCGCGTCGCGGCGGCAGATGCACCTCGCGACCCACGGCCGCCCTGGCGGCCGTGGGTTTTTTTCAGGTCATGCGCGGCGTACCGCCGCGTACGCGGACCCGTGCAATCGACGCATCAATGCGCCGGCCGCGTCAGTGGGCAGCGTTCGGGGCGGCCAGCACGGTCGCGCCGAGTGCGCGTCCCAGCGCCTGGAAGGCCTGCTCGGCCTGGGCGAGGCCCTCGAAATCCTCGGCGCATGCGAGGACGACCGTCGCCCCTTCGCGTCCACGCTCCGGATCGACCACGCCGACATTGCAGGCCCGGCGCAGCTGGGTCCCGGTCTTCTGGGCGAAGTCCGTCTCCGGCGGAAGGCCGGCGCTGAGCCGGCGGTCGCCCGTGCGGATGCTGCGCATGTGGCCGAGCATCAATCGCGTGCTTTCCGGCGACAGCAGCTCGCCCGCGACGAGCCGCTCGAGCAGGGTCGCGAATGCCGCAAGCCGCGCCTGGTTGCGGTCGCCCTCGTAATACCTGTCGAACACCGCCTCGAGCGACTCGGCGTCGAGCGCATCGCGCGCGACGCCGAGCTCACGCGCCAGAGCATCGAGCCGCGCCTCGCCGGCCTCGGCGTTGCGCAGGCGCACGATGGCCATGTTGTCGAGCCCGGCCACGCCCGGGTGCACCGGGCCGTACGCGTCGTAGCGCACCTGCAGAATGGTGGTCACGGGTCCGAACCCGTCGCCGGCCCAGGCCCGGATCCGCCGGTTGAGGCTGGACTCGCCGACGAGCCGGATCAGCATGTCGGTGGCGGTGCTGTCACTGTCCCGCAGCGACTTCTGCAGGAGATCGCCGACGCTGAAGCGCGCGCCCGGCTTGTACGAAAGCATGTCGCCCGCGCCATCGACGAAGTCACTTTCCGCGAGGGTCAGTTCCTGATCCAGCGAGAGCGCGCCTGCGTCGACCTGCTCGAGCACGGCCACGGCGACCGGGATCTTGATCGTCGAGGAGAGATACCAGGCGCGGTCGTCGCCGCGATCCAGCGTGCCCGGATCCGGCCCGAAGTGACGGATGTAGACGCCGAAATCGCCGGGCATCGCCGCATCGATGCGCCCGACCTCCGCATCGAGCGCGTCCACCCACGCGGCCGTGGTCGATGCCGCGGCATCGACGGCCGCTGCCTGCACGGGATCGTCCGGTGTGGGCGGTTCACCCCCCCGGCATCCGGCAAGGGTGAGAAGTGCGGCGAAGACGAGGCCGGCAGCGCTTCGGGTCATCGTCGTGGGACGGGCATCGGGTCGGTCGCACTGAATACCCCGGCAGCGGTGACGGCTGCGGCAACGTCACGCAGTGCCCGCTCACCGGCCGCGCCCGCCACGCCGCGCACGCACGCCGCGATCACCACACGCACGGGCGCGCGGTCGCCGACGGCCGGCATGGTCACGATGCCGGAGTCGCACAGGCGACGGTGCTGGGTGCCGGTCTTGTTGGCGAAGTGCGCGCCGGGCGGCAGGCCTGCGCGGATCCGCTGGCGCCCGGTCTGCACGCGCGCCATCACACCGAGCAGATGACGCGTGCCCTCCGGCTCCAGCGCGAGGCCCTGCTGCAGCGAGGCCAGCATGCGCCCGTAGTCGCGCAGCGTGGCGCTGTTGGCCTCCGTGGCGTAGTAGCGTTCGAACGCACTGTCGAGACTGGGGACGGCGAACGTGTCGGGAGAAACGCGCAGCAACTCGGCCAGTTTGCGCACGCGGGCCTGGCCGGTGCCGGCCCGCTGCAGCGCCAGCAGATCCTGCGAGGAAAGCCCGGCGGCGCCGGGATGGAACGCGCCGTAGGCCAGACGACGGACGTCTGCGAGCGAGGTGATGTGCGCGCCTTGCGCGGCGATGAGTTCGTTGGCCACGGCATTGACCTGGCCGAGGCCGACGGTGCGGATCAACATGTCCGTCGCCGTGTTGTCGCTGTACACGATCATCTGCTCGAGCAGATAGCCGATCCGCAGGCGGGTGCCTACCGGATGCGCATTGGTGCCGCCGGCACCGTCCACCAGGTCGGTCGCGAGCAGGGTGATCCGGCTGTCCAGGGACAGCCACTCCTGCTCGATCTCGCGAAGCACCGCGATCGCGACCGGCACCTTCACACCCGACGCCAGATACCAGGTCTCGTCGGCGCGGAATCCCCAGGTCTCGTCGCGGCCGAGATGATGCACGTACACGCCGATCTCGCCCCCGAAGGCATGGTCGATGGACCGCAGGCGACGATCCAGATCCGCGGCCCAGGGCGGCGCCTCCAGAGTGGCGACCTCGCCGGCGGACGGTGCCCGCGTCTGCGCGTCACGCGCATGCGCGCCGCGCACATCGGCAAGCAGCAGCGATGCGAGGACAACGGCGGACAGCGTGAAACGCAACATCGGCTCCCTCCGGACGCGTGCGGGCGGGGTGCACGACAGGCGCGGCCCCGGCACCGACGCGGCCGCGGCGGCACATGGCCGCGAGCGGCGGTCTGTCGTTCGAGTCGGGACCCTAACCGCGGCGGCCGTTATTGGCGCTGAACTGCGGGTCGCCCCGGCTGGCGGATGCGTTGCCACAGCCAGATCCATGCGGCCGTCGCCGCGATCAGCAGCGCGGTCAGCACCAGGGCGCGCGGATAACTGACGGTCTGGTAATAGCCGAGGGTTTCGCGGAACAGCAGGAAAATCACGCTGATGTGCACGATGAACGCCATCAACGCATCGCTGCCGATCACGGCCACGGGACGCAGCATCCGCGCCAGCCATTCACCGCCGGCCACCGCCAGCGCCAGCAATGCGAACGCGCCGCCCACGCTGAACAGCGTGAACATCAGTTGGGGCGGGTGCTTGCCCGCGTTGCGGCCGATGTCCACGAGCAGCTCACCCGGGGCGTCGGCGCGTATCAGAAACCATGCGAACAGCAGCGCGGATACCAGGGCGAGCCCTCCGGCCAGCCCCAGGCGCGTGCGCGGATCGCCGTACCAGCGCAGGAGCAATCCACCGACCAGAAAGCCGACCAGGATCAACGGTCCACGCGCGAGCTGGCCCCAGGTGTAATAGTCGGGATGTTCGACCAGAACGGCCTGCACCTGCGGGACACCCCAGAAGCCGAAGTTGTGCAGCAGCCACCACGAAAGGCCGGCCACCGGGACTGGGCTCAGCCAGCGCAGCCATGCCGGCATCCGTGCCCAAAGCGGCAGTACCCACGGGATCCACAGCAGGGCGATGGCATAGAACCCGAGGATTTCGACGTAGGACGGGAAATTCCGGTACAGGAGTGTGTCGATGATCGCCTCGCGATCGTGGCGGCCGTACATCTCGACGATGGTCAGCAGCTTGTACCAGAAGAGCACCACGAGGCCCCGCCAGAGCAGACGATTGCGGCGCTGCGGCCAGTCCGGCGCCGAGGTCTTGGGCACGAACGCGACCGCCAGTGCGATGCCGAACACGATGACGAACAGCGACGAGGAGAACTTGGTGATCGCGTGGATCGGCACCTGGCCCCAGTCCGGGAAATCGTCGTAGGGCATCAGCCCGTTGGTGCCGTGACTGAGGATCATCAGGCAGACCGCGAAGCCGCGCGCGAGATCGATGGCGCCGATGCGCCCCATGCGCGCGCCGCCTGCAACGGGCGGCGACGCGGCGGGCACGGTCATGCCGTCGCTCCCCGGAGGCCGCGACGGCTCGCACCTGCCGGCGCGTGAGCGGACCGCCTCGGTGCGCGCCAGCCACCGCGCCGGAAAGGCGCCGGAGCGCACCGCCGACATCGCAGCGCACGGACATGGATGGGCGTTCGACGCATGCCGGAATCCCGACCGGAGGAGACGCGCATTGCAGCAGCGACGGTGTGACGGAGCGGTCAGGGGTGCAGGCCGATCTGGGATACTGTCGCGCCCCCGCCCAGTCAACGAGACCGATGTCCAGGCTGTCAAAATCGCGGCGCGATGCACGCCGCAAATCCGCGCCGCGGCGTGCTGACCTTCGCGGCGGCGCATCCCAGATCCATGCGCAGCTGCGTGATCCGGACGACCGCGTGCTCGCGGGCGCGATGTTCCAGGACGGGGAATGGATCCTGGTGCTCGGCGGCGAGCCGGTGACCCGGACTCCGAGCGCGGCGATGCTGCTGGCCATGCTGCGCCACACCGCCAGCCTGCGCGATGCGCGCGGCGTGGTCACGCGCCTGTCGGTGTCCAAGGCCCTCGACGCCGCCGCCAGCGCCGAGGCGGAGGCCGCGGGACGCACGTTGGCGGCCCATCTCGACTGGCTCGAGGCCGAGCGGCGCACGCGCAACGATCCACCGCCACCGCCACCGCCGCCGACCGCGCACTGAATCTCGCCGTCCCCGCGATGAACCGTGCAGCCGGCGTTGAAAGTCCGTCGCGACCGCGCCGGTATCATGCCGGGTCCGCTTTCCCCGGGTTGTCCGTGATGCGTTCTGTCGCTCCGCTTCCGCGTCTGGCCGCCGTGGCCGTCCTCCTCATCCTGGTGTCGGCCTGTGGGCACAACACGCGGGAGGACGTCCCCTTCATGGGCGAGTCCTTCGACTCCGACGAGACCTACTCGCGCACGTACGAGATGCCGCCTGCGCAGGTGTGTTCCGCCGCCCGGCTGGCCCTGCTGGGCCAGGGCTATGCGGTCGGCAAGGCCGGCGACGACGCGGTCGAAGCCACCAAGAACTTCCAGCCCGAGGACGAGGTGCATACCCAGCTTTCGGTGCGCGTGTCGTGCGTGGCGCGCGGCAACGAGCGTACGCTGTTGTTCGTCAGCGCTCTGCTCGACCGTTACGTGCTGCGCAAGAGCTCCAGCTCGGCCAGCCTCGGTGTGGGTGGCCTGGGTTCGGTGTCGCTGCCGGTGGGCAGCCGCGAGGATTCCCTGGTCCGCGTGGCCAGCAGCACGGTCCAGGACGGGGGGTTCTACCGTCGCTTCTTCGAACGGGTCGGCTATTACGTGCCCTCGCCATCACCGCGCGAGCGGGTCCGCAGCGGCGACGTGCCGGCCGAGGATCCGCCGCCGTCCGATCTGCGTCGCACGCCCGTGCTGCCGGCCGATGGCGAGGATCCGGCGCGCTGAGCCGCCAGGCGCGCCGCGACCGCGACCCGCGCCGGCGGACTGCTAAAGTCGCCCGGTCTGTCGTCGAGGGAGGTGCCACGCCGTGAATGCGGTGCTCGAGGAGTCCACCGCGTCCCCCGATACGGTGGAAGCGCGAATCGTCGCCCGCCTGCGTGCCGGTGGGCGTCTCAAGGACGTCGACCTGGCGCGGGCCCAGCGCCTGCACGCCGATGCCGGCGGAAGTCTGCTCTCGATCCTCGGTCGCCTCGGCCTGGTGTCGGAACGCGATCATGCCGAAGCCTGCGCCGCGGAGCTCGGCCTGCCGCTGATCGCGGGAAAGGCCATGCCGGAGACGCCACCCGAACTGGCCGACGGGGCCCAGCCCCTGTCGATCCGCTTCCTGCGCCAGTTCCACCTGGTGCCGGTGGGCGAGACCCGGGGCCGGCTGCAGGTGTGGATGTCGGATCCGTACGACGCGTACGCGCTCGACGCGGTGCGTCTGGCGACCGGCTGCGAGATCGCGCCCATCGTGGGCCTGCGTTCGGAGATCGACGACCTGATCGAGCGCTGGTACGGCCAGGGCCGCAGCGCGATGGGCACGATCGTCGAATCGGCGGACGGCGCCGGCGGCGGGGATGTCGACGATGTCGAGCACCTGCGCGATCTCGCGTCCGAGGCGCCGGTGATCCGGCTGGTGAATCTGGTGATCCAGCGTGCGGTCGAGCTGCGCGCGTCGGACATCCACATCGAACCGTTCGAGAGTCGGTTGAAAGTGCGCTATCGCGTCGACGGCGTATTGATCGACGGCGAAAGCCCGCCGGTGAACCTGACCGCGGCAGTGATCAGCCGCATCAAGATCATGGCCCGCCTCAACATCGCCGAGCGCCGGCTGCCGCAGGACGGCCGCATCATGCTGCGCGTGCAGGGCAAGGAACTCGACCTGCGCGTGAGCACGGTGCCGACCGCGCACGGCGAGAGCGTGGTGATGCGCCTGCTCGACCGCGAGACGGTGGTGTTCGACTTCTACCGGCTCGGGTTCACCGACGAATTCCTGCCGCAGTTCGACAAGGTGCTCGACCAGCCGCACGGCATCCTGCTGGTCACCGGCCCGACCGGTTCGGGCAAGACGACGACTCTTTACACCGCGCTGTCGCAGCTCAATACGCCGGACGTCAAGATCATCACCGTCGAGGATCCGGTCGAATACCAGATCGAAGGCATCAACCAGATCCAGGCCAAGCCGCAGATCGGGCTCGATTTCGCCAATGCGCTGCGTTCGATCGTCCGCCAGGATCCGGACATCATCATGATCGGCGAAATGCGCGATCTGGAAACCGCGCGCATCGCGATCCAGTCCGCGCTCACCGGCCATCTCGTGCTCAGCACGCTGCACACGAACAACGCTGCCGGCGGCATCACCCGCATGCTCGACATGGGCGTCGAGGATTACCTGCTGACGTCCACCATCAACGGCATCCTTGCCCAGCGCCTGGTGCGCAAGCTCGAGCCGACGCATCGCGTGCGCTATGCCGCATCGCCCGAGGAGATCGAGCGCTTCGAACTGCGCCGCTTCCAGCCCGAGGGCGAGATCGTGTTGTACCGCCCGGGCCCCTCAGCCGCCGCGCCGACCGGGTATCTGGGCCGCACCACGATCGTCGAATTCCTGGTCATGAACGACACCCTGCGCCGCGCGGTGATGCGCCACGCCGGCATGGGCGAGCTCGAGCAGCTGGCCCGCGAGTCCGGCATGCGCACGATGTACGAGGACGGCATCCTCAAGGCGCTGCGCGGCGAGACGACGATCGAGGAAGTGCTGCGGGTGACGGAGGAGGCGTGATGGGCGAGGTCAGGGTCGACAGCTTCACCATTTCCATCGACGGGTTCGCGGCCGGCCCCGGACAATCGCTCGACGATCCGCTGGGCGCCGGCGGCACCGCGTTGCACGAGTGGTTCCGTCCGACCCGCACCTTCCAGCGCAGGGTGCTCGGCAATCAGGACGGCGAGTCCGGCGTGGATGACGACTTCGCCGCGCGCGGCTTCGACGGCATCGGCGCGTGGATCCTCGGCCGCCACATGTTCACTCCGTCGCGCGGCGCCTGGCCGGACGACGGCTGGCGCGGCTGGTGGGGCGACGAACCGCCCTACCACTGCGATGTCTTCGTTCTTTCGCACCATGCCCGCGCGCCGCTGGTGATGGCGGGCGGCACCACGTTCCATTTCGTCACCGATGGCCCGGAAGCTGCACTCGCGTTGGCGCGCGACGCCGCGGGCGGCGCGGACGTGCGCATCGGCGGTGGTGCCGCGACGATCCGCCAGTACCTGCAGGCCGGCCTGATCGACCGGCTGCATCTCGCGGTCGCACCCGTGCTGCTCGGACGCGGCGAGTCGCTGCTGGCCGGATTCGATTTGCCGGCGCTCGGTTACCGCGTGGCGCGAAGCGCACCCGGCGCGCGTGCGATGCACGTGCTGATCGAGCGGGTTCCCGGCGCGTGACCCTCTACCGCTACAAGGCCCTCAACATCCGCGGCGAAACGCTCGACGGCACGATGGACGCCGCCAGCGAAGCCGAAGTCGCGTTGCGGCTGCAGGAACAGGGCCACCTACCGGTCGAGGCGCGTCCGGCGAGCGAGGCGCGGGCGGTCGAGGACTGGAAGGCGCTGTTCAAGCCGAAGCCGTTCTCGGGACAGCGGCTCGTGCAGTTCACCCAGCAGCTGGCCACGCTGCTCAATGCGGGACAGCCGCTGGACCGCGCGCTGACGATCCTGCTCGACCTCCCCGACGAGCCGGATGCCAAGCGCACGATCACCGAGCTGCGCGATGCGGTGCGCGGCGGCGTGTCGCTTTCGACCGCGCTGGAACGCCAGCACGGCACGTTCTCGCGGTTGTACGTGAACATGGTGCGCGCCGGCGAGGCGGGTGGCAGCCTCGAGGACACGCTGCAGAGGCTGGGCGATTACCTCGAACGCGCGCGGGCACTGCGGGGGCGCGTCGTCAATGCGCTGATCTATCCCGCGATCCTGATCATGATGGTGGGCGCGTCGCTGCTCTTCCTGCTGGGCTACGTGGTGCCGCAGTTCGCCGCCATGTACGAAAGCCTCGATGCCGAGCTGCCGGTGTTCACCCGCATCGTGCTCGGCGCCGGTGAGTTCGTCCGCGACTGGTGGATCGCGCTGCTGATCGTCCCGGTGCTGGCGGCCTATGCATTTACGCTGAGACTGCGCGACGCCGCCTTCCGTGCCCGCTTCGACGCATGGCTGCTCGAGCGGCGCATCGCCGGGCCGCTGATCGCGCGCATGGAAACCGCGCGCCTCGCACGCACGCTGGGCACCCTGCTGCGCAACGGCGTACCGCTGATCGCGGCGCTGGGCATCGGCCGCAACGTGCTCGGCAACCGCGCGCTCGCGGCCGATGTCGAAGCCGCCGAGGCCGAGGTCAGGAACGGTGTCGGCCTGTCCAGCGCGCTCGGTCGCAATCGCCGCTTCCCGCGTCTGGCGGTGCAGATGGTCCAGGTGGGCGAGGAATCCGGCGCGCTCGACGCGATGCTGCTCAAGACCGCCGACACCTTCGACCAGCAGACCGGCACCTCGCTCGACCGCATGCTCGCCGCGCTTGTCCCGGCAATCACGCTGCTTCTCGCGCTCGTGGTGATGGTGGTGATCCTGGCGGTGCTGGTCCCGATCTACGACCTGACCAGCGTGATCGGCTGATTTTCGAGCCGCCTTCCGCAGCGCCGGCAAACGTCTGGTACTGCGGACGGGTCACCTGCTGGACATGACGTGCGGCGGTGGCCTGGCCTGCTAGTCCCAGGTGTTGGCGTGCCGCGCGAAGTCTTCCCGCTGTGGCCGCACGATGCAGAACCTGTGTCCACTGGGCGCTTCCATCACCCACCAGCGCTTGACGAAGCCGATCCGCTTCGCGCCGAGCGCCTCGAGACGCTCGGCCTCGGCGTCGATGTCGTCGGACTCGATGTCGAGATGGATGCGCGAGGCGTGATCGACCTGTTGCAGCAGCAGGATCGGCTCACCGAGCGCGCGCTCGAGCTCGGCGTAGCGGCCGTCGCCGTCCTGGTCCGGGCTCACGACCGGTCGGCCGAGGGCCTGGCTCCAGAATTCGATATGCGGAGCCAGGTCATCGACCTGGCAATCCAGTACGAAGGTGGACAGGCGGCTGCGGTGGGGCATGGCGGGCGCTCCGGTGGATGGAGCGCCAGCATGCCGCGACCCGCTTGCAACGGCTGCGACGACGCGCGGGGTCCGCCGCGGCATCGCCAGGCAGCCTTTCCGTGATCACGCCGACGGCGCCCGCCCACGCGCCGTCAGGCGACGCGATGGCGCCTCAGGGCGAGGCCGCCGCCCGGATCACTGGGCGAGGGCCAGATCGTCGAGCATCGCCTTGAGGAAGCGCGCGGCCTCGCCGCCGGTCGCGGCGCGGTGGTCGAAGGTCAGCGACAGCGGGATGACCTTGTGCGATTCGAAGCCTCCGATCACCGGGGTGATCTGGTGACGGCCACGACCCGCGGCGACGATGGCCACACACGGCGGCACCACGACCGGGGTGGCGTAGCGACCGGCGAACATGCCGAAGTTCGACAGCGAGATCGTGTAGCCGCTCAGTTCGCTGCCCGGAATGCTGCGGTCCTCGACCTGCGCGCGCAGGCGGTTGATGCCCTCGCGTACGCCGCGCGCGTCGAGCATGTCGGCATTGCGCAGCGCCGGCACGAACAGGCCGTCGTCGGTGTCGACGGCGATGCCGATGTCGACATGCGGATGCAGGGTACGGGTGAGCTTGTCGCCGTCGAACCAGGCATTGAGCGCGGGCACCGCGCGCGCGGCCACGCAGATCGCGCGGATCAGGCGGCTGGTCACGTCGTTGCCGGGCGCCCAGGCATGGATGTCGGCATCGTCGCTGAGCGTGGTCGGCACGACCTTCGCATGCGCATCGGCCATCACCCGGGCCATGTTGCGGCGCACGCCCTTCAGCGGCTCGGGCTGGCCGGAGGCCGAGACCGACGGTGGCTGCGTTCGCATCGGCTTGCCCGAGGCGGACAGCGCGGTGCGCGTGCCCGCCTGGCGGGGCGCGTCCTGCGCGGGCGCGTCGTGGCTCACGCGGTATTCGCCGGCGCGCGGCGGTGGCGCGCTGCCGGTCGAACCGGGCGCTGCGCTGCCGTCCGCAGCGGCCTGCTTGACGTCGGCCATCGTCACCACGCCGTCGGCGCCGGTGCCGCGCACGCGCGCGATGTCCACCTTCAGCTTGCGGGCGAGCGCGCGCACGGCCGGCATCGCCTTGACGCCGCCGGCCGAACTGGCCTGCTCGCTGTGCACGGTATCGGAGGATTGCATCGCGCCGACCACGGTGCCGGTGTCGGCACGCGCGCCGCCGGCGTCGGACTTGGCTTCCGGCTGCGCGCCGTCGCCCTCGGCGATCGCGCCGCCTTCGCTCGAGGCGACGACCTTGTCGTCCGGCGCCGGATCCTGGGTGCCGACGCCGTGGCCGGCGGCAGTCTTCGGCGGACCATGATGGTGGCCGGTGTCCTGGCCCTCGGCGCGCTGCGGCAGGCTGGGATCGATCTCGAACTCGGCCAGCACCGCGCCGGTCTCGACGATGTCGCCGGCCTCGCCCGCGAGCTTCAGCACCTTGCCCGACACCGGCGAGGGCACGTCGACGACGGCCTTCGCGGTCTCCATCGAGACCAGCGCGTCGTCGAGGCGGATGGTGTCGCCGACCTTGACCGCCCATTCGACGATCGTGGCATCGGGCAGGCCTTCGCCGAGATCGGGGAGGCGGAAGGAAGTGGTGTTGGCCATGGCGCGTGTCCTTTGATCGATCGTGCCGGCCGGGGCCGGCTGTCAGGGGGCACGTGCCGGAAACCACACGTGCCTGCCCACTCTGTGTTCGTGTATCGGGACGCGGTGACGTCAGCGTCCCGGTCGCCTCATATCCAGATGTCGTTCGCTGCGGTCAGGGCACTGTCGGCATCGCCGGTGTTGACCACGCCGCGGGGTTCGACTAGCAGCACGTGGCACTCGGCATCCGCGTGCGGACGGTGTTCAGTGCCACGCGGCACCACGACCATCTCACCGGTGCGGACGACGATCTGCCGGTCGCGGAATTCGATGTGCAACTCGCCGGCCAGCACGATGAACGTCTCGTCCGTGTCCGGATGCGCATGCCAGACGAAGTCGCCGGCGATCTTGACCAGCTTGAACTGGTAGTCGTTCATCTCGTCGACGACGCGCGGCGACCAATGCCCGGAGAACAGCGCGAGTTTGTCCGCGAAATTGACGACCTCGCCCGCCATGCCGGTCAGCCCGCCGCCATCGCCCGCTTGGCCGCGGCGACGATCTTCTCGACGCTCGGCAGGTACTTCATCTCAAGGCGGAACAGCGGGATGTGGGTGTCGTAACCGGTGACGCGCTCGACCGGCGCGACGAGGTCGTACATCGACTCCTCGGCCAGGCGCGCGGCGATCTCGGCGCCGAAGCCGGCGGTCTTAGGCGCTTCGTGCACGATCACGCAACGGCCGGTGCGCGAGACCGATTCGGCGATCGTCGCGAAGTCGAGCGGTTTCAGCGTGGCGACGTCGATGACCTCGGCGCTGATGCCGTCCCGGGCGAGCGTCTCGGCCGCCTCCAGTGCTTCCTTCACCTGCGCGCCCCAGCTGATCAGGGTGACGTCGGTGCCGTCGCGCAGCACGTAGCAGACGTCGAGCGGCAGCGCCTCGCCGTCGTCGGGCACCACTTCCTTGTACTGGCGGTAGATGCGCTTGGGCTCGAAGTAGATCACCGGATCCGGCTCGCGGATCGCCGCCAGCAGCAGGCCGTAGGCGCGCGCCGGCGACGAGGGCATGACCACGCGCAGGCCGGGCACGTTGGTGAAGATCGATTCGTTGGCCTCGCTGTGGTGCTCCGGCGCGCGGATGCCACCGCCCCACGGCACGCGCAGCACCATCGGGCAGGTCAGGCGGCCGCGGGTGCGGTACCGGAAGCGCGCGGCGTGGCAGATGATGTGGTCGACCATCGGATACATGAAGCCGTCGAACTGGGCTTCGGCGACGGGCTTCATGCCCATCGCGGCCATGCCGACGGTCAGGCCGGCGATCGTGGTCTCGTCGAGCGGCGTGTCGAGCACGCGCTCGGCGCCGAACTGCGCCTGCAGGCCGGCGGTCGCGCGGAACACACCGCCGTTGACGCCGACGTCCTCGCCGAGCACGACGACCGACTCGTCGGTGCGCAGCTCGTAGGCCAGTGCCTGGGTGATCGCTTCGATCAGGGTGATCGCGACGGGCGCGTCGCTCTTCGCGGCCGCGGCCGTGGTCTTGCTGGCGGCGACGTTCATGCGCGGCCCTCCGCAGCGATCGCCTTGGCACGCTGTTCCAGCAGGTCCGGCGGCGGGTCGGCGTAGAGGTAATCGAACATCGCTTCCACCGGCTGCACCTTCAGTTCCAGATAGGCGTTGATCTCGACGTCGATGCGCTGGCCACAGTCCGCGATCCAGGCCTTCTCCCGGTCCTCGCCCCACAGGTTCTGCGCGGTGAGATAGGTGCGCAGGCGGGTCATCGGATCACGCGTCCAGGCGTCCTTGACCTCGGCCTCGTCGCGGTAGCGGCGCGCGTCGTCGGCGGTGGTGTGGTCGTGCAGGCGATAGGTCATGAACTCGATGACGCTGCCGCCTTCACCGTTGCGGGCACGCTCGAGCGCGCGGCGCATGCCTTCGAGCACGGCGACCAAATCGTTGCCGTCGACCTGCAGGCAATGCAGGCCGCCGGCCAGGCCCTTCTGGGCCAGCGTCTCGGCGCCGGTCTGCGCGGTGCGGGGCACCGAGATCGCCCAACCGTTGTTGACGATGCACTGCACGAACGGCAGCGCGTAGGCGCCGGCCGAGTTGATCGCGGCGTAGGTGTCGGTTTTCGAGCTGCCGCCGTCGCCGCAGCAGGTCACCGCGACGCGCGGCTCCTTGCGCAGCTTGAATGCCAGTGCGGCGCCGGCGGCATGCAGGCACTGGGTCGCGATCGGCACGCACCACGGGAAGTCGTGTTTCTGGTGCTGGAAGTCGTTGCCGCGCTCGTCGCCGCCCCAGTACATCAGGATCTCGCGCAGCTGCACGCCGCGCATGATCTGCGCGCCGTACTCGCGGTAGCTCGGTGCGAACACGTCCTCGGGCCGCATCGCGGCGCCGATGCCGACGTGCGTGGCCTCGTGGCCCAGGCACGCGGCGTAGGTGCCCAGCTTGCCGGTGCGTTGCAGGGCGATCGCCTTGCTGTCGAAGGTGCGCACGAACAGCATCTGCTTGAACAGCGGCAGCAGCGTGGCGGGGTCGGAGAAGGCCTCGGGGAACTCGGCGACGGGGGTGCCGTCGGGGCCGAGGTACTGCAGGTAGTCGATTTCGAATTTCGCGACGACGGTCATCGTGCCAACCGGTCAGGGACAATGGTTGCCGATG
The DNA here is from genome assembly GCF_013425765.1 of Luteimonas deserti. Classification (GTDB taxonomy): domain Bacteria; phylum Pseudomonadota; class Gammaproteobacteria; order Xanthomonadales; family Xanthomonadaceae; genus Luteimonas; species Luteimonas deserti. Next base: position 18,043 of record NZ_JACCJZ010000013.1, read on the forward strand.
ATACCGGTGGGGTCGTTAAGGCCCGTTGCGCGCTGCCGCATGACGACGGGCATGCGGATCGCGTATGCGCGCGTCGCTCAGGCGTCGCTGCCGCGCCCCGGGCCGATGTGCGTGCGCACTTCGAACAGTTCCGGGAAGAAGGTCAGCTCCAGCGCCTGCTTCAGGAAGCCCACGCCGCTGGAGCCGCCGGTGCCGCGCTTGAAGCCGATGATGCGCATGACGGTGCGCATGTGGCGGAAGCGCCAGAGCTGGAACTGGGTTTCCAGGTCCACCAGATCCTCGCACAGCGCGTATTCGCGCCAGTAACGGTCGGTGTCCTCGTAGATCGTCTCGAACACCGGCACCAGGCTCGCATCGAAGGTGTGCGGCTCGCGCCAGTCGCGTTGCAGATGGCGCGCGTCGACCGGGTGGCCCCAGCGGGCGAGATAGCACAGGAACTCGTCGTACAGCCCGGGCGCATCGAGCGCCACGCACAGCCCGGCCTGGCCGTCGGGGTCATGGGCGAACACGTCGAGCATCGCCGCGTTCTTGTTGCCGAGCAGGAACTCGACCGTGCGGTACTGCAGCGACTGGAAGCCGGAGGACGGCCCCAGCACATCGCGGAATTCCATGTACTCGGCCGGCGTCATCGTCTCCAGCACCGACCACTGCTCGGTCAGCTGCCGCAGCACCTGCTTGCAACGTGCCAGCACCTTGCGGCAGCGCCAGACCTCGTCGCGCTTGAGGTGGCCGATCGCGGCCGAGAGCTCGTGGATCATCAGCTTGAGCCACAGCTCGGACACCTGGTGCTGCACGACGAACAGCATCTCGTCGTGATGCGGCGGGTCGGACAGCGGCTGCTGGGCCGCCAGCAGCAGGTCCAGGCGCAGGTATCCGCCGTAGGTGATGCGGCCCGACAGGTCGCGGTGGATGCCGTCCTCGAGGGGGCGCTGGTTGCGGTCGATGGTCATGGCGACAGCGTACTGCATGGTCCGGGCGGGTGACGCCGGGCGGCGGCTTGTGCCGCACCACGTCATGCAAACGACACGGTTTGCCGGCACACTCCGGTCGGGGCGCCCGGTCCGGGGCGCGAACGGGGTGAGGCATGACCAGATTCCAGGGCCGGCTGCTGTCGGCATTGCTGCTGTGCTGCAGCGCGGGCGCCGCGCAGGCCGACGTCGTCATCAGCCAGGTCTACGGGGGCGGCGGCAACAGCGGCGCGCCGTTCAGTGCCGACTACGTCGAGCTGTTCAACACAGGCGATCTGCCGGCGTCGCTCGGCGGCCGCTCCATCCAGTACGCCAGCGCGACCGGCACCGGTAATTTCGGCGCCGGCGCCAGCCAGATCGTCGTGCTGCCCTCGGTGGAGATTCCGGCCGGCGGCTATTTCCTAGTCGGCCTGGCCGGCGGCACGAGCGGCGCGGCGCTGCCCGCGCCCGATGCCAGCGGCACGATCAACATGTCCGGCACCGCCGGCAAGGTCGTGCTGGCGAACACCACGGCCAGCCTCGGCTGCAACGGCGGCAGCACGGCCTGCACGCCGGCGCAGCAGGCGCTGATCCTGGACCTGGTCGGCTTCGGCAGCGCCAACTTCTTCGAAGGCAGCGCGCCTGCGCCGGCGCCGAGCAACACCACCGCCGTGTTCCGCGCCGGCGAGGGCTGCACCGACAGCAACGACAACGCCGCCGACTTCACCACCGGCGCACCCGCGCCGCGCAACAGCGCCGCAGTGCCCAACATCTGCAGCGGCGGCGGCACGCTGTACCTGAGCATCACCGACACCAGCGGCGCCGAAGGCGACAGCGGCACCACGCCGTTCTTCTTCACCGTCAGCCTGAACCAGCCGGCCGGGCCCGAGGGCGTGACCGTGGCCTACGCCACCGCCGACGGCACAGCCAAGGTGGCCGATGGCGACTACATCGCGCGCACCGGCGCACTGGTCTTCACCGAGGGCCAGCGCGAGCTCACCCTGCACGTCGACGTGGTCGGCGACGAGACCGTCGAGCCGGACGAGACCTTCCACGTCGATCTCGACAATGCGGTCGGCGCGCTGCTGGCCAAGGCCCGCGGCACCGGCACGATCGTCAACGACGACGTCACCACGCTGACGATCCACGCCATCCAGGGCAGCGGCGAGCGCTCGCCCTACGAGAACCAGCCGGTCGCCACCACCGGCATCGTCACCGGCCGCAAGAACAACGGCTTCTTCATCCAGACGCCGGACGGCGAGGACGACGGCGATCCGGCCACGTCGGAAGGCGTGTTCGTGTTCACCAGCAGCGCGCCGCCGGCCGATGCCGCGGTGGGCAACAAGGTGCTGGTGCAGGGCACGGTGATCGAGTACATCCCGGCCGCCGATCCCCACCAGCTGCCGCTGACCGAAATCACCGATGCGTCGGTCGTCGCACTGTCGACCGGGCACGCGCTGCCCGCGCCGGTCGCGCTGACACCCGAACTGCCGAGCGCGGACGGCGGCCTCGGCCAGCTGGAACATCTGGAAGGCATGCGCGTCACCGCGCCCAGCTTCACCGTGATCGCGCCCACCGGCGGCAACACCAACGAGGCCCAGGCCACGGGAAGCAGCAACGGCCGCTTCGCGGTCGTGGTTACCGGCACGCCGCGGCCGTTCCGCGAGCCCGGCATCCCGGTGCCGGATCCCGGCCCGCTGGGCAGCAGCGCGCCGGCGATCCCCCGCTGGGATTTCAACCCCGAGACGATCGTCGTCAACAGCAGCACGATCGGCGCGCCGACCGCGAACCTCGCCGCCGGCTGCCGCATCGTCGACGGCTCGCTGACGGGTCCGCTGGACTACACCTTCCGCCGCTACACGATCTATCCCGACGCCGAGCTGGTCAGCGACTGCAGCGGTGCCGGCGAGGTGCGGCCGTCGATGGCGCCCGGTCCGGACCACGTGACCTTCGCCACCTACAACCTGCAGCGTTTCTTCGACACCGTGAACGACGGCAACAGCGGCCCGACCCTGACCGCCGCCGCACTCGAGCGCCGGTTGTCGAAGGCGTCGATCGGCATCCGCGGCTACCTGCACACGCCCGACATCCTCGGCGTGACCGAGGTCGAGAACCTCTCGGTGCTGCAGACCCTGGCCACGCGCATCAATGCCGACGCGGTCGCGGCCGGGCAGCCGGACCCGGGCTATGTCGCGTATCTGGAAGAAGGCTTCGACGTCGGCGGCATCGACGTGGGGTTCCTGGTCAAGACCGGTCAGGTCGCGGCGGGCATCGCCCGCATCGAGGTCACCGCGGTCACGCAGCAGGGCACGGAGGCCGTGCTGCAGAACCCCAACGGCTCGACCAGCGTGCTCAACGACCGGCCGCCGCTGGTGCTCGACGGCGTGGCCCATTTCGCCGACGGCCGCACCTTCCCGCTGACCGCGATCGTCGTGCATCAGCGCTCGCTCAGCGGCGTCAACGACGACGGCCCGGGCAGCAACGGCTGGGCGACGGCCGGCCAGCGCGTGCGCGACAAGCGCCAGAAGCAGGCCGACTTCCTCGCCACGCTGGTCCAGGACATGCAGCAGGCCGATCCGGCCCGGCACATCGTGGTGCTCGGCGACTTCAACGCGTTCGAGTTCAACGACGGTCTGGTCGATGCGATCGGCACCGTGACCGGGCTGCCTTCGGCCGATGGTGAAACCGCGGTGGACGGGGACGGCGCGGTGCTGGTGTCCCCATCGCTGCTCAACATGACGCTGGAGGCGGCCGAAGAGGAGCGGTATTCCTTCGTGTTCGACTACCAGGCGCAATCGCTCGACCACGTGCTGGTGAACCAGGCGCTGGTTGATTCGCCGATGGTCGTGGGACTCGACATCAGCCACGCGCGCATCAATGCCGACTTCCCCGAAGTGACCCGCAACGAGGCCGACACGCCGACGCGCCTCTCGGACCACGACCCGACGGTGCTGCTGGTGCGGCTGGCGCCGGTGGAGACCGCCGATCTCGGCATCGAGGTCGAAGCGATCGAACCCGAAGTCGTCGCCGGTCAGTCGATGGCGTTCGCGGCGACGCTGGTCAACGCCGGGCCGGACGCGGCGCAGTTCCCCGGGGTCGGCGCGGTGCTGGACGTGGAGGCGGACGACCTGGTGGTGTCCGCAGCCGATGGCTGGAGCTGCGATACGCCGGTGGCCGCGGCCGGCACCACCACGGTGTCGTGCAGCCGCGACACGCTGGCCGCAGGCGACGAGGCGGTGTTCGCGCTGTCGGCCACGGCGCCGCTGACCGCGATCGGTCGCGAGGTGTCGCTGACCGTGGCGACGGCCTCGCAGACCCAAGATCCGGACGCCGGCAACGACAACGCGGTCGCCGCGGTGGCCGTCGTCGAAGATCCCGCCTCGGCCGCGCGCCTGCTGGCCAACGGCGAACAGGTCGGCGACGTCGCCGGTGCGGCAGGCGAGTCCCGGCTGTTCCGCATCGACGTGCCGGCCGGCGCGCGCAACCTGCGCATCCTCAGCGCCGGCGGCACCGGCGACGTCACGCTCCACGCCAGCCGCGACGCGGTGCCGACCGCGGACGAGTGGCAGCTGCGCTCGCAGCGGCCGGGCAACAACGAGGTCGTCCACGTCGCCGTGCCCCAGTCCGGCGCCTGGTACATCCGCGTCGGCAGCGATGCGCCGTTCGCCCGGGTCACGGTGCGGGCCAGCTACACGCCCTGACGCCGCGACTGCGACCGATCGAGTCGACGGAACCCCCGCGGAAGCGGGGGTTCCGCGTTGCGGTCGGGTGCGGGTCGCCCTGCGCGGAGGGCCAGCCGGGGCAGCGGGCGGCTTCGGGCTGCTAGGATGCGGCGTCGCACGCCAGCAGGGGATCCACGCCGAATGAGCCAGCCCAGTCCTGAGATCGCCGCGCCGCGCGGTGTCGTCGCCCGCTTCCTCGACGCCGTCGAACGGGTCGGTAACAAGCTGCCGGATCCGGCGGTGCTGTTCCTGGGATTGATGCTGGTGGTCTGGGTGGTCTCGGCGCTGCTGGCGAACGTCAGCTTCGCCGAGATCGACCCACGCAGCGGCGATCCGATCCAGATCCGCAACCTGCTGGCCGGCACCAGCTTCACCGCCTTCATGGCGGACATGGTCCGCACCTTCGTCAACTTCGCGCCGCTGGGCGTGGTGCTGGTGGCGATGCTGGGCCTGGGCGTCGCCGAGCACACCGGCTTCATCAACGCCGCGCTGCGCGCGGTGCTGTCGGTGACGCCGAAGATGCTGCTGACCCCGATGCTGATCGCGGTCGGCATCTTCAGCCACGTCGCGGTCGATGCCGGCTATGTGCTGGTGATCCCGCTGGGCGCGGTGATCTTCTACGCCGCCGGGCGCCATCCGCTGGCCGGCATCGCGGCTGCGTTCGCGGGTGTCTCGGGCGGGTTTTCGGCCACCTTCATTCCCTCGAGTCTCGATCCGCTGCTGGCGGGCCTGACCCAGGAAGCGGCCAACCTGATCGACCCGGCCGTGGTGGTCAACCCGCTCAACAACTTCTACTTCACCACTGCGTCCACGGGGCTCGTCGTGCTGGTCGGCTGGTTCCTGACCGACCGCATCATCGAGCCGCGGCTGCGCGGCACCCCGGTCGATGGCGACGCCAGCGACATGCCGTCGATGCAGACGTTGACCGCGCCCGAGCGTCGGGGCTTGTGGCTCGCGGTGCTCGCCATGCTGGCCTGCGTGGTCGCGCTGGTGGTCACGGCCGTGCCGCTCGGCTCGGCCTGGCGCGCGCCGGTCGATGCCCCCAGTGGCGCAGGCGAACTGCTGGTGGCCAGCGCACCGCTGATGCAGTCGATCGTGCCGCTGATCTTCATCCTGTTCGTCGTGCCCGGCATCGTCTACGGCTACGCCTCCGGCGCGGTCAAGTCGCACCGCGACATCATCGCCGGCATGAGCAAGGCGATGAGCGGCATGGGCTATTACATCGTCATGGCCTTCTTCGCCGCGCAGTTCATCTACGCCTTCGGCCAGAGCAACCTCGGCGCGCTGCTGGCGATCAAGGGCGCCAACGGCCTGCAGGCGCTGGGCCTGCCGACCGGCGTGACCCTGGTCGGCATCGTGCTGCTGTCGGGTTTCGTCAACCTGCTGGTGGGCTCGGCGTCGGCGAAGTGGGCGCTGATCGGCGCGATCATGGTGCCGATGCTGATGCAGCTGGGCATCTCGCCGGATCTCACCCAGGCCGCGTATCGCGTCGGCGATTCCAGCACCAACATCATCACCCCGCTGCTGCCGTACTTCCCGCTGATCGTCGTGTTCTGCCAGCGCTACGTGAAGGGCAGCGGCATCGGCACGCTGCTCGCGCTGATGCTGCCGTTCTCGATCACCCTGCTGGTCACGTGGTCGGCCTTCCTGCTCGGGTTCTGGGCACTGGGCCTTCCGCTGGGCGTCGGCGCGAGCTACGTCTACCCCGCCGGCTGAATACGCTGACATCGTCCCGGCCGCCGTCGCCCGCTGCGTACGGCGGCCGGCGCGCGTGGCAAAGGTCACTTTCCATGCGGATCGGGCGCCGCTAAGTTAGCGCGTCGCCCGCGCCGGTCCCTGGGCTTCGATCACCGTCAGGAGTCGCCCTACGTGTCAATGAATCCGTACGCCGCCGAGGAAAGGAAGACCATCCTCGGGCATCCGCGTGGCCTGTTCGTGCTGTTCTTCGCCGAGATGTGGGAGCGGTTCTCCTACTACGGCATGCGCGCGCTGCTGATCTTCTATCTCGTGCAGCACTGGATGTACTCGGATTCCGAGGCCTCGGTGATCTACGGCGCCTACACCGCGCTGGTGTACATCGCGCCGGTGGTCGGCGGCTATCTGGCCGATCGCTACCTGGGCCAGCGCAAGGCGGTGGTGTTCGGCGCGGTGCTGTTGACCTTCGGCCACTTCCTGATGGCGTTCGAGGGTGACGGCGGGCAGAGCGCGGCCGAGATCAACATCTTCTGGCTGGCGCTGGCCTTCATCATCGTCGGCTCGGGCTTCCTCAAGGCCAACATCTCGGTGATGGTCGGCCAGCTGTACCCGCGGACCGACATCCGTCGCGATCCGGCGTACACGATCTTCTACATGGGCATCAATCTGGGCGCCGCGCTGGGTGCACTGATTGCCGGTTACCTGGGCCAGACCTACGGCTGGGCCTGGGGTTTCGGCGCGGCGGGCGTCGGCATGCTGCTGGGCCTGATCGTGTTCGTGCTGGGCAAGCCGCTGCTGATGGGGCGCGGCGAGTCGAAGAATCCGCAGCGGCTCGCGGCCCCGGTCCTGGGCATCCGGTTCGAGTGGCTGCTCTATGTGTGTGGCGTGCTGGCCGTCGGCGTGGTCTGGTTCTTGATCCAGTACCAGTCGCTCGTCGGCGGGCTGCTGATGGGCACCGGCGCGCTGCTGGTGGGGTACGTGATGTACACGGCCGTGTTCAAGCTCGAGCGAGAAGCGCGGAACCGCATCTTCGCCGCGCTGATCCTGATCATCGGTTCAATCCTGTTCTGGGCGCTGTTCGAACAGGCCGGTGCGTCGCTGAACCTGTTCACCGACCGCTCGGTGGACCGCGAGATCTTCGGCTGGGCAGTGCCGGCGTCGATGTTCCAGTCCCTGAACTCGATCTACATCATCCTGCTCGCGCCGGTGTTCGCGATGGCGTGGCTGTGGCTGGGCCGCCGCGGCTGGGAGCCGTCGACGCCGATGAAGTTCGCACTGGCGGTGATCCAGGTGGGCCTGGGCTTCCTGATCCTGGTCTGGGGCGCCAACAGCGCAGGACCGGGCCAGATGACCCCGGTGATCTTCATCTTCCTGATCTACCTGATCCACACCACCGGCGAGCTCTGCCTGTCGCCGGTGGGCCTCTCGGCGATGAATCGCCTGGCGCCGGCGCACATGGCCAGCCTGATCATGGGCACGTGGTTCTTCGCCTCGGCCACCGGCAACTTCGCCGCCGGCCTGATCTCAGCGGCCACCGGTGGTGAGGGTGCGGGTCCGGCCCGCGTACTCGAGGTGTACTCGAACGTGGGCTGGCTGGCGGTGGGCGTGGGCATCCTGATGATGCTGGTCGCACCGCTGATCCGTCGCCTGATGCATCTCGATACGCTGAAGGACGACGAGCCGTCACTGGCGGGCCAGCAGGCCATCGGCGAGCCGATCGCGCCGGGTACGCAACTCGAGGACGAACGTCGGCCCTGAGACGGGCCGCATGCACGCGAAAACAGCGCCTTCGGGCGCTGTTTTCGTATGGGGCATCGCGGTGCGGCAGTGCGTGCGCCTCGGCGCCTGGGTCAGTCCTTGAACGGTGCTTCGAGCTTGGCCATCAAGGCCACGAGCTGGGCGCGCTCGGATGCGTCGAGCGGCGCCAGCACATTGCGCTGGTACTCCAGTGCTAGCGGCACGATCACATCGTAGACGGCGTAGCCGGCTTCGCTCAGTTCCAGGACCGAGCGCCGGCGATCGCTGTCGTGCATCTCGCGCATCAGCAGATCGCGTTCGAGCAGCCGCGCCACGGCCCGGCTCACGGCGACCTTGTCCATCGCGGTGCGCTCGGCGACGTTGTTGGCCGAGAGGCCCGGATACCGTCCGAGCACCGCGATCACGCGCCATTCGGTCACGCTGATGCCGAACCGCTCGGAATAGAGCTCCGCGAGTCCGCCGCTGACGAGGTTGGTCAGCACGCTGAGCCGGTACGGCAGGAAGTGCTCCAGGTCGAGCGTGGCATGGTCGTGGCCGGCATGGTCGCTGCCGGATCGGGCTGCGGAATCGGACGCGATGGAACCGGGTTGCGGCATGGTGCGCTGCGCCTTGCAAGTGGTTGCACGTGAAACTATAAAGGAGGGTCTGAAGCCGCGTCCCCCCGGTGCGGCCCCATCGCCACGGAGTATCCCATGAGCGCGCAAACACAGAATTCCGGCCCCAACCTCGGCATGGAGGTCACCACGTTCGAGAATCCGATGGGCATCGACGGGTTCGAGTTCGTCGAGTTCGCCGCGCCCGAAGGCCAGGCCGACTTCATGCACGCCTACTTCCGCAACATGGGATTCACCGCGGTGCTCAGGCACCGGTCGCGCGCGATCACGGTGTACCGCCAGGGCGGGGTGAACTTCCTGCTCAACGAAGATCCCGACTCCTTCGCCGCCGATTTCGCAAAGGCGCACGGTCCGTCGGCCTGCGGCTTCGCGATCCGCTTCAAGCAGCCGGCCGGCGACGTCTACGGCAGGGTGCTCGGCAACGGCGGTGAGGCGATCGGCGCGCGCGAGTCCACCAAGGCCGTCGACGCGCCGGTGGTCAAGGGCATCGGCGACTGCATGCTGTATCTGGTCGACCGCTACGGCGCATCGGGATCGATCTACGGCGACGACTACGTCGCCATCGAGGGCGTGGACCAGAACCCGACCGGGTTCGGCCTGACCTTCATCGACCACCTCACCCACAACCTCTACTTCGGCAACATGCAGAAGTGGTCGGACTACTACGAGAAGCTGTTCAACTTCCGCGAGATCCGCTACTTCGACATCAAGGGCGCCAAGACCGGCCTGAAGTCCAAGGCCATGACCGCACCCGACGGCATCGTGCGGATTCCGCTCAACGAATCCAACGATCCCAAGTCGCAGATCAACGAATACCTCGACGCGTACAAGGGCGAGGGCATCCAGCACATCGCCTGCTTCACCGACGACATCTATGCGTCGATCGAGAAGATGCGCGAGAAGGGTGTCGACTTCCTCGACACGCCGGACACCTACTTCGACGTCATCGACGCGCGCATTCCCGATCACAACGAGGACGTCGAACGCCTGCGCCGCAACAAGATCCTGATCGACGCCGATCCGGAGACCAAGCAGCGCAAGCTGCTGCAGATCTTCACCAAGAACGCGTTCGGCCCGATCTTCTTCGAGATCATCCAGCGCAAGGGCAACGAGGGCTTCGGCGAAGGCAACTTCCAGGCGCTGTTCGAGAGCATCGAACGCGACCAGATGCAGCGCGGCGTGCTCTGAATCGAGCATCCATCCTCACGCGGCCCGGGACTTCAGGAAGACACCACTGCCATGAACGCCTCCAGCGACGACACCGTGATCCCGATGCCGCACCTGGCCCCGCAGCATGCGGCGCCGCGTGGCTACATGTCCGGCTTCGGCAACGAGTTCGCCACCGAAGCCGAACCCGGCACGCTGCCGGTCGGGCAGAACTCGCCGCAGCAGGTGGCCCACGGGCTGTACGCCGAGCAGCTTTCCGGCACGGCGTTCACGGCGCCGCGGGGCGAGAACCGCCGCAGCTGGCTTTATCGGATCCGGCCGGCGGTGATGCACGGCAGCTTCGTGCCGTTCTCGCAGCCGCGCTTCCATGACGGCTTCGACCGCGGGCCGGTCTCGCCCGACCAGTTGCGCTGGAGTCCGATCCCGCTGCCGGACACGCCGGTGGATTTCATCGACGGCCTGTTCTCGGTGGCGGGGACGGGCGGCGCCGGCGCGCACGGGGGTGTCGGCATCCACGTCTACGCCGCGAACGCATCGATGACCGACCGGTTCTTCTACAGTGCCGATGGCGAACTGCTGCTGGTGCCGCAGCTCGGGCGCCTCGTGCTTGCGACCGAATTCGGCGTGCTCGAGGTCGAGCCGCAGGAGATCGCGGTGATCCCGTGCGGCGTGCGCTTCCGGGTGGAACTGCCGGACGGGGCGAGTCGTGGATACGTCTGCGAGAACCAGGGGCGCGCACTGCGCCTCCCGGATCTGGGACCCATCGGCGCCAACGGGCTGGCCAATCCGCGGGATTTCCTCGCGCCTGTGGCCGCCTACGAGGACGTCGAAGGCGACTTTTCGCTGATCGCCAAGTTCCAGGGACACCTGTGGCAGGCGCCGATCGATCACTCGCCGCTGGACGTGGTGGGATGGCACGGCAATTACGCACCGTACAAATACGATCTGCGCCGCTTCAACACCATCGGATCGATCAGCTTCGACCATCCGGATCCGTCGATCTTCACCGTGCTCACTTCGCCCAGCGATACACCGGGCACCGCGAACATGGATTTCGCGATCTTCCCGCCGCGCTGGCTGGTCGCCCAGCACACGTTCCGGCCGCCGTGGTTTCACCGCAACATCGCCAGCGAGTTCATGGGACTGGTCCACGGCCAGTACGACGCCAAGGCCGACGGGTTCGCGCCGGGCGCGTGCTCGCTGCACAACTGCATGAGCGGGCACGGGCCGGATGCGGCGACGTTCGACAAGGCCAGCGCGGCGGATCTGTCCAGGCCGGACGTGATCGCCGACACGATGGCCTTCATGTTCGAGACACGGTCGGTGATCCGGCCGACGTTGCAGGCGCTGGAGGCCCCGCACCGGCAGAGCGACTATCAGGCGGTGTGGAAGGGTCTGCGCCACCGGTTCACGCCGCCGCGCTGATGCGGAAGGCTGCGGCAGGTGGGCGCATGGCCGGGCGTGCGGACCACGTCGCTTGAGTCCGGAAGCCGGGCCAGGATCATGCCGGGCAGGCTCTCGGATTCTTAACGCGCGATGGCGGACGCTTCCGCCATCCCGTTGCGAGAGTCTCCGATGAAGTCTTCGATCGCATGTGCCGCGGTACTGGCGCTGTCCCTGTCAGCCTGCGCCGAGCGCAGCGCGGACCCTGTCGCCGCGCAGGGCGCCGACCCCGGCGCCAGCGTTCTCGACGCGGACCCCGCCGCGCCGCCGCCGATGGAGACGCCGGCGGGGCCCCAGGCCGAAGGCGTCGGGACCAACGTGCCGCGCGTGGTGGCCGATGTGATCACGTTCGAGGGCTTCGGGCCTGCCGCCTTCGGCAGCGATCCCGAGCAGGTGCGCATCGCCTGGGGCAACGATCTGGGCGATGCGCGTCCATCCGAGCCGGGCGGCTGTTACTACCTCACCCCGCATCCGATCGGGACTGCAGGCTACAGCATCGCCTTCATGATCGAGGGCGAGCGTTTCGTGCGGGTCGACGTCCGCAACGCCGGCTACGCCGCGCCGGGCGGCGGGCGCGTGGGCATGCCGCGCGCGGAGGTCGAGCAGCTGTACGCAGGCCGGGTCGAGGCACTGGCGCACAAGTACGTCGACGGAGCGCACTACCTGCGCGTCGCCGACAGCGACACCGCGCTGGTCTTCGAGACCGACACCGCGGGGCAGGTCACCGAGTGGCGTGTCGGCACGCCGCCCCAGGTGGATTACGTCGAAGGCTGCAGCTGAGTCCAGCCGGCCTCCGACGTGCCTCGATCGCCCGCGCAGGCGCGTGCACGGGCACGGCCATCAGTGCTCGGGAGGCGCGGGATCGTCGCGGTCCACTGTCGCGCCGTCAGGATCCGGGGTCCGGTCCGGGTGCGGCGGGCGGTCGTCCATCAGCGACAGCGCCGCACGCGACATCAGGTGCGCGCTGATCGGCGCGGTCAGGAACAGGAACACCGTGATGAGCAGTTCGCGCGGATGCACGCCACTGCCGTTGACCCAGTGATAGACGATCGAGGCGATCAGGATGCAGCCCACGCCGAGCGTGCTCGACTTGGCAGGGCCGTGCAGGCGGCGGAAGAAGTCCGACAGCTTCACCATCGCGATGCCGCCGAGCAGGGTGAAGAAGCAGCCGATCACCAGCAGCGCCACGACGACGAGTTCGACGACCGTGCTCATTCGACGATGTCCCTCCGGATCACGTACTTGCTCAGCACCACGGTGCCGACGAAGCCGAGCATGGCGATGATCAGGGCGGCCTCGAAATAGACCTCGGTGTCGAGCAGCATGCCGAACAGGATGAGCTGGGCGATGGCGCTGATGTACAGCGTGTCCAGCGCGAGGATCCGGTCGGGCGCGGTGGGGCCGCGCAGCAGGCGCCACAGCGCGAGGACCATGGCGAGCCCGACCAGATGCATGCCGGCGACGATGGCGATGTCGATCATGGAAAGATCTCCCTCAGCGGCGTTTCGTAGCGGGTCTTGATCTGGATCACCAGGGCGTCGGGGTCGCGAACGCTGAGGCAATGCAGCAGCAGCCAGCGCCGGTCTTCCGACAGCTCGGCCGAGACCGTGCCCGGGGTCAGCGTGCAGATACTGGCGAGCGCCGAAATGCCGTGGATGTTGGTCAGGTCCAGCGGCACCCAGACGAACTGCGACTGCAGCCTGGATTCCGGTCCGAGCACCTGTCTGGCGACCGTGATGTTGGCCAGCACGATGTCGAACAGCAGGCGCCCGGTCAGGCGCACGCCGCCGCCGAGGCGGCCAAGCTGCGCGAATTCGCGCTCCAGGCGGGCGGCCAGCAGCGGCATCAGCCAGGCCAGGAGCAGCGCCATCGCGATGCTCGCCGGGCTGACCTCCTGGGCCATCAGCAGCCAGAACGCGAAGACGGTCAGGCTCTGCGGGATCGACGGCAGCATGCGTCGCTTCATGGCGAGGGCTCCCGGATCAATGGCGCGGTGTCGCGCAGGACCTGGATGTAGGTGTCCACGTCGAGCAGCTGCGCGGCGGCCGCATCGGTGTAGCGCAGCACAGGACCCGCGAACAGCGTCATCGCGATGCCGTAGGCCAGCAGCAGCACGGTCGCGGCGATCTCGGAGCGGCGCAGCGGGGGCGGCGGCATGTCGACCGGCGCCGTGTCCACCCGCCAGAACAGCCGGGTGCCGCTGCGCGACAGGCCGATGATGGTCATCAGGCTGCTGCCGAGGATGACCGTCCAGATCCAGCCCATCTGCGCCTCGGGCACCGCGTTGAGCAGCTGCAGCTTGCCGACGAAGCCCGACAGCGGCGGCAGTCCGGCAATGGAGACCGCGGCGATCAGGAACAGCGCCGCCGGCAGGGTCTTGTTCGGCATCGACGCGATCGGCATCAGGTAGTCGCCATTGCAGCCCCGGTGCCGCTGGATGATGTCCGCGAGCAGGAACAGCGCCGCACTGACGAACACGCTGTGGGCGAGGTAGTAGAGGCCGGCGGAGATCGCACCGGCGTTGGCGAGCGAAAACGCCACGAACAGCGTCCCTGCCGACAGCAGCACCAGATACGCCACGCCGATGCGCAGGCGCGGCGCGCCGATCACGCCCAGGGCCGCGAGCACGATGGTCGCCGCGCCCGCCGGCAGCAACCAGTCCCAGGCGAGATTGGCCAGCGGGCCCGCGTTCTCGCCGAACATCAGCGTGAACACCCGCAGCACCGCGTACAGGCCCACCTTGGTCATCACGGTGAACAGCGCGGCCACCGCGGCCGGCGCGCGTGCGTAGGCCTCGGGCAGCCACAGGTACAGCGGCAAGAGCGCGGCCTTCGCGCAGAACACCAGCAGCAGCAGGCCCGCACCGGCCTGGATCAGCAGCGTGCGCTCCGGCGGGGCGACCGCGATGCGCGCGGCCATTTCGGTCATGTTGAGCGTGCCGAGCATGCCGTAGAGCAGGCCGAGCGCCAGCAGGAACACGACCGACGCGGCGATGTTGAACACCACGTAATGCATGCCGGCCTTGATCCGTGCGCCACGGGCACCGCTGAGCAGCAGGCCGTAGGAGGCGATCAGCATCACCTCGAAGAACACGAACAGGTTGAACAGGTCTCCGGTCAGGAAGGCACCGTTGAGACCGGCCAGCTGCATCTGGAACAGGGCATGGAAGTGCAGGGCGCGCTTGTCCCAGCCTGCGCAGGCGTAGAGCAGGCAGGGGATCGCGAGCAGGGTCGTGGTCAGCACCATCAGCGCCGAGAGACGGTCCACCATCAGGGTGATGCCGAGGCGCGCGGGCCAGTCGCCGAGCAGGTAGACCAGCATGTCCTGGCGCTGCACCTGCACCACCAGGCTCACCGCGACCGCCAGCAGCGCGGCCATGCCGACCCACGCCCACAGCCGCAGCACCGAGCTGCGGTGGCGCCGCTCGAGCAGCAGCAGGATCGCGCCGGTGACCAGCGGGACGAGGACGGGCAGGACGGGCAGATGGTTCATCGCATGCCCCCGCGCTGTTCCTCGTCCGGCTCCTCGCCGTCCACGTGGTCGGTATGCAGGTCGGCGTGCTCGCGCATCGCCACCACCACCGCCACCGCGGTCATCGCGAACGCGATCACGATGGCGGTCAGCACCAGGGCCTGCGGCAGCGGATCGGAATAGTTGGCCAGGGTGTGCGCGACACCGTCGCGCAGCACCGGCGGCTTGCCGACCACCGGCCTGCCGGCCGCAAAGATCATCAGGTTGGTGGCGTAGGACAGCAGCGTGAGTCCGAGAATGACGTCGAAGGTGCGCGCACGCAGCATCAGATACAGCCCGCTGCCGGCAAGGACGCCGATGGCGGTGGCGATCGCGAATTCCATCAGCGGGCCTCCTCCCGTGCCTGGCGGTGTTTGACCGTGCCCATGGTGGAAAGCATGAGCAGCGTGCCGGCGAAGACCACCACGTACACGCCGGTGTCGAAGACCAGTGCACTGGCCAGCGGCAGCATGCCGATCAGCGGCAGCTCCAGATCCAGATGTCCGCTGGTCATGTACGGCAGGCCGAACCACCACGAGCCCACGCCCCCGAGCACGGCCAGCAGCAGGCCGATGGCGATGCCGCGGATGTAATCGAAGCCGAACGTCGCCTCGACCGCGCGGGCGCCCTGCAGCACGTACTTCACCAGGACCGGAACCGCGAACACGAGGCCGGCGATGAAACCGCCACCCGGCGCGTTGTGGCCACGCAGGAACAGGTAGATCGACACCGTCAGCGCCAGCGGGAAGAGCAGCTGGGTGAGGTCGGCGGCGATCGGCAGCTGCGCCGGCGGGCCCGGGATGACCTCGTCGGGCCGCAGCCGGGCCCATCGCAGCAGCGCGTGCACCACCAGCGCGGCGACACCGAACACGGCGATCTCGCCGAAGGTGTCGAAACCGCGGAAGTCGACGAGGGTGACGTTGACCACGTTGCGTCCGTAGGCCTCGGGCAGCGCACGGACCAGCAGCTCGCTGGAAATCGTATCGGCCGGCGACAGCATCATCGCGTAGGCCAGCACCGCGAGCCCGCCGCCTGCGACCACCGCCAGGCCGACATCGCGCAGCTTGTGCAGACGCCGACGCGAGACCTTGGATTCCTTGGGCAGGTAATTCAGCGCCATCATCATCAGCGCGATCGTCACCATCTCCACCAGCAACTGGGTCAGCGCCAGGTCGGGCGCCGACAGGTAGACGAAGACCAGACTCACCGCCAGGCCGACCGCACCGATGACGATCAGTGCGGTCAGGCGTTTGCGGTGCACCAGCACCGTGCCGATCGTGGCGGCCAGGAGCAGCGCCCACAGGCCCCAGCCGACCGCCGACAGCGGCTGCGAGGGCCCCAACCCGGCCAGGAGCGACCAGGTGCCACCGAGCATCGGCGCGCCGGCCAGCACCACGCCCACCACGATCATCAGGAACAGGCTGCGTTGCAGGCTGCCGTTGGCGACGCGGGCCGTGAAGCGCCGGGCCAGCGCGAACAGCGCCTCGACGTTGAC
This sequence comes from Luteimonas deserti, assembly GCF_013425765.1. Classification (GTDB taxonomy): domain Bacteria; phylum Pseudomonadota; class Gammaproteobacteria; order Xanthomonadales; family Xanthomonadaceae; genus Luteimonas; species Luteimonas deserti. The sequence continues at coordinate 34,394 of NZ_JACCJZ010000013.1, forward strand.
GTGGAAGACGTTGCGGCCGATCGAGCGGGTGATCACCGCATGGAAATCCAGCAGCCGGCGCAGGCCGAAGTACAGGGCCACGCCGAACACCAGGCTGGCCACGCTCATCATCAGCGGCAGGTTGAGACCGTGCCAGACCGACAGGCTGAACTCCGGCGCGGCCGGGCCGAGGGTGCCGCCCACCATCGTGCGCAGCATCGGTCCGATGGTCAGCGCCGGCACCATGCCCACCACCACGCACAGGATCGCCAGCACGCCGACCGGAATGCGCATCCAGCGCGGCGGCTCGTGCGGCACCACGTCGAGCGCGCGCGGACCGTTGCCGAAGAAGGTGTCGTGGACGAAGCGCAGGCTGTAGGCGATGCCGAAGATGCCCGCCAGCAGCGCGGCGATGCTGATGATGATGCGCATCGTGCCGTGGCCGCCGATCTCCAGCGCCTCGGCGAAGAACATCTCCTTCGACAGGAAGCCGTTGAGCAGCGGAATGCCGGCCATCGCCAGCGACGCGACGATCGCGAGCACACTGGTCATCGGCATGTAACGTCTGAGGTTCCCCAGCCGGCGCATGTCGCGCGTGCCGCACTCGTGGTCGATGATGCCCGCGGCCATGAACAGCGAGGCCTTGAACGTCGCGTGGTTGAGGATGTGGAACAGGCCGGCGACCACCGCCATTTCGGTCGACAGGCCGAACAGCAGCGTGATCAGGCCGAGGTGGGAGATCGTCGAATACGCCAGCAGGCCCTTGAGGTCGTGCTGGAAGATCGCGAACCAGGCGCCGACCAGCAGCGTGGTCGCGCCGACGCTCGTCACCACGTAGAAGAACAGATCCGTGCCGGCCAGCGCCGGATGCAGCCGCGCCAGCAGGAACACGCCGGCCTTCACCATCGTCGCCGAATGCAGGTAGGCCGAGACCGGGGTCGGCGCGGCCATCGCGTGCGGCAGCCAGAAGTGGAACGGGAACTGCGCGCTCTTGGTGAAGATGCCCAGCAGCACCAGCGCCAGCGCCCACGGATACAGATGGCTGGCGCGGATCAGGTCGCCCGAGGCCAGGACGACGTCGAGGTCGTAGCTGCCGACGATGCGGCCGATCAGCAGCACACCGCCGAGCAGGGCCAGGCCGCCCATGCCGGTGATCGTCAGCGCCATGCGCGCGCCCTGGCGGGCGTCCTGACGGTGCGACCAGAAGCCGATCAGCAGGAACGAGCTGATCGAGGTCAGCTCCCAGAACACCGCCAGCAGCAGCAGGTTCCCGGCGATCACCATGCCCAGCATCGCGCCCATGAAGAGCAGCAGATAGGTGAAGAACCGGCGTGGGCTGTCCTTGGCCGACAGGTAGTAGTGGCCGTAGAGCACAACCAGACCGCCGATGCCCAGTACCAGCAGGGCGAACGTCCAGGCCAGGCCGTCGACGCGCAGGCTGAAGTCCAGCCCCGCCTCCGGAATCCAGCTGTAGCTCGCGCGCAGGATCTCCCCGTCGAAGACGTCGCCTGCCATGGCCGCGAGCAGCCCCAGGCCGATCAACGGCACCAGGCCGGCGAGCACGGCGGACGTGCGCCGAGATGCATTCGCGGACAGCGCCACGGCAAGCGCCAGCACGAAAGGCAGGGCGATCAGAAGTTCGAGCATCGGGCTCCTTGTGGAGGCAGGTCGGCCAGTCGGCCGGCGGATCACGCAAGGGCCGGGCAGTTTACCCGAAGCGCGTGCCCGGATCGTCGATGCCGCCCGATATGCTACGTCCCATGGTTCCCGTCATCCCCTCCAGCCCGCTCGCCCCGCCGAATCCGGCGAGGTCATGGTGAGTCGACGCGCGCTCGTGTTCGGGGCCAGCGGCGCGATCGGTCGGCCCCTGGTCGGGCGCCTGCTGGCCGCCGGGTGGCAGGTCGAGGGCCTGTCGCGCGAGGCGCGGCCGGCCGGGCCCGGCCTGCGCTGGCACCGTGGCGATTTCCGGCATCTGCCGCCGCTGCCGGTGGGCTGCGATGCGATCTTCAGCTGCGGTCCGCTGGACCAGTTCGCCCTCTGGTATGCCGGCGCCCCGTGCGCGGCGCCCCGTGTGGTGGCGTTCGGCTCGACCAGCGATGCGACCAAGGTCGATGCCGCCGATCCGGGCGAGCGCGCGCTCGCAGGCCGCCTGCGCGAGGCCGGCGAGCGGCTGTTCGCGGCGGCCGCGATGCACGGCGCGGGGGCCACGCTGCTGCGGCCTACGCTGATCTACGGCCGGGGCAGCGATGCCAATCTCGGGCGCATCGTCGGGCTGGCGCGCAGGCTGGGTGTCTTCGTCCTGCCTGCGGACGCCCACGGCCGTCGCCAGCCGGTGCATGCCGACGACCTCGCAGCCGCGGCGCTCGCCGCCGTGGATGCCCCGGCGGCGATCGGACAGGTATTCGCGCTGCCGGGGGGCGAGACGCTCGACTATCGCGAGATGGTGGCGCGGACGCTGGCCGTGCTCACCCCGCGGCCGAAACTGCTCACCGTGCCGGCCCCGGCGTTCGCGCTGGCGCTGCGCGCCGCGCACGCGGCCGGGCAAGTGCGCGGGCTGCCGCCGGGCGCGGTGGCGCGGATGCGCGAGGACCTGGTGTTCGACGCCGGGCCGGCGCAGGCCGCGTTCGGCTACGCGCCCGGACCGTTCCGCCCCGAGGCGGCGATGTTTCCGGGGGGCTAGCGCCGCGGACCGGGCCGGCTCAGGGGCCGGCCATCGGCTCCTCGACCAGCACGCGCGCCTTGCGCAGGGCGCGCAGCGCGACGGCGAACACGCCACCCAGCACCATCGCGCCACCGATCCACAGCCGCGGGCCCGGGCGATCGCCCCAGAACGCGATGCCGAGCGCGATCGCGAACACCGGCACGAGCAGCAGCCAGGGCGTGAGCATCGCCACCGGATAGCGCTGCACCAGCAGGTAGTACAGGCCGTGTCCGAACAGCGAGGACACGAAGGCCGCGTACGCCGCGCCCCCCCAGCCGATCCAGCCGGCCTGGCCCAGTGTCGCCAGGCCGCCCGGCTCGAACACCAGACTCAGGCCCAGCAGCGGAAGCACGGCCACCACCGCCGTCCAGCCCTGCATGTTCCAGACATCCACCCCGCGCAATGGCTTCATCAGCACCGTGCCGACCGCCAGCATCAGCGCCGAGGCCAGCATGGCCAGCAGCGCCGCTGGATTGGCCAGGACCACGGGATCGAAGCCCAGCACCAGCACGCCACCGAAACTCACCGCGATCGCCAGCCCGGTGCGCCAGGCGAAGCGCTCGCCGAGGACCCACCAGGCCAGCAGGGCGGTCAACGGAATGTAGCTCTGCATCACGATCGCCGGCGACGAGAGATCGCTCGACAGGTGCAACGCGAGGAAGCTCAGGCCGAAATGCAGCACGCCGATGCACAGGCAGGCGCCCAGCAACCGCGGCCACTGCCCGGGTGCCGGAGCGCGCAGCACCAGCAGCAGCGGCAGCGCGAGCAACGCGAAGCGCACCGCGGTGAACAGGAATGGCGGGATCTCGCGCAACGCATGCGCCGAGACCAGGAAATTCAGCGCCCAGGCGACGCAGACCAGCAGGAGGAGGACGAGGTCGCGCGGCGACACGGGCGGTGACCGGAAGCGGGGCGCGCAAGCATGGCACGTCGGCGGTTGGACGACCCGGCGGCCGCGACGCACCCGCGCGGGGTCGGGAGGCGCTGACTCAGTAGCGCCAGCCCAGGCGCCGGTAGAGCTTCGCCAGCACCCAGGCCGGGCCGATCAACAGATACACCAGGTCGGTCAGGAAGCTCGGCTTCTGGCCTTCGATCTTGTGGCCGACGAACTGCGCGATCCACGCCAGCACGAAGACGCCCACCGCGGCGATCAGCAGGTCGCGTGTGCCGAGCCACTGGTGCAGCGCGAAGGTCAGCGCGCCGAGCAGCAGGAAGACCGCGAGCATGCCGAAGCCCAGCGACCGCGACGCACGGTGGTAGAAGCGCCATGCCACGAACATCGCCAGTGCCGCCCAGATGCCCGGCTTGAAGATCGTGCCACCGGGAATGCACCATAGCAGCGCGATCACCGTCCACAGGATCGCCGGCACCGCGAACAGGTGAATGCGCTGGTTCTGCCGGTTGCGGTGGTCCGCCGAATAGCTGGCGAACCAGCGGTCGATGGGGCGTTCGGGTGTCGCGTGCATCGCAGGTCTCCGGGCGTGAGCAGTGCCAGGGCGAGGATACGCGCACATGCGCCGCCGGCGCTGCAGCTGGTCGGCTCCCTGCTTCTGCTCCAGCTCCAGCTCTTGCTCTCGCGAATGGCGAAGGGACTGCAACGTGTGCAGACCCGAAGGGCGCCGGCCATGGATGGCCGGCGTTTTCCGACCGAGGCAGGATGCCGAGTCGGAAAATCCCGGAACGAATGACTCACCGGGTGAGCTTCGTCGGGGAGACGTTTTTCTTTGGTTCCGTTTCTTTTGGGGTCCACCAAAAGAAATGAACTCGGCCGCGCCAGCGGACGAAAGCGTTTGATCTTTCGTTTGGAGCAAGCAAAGCGCAGTGCTTTCACTCGCCTGCCGGCGAGCGACTCACTTTTCTTTGTTGGCCCAAAGAAAAGTAAGCAAAAGAAAGGGCCTCCCCGACGAAGCAAATCCGGTGAGTCAGTCGTTCCGGGATTTCTCGACTCGCCATCCTGGCTCGGTCGAGAAACGCCGGCCATCCATGGCCGGCGCCCTCCGGGTCTGCAGGCTGTGCGGACTCGTCATTGCGCAGGAACATCAAATGCCCGGCACTGACGATTCGCAGGGGCCTGATGAAGCCATGTGTTCTGCAGCCGCAGTCGGTCACCGCGTTGGCGTTCGCTCGGACCGGTTACCCGTCCTGCACACGTCCCGCAGGCGCGCGGTCAGTCGACCGAAATTCCCGCCAGCTTCTGCAGGGCGTCCGCATACCGCGCACGCGTGCGCTCGATGACCTCGGGCGGCAGCGCCGGGCCCGGCGCGGTCTTGTTCCAGTCCAGCGTTTCCAGGTAATCGCGCACGATCTGCTTGTCGTAGCTCGGCGGGCTGGTGCCGACCTCGTACTCGTCGGCGGGCCAGTAGCGCGAGGAGTCCGGCGTCAGCATCTCGTCCATGACGTAGAGCCGGCCGTCGGCGTCGGTGCCGAACTCGAACTTGGTGTCGGCCAGGATGATGCCGCGCTCGGCCGCATGTGCCGCGGCGAACGCGTACAGACGCAGCGTGGCGTCGCGGACCTGCTCGGCGAGATCGGCGCCGATGCTGTGGACCATCGTGTCGAAGTCGATGTTCTCGTCGTGGTCGCCGACAGCGGCCTTGGTCGACGGGGTGAAGATCGGCTGCGGCAGCTGCTCGGCCTGCCGCAGGCCGCCGGGCAGTGCGATGCCACTGACGCGGCCGGTGCGCTGGTAGTCCTTCCAGCCGCTGCCGATCAGGTAGCCGCGGGCGATCGCCTCGACCGGCACCGGCTTGAGCTTCTTCGTCACCACCGCGCGCTGCGCGTACAGCGCCGGATCGGCGCCCGTCGGCAGCACGTCGGCGACCGCGATGCCGGTCAGGTGGTTGGGCATCAGCGAGGCGGTGCGGTCGAACCAGAAGTTGCTGATCTGGCAGAGCATCTCGCCCTTGCCGGGGATCGGATCCGGCAGTACGACGTCGAACGCGCTCAGGCGGTCGGTGGCCACGATCAGCAGGCGCTCGTCACCGAGCTCGAAGACGTCGCGGACCTTGCCGCGGTGGCGCAGGTGGAGGCCGGGCAGGTTCGCTTCGAGCAGGGTCGTCGACACGGTTGACATCCGGGTGGATCGCATGCGGCCGGCAAGTGTAGTGCGAACGCGGGGCAGGTGCAGGCCGGCGCTGCTGTGCCGCACGGGCGCGCCGGCTACACTGCGCGCATGGACCGCTGGTACGGAAAACTGCTGGGCTTCATCGCGGGCTGGCTGCTGCTGCGGCACCCCGCTGGTGGCGTCATCGGCCTGGCCATCGGCCATGCCTTCGACGCCGGCTGGCTCGCGCCCCGGCGCCACAAGGCCTACCAGGTGCTGGGCGTGGCGCCCGACGCCGACCAGGCCGAGATCGACCAGGCCTACCGCAAGCTGATCTCGCAGTACCACCCCGACCGGCTCGCCGGCGCCGCGCCTGAACTGCGCGCACGTGCCGACGCCCGGGCCGCGGAAATCAATGCCGCCTACGATCGCATCCGCCGCGAGCGGGAAGGCCGCCGCAAGCGCGGCGACTGAGCCACGGGTGCCGTCCCTCGGGGACGGCCGGCCTGCACGGACGGGCGGAAGCACTCCGGGTGTCGCGATGGCGCGCGGAGCCGAGGCCGCCGGCGCGCACCTTAGAATGCCCAGGCGCCGGCCCCGGCGGCGCATCCCGCCCCTTCTGGAATCGCCATGCAGCCTGCCGTCATCGCCCCCTCGATCCTGTCCGCCAATTTCGCCCGGCTCGGCGAAGAGGTCGTCGCCGTGCTCGCAGCCGGGGCCGACTGGGTGCATTTCGACGTGATGGACAACCATTACGTACCGAACCTGACGATCGGGCCGCTGGTCTGCGAGGCGCTCCGCACGCACGGGGTCACCGCGCCGATCGACGTGCACCTGATGGTCGAACCGGTCGATCGCCTGGTGCCGGACTTCGCCAGGGCCGGCGCCACCCTGATCAGCTTCCACCCCGAGGCCAGCCGGCACGTGCACCGCACGATCCAGCTGATCCGGGGCGAGGGCTGCCAGGCCGGCCTCGTGCTCAACCCGGCCACGCCGGTCGACGTGCTCGACTACGTGCTCGAGGACCTGGACATGGTGCTGCTGATGTCGGTGAACCCCGGCTTCGGCGGCCAGGCCTTCATCCCGTCCACGCTGGACAAGTTGCGCCGGGTGCGCGAGCGCATCGATGCGAGCGGCCGTGCGGTGCGCCTGCAGGTGGACGGCGGCGTCAAGCCCGACAACATCGGCGCGATCGCCGCGGCCGGTGCCGATACCTTCGTCGCGGGCTCGGCGATCTTCGGCCAGCCGGACTATCGCGCCGTCGTCGAGGCCATGCGCACGGCGATCGCCGGCGTTCGCGGCGGACACCACGCCGCAGAGGCGTGATTCCTGCATAAAAAAGGGCCGCGCCCTGCGGCGCGGCCCCGGAAGATTGGAGGCTGATCCTGCCTCCGCCCGTCGTCCCTGTAATGGCCTCCCATGCTCCATGCGGTCGATGACAGACCGATGACGCAGCGGCGGCACGACCGTGACGGCGGATCACGCGCCGGTCGGCTACGCTCCGCGCACGTCCTCCCGGCCCCGCGCATGACAGCCCACCACTGGCGCCTGATCCTCAATGGCAAATCGGCCGGAGACGAGGCCGTACGCGAAGCGGTCGCCGCCGTTCGCGCACGCGGCTTCCGGGTGGACGTGCGGGTGACCTGGGAGGCCGGCGATGCCGAACGCTATGTCGCCGAGGCGCTCGACGACGGTGTCGGCACACTCGTCGCCGGAGGCGGCGACGGCACGCTCAACGCGGTCGCCTCGGTGCTCGCGGCCAGCGATCGCGATCGCGATGCGTTGCCCGCGCTCGGCCTGTTGCCACTGGGCACCGCCAACGACTTCGCCACCGCTGCCGGCGTGCCGGATACGCCGCTCGACGCGCTCGCGCTGATCGCCGACGTGCCGGCCGCGCCGCTCGACGTGCTGCGCGTCGACGCAGGCGACGCCGTGCGCTGGTGCGTGAATCTCGGGTCGGGGGGGTTCGGGACCGAAGTCACCGTGGAAACCAGGGAAGGACTGAAGAGAATCCTCGGCGGACTGGCCTACTTCATCACCGGTCTGTCGCGCATCGGCCGGATCGAGCCGATCCAGGCCCGCGTTTCCGGGCCCGGGCTGGCATGGGAGGGCGGGTTCATCGCACTGGGCGTCGGCAACGGGCGCCAGGCCGGCGGCGGACAGGCCCTGTGTCCGGATGCCCTGGTGGACGACGGGCAGCTCGATCTCACGGTCGTGCCCGAACTCGAAGGCGAACTCGTGTCCACGCTGCGCACCGCGCTGACCGAAGGCAAGGTCGCGGCGCTGGATCTCGTCGCCATCCGTGCGCGACTGCCCGAGGTCGTCATCGAGGCGGCCGCGCCGATGGTGCTCAACCTCGATGGCGAGCCGCTGGAGGCGAGCCGTTTCGCGATTCGTTGCGTGGCCGGACGCCTGCGCATGCACCTGCCGCCCGACAGCGCACTGCTCGGCTGCACCCGTGCCTCGGATGCTCGCGCGGCCGTCGGCGAGTCGCTACAGTAGCGCCCATGCGCGCATCCGCTTCCCCGCATTTCCTCTTCGTCGGCGCCGGCTGGCGATGGTGGCGCATCGCCTCCGTCGCTTCCGTCCGTCCGACTTTCCAGGAAATGCCGCGTGATCCCGTACTCCCGGTTCCAGCAGTCCGCCGCTGAGGGGCATACCCTCGTCCCCGTGGTCCGCGAGGTCCTGAGCGACCTCGATACGCCGCTCTCGGTCTACCTCAAGCTCGCCGACGGCCCGCATACCTATCTGTTCGAATCGGTCGAAGGCGGTGAACGCTTCGGGCGGTACTCGATCATCGGGCTGCCGGCCGCGCGCGTGTACGCCTTCCATGGCCACACGCTGCGCGTGAGCGAGCACGGCGAGCTGATCGAGATCCGCCAGATCGAGGATCCCTTCGCCGAGGTCGAGCGGCTTCGCCAGGCCCATTCGGTGCCGAGGATCGACGGCCTCCCGGGGTTTTCCGGCGGACTGGTCGGCTGGTTCGGATTCGAGTGCGTGGAATACATCGAGCCGCGACTGCGCGCCGGCGCCCGCTCCGACGTGCGCGACGAGCTGGGCACCCCCGACATCCTGTTGATGCTCAGCACCGAGGTGGCGGTCTTCGACAATCTCAAGGGCCGGCTGTACCTGGTGGTGCACGCCGATCCACGCGAAGCGCAGGCCTGGGCACGGGCCAACCGCCGGCTGGATGCGCTGACCCACCGCCTGCGCCAGGGCGGGGCGGGGTATCCCGAGACGCTGCAGCCGGCCGCGCTGGACGAATCGGACTTCGTGTCCGGTTTCACCCGCGAGGGCTTCATCGACGCGGTGGCCAAGACCAAGGCGTTCATCGCGGCCGGCGACGCCTTCCAGGTCGTGCTGTCGCAGCGCATGTCGGTCCCGTTCCAGGCGCGTCCGGTCGACGTCTACCGCGCGCTGCGTGCCCTGAATCCGTCGCCGTACATGTATTTCCTCGATGTGGGCGGCACCCAGGTGGTGGGCAGCTCGCCGGAGATCCTGGTGCGCCTGCAGGGCGGCGAGGTCACGGTCCGCCCGATCGCGGGCACGCGTCCGCGCGGCGCCACGCCGGCCCAGGACCAGGCGCTGGAAGCCGAACTGCTGGCCGATCCCAAGGAGCGCGCCGAGCATCTGATGCTGATCGACCTCGGCCGCAACGATGTCGGCCACGTGGCGGCACCAGGCACGGTCGAACTGGGCGAGCGCTTCGTCATCGAGCGCTACAGCCACGTCATGCACATCGTCAGCGAAGTGACCGGGCGGCTGAAGAACGGCCTCAGCTACACCGACGTGCTGCGCGCGACGTTCCCGGCCGGCACCGTCAGCGGCGCGCCGAAAGTGCGCGCGCTGGAGATCATCCGCAGTCTCGAGCCGGTCAAGCGCAACGTCTATTCGGGCGCCGTCGGCTACATCGGCTGGCACGGCGATGCCGACACCGCGATCGCGATCCGCACCGCGGTCATCCAGGACGGCCGCCTCTACGTGCAGGCCGGCGCCGGCATCGTCTACGACTCGGATCCGGAGATGGAATGGGCCGAGACCATGAACAAGGGCCGCGCGCTGTTCCGCGCGGTCGCGCAGGCGGCGAAGGGCCTGTGAGCGGCCCCATCGGGTTTCAACACGGATCAGGAATACGGCGATGAAAAGGTGTCTCCGCCGCGCATGTGCGGCTCTGTTGCTCATGCTGTGCGCGCCGTTGGCCAGTGCGCAGGTCAACGCCTTGCCGTCGCTGCCGCACCTGCTGGTCAAGGGTGAGGCCACGCGCGATGTGGTACCGGACCGTTTCACCGTGGCGATCACGCTGAGTGCGATCGACAAGCAGCCCGAGCTCGCGCGCGAGCGCGTGCAGACGAATCTCGGCGCCTTGCTGACCACGTTGAAGTCCGGCCGCGCGATTACCGAATCGATCGATGCGAGCACGTTCTCGATCGCGCCGGAGCACGCCTACGAGAACGAGGAACGGGTCTACAAGGGGATCCGGGCCACCCGCCAGTTGCGCGTGACATTCGCGGATGCCGAAGCGACGCGGACATTCCTCGCGACGCTTCCGGCGGGCGAGGCCGTCCAACTCGGCAGTATCGCGCCGAGCTTCGCCGGTGAGGTCGCGCTGCGTGCCGAGTTGAAGGCCGAGGCCATGCGTCAGACGCGCGAAACCGCGGCACTTCTTGCGACGAGCTACGGCGCGCGCCTCGGCTCGCTCTACAGCGTGTCGGATGTGGCGCCCGGCTTTGCCTATGGCATCCAGGCAGGGCGGTGGCCGCAAGCCCGGCGGGGTCGCGACGCATCCGCCCCCTCACAGGAGCCTCCAGTCGTGTTCGACGGCGCTCATGCGCTGGACCGCGTCGAGGTCAGCGGCAGCCGCATCACGCCCGAAAGCCTCGCCGTCGGCACGATCACGATCGCCGAACACCTCTACGCCATCTTCCTGCTCGCGGACTGACCCATGCTGTTGATGATCGACAACTACGACAGCTTCACCTGGAACCTCGTGCAGTACCTGCAGGCGCTGGGCGCCGAGGTCCGTGTGGAGCGCAACGACGCGTTGTCGGTCGATGAGATCGCGAAGCTCGCACCCGAGCGCATCGTGATCTCGCCCGGGCCGTGCACGCCGAACGAGGCGGGCGTGTCGCTTGAGCTGATCGAACGCCTCGGCGCGACGACGCCGATCCTCGGCGTGTGCCTCGGCCACCAGGGCATCGGCCAGGCCTACGGCGGCCGGGTGATCCGCGCGCAGCGGATCATGCACGGCAAGACCTCGGCGATCCGCCACGCGGGCCGCGGCGTGTTCGCCGGCCTGCCGGACGGTTACGAGGCGACGCGTTACCACTCGCTGGTGGTCGAACGCGCGTCGCTTCCGGACTGCCTCGAAGTGACCGCGTGGACCGAGAACGAGGACGGCTCCATCGAGGAGATCATGGGCCTGCGCCATCGCACGCATCCGGTCGAAGGCGTGCAGTTCCATCCCGAGTCGATCCTGACGGAGCACGGGCATGCGCTGCTGAAGAACTTTCTGGAGGGGCAGCTCCCTGCCTCCGGATCCCCGCCAGTGTCGTGAAAGCGGGAATCCGCTGGCGTCCCCGGCCGGGCTGCCGCGCTCCCGACGGTCGGCTCGAAGCAGGCGCCCCGGGATGACGCGCCGTCCGGCGGTCGAAAATCCCAGGTCGCGGTCATGGCGGCCACGACGTGATGCTTCTGCCGAAACCCGAACCCCGAACCCGCATCTCGAGTTGTCCCCATGCCGATCACGCCCCACGAAGCCCTGCAACGCACCATCGAGCACCGCGAGATCTTCCGCGACGAGATGGTCGACCTGATGCGTCAGATCATGCGCGGCGAGGTCTCGCCGCTGATGACCGCGGCGATCCTGTCCGGCCTGCGGGTCAAGAAGGAGACCGTCGACGAGATCGCCGGCGCGGCCCAGGTGATGCGCGAGTTCGCGCTGCCGGTGCCGGTCGCCGATGCGGACCGCACGCATCTGGTCGACATCGTGGGCACCGGCGGTGACGGCGCACACACCTTCAACATCTCGACGGCGAGCATGTTCGTCGTCGCCGCGGCCGGGGCGAAGGTCGCCAAGCACGGCAACCGCAGTGTGTCGTCGAAGTCGGGCAGCGCGGACGTGCTCGAAGCCCTCGGCGCGCGGATCGATCTGCAGCCCGGTGCGGTGGCGCGCTGTATCGCCGACACCGGCATCGGCTTCATGTTCGCGCCTGTCCACCATCCGGCCATGAAGGCGGTGGCGCCCGTCCGGAGCGAGATGGGCGTGCGCACGATCTTCAACATCCTCGGCCCGCTGACCAATCCCGCCGGCGCGCCGAACATCCTGATGGGCGTGTTCCACCCCGACCTCGTCGGCATCCAGGTGCGCGTGCTGCGCGAACTGGGCGCGCAGCGCGCGCTGGTGGTCTGGGGGCGCGACGGCATGGACGAGATCTCGCTCGGGGCCGGCACGCTGGTCGGCGAGCTGCGCGACGGCGAGGTGCGCGAGTACGAGATCCACCCGGAGGACTTCGGCATCGCCATGGCCGCCAGCCGCAACCTGCGGGTCGAGAATGCCGCGGAGTCGCGCGCGATGGTGCTCGAGGCCATCGACGGCCGTGCCGGGCTCGCGCGGGACATCGTGTGCCTCAACGCCGGCGCCGCGCTGTACGTGGCCGGCGTGGCGACGACGATCGAGGACGGCGTGCAGCGCGCGCGCGCGGCGATCGACAGCGGGGCCGCGCGGAGCCGGCTCGACGCGTTCGTGGCGGCCAGCCACGCCCGGGACTGAGCCCGACTGCGACGCGGGTTCCAGTTCCATGAATGGGCGCTGGCGCGATTTCCGACACGAAGGCATGGTGTTGCGCTGCCGATCCCGCCCGCAGTCCACGCTTGTATGTCGTATCCGGTTCTACCCGCGCCGCCGTACTACGTTGCGATTTTCCGCTGCACCCGCAACGGGCTCGACGATGGGGGATACGACGAGGCCAGCGAGCGCATGTTCGAGATGGCGCACCGGCAGCCGGGTTTCCTCGGCGTGCACACGCTGCGCGCCGAGAACGGCGAAGGCGTGACCCTGAGTTACTGGACCGACGAAGCCTCGATCCGCGCCTGGCGCGCGCAGGACGAGGAGCAGGTGGTGCGCGAGGCCGACCGGCGTGCCTGGTATGCGCGCTACAGCCTGCAGATCGCACGGGTCGAGCGTGCCTACAGCTGGAGCGAAGACGAGGGCGCCAGCCGCGCGCGCCCGCAGACGATGTCCTTCGCCGACTGATCCCGGGGGCGGCCGGGCGCCGCCTGCGGTATCGTGAGCGGCCGTTTCGACCGGCTTTTCGCGCCGGCCCATGGTGCCGATCTTGAATGACGTCCTGCAGCGCATCCTGGCGCGCAAACACGAAGAAGTTGCCGCGCGCCGGGCCGCGCATCCGTTCGCCGAGCTGGTCGCGCGTGCGGCCGATGCGCCGCCCGTGCGCGGCTTCGCCCGGGCGATCGAGGCGCGGATCGCCGGCGGCGAGGCGGCGGTGATCGCCGAGGTCAAGAAGGCCAGCCCATCGAAGGGCGTGATCCGCACGGACTTCGAACCGGCGTCGATCGCCCGCAGCTACGCCGCGGGCGGCGCAGCCTGTCTCTCGGTGCTGACCGACATCGATTTCTTCCAGGGCGCCGATGCCTTCCTGCAGCAGGCGCGCGATGCCTGCGCGTTGCCGGTGCTGCGCAAGGACTTCACGATCGATCCCTACCAGGTGGTCGAGGCCCGTGCCCTCGGCGCGGACTGCATCCTGCTGATCGTCGCCGCGCTCGACGACCGCCAGCTCGTGGAGCTGGCCGAACAGGCGATGTCGCTGGACATGGACGTGCTGGTGGAGGTGCACGACATCGACGAGCTCGAGCGGGCGCTGCAGGTACCCGCGCCGCTGCTGGGGATCAACAACCGCAGCCTGCGCAGCTTCGAGGTCTCGCTGGACACCACTCTGGCGCTGCGCGACGCGGTCCCGCGCGACCGGCGCCTGGTGACCGAGAGCGGCATCCACACAGTTGCCGACGTGGCGCGGATGCGTGATGCGGGCATCGATGCGTTTCTCGTCGGCGAGGCCTTCATGCGCGAGCCCGATCCGGGCGCTGCGCTGCGACGCCTGTTCTCGATGCCTGCCGCCAGCGTCGAGGCGGCACTGGCCGGGCATTCGCATACGGCGACCCCGGACCCCGCGTCCATCGCGATCGCCAGTGCGTCCGAAGCCACTTCGCCCGCGTCGACCGACGAGAACGGCTTCGACGCGGCCACGCCGGGCGTCGCGCATCTGCTGCGGCCGGCGGTGGCGACTCCGAAGACGGTCGTGTTCGATTTCGACCACACGCTCTACGACGGCGACTCGGGCACGCATCTGTTCGCCTGGCTGATCAAGCGCAGCTGGTGGCGCCGGGTGCTGGCATTGCTGGTGACGCCGCTGTGCGGACCGATGATCGCGTTCCTGCCCACGCGCCGCCGCGGCATCTCGGCCTATGTCTGGATCGGCACGATCGGCCTGCACAGCCGCGGCTCGCTCGATGCGCTGATCGACCGGTACGTGGCCACGCACGCCGAGGTGATCCGTCCGCGCCTGCTGCCGGTGGCGCTGGACGTGCTGCATGCCCACCGCGAAGCCGGCGACCGGGTGGTGATCGCCACCGGCGCGCCGCCGGAACTCGCACGCGCCATTCTCGCGTTCGTCGCGCACGAGGCGGTGCCCGTGGTCGGGACCGCGGTCGGACCGAAGTTCGGTGCGGTGAGTGCCAAGCGTCACTGCCATGCCGAAGAGAAGATGCGCATGCTGCGCGAGCGCGGCTACGTGGACATCGATATCGCCTATTCGGACTCGTCCGCCGATCTGCCGCTGCTGAAGGCGGCGCGATCCCCGGTGGTGGTGAACCCGAAGCGGGGCAGTGTGGAGATGTTCCGGCGCGTCCTGCCCTCCGGCACGCCGATCCTCAACTGGGGCTGCGCCGACCGCGGCGGTGCACCGGTGACGGCGCTACCCGCCCAGCAGTGAGCGGCCGATGTTGTAGAGGCTGATCGCCATCACCAGCACGCCCACGGCCAGCAGCACCCAGCGCTCGCGCACGTGGCGCACGAACAGCGCCGCGAGCGGCGCGGCGATCATGCCGCCGACCATCAGGCCCAGGATCACGTCCAGGTGCTGCAGGCCCATGGTCAGGAAGAACGTCACCGAGATCGCCAGCGTGACCAGGAACTCGGCGGCGTTGACCGTCCCGATGGTGGTGCGCGCCGCGCCGCCCCGCGCGAGCAGCGTCGACGTCGCGACCGGTCCCCAGCCGCCGCCCCCGCTGGCGTCCAGCAGCCCGGCGAAGAATCCCAGCACCGGCACGCGGCGCACTTCGCCCCGCGGCACCAGGCGCCCGGCCGCGCGCAGCAGGATCATCGCCGAGAGCACCAGCAGATAGGCGTAGATGAAGGGGCGCACCGCATCGCCCGGCAGCCGGGTGAGCACGTAGGCGCCGATCACGCCGCCGACGACGCCGGGCACGGCGAGCCGCAGGAACAACCGCCGGTCCACGTTGCGCATCACCAGATGGGACACTCCGGACGCGCCGGTGGTGAAGACTTCGGCGGTATGCACGCTGGCGCTGACCGCCGCCGGCGGCACACCCATGCTCAGCAGCACCGACGACGACACCAGGCCGAAGGCCATGCCGAGCGCACCGTCGATGAGTTGCGCGGCCAGGCCCACCATGACGAAGAACAGGAATTGGTCGCCGAGTTCCATCGGAGCGGGCCTGGGGGAGGGGAAGGAGAGTAGCGATAGCCGCCCGGACGCTGTGGAGATGTGACGATACGGAACAGCGTCGGCCGCGCCGACGCTGGCGCATCCGCTCCCGGCGCAGCCCGAACCGCTGCGAGGCGGGCGGGGTGACGCGGCTAGGCGTCGCCGAGGCGCTTGATGAAACGCAGGGTGCCGTCCGAAAAGCCGCAGGCCTTGTAGAACGCATGCGCATCGGCGCGTTGCGAGCCGCTGCTGAGTTCCAGCCGGGTGGCACCGCCGAATCGCGCGCGGCGCTCGGCTTCCTTGAGCAACTGGCGGCCGAGACCATGCCCCTGGGCGGTGCTCGACACCACGAGCGCGGTGATCCGGCAGGTGGTGGTGCCCAGCGGCAGGTAGTACATGAAGTCCAGCGCGATGAGGCCGCAGACACGGCCGCCACTGCGCGCGAGCACCAGCGCCTGGCGGTCGTTCGCGGTCACCGCGCGGATCCGCTCGCGGGCTTCGGCCTCGGTGCAGGGATAGCCCAGCTCGGACAGCAGCGCCGCCACGTCGTCGGCATCGATGACCGAGGCGCTGCGCAGGTCCGCGTCCGGCAGGTCACCGCGCGGTGCGAAGTGCCCCGGCTTCATCGTGCCGGTGCTCAGCGCGTGCCGAACAGGACGACGGTCTTGCCGCGTGCGGTCAACTGGCCGTCGGCCTGCAGCTTCTTCAGCACGCGCCCGGCCATTTCACGCGAGCAGCCCACCAGCCGGGCGAGCTCCTGGCGCGAGATACGCAACTGGGTGCCCTGCGGATGGCTCATCGCCTCCGGCTCGCGGGTGAGGTCGTGCAGGGTGCGGATGATGCGGTCGGTGACATCGAGGAAGGCGAGGCGCCCGGCCTTGCGGCTGGTGTCGAGCAGGCGCCGCGACAGCTGGGCCCCGATCGCGTACATGATCGAGGTCGCGTCGTTGGCCAGCGTGCCTTCGAACAACTGGTACAGGCGCTCGTAGCTGATCTCGGCCAGTTCGCACTGGGTGCGGGTGCGCAGGATCACTTCGCGCACATCGGACTCGATGAACAAGCCCATCTCGCCGACCATCTCGCCCGGCCCGAAATACCCGAGGATCAGCTCGCGGCCGTCGTCCTCCTCGGTGATGATGCTCACCGACCCGCTGACCACGAAATACAGCGTGCCGGCGGGGTCGCCCGGGCGGAACACCTCGCTGCGCGGCGGATACCGGCGGCGATGGCAGTGGGCGAGAAAGCGCTCGATTGCCGCCGCGGAGGGCAACATGGGATGCGGCGGACGGACAGGGGAACTGATCAGGGCCACGGGCATCGGGTCATGGAGCCGTTGGAACAGGGGATGCCGAAGAGTAGGCCGTCCGCGCGCCGGGGGCAAACCGGACGTACCCGCAAGGTCGCGGGCGGCAGGCGCTTTGCCGCATAATCGCGGTTTCGCCCAACCCCCGAGGGTCGACCGCTGTGGTCAAACCGCTCCCGCGCCTGAAGCTCCAGGGTTTCAACAACCTGACCAAGGCTCTGTCCTTCAACATCTACGATGTCTGCTACGCCTCGTCCGAGGCCGAGCGGCAGCGCTACATCGCGTACATCGACGAGGTGTACAACGCCGACCGGTTGACCCAGATCCTGACGGACGTGGCCGAGATCATCGGCGCCAACATCCTCAACGTCGCGCGCCAGGACTACGAGCCGCAGGGCGCGTCGGTGACCATCCTCATTTCCGAGGAGCCGGTGATCGACAAGTCGCAGGCGAAGGGCGTGATCTCCGACGCCGTCGTCGCGCATCTCGACAAGTCGCACATCACCGTCCACACGTATCCGGAAACGCATCCCGACAACGGCATCGCGACCTTCCGCGCCGACATCGACGTGGCGACCTGCGGCGTGATCTCGCCGCTGAAGGCGCTGAACTACCTGATCGAGAGCCTCGAGTCCGACATCGTGGTGATGGATTACCGCGTGCGCGGCTTCACCCGGGACGTCAAGGGCACCAAGCACTACATCGACCACAAGATCAACTCGATCCAGGACTATCTGGCCAAGAACATCAAGTCGCGTTACGACGCGCTCGACGTCAACGTCTACCAGGAGAACATCTTCCACACGAAGATGCATCTGAAGGAATTCGACCTCGACCAGTACCTGTTCGAGGAGAAGGCGCGCAACCTCTCGTTCAAGGAGCGCATGAAGATCGAGGCCCGGCTCAAGCGCGAGATCGAGGAGCTGTACCACGGGCGCAACCTGCTCGATTGAGGCGGTGTCGTGACGGATCACTGGTCCCCGGTGATCCGTCACCGCGGATCATGAAGAGGCCCCGCCATGCGGGGCCTTTCTCGTGAGGGGGAGGCTCGGCGCCGGTGGCCTGCGGCGGCGCCGCTCCCGGCTCACAGCCTGTACGCCACCGCCTTCATCAGGCTCGACGCAGTCGCCATCAGCGAGGGCACCGGCCACGGAAGGGCACGCGCGCCTGCCTGTTCCGCCTGCTCGGCGTGGCGGGCCTCGTCCTCCTTCATCTGCCGGAGGATGTCGCGGCTGCGCTGGTCGGCCTCGGGCAGTGTCTGCAGGTGGTCGTCGAGATGCGCTTCCACCTGGCGCTCGGTCTCCACCACGAAGCCGAGGTTCCAGCCGTCGCCGCGCAGCCCGGCGAGCACGCCGAGGGTGTAGCTGCCGCCGTACCAGAGCGGGTTGAACAGGCTCGGCCGGCTGTCGAGCTCGCGCAGCCGCTCGGCGCACCAGGCGAGGTGGTCGGTCTCTTCCTGCGCGGCGTGGAGCAGATGGTCGCGGGTGGCGTCCTTGCGGGCAACGGCGGCCTGGCCGAAGTACAAGCCCTGGGCACAGACCTCGCCGACATGGTTGATCCGCATCAGGCCGGCGGCATGGCGACGTTCGGCCGCGTTGAGCATCACGTCCGGGGTCGCGGCGGCAGGATTGGGGCGCGTGGCGGGCGGGTTTCCGAATACCGTGTCGAGCGCGCGCTGGGTTTCCACCAGCAGCCGGTCGACCGGATTGAAGCGGGGCCGGGGGGTGGCCATCGTCGCGGACTCCTCGGATCCGGGCAGGGCGCCCGGCACTGCGCTATTGTCGGCACCCCGCGCGGCATGCGCCACCCGCCCGGCGCGCCGGGCTCGACCTGCAGCGGGCCCCAGCTTGCGCCGCGCCGGGCGGGCCGCTATCATTCCGCCTCTTTGCTGCACGCTTTACAACGCGAGGCGACGTTCCGCCGCAAACGGCGCAACCAGCCCGACCAGTCACCGACCGAGTACCAATTCGTCATGAAGACTTTCACCGCCAAGTCCGAGACCGTCCAGCGCGACTGGTATCTCGTCGACGCCACCGACAAGACGCTGGGCCGCCTGAGCGCGGAAATCGCCCACCGCCTGCGTGGCAAGCACAAGCCCGTCTACACCCCGCACGTCGACACCGGCGACTACATCATCGTGGTCAATGCCGAGAAGATCGCCGTGACCGGCAAGAAGATGACGGACAAGCTCTACCACCGGTTCACGGGCTACATCGGCAACCTCAAGACCGAGACCCTGGGCCAGGCACTGGAGCGTCACCCCGAGCGCGTGATCGAGATCGCCGTCAAGGGCATGCTGCCGAAGAACACGCTCGGCCGTGCCATGTACCGCAAGCTCAAGGTCTACAAGGGTGCCGAGCACCCGCACGCCGCCCAGCAGCCGCAGCCCCTGGAACTCTAAGTCATGGCAATTTCCCAGAATTACGGCACCGGCCGTCGCAAGTCCTCCGTCGCCCGCGTGTTCCTGCGCAAGGGCAGCGGCAAGATCACCGTCAA
This sequence comes from Luteimonas deserti, assembly GCF_013425765.1. Classification (GTDB taxonomy): domain Bacteria; phylum Pseudomonadota; class Gammaproteobacteria; order Xanthomonadales; family Xanthomonadaceae; genus Luteimonas; species Luteimonas deserti. Next base: position 53,656 of record NZ_JACCJZ010000013.1, read on the forward strand.
CGACCGTCCGCTGGACGAGTTTTTCGGCCGCGAGACCGCGCGCATGATCGTGCGCCAGCCGCTCGAGCTGACCCAGAACACCGAGACCTTCGACATCGTCGTGACCGCGAGCGGCGGCGGCACCACCGGCCAGGCCGGTGCGATCCGTCTGGGCATCGCCCGCGCGCTGGTCGAGTACGACGAAACCCTGAAGACCGAGCTGCGCAAGGCGGGCTTCATGACCCGCGACGCCCGCGAGGTCGAGCGCAAGAAGGTCGGCCTGCACAAGGCACGTCGCGCGACGCAGTTCTCCAAGCGTTGATCGCAGCCGGTGGTGCCGTGCGCATGCGCGGCACCCACGGCGCCGAGGCTTGCGGCATTGCGCAGGTTCGGCGTTAGAATACGCACCATAGCCCCGTCGCCAAGCGGTAAGGCACCTGACTCTGACTCAGGCATTCGGAGGTTCGAATCCTTCCGGGGCTGCCATATCCAACGAAGAAGCCCGCCGTCAGGCGGGCTTTTTCGTATCCGTGGCGCGTGCCCTGTCGGCAGGCGCGCGCACGCCGACGCCCGGCCCTAGAATCCAGCGATGAACGCCTACCCGCCGCCTTATTCCACCGCCGATGCGCTCGTGTCCGAGCTGCGCACCGGCGGTTACGCCGTCGTCGCGGCCCCGGATCTGCTGACCACCTGCGGACTCGACCGCGAGGCGCTCGACGCCTGGCTGCCGGACTGGGAGACGCTCCCGCCCGATGCGTATCTCCGCGACGGCGGACGATACCGCCGTCGCCGGCACGCGTGTTTCGTGCAGGACGGCAGTGCCCTGGTTCCGGTGCCGCATCGCGCGCACTGGCAGTCGGAGGACTACAACGCCCTGCACGGCGGCATGCACCGTTGGTTCGACCCGATGCAGGCCCATATCACCGCCAGCGCCGCCTGGCGCGACCTGCTGACCGGGCTCGGCACCGTGTTCGCCGCGGTGCATGCGCGGGGGCCCTGGCACATCGAGGCCCACCAGTTCCGCATCGACACCACCGACGGCATCGGCCGGCCTACGCCGGAAGGGGCGCATCGCGACGGTGTGGATTTCGTCGCGGTGCTGCTCGTCGGACGCTGCGGAATCAAGGGCGGCGAAACCCGGGTGTTCGAGGCGGACGGTCCGCGCGGCCAGCGCTTCACCTTGACCGAGCCCTGGTCCGCGCTGTTGCTCGACGACGCCCGGGTGATCCACGAATCCACGCCGATCCAGCCAGAAGACGCGGCGGGGCACCGCGATACGCTGGTGCTCACGTACCGCGCGGGCGCGTTCCAGGGCGAGGACTGAATTCCTCTCTCGCGCAAGCCTGCGCAGTCGTTGGTTACAATCGCAACAGATCACCGACGTCCACCGGAGTTGCCGATGAAGCTGGGTTCACTGAAGGAGGGCGGTCGTGACGGCAGCCTGATCGTCGTCTCGCGCGACCTGACACGCGCGGTGCGCGCCACCGGTATCGCCGCAACCCTGCAGCAGGCGCTCGACGACTGGGCGAACACCGCGCCGCGGCTCAACGCGCTGTCCGAATCGCTCGATGCCGGTGATGCCGACGGCGTGTTCGATCTCGAACCGGGCAAGCTCGCCGCGCCCTTGCCGCGCGCCTACGAGTTTGTCGACGGCAGCGCCTATCTCCCGCATGTCGAGCGCGTGCGTCGCGCGCGTGGCGCGGAGGTGCCCGAAAGCTTCTACACCGATCCGCTCATGTATCAGGCCACCAGCGCCGGCTTCTACGGCCCGCGCGACACGGTCAAGGTGGTCAGCGAGGACGACGGCATCGACCTCGAGGCCGAGATCGTCGTCATCACCGACGACGTGCCGATGGCGGTCACGCCCGAGCAGGCGGCGGCGCACATCCAGTTGGTCGGACTGGTCAACGACGTCTCCTTGCGCAACCTCATCCCGGGCGAACTCGCCAAGGGATTCGGCTTCCTGCAGTCGAAGCCGCGCTCGGCGCTCAGCCCGGTGTTCGTGACCCCTGACGAGCTCGGCGACGCGTGGCGCGACAACAAGCTGCACCGGCCGCTGGTGACCCACGTCAACGGCGAATGGTTCGGCGCGCCCGAGGCGGGTGTCGACATGCAGTTCGACTTCGCCCAGCTGGTCGCGCACGCCGCGCGCACGCGGCCGCTGGTGGCCGGCACGATCGTCGGGTCGGGCACCATCGCGAACCAGGACACGTCGAAGGGGGCCTCGTGCTTCGCCGAGCGGCGCACGGTCGAAGCACTGGAGCACGGCGCGCCGAAGACCCCGTTCATGGCGTTCGGCGACACCGTGCGCATCGAAATGCTCGACGACGCCGGCAACAGCATCTTCGGCGCGATCGAGCAGGTGATCGAGCGCCAGGCGCGGCCGGAGTAAGCAAGTGGCGGCTACCCTGGTCCTGCACACCTACTGGCGCTCCAGCGCCGCCTACCGGGTGCGCATCGCCCTGCATCTGAAGGGTCTGCCGTTCGAGAGCGTGCCGGTGCATCTGCTGCAGGACGGGGGCCAGCAACGGAGCCCGACGTTCGCCGCACGCAACCCGCAACGGCTCGTGCCCACCCTGCAGCACGGCGACGTGGTCCTCTCGCAGTCACTGTCGATCATCGAGTACCTCGACGAGACCTGGCCCGCGCACCCATTGCTGCCGCGCGACCCGCTCGGCCGGCAGCGGGTCCGGGCGCTCGCCCAGCTGATCGCCTGCGACGTCCATCCGCTGGGGAACCTGCGCGTGCTGCAGTTCCTCGAGCGCGACTGGACGATCGCGCAGCCGGAACGCGAACGCTGGGTCGCACATTGGATCGACGAGGGACTCGCCGCATTCGAGGCGCTGCTCGGCGGTCACGCGCATGTCGGACCGTACTGCATCGGCGATGCGCCCACGCTGGCCGACTGCGCACTGGTACCGCAGCTCTACAACGCCCGTCGCTTCGGTGTGGACCTGACACCGTATCCGGCGCTGCGGGCCGTCGAGGCGGCCTGCCTGGCGTTGCCGGCGTTCGAAGCGGCGCGGCCCGAGACCCAGCCGGACGCGCCCTGAGCGCACGGGGCGCTCAGCTGTGCTGGGCGCCCGCTGCGAATACGTCCGCGTACGGGTCGTGCGCACCCATGCCGCCTTCGGACAGGCGGAACTTGAGATCCAGGCCGTCGCGGGAATCGGCCGCGCGCAGCGCGGTCTCGCGCTCGATGCGGCCTTCCTTGTACAGCCGGAACAGGCACTGGTCGAAGCTCTCCATGCCTTCTTCCAGCGATTCCTCCATCGCCTGCTTGATCTCGTGCACCTGGCCGCGCCGCAGCAGGTCACGGATCATCGGCGTATTGAGCAGAACCTCGGTCGCCGGCAGACGGCGGCCGTCGATTCCCTGGACCAGGCGCTGCGACACCACCGCGCGCAGATTGAGCGCCAGGTTCATCAGCACGTTCTTGTGCGCGGCCTCGGGGAAGAAGTTGAGGATGCGCTCGATCGTCTGGTCGGCGTTATTGGAATGCAGGGTGGCCAGGCAGATGTGGCCGGTCTCGGCGAAGGAGATGGCCGCCTCCATCGTCGTGGCGTCAAGGATTTCGCCGATCAGGATCACGTCCGGCGCCTCGCGCATCGCGTTCTTCAGCGCGTTGTGGAAGGTCTGGGTGTCCAGGCCGACCTCGCGCTGGTTGACCAGCGAACGCTTGTGCCGGTGCAGGTACTCGATCGGGTCCTCGATCGTGAGGATGTGCCCGGACGTGCTGGAGTTGCGGTGATCGATCATCGAGGCCAGCGTGGTCGACTTGCCCGAGCCGGTCGAGCCGACGATCAGCACCAGGCCACGCGGCGCCATGATGATGTCCTTGAGCACGTCGGGGAGCTGCAGCTCCGCGATGCTCGGGATGTTGCTGCGGATCGCGCGCACCACCATGCCGACCTCGCCGCGCTGCTTGAAGACGTTGACGCGGAAGCGTCCGGCGTCCTGCAGCGAGTAGGCCATGTTCATTTCCATGTCGCGCTCGAACTGCTGGATCTGGCTTTCGTCCATCAGCGAGTAGGCGATCTTCTTGACCATCCCCGTCGGAAGACCGGTGCTGCCCAGTGGATACAGGCGCCCCTCGACCTTGATGTAGACCGGCGCGCCCGTGCTCAGGAACATGTCCGACGCGTTCTTTTCCGTCATCAGCTTCAGGAAATAGCCGATATCCATGTACGAATCCCCAATATCGCCCGGGCCACATTGCGTATCCCGGTGCTGCTGACGACAATGCCTCCGGTTGACACACCCCGTCCCGGTGGCTCGATGAACACAAGCTTCGCATACATCCGGCTGCTGCTGCAGGCCGCTTCGTTGGCACTCGTGATGGCCCTCACAGGCTGCGCGAGCACGCCGCCACCGACCGAGGAACTCGCCGCGGCGCGGCTGTCGGTCGCGCGTGCCGGCGACGCCGATGCGGACCAGTACGCCCCCGCCGACATCGGGCAGGCACGCCGGGCGCTCGAGCAGGCGCAGGCCGCGATGGGCAGCCAGCGCGAAAGCGAGGCACGCACGCTCGCGCTGTCGGCGAGCGCCCTGGCCGATCTCGCCCATGCACGCTCCTTGCAGGCCGCGACGGATGCCGAGCTCGCGTCACGCCGGGCCGAAATCACCACCCTGCGTCAGCGTCTGCAGACCGAGGATTGACCGATGCGCCTGTCGACGAGCCTGTTGCTCCTGATGTTCCTCGCTACGCCTGCGGTCCATGCGCAGGCCGATCCCGCCGGCGAGGTCGCGCTTCTCCAGCAGCGGCTGCAGGCCATCGACGCCGATCCGGAAACGGCCGGTGCCGCCGCCTACGAGCGTCTGCAGGCCCGGCAGGCCCTCACGGCTCTGGCCGGTGCCCGCAGCAGCCAGCGCGCGTCGGCGCTGCAGATCGCCCAGTGGCGCGTGGAGACGGCCGAACTCGCGGCGCGCACCGAGCGCGGCCGGCGGGAGCTGGTCGAACTCGAGCGCCAGCGCAGCCAGCTGCTGGTGGAAGCCAGCCGCCAGGACGCGGTGCGCGCACGCCGGGAGGCCGAGCGCCTGCGCATCCAGGCCCAGATCCAGGCCGAAGAGGCTGCGCGTCTGCGTCTCGCGGCGGAAGAGGCGGGCGCTGCCCGCGAGCAGGCCGAGACGGTGCTGCAGGGGGTGGCGAGTGGGGAAGCGGCCAAGCTCCGGGCTGCCCGGCAGCGTGAGGCCGAACTCAAGCGTCGTGAAGCGGAACTGCTGCGCAGCCTTGAACCCTGATCGACCGGCGCATCGGCCTCACCTGCCTGAATCCATTTGCAATCAGGCACTTGTGCGCGCGCGGTCATCGGTTCCGCGTCGCGATGGGCTTGCATGCTGTCCGGATCGGCGCCTTGGAGGGCCAGACGGCCTGACCCGGAGCCTTACATTCCTGAAGAGGCTTGCCGGTCCCGGGGCCTGGGAGTAGGGTCGGGTCTCCGGGTGGCGACTCCCTCTGCCCCCGGCCAAGGAGCCAGGCCCGATGCCCGAAACGTTTCGCCGCCAGTGTGCCGATGTCCGCGTCTCGCGCGGCAGTGGCGGGTGCGGAATGTTCGTGCTGCCCTGGAGGCGTGACCCCATGCGCCCCTGCCGTCGCCGGCTGGGGCGTTCGCATTCCTGTCAGGAGGATTTCATGTTCGAAGCGCAGTCGCAGACAGAACTCGAAGAGCTCATGAAGGACAACGTCGAGTTCCGGCAGCTGTACTACCGGCACAAGGAGCTTGATCGCAAAGTGCTGAACGCCGAACTCGGCGTCCTGCCGGTCGACGAGACCACGCTGTCGCAGATGAAGCGCGAAAAGCTCCACGCGAAGGACCGCCTGACCTCGATGTACGACGCTTTGCAGCACTAGTTCCCACAGTCGCGGGCGGTGGCGGTCATCCTCGTCGACCGCCATCGCCCGCGGGTGTTCTGGCTCCGCCTGCTGGCCGAGCTGCGTCGGTGCGATAATCCCGCCCTGTTTTTGTCGCAGGACCCGGACCGCCATGCCGATCGCCTCTTCCGTACTCGACCTGATCGCCGACACCCCGATCGTGAAGGCGCGCAGCCTCGACGCGGGTGTGTGCGAGCTGTACTTCAAGCTCGAGAGCCAGAACCCCGGCGGTTCGATCAAGGACCGGATCGGTCTGAGCATGATCGAGGCCGCGGAAGCGCGTGGCGACCTCGCGCCGGGTGCGACCCTGGTCGAAGGCACTGCCGGCAACACCGGCATCGGCCTGGCCCTGGTCGCCCAGCAGAAGGGCTACAAGCTGATCCTCGTGGTGCCCGACAAGATGAGCCGCGAGAAGATCTTCAATCTCAAGGCGATGGGGGCCGAGGTGGTGCTGACCCGCTCGGACGTCGCCAAGGGCCATCCGGAGTATTACCAGGATCTCGCCGAGCGCATCGCCCGTGAGACCCCCGGCGCCTACTTCATCAACCAGTTCGGCAATCCCGACAACCCGGCCGCGCACGAGCATGGCACCGGTCCCGAGATCCTGCGCCAGATGAGCGAGGTGGGCGGACTGGACGCGATCGTGTTCGGCTGCGGCAGTTCCGGCACCATGACCGGCCTGTCGCGCTGCTTCGCCGCGCACGCGCCGGATGTCGAGATGGTGCTGGCCGACCCGGTGGGCTCGATCCTCGCCGAGTACATCAACGACGGTGTGCTCAACGACAAGTCGGGCAGCTGGATGGTCGAGGGCATCGGCGAGGATTTCCTGCCGGGCATCTCCGACTTCTCGCGGGTGAAAAAGGCCTACGCGATCACCGACAAGGAGAGCTTTCTCGCCGCGCGCCAGCTGCTGCAGACCGAGGGCATTCTCGGCGGCTCGTCGAGCGGCACGTTGCTGGCCGCCGCGCTCAAGTATTGCCGCGAACAGACCACGCCGAAGAAGGTGCTGGTGTTCGTCTGCGACACCGGCAACAAGTACCTCAGCAAGCTCTACAACGACTACTGGATGCTCGACAACGGCTTCCTGGAGCGCGAACAGTACGGCGATCTGCGCGACCTGATCCTGCGCCCGTACTCGCGTCGCGACACCGTGGTGCTGCAGCCGACCGATCTGCTGGTCACGGCCTACCAGCGGATGAAGCTCTACGAGATCTCGCAGTTGCCGGTGATGGACGGCGACCGCATCGTCGGCATCCTCGACGAGAGCGACGTGCTGCTGCACGTCTACGGCGACGAGGCCCGGTTCCGCGAGCCGGTGTCGTCGGCCATGGTGAGCAAGCTCGATTTCCTCGACGTCAAATCGCCGGTCGAGGCTCTGCTGCCGGTGTTCGACCGTGGCCAGGTCGCGATCGTCACCGAGGGCGAGACGTTCCTCGGCCTGATCACCCGGATCGATCTGCTGAACTACCTGCGCCGGCGCGTGCAGTGAGTCTCCGGGCCATTTTTCAGGCCTGAACCTGGCGTTCAGTCCAGGCGACTAGAATCCCCCGTCTTTCCAGGAAGCGTCCATGTCCGAGTCCAATTCCGAGTGCCGCGACTACGCGCTCGCCACGCTGGCGATCCACGCCGGGCAATCGCCCGATCCGTCGACCGGCGCGGTGATGCCGCCGATCTATGCGACGTCCACGTATGCGCAGTCCAGCCCGGGCGAGCACCAGGGCTTCGAGTACTCGCGCACCCACAACCCGACGCGCTTCGCCTACGAGCGTTGCGTCGCGGGCCTGGAAGGTGGCACCCGCGGCTTCGCGTTCGCATCCGGCATGGCGGCCACGGCGACCCTGCTCGAGCTGCTCGGCAGCGGCGACCACGTCATCGCAATGGACGATCTCTACGGCGGCAGCTACCGCCTGTTCGAGCGCGTGCGCACGCGCAGCGCCGGTCTGTCCTTCAGCTACGTCGACATGACCGATCCGGCCGCCTTCGAGGCCGCGATCACCGAGAAGACGAAGCTGGTCTGGATCGAGACCCCGACCAATCCGATGCTGAAGATCGTCGACATCCGCGCGATTGCCGACATCGCCCACAAGCGCGGCCTGATCGTCGTCGTCGACAACACCTTCGCCTCGCCGATCCTGCAGCGTCCGATCGAACACGGCGCCGACATCGTCATGCACTCCGCCACCAAATATCTCAACGGCCACTCCGACATGGTCGGCGGCATGCTGGTGGTCGGCGACAATGCCGAACTCGCCGAGCAGCTCGCGTTCCTGCAGAACTCCGCCGGCGCAGTGCAGGGGCCGTTCGACAGTTTCCTCGCGCTGCGCGGCCTCAAGACGCTTCACCTGCGCATGAAGGCCCACTGCGAGAACGCGCAGGCGCTGGCCGAGTTCCTGCAGGGACATGCCGCGGTCGAGCAGGTCATCTATCCAGGCCTACCTTCGCATCCCCAGCACGCGCTGGCCAAGCGCCAGATGGACGGCTTCGGCGGCATCATCTCGGTCCGCATCAAGGGCGGTTTCGAGGCCGCGAAGCGCTTCTGCGAGCGCACCGAACTGTTCACACTCGCCGAGTCGCTCGGCGGCGTGGAAAGCCTGGTCAACCATCCTGCAGTCATGACGCACGCGTCGGTGCCGGTAGAAAACCGTACGAAGCTCGGGATCGGGGACGACCTGGTGCGGTTGAGCGTAGGGGTGGAAGGCACGCAAGACCTGATGCGAGACCTCTCCAAGGCCCTGCGCTAAGGCGCCCGACCGGTCTCGTCGTACGGACCAGGGGCGACAGAACGCGTTGCGTGGGGGCGGATTCAGAAGGGCCTCCGCGCGTAGATGCGACGCCAGCCTCAGTCGGCAGTGGCTTGATCCTGCTCGGGACGCCGCACTTTCGTGATGCGGGGCCCTCGGCTGACAAGCCGGATTCGTCAAGCGTCGCGTCGCGCGCTCCGAGCTTCCCTGTCTCTGCCGTTCTCATGCTGCCCGGGAATCCCGTCGAAACTGAAGTTCGTCACCCGCGTCCGGGACCAGCGCATCGGTATCCTGCGGTCACGCCGTGCTCAAGCTCCGCTGGGCACGGCGTGATGTGCGTAGGCATGCAGTCGCTTCGCAGGCTCAGGATTCTTCGCTGAGAGTGCAGGGAATCTGCACACCACTCTTGCCCGCGGCGCTCAGAGTGTCCCAATAGAACGCGCAGGCCAGCAGGTTCTGCGGCGTCGTCTTCTTCCCCGAGATGACGTTGATCATGAGCTGCGGCTGCCCGACGATCTGATCGAGCCTGCTCGTATCGATGTCGTCCTCGGAAAACTGCAGCGTGCCGGATCCGTCGAGTTCGTGGACGGTCCTGCTCAGTTCGACGAGCCCCATCTCATTGGGTTCGATCGTCGCGTCCGGAGCAGCGTCTCCGCCATAGATCACTTCGACCCGGACATTCTCGCCAAGCGATCGCAGCTTCGCTTCGGCCTGTGGCGACAACTGGACGTCGACCTTGACTGCGGCGAGCTCCGGCGGCGGGGGTGCCGCCTGCGGTGCGGACGTCGGTTCCGCAGCAGACGTTGCGGCGCTGCCGGCATCGGTCTCGGCGTCGGCCTCTCGCCGCGCGCAGCTGCCAAGAGCAAGCGCGATCAGCAGGGCGGTCGGTGCAAGCGGGAGTTTGCGTTTCATTCTCAGTTTCCTGCAGGAAGTGGGGTGCGAATGGCAGGCGGTGCTTCCGGAACCCGGAGGGGAGACGGCGACGGGTAGGAGGGCTGCAAGGGCACGCGCGCCTCCGGTTCCAGCGGTCCGAGTGCCTGGTCGAGATCCAGCAGGTCGAACCGCTGGAGTACGGCCTGACTCAGCTCGGTTGCCTGCTCCTGGGATTCAACGATATAGGGGACGATCAGGAGAACGAGTTCCGTACGGTTCTTAAGAACGTTTCGACTCTTGAAAAGATTTCCGAGCAGAGGAACATCCTTGATGAATGGAATTCCCGAATCGACATCGCTCGCATTCGACCGGATCAGGCCCGCCATGACGACCGAGCCTCCATCGCGCAGGCTCAGCGATGTGTTGAGACTGCGATTGAAGATGGTAGGGGAGTTCGCAGTGGCATTGGCTTCCAATGGCCGCGCCTCACTCACCTCCTGACTGATGTCGAGGTCGATGCGATCTTCGGAGTAGATTGTCGGCTTGATGCTGAGGATGACGCCGGTCTTGCGGTACTGGATCGACTGCAGCAGATTGGTGTTGCCGTCGGTCTGCTGGTTGGAGGTGGTGGTCATCGTGACAATCGGCACTTCTTCGCCCACGTCGATGTTCGCTTCGCTTCCGCTTTTGACCAGCAGTCTCGGCGTGGACAGAATGCTTACGCGCCTGTCCTGGGCAAATGCATTCAACGCCAGCCGGTTCTGGCCCGCCACGTCGACGAGATAGGATAGTCCGCTTCCAGACGGGCCTCGCGTACCGCCTGAACCGGCGCCGCCGTAGATTCGGCCATCGAAACGCCCCCAACCGTTCTTGGCGAACCAGCTGAGTCCGTAGTTCAGATCGTCGTCAAGGAGCACTTCCGCAAGGGTCACCTCGATCATGACCTGTCGGGGCGCGCGATCCATCTGCTGGATCAGCTTCAGCATCCGCTCCCACTGGGCAGGGTCGCCCTGATAGATCAGGGCGTTGCGCGGCTCGTCCACCATGATGGATGCGCCGGCAGCGCCCCGCACGGAAACGGGTGCGGGTGATGGCGCACCGCCAGCGCCCGGAGCCGGCGAGGGCGTGCTCGCCGCCGCTGCGTTCTGCGTCTGTTGCATGCTCGAAGTCAGCACCGTGGCAAGGTCGGTGGCCTTCGTATTCTTCACCTGGTAATAGAACATCGACTCGGAGCCGGCGTGCTGGGCAGGCCGGTCCAGCTCACGTGCCCACGAGACCGCATATTCCAGCGTTTCCCGTCCGGTGGCGAAGATAATCACCGAGTTGGCCGCGGCGATCGGCAGTACGATGATGCTTGCCGGCGAGCCCGCGCTGCGATTGGCGCTGTAGCCCTGGAGGTTCAAGACCTCGGTCAGGCGATTCGACAGTTCGTCCGCACTTAGAAACGCGGGTTCAAGCCGGGTGCTGACCCGTCCGCGCATCAGCGGGCGATCGAACACCCGGAGGGCCTCCATTGCCTGGCGCACCTGGCTCGGCCGCCCGTTGATCAGGATGGCGTTGCGGGCCGTTTCCTCGGTCACCTTCAATTCCGTTCCGAACAAGGTGGTCAGCCAACGTACCGCATCGCCGCTCCGCACCACTTCCAGCTCGACGAGCTGGAAGATCGGGCGATGACTCACCGGCACGTTCGGAAGCGCCCGCCCGCTCACGATCAGGGGCGGAATAGCCGAACTGCCCTGCGGCGCGAGGCGCAGCTGGACCAGTCCGCCTTCGAATTCCACGGCTACGCCGTACTCCGCAAGTACCTGCCGCGTGAGACGAAACAGCTCGATCGGCCGCAGGTTCTCCTGGGTGTTGAGCGTGACCAGGTCCTCGAGCGCGGCAACCTGCGGATCGATATTGAGGTTCAGGCCCAGAATGCTGTTGAACACCTCGTTCGCAAGGACGGTGAGGGGCAGGTCCTGCACATTGATGCGGACCGGCATCTCGGGAAGCGACGGGAGCTGCTCGCCCGCGCCCAGATTCACGCTGGCCGAGCCCGGCATGTCGAGCCGCGGGGTCGGCATCTGCCGAAGTGATGTGGGCTGGGGTTCGCTCCCGACGATCGGCGCGGAGGACACGATGTTGTCTTTCGGCGGAATTCCGAGCGGTGCCGGAATCTCGGTCTGCCTGAAGGGGGTAGTGCAGCCGGCAAGACACGTCAGGGCGGCGACGAGATAGAACGTGGGGCGGGGCAACATGGCGAATTTCATCCTCTACTCCGAGTCCGGAGCGCCGGTATTGCAGGCGCCACTGGTTCGGATGGGTTGGTCACGGTGAACTTGGTAGACGGTCTGGCAGCCATTGCGCTCGATGGTCACCATGTCGCGTTCGATGGCCACCACACGGCCGCCGTCAGGAAGCGTTGCGCCAGGTGCAAGACGCTGCGCAAGTCGCGGGCTCGCGGGTGTGATGACGAGCGCATGGAGATCTGGCGTTCGCACAACGCCCGCCAGGCGCCATTTCGCGTCCGTCTGGACGTCCGAAGCGGCACTCCCGTCACCCAGCCAGGCAAGTCGCCCTGCCTGCTCGAACGCATCGGGATTGGACCGGGCAATCTGGGTCGCGGACGGCAGGCGCCAGGCATTGTCGGCGATGCGGGCCGGCGGAATCGGAGGCGGGGGCCACGCTGCGCCGACCAGAAGTCCGCCCAGGCAGCTCGCCGCGAGCACAAGAAGCCTGCGCTTCATGGCAGTGGCTCCGTCCGCGGGCCTTCCGGGGTGCGGTAATAGGCATTGAGTCCGATCGCGACCACCCGATTGGCGTCACTGCGCAGATCGAGACTGTCGATGACGACCAGGCTGGGCGCACTTTCAATCTGACGGATGATGTTGATCGCCTCGCGGGCGCTCATGCCAGCGCGCAACGTCGCGCGAACCCGCAAGACTCCGGGAATCTCCTCGAGCGCCGCGGCATTGTCCACGGAAATCCGGACGCTTTCGCTGTCAGCGATCGCGTTGCCGAGACCGCCCAGCCAGCTCTGGAGTGCGGCCTGGGCGGCGCCCGGCGTAGCGGCGACCGGAATCTGCGCCTGCATGGCATCGAGCAGCTCCTGCGATTCCTGGGCTCGCGCGAGCCACACGTCCTGTCCCTGGAGCGCCCTGACCTGCCGCAGTTTCGCCTCCTGTTCGATCGATTCGTGCTGGGCTTTCGTTCTGGCTTCTTCGAGCGCCTGCAGAAGAAAGAACGACGCAAGGGCGGCAATGACCAGCAGAGCCCAACGCAGCCAGGGAGCCGAATCAAGCTGTGCGCGCAAGGTGGCGAGTGCGGATGTCAAGCTGGACTGCATCTACTCACCCGACTCTACATCTGCGGCAATCCGGGCGCGCACGATGATCTCGCCGCTCCGTCCCACGACATCCGTCGTGACATTGTCGAACACCGTCGAGGCTTCCCAGGTCTCGACAATCTGTTGCGGATCCGCGTCGGCCGCGGACAACGTGAGTTCGAGCTGGTCGGGTGTCGGCTGGTTCCAGTGACGCAGCTGGATGTCGCGTCTAGGGAGAAGCCGTCCGACCTCCGCCATGACCGTGAGAACCGAGGGGCCCTGGCGCAGATCGAGCAGACGTTCCAGCTCAGCGACGTTCCGGTCCGCGGTTTCGCGCGCATTGAGAATGCGCTTCAAGGGTTCGTCGAGGTCCTCTGCGGCTCTGGCCGATTGCCAGGCTTCGACGTGGCTGCGGACGATGCTCCCGGTCTGGAACGATGCGACGAGGAGAATCACAGCTGCCAGTCCCAGCGCCGCCGCCGGCCGATAGGCGTCGACCGTCGACAGGCGGACACCGCGTTCCATACGGCCTGGCCGTCCGCCCCAGGGACGGCGCGGGAGAATGTCCACGGTAGGCGTGGCAGCCGGCGGATCGTTCGCAGACAGCCCGTGGCTGCGGAGGAAGGTATGCCAGTCCTTCGGGGCGGGCTCGGCCGGCCACCATCGGCTGCCGACCACCGCGCCATTGCGCCAGACGCGCCCCTCCACGCCTTCATGCATCGTCAGCAGTTCGGTGCCGTCGCTGCGCGGTTCGCCTGCATAGAGGGCCTCGGGCGCAAACTGGATGCGCGGCGCCGAGATCCTGCGCTCCGCCAACAGGTCCGCGATCCGGCTTCGCGACCAGTACCAAGCGCTCGCACGGCCGTCGGCCTGCCATGCGACTCCAAAATCGGCATCGGAAAAGGGCGCTGCACGTCGTACCGCGAGTGAGACCAAGGCATCCCTGTGCTTCTCGGGGGCGTTGCTGCCGTCTACCGTGATGAACAAGCACAGGGGACGCCCCACTAGGCAGATCAGTGTGGCGCTGCCTTCACTCTCGAGAACCTGGTTCGAGTCCTTCCCCAGGAGCATCCGTCTCGGCGAAAAGCGGCGTCGCAATCGCTTTAGCCACGGGTTCATCCATTGAGTTGTCACGGGGCAAGATGACCTCGTAGTCGATTTGCCAGGGTGGACCCCCGACAGCGTACGGCGTCTGGCTCCAGTGGATCAGCGTTTTCACGCCAGAATGACGATCCCACAGAATAAGGTTTCCGGTTCTGCTTGGGAAGAGCGTCAGATTCTCTTCCATGAAGGGCGCGATCGGAAACGACTCGCGTACCTGCCATACACTCACGATCGGCGTGTGGGTCCGGTACGCGGCGAGTCGCCGCCCCTGTTCGAGGTCCATGCCCGGAATCAGGGCAAGGACTTCCGCAGGCGCCGTGTTGAGATTGAGCGTGCCACCGCGATGTGCGGACAGCATGTTCAACAGTTGCGAGTCGTCCAGCGACGCGAGCATATCGTCCCATTGCAGAATCCGCCTGAACTCCAGCGGCGTGGTGATGGCGCGATTGGGCGGAGGCGGTCTGCCGGCTGCGGCGTAGTGCTCGGCTTCCGCTCCGCCCAAGCGATGCAGAGAGTCCGCATCCTGGTAGTCGAGTCGCTTGGCGTCCAATGCCGCGCGGTCCTGTGCAGGAACGTCCAGCGCGGCGTAAAACGCGTCCAGAAGCGTGGGCGACACCCAGTTCGGGCTCAGTAGCCCACCGTCGTCCTGCAGGGCGAAGCGCGTCCGGCCAACCCCGCGGTACGCCGTGCCGTCAAGGCGGATGTCATTTCCGGACGGCAGTGCGCTGACACCGTCGGTATCGTCCTCGAGCATCGCGAACGTCGCAGGGGGCGCAGGGACGACGGCGAGGCCGGCGATGTTCCGGTGCTGGGTGGCGAGCATGAAAAGGACGGTCTCGCGGGTCGACGCCATATCGAGTTCGCTTTCGAACTGGTCGATATCGGCCTGGGCTTCGGCGACGGCGCGGCTTCCCGATGCCGCAGCGGTCGCGGCGAGCAAGGTCAGCACGACCAGCAGGGCGAGGACGATGACGAGCACGAACCCCGGCGCGCCTTTCCGGCCGGGGGCGCGCCTAGTCCGTTTCAGATTCATAGAGCACCGGAACCGGATCGCGGATGCCGGCCACGCCTTCGCTCCAGATGCGGAGCCCGCCCGGTGTCTCGAGGCGAAGCAGGACGGCGGATGGCAGATGTGAGTGTTGCCCAAGCGCGGGGGGCCAGCGCGGATGCGCGCGGCCGGTGGCGTCGAGGTACTCGAACGATCCGGACGTGCCGGGAAGCACGAAGACATGGTCGGTCCCCGCTTCCAGGGTGGCCAGCTGCAGGCGTCCGTTCTGCATGCGGACCTCCCAACGGGTCTCGGTCGCGCCGCCCTGGGAAAGAAATACCGGTTGCAGGGTTACTCCCTCCCATCCGTCGCTGTCGCCTTCGAAGGGGTGCTCCGCCACCGGGTGCAGCGCGCGGATCGCGCTCTGCAGCCAGCTGCGGACGAGCATGGTCTGTCGGTTCTCAGCCGTCAGATTCGAGATCGCCGCGTCAGCGCGCCGCCACTGGCCCAGCGACTGGAAGCCCAGTGCAAGCGCCATTGCGGCGATGATTAGGACAACGAGCATCTCGATCAGCGTGAGGCCCGTAGACGAGCGGCGTCTCATTCCTCGTCCATATTGATCGGTCGGGCGATTTCCCACCCCGCTTTTCGAAATGAGAATTCCCGCACGGTCCTGTCGTCGCGGCGAACCTCGACCTGCATCTCGTAGAGCACGAAGTCAAACTGGGTGGGAAAGCCGACAGAACTCAGGCCCGGTCGGCGTTCGGTGAGCGCCTCGGCCTGCCAGCGAACCGACAGGGGCGCGGCATCGCGAGTCCCGCGCGGGGTGGCCATGGGGTTCACATCCTCCAGCAGCGCGCGTGCGCTGCGCGCATCCTCGAGCGAGCGGCTTTGTGCCTGGGCACGATTCAATGCCAGTGTCGATGTCGACAGCCAGCTGTACAGCGCGAGGAGCGATGTGGCCATGACCACCATCGCCACGATCGCTTCCAGCAAGGTGAAGCCCCGCTCGCGCCTGACCCGGCCCAGTACCCGGTGCATCGGTCAGGACTCGTCCGCGGCAAGACGTCGCACGCGGCAGAAGGGCGCTTCCACCCGGAATCCGAGCATCTGGTGTTCGGTGAACAAGGTGCCCGCAGCCTCCGAGCAGGCCCCGTTCGCACGGACCAGAAGCGGCGTCGACATCTCGATGCGCCATCCCTCGGGCAGTTCGAACGGAGGCCGCTGCACGGGGTCGCGGGGATCGGGGATCTGAAGGTCCCGACCGAGGTCGCGCGCACGCAGGGGAAGTGCGGACATCGCCTGCATCACCTGGTCGACGCGAGTGGATTCCCGCCAGCTCTGCGTCATCCGGTAACCCGCTGGCGCCACTAGCGAGGTGGCCAGTGCGAGCACCGCGACTACGACGAGCATCTCGAGCAGCGTGTAGCCGCGCACCGGCTTACGAGTCCGGAAGCTGGCCGATGTCGGCATCGTTGCCTTCGCCGCCGGCGCGCCCGTCCGCGCCAAACGAGTACAGAGTGAAGCTGTGATGGCCCGACGGGCGCGGCGAATACTGGTACGGATTCCCCCACGGGTCCTGGGGAACACCGTCTTCGAGGTAGGGTCCCTGCCAGCGCTTGCCCAGCGCGGGGTCCGCGGGCGGATCAACGAGCAATTGGAGTCCCTCGGCCTGGGTGGGAACGCGGCCGATATCAAGGCGCATCGTCTCGAGCGCTCCGCGCAACATCCGCACCTGGGTCTCGGCCGTCTGGGTTTTGGCCCGGTCCGCTTGGCTGAAGAGGCGAGGTCCCACCAGGCCCATGATCAGGCCGATGATGACGAGAACCACGATCATCTCGAGCAGCGTGAAGCCCGCGGAGGCGCGCCGGCGTGGCAGGGTGGGGAGGCGCTTGCGCATGGAAGGTCTCGGTGCGGATGGCGCCGCGATTCTATCGCCAACCCCGGGGCTCGCGTCCGCCTCCGGGCCGATGGGTCAGGGACCATTGTCCATGGTGCCCCGAAGTAGGGACAATGCGGGGCTCCCGCCTGCGAGTCGCCCATGAGCGCCGAACCTGCTTCCTTTCCGGTGCCCGAGTTGCTGGGGGAGCTTCTGATCGCCCGCGGCGCCATCCGGCCGTCGGATCTCGAGCGTGCGCTCGACCTGCAGTCGACCGTCGACGCGCGGCTTGGAAGCCTGCTCGTGCGTATCGGCGCGCTGTCGGAAGACCAGCTGGTCGATGCGCTGTCCGTCCAGCTCGACCTGCCCGTAGCGGGTCGTGAGCTGGCGTTGCCGACCGGTCCGGGAGAATGGGTCCTGCCTGCAGGTACCGACCTCACGGTGGACTGGATGCAGGACCGGGATGTTCTGATCTGGGAAGACCCGGATGGCCAGGCCTGGTGCGCGAGCCGGGATCCCCTGGACGCGTCGTTGCAGGAGGCCCTCGCCTACCTCTATCCGCAGCGCAGTGTGCGCCCGGCCCTGGCGCTGGGGCAGGTGGTGGAGCGGACACTCGATACGCTCGCCCAGGCCAGCGCCGGGCAGCAGGCCGATGGCGACGACGTCCGGCACCTGCGGGAACTGGCGGAGGAAGCTCCGGTCGTGGAACTCGTCAACAGCCTCATGGCCCAGGCGGTGGAGCAGCGGGCCTCGGACATCCACCTTGAGCCGGAGGAGAGCCAGTTTGCGGTCCGCTTCCGGATCGACGGCGTGCTGTATGCGCGCCTGCGTCTTCCCCGCGAGCGCTTCAATGCCGTGGCCTCACGGCTCAAACTGATTTCCGGTATGGACATCGCCGAGCGCCGCCTGCCCCAGGACGGGCGGCTCAGCGTCCGTGCAAGCGGCCAGTTGATGGATATCCGCGCGTCCGCGCTGCCCGGCGTGCATGGCGAATCGATCGTCCTGCGCCTGCTGCCCAAGGAACGCAAGGACCTGCGGCTGGAGCGGCTGGGGATGGAACCCGACCACCTCGAGATGCTCCAGGGGTGGAGCCGGGAGGCGCACGGCATTGTCCTGGTGACCGGCCCGACCGGTTCCGGCAAATCCACCACGCTCTACGCCACGCTGGCAGCCAGCAACGACGGCCTGAAAAAGATCATCACGGTCGAGGACCCGGTGGAGTTCCAGCTGCCCGGCATCACCCAGATCCAGACCCATGCGGACATCGGACTGACGTTCGCCGGCGTCCTGCGCTCGATTCTGCGCCAGGATCCGGACGTGATCATGGTGGGCGAAATCCGCGACCGTGAGACGGCGGAGATCGCCATCCAGTCGGCATTGACCGGACATCTCGTCCTTTCGACAGTTCACACCAACGATGCGCTCGGTGCCTTCACCCGGTTGATCGACATGGGCGTCGAACCCTTCCTGGTCGCCACGCCCCTCAAGGGCGTGCAGGCGCAGCGGCTCGTGCGCCGGCTGTGCGCGCATTGCGCCAGGCCGGGGGCGCATGTGTTGCCTGCGATCGAGGCGGAAGCCGCGCACTGGGCGGCGCGCGTGTTCGGAGACGGTCATTCGCCAGCGGCGTGGATGGAGGCGGTGGGCTGCCCGCAGTGCCAGGGCACCGGCTACCGCGGGCGCGTCGGCATCTATGAACTCGTGCCGGTCGACGAGACCATGCAACAGGCCGTGGTCGCGGGGGCCACGCATCAGCAGCTGCGTGCGATGGCACGCGAGCGAGGCCATCGCTTCCTGCGCGAGGACGGACTCCTTAAAGCCTGGCAGGGTCTGACGACGGTCGACGAGGTGCTCCGGGTGACGGCGGTCTGATGGCGCGCTTCCGGTTCAAGGCCGTCAGCGGCGATGGAAACGTGCTCGACGGCGACATCGTGGCGGCGGGCGAGCGCGAAGCGGCCCGCCTGCTGGAGCGCCGCGGACTCTCGGTTCTGTCCCTGCAGACGGCGGTCGCTGGTGGCCCCGTGCGACTGTCGGGGCGCCTTCGCGAACGCCGGCTGCGCGAACGCGACGTCATCCTCGCGCTGCATGAGCTGTCGACGCTGCTCGGCTCGGGTGTGGCGCTTGCGGAGGCGGTATCGGCCCAGGCAAAGTCCGCGCATCATCCCCGCCTGCTCACCGCCTTCGAGTCGATCGCCGGTGCGCTGCGGCGTGGGCAGGCGTTCTCGCAAGCGCTGGCGGATGCCGACCTGCGCCTGCCGCCGTACGTGGACACTCTGGTGCGCAGTGGCGAAAAGTCGGGCCAGATGGGCCGGGCGCTGCAGGACGCGGTCGCACAGATGGAATACGACCAGCAGGTTCGCGCCGAGATCCGCCAGGCGCTGACCTATCCAGCCGTCCTGGTGTCGGCGGGATTTGCGGCGGTGGTCCTGATGTTCACCTTCGTGGTGCCCAAGTTCGCAGCCTTACTGAACCGGGCCGAGGAACTGCCGTGGCTGGGCTGGGCGGTCCTGAGCACCGGCATGTTCGCCCGCGAGTACTGGTGGCTGGTGCTCCTGGCAGTGGCCGTGGCCGGCGGCCTGCTGTGGCGGCTGCTGCGGGATCCCGCAGCGCGCGCACGCGGCTACGAGCGCCTCGAGCGGCTCCCTGTCATCGGCCCCTGGCGAGTGGAATCCGAGACGGCCGCCTGGGCCCGGATTCTGTCCACGCTGCTCGGCAACCGCGTGCCCCTGCTGGAGGCCCTGGGCCTCGCCCAGGCCGGCGTGCGCGCGCCTGGGCGGCGCGCGCGGCTGGAGGACGTCGCGCGCAACGTGCGTGCCGGCGCCACATTGGCCGACTCGCTGGAGGAGCAGGACACGCTGACCGCCACCGGCTACAACCTGATCCGCGTGGGCGAGCGCTCGGGCGAGCTCCCGGCCATGCTGCGCTCGCTTGCCAAGCTCTGTGAAGACACCGGCCGGGCGCGGATGAAGCAGTTCCTCGCCCTGCTCGAACCGGTCGCCATCCTGCTCATCGGGTCGGTGATCGGCGTGATCATGATCGGCATCATCCTCGCCATCACCAGTGCCAATGACATCGCCATTTGAGACAGAGGGTTCCCCTTGATGCAAATTGGGCGATGGAGATTTCCTGCCCGACTATGCACCAGAAACCGCTTGACAATTTTCGTCCAAGCTTGTCCTCGGGTGACGTGAATGTGACGGAATTCTGGCAGGCCACCGAATTTGTGACACTGGTAGTATTCATCCAACTGTGCTATCTGCTGAACGCTGTCGCGCGCTTGACGCTTCGCTAATGCTTGGTTAACGTGCCCGCCGTAGCTTGCGGTCGCGGGATCTGGGGAGATGGGGAACATCGTCGAGACAGTTCACGGATGCAGCGCCGGATTTGCCAGAGGGCTCGCCCGACGGTACCGGGGAGAGCGGGTAACCGGCGAAAGCTACAGTTGTAACTAAATTTAGTTGCTCAAACCTCAATGGAGTTGATTCAGATGACGAAGTTCAACAAGACCCTGCTTGCAGCCGCTGTTGCTGCTGCGGTCGCACTGCCGGGCATCGCCTCGGCCGCCTCGCTTGGTTACGAGTCGGGCAAGCAGATCACGTTCGCCAAGGACCTGATCGTTAATGACGGCACCACCATCAATACCCCGAGCGAGCTGACGCTGCGCGCTACCAGCGACGACGCGACCCGTATCGCGACCGTTGCTGGCGACGCTGTCACCGTCAAGGTCACGCTGACCAATGGTGCGCGCTTCGATTCGACCGCTGACGCCAGCAGCTTCGTGTCGAACTTCGCTGTCGGCGCCCAGCTGGGCGGTGCTCCGGGCGCCACGCTCGCCGGCCGCCTGGTTGGTACGCCGTACTACTCCGCGAATGGTCAGGAATTGAACTTCACGTTCACCGCGCCGGGCAATGGCACCGTGGGTACGGCTCCCGATTTCGCGCTGCGTCTGAACAGCATGCAGGTGACCAGCCTGGTCCAGGGTCTGTTCACCGGCAACTTCATCGGCGCTGAAATCACCGCCCAGAACGCTGCGGGCCAGCAGATCCTGGCGGCCGGCACGACCATCGCGCGTTCGGTGTGGGGTCTGAACATCACCTCCGAGGAAAGCACCAACCTGGCCTCGCGCATCGACGTCGCGGGCGGCAGCAATTACGGCCGCAAGACCCGTTTCTCGCCGACCGGTACGGTGGGCGGCGCTGAAGGCGTGGCGAACACCCTGTGGTCGCCGGGTTCGATCATCATCGACGTCACCGAGACGCAGACGACCGGCAACGCTGGTCTTGCGTATGTCAACAACTTCAGCGCCGTTGCCGCCCAGCCGGAATACAACGTCGTCGCGACGGCGGTGATGTCGATCACCGTCAACGGCTCGAATCTGAACGCGTTCCGCAACAACAACGCGTTCCTCAATTCGGCTTCGACGTGTGATGCGGCGGGCAGCCTGAATGGCACCGTCAATGCTGCAGGTGACACCATCGCGTTTACGGCTCCGGCCAGCAACGCGCTGTTCTCCAGCGTCACCAACGCACCTCCGGGCCCGAGCACCGTGTATGTGTGTCTGCGTGCCAACGGTGCCAACGAGATGATGGCGCAGGCGCTGACCGCCACCGTGAACGTGGACTACCAGCTGTCGACCCAGCGTCGCAACCCGCCGGCCACCACGGTCAACCTGTCGCCGCTGGAGATCAACGGCAACACGCTGGTGTTCCAGAACGTCAACCCGGGCGCCAACAGCCGCGCGCAGTCGTTCCTCCGCATCACCAACAACACCGCGGACGTCTGCCCGATCACCATCGATGCCAAGGACGACGCTGGCCGCCTGAGCGGCGAGGTCACCTTCAACCTGCCGGCGCATGCCTCGCAGCACTTCAACTCGGACGAGCTGGAGAATGGTTCGCCGAAGGGCACCGGTTCCTTCGGTGACGGCACCGGCCGCTGGTATGTCCGCGTGACCGCCGAGTGCAACGCCATCAAGGCGTCGGCACTGAACCGCAACACCGACACCGGTGTGGTCACCAACCTGACCCCGGAAAAGGGTCTGGGCACCGAGTGGCTGACCCCGAGCACCCGTCTGTAATAGCGGGCGTTTACCGGTCGTCTTCTGACAACCGGCGCAACAAATGAAAGCGGGGGGCGCAAGCCCCCCGCTTTTTTTGTGCGTGTGCGGATGCGATCCGCGCGCCGTATCGACAGGCTGGCGCCATCGTCGATCTGCCGGCATCAGGCGCATGCTGTCGCAGCCGGGTCACTGCCAGAATGGAATCCCGCCAATGCCGCGCAAGTCTTGTCACGCGTCGACCGCTGGACGATGTCCCTACGCAGCGCGCAACGCGATCGCTCGACGGGGCAAGCCGGGGTATCGCGCGGGTATCCCGACCCGAGGGTGTCGGGCCGCGCGACAATCCGGTCACAACGCCATCGGACAGCAGGTTGCGATGCTCTGAAATGCATCGGGCGCCCGAGGGCGCCCGATGCATACTCCGCGCGGCCCGTGCCGCGTGGTGTGGGCGACTGGAGCCGTCAGTCGTCCGCCGGTGGCATGCCGACCTTGTCGTCCACCGTGCCCAGGACGGCGGCGTAGGCTTCGGCCTGCTCCAGCCAGCGGTCCGCGTAGGTCGAGAACGCCTGGTCGTTCGGCAGGGCCGGACAGGCATCCGCCTGCGCCCGAAGCTTGCAGCGCGCGGCCAACATCCGCTGGGCCTCCTGCTCGATGCCAGGGCGGGCCTGCTGGATCGACGCCCCATAGCGCGCGTCCAGGCCATCGGACGCCTCCTGCAGCGCATCGCGCTGGGTGCCCACCGTGCTCAGTCCGCTCAACCAGGCAGGCCGGTCAGTGCCGTCCAGCATCGCATGCGCACGCAGGGTCCAGGTCACACGCATCTGCCATGCGCCGTACTGCAGACCGGTCCGCAACTGCGCGTTGTCACACGCCGGTTCGCCTGCCTGCACCGCAGCCGGCTCGCCACCCTGCCATACGAGCCAGGCGCGTCGCTCGGCGGCCGTCGCCGTCAGCGCGGCGCGGGCGGCGGGATCGAGCCAGCCGCAGCGGGTGTCCAGGGCGAGCATGCGATCCAGCTCCTCGACCTGGCGTCCGCCGAGCATGCGCTGTTCCTCGGTCGCGGGTGCAGGAAGATCGAATGCCGGCAACGTCTGGACAGGTGGAGCGGGGCCATCGGCAGGGGGCGCAGCGGGTGCGCAGGCCGTCACGCCGAGCGTGAGTGCGATGGCGGAAGCGAGATGATTGACGTGTCGAAACATGGGGTCGGCATCCGGAAAATAGACGTCCAGCCGGGCGCGCCAACTGAAGCGGCCACACGGCTGACAGGATCTCAAGCCGGAAGTATCGCAGCCTGCACCCGCCCCGCAAAGGCCGCGGCAGGGCGCCCACCGGCGACAGGACTCACACGTCCGAGAAAGAAATTCCGTAGCGCGTGCGCAGCGCGACCCTCTCACCGCGATACAGGCGGACGATCCAGGGGCGCAGGAGGCGCGGGAGCCACCGGCCGTGCCAGTCACCCGCGAATACGGGCGCGAACGCCCGGCCATGATCGAAGGGGGGCAGTCCCAGAAAGCACAGGACCCGGTCGAGCGTGCGCCCGGGCTCCGCACGCAGGTCTTCGCTGCGCAGCACGAGCACCTGCTCGCGGGGGAACGCGGCGACCAGCGTGTCGAGCTGGCGCACGTATCGCCCTCTGGCCAGGTAGCTGTGATGACGCAACGGAGACCCGGCGGAAAAGTCGTTCTCGTGTCCGCGCAGCCGCCGGCCTTCGGTCAGCAACGCCAAGGGCAGGCACCGATGCTCGTCGCCACGACCGCGCTCCATGTAGTACTGCGAGATCGCCCGATCGGCAGGCTCGCGCAGCAGCACGATCCAGCGCATCGCCGGGTTGTAGCGCGCAATGCGCTCAATGAACCGGTTGTGGAAGATCGAGATGGGGGTGGCATCGCCATACAGGACATCGCCGTCGGCGAAACCGCCAGGGAACATCGGCGCGAAGCGGGCGTCCACTTCCCCCGCGGTCGCGGCCTCGTCGAAATCGGCCGCGTCGAACACATGCGCTTCCTTGCGCGCCGGCAGGCGCACGCCGGGATGTGCGGACAGGTAGTGCGCCAGCGCGGTGGTGCCGCCCTTCTGGACGCCACCGATCATGAAACGGATCCGGGGAGCGGAGTGCGAGCTCATCGGAGGCGCGCGGTTGCGAGATCGCGTGCCGAGCGAGCGATCTCCTCCGCGCCGTACCAGTGGCTCCAGGCGGCCCGGCCGATGTCTGCAGCGCCGTGGAGGGCATGTTCCAGTGCCGCGATATCGACGCCGGCATACAGGGGGCTGGCATTGCGGGCCTGGAGGTCCATCCGATCGTCCCCCTCGCAGCCTGCGGCAAGACGCAGAACGCGCCCACGGCTGGCGACGATGTCTTCGTAGCGCATGACGGCGCCGGCGGGGAGGTGCTGCACGAAGCGGTCGAAGAACCAGTGCAGCACCCTGCACTGCCGGGTCAGCCGGTCCGGGGTGGCGGCGAGAGATCCGGCCAGCGCAGGGTCGAGGCGCTCACCCGCGGGCAGGCGGCCGTCGGCTACCGGAAGGTCCACGGTGTTCCAGGACGCGAGTACTGCGAGCGGATTGCGCACGACCGCCAGCGTCATGAAACGGGTGGCGAGCTCCGGCAGCAGGGCGGCGAAGGCCGCGTTGTGCTTGATCACCAGGGTGAAGTGCTCGGCCGGGCGGCCCAGCGCGACCTCGCCATGCTCCACCTGGAGACTGCGTCGACCGTCAGCTCCTCGCGTCGCATCGAACGGGTTGTCGGTCATGGCGCCGCCTCTGTGCTTGCTGAGCGCAGTGCCTCGGGTCATCAACTGCTCACGGCTCGTCTGGAAGAACGCTTCGATCTGATCGAGCGCGGCCTTGCGTGCGACCGGCAGGGTCGAGACATTCATCGGCTCGAACAGTGCCACGGTGTCGCGGCATTCGCCAAGGAGCCGGCACGCGAGCGTCGTGCCCCCGCGCGGCACGCCGGTCAGGGCAATGGCCCGCCCGGTCATGCATGTCCCCAGATGGTGTCGAGCGAATCGAGCAACGCATGAAACGCAGTCCGTTCTGCGGCCAGCCCGAAGCCGCTCGCGGTGCACCCGCCGGCATCTGCGATCCGTGCACGGAGCCCGGGCTCTTCGACAAGGCGACGCACCGCGGCAACAATGGCATCCGGCGCAAGCGCCGGAGCGAGCGCGTTGAGCCCGGGAACCAGATACGCCCGGTTTCCGATGCAGTCCGGTACAACCACCGCGCAGCCTGACGCCATCGCCTCGAGTGCAGGCAGATAGAAGCCTTCGGTGGCATGCGGAAGAAGAATCGCGATCTCGGCCCGCGCCAATGCACGCGCGTAATCGATACGGGGCAGGCGCGTGTCCGAAAGCGTGACGTCGCCAAGCCCGGCCAATCCCAGTGCAATGTGCCGGCCGAGCTCGGGCTGCTTGATCGCGTCGATGAAAATCCCGCAGCGGGTCACGCTCTCCGGAATCGAAGGCAGGTTCAGTGCAGCGTTGATCACCCGGACTGGTCCGTTCACCCGGCCGGTGGCCAGGATTGCGTCCGCCACGGGCTGGCTGACGCAGATGCGGATCGCGCGCCGCTGGAGAAAATCCGAGAGGGGATGCGCCGGATCGCCGTGTCGCACGTGCTGGACGAGGTTGATAACGGGACGCCCCGCATCCTGCGGATAAGCGAGCCAGTCCATGCCGCCGAGAAAAAGCGCGTCCGCGTGCTGCGGCGCGAACGCGGCGCTGAAGGCCTGCGGGCCCACGTCATGCCAGGGGTTGTCGCCCCAGGTGCTGGACGGGTCCATGTAGACCGTCGGATGCCAGGCGGGGTGGGCCGCCGCGTGCCGGAAATAGTCATACACCTTCCCATGCCCCCCGGTGTAGCCCCCGAAGTCACGACGGAAGAGCAGGCGCCGGAGCGTATGCGGGATGGCGTCATTCATCGGTTGGCGGCGTCACAGGACGTCCGCAAACCCCCGGCGCAGGCGACTGAAGCACGACCAGCCCAATGCGAGGACGCCTAGCGAGACGAGCCAGTACGCCGCGAAGCCACGTGTCAACGCAGGCCATTCGCCCAGCAGCAATGCATCGCGCAGCGTCTGCACGGGCCAGCTGATGGGGTTGAAATCGACGATTCCGACCAGAGCCGGCGGCACCATGTCACGGGGGAAAAAGACCGTCGAAGTGAACAATGCAACAGTCACGAGTGCGCCCGTGATCTGCACGAGGTCCCGGATGTAGACGCCCAGCGAGGCGAACAGCAGGCACAGTCCATAGAGCATGACCAGATAGGGAACCAGTACAAGCGGGATAGCGACCACGCTCGCATGCAGACCACTTCCCCAGATCGCATTGACGCCAACGAGGATGCCAAGACCGATCGCGCCGTGAAAAGCGGCGCTTCCAAGCGGCACGGCGACCAGTACCGGGAGAGGAAACACGACCTTGCGCACGAAATTGCTCTGCCTGACCAGCAGCCCTGGCGCCTGGCCGACGGACTCCGCGAGCATCGCGTGCACCAGGAGCCCGGCAAACAGATTCAGTGTGAAGCCAAGATGGTCGCCTTCAGCCAATCCCGGCCAGCGGGCACGAAAGACGATCCCGAATACGAATGCGTAGATCGACAGCATCAGCAGTGGCAACAGGACTGGCCAGCCGCGCCCCAGCAGCGATCCTCGATACCGTGTTGCCAGATCCTGACGCACGAGCGTGCGCCACAGGTGGAAAGAAGATCTGAAGGAAGCGCCCATGCTGCTCGCTGCGGATGAGACGGGCGCGCGCGACCCGGCGGTAGAGGGAGGGTCTGCGGCACGCGTGCTATGCAATCGCGTAGGATAAGCGCCTTTCGTCAGTGCAGCAAACGGAAGGATGGGCATGGGCAGCCCCGCGCGATCCCCGCGAGACCACACCGATTCGGAGAGCGCGGAAGCCGCGCTGGCAGTACGCGGGGTCAGCAAGACCTATCATCTGTGGAGCACGCCGGGCAGCAGATTGTGGGTGCCGATGCTCGTTCGCGCAGCCAATCTCGCGCCGGGGCGCCGGCTCTCGGGCTGGTTGCGTCGGCAGGCGGATGTCCGGCTGCACCGGCACGAAGCACTTCATTCGGTCACGTTCACGCTGCGCCGGGGTGAAGCGCTGGGCATCATCGGCCACAACGGAAGTGGCAAGAGCACCTTGTTGCAGATCGTCGCTGGCGTTCTCCAGCCCACGGCTGGGACCGTCCGCGCCGGAGGGCGGATCGCTGCATTGCTCGAGCTGGGCTCCGGCTTCAACCCCGAGCTCACCGGACGCGAGAACGTACGGGTCAACGCTGCCATTCTGGGTCTGGACCCGGCCCAGATCCGCGATCGCATGGAGGCCATCTTGGCGTTTGCCGACATTGGCGATTTCGTCGATGAGCCGGTCAAGACATACAGCTCCGGTATGGCGCTGCGGCTGGCCTTCGCGGTCCAGGTGCATACCGATCCCGACATCCTGATCGTGGACGAAGCGCTCGCGGTCGGGGATGCCGCATTCCAGGCCAAGGCGATGGCGCGCATCGACGAGATTCTCGCGCGGGGAACGACGCTTCTCTTCGTCGGCCACGACCTGAGCGCGGTGAAGGCCTTCTGCCACCGTGCGATGTTGCTGGAGCGCGGCCGCATCGTGATGGAGGGGCTGCCGGAAGAGGTGGTGACCGAGTACCTGCACCGGACGCATGTCCAGGTGCTCGCAAAGCAGCAGGACGACCGTGCGGGTAAGGTGCGTCTCGTGGAAGGCGGCTATGGACTGGAAACCGCCTGTGTGGTCGAAGCGTCGCTCAACGAGGGCGTGCAACACGTTGCAATGCAGTACGGCGGTGTCCTGACGGTCAGGCTGAAGCTCCGACTGGGAGCGGAGGTGGGCCACCCTGGCGTCATCCTGGATGTGATGGACAATCGGGGGCTCCAACTCACCGGCAAACGCATCCGGCTTGCACCCGCGGATGGATTCGTCCAGGTCGATGTCCAGTTCAAGGCGATTTTCCAGTACGGGGTCTACCGCATCCGCACTCGAGTGATCGATGCGCCGAGCATCGAACGCACCACGGTACTCTCGAGGCAGGAGGGGCGGCTGTCTTTCGAGATCGTCGACGACAGTCGCGAGCGCTTCACCGGCGTATTTCCTGTCGAGATGGAGGTCGCCGTGACCCCGCTTCCCCGGGAGGGAGCCGAGGGCGGGGCTATACTGTCGTCCCCGCAGGTCTGATCATATTTTCAACTTGAGCGAGCCATCTCCCCTTGCCGCCGGCGGCCGCTCAGGCCTGCCGACATCTGCAGCCGATCGCAAGCTCCTGCTGGTACTCGGTATGCATCGCAGCGGCACGTCCGCGCTGACCGGCCTGCTGCAGAAGCTGGGTGCCGAGCTGGGGGAAGAACTCCTTCCGGCGACCCGCGACAATCCCAAGGGTTACTTCGAGAATGCCGAGGTTGTCCTCGCGCACGAGGCGGTGCTGACTGCACTCGGGCGCAGTTGGCAGGACCCGCGGGCGCTGCCCGAAGCCTGGCGGGACACCGCTGCAGCCGATGACGCACATGCAGCGCTAACGCGGCTTCTGGACACCATGGTGGTGTCCGCGGGCCTGGTCGCAGTGAAGGACCCGCGCGCAAGCCGCCTGGTGCTGCTGTGGAGTGACGTCAGCCGGGCTGCGCGCGTCGACCTCGGAGCCGCGCTGATGGTGCGGCATCCCGATGAGGTGGCCGGTTCCCTGCGTACACGAGATGGCCTTTCGCGCGCGCGGGCGCATCTTCTGTGGATGGTTTACCTCCTCGAAGCAGAACGGGGGACACGGGAAGTAGCGCGCGCGTTCGTGTCTTACGAATCGCTGCTGGCTGACTGGCGCGGCACGCTGGATCGGATGCGAGACGCGGGGCTGGCGGACATCGTGCCGGAGCCGACGCCCGAGGCGGCCAGCGAGATCGACGTGTTCCTCGACGCATCTCTGCGCCGTCACAAGGCGTCCGAGGAGCCGTGCGGATCATCCCCTTTCGAATCACTGGCTCTGGAGCTCTACGGAGTCGCGCTGCGTGCATCGGCAGACGCGAGTGGCGTCGAGCAGCAGTTCGACGACGTGGCGCGTCGTCTTTTACCGCTGGCCGCGCGTTACCTAGAAGCGCCTTTACAGCTGGAGCAGGAGCTCGATCGGCAACGGCTCGAGCAGGCCCAGGCTAGCGCCACCTTGAAGCTCGCCGCCCTGCGCGAGCTATGGCGCCCGCCGTTTCTCGGCCCGTCCCCGGGCCCGGCGCGGCTCTACTATCGTGGCGAGAACGTCGGTTTCACCGAGATGCACGCAGTTTCGGGGCAGCCTCAGGTCTCGGGGCTGCGAAGTGCCGTAACGTTCGAGATCCCGGCAGACGAGAGGATTGACGCATTCCGATTCGATCCAGACAGCGCCCCAGGCGTGTATGCGATCGAATCCGTCGCCATCAGTGGGGAGCGGGTGCAGTCGCTGGTCGACCGTATCCAAGGGGTCAATGAGCACCGGGTGCCCAATACCCGTGAGAGCGACGTCGTGCGGTTTGCGGCGCTTGGTGAAGACCCGCATTTCGTATTCGACGCCCGCGGCCTGGCAGCTGTCGAAGCTGGTGGAGTACTGCGCGTCGAGGTGCTCTTCCGCTGTGAGACCGTGATGTCCGAGGTGGGTGGCTACCTCGAGGAGTACCGGACGTCGCTGACGGCACATGGTCGGGATCTCGAAACTTGGCAGGCCGAGATCGGTGATGGTGTCCGCGCATTGCGTGAGCAGCGGATGCGGATCGACAGTGTGGCCGATGCCGTGCCAGGGCTGGCTGATCGGCAACTGCAGCTCGGCGCGACCCTGGAGGCCCTTGCAGGAACTGTAGCGAGCGTGGGCACGTCGCACGGGGGCGAGCTGGAGGCCGCACGCGCGCAATTGAGCGGCATTGCCTCTGAACTGGTCGAGATTCGCGGGCAGCAGGCATTGATAATGGAGTGGATGCGGCGTCGTTCGCCGCGCTATTGGTGGACCCGGCTGAAAGCGGCTCTGCTGCGATAGGCGGCGAGATGTCGACCGCCTTTTTTGGTTCGCGCCCGTCTTGCTGAGAGTTTGATCAGCGGAGCCCCGTGTGCATTGTTGGGTCCCAGTTCGGGGCCGAAGGAGCAGAGAATGGCTGCATTGTTGAAGACACGTACTGCAACGGTCGCGACACTCGTCGTGTTGGTCATCGGTTGTGGGCAGAAGGACGTTGACGGGCAGCACGCAGCGGAGTCCCCGGAGTCCCTGCCCAGAGTGACGCTCGAGCGGGTGGGGGAAGCGTCGGCTCCGGTGGCCGAGGGTGGCGACTGCAGTCTGGATACGATCAATGGCCAGCCTGTAGCGGCGGTCACGTTGGGCGCTGGCGACGAAGCGCTGTTCGTCGGCTGGGTCGGTGACCCGCAGGGGCAGGTGCCCTCGGACGCCCGGTTGATTCTGACCGGAGACGGTGGAATGTATGCAGCGCCGGTCCGGACCGGGCGGGATCGACCCGACGTGGTCGATGCGTTGAACAAGCCGGGACTCGCGCAATCCGGTTTCGGTGTAGCCACGACGCTGGCTGTCGAGCCCGGTACCTACCGTGTCGCGATCGCGATGGACAGCTCCGATGCAGTGCAGTGTCAGTTCGACGTGAGTCTGACGCTGGCGGCGCAATGAGGCTCGGGCTAAGGGGTCCGCAGCCCGCTGCCAAGACCCTTCCTCACGGCTTGATCTCTGACCAGGTGTGACCGCGACAACCGTCCACCGTTCCACCGTGTGCCCACCCGCAACACCTGGGGCCGAGTTGATCCAGATGCACTACACCGCCGCTTTGCACGCCCGAACAGGCCTCGATTTCCGATGAACAACCGACTGATTCCCCTTCACCAGCTTGCGAAACTCGACCTTGAGGACGGGACGTCGTGCTGGCGCGCGATCGGCAGCGATCCCTACTTCGAAGTGGAGCTTCCCACGGGGGTGCTGCAAGGGGGCTGGTACGTTGTCGACGTCGAGTTCGAGGTGCTCCGCGGGCGCATACACGCGCCTGTGCTGTATCCGGACTACGGCAGAGGGACCGTCGTCGAAAGCGACAGCGTGGCGATCCCGCTTCACAATGCGAGAGGCGGACGCCACCGCATACAGCGGCTGGTTCGATTCATTGCCGATGTCACCGCCCTGCGATTCGACCCCACACTCCTTCCTGCAGAGTTCCGGGTGCTCAGCTTCTCCCTCGTTCGCGCTGGGAAAGCCCAGGCGGCGTGGTTGATGCTCGATACGCTGTGGCAGACCGGCACGCCCGCCGAGCGCTTTCGCCTTCTCGGAACCACAGCTCGGGATCTGCTCGGCGGTCCTAGGCAGATGGCCGAGCGTCTGTACACCGCTTACGCGGCAGATGCCACGACGCATGACCTGTCCGATTACGACGTCTGGCTGGATTTCTACGACGACTGTTCGTCCGAAGGCATCGCGCTCGCGCTCGCGTCTATGCCGCCGCTTTCGAGTTCACCCCGGTTCTCGATTCTGCTTCCGGCCTACAACACCGACCCGCGCTGGCTGCAAGCCTGTGTAGAGAGCGTGCTAGCGCAGACCTATCAGAACTGGGAGCTGTGCATCGCCGATGATGCTTCCCCTTCGCCGGCCGTCTGGGAGCTCATCCAATCGCTCGTCGCACGGGATTCCCGCATCAAGGCGATCCGGCGTGATCAGAACGGTCACATTGCGGCAGCATCGAACAGCGCGCTTGGCCTCGCGACCGGCGACTATGTCGCCTTGCTCGACCATGATGATGCGCTGCATCCGCTGGCTCTCCAATGGTGCGCGGTGGAGCTGGAGCGTCACCCTCGCTGGCGCATGCTGTTCACCGATGAGGACAAGATCGACGAGAGCGGACGGCGAAGCGACCCGTATTTCAAGTCGGACTGGAATCCGGATCTGTTCCTTTCACAGAACTGCGTCTGTCATCTCGGCGTGTACGAGCATGCGTTGATCAGGGAGATCGGCGGTTTCCGCACTGGATTCGATGGCGCCCAGGACTGGGATCTCGCTCTGCGCGCAACGGAGCTGCTCGAGGCCGATCAGGTCGGACACATTCCCAAAGTCCTGTATCACTGGCGGATGATCCAGGGATCGACTGCGCTCGCGCCGGGTGAGAAGAGCTACGCGCACCTTGCTGCCATGCGGGCGATCCAGGACCACTTCGATCGCACCGCAACACCCGCACGTGTAGTCGAGATGTCAGGCTACAGCGGTTACTACCGCATCGCCCACGCCATCCCGGTCCCCGAACCGCACGTGAGCCTGCTCATTCCAACCCGCGATCGTGTCGACCTTCTGAGCCAGTGTGTCGACTCGATTCTTGAGCGCACGTCGTACGGCAATTACGAGGTTGTCATTCTGGACAACGGCTCGGTCGAAGAGGCTACCCTGCGTTACTTCGAATCTGTCAGCAGGCTGCCCAATGTGCGCGTGCTCGCGTTCGATGCGCCCTTCAATTATTCGAAGATCAATAACTTCGGGGCAGCCAACACCCGAGGTGAGATCATCGGGCTCCTGAACAATGACATCGAAGTGATCAGCAGCGACTGGCTCACGGAGATGGTCGGACATGCGGGCCGACCCGAGATCGGTGTGGTCGGTGCGATGCTTTATTACCCCCACGACACGATCCAGCACGCTGGGGTCATTCTCGGGATCGGCGGGGTGGCCGGACACTGCTATGTCGGGATGCCGCGTGGATATCCGGGCGACAAGCATCGGGCGGGGCTTGCCCAGAACCTGAGTGCGGTCACCGCGGCATGCGCCCTGGTGCGGCGCGACGTGTTCGAGCAGGTCGGCGGACTGGACGAGTCGCTTGTGGTCGCCTTCAACGATGTGGATTTCTGCATCCGTGTTCGGGAAGCCGGCTATCGCAACCTGTGGACGCCGTTTGCCGAGATGTATCACCACGAGTCGGCGTCCCGCGGTTACGAGAATACTCCCGAGAAAATCGCGCGCTTCAAACGCGAAGAAAGCTTCATGAAAAACCGCTGGGGAGCACTCCTGGAACAGGATCCCTACTACAACATCAATTTCAGCCTGGTAGACGCCCCGTTCACTCTGGCCTATCCGCCGCGCTCGCTGTGATGATCACAGGTGGCGAGCCGGCAGTGGCTCGCTGCGATCCCGCCTGAGTAGTGCCTCGTCGCGCGTAGGCAGGCCGGGGTGAGTGCACCCCCTCGGGAGCCTCCCCCGCTGGGTGTTCCGATGTCAGCGGCGCAGTGGGCTCGGCGCGGTCACCGCGCGTCTCCTCACGACCCGGTTCAGCGTTGCCCGGGGCGTATTGGCGATGTCGTAGCTGACGAATGCCAGCAGGAACTGGATCCCGGTGATCAGTGCGACGATCGAGAGCATGATTGTGCCGACCGGTGTGGCGCTCCCGGCCAGACTCGATTGGTACCAGTGGTAGCCCCCGAACAGCGCGCCGAATGTCAGCAGCCCGAGGCCTCCGACAAGTTCGATCGATGCGATCGACATGTCGCGCAAAAAATAGCTGTACACGATGCGCTTCGTGCCGTTCCGGAAATGCTTGAGCGCGAACTCGCCAATGACCTTGGAGACTTTGAGGTGGCTCGTTTCATCCCCGTAGTGGGCGTTCATCGGGATGTCTTTGACAGTCGCCCGCAGGGTGTTGAGACGGAACAGCACATCCGTTTCGAAGAAGTAGCGTTTGCTGATCGAATCGAACGGCAAGTAGCTGGCAATACTGGCATGGATCGCCGTGTATCCGTTGGTCGGGTCGAAAACGTCCCAATAGCCCGAGGATGCTTTCGCCATGAACGAAAGTCCGAGATTCCCGATCCTCCGGATCAGCGGCATCTGCCGGATCTGGCCAAGCTCCCAGAACCGGTTGCCTTTCGTGTAGTCGGCCTGGCCGCTCAGGATCGGGGCGACGAAGTGTGGCAGCAGCTCCGGGTCCATCTGGCCGTCGCCATCGATCTTCACCAGGATGTCGTAACCCGCAGCGATCGCGGCTGCATAGCCGGTCATCACGGCCCCGCCAACACCCTGGTTCTGCGCATGACGCAGAATCGTCACCCTCGGATCGCGGCATTGAGCGGCAATGAAATCGCCGCTGTTGTCAGGACAGGCATCATCCACGCAGAAGACGGCCGACACCTCGACGCCCACCCGGGCGATCACGTGCAGGATGTGTTGCGTGACCCGGTAACAGGGTATGACCACTGCAATCCGCTGGCCTACCGCGTCGTCTTGGGATGAAGGGTTCATGTCAGTTGGCCAGGGCAAAAAGGGAGACGCAGTCGCGTCGGCCGTCGGGAAACACCAGCGCGGTATCGACCGTCTGGCCCTGGAGCACGACGAGGCACAGCATGGGGTTCTCGTCGGGGCCGATGGTCACTTCGGCTTCGATCACGAAGCCGGATTGCGCGAGATCCTGGGAGACGCTGGCGGCCACGTCGGCCCGAGGCTGTCCTCGGATCACGAGATTCTCGATGCGGGCATTCGACCAGAGTCCAACGGCGGTACCTGACTCGAGCGGAGTGCGCGACCAGCCGACGATCTCGAGGTGGGTGCCGTCGGAGATGGTGGCCGAGTCGATATGTCCGAACGCGGCGTCTGCGGCGGCTTCCGGACGTTCCGCAAGCTGTTCGATCCGCACCGCGTTCGGCCGGACCGATGCCTCACCGTCAACCATCACATGCCAGGGAACGCTCAGCGAATCGGGCGACAACAGGGAGGGCTCAGGCGCCTCATTGACGATGACGTGCGCGTAGCGGTTGAAGACCTCGTTGAAGCGCGCCTCCTCCATACCGGGGAAGTGCCGGCGAAAGAACTCGAGCTGAGGGGTATACAACACATGGTTGATGCTGGGCACGCCGGCGCCCGGGATCAGGGCGCCGTAATGCCCCAGCGCCACGATTGCCCCGTTTCTGTCGGTGCGCGCCCCTTCCGTTTCGAGTGTGGCGCGTACGGCGTCACGATCGACCTCGAAAATCGCATGCGCACGCTGCACTGGGTTGAACGCGCCAAACATCGCGACGTTCGCCGCGGCCGCAACCCAGATCGTGAGTACCGTTCGCGCAGGAGCGGTTCGGAGCAGCGCCAGGCCCACGAGCAGGGCTATGGTCGCGAGAGGAAATACCGCGTCGAGATAGCTGAAGGTGCCCGCGAAGTCCGTCCCGCTCCAGGACGTCTTGACCCAGAGCGCGGTCCCGACCAGCGCCATGGTGGCGAACGCGCGAGAAACTGATACACGGATGCCCGCGATCGCGATGTAGGCGGCCGCAAGGATATTGAGCACGAGCCCGAACCCCACCAAGGCACGCGCAGGCGGCACCAGATAAAGACCGGAGATGCGAGCCAGGATCGGATGCACCGAAAGGAACATCCACGCCATGAACAGCGCAAGGATGGCGCAGAGAAAGATCAGCGTAGGCCGGTTGCGCGCGAGCCACGCGGTGAACGTCCGGTGATCGGCGAGTGCGGCGGCATAGACGGGCAGCAAAGTCGAAAGGACGGCGATCTCGCACGCATTTGTTCCCTTGATGCGCGCAAGCGGCTCGAAACCATGGATCAGTGCAGTGGGGCTGAGCTGCGCAAGCAGGCGCTCCAGACCGACACTGCCGCTGACCGCGACCCGGCGTCCGGGATAGACGGTCTGCTGCAAGATGTCGATGAGTTCATGGAAATAGCCGATGAACAATGCAATCGCGATACTGCCGGCAATGGTGGCGTCGTAGAGGCTCCGCAGGCTGATGACCTCGCGTCGGAACGCGATGATCAACGCGCCGATTGCAAGAGCGATGGAGTAGAGAAACGGTGGGTACGCACAGGCGAGCATCCATGCCGTGATCGCATAGGCGGTGAGTGCGATACGGAGCAGGCGGTGCCCTGTATACATCCATGCAAGCGCCACCCATGGCGCCAGCGAGAACGCCCCGGCGTTGGTCGTCCACCAGACCTGGACATATTGGGAGAAGTAGAGCGATACGGCCACCGGCACCGCGATCCAGACCGACAGGCCGAGCTTGCGTACGAACAGCGCCCAACCTGCCAGGAACGCAGTGGACATGAAGAAAAAATAGAAGGAATACCCGTAGGCGGGAGGAGCGACAAAGAAACCCCAGTGGTACGGCTTGAACAGCAAGGCCCAATCCAGCAACGGTAGCGCCTGGAAGGTCCGGAGATCTTCCTGGTAGGGCGACAGGGCGTTGATGCGTTGGAAGCCGTTCTCCACAGCAATCTGCATATACGGTGTGTAGACCATCCATTCGTCGGACCGGATGCCGCGGGGCGACCCCAGCCAGGTTCCCGTTACAGGCTGGCCCAACCTTTCCAGGCCCAACGCATACGACGACGGCGACAGTGCGAGTCCGACATAGACAGCGCAGGCCAGCAACAGCAGGACGATCCAGCTCCAATCCCATTGCAGCCCGGGCCTGAGCCCGTACATGGGATCCGAGGGAGAGCGGAGCCATGAGGGCGTGCGCTGGATTTCGGTCTTCACGAATGAACCTTTAGGAGCTTTGCTCGGAACGTGTTGGCGGGGGACAATCGACACCCCGCCAAGCGCCCCGCTGGCGCAGACTTGACGGCATGCGGAGCGCCATGTCACGAACTGGAACGGTAATGACCCCTGCGACGATCGCAATGATTCTGGTGACCCTCACCATGCTCGCGTGTGGGCAGGTGCTCTTCAAACTCGCGTCGGCGACGATCGCATTCTCGCGTCCCGAAACCTTCCTGTCATGGACCTTGTTCTTGGCACTGGCCATTTACGGGCTCGCCACTGTGCTCTGGCTCGCGGTGCTTGCGAGGGTGCCGCTGTCGCAGGCGTTTCCCTTCTACGGCCTGTCGTTTCTTCTGGTGCCGATTTTCGCGTGGATCTTTCTCGGCGAATCGATTCCACTCCGGGTGTGGGTGGGGGGGGGCGTCATCGCGGTCGGCATCGTGATCGCCTCCTGGGAGCGCTAAACCGCGTCGTTCAGCCGCACAGGCCGAAGAAGCGGTGCTCGCGGGGTCCTCTGCTCCGCCGCACGCCGCACCTGTCGGCTCATTGGTGGACGCCAGGTCATCCGAGGCTGGCCTCCAACTCTGGCAGGATCTTGAACAGGTCACCGACCAGGCCGATGTCCGCAATCTCGAAAATCGCCGAGTCGGGATCCTTGTTGATCGCGACGATCGTGCCAGCATCCTTGATGCCGGTCAGGTGCTGGATCGCGCCCGAGATGCCGATGGCGATGTAAAGCTCGGGCGCGATGATCTTGCCGGTCTGGCCAACCTGCATTTCGTTCGGCACGTAACCTGCGTCGACGGCGGCGCGGGAGGCACCGACTGCTGCACCAAGCTTGTCGGCGAAGTCGAAGATGATCTTGAAGTTCTCTTCCGAGCCGACGCCACGGCCGCCGGACACCACGCGCCTCGCGCTCTGCAGGTCGGGTCGGTCCGTGCTGCCGGCGGCCAGACCGATGAAGCGGGTATGGGTCGGCAGGTCCGCATCGATGCTGGTCGCTTCGACGGCAGCGTCGCCACCGCGCGGGGCTTCCTGCCATGAGGCCGTGCGTATCGTCGCAACGACCGGCTGATCGGCCGGCGCCTCGACGGTCACGATCGCGTTGCCGGCATAGATCGGCCGCTTGAACACGTGCGCGCTCTCGACCGTCATCAGGTCGGAGATCTGGTTCACGCCCAGCAGCGCGGCGACCACCGGCATGAGGTCCTTGCCGAAGGTCGTCGATGGCGCGAACACATGGGTATAACCGGCTGCGAGCTTCGCAACCTGCGGGCCCAGCACCTGGGCGAGCGCCTGCGCATTGACGGAGTTGGCAACGGCCAGCACTTTCGCCACACCGGCGATGCTGGCGGCCTCGGCAGCTGCGGCGGCCGGATCGGCCGCAAACACCGCGACATCGATCGTCTCCGGCGACAGCGCCTGCGCCGCGGCTACCGTCTTCGCGGTCGCGCTGGCATTCAGGCTGCCGTCACGGTGTTCGGCAATGACGAGGACGTTGGACATGAAGGGTTTCCTTGTATGGTCGTTCCCGCAACAAGCGGGCGACCGGGTGTCTTGAGTGACGCAGCGAGCGTGCTCGTTCTCTGTTGCCAAGGGCACAGCGTCAGAGCAAGCCCTTCGCCTTCAGTGCGGCGACGAGTTCGGCGGCATCCTTCACCATGACGCCCTTGGTACGCCCGGCGGGCGCTTCGAAGTGCGCGGTCCTGAGCGTATCCGCCGATTCGACGCCGAGATCCGCGAACGGGATCGACTCCATGGGCTTGGATTTCGCCTTCATGATGTCCGGCAGTTTGATAAAACGTGGCTCGTTGAGGCGCAAGTCGGTCGTGATCACCGCTGGCAGATCGACCTCGAGAGTCTCCAGGCCGGCGTCCACCTCTCGCGTCACCGTCGCCTTTCCGTCTGCGACCTCGACCTTCGAGGCGAACGTGGCTTGCGGGCGGGCCCACAGGGTGGCCAGCATCTGACCGGTCTGATTGGCATCATCGTCGATCGCTTGTTTTCCGAGGATCACGATGTCCGGCTGCTCCTTCTCGACGAGCTTGAGCAAAGTACGCGCCGCCGTCAGCGGCTGGATTGCCTGGTCGCAAACCACGTGGATCGCCCGGTTGGCGCCCATTGCGAGGCCGTTGCGCAGGTGGGCCTGGGCATCGGCGGGCGCGATCGTAGCCACGACAACTTCGGTGACGACACCCTTGTCGCGCAGGCGCAGCGCTTCCTCCAGGGCGATCTCATCAAACGGGTTTGCGGACAGCTTGACGCCATCTGTGACCACGCCGGAGCCGTCGGGTTTGACCTGGATGCGGACGTTGTAGTCCACCACGCGCTTGTAGGCGACGAGTACTTTCATTCGCTATCGGTTCCCTTGGCGAACTCGGCGTGGACTGCAAGCCGGTTCTTCTGTTGGAGCCTCGATTCTAGCGGCAGCCGGCCGTCCGCGCGACTTCGCGAGGACGGGCGACCGGTAATCGAGCGGGCCGGCCGCCTGCGAGCCGGTACACTCAGCTTCTGTTCATGACTCAATCACATGCGGACCCGAATTCCGGAGCAGCTTTATGAACGATCATGACGTGTGCCCCGCCTGTCTCAATCCGCTCGTCGCCGGATTGCGCGATTGGCATCTCCAGTGCACGAATTGCACCTACGAAGGGAGCTCGCTTCGGGTGGAGATCGATGTGGCCGGTAGCGTGGAGATTCTGGATGAGCAGCTCCGTGAAGAAGGATTGAGCCATCTGAGACGGAGCAATTTCCAGATGTTGATCGCACGTCTTCCAATCGATGATCGTGCGGGTCGGTCCCGGCCGAGGAAACTGCTGGACGTCGGATGTGCACATGGCTGGTTCCTGCAGCTGGCGGGATCGGAGTACGAGGTGCTCGGAATAGAGCCGGACAGTCGAAGCGCGGCTTTGGCCGCGTCTCACGGTCTTCCCGTACGCCAGGGTTTCTTTCCGCACGCGCTGGAATCCGCGGAAAGTTTCGATGTGATCGTGTTCAACGATGTGATCGAGCACATACCTGACATAGGCTCAGCATTGACTGCCTGCATCCGCCACCTTGCGCCAGGCGGGAGGGTTATCCTCAATGCGCCGGCCCGGACCGGGATCCTCTACCGAGTATCACGATTCCTGGCTCGCAGCGGATTTCCTGCCAGCTTCGAACGGATGTGGCAGAAAGGATTTCCGTCCCCGCATGTCCATTATCTCGACGAGGCCAGTGTCCGGACAATCGCCGCTCGCTCCGGTCTTCGCCTAGTGGATAGCTATACGCTTCCAACATTGAGCACTCATGGGCTCTACGCGCGGATTCGCTACGAC
Source organism: Luteimonas deserti (assembly GCF_013425765.1). Taxonomy (GTDB): domain Bacteria; phylum Pseudomonadota; class Gammaproteobacteria; order Xanthomonadales; family Xanthomonadaceae; genus Luteimonas; species Luteimonas deserti. Next base: position 93,248 of record NZ_JACCJZ010000013.1, read on the forward strand.
CGGAGTGTGTCCAGGCTGAAGGCTGCAACGATCACGGGCGCGATGGTGATACTGGCCCCCTTCTTGAGGTTCCTGCCGGCCGACATAAAAGTATGGACCTTGAAAGCGTCGTGATTCGGCGGACTGGTTTCGCGGCCCGAGTCTGACCACGTTCATCTGGATGCAGCGAAGTACGCGCCGACATTGTAATCTTCCCGGCCTTGCGCCGAGCCGATCTCCGTGGATCTGCGGCGCTCCTGAGGAGAGAAGCTGTGCCCACATGGCTCGTGACCGGCGGTGCCGGTTTCATCGGCGGTAATTTCGTGCTCGAGGCCGTGCGCCAGGGCGTGCGCATCGTCAATCTCGACGCGCTGACCTATGCGGGCAATCTGCAGACGCTGGCATCGGTCGAAGATTCGCCGAATCACACCTTCGTGCACGGCGACATCGGCGACCGTGCGCTCGTGACTCGGCTGCTGGCCGAGCACCAGCCCGACGCGGTGCTGAACTTCGCCGCGGAGAGCCACGTGGATCGCTCGATCGACGGCCCGGGGGCTTTCATCCAGACCAATGTCGTCGGCACCCTGGCCCTGCTCGAGGCGGTGCGGGACTTCTGGAAGGCGCTGCCTGACGATCGTCGCGAGGCCTTCCGCTTCCTGCACGTGTCGACCGATGAGGTCTACGGAACACTTGGCGAAACCGGCAAGTTCTCGGAAACGACGCCTTATGCGCCGAACTCCCCGTACTCGGCGTCGAAGGCCGCATCCGACCATCTGGTACGCGCGTTCCATCACACCTACGGGCTCCCGGTGCTGACCACCAACTGCTCGAACAACTACGGTCCTTATCACTTCCCCGAGAAGCTCATTCCGCTGGTGATCGCCAAGGCGCTGGCGGGCGAGCCGCTGCCGGTGTACGGCGACGGCAAGCAGGTCCGGGACTGGCTGTTCGTCACCGACCACTGCGCCGCGATCCGCACGGTGCTCGAAAAGGGCCGTGTCGGGGAGACGTACAACGTGGGTGGCGACTCCGAACGCCAGAACATCGAGGTGGTGGAGACGATCTGTCGTCTTCTCGACGCGCGTCGTCCGCGCGAGGACGGCCAGCCGCGTGCCAGCCAGATCACGTACGTCACCGATCGTCCCGGTCACGACCGCCGTTACGCGATCGACGCCTCCAAGCTGCAGAATGAACTCGGCTGGAGGCCGGAGCACACGTTCGAGACCGGTATGGAAGTGACCGTGGACTGGTATCTCGATAACCAGGACTGGGTCCACCGCATCCTCGACGGCAGCTACCGGCTCGAACGTATCGGCACCGTCGCCTGACTCCCACCCAGCGGGCCGCGCGACGAGTCGCAGGCCGGCACAGGACACCAGCTCATGACCCAACGCAAGGGCATCATTCTCGCCGGCGGTTCCGGCACGCGGTTGTATCCGATCACCAAAGGCGTCAGCAAACAGCTGTTGCCGGTGTACGACAAGCCGATGATCTACTACCCGCTCAGCGTGCTGATGCTGGCCGGGATCCGCGAGGTGCTGATCATCAACACCCCGCACGAACAGGTGCTGTTCCAGACCCTGCTCGGCGACGGCTCGCAGTGGGGCATGGACATCCAGTACGCCGTGCAGCCGAGTCCGGATGGCCTGGCCCAGGCCTATCTGATCGGTCGTGACTTCGTTGGCGGCAAGCCGAGCTGCCTGGTGCTGGGCGACAACATCTTCCACGGGCACGGATTGACGGACACGCTGCAGCGCGCTGATGCCCGCAGCGACGGCGCCACCGTCTTCGGCTACTGGGTCCACGATCCGGAGCGCTATGGCGTGGCCGAGTTCGATGCGGCCGGCCGGGTGGTGGACATCGCCGAGAAGCCCGAACAGCCGCGTTCGCACTATGCGGTCACCGGTCTGTATTTCTACGATGGCCGCGCCAGCGATTACGCCGCCGAGCTCGCGCCCTCGCCGCGGGGGGAGCTCGAGATCACCGATCTCAACCGCCGCTATCTCGATGAGGGCGCGCTGTACCTCGAGCAGCTCGGCCGCGGCTATGCGTGGCTTGACACCGGGACGCACCAGTCCTTGCACGAGGCGTCGAATTTCATCCAGACCATCCAGGACCGGCAGGGCCTTCAGGTCTGCTGCCCGGAGGAGATTGCATTCGGCAACGGCTGGGTCGATGCCGAGCAGCTGTCTGCGCTCGCCCGGCCGCTGTCCAAGAACGGATACGGGAAGTACCTGATGTCGCTCGTCGAGCGGGGGGTCGTTCGTTGAAGGTCATCGAAACCGGGTTGCCAGGCTGCGTCATCATTGATCCCGCCGTCTTCGGCGATGCGCGCGGGTTCTTCTTCGAAACCTGGAATGCCGAACGCTTCGGCCAGCACGGCCTGCCGACGAATTTCGTGCAGAGCAACGTGTCGTCGTCATCCAGGGGCGTCCTGCGCGGCCTGCATTACCAGTGGCCGCGGCCGCAGGGCAAGCTGGTCAGCGTGCTGCGCGGCGAGGTCTTCGATGTCGCGGTCGACATCCGCCGGGGCTCGCCGACGTTCGGCCAATGGGAAGGCGTGGTGTTGAGCGGGGAGAACAAGCGTCAGTTCTGGATTCCGGAGGGCTTCGCACACGGATTCGCAGTGCTGTCCGACAACGCGGTCTTCAGTTATCTCTGTACGGATGTGTACGTGAAGGAGCACGACGCCGGCGTGCGGTGGAACGATCCCGCCATCGGTGTCGACTGGCAGGTCGACGCGCCGCTGCTCTCCGACAAGGACGCTCACGCCCCGCTGTTGGCCGACATTGCCGAGGATCGGCTGCCGGTATTCGCCGCATGACCTCGCTGGTCTTCGGCGCGAACGGGCAGGTGGGGCAGGAGCTGCTTCGCGCACTTGCGCCTCTGGGTGGTGTGGTCGGTACGACGCGGAGCGGCCTGTTGGCTGACGGCCGTGCGTGCCTGGCCGCCGACTTCTCGGACCCGGACTCGGTCGTCGCGCTGCTCGATGCGACACGACCGAAACGTGTGATCAACGCCGCCGCGTACACCGCGGTCGACAAGGCCGAGCGCGATTCCGTAGCCGCGCAAGCCGCGAACGCCGCGGCCCCCGGCGCGATCGCGCGCTGGTGCGCCGCGCACGACGTGCCGCTGGTGCACTACTCCACCGATTACGTGTTCGACGGCAGCGGCACGCGTCCCTATCGACCCGACGACGCCACGGCGCCACTCGGTATCTACGGCGCCACCAAGCGCGCGGGCGAGGCGTCGATCCGCGCCGCAGGCGGGCGCCATCTGGTGTTCCGCACGGCCTGGGTATACGCCGCCCACGGCCAGAATTTTCTGCGCACGATGCTGCGCGTCGGCGCCGAGCGCGACGTCCTGCGCGTGGTCGCCGACCAGGTCGGAACGCCGACGCCGGCGGCTCTGATCGCCGACGTGACCGCGCAGATCCTGCAGCAGGGCGCAGATCGGTCCGGCATCTGGCATCTCACGCCTGCCGGTCAGACCAGCTGGCACGGGTTCGCTGAAGCGATCTTCGCAGGCGCAGTCGAGCGGGGGCTGCTTGCCCGCGCACCGGCCGTCGAGGCGATCACGACGGCCGACTATCCGACACCTGCGCAGCGTCCTGCCTACTCGGTGCTCGACACCTTGACGCTGCAGCGCGACTTCGGCGTGCATCTTCCTTCGTGGACGGACGCGTTGTCCGGGGTCCTGGATCAGATGGCGGCCGACTCCGCCTGAGCGCGGAGATGGTATGAAGATTCTCGTCTGCGGCGGCGCCGGCTACATCGGCAGCCACATGGTGAAGTGGTTGAATGCGCGCGGCGTCGATGTCTGCGTGCTCGACAACCTGTCGACCGGGCATGCGGCCGCAGTGGGCGCCCGGCAGCTGGTCGTGGCGGATCTGCTCGATCCCGGCTCGCTCGAGGCGGCGTTCGCCCGCGGCCCCTTCGACGCCGTGATGCATTTCTGCGCGCGGTCGCTGGTCGGTGAATCGATCCGCGAGCCGCTGGGCTATTACGAAAACAATGTCGTCGGCACGCTCAACCTGCTGCAGGCGATGCAGCGCCACGGTGTGGGGCGGATCGTGTTCTCGTCCACGGCGGCGATCTTCGGCGAGCCGATCGCCGCGCGGATCGACGAATCACACCCCAAAGCCCCGATCAATCCCTACGGAGCCTCGAAGCTGATGGTCGAGCGCATGCTGGCCGATGCCGCCGGCGCGTATGGACTGCGCTCGGTGTCCCTGCGTTACTTCAACGCCGCCGGGGCCAGTCCGGAGGGTGACATCGGGGAAGCGCATGCCTGCGAGACCCACCTGATCCCAAACGTGCTGCGCGCGGCACTCGGGGTCGGCGATGCGTTGTCGGTCTTCGGTGACGACTGGGACACCGAGGACGGCACCTGCGTGCGCGACTACATCCATGTCGACGATCTGGCCCAGGCCCATTGGCGGGCCCTGGCCCATATGGATGCCCAGCCGGGTGCCCATGTCTTCAACCTCGGCAACGGGCAGGGGTTCTCGGTCAGGCAGGTAATCGAAGCGGCGGAACGGATCGCCGGGCGCACGGTCCCGCATTCGATCGCGCCGCGTCGCGCGGGCGACCCGGCGACGCTGGTGGCGTCGAGCGCACGGGCGCGCGACGTCCTCGGGTGGTCACCGGTCTACACCTCGCTCGAGTCGATCATCGAAACCGCCTGGCGCTGGCACCGCGCCCCGAGGTTCTGAGGCGCGGTCCACCAACGGACCAGGCCATCCGATCCAATCCTGGATCCTGTTGCGCCATGGGGCGGGCCCGGGATCACACGCGGCCGTAGGTGTCCTCGAAGCGCACGATGTCGTCCTCGCCGAGATAGCTCCCCGACTGCACCTCGATCAGTTCCAGCGGCACCTTGCCGGGGTTGCGCAGCCGGTGGGTCACGCCGAGCGGAATGTAGGTGCTCTGGTTCTCGGCGAGCAGGAGCACGTCCTCGCCGCGTGTGACCTCGGCCGTGCCACTGACGACGATCCAGTGCTCGGCCCGGTGGTGGTGCATCTGCAGGCTCAGCGTCGCGCCCGGCTTGACGGTGATCCGTTTGACCTGGAACCGCGGGCCCTGGTCGATGGAATCGTAGGCGCCCCAGGGCCGATACACCTTGCGATGCCAGGCAGCCTGCGGCAGATCCCGTGCCTTGAGTGCAGCCACGACGTCCTTGACCTGCTGGATACGGTCGCTGCGGCCAACGAGAATCGCATCGGGCGTTTCCACGACGATCGTGTCTTCCATGCCGATCATCGCGATCAGGCGCTCGCCGTAGGCGTAGGTGGCGCGGCAGTCGATCGCTACGACCTCGCCATGGTGCGCATTGCCGGCAGCATCCTGCGGCGAGACTTCGCGCAAGCTGGCCCACGAACCGACATCGCTCCAGCCCGCGTCGAGCGGCATCACCACTGCGGCGTCGGTTTTCTCCATCACCGCATAGTCGATCGAATCCGACGGACTCGCAGCGAAGGCATCGGCGTCGAGACGGGTGAAGTCCACGTCCTTGCGCGCGGTCGACCAGGATGCGCGGACCGCCGCCAGGATGGCCGGTGCGTGACGCTCGAGTTCGGCGAGATAGACATCGGCCCGGAACAGGAACATGCCGCTGTTCCAGAAATGATCGCCGGATGCGACGTACGCCTGGGCGCGTAGAAGATCCGGCTTCTCGACGAAGGCGTCGACCGGCGCTGGACCCTCGTCATCGCCCATCGTCGCCTTGATGTAGCCGTAGCCGGTTTCCGGCCCTCGCGGCACCACACCGAAGGTCACCAGCTTTCCGGCCTCGGCCGCAGGCAGTGCGGCCCGCACCGCGGCGTGGAACGCCTCGGGCGTCTGCACCACGTGGTCGGACGGCAGCACCAGCAGCACCGCGTGGGGCGTGTCGCGCAGCGCTTCGAGCGCGGCGGCGGCGATCGCCGGCGCGGTGTTGCGGCCGACTGGTTCGAGCACGATCGCCGCCGGCGTCGCACCGACCTGCTGCAGCTGCTCGGCAACGACGAAGCGGTGGGCCTCGTTGGCGACCACGATCGGCCCGGCATGTCCGGCCAGCGGCGCTGCACGCAACCAGGTCGCCTGCAGCATGGTGTCCGTACCGACCAGCGGCAGGAACTGCTTGGGATGCATCTCGCGTGAGAGTGGCCACAAGCGCGTACCGGAACCCCCCGACAGCAGAACGGGAACGATGGTGGACATGGCGGCCTCAGGCCCCGCCGGACAACAGGTCGGACAGTTCACGGGTCCGCCTTTCGAGCAGCGCCAGGTCCGCGCGGGTTTCGATGTTCAGCCGAAGCAGGGGTTCGGTGTTGGAGCTGCGCAGATTGAAGCGCCAGTCGCCAAAGTCGGCGCTGATTCCGTCGGTTCGATCGATGGCCGGCGAATGCGACGCGTAGTGCGCCATGACGCGATCGACCGCGGCTGCCGCATCGGCCACCCGGAAATTGATCTCGCCGCTGCAGGGAAATTTCGCGACCCGTTCGGCCACCAGATCGCCGAGCGAACGGCCGCTGGTCGAAACGAGTTCGGCGATCAGCAGCCACGGGATCATGCCCGAGTCGGCGTAGGCGAACTCGCGGAAATAATGATGCGCACTCATTTCGCCGCCGTAGACCGCATCCTCTGCGCGCATCTTTTCCTTGATGAACGCGTGGCCGCTCTTGCACAGCACCGGCACGCCACCGGCGGCCTCGACCTGCTCCACCGTGTTCCAGACGAGGCGGGGGTCGTGCACGACCTTGCCCCCCGGCTGCTTGGCGAGAATTGCCTCGGCCAGCAGGCCGACGAGGTAATAGCCTTCGATGAAGGCCCCCGTTTCGTCGAAGAAAAAGCAGCGGTCGAAGTCCCCGTCCCAGGCGATGCCGAAATCCGCCCCGTGCGCGCGAACCGCATCGGCGGTGGCCTGCCGGTTCTCGGGCAGCAGCGGATTGGGAATGCCGTTCGGAAAGCTGCCGTCGGCTTCATGGAACACGCGGACGAACTCGAACGGCAGGTGGGCGGCCAGCAGATCGACGATCGTGCCGGCGCCGCCGTTCCCGGCATTCACCACGAGTTTGAGCGGACGCAGCGCGCTGCGGTCGATGTAGCCGAGCAGGTGCTCGATGTACGCGCTCTTGTCCGTGGCCGGAGTCTCGCGCCCGGGCCGGGCGGCAGGTGCCGGCAGATCGCCGGCCTCCACCGCGTCGGAGATCGCGAACAGGCCGGTGTCGGAACTGATCGGCCGGGCCTGCTCGCGCACCAGCTTCATCCCGTTGTAGTCCATCGGGTTGTGGCTCGCGGTCACCATGACGCCGCCCGCCGCGCCGAGATGGTCCACCTGGAAATAGACTTCCTCGGTACCGCCGACGCCGATGTCGATGACGTCGCGTCCTTGGCTGCGCAGGCCGTCGGCCAATGCGGCCTGCAGCTCCGGGCTGCTCAGGCGTACGTCACGGCCCAGGACGATCGCGCCCTCGGGCAGCTGCGCCGACAGCGCGATCCCGATGTCGCGGGCGAGCGCGGGATTGAGTTCGTCGGGCACGCGGCCGCGCAGGTCGTAGGCCTTGAAGGCAGGCAGGGGCATCGGAGCGTCCATGGCGGGGGGAATGGGCCGATTCTAGCGTCTCGCGTGTGCGGCCCCGTCGTTACCCACTGCACCAAGGTCCAAGGCCGGAACCTCCGGCAGCAGATAGAATGGACGCCCGTTGCGCCATGAGGATCGAGATGAGCGAGCAGAGTTCCGCCGCGGGTCGACGCGGCAAGCACTATCCCGACGCGGCGTCCGCGCTCGCCGACATCGTGGCCGACGGCCAGACGCTGGCGGTCGGTGGCTTCGGCCTGTGCGGCATTCCCGAGGCCCTGATCGCCGCCCTGCGCGATTCCGGCGTCAAGGGGCTGACCGCGATTTCCAATAATGCGGGTGTCGACGGCTTCGGGCTCGGGCAGCTGCTGGAAACCCGGCAGATCCGCAGGATGATTTCCTCCTACGTGGGCGAGAACAAGGAATTCGAACGCCAGTATCTCGGCGGCGAACTGGAGCTCGAATTCAATCCGCAAGGTACGCTGGCCGAGCGCCTGCGCGCCGGTGGCGCGGGAATTCCGGCGTTTTTTACCGCGACCGGCTACGGCACGGTGGTCGCCGAGGGCAAGGAGACACGCGAGTTCGACGGCAAGCATTACGTGCTCGAGACCGCGCTCACTGCCGACGTCGCACTGGTCAAGGCGTGGAAGGCCGACACGGCTGGCAACCTCGTGTTCCGGAAGACCGCGCGCAACTTCAACCCTGCCTGCGCGATGGCCGGCAAGGTCTGCGTGGCCGAGGTCGAGGAGCTGGTGGCCGTCGGCGAAATCGACCCCGACCAGGTGCATCTGCCCGGGATCTACGTCGACCGCATCGTCGTCAACGCGACACCCGAGAAGCGCATCGAGCAGCGCACCGTGAGCACCGGAGGAGCGAACTGATGGCCTGGACCCGCGATGACATGGCCGCGCGCGCGGCGCGCGAGCTGACTGACGGCGCCTACGTGAACCTCGGCATCGGCCTGCCGACGCTCGTGGCCAATCACATTCCCGACGGCATGGACGTCTGGCTGCAGAGCGAGAACGGCCTGCTCGGGATCGGCCCGTTTCCGGTGGATGCCGAGGTCGACGCCGACCTGATCAATGCCGGCAAGCAGACCGTCACCGCGCGCAAGGGCGCGAGCTACTTCGGCAGCCACGATTCGTTCGCGATGATCCGCGGCGGGCACATCGACCTGGCGATCCTGGGCGCGATGCAGGTGACCGGCCGCGGCGACCTCGCCAACTGGATGGTGCCCGGCAAGATGGTCAAGGGCATGGGCGGCGCGATGGACCTGGTGGCCGGCGTCAAGCGCGTGGTCGTGCTGATGGAGCATGTGGCGAAGGACGGCAGCCACAAGATCCTGCCTGAATGCACGCTGCCGCTGACCGGCGTGGGCGTGGTCGACCGGATCATCACAGACCTCGCAGTGTTCGATGTCACGGCCGAGGGGCTGGTCCTGGTGGAGACCGCGGACGGGGTGGACCCCGAAGACCTCAGGAGCAAGACCGGCGTGGACTTCGCACCCGCGCGCTGAAGGCGTCAGACCGGGCGGGCCGGTCCGGCGGCTGCGGGGACCCGGCCGCGGCCACTGAAGGCGTCGTCCACGCCGATGCCGGCCAGCCACGGTGCGCTCCAGCGTCCCCGGCCCACGCATTCCAGCGGGATCTGCGCGGCCCGCGCATCGAAGGCCAGTTCGGCGGCCAGCGGGCCGGCCGCGCTCAGCGCGTCATCGATGAACGCCAGCGCCGCGGTGTGCACCGTCTCGATGACGCTCCACTGCGCCGCATCGGGACCCTGGGCGGCGTAGACCGGACGGTGCATGCCGCCCTGTGTATCGAAACCGGCGAACTGTGCATGCGGCGCGGTCAGGACCGATTCGAGCAGAAGATCGTGCGCAAGGATGGCGGATGGCCCGGTATCGGTCCGCGCGTCGTGATAACGCGCCTGGGCCCGGCCTGTGCCCGACAGCCGCTCCTGCGCGCGGTGATCCAGGGCGAAATAGGCGCCGTCCACCGAGCGGTCCAGGAGCCGCGACAGGTTCCGCTGGATCGTGCCGGCGTAACCTAGGTCCACCACCAGAGCGCGGTGCTCGCCCACCGTGTCGTTCCAGTATGCCTGGTAGGCATCGCGTGCAGACCGCGCCAGCGCGAGCAGGGCGTCGGTGGCAGGTGCCAGGCGTGCAGCCACCGTGTCCCGCATTTCGGGCAGGAAGATCGCCTGATCCATGCCCTCGGATCCGATGATCGCCGCGACTGCCGATGCAGCGGCAGCGCCCAGCCTCGCTGAGACCAGCTCGGCCAGCGAGCCGTTGAAGCTGCCATCCAGCGCGGTCCGCATGTCCTCGGCATTCCGCAGCGCGGCGAGACCGGTCGCCTGTCGTGAGGCCAGCAGGTAGTGCCCGAGCACGTCGGACCAAGCAGGGTGGGCTGCGCGCAGGCGCTCGAACGCCTGCGCCAGCAGATAGCCTTCCCGGCTCAGGAAGAGCAGCCGGTCGACCCCCTGCTCCCGCGCCTCGCGCGCGAGCCAGGTCAGAAAATCCAGAACAAGCGGGCCGAGAACCACATAGCCAAAGGTCTTGGGCGTGATCTGCAGTGGTCCGAGGAATACGTCGGGAGTGGCGTCCGCGAGCGCACTGAAATGGTTGGCGACCAGGCCCAGCGCCAGTTGATCGGGCCATGCCGCACCGATTCCGGCGCGCAACGGCCGCAAGGCCGGCACGACATCGAGCAATGCAGCGGCGCGCAGGACGTGCACAGGGGTGATCATCCCCTGCCAGTGCGGTTGCTGCACATCCGCATGCTCGTTGTCGCCAATGTGCAGGCACGCTGACAATGGAACGTGCTCATTTTCTGCGAGCACGGGCCACGCATCGCCTGCATCCTTGCGCGCGCCGGTCTCGCAGGACACGTACCAGTCCGACATGTGTTCGACAACGAGCCCCGGGAGCACGTTGCGCAAGGTATCTGCGGGCAGATACATGTCTGAGAGTGCCACCATGCGCCTGCCCCGCCGCGGGATGGCTGCGAGTGCCTCCAGCAGGCCATGCCTCGGCCGGAGGAGCCGACGTTCCGTCTCGATTTCGATTTCACGCAGTCTGTCAGGCTGGATGTCAGGAACCAGCTGCGCCATCTCGGCGTATATCTCATCGAGCTTCGGATCGCGTTGCAGATGCACGCGTGCTCGCGACTCGGCTCTGGCACGCAGGTCGACAAAGTCCGCGAGTCCCAGCGACAGCTCGACAACACGCGCCAGATAGCGGCGCGCGCCTTCGGGTGTGAGAAACGGCCGCTGGACCAGGGTGTCGAACACATCGACCGAGATCAGTCGCGCGTCGACGGCCGTCGCGGCGATGCGCTCGATCAGCGGTTCGAGAAAATACGTCTGCCAGTTGCGCTCGCCCTCGAGCGACAGTGCCGGCGTGTGGTCCCGAGGCAGAACCGCCGACAGGTAGCCTGCGGCGCGGACAACCCCGACGAACAGGCGTTCGATCGCGTGCTGCAACGTACCGTCGAGCTGCCCCGACTCCTCGGGAAATGCCTCGAGCGGAAGGCGCAATGCGAACAACGGCTGGAGTGCGGCGCTGCGTGCCCAGAACATCGACCCTGCCGGCATGTCGATGTAACCATGCGGGTCGATCGCGACACCAAGCTGCTGCGAGATCGTCGCTGCCGCAGTGACATTGCTCAACCAGGTATGTCCCCAGAGCGGGATGCTTTCGTGGCTCTCGGGATAGACAAGACCAAGCTTGGGTTCCGCCGCGAACATACCGAGATGCCAGGCGATGCGCTCGCGGCTTCCGAGTAGCGCATCGAGCAGGTAGGTCCTCCACTGATCCTGTGTCCGCCCGGTATACAGCGACTTCTTGCTGTGCAGATGGCCGATGATATCCAGCCCCAGAATCTGCTCGCGGAAGGTCACGAGCAGCGGCGCGATGTCGCGTCCGCGATTGGGCACCTGCACGATTTCGAGCCGGGTGACGCCGTCGATCTGCGCGAATGCCGCATGCACTGCCTGTTCGGCATCGGCGTCCGTCACGGACACCAGCAAAACGAACGGCACAGGCATGCGCGACAGAGCCGCCGCGAACTCGTCGGCCAGGTCGGGGTAGAACATATGCACCATGATCCCGACGCGGAAGGTGTCCGCAGCGACAGGCAACGGAGCCGGAAACACGTGATCCGTTTCAGGCCGCACGGGCGGGGGAGGCACCCGTCCTGCGGCGTGGATGCGGGCGATCACCCCGCGCGGGCCGAGTGCCCTCAACATCCGCCATGCCCGTGTGGCGACAGCCGCAAAGCCGCGCACACCTCCGCCCCGCACCTCGATGCTGCGGCGTACCGCACGCAGCAGGCCATGGACGCGGGTGCTCATGGCGACGATGTCAGGGTGGTGCGTTGCGCACGGGCAGCAGAAAGGCGATCGATCATCCCGGCGATTGTCGCGGGTCGGGCCCGGACGTCGCAAACACCCGGTCGCTGCGACACTCTTGGGCGATGCGAACCCGTCATGCCCGCGACGACGAGCCACCGGACAGTGTGGAACATCACCGCGGCTGGTTGCCCATGGATGAGGCGAACCGGCTGTACGCGGTGCTGGAGCAGACCCTGCCATGGACCCGCCACCGCCTGCGCATCTTCGGGCGTGAGATCGAAGCGCCGCGTCTGAGCTGCTGGATCGGTGATCCGGGCGCGAGTTACGGGTATTCGGGCGCACGGTTCGAGCCGGTGCCATGGCCGGCGATCCTGGGACCGGTGCGGGATGCGGTCGTTGCGAGCACGGGCGCGCATTTCAACAGCGTGCTCGCGAATCTCTACCGCGACGGGGACGACGCGATGGGCTGGCACAGCGACGACGAGCCCGAGCTGGGGCCGCGCCCGGTCATCGCATCGCTCAGCCTGGGGGCCACGCGGCGCTTCGTGATGAAGACGCGCCAGCCCGGGCCGGATGCGCGATGCCACGCGTTCACGCTCGACCATGGGAGCCTGCTGGTGATGCGCGGCGACACCCAGGCCCGCTACCGGCACGCGCTGCCGCGCACCGCCCGCGCAGTGGGACCGCGGATCAATCTGACGTTCCGTCTGGTGGGTGTTTCCGCATGCGTCGAACCGGCGGAGCGAAGGCGCGGACCGCGCGCCTGAGGCCTCGCGCGACGCCCGGGTCGGACCCCGTATCGGCCGAGCCGGACGATACCCGGCAGCAGCCGGGTTCAGCGCGTCGCGGCGGGGCGGCGCTGGTGCGTCGCCTCGTGCCGGTTGCCGACCTCGAGAATCCAGCCGGTCATCTCGCCGCCCACGGACTGCAACGCCGCGCCGAACGCCTCGACGACCTGTGCGACCTCGGTGCTGGACGCGGGCTGCGCGACGAGGAAGGTCCGCGACTCCACGACCGTCTGGTCGATGTTGTGGATCAGCTTGGCGTTGACCTCGATCGTCGCTGCCGGCAGGGCATTGCCCGCGTAGTCGGCCTCGAACCGGCGCAGGTCCAGCACGAGCTTGTAATCGGCGGTGATCCCGGCGCCCTGGCGTGCGACGGCGTTCATCCTTCCGGAATCCTCGAGCGTGCGCAGCACGGCGTCCTGCAGCATGTCGGTGGGGGTCTTGGCCCAGCTGGCGCCGCGGTAGACCTGGAGCTCGCTGGGCGTCGGGCGGACCGCGATGCGGAAGCTGTCGATCATGCGCGCGGCGGTCGGTGGACTCAGCGAGAGCTGCCACTCCGCGCGCGGCCAGGCCGGATCGGGCTGCACGCGCGGGTCGGGCGCATAGATGGTGGCGCGCTCGCGGTCGCCGCCGCCGCCGAGCAGCGACGAACAGCCACCGGCGATCACGATCAGCAGCGCGGCGCCGGCCAGGGACAGCGTGCGCAGCATCGCGGGAGAGGTGCTCATTCGGGTTCGAATTCCTTCGGCGCATCGCGACCGAGCAGATAGCGGGCGGGGTTGGCATCGAGACGGTCGCTGATGCGGCGCAGATCGCGGACCAGCGAACGCAGCTCACCGAGAGTCGGACCCAGTTGCGACAGGCCATCGTTGGCGAAGCTGCTGATCGCCGCACGGTTCTCGTTGAGGATGGTGTCGGCCCCGCCGGCGGCCGAGTCCATCCGGGCGAGCGTGCTTTCCAGCTGCGCCACCAGGCCCGGGAGCTTCTGCACCAGCTCGCGATCGAAGCTGGTCATCGCCCGGTTGGTCGTGGTCAGGGTCTGCTCGAGCTGTTCGCTGGAACGGCGGACATTGACGATGATCGCTGCGAGATCCTCGCGCTGGCCGGCGACCGAACCGGTCATGCCCTCGATGTTCTCGAGCGTATTGGCGATGCGTGCCACGTTCTCCTCGCTGAGCACCTTGTCCAGGCGTTCGACGAGGCGGTTCGCGGTGTCGGAGATGTTCTGCAGCGCCGAGGCCTCGGTCTGGATGACCGGCACCTCGTCGCGTTCGCCGGGCAGCAGCGGCTGCGCCTCGGGCGACCCACCGGTGAGCTGGATGATCGGCGAACCGGTCAGGCTGGTCATCGACATGCGCGCACGGGTGTCGGTCTTGACCGGGGCGTTGGCCTGCAGGCGCAGACGGGCGATCACCTGGCGCGGGTCCTCGGGCGCGAGCTGCAGGCTGTCGACCGTGCCCACGGCGATGCCGTTGTACTGGACGCTGCTGCCCTCGCTGAGCCCGGTCACCGGCTCGCGGAAGATCACGTCGTACTCGTTCCAGCTGCGGTCGGAGGAATACTTCGCCGCCCACAGTGCGAAACCCAGCAATGCGAGCGAGGCGACCAGCGTGAACGCGCCAATCAGGATGTAGTTGGCTTTGGTTTCCATGACTCAGTCGGCTCCGGGGGCGTCGGCCTTGGCATCGCGCGCGGCACGACCCCGCGGGCCGTGGAAATAGTCCTGGATCCAGGGATGGTCGATCCGTTCGATCTCGGCCACCGGCGCCACCGCGACCAGCTTCTTGTCGGCGAGCACCGCGATGCGGTCACAGATAGCGTACAGGGTGTCGAGATCGTGTGTGATCAGGAACACGGTCAGGCCGAGCGCTTCCTGCAGCGTGCGGATGAGCCGGTCGAACGCCGCCGCGCCGATCGGATCCAGGCCGGCGGTGGGTTCGTCCAGGAACAGCAGCGGCGGATCCAGCGCGAGCGCGCGCGCGAGTCCCGCGCGCTTGCGCATGCCGCCGGACAGCTGCGACGGCAACTTGTCGAGTGCGTCGGCCGGCAGGCCCGCCAGTTTCACCTTGAGCAGCGCGAGTTCGTAGCGCAACGAATCGCGCAGCCCGGGATGATGCTCCTTGAGCGGCACCTCGACGTTCTCGCCCACGGTCAGCGACGAGAACAGGGCGCCGTCCTGGAACAGGACACCGGTGTTGCGCTCGATGTGCCGGCGGTCCTCGGGGTCGCCGGACAGCGCGTCCACGCCGAGCACGTCGATGCTGCCGCCCTGCGGCGCGCGCAGGCCGAGGATGGCCCGCATCAGCACCGACTTGCCGGAACCCGAGCCGCCGACGACGCCGATGATCTCGCCGCGCCGCACGTCGAGGTCCACCCCGTCGTGGACGGTCTGCTCGCCGAAGCGCGTGACCAGGCCGCGCACGCGGATCGCGACGTCGTCATGCGTCGCGTCGGGGCCGGGCGCCGTCGGGTCGACGGCCCGGTCTTCGGGATGCGGTGTCGCGTCTCGGGCCACCGTCACCATCCCATGTGCATGAACCAGATCGCGGCGAACGCGTCCACCACGATCACCAGCGAGATCGACTGCACTACGCTCGAGGTGGTGCGCTCGCCCAGCGACTGGGCGGTGCCCTTGACCTGAAGTCCTTCGAGACAGCCGATCAGCGCGATGATCATCGCGAACAACGGCGCCTTCGACATGCCCACCAGAAAGTGGCGCAGTTCCATCTGCTCGTGCATGCGCGACATGTAGGCCTGCGGCGGGATGTCGAGACTGAAGGCGCCGACCGTCAGTCCGCCGACCAGGCCCGACACCATCGCGATGAAGGTGAGCAAGGGCAGCATCACCATGAGCGCGAGCACCCGCGGGATCACCAGCAGATCCACCGGGTCGAGGCCGAGCGTGCGGATGGCGTCCACCTCCTCGCGGCCCACCATCGCGCCGATCTGCGCGGTGAACGCGCTCGCCGTGCGTCCGGCGAGCAGGATCGCGGTGAGCAGCACGCCGAACTCGCGCAGGAACGCGATCGACACCAGTTCGACGACGAAGATCGTCGCTCCGAAATCGGCGAGCACGCTGGCGCCGAGAAACGCGATCACCGCGCCCACCATGAACGACAGCAGGGCCACGAGAGGTACGGCGTCCAGGCCGACCTGCTCCATGTGGTGCACGGTCGAGACCACACGCAGCCGTCGCGGTGCCAGCGCCAGGCGCGCCAGCTTGGTCAGCGTCTCGCCCATGAAGCTCACCAGCGCGACGATTTCGCGACCGTTGTCGTGCATCGTGTAGCCGAGCCGGGCGAGCGCGGCGGCCACGCCGAAATCACGCTTGGGCCTGGGCCGGTCGTCGTTGACGTCGTCGATCGCCTCGACCAGCGCATGGTGGTCGCGCCGGAACTCGAAGCCGCCGAAATCCAGACCCTGCTTGTCGGCATACCGCACGAGCTGCAGCACGCCCAGCGAATCCAGCCGGTCCACGCCGCTGGCATCGACCTCGCGCACGGCCCCGTCGATGCCGCGCAGCACGGCGTCGATGTCGCTCGCGTGTTCCAGCGTCCAGTGACCGTGCAGCCGCAGCACGCCGTCTTCGGCGTCGGCGCTGGGCTGTGCATGGGCAGGGACGGTCATGCGGTGACGGGTCCGGTGAGTGCGGTGAACCGGGCGAGGATACCGAAATCCCGCGTGAGTCCATGCATCACGCCGGTCGCGGCTACCGGGCGGACCGGGTGGCATGCGATCCTGTCGCGATGACGCGTCCCACGTCCTTCTCGTCCACCAATTACGCCGTGCGCATCGCCTTCGTGGTCGAGCTGGCCGAGCATCTGCACGCCTACGGCACCACCGCGCAGCGTCTCGAGGGCGCCGTGGTCGCGGTGACCCAGCGCCTCGGACTGGATTGCGAACCCTGGGTCAACCCCACCGGCATGATCCTCGCCTTCAGCGACCCGCTGCGGCCGCCGGGCGACAGCGACACGACACGCGTGATCCGGATGCCGCCCGGCGATGTCGACCTCTACAAACTCTGCGAGACCGACCGCATCGCCGAGCAGGTGATGTCCGGCGACATGGACATCGCCGAGGGCCACGCGGCACTGCGCGCGCTCGACGCTCGCCAGCCGGGCGCGGTGGGCAAGGTGCTGCAGGTCCTCGGCTTCGCACTCGTGGCCGTGGCGGTCGCGGGCCTGTGGCGGCTGCCCTGGGCGGATATCGCGACGGCGGGCACCATCGGCCTTCTGATCGGCCTGCTCGACCTGGTCACCCGGGACGGAAGCCGTCTCAAGGAGGCCGGCGAAGCCGTGGCCGGCATGCTGGCGGGCTCCGTGGCGATTCTGGTCTCGGCCTTCGTCGTGCCCCTGAACCTCAATACGGTGATCATCGCCTCGCTGATCGTGATGCTGCCGGGTATGGCGCTGACGAATGCGATGAACGAGCTGACCAGCCAGCACCTGATGTCGGGTACCGCACGTTTCGCCGGTGCGGTCACCACCGTGCTGAAACTCACGATCGGCACGATCATCGCGCTCGCGCTGGCGAACATCTTCGGCATCTCGCCCAACGTGCGCGCACTGCGGCCGCAGCCCGAATGGGTGGAGTGGGGCGCACTCGTGGTGGGCTCGGCGGCGTTCGCGATCCTGTTCCGGGCCGCGCGGCGCGACGTGGTGCTGGTGATGGCGGCCGCCGCCTCGGGCTATCTGATTTCGCGCTGGGTGGGCGCGGCACTCGGCGCGAACGTCGGCCTGTTCGCGGCCGCCCTGATCGTCACCGCGGCCGGCAACGGCTACGCGCGCTGGGCCAATCGTCCCGGTGCCCTGGTGCGCGTGCCGGGCATCATCATGCTGGTCCCGGGCAGCAACAGCCTGCGCGGGCTGATGACCCTGGTCCAGCAGCAGAACGTGGCCGCCGGACAGGAGGCCGCCCTGCTGGTGATGAACATCGTGCTGGCGCTCATCGCGGGCTTGCTGTTCGGCAACCTGTTGTTGCCCACACGCAAGAATCTCTGACGGCACGGGCGCCGTCGCGCGCTCGGAGGACAAACGAAAAAGGCGCCGCTCGGGCGCCTTTTTCAGCAAGCGGGGGCGCCCGATCACTTGATCAGGAATTCCTCGATCTTCTTGCCCTTCTTGATCTGCGCGGCCAGCCACAGCGGCTGCTTGCCGCGGCCGGTCCAGGTTTCGGCCTTGTTGGCCGGGTTGCGGTACTTGGGCGGCACCTTGCCCAGCTTGCGCCCCTTGGTCGAGCTCGTCCGCCCCGCGCTCTTGGCGGCACGCGGCGCGGCGTTCGCGCCTGCGGCGCCGAACAGTTCGGCAACGCTGTAGCCCTCGGCAGCGGCCAGCTCGGTGAGCTTCTTGCGCACCGATGTGATCGGCTTGCGCTTCTTGAGCGTGGTCTTGCGCTCCTTGGCCTGGGCAATCAGCGCATCGAGCTGTTGCGGGGAAAACGCATTGAGATCAAACGCCATTCTGTCGACTCCGGAAGGTTAATCGGGGAAATACCGGTCCATGGCATTGCCGGCATCATAATCGCGAAAATCCCGTTCCACAAATCGGCAGTATTTCTCGCCGCCGGCGATCCGGCGGCGAGGCGAGAGTTTTCATGCCGGGCCCCGCCGCGCGCGTCGCGCGCGGCGGGTCAGGGTGCGAGACGCTGGAACAGCGTTTCCCGGTCGAGATTTTCCGACTCTCCCGCACGCCGCGCACGGTATTCGTAGGTGCCGGCGGCCAGGCCGCGGGCCGAAACCACCACGCGATGGGGAATCCCGATCAGTTCGATGTCCGCGAACATCGACCCGGGGCGCAGGCCGCGATCGTCGAGCACGCTCTCGATGCCGGCGCTCTGCAGTGCGCGATAGAGCGTTTCGGCCGCCTCGACGACATGGGTCTCGTTCTTCGGATTGATCACGCAGACCGCGACCTGCCAGGGGGCCATCGCCGCAGGCCAGACGATGCCGGCCTCGTCGTGGTTCTGCTCGATGGCCGCCGCCACGATGCGCGACACGCCCACGCCGTAACAGCCCATGAAGGGCACCGTGGCGGTGCCGCTGGCGTCGAGCACGCGAAACCCCATCGCTTCGGCGTATTTGCGGCCGAGCTGGAAAATGTGTCCGACCTCGATTCCGCGCACGAGCTTCAGTTCGCCCCCGTCTTCGGCGCGGTCCCCCGCCACCACGTCGCGGATGTCGGCCACCACGTCCGGTTCCGGCAGGTCGCGGCCCCAGTTGACTCCGGCCAGATGCGCGCCCACGGCGTTGGCACCGAAGACGATGTCGGCCATCGCGGCGACCTCGCGATCGGCGACCACGCGGAGCGCACGTCGTGGCGCCACCGGGCCGAGAAACCCGGGCTCGCTGCCCAGATAATCGGCGATCTCGGCTTCGGTCGCGAGACGGTAGTCCGCAAGCCCGTCGACCTTGGCGAGCTTGATCGGGTTGATCGCGTGGTCGCCGCGCACCAGCGCGAGGACGAAGACGTCGCCCGCCATCAGCGCGACCGACTTCGCCGTGCGTGCGAGCGGAATGTCGAGCAATGCCGCGACCGCCTCGCAGGTTTTCTGCGTCGGCGTGTCCACGCGGCGCATCGGCTCGCTGGCCGCCGGGCGCGGGGCGGGCGCGGCCGCGCGCGCGGTTTCCACGTTCGCCGCATAGTCCGATGCGGTGGAGAACGCGATCGCGTCTTCGCCCGACTCGGCCAATACGTGGAACTCCTGCGACGCGTCGCCGCCGATCGCGCCCGAATCCGCCTGCACCGCGCGGAAATCCAGGCCGAGGCGGCTGAAGATGCGCGTGTACGCCGCATGCATCGCCTGGTACGAGGCCGCCATTCCCGCTTCGTCGATGTCGAAGGAGTACGCATCCTTCATCAGAAACTCGCGCGAGCGCATCACGCCGAAGCGTGGGCGGATCTCGTCGCGGAACTTGGTCTGGATCTGGTAGAAATTCACCGGCAGCTGCTTGTAGCTCGCGAGTTCGGCGCGCGCGAAGTCGGTGATCACCTCCTCGTGCGTCGGGCCGTAGCAATACCAGGCGTCCTTGCGGTCCTTGATCTTCAAGAGCTGGCCGCCGAACTTTTCCCAGCGCCCGGTTTCCTCCCACAACTCGCGCGGCTGCACCGAGGGCATCGACAGTTCACAGGCGCCGGCGGCGTCCATCTCCTCGCGGACCACGTGCTCGACCTTGCGCAGCACCCGCAGGCCCAGGGGCGACCACGTGTAGATGCCGGCGGCGAGCTTGCGCAGCATGCCGGCCTTGAGCATCAGCTTGTGGCTGACGACTTCGGCATCGGCGGGCGTTTCCTTTTCGGTGCGGAGATGAAACTGCGACAGGCGCATCGGCGGAGTCTGGCTCGGAGTGGGCCGGGCATTGTGCCACGCGGTCCGCCGGGCCCTGGCGGTCGATCCGGGCGCTCGCGTCGGTCGCGGTGCGCACGCCGAGACCTGCAATGGCCGGACGCGATACGAGGCGAACGCGGGACAGGACACACACGCATGCGCGGCGCGCGGACACTCCGCCCGGGAACGGGCCACGCTATCCGGGGCGGACCGATCGTGTTGCGTCACGACGCGATCCGCGGACGGCGTCGGCACCCTTTCAGCGTCGGCGAGTCGCGGCGGTCTCCCATCGGCCCGGCCCGGGCACCACGACGTCGACGGCCTCCCGTCCGCATCGACCGGATCGCCATCGCGCGTCGCTGACAGGCGCGCCCTGACCGGTCGATCGAATCGGGAGCCGGTCGCATGCCGCAGCGAGCCGCATGGCGGCATGGCGGACAGGGGCGGCAGCGCGCCCCCCCCCCTTGGATTCAGCGGCAGTAGGCGCGGGCGGCTGCGCGGGCGAGTTCGAGCTGGGACGTCCGCGCTGCCGCGTCGAGCTCACGCGCCGTGCCGTCCGCGCCCACCTGCTGCACGGGTCCCTGGCCTTCCAGCGCGGCGATGTTCGCGCGCGCCAGTTCGCAGTGGTTCGGCTCCTGGGCACCCGTCGCCGGCGCCGCGGTCGTCGCGGCGGGCGTGGCCGCGGCGGCGGTGGGGGTCGGCACCGCGGTGCGCCCCGTCAGGTCGCGGACCTCGAAACGCGTCCCGCTCGGAGGTGGGGTCTGCGAATAGTGGGTCACGCCGTTGGCGTCCCGCCAGCTGTAGACCTCGCCGGCGACGAGGGGGGCGGACGCGACCGCCAGCAACGCGAGGAGGGCGACTTCGATGCGGCGCATGGCAGGTCCGGACGGGGTGGGGGATGGCGCGGATTGCAGCACTCCGGCGGCAAGCGCGCAACTGCGCTGCCCCGCCCCGGTCCGCGGCGCTACACTCGTGACCATGAGCGAACCCGATTCCCTGCCGCGCCGTGGGCGCGGCATCTACCTGTTGCCCAACCTGTTCACGACCGCAGGCCTGTTCGCGGGGTTCTTCGCGATCATCGCCGCCTCGCAGGGCCGTTTCGCCGCGGCCTGCATCGCGATCTTCGTGGCCGGCATTCTCGACGGCATCGATGGTCGGGTGGCACGCCTGACCAATACCCAGAGCGAGTTCGGCGTGCAGTACGACTCGCTCGCCGACCTGGTGAGCTTCGGCATGGCCCCGGCGCTGGTGATGTACCACTGGTCGCTGCTGGCGATGCGGCTCGACGGTCCCACGCTCGGCAAGATCGGCTGGCTCGGTGCGTTCCTGTACGCGGCCTGCGCCGCGCTGCGCCTGGCACGGTTCAACAGTCAGGTGGCCACGGTGGACAAGCGGTACTTCGTCGGCCTGGCCAGTCCCGCGGCCGCCGGCGTCATGGCCAGTTTCGTGTGGACCTGCCACGAGCTGCGCCTGGTGGGCGAGGACCTGCGCTATGCCGCGCTCGCGGTGACGATCGTCTGCGGCCTGCTGATGGTCAGTCGCGTCCGCTACACGAGCTTCAAGGGCAGCGGCAGCGGGCCCAAGGCGGATCGCGTGCCGTTCGTCACCCTGGTGATCGCGGTCGGCGTGCTGATCGCGCTGTGGATCGATCCGCCCAAGACGCTGCTGGCCGCGTCGGTGGCCTACGCATTGTCCGGACCCGTGCTGTGGCTGATGCGCCGCCGCGGGGGCGTCGGCGAGGCCGCGCCGTGAGCTGGGATCCCGTACAGATCGCCGCGCTCGATGCGCTCGGGCACGTGCGCTACCGCGTGCACATGCCGGGGCAGACCCTGCCCGAGGATGCGCTGCTCGACGCGCTGTTGCGGGCCTCCGGTCGGGGACGCGACGACGCCGATGCGTTCGCGCTCTATCGCAGCTTCGGCGCGCTGGATGCCCTGCGCCGTGCGGATGCCAAGCGCGCACTGTGGCCGCGCCTGCGCGGGCTGCGCCCGCGGTGAGCATGGCCACGCGCGCCTACCGGTCCGGCATGGAAACGGCCGCGGTCGCGTTGCGACCGATGCGCACCCAGGACCTCGACGCGGTGATGGCGATCGAGCGGCGGGCCTATCCGTTTCCGTGGACGCGCGGCATCTTCGACGACTGCCTGCGCGCGGGCTATCCGGCGTGGGTCCTGCTGGGCGGTGATGGGCTCGTCGGCTACGGCGTGCTGAGCATCGCCGCGGGCGAGGCCCACGTGCTCAATGTCTGCGTGGATCCCGGCATGCAGAGCCGTGGCCTCGGACGGAAGCTGTTCCGTGCCCTGATCGACGATGCCACGCGGCTCGGCGCGGCGCGCGTGTTCCTCGAGGTCCGGCCGTCGAATCCGGCCGCGATCGCGCTGTACCACGACGAAGGCTTCAACGAGATCGGCCGGCGTCCGCGCTACTACCCGGCCCATGACGGGCGCGAGGACGCGATCGTCATGGCCCGCGAACTGGCGTTCGGCTGAGCGGGGACCGCGCCGGCCCTGCGCGCGACACCGCCCGCACCCCCCCATCGACGGACGACCGGATGAGCGACTCCCGCAGTGACACCGACAAGCGCATCGCGTTGCTGATCGACGCCGACAACGCGCCGGCGGCCAAGATCGACGTGATCCTGGCCGAGATCGCGCGCCACGGCGTGGCCAACGTGCGCCGGGCCTACGGCAACTGGAAGAGCCAGCACCTCTCGGGCTGGGAGAAGGTGCTGCACGAGTACGCGATCCGCCCGATCCAGCAGTTCGCCTACAGCACCGGCAAGAACGCGTCCGACATGGCGATGGTCATCGACGCGATGGACCTGATGTACGCACGCAACCTCGACGGGTTCGCGATCGTGTCCAGCGATGCCGATTTCACTCCGCTGGTGATGCGCTTGCGCAACGACGGCTACGGGGTCTACGGCTTCGGCCAGGAGAAGACGCCGGCGCCGTTCGTCAAGGCGTGCTCGACGTTCCTGTACCTCGAGAAGCTGCGCGCGCTCGGCGAGAGCGACTCCGGTGGCGCGGTGAAGCCCAGGACCACCGGCGAGCTCCAGGGCGACCGTGAGCTGTCGCAGCTGCTGCGCAACGCGGTGGCCGCGGAGGCCGACGACGACGGCTGGACCCATCTGGGCTCGGTCGGCACGCACGTGCGCAACCAGGGGTCGTTCGACGCCCGCAACTACGGCTATCGCAACCTCAGTGCGTTGATCGAGGCGACGGGTTTGTTCGAGGTGCGACGCGAGGGCCAGGCGGTCGAGATCCGCGAGGCGCCGGTGCCGGGGCCGACGCGGACGCGTGGACGCCGGAGTCGCCCGGGCAGCTGAGCGCCGGCCGCGGCGCGGGGCGTCTGCGCAGCATGCGTCCGGTGCGCAAGCCGGGCGCCGGCGCCGACGCGCCGTGCACGGCTGCCTTTCCAGGCCGTGCGTTCGTCACAGGCCCGCAGCGCGTTCGAGGGCCTCAATACAGATCGAGCGGATCGACGTCGAGCGACCAGCGCGCTCGGCGCGCTTCGGGCAGGGTGTGGATCGCGGCGAGAGCGGCGTCGAGCGCGGCGTGCAGGCGGCCGCGGTGGTCGGCCGAAAGCAGCAGCTGTGCGCGATAGACGCCGGCGCGACGCGGCATCGGTGCGGCCACCGGGCCGTCGATGGTCAGTGTCGGCGCGCCTTCGGCGGTGCGTCCAGACAGCGGCTGCAACACGCGGCGCGCGGCGCGCAGGAAGGCCATCGGCGGCTCGGCGTGCGGTGACTCGGCGCGCAGCAGGGCCATCGGCGCGAACGGCGGAAAGCCGGCGGCCTGGCGCTGTTCGAGCTCGCCGGCGGCGAAGGCGTGGTAACCGCCCCGGACCAGGGTCAGCAGCAATGGATGCTCCGGATGGTGGGTCTGCAACAGCACCAGGCCCGGACGCTGCGCACGTCCGGCGCGCCCGGCGACCTGGATCAGCAACTGGGCGAGCTTTTCGCCCGCGCGGAAGTCCGCCGAGAACAGGCCCTCGTCGACACCGACCACGCAGACCAGGGTCAGGTTCGACAGGTCGTGCCCCTTGGCCAGCATCTGGGTGCCGACCAGGATCCCGGGCCGGCTGCCGAGCTCGGCGAACAGGTCTTCCAGCGCGTCGCGGCGGCGGGTGCTGCCCTTGTCGATCCGCAACACCGGCACGTCGCCGAACCGCTCGGCCAGGAGGGCCTCGATGCGCTCGGTGCCCACGCCCTGCGGCTGCAGGCCGAGACTCGCGCAGTCGGGGCAGGCAGGCGGCGCGGGCGCGCGGTGGCCGCAATGGTGGCACTGCAGGCGACGGCCCACGGCATGCGCGGTCATGGGGTGCCCACGTTCGGGCGTGCTGCAGCGCGGGCAATGCGCGCTCCAGCCGCAGTCGTGGCACAGCAGTACCGGCGCGTAGCCGCGACGGTTGCGGAACACCAGGACCTGGCCGCCATCGCGCAGGGCCTGGTCGATCGCGGCCAGCAGCTCGGGCGACAGGCCCGCCTCGAGCGGACGCTTGCGCACGTCCAGCACGCGCACCGCCGGAGGTCGGGCGTCGCCGGCGCGTCGCGACAGACGCAAATGCAGATGGCGCCCGCTGATCGCGTTCTGCAGCGATTCCAGCGACGGCGTCGCGCTGCCCAGCACGACGGGCACATCCAGGGCCTTGCCGCGCACGAGGGCGAAGTCGCGTGCGTGGTAGCGGATGCCGTCCTGCTGCTTGTAACTGCCGTCGTGTTCCTCGTCGACGACGATCAGCCCGGCCTGCGGCAACGGCAGGAACACCGCCGAGCGCGTGCCGACCACCACCCGGGCCTCGCCGCGCAGGGCCGCCGCCCAGACCCGTGCCCGCTCGGCATCGGACAATCCCGAATGCAGGGCGTGCACCGGCACGCCGAGGCGGGCGCGGAAGCGCGCGAGCGTCTGCGGGGTCAGTCCGATTTCCGGCACCAGTACGAGGGCTTGGCGCCCCTGGGCCAGACAGCGCGCGATCGCCTGCAGATAGACCTCGGTCTTGCCGCTCCCGGTGACCCCGTCGAGCAGCAGTGACGCGAAGCCGTTGCAGGCCGCCACGGCGTCGATCGCGATCTGCTGCTCGTCGTTGGGTATGGGACCGGGATGCGGCTGCGGCGCGAGCTGCGAGGCCGCAACCGCGATCCGCTCGACCAGGCCCCGCCCGGCCAAGGTGCGCGCCGCCGGGCGCCACCGCTCGAGCAGCAGATCGAGGGCATCCTCGTCGCGCGGCCCGGCCTCGAGCAGGGCGGCGAAGCGGCGCGGTCGCGCATCGGGCTTCAGGTCCGCGAGCCCGGCCGCCCCGGCCCCGGTGAGGCGCCAGGCCCAGGCATGCGTCGCCGGCAGCGGCTCGCCCCGGCGCAGGGCCGCCGGGAGCGCGGTGGCCAGGACCTCACCCAAGGGCGCATGGGTGTAGCGCGCCAGCCAGCGCAGGGAGGCGTCGAGTTCGCCGAAAAGGACGGGTGCGGCGTCGAGCCACCCGGTGGCCTCGCGCAGCGCCGCGGGCGCGTTCGTCGAGGGGCCTACCCCGGCCACGACGCCGACCAGCATGCGTGGGCCGAACGGCACCTGCACGCGACGGCCCACATCGGACGGCATGGCGCTTCCTGATCCGGGCGGGGGGCGGTAGTCGAACAACTGCGGCAAAGGCACCGGCAGGGCGACCTGGAGGACGTGGACGGGGTCGTTCAGTGCGGACACGCGTGCAGTCTAGCGGTCCTCACGACGATGCCCGCCCCAAGACGTGGCGCTTGCGTGTCGAAGTTGCCTCGGCCTGCACATAGTGCGCGCAAGTGACCGGAATCTAAGGGATTCGACTTTATCCACACGTCCTGTGGATAAGCCTGTGCATGACGCCCGGAATTCAACGCCGGACACGGTATTCAGGGCCTGTTTCCCTCGAATGGACAAAAAAGTGCCATCGGGTGAATTCTTTTTATTTTCAACAGCTTGCCCGTGAAACATTGCTGTCACGCAACATGCGGCTCGCAAGTTCTTCAGCGAAATGACAGCAACGTGATCCCTGTGGAGAACCTCCCGACCGCGTGTCGTCGGTGGAACCGCTGCAGCCTCCGTTGTCAAGCGGTGAGCAGCAGGCGGGCGCCGCTATGATTGTTCCCGCTTCCGTTGCAGATCCCGATGTCCACCTCCCCCCATCCCCCGCCCACCGGTGCCGCATCCGCCGCGGCTGCGTTTCTCCGCGGCATCGAGCGTCGCGCCGCGGTCTTCGCGCAGTGGCAGTGCGGGGACATCGATCTTGGCGACGCTGCGCTGGCCCGCGCGATGGCCGCGTTCGTGGCGATCGCTCCGACGACGGCCTTCGCCGAGTGGCCGCGCCGGTTCTGGTCCCAGCTGCTGGCGGCGCCCGGTCTGCGCTCGCCGGAACCGCTCGGCCCGGGTAGCGACGGTCTGCCCGCACTCCAGGCCCTGGCGGGGGGGCCACGGGTCACCGTGCTGTTGCGTCTGGTCGCGGGGCTGACCGAACACGAGGCGGCCACGGTGCTGGGTGTCTCCCGCGCGACCTACCGCCTCGGGTTGCAGCGTGCGCTGCCCCATCTGGCCGACGGCACCCCCGATGCGGAGGCCTGGCGGGCGCTCGCGTCCTCGGTCCAGGCCGAGGTGCGTGCGCTGCCACCGGATCGCCTTGCGCGCCTCGCGGGGCTGCGCGAGGCCGCGTTGCGCGGCGATGTCCTGCCGCCCCGGCGGTTTCCGCTCGCGGCGGCTGCGACCCTGGCAGCGGAACCCGTGGCCGACCACGTCGCACGCCGGCCGCGCTGGCTGTGGCCGGCGCTGGCCGCGGTGCTCGTGGCGATGCTGGCGGGGTTGGCCTGGACCTGGCGCGACGCCGTGCTCGCCGGTGCCGACGGCGACACCCCGATCCGGATCGAACCCCTTGCCGAACGCGGCCCGCCGCCGGGGCGGTACGACCCCGATACCGGGCTGCTCACCGAGCCCGACCTCGAACTGCTGATGGCCCCGGACGACGGCGCGGCCTGGCGCATGGACCCCGCCTTCTTCGCCTGGTTCGCCGCCCAGGACGGCCTGGGCGCACCCGACGAAGCCGCCGGCAGCGATGCGGATGCGGTCGAACCGAATGACGGCGCACCGGAGACCAGCGATGCGGAATTCTGAGCGCCGGCGTCGCGCAGTGGCGGTGGCTGCGCTGTTGGCGGCAGGCGTGGCATCGGCCATGCCGGCGGGCCTGCCCTGGACCACGCTGCCGACCGCGGATCGCGAGCGTCTGACCGCGCGCGCGTCCAGGCTTGCGACGCTGGCACCCGACGAACGCGCGGCCCTGGCCGCCCGCGCAGCGCAGTGGCATGCCTTGCCCGCCGAGGTCCGCGCCCGGCGTCGCGCGGCCTTCGACGCGGTCGAGGCCATGCCACACGCCGAACGCGCGCGCCTGCAGGAGGCCGCGGTGCGATTTGCGGCCTTGCCGCCCGAGACCCGCAAGGTGCTCCGGGACCGTTTCGACAGCCTCGACAGCGCCGTGCAGCGCGGCTGGCTGCTCGGCCCGACGCTGGGCGCGGACTGGCCGGGGCTGCACCCCCTGTTCGCAGCGATGCCCGAGGCCCAGCACGCGCCCGCGATGCTCGCGCTGCGTGCGGCCTCGCCGCAGGCGCGCGCCGACCTGGCCGTCCTGGCCCAGCGTACGCCGCCGCAGGACCGCGACGCGCTGCGCACGGCCTGGCTGGAGGCGCCGGCCGCCACCCGCGATGCCTGGCTCCGTGCCCGGGTCGACCCCTGACGTCCCGATCCCCGGGGCTCGGGTTCCGGGTGCGCCCGTCTACAGCGTGTAGAGCGCGTACCCCGCCATCGGCATCGCGACGCTGAGAAACAGTGCGAAGTAGAGCTGGCTGATCACCGCGAACTTGAACAGCGTCCAGCCCCAGCCCTGGCCATAGACCCGCTTCTGCATCAGCAGCAGATAGACGGGCAGGGCCCACAACAGCAGGGCGCGCAGCCACTCCAGCCCGTCCGCCGCCCACGGCGCACGCGCGACCAGGGCGTGTGCGCCGAGGGTGCAGGCGAACACGAGCAGCAGTCCGAGCATCAACGCGGCGTGGCTGTACAGCCCGACGACGACGTGTTCGAGGTACAGCCGGCCCTGGAACAGATACAGCAGCTTGAGCAGCACCGCGAACAGCGGCACCAGGATGAACAGTGCCGTGGGTGCCACGCCGAGCAGGGCCCGGACATAGGCGCCGGGATCGTCGCGCAGGCGCAGGAAATTGCGGTCGATCCGCTCGCTGACGGCGCTTCCGAAGGTCTCCGGGGCGCGGGCGCGGTCGGCCGCTTCGGCGTCGCTCGAGGACGCGACCGTCGAGGCCGCCGCCGAGGCCGCGGCCGCGTCGGGGTCGAGTGCCTCGATGCGTCGCCGGACCTGGTCGCGGATCTGCGCCTCTGCCTCGGCGAGCTGCGGCGCCACGCCGGGAATCGCGCCGGTGACCCGGCGCGCCTCGTCCAGATCGGCGAGGGCCGCCTCACCGATGGCCTCGACTTCGGTCACGCTCTCCGCGGCGGCCAAATCGGCGCGCATGTCCGAGGCCTGCACCATCGCGCGGGGGTCGAGGCCGGTCAGCGCATCCTGCACCACGAACTTGGCCACGAAGAATGTCAGCAGGGTGAGGATCACGAACAGGCGCATCGGTGCGACGTAGCGCACGCGGTGTCCGGCCAGATACCGGACGGCGATCAGGCCGGGCACGAACAGGTCGCGCAGCGTGCGGAAGATCCGTCCGTCGAGATGCCAGAACGATTCGAACACCTCCTCCACCGCATGGCCGACGTGGCGGACGGGGCTGTGGGTGGATTGCCCGCAGGCATGGCAGAAGTCGCCCCGCAGCGGCGTGGCGCAGTTGTCGCAGGCGGTGGGCACGGCCTGGGCCGCACTCCCGGCCACGGCCGGAGGCGACGCATCGCCCGGTGCAAGGGATTCGGACATGGACGGCTCGAGTGATGGACGCGGGGCGATGCGCGCCGCTCCCCGACGCGCATCCTGGTCGCGGGCTACCATACCGGCCCTTCGCGCCCCGGCGCCAGCGCACGCATCGGGTCGCGCGCGGCCGCGGACGCCGTGAGCCCCATGCCCGTCACCGCCGCCGATCCGCGCTTCCGGCATGAAGTGCGCCGCACCGCCGTCCTGTCCGCGCCCCTGGTGGCCGGGCATCTGGCGACGGGACTGATCGGTTTCGTCGACAGCGTGATCGCCGGGCGCCACGGCACGACCACGCTGGCCGCGGTGGCCGTGGGTACCGCGCTGTTCTGGCTGCCACTGATGGTGCCCATGGGCACCCTGATGGCCGTCCCGCCGTCGGTGTCGCAGCTCGACGGCGCGGGGCGCCGGGCCGAGGTCGGGCCGCTGTTCCGCCAGGCGCTGTGGCTCGCGGCTGCGCTCGGCATCGGTCTGTTCGGACTCCTCACTCTGCTGACCGCGGCGCTCGGGCCCTTCGGCATCGCGCCGGAGATCGTGCCCGGGGCGACGGCCTTCCTGCACGGCATCCGCTGGGGCGTCCCCGCGCTGACGCTGTATTTCTGCATGCGCTACCTCAGCGACGGCCTGCACTGGACCTTGCCGACCATGGTGTTCGGCTTCGGTGGCCTGGTGGTGCTCGCGCCGATGGGCTATGCCCTGGCCTTCGGCTGGGGCCCACTGCCCGAGCGCGGGGCGGGTGGGCTGGGGCTGGCCTCGGCGTTGATGATGTGGATGCAGGCGCTGGCGTTCGCGGTCTATCTGGCGCGCGCGAGGCGGTTCGCGCCGTACGCGCTGTTCACGCGTTTCGATATGCCGCACTGGCCGACGATCGGCTCCTTGTTGCGCACCGGCCTGCCGATCGGGGTGACGGTGACGATGGAAGGCAGTCTGTTCGTGGTGACGGCGTTGCTGATCGGGCGCCTGGGCGAGGTGCAGGCCGCCGCCCATCAGATCGCGATCAACGTCGCGGCGCTCTGCTTCATGATCCCGTTCGGCCTGGCCGAGGCCACCACGGTCCGCGTCGGCCATGCGCTGGGACGCGGGCTGGGCAGCGCGGGCGTGCGCCGCGCGGGCTTCGCAGGGCTGGCGCTCGTGCTGGGCACGCAGACGGTGTCGGGGGCATTGCTGCTGCTGGGTCACGACCACGTGGTGCGCATCTACACCCAGGACGCCGCCGTCGCCACGCTGGCGGGCACATTGCTGCTGTATGCCGCGGCCTTCCAGTTTCCAGACGGCATCCAGGCGTTGTCGGCCGGGGCGCTGCGCGGCCTGAAGGACACCCGCGTGCCGATGCTGCTGGCTGCCGCGGCCTACTGGGGTGTGGGCATGAGCCTCGGTGCCGGCCTCGGGCTCGGCCTGGGCTACGGGCCGCAGGGCATGTGGCTGGGCCTGATCGCCGGGCTCACGGTGGCCGCGGTGCTGCTGGGCCTGCGCTTCCTGCGCAGCAGCGCCCGGATCGGGTCGGTGCGCGCCGCGCCGGCGGATCGCTCCGACGCGCATCGCCAGCCCTGAACCGCGCCCGCGCGGCACAGTGACCTCCGGCGGATGCACGGGGCCGACACCGCGGGTTAGGCTGCGCGGCGTACGCGCATCGGTCCAGCCGTTCCGGCCCACGTCAGCGCGTGCTTCCCCCGCTTGTTGGAGTTGCATCGAGCATGAGTACTGTGCAGCCACGCGCGCCGTTGACGCGCGTCTTCGTCGGCCTCTGGGACGGGATGAACTTCATCCGCCGGCTGGTCCTGAACCTGCTGTTCTTCGGTCTGCTGCTGCTGGTCGCGCTGCTGGTGCTGCTGGCCGTCGCCGGCGCCGGCTCGCGTCCGGCGCCCCTGCTGGAGCGGACCACCCTGGTGCTCGCGCCCGAAGGTGCGCTGGTGGAGCAGTACCGCACCGACCCGTTCATGCGCGCGCTCGCCGAGAGCGGCGGTGGCGGGGTGGGGGAAGTCCAGTTGCGCGACGTGCTGCGCGCGCTGGAGGCCGCGAGGACCGATGACCGTATCGAACGCGTCCTGCTGCGCACCGACCGCCTGAGCTTCTCGGGGTATGCCTCCATGCGCGAGGTCGCGGACGCGATCGCCGAAGTGCGCGCGGCCGGCAAGCAGGTGGTGGCCTTCGGCGAGTACTTCGGCCAGCAGCAGTACCTGCTCGCCGCGCAGGCCGACGAGGTCTATCTCGACCCCGAGGGCGGCATGCTGCTCGAAGGGCTCAGCGGGTACCGCCAGTACTACCGCGAGGCGCTGGCGGACAAGCTCGAGGTCGACATGCACCTGTTCAAGGTGGGCGAGTACAAGTCCGCCGCGGAGCCCTACATCCTCGACGGCGCCTCGCCCGAGTCCAAGGCCGCCGACCTGTTCTGGATGGGCGACATCTGGCAGCGCCACGTGGCCGACATCGCCCGGGCCCGCGGCCTGACCCCCGAGGCGATCAATGCCGGCATCGCCACGCTTCCGGCCGGCATCGAGGCCGCCCAGGGTGATCTGGCGCAGTACGCGCTGGCCCAGGGCTTCGTCGACGGGCTGAAGACGCGCGAGGAACTGGAGCAGCTCCTGGTCGAGCGCGGCGTGGCCGACGACGATGCCGAGGGCGGCTTCCGCCAGGTGTCGATGCGCGGCTTCCTCGCCCACGTCGAACCGCGCGCGGGTGCCGCCGATCGCCGCAGCCAGGTGGCCGTTGTGGTCGCCGAGGGCGGCATCACCGGAGGCGAGCAGCCCCCGGGTACGATCGGCGGCGAATCGACTTCGGCGCTGCTGCGCGAAGCGCGTGACGACGATCGGGTGAAGTCGGTGGTGCTCCGCGTCGACTCCGGCGGCGGCGAAGTCTTCGCGTCCGAGCAGATCCGCCGCGAGGTGGACGCGCTCAAGGCCGCCGGCAAGCCGGTCGTGGTCTCGATGGGCGACGTCGCGGCGTCGGGCGGCTACTGGATCTCGATGAACGCCGACCGCATCTACGCCGATGCCTCGACCATCACCGGTTCGATCGGCATCTTCGCGCTGGTGCCCACGTTCCCGCGCACCCTGGAGAAGATCGGCGTGCGCACCGACGGTGTCGCCACCACGCCGTTTGCCGGGGCCTTCGATCTCACCCGCGAGCTGCAGCCCGAGGCCGGGCAGGCGATCCAGGCGATCATCGACCGCGGCTACCGCAACTTCATCGGCAAGGTCGGCGATGCCCGGGGCCGCAGCGCGGAGGAGATCGACACCGTCGCACGCGGACGCGTGTGGAGCGGCACCCAGGCCCTGGAGCGCGGCCTGGTGGACGAGCTGGGCGGCCTGCGCGCGGCTGTGGCGAAGGCGGCCGAGCTCGGCGGTATCGAGAGCGACCGGGTGCGCGTGCGCTACATCGAAAAGGCGGCGACGCCGTTCGGGCGCTTCATCGGCAATTTCGTCACCAGCCGCGCCGGTCATCTGCTGGTCGGCAACAGCGAGTTCGCGCGTGGACTGCTGGCACGCGCGATGCCGCGGGCGGAGCAGGACCTCCGACTGCTCGAGAGCGTGATGACGCCGGCGCCGGGTCGTCCGGTCAAGGCGATCGCCTACTGCTTCTGCGAATTCTGAGTGCCCGCCCGCCGCGCGATGCGGCGGGCCGCGCCGGCCGACGGCCCGCCTCGATGGCGGGCTGTCGCGTTTCGGGGGCGGGTGGCCCGGCCGGATCAGCGCCTTACGTCGAGCCGGCCGCTGTCGACCAGGGCCGACACGTCTGAGGCGCCCACCAGATTGAAGTCGCCCGGCACGCTGTGCTTGAGCCGCGCGGCCGCGAGCCCGAACGCGAGCGCCCGCCCATCGTCCATGCCGGACAGCACGCCATGCAGCACGCCGGCCGCAAAGGCGTCGCCTGCGCCGATCCTGTCGACGATGCCATCCACCGGCTGCGCATCGATCCGATGCACGGCGCCCGCGCGGTGCACCAGCAGCGCCCCGAGCCCGTGTGCGTCCACGCTGCGCACGTCGCGCTGGGTGCAGACGATGCGCTGCAGGTGCGGAAAGGCCGCGAACGCGCGCGCCGATGCAGCGCGGGTGCGTTCGGCCGAGACGGCGGGGAGGTCGGCCTCGCCCGCATCAACGCCGAGCACAAGATCGATGTCGCGGTGATCGATGAACGCGATGTCCGCTTCCGCCAGCAGCGCGTGCAGCAGCGGCGCCGGCCGGTCGTTCCAGCCGGCCCAGAGCTTCGGCCGGAAGTTGCCGTCGAAGGACACGAGCCCGCCCTGGCCGCGCGCCGCGCGGACCGCGGCGGTCGCCGCTTCGGCGCTGTGCGGCCCGACTGCCGGGGTGACCCCGGAGACGTGCAGGCAGTCGACACCGTCGAGCAGGGCAGGCCAGTCGTAGGCCGAGGGTGGCGCCAGGGCGAAGGCCGAATCCGCCCGGTCGTAGACCACGTCACTCGGCCGCACGCCGGCGCCCGTGGCCAGAAAATACAGGCCCATGCGCCCGGGGGCGCTGCGGACCCGTGTCACGTCCACCCCGTGCCGACGCAGCTCGCCAAGTGCCGCCTCGCCCAGCGCGTTGGCGGCGACCGTGCCCGCCATCGAGGCGTCGTGGCCGAAGCGGGCCAGCGACACCGCCACGTTGGCCTCGGCGCCGCCGACGTGCACCTGCAGCTGCCGGGACTGCAGCAGCAGCTCGCGGCCGGGTGCGCCGAGGCGCAGCAGAAGTTCGCCGAAACACAGAATGCGCTTGCCCATCGACCCGTCGTCCTCGCCCCATGCCCCGGATGCCCGCGGCGTTAAAAATCTGTCGCGTCGCAGCATGCTTCCACGAAAGCGTTCTGATAGCGTTTGGCCCGCGGTGTCATTCCGGACACCGACGGCCACCTTAGCAAGCGCGCCCTCGCAGTCAAGACGCGCCAAACAACATGCTTCGCACCCTGGGAGGGGACGAGATGACGCAGTTGCTCCGTAGCAAAAAGACACCGGTTACCGTACTCGCCGCGAGTATCGCCGTGGCCCTGCAGATCGCGGCCGTGCCGGCGCTGGCGCAGGACGCAGCAACCGGACCGGCCTCCCAGACCGGACAGGCCGCCGAACTCGACACCGTGCGCGTGGTGGGCTATCGCGCCAGCGTCGAGCGCGCGCTCGACATCAAGCGCGGCGAGGCGGGTGTCGTCGATGCGATCGTCGCCGAGGACATCGGCAAGTTTCCCGATCTCAACCTCGCCGAATCGCTGCAGCGCATTCCGGGCGTGGTCATCGCGCGCGACGCGGGTGAAGGCCGTCAGATCTCGGTGCGCGGCCTCGGCCCGGACTTCACCCGTGTGCGCATCAACGGCATGGAAGCGTTGACCACGGTCGGTGCGAGCGATCAGAGCGGCGGTTCGAACCGCGGCCGCGGCTTCGACTTCAACGTCTTCGCGTCCGACCTGTTCTCCCAGCTGATCGTGCGCAAGACGGCGTCGGCCGATGTCGAGGAAGGCTCGCTCGGCGCCACGGTGGACCTGCGCACCGCGCGTCCTTTCGACTACGACGGTCTGACGATCGTCGGCAGCGGCCAGGCCAGTTACAGCGAGATGGCCGAGAAGGCCGACCCACGCGTGGCAGGGCTGATCTCCAACACCTGGGCCGATGGTCGTTTCGGTGCCCTGGTGTCGGTGGCCTATACCGAGCGCCAGGCACTGGAGGAAGGCAGCGGCACCGGACGCTGGGCCAACGGGCCGAGCAATGGCGGGTTCAACGCCGCCTCGCCGTTCGCGGCTGCGCGCGGCGCCAACGTCTTCCATCCGCGGTTTCCGCGCTACACGCTGATGGAACACGACCAGAAGCGTACGGGTGTCACGGCTGCGCTGCAGTTCAAGCCCAACGACCGCACCGAGCTCGCACTCGATGCGCTGTACTCGAAGATCGACGCGGTACGCGACGAGAAGTACATCGAGGCGATCTCCTTCAGCCGCGGCAACGCCAATCCGAACCCGGCCACGAACCCGCTGACCGGCAAGCCGCAGACCATCGTCCGGGACGGCGTGATCGACGGCAACGGGGCCCTGGTGTACGGCCTCTTCGACGATGTCGACATCCGCGCGGAGAGCCGTCACGACGAGTGGAACACCGTATTCAAACAGCTCACGCTCGAAGGCAAGTTCGACGTGACCGACGATCTGACCCTGTCCGGAAAGGTCGGCACCTCGAGCTCGCAGCACGAGAACCCGATCCAGACCACGATCATCATGGACAAGTACAACGTCGACAATTACAGCTACGACTACCGCGGCGACCGTTACAAGCCCGTGCTCAACTACGGAATCGACCCGCTCGATCCCAATGGCTGGACCCTGGCCGAGATCCGGATCCGCCCGCAGTACGTCGAAAACGAGTTCGATAACGCGCAGGTCGATTTCAACTGGAACATCAGCCCGGGCTTCCGTCTGAAGGGCGGCCTGCAGGCCAAGGATTACACCTTCTCCACGCGCGAACTTCGCCGTGCTTCGGAGCTGGCGGTTCCGAACTTCGCGGGAGGTACGCGCATCGTGCCCGCCGACCTGACCAGCCAGGCGGCGTTGAGCGGCATCGACGGTTCGCCGGGACGGTGGGTGATTCCGAGCTACGACCGCATCGCCGATCTCTTCGACATCTACAGCGGCACCGGCGCCTTTGCTCTGGCGGAGCGGGCGGTCAATACCCGGAGCGTCGAAGAGCAGGATCGCGGCGCGTACCTGCAGGGCGAGTTCTCGACCGATCTTGGATCGATTCCGTTCTCGGGCAATTTCGGCGTGCGCTATGTGGAGACCAAGCAGTCCTCGACCGGTACCGCGACGGCGAGCGGCACGCCGATCGTCTCCACGGTGACACGCGAGTACACCGATACATTGCCGTCGATGAATCTCGTGGCCGAGGTCGCCCCGGACTTTCTCATCCGCTTCGGCGCCGCGAAGGTCATGTCGCGCCCGGGCCTGGGCTCGCTCACTCCCGGTGTGACCGTCAAC
Organism: Luteimonas deserti; assembly: GCF_013425765.1. GTDB lineage: Bacteria > Pseudomonadota > Gammaproteobacteria > Xanthomonadales > Xanthomonadaceae > Luteimonas > Luteimonas deserti. Next base: position 129,126 of record NZ_JACCJZ010000013.1, read on the forward strand.
GTCAGCGGCGGTGCGCGTACGGTCAGCGGCGGAAACCCGAACCTCGATCCGATCCGGGCCAAGACCGCGGACCTGGGCTTCGAGTGGTACTTCGACGAGGGCTCGATGCTGGGCCTGGGCCTGTTCTACAAGGACATCGATACCTTCGTGCAGACCACCCGCGAAGTCCGCTCCTACGCATCGAGCGGGCTGCCGGCCAGCCTGCTCGACGGCACAGGCGCCAACGTCAACGACGATTTCGTGTTCACCGTGCCGGTCAATACGCCCGGTGGCCCGCTCAAGGGCTTCGAGGCCAACTACGTGCAGCCCTTCACCTTCCTGTCGGGGGTGTGGAGCAACTTCGGCGTACAGCTCAACTACACCTACGTCGATTCGCAGATCCAGTACCTGACCTCGAGCGGGGCCAATTCTCTGCGCACCGATCTGCTCGGGCTGTCCAAACGCGCCTGGAACGCGACGGTGTTCTACGAGGGCCAGCGTTTCTCCGGCCGCGTGTCGGCCACCAACCGCGACGATTACCTGATCCAGGTGCCGGGCACCGAGCAAGGCTTTACCGAGGACGTACATGGCCAGAACGGCACGACCGTGCTCGACGCGTCTCTGCGTTACAAGATGAGCGAGCAGATCGAGATCAGCCTGGAAGGCATCAATTTGACCAACCAGCCTTCGGAATCGTGGGTCGGTGCCGGCTCGAAGCTGCCGCTCGACTACAGCGAGACCGGCCGCCAGTATCTGCTGGGCCTGCGTTACAAGTTCTGATCCTGTCTCTCCCGGGATCACGCGAACGCCGGGGCGGGCAACCGCTCCGGCGTTTCGCATTGTGGGAAGGGCCGGAAGGTCAAGCGAAACACCTTGTTTTCGCCCGTTTCTGCTGCGCTGCAAGATGCCTGACGCCGACATGACTGTTAGGTTACGCGCCAGTTGACCATCGGTGTCATCCGATGCTGCCGCGCCGAACGCCTTCCGGCCTGCGCAATCCGCTCCTGATCCGACCCGGAGAACAAACGTCCATGGATCGCTCCCTGTCCCGCAAAAAGACACCGGTTACCTTGCTCGCCTTCGGCATCTCGCTCGCGCTCAGCCAGGGCGCCCTCGCGCAGCAGGCCACGGGCGAGGATGGCCGTGTCTCCGACATGGCGGCCGTGACCGTCACCGGCTATCGCGAGAGCCTGCAGAAGTCGCTCGACGAGAAGCGCTACAGCGTCGAGCAGGTGGACGCGATCTTCGCCGAGGACATCGGCAAGTTCCCGGACCAGAACCTGGCCGAATCGATGCAGCGGATCGCCGGCATTTCGATCGATCGCGAAGGCGGCGAGGGGCAGCGCATTTCGGTGCGTGGCCTCGGCTCGGACTTCACGCGCGTGCGTCTCAACGGACTCGAAGCGCTTGCCACCGCCGGCAGCGGCAGCGCGGGCGTGAACCGCTCGCGCGGTTTCGACTTCAACACCTTCGCGTCCGAGCTCTTCAGTCAGGTCAAGGTCAACAAGACCCAGTCGGCGCAGATGGACGAAGGCTCGCTCGGCTCGACGGTCGACCTGCGCGGCTCGCGCCCGTTCGACTTCGACGGCTTCCGCGCATCCGCCAGCGGCCAGCTCGGCTACAACGAGCTCTCGCGCGAGAACGATCCGCGCGTCTCCGGCTTGGTCAGCAACACATGGGCCGATGGTCGGGTCGGTGCGCTGCTGTCGGCGTCCTACAGCCAGCGCACGATCTTCGAGGAAGGCTACAACCCGGTGCGCTGGGAGCACGGCAACCATCGCAATTCCAACCAGTCCAACGCGGCCAACAACGGCACCTACGGCTTCTGTTCGCCGGCGGGCTACAACCCGCAGACGCCGCGCAATCCGCTGGCCAACGAGACCCCGGCCGGCGTCGGCAGCCAGGCCAACCAGGACCGGAACAACGGCTGGGGCAGCTACGGCATCAACGCCGCCAATTGCGGCACCGGCCTGCCGCGGCCCGCGGCGACACCCGAGAACATCGCCGCCTACGAGACCGCGACCAACGCCTGGATTCCGCGCTATCCGCGCTACATCCGCACCAAACACGATATCGAGCGTCTCGGCGTGACCGGAGCGCTGCAGTTCCGCATCAGCGACGACACCCTGCTGAGTTTCGACGGCATGTACTCGAAGCTGGACAAGGATCAGCGCGAGGATTCGCTCGGCGCCAACTTGCATCGCACCGCCAACCTGGGGGGCAAGACCCAGATCGTCGTGCGTGAAGCCCAGGTCGACGACCGCAACCGCCTCCAGTACGGCGTGTTCGACAACGTCGACTTCCGCACCGAGTCCAGCCAGATCGAGGAATCGACCGAGTTCAAGCAGTTCAGCCTGCAGCTCGAACACAAGTTCAGTGATGCGGTCCGCCTCGACGCGACGATCGGTCATTCGACGTCGGACTACGCGCGCCCGGTGTTCTCGCTGGTCAGCTTCGACAATTCGAATCTCGACGGTTTCGTTCTGGACCTGCGCAGCAACCCGCAGATGCCGAGCATGACCTTTCCGTTCGACACCAGCAGCGCGGACGCCTGGTCCTGGCTCGGGTACGGCGCGGTGCCCGTGAACAGCAACGGCACGGCGCGCGGCTCGAACATCAGCGAGGTCCGCCTGAATCCGAGCTACGTCAGCAATGCGTTCGACACCGCGAAGGTCGACCTGGCCTTTGATCTCAATCCCAGCCTGACCTTCCGCACCGGCCTCGCGTGGAAGGACTACGACATGAGCACCGAGGAATACCGCCACATCAGCTACGGTCGCCTGGCCCAGGCGCTGCCGGCCGGCGTGAGTCCCGCCGGTCTCAGCACCACGCTCGACGGCTTCGGCCGCAACCTGTCGGGCAGCATGCCGGCTTCGTGGCTGATTCCGGATTTCGACCGCATCGCCGAAGCGTTGAACATCTACAGCAACGCCGACAACGGCGTGCCGGGCGGGGACTACCGTCTGGCGGGCATCGGCCATTTCGGCGCTTCGAACAATAATTTCGAAGTCAACGAGCGCAGCATGGCGACCTACGCGCAGTTCGACTTCAACACCGACCTGTTCAACCGCGCGCTGCGAGGCAACGTGGGCGCGCGCCTGGTCAAGACCCAGATCTCGGCCTCGGGCTGGGCGCCGTGTCCCACCGGCGGCGAGGCGAACTGCACCAGCGTCTTCGGCGTCGCCAACGCGACCTCGGCCGCCGGCGAGCGCTTCGTGGTGGGGACCACCGTCGACCACAGCTACACCGATGTCCTGCCGTCGCTCAACCTGTCCTGGGACATCGCCGACAGCGTGGTCCTGCGCTTCGGCGCGGCCAAGACCATGGCCCGGCCCACCCTGGCCTACATGTCGCCGAGCGTCAGCGGTGGCCCGACGAACTTCTTCGACGACGGCCGCTTCTATTCGATCAACCTCGGCAATCCCAAGCTCGACCCGTTCCGCTCGACCAATTACGACCTCAGTGCCGAGTGGTACTTCGCCGATGGCGGGCTGCTGTCCGCGGCGCTGTTCTACAAGGACATCGAGAGCTACGTCCAGCGCACGCGCCTGCTGACCACGTGGTCGGATCTCGGCTACTCGCTCGCCCTGCTGCCGCCGGGCTTCACCGCCGAGACCGTGTTCAATGTGCAGAGCTACTACAACACCCCGGGTGGCCCGCTGAAGGGCTGGGAGCTCACCTACCAGCAGCCGTTTACATTTCTGCCGGGGTTCTGGCGCAATTTCGGCGTGCAGATGAACTACACCCACGTCGATTCCGACATCGACTATCTCTTCAGCACGGCGGCCAGCAACAACACCGCGATCGTCACCCAGGTGACCGGAAACCAGCTGGTCAACCTGTCGCCGAACTCGTACAACGCCACGCTGTACTACGACGACGGCACGTTCAGCGCCCGGGTCTCCACGAGCTACCGCGACGGCTTCATCGGTGAGGTCCTGAGCCGCGAGAACGTGTTCGATCTCGACGGCAACCAGTTCGCCACTGCCGACGTCACCGGCAAGCACAGCGTGCGCAACGTCGACTTCAACATGTCCTACAAGCTCAGCAGCAAGCTCAGCCTGACCCTCGAGGCGATCAACCTGCTCGACACGCCCGACCGCCGCTACGTCGACTCGGACCTGATGCTGCCCGACCGCTACACCGTGACCGGCCGCCAGTACTACCTCGGTGCGCGGTACCGGTTCTGACGCCTCCCCACGTCGCCCGCTCCCGTCGCTCCGGCGGCGGGGGTGGGGGCGTGTCTCGTGCGCGCTGTCGCTGCTGGCGCTGATGCCGGCGGCGATGGCCGGGCGCGTGTTCACTGTCGCGCACGAGGACGACGCGTTCCCGAGCGTCCAGGCGGCGGTCGACGTGGCGGTTGCAGGCGGTGAAGCCGCGACGATCCGGGTCCGGGCCGGCACATGGCGGGGCGTCGTCGACGTGCCGCCCGGCGCTCCCGCACTGCGCTTCATCGGCGAGGGCGCGGCGCGCACCCGCATCGTCAACGACCACCATGCCGGCCGGATCGATCCGCGCACCGGCGAGCCGTTCGGCACGTACGGCTCGGCGACGATGTTCGTACGTGCCGAAGATTTCCACGCTGAAGCATTGACCATCGCCAACGATGCCGGATCGGTCGGCCAGGCGGTCGCGCTGGTCGTCGACAGCACCCGTGCGTCGTTCCGCGACGTGCATCTGCTCGGTCACCAGGACACCTTGTACCTGCGCAAGGCCGGCACGCGGGCCTGGTTCCGCGATTGCCGCATCGAGGGCACGGTGGATTACATCTTCGGCGCCGCCACCGCGCTGTTCGAAGGCTGCGCTCTGCATTCGGTCGGCGACGGCTACATCACCGCGCCGTCCACACCTGCCGACCAGGCCCATGGGTTCGTGTTCCGGGGCTGCACGCTCACCGCCGCGCCCGGCGTGGCCCGGGTGTATCTCGGACGCCCGTGGCGCCCGCACGGCGCCAGTCATTTCGCGGACTGCCGCTTCGATGCGCCGGTGCCGGCCGCCGGCTGGCACGACTGGGGCAAGCCCGATAACCAGATGACCGCGCGCTTCTCGGAAACCGGCAACAGCGGACCGGGCAGCGCGCTGGACGGGCGCGTGTCGTGGCGCTTGGATGGCGGCGCGCCGCCCGATCCCCTCACACTGATGCAGGGCTGGAGACCGTTCGAATGAGAATGCCGATGCGCGTGCTGTCGATGCAACGAGTGCGGATGTGCGTCCTGCAGATCTGTGTGCTGCTCACCGCAATGCTCGCGGCGTCCGCGGGTGTCGTCGCAGCGGAAGGTGACCCGGTGGCCGAGCGCATGCTGCAGGCACAGACCGCGTCCGGCGGTTGGCCCAAGCACCTTGCGGGCGAGGCCATCGATTACACGCGGCCGTTCAACGCGGTCGAACACACCGTACTCGCGCAGGTCGATCGGCCCGACGATGCCACGATCGACAACAACGCCACCACGCGCGAGATCCTCCATCTCGCCAGGGCCTGGCGGGACAGCGGGGAGCAGCGCTATCGCGATAGCGCGCTGCGCGGCGTCGACTATCTGCTCGGCGCGCAGTATCCCAACGGCGGCTGGCCGCAGTTCTACCCGGACCGCTCCGGCTATCGCAGCCAGGTGACCTTCAACGACGACGCGATGACCCGGGTCGTCGGCCTGCTCCAGGACATCGCCGAAGGCAAGGGCGATGTCGCCGCGCTCGCGCCGTTGCGCGGTGAAGCGGCCCGCGCGGCGGTGGACCGGGCGATCGCATTGATCCTCGATCTGCAGGTCCGCATCGACGGCGTGCCGACCGTCTGGGCCGCGCAGTACGACGAGACCACGCTGGCGCCTGCCACCGCGCGCAGTTACGAGCTGCCGTCGCTGTCCAGCGCGGAGTCGGTGGACATCGTCCGCCTGCTGATGCGCCAGCCCGACCCGTCGCCGGCGATCGTCGATGCGGTCGAGCGTGCCTGCGACTGGTTCGCCGCGCACGCGCTGAGGAATGCGGCGATCGAACGTATTGGCGCGTCGGGCGGCCGGCCGCGCGATGTGCGTCTGGTCGAACGCGCGGGGGCCACGCTGTGGGCGCGCTTCTACGATCTGGAGCGGCAGGCGCCGCTGCTGGTGGACCGCGGCGGCGAAGTCGTCGGTGCGCTGCCGGAGATGTCGCGCGAGCGTCGGACCGGCTACGCCTGGTACGGCACCTGGCCCGAACGGCTGCTGGAAAAGGAATTGCCCGCCTGGCGACGAGGCCTGGCCACGTCCCGCGCTTCTTCGGGACACCGTTAACCAAGCGCCGGCGCCTGCGCCGGTGCGCTGTAGAGGAGAACACGTTGAACCAGATGTCGAAGCGGGTCCTGGCCGTCGCCTGTGCCCTGGGGCTGTCCGCCTCCCTCCACGCCCAGGAGGCACCGCGCCTGCTGTTCCATGTCTCCGCCGATGCGGACTTCGTCGCCAACACCGCGGCCGGCGATCCGGTGCCGAACTTCAAGGACAAGGTGCGCCTGGTCGATGGCGGCGCGCGTGGCCGCGCGATCGAATGGGACGACGACGGCGTGCTGTCGTGGAACGCGCCCGGCAACATCGACGCCGCGCGCGGCACGCTGAGCTTCTTCTGGCGCTCGCGCGATCCGGTCGGCGAGGCGCCGTTCGTGATCTTCCGCGTCGGCTATGCCGACCATTCCAGCTGGGACATGGCCTGGCTGCGCATCGACTGGAACGGTGAGGGCTTCGATGCCTTCGTCACCGATGCCAACCTCGCGCGCTCGCGGGTGTCGTTCAAGATGGACACGCCGCCGGCCGCCGACGCCTGGACCCACATCGCCTTCGCCTGGGACGAAACCGTCGGCGTGCGCCTGTACGTCGACGGCCGCGAAGTCGCCCGCGAGGACCGCCCGGCCAACGCCCAGGCGTCGTTCGATTACGACGCCGGGCTAGACCAGTTCGGCCTCGCCGCGCGCATCCTGGCGCCGCACCAGGTGCAGAGCCGCTACAACTTCCTGCGCGGCAGCGATTTCGACGACATCCGCGTGCACGACCGCATGCTCGATGCCGCCGGCGTGCAGGCCGTGCGCGGCTTCCGCGCGCCGACGAGCGCGGTGGCGCCCGACGACCGTCACGCGGCCTGGCTGTTCCGCCACGGCTGGCAGGACGGCGCGGCGCCGCCGCTGCTGGGCGCCGCGACGACCACGATCCGCAAGGTCGAGTTCGCGGATGCGAAAGACCTCAAGCAGTGGATGTGGAAGGGCACCGACGGCATCGCCGAAACCACCTGGCCGGGTGTCTACAACCGCTCGCGGTTGCGCGGGCGCGACGACTACTTCCAGCTGCCCGACTGGGACACCTACGTCGACGGCGGCAAGGCGCTGGACCTGACCCTGCCCGACGAGCCGTGGAACCGCATCGAGCTGCGCGGCGCCGCCTACGGCCAGGCGCGGGCGGGCGAGGGGCCCGAGGCGCTGGCCCCGCTGTTCACGCGGCCGCAGGGCGTGGTGCGCACCGTCGACACGTTCGACGAGCGCCGCGGCGGCCACCTGCGCTTCGAGAACGCCGCGCAGGAAACGCCGATCCAGCAGATCTGGGCCTACCACGTCAGCGATGCGGCCGAGCCGGAAGGGTCGGTCAAGCAGGCCTACACGATCCGCGGCAATGCCGAGATCGACTACACCAACCTCGCCGATCTGCGCGCCTACATCGAGGGCCGCTTCGCGCCCGGCGAACGCAGCATGGCGCTGGCCCTGCCGGGCCGCGCCGCGTTCCGCACGCGTGCGGCGACCCAGGCACAGGCTGCCGACGCCCAGCCGATCGTGCACGTGCTGATCCCCTCGGGCATCAGTGACGCGCCGGCGGCGCAGCCACTGATCCGCAGTTGGGCGCACAGCTGGGAGAACATGCACGACGGGCTCGACGGCATCGCCATCGACATCCCCGCGCTCGACCTGCCGGCGACGCACACGGTCGACGGCGCGCCGGCGATTCCGCTCAACATCCGCATCAAGGATCCGGTCTGGCCGGCGCGCGACATGATCGACGTGTCGGTCTCGGTGACCCCGGGTCAGAAGCGCACGCTGTGGCTGGACATGCGCGACCGCATCCTCACCAAGGACAGTCTGTGGATCAGCATCGCCTCGGCCGCACCCGGCTTCGAAGCGATGTCGCTCGACGGCGCCGAGGTGCGCATGGTCTACAAGCCGCGCGAGCAGGCGATCGCCGAGCACGTCGCCGATCGCTTCAACCAGGTGCGCGACAACTGGGGCTTCCTGGTCGAGGAGCACACCACGTCCAAGCGCCAACGGCTCTACCAGCGCGTGTTCGCCGACATCAGCGATCTGCTGCGCGTCGATCCCGATCACGAGCTCGGCCGGCGCTACTGGAACTACATGAGCTACAACAGCCAGGGGCTGCCGCCGTTCGAACAGCCGCAGGCGCCGGCCGGGGTGCCGCTGTGGGCGTTCCGCCAGCTCGAGGACCTCAAGGCCGTGCGCCGGTTCATCGAATGGTGGATCGACGAGCGCCAGGTCGAGTTCGGCGATTTCGGCGGCGGCATCTCCGACGACAGCGATCTGTCCCAGCAGTGGCCGGGCCTGGCGCTGATGGGGGTGATGCCGGACAAGATCAACGCCTCGATCACCGCACTGGCCGATGCGGCCTACGCCAACGACATGTTCGCCGGCGGTCTGTCGATGATCGAGACCGACGAGTTGCACGCCTACGAGGAAGGCATCAACACCAACAGTGCGATGAGCCTGCTCAACTGGGGTGACCCGCTGACGATGACGCGGCTGATGGAGACCGTGCGCGATCTCGACGAGAAGATCGTGCTGCGCAATCCGCAGGGCCATCTGCTGTTCTCGAGCAACTGGTTCGGTGGCAACAAGGTCTACCGCGAGCCGCGCTGGCAGTGGCAGAAGCCGTATTCGTTCCCGGTGCTGCATCCGGCGTTCGTGCTCGGCGTGTTCAATGCCGACCCGACCAGCCGCGGCATGATCACCGGCCTGGCCGACGGGTATCTCGCCCACGCCTACACCGATGAGGCCGGCGCCTGGCAACTGCCCAACGAGATCAACTGGGCCACTGGCGAGCGTCGCGGCGGCAACCTGTTCGAGGGCTCCGGCGGCGCCGACACCATGCATCTGTACTGGGCGGCCTGGCGCTGGACGGGCGACGCGAAGTACCTGCGCCCGATCGAGTACCGCGTCGAGCGGGCCGGCCCCGCGGGCCTGTCGAACCTGTCGGAGAACTACGTCGACGCACTCGGCCGCCGCGAGGATTGGGGCCAGCGCCTGCAGCAGTCGGCCGACAAGGGCGAGACCGGCGTGCAGAGCGTGTTCGCCTGGCAGCAGACCGGCGACAAGGCCTATCTCGAAGCCCTGCATGCCGACGGCATCCAGGCCAAGGCGATGCGCGAGTACATGAACACCGAAGGCCACTGGTGGTCGGACCGCGTCGAGGCGCACAGCGAGTTCCTGCAGCGCGTGCGCCTCGGTGGGCTCGGTCTGAAGCGCAATTCGACCTATCCCGGTCACACGGTGAGCTGGCGCTTCGCCGACGATGCGCAGGCGGAAACCGTCGCGCTGCTGGTGTCGGCGCCCTCGCGCGAGCGCTTCAAGGTGATCGCGCACAACACCGGCGCGCGCAGCGCCAGCGCGGCGATGACCGGCTGGAATGTCGCGGCCGGGCGCTGGCGCATCACCAGCGGCGTCGACCGCAATGGCGACGAGGCGATCGACGGCCGCGCGCAGACGCGCGAGGTGACGCTCGAGACCAGCACGTCGGTGGAGCTGGCGTTCGCGCCCGGCCGCACCGAGGTGTTCGAGTTCGAGCTGATCGAGGCCGGCACGCCGGTGGAGACCCGCGCCGACATCGGCATCGGCCGCGGTGACGTGCGCGTGGTCGACGGCGCGATCGAGGTGACCGTGCACGGCCTGGGCCATGTCGATTCGCCGGCCGGCATCGCGGTGCTGGAAGATGCGCGTGGCCGAGAGCTCGCGCGCGCGGAAATTCCCGCCCTCGAGGCGCCGCGCGACCTGCGGCCCAGAACCGCGACGCTTCGGCTCGAACACGCTCCAGGCGTCGATCCGCGCGGCGGACGCGTGCGTATCGCGCTGGCGGATGACGGCGAGGAAGTGACCCGGCTCAACAACGTCGCCGAGGTGCGCTGACGCGGGCGAGGCCTGCGGTCTTCGGGCCGCAGGGCCTGTCGCAGGCAGACCGCGTATCGCGGCTCCCGAAGCACCTTCGCGTCATTGCGGCTCCGCACAGGCGTCGTCGCCGGGCCCGGCGGAGGCGCGAGCTCGCGCGCAACGGCGCGTCTCCCGGACGCATCGTGTGCGTGCCATCGACGTGGCAGAGGCCCGGGGTCCGAAGCGTCTGCCACGGCGTCGTCCCGTGGCCGGCACCCAGCAGTCTCGCTTCGTCACCAACGCCTTCAGACGCCGCGCACGCGCGACCAAGGCCGGTGTGTACGGCCACCTTCGGCGCGAGCGCGCGCCCATGAAGGCCACCGCCGGGCCGCGGCCGCACGCATCGAGGCCGTCCGCCGCCGCCGCTGCGCGCAACGGCAGCGGAATCGGATGAACGTGCAGCACAAGAGAATCAAGCGGAGCGACGATCGCCCTGCACAGCTCGGCGCCCTCAGGCCCAGGTGCGCGTGCCCACGGGAGCGGAATGGGTGTGACGGGGCCAGGCGGCGCCCGCGTTCGCATGTCTGCACGGAAGCGTCCGTCGGTTCCGGCGGCGCAGATGGGGAGTCGATGTCGTGGCGGGTCCTGTGCGGCACCCTGACCGTCGTAGGAGCGCGTCCCTACGGCACGGCAATCCGACCGGCCGTGGCCGCGCCGCGCTCATACCGGCGAGCGGCACGCACGACGCAGCGCCGTCACGGAATCAGATTGCGTCGCAGCGCCGGCACCTGCTGCGCGAGTTCATCGGCGACGATCGCCGCGAACAGCGCGGCGCCCTCAGGCCCGAGATGGGTGTAGTCGAAGGCGAGCTTGGCCTGGCCCATCGGCTCGGCTGCGGCGTTGTCCTGCGCGGTGGCCGGGACTGGCGGACCAGTGGTCGCCGCCGGTGCGGTCGAGGGCGGCGTGCCGATCGTCGTGCCCGCCTGCGCGGCAGCGACCTGCTCGGGCGACGCCGGTCGCTGCGCGGCGCGCATCGCCAGCACCGGCCCCATACCCTGCACGAGGGCGCGGCTGCGCGCATGCAGATCGACCAGCGGCACGCCGAGTTCACGCGCGACCAGGCGCGTGGCCTCGGCCCACGGCGCGAGATCGTCGAGCAGCCGGCCACCCTCGAACTGGCGCCGGGTCAACGGCGTCACCAGCACCGGGTGCGCGCCGGCGGCGCGGATCTCGGCGACGTAGCGGCGCAGGTTGTCGGGGTACTCGGTGGCCAGATCGGTCGAACGCCCGGGCTTGCCCGGCTGGTCATTGTGGCCGAACTGCACCAGCACGTAGACCGCGTCGAAGGGGCCCGCGCGCATCTCGTGCAGCGCGATGGCCCACGAGCCCTCGGCGCGGTAGTTGTAGGTGCTGCGGCCGCCGCGGGCGAGGTTGGTGCAAGCCAGGAACGAGGCCACATGGCGATCGCAGAACGCCCCGCCCCAGCCGCCCTGCACGGCAGTGGTGGAATCACCGACGAGCACGATCTTGCTGGCGCTGATCGGCGTGACCGGTGGACGCATCGGATCGTCCGCCGCAAAGGCGGTGAGCGGAAGCGCGCAGCACAGCACGAGTGGAAGCAGGCGGGGATGGCGCATCGAAACGGCTCCGGATGAAAGCAGGCGCATGCGCGCGGGATCAGCGCACGAAGGGATCGATGGTGCGGATGCGGCCGTCGGCCTCGTGCACCAGTTCGGCGACCTTCGCGCTGCGCAGATGGGTGCGATCCGTCAGTTCGGTGTCGTGATAGAACAGCCACCAGCGGCCGTCGACCTCGACGATCGAGTGGTGCGTGGTCCAGCCCTGTACCGGGGTGAGCACGACGCCACGATAGGTGAACGGGCCGTACGGGGAGTCGCCGGTCGCATAGGCGATGGTGTGGGTGTCGCCGGTCGAATAGCTGAAGTAGTAGCGCCCGTCGTGTCTGTGCACCCAGGCCGCCTCGAAGAATCGCCGGTCGAGATCGCCGCCGAGCAGCGGGGCGCCGGTGTCGTCGAGCAGCATCACTTCACGGGGCGTCTCGGCGAAGGTCAGCAGGTCTGCGGACAGCCGCGCGACCCGCGGCATCAGTGCGGGCGCATCGGGTTGCTGCAGATCGGTCTCACCCATCGCCGGGTCGTAGCGGCCCGAGACCCAGCGCTGCAGCTGGCCGCCGTGGATGCCGCCGAAATACATGTAGCGCGCGCCGTCGTCGTCCACGAACACGGCCGGATCGATGCTGTAGCTGCCCGGGATCGGCTCGGGCTGCGCGGTGAACGGGCCTTCCGGCCGGTCGCCGGTGGCCACGCCGATACGGAAGATGCCGTCGTGGTCCTTCGCCGGGAAGTACAGGTAATACCGGCCGTCGCGGTGCGTCGCGTCGGGTGCCCAGAGTTGCCGGTCGGCCCAAGGCACATCTTCCAGCCGCAGCCCCGGCGGGTGCACCATCACCGGCCCGCCGATGCGGTCCATCGACAGCACGCGGTAATCGCGCATCACGAAGGCGCTGCCCGGTTCGTCGTCGCGCGGCGGCTCGTCGACGTCGTGCGAGCCGTAGACGTAGATCCGGCCATCGAAGACGTGCGCGGACGGATCGGCAATGAAGGCCTCGCGCACCAGCGGCGCGTGGCGGAACGTGGACGCGCCGTCGCTTGGAGACTCGAGCGATGTCGACGCGCAGCCGGCGAGCAGCACGGCGGAGGCGAGGGCCAGGATGGTGGGGCGGGTGCTCATTGCGTGCCTCGCTGGAGGAAGGGCGCCTGCCGGTAGAGCATACGTTCCCCGCCGCGCGGATCGTGCTCGAGCCGTGCGGTGGCGTCGAACACCATCGTCTCGCGCGCCGTCATCGAGTACGGCGTCCAGGTCGGCATGCCGGCGTGGTTGGGGTCGCCGTTGCGTGCGAATGCCAGCAAGGCGTCGCGCATCGTGGCCGCGACCGCGCGTGCGTCCTCGCCGTCGCCGGTCTTTGCGCCGCTCACGCCGGTATTGCCGAACACCAGCGGAATGTCGAGCGTGTGGAACGCGCGCAGGCGCGCGCCCTCGTCGGTGCGCGGGTACCAGTCCAGCTGGTAGGCCCAGGTGTTGGTCCCCTGCGCGGCGCGCACTTCGAGTTCTTCGACCGCACCGCGCCACGAGCGACCGGCGGTGGTCGCGGCGAAGAACACCTCGGACGGCGTGTAATCCGGATACAGGCGCCGGTACTCGGCGACGACGACCACGGGGTCGAGATCCACGAAATGCTGAGTGCGCAGCCTGGCGGGCAGGGTGTCCCAGGTCAGCGCGAAGTTGTCGGGATCGTTGCCGAGGAAGGCGCGCGTTTCGTCGCGCGTGTTGCCGATCACCATCGGGATGTGCGCCGACTGCGGCGGTGCATCGGGCCAGAACGGGTGCCGCGGCAGGTTTACCGTGTCGACGACCGGTCCGAAGTACAGCGCGCTGCTTTCCACGCGCGAGGGGTCGCGCACGCTCTGCGCATCGAGCAAGGCCTGCATCGGCAGGCTGCGCAGCCGCGCGAGCTCGCTCGGCGCGACGTTCAGTGCACCGAGAAACAGTTCCGCGCGCTGGGTGGCCGCGCGCGGGCCCGCGGCCGTGACCTGCTGCCCGCTCATCGTCCACGCGCGGTGGAACAGGCCGCGCGCGGCCGGCATGGCCATCAGCGTAGCGATCTTGGCGCCGCCGCCGGACTGGCCGAACACGGTGACGTTGCCGGCGTCGCCGCCGAACTCGTCCGCGTGCTGTTGCACCCACTCCAGGGCCTGGATCAGATCCAGCTGCCCGACATTGCCGGCGTGCGCGAACGACGCGTCGCCGAGATCGCGCAGGTGCAGATACCCGAAGGCGTTGAGCCGATGGTTGAGGGTGATCACCACCACATCCCCACTGCGGCACAGCGCGCCGCCGTCGTAGAGCGGATCGCTGCCCGAGCCGGTGGTGAAGCCTCCGCCGTGGATGTAGACCAGGATCGGGCGACGCGCGCCGTCGCGCAGCGCCGGGGTCCAGACATTGACGCGCAGACAGTCTTCGCTCCCCGGGCCTTCGCCGCCGCGTTGCGGCGCGGACGGTCCGTAGTCGAGCGCATCGCGCACGCCGCGCCATGCGGGTTCGCGCGTCGCGGCCTGCCAGCGGCGCGCCGCGGTATCGGCGCCGTAGGGAATGCCGCGGAAGACATGGATGCCATCCTCGACAGTGCCGGCGATGCGGCCACTGCGCACACGCGCCAGGGTGGTCTGCGGCGAGGCCAAGGACATGGCCGAGACCGGGAGGGCGAGGCATGCAGCGGTGCCCGCGCCGGCGAGCAGCCAGCGGCGACGCTGTGGGTCGGACGGGTCGGTCATGGCGTGGTCGTGCGTTCCTGGATCCAGTCGAGAGCGAGCTGTGGCCAACGCGCGAGTGCGCCGTTGACGTCGCGTGTGCCGAAGCCGTGGCCGCCGGCGGGAAACACGTGCAGGGATGCGGGAATGCCGGCGCGAAGCGCGGCGGCGTGCATCAGGAGCGTGTTGCCCACCGGCACCACGTCGTCGTCCTGCGCATGCAGCAGAAAGAGCGGGGGCGTACGTGCATCGACGTGCAGGTGAGGCGCGTAGCGGTCGAGATCGCCGTCGGCATGCGGCGCCGAGGCAATGACCCGCGCACGGGAGCCCGGATGGGCCAACGGCGCCTGCATCGCGATCACGGGGTAGACCAGCAGTGCGAAATCGGGGCGCGGGGACTCCGCATCGACGGCATCGACGTCCGCGTACGCGGTGTCGGATGTCGTTGCCAGGCGCGCGGCGACGTGGCCGCCGGCCGAGAACCCCAGCACGCCCACGCGGCCCGGATCGACGGAAAACTCGGCGGCGCGGGCGCGGATCAGACGCATCGCGCGTTGTGCGTCGGCGAGCGGAGCATCCGCGCCCTCGGCATGCACCGGATCGGGCAGGCGGTAACGGAGTACGAAGAGGGTGATGCCCGCAGCGTCGACGAACGCGGGCACGAGCGCCGTGCCTTCCTTGTCGAGCACGATGCGCGCATAGCCGCCACCCGGCGTGACCAGCAGCGCGGTGCCGTTGGGACGGGCGGGTGCGTACACCGCGAGGTAGGGCGCGCGTACGTCCTCGATGATGCGATCCGGTCGCGCGGCGTCCCTGCTCCGCTCGGTGATGCGCGCAGGATCATCGTGCCCCGCAGCAGGCCACAAGGCGATGATCGGAACGTCGTCGTCGCGCGAGGGCGTGGCCGCCACAGCGCCCATGCACGCGGTCAGGCACGCCCCGAACACTGCAACCACGACGCGTTTCCGCATTGTTTCCGCTCCTCGCGCAACAGCGGCGCGACACTTTTGCCGCACTGCACATTGAAGATGACACCGGTTTACCATACAAGACTCCCCCAGGCATCGCGATCTGCGGTGCAGCACACGGACCCAGGCAGGAGTACCGAGTTTGAACAATGCCTCCGCGCATCCGTCGTCGCACGCGGCGCCGACCGGCGACACCCGCGGCATCGTCGACGCCTTCCTCGCCGCCCGTCGCGCCGGGCGCTCGCTTCCGGAGTTTCCCGGTGAGATCCCGGTCGACCTCGAAGCCGCCTACGCGGTGCAGGACCAGGCCATCGCGCACTGGCCCGACGCCCTGGTCGGCTGGAAGGTCGGCTACATCGCGCCGGAGAAACGCGACGCATCGGGCGACGACCGCCTGCTGGGACCGGTGTTCCGCTCGCGTCTGCAACAGGCAGGCGAGGCCAGCGGCTTCGAGGTCTTTTCAGGTGGCTTCGGTGCCATCGAGGCCGAGTACGTGCTCCGACTCGACGCGGACGCGCCGGGCGACAAGACCGAGTGGACGCCGGACGAAGCCGCGGCGCTCGCATCCACGCTGTTCATCGGCCTGGAGGTGGCCAGCAGCCCGCTGGCGACGATCAACCAGCTCGGCCCCCGCGTGGTGGTGTCGGATTTCGGCAACAACAACGGCCTCGTGGTCGGCGCCGAGATTGCGGACTGGACCGCACGCGACGAGGCGTCGCTGACCGCGGCGAGCTGGATCGACGATGTCTGCGTGGGCACCGGTGGCGCGACCACTCTGCCCGGAGGCCTGCGCGCTGCATTCGCGTTCGCGCTCGCACGCTCGGCGCGACGTGGGCGTCCGCTCAAGGCGGGCGACCTGGTAGCGACCGGGAATGCCACCGGTATCCACGACATTCTGCCCGGCCAGCGCGCCCGCGTGGTGTTCGACGGCCATGGCGAGATCGTGCTCACCGCCCGCGCCGCCACGCCGGTCGCGGAGGAGCGTGTGGCATGAGCACGCGGCGGGCCTTCCTCGCCGGGCTCGGCGCGGCCTGCGCGGCGCCGCTGGTCCCCGGACTCCTGCGCGCGGACGATGCCGGCACGCTGCTGACCGCGACCGACGTCCACGTCGCCAACTACCCCACCGTCGAGGCGGTCAGGTGGATCGGCGAGACGCTGGCGCGCGAAACCGGTGGACGCGTGCGTCTGCGCCAGTATCACTCCGGCCAGCTCGGCCGCGAGTCCGAGGCCATCGACATGGCGCGTTTCGGCGCGATCGACATGACCCGGGTCTATGCCGGCGCGCTCAACAATGCGTTTCCGTTGACGACCGCGCTGTGCCTGCCTTATGCGTTCGACTCCGTGGCGCATATGCGCCATGCGCTGGATGCGGGCGTGGCCCGGTCGGTACTGGACGGCTTCGCCACACGTGATCTGGTGGGGCTCGCGGTCTACGACAGCGGCGCCCGCTGTTTCTACAACACGCGGCATCCGATCGTCTCGCCGAAGGACCTTCACGGTCTGAAGTTGCGGGTGGCCTCCTCCGACATGTTCATCGATCTGGTGCGATTGCTCGGTGCGAATCCCACGCCGATGTCGCTCGGCGACACGTTCTCGGGCATGGAGACCCGGATGATCGACGGCGCCGAGAACAACATGCGCAGCTTCCACTCCAGCCGGCACTTCGAGGCCGCGCGCTTCTGGTCGCAGAGCGAGCATTCGTACGCGCCGGACATCCTGCTGATCTCGCGGCGCTCCCTCGACGCGCTGCGTCCGGGCGACCGCGACCTGCTGATCGACACCGCGCGTGCATCGGTTGCGGTGATGCGCCGGGCCTGGGACGCATCCGAAGGCGCGGCCCGCCAAGCGGTGGCCGAACACGGCATCGCATTCAACGACGTCGACATGGACGCCTTCCGCGACGCCGCCCGCCCGCTGCGCGAGCGCTACCTGCGCCAGCCGGAGCTGCAGACCCTCTACCGTCGCATCCGCGACCTCGCCTGATCCGACAGGATCCGACCCGGGAATCCACGATGTCCGAAGACACGACGCCCGCGCCCGACAGCGCATCCAGGAGCGCCCTCGACCGGCTCGCCGACGGCGTCATCGCCATTGCCGCCACCGCGCTGGCCGGTCTGGTGATCGTCCAGGGCTGGCAGGTATTCGCCCGCTACGTGATCAACGATTCGCCCAGCTGGACCGAGCCGGTGACGCTGCTGCTGTTGAGCATCGCGATGAGTCTCGGTGCGGCCGCCGGCGTGCACACCAACCGCCATTTCGGCTTCTTCCTGCTGCAGGAGCACATGCGGCCGGCGCTCCGCCGTCTGGTCGAGCTGCTCGTGCCGCTGGTGATCATCGCGATCGGCGCGGTCATCGCCTGGTGGGGTGCCGTGCTGCTGCTGGACGGCCTGCACATCAAGGCCGCCGGCGCGCGGCTGCCGCAGAGCATCAATTACCTGCCCCTGTCGCTGGGCGGCGCGCTGATGGTCCTGTTCGCACTCAACCGTTTCGTGCGCGTGTTGCGCGCCGCGCCGGCCGGGGAGGGCCTCTGACATGGCGATCGCGATTCTCTTCATGGTGTTCGCCGGGTTGCTGCTGGTCGGCGTGCCGGTGGCCTTCGCGCTGGCCGCGGCGGCGCTGGCGACACTGCTCTATCTCGATCTGCCGACGGTGGTGCTCGTGCAGCAGATCTCGGCCGGCACCGGCTCGGCCTCGCTGATCGCGATTCCGCTCTTCATCTTCGCCGGCGAGATCATGATGCGCGGGGGCATCTCCGAACGCCTGATCGCGCTGGCCTCGTCATTGGTGGGGCGCATGCGCGGCGGCCTGGGGCAGGTGTCGATCCTGTCGTCGCTGTTCTTCGGCGGCGTCTCGGGCTCGGCGATCGCCGATGTCTCGGCGGTCGGCGGCACGATGATTCCGCAGATGGTCAAGCGCGGCTACGACCGTGATTTCGCCGTCAACGTCAGCATCACCGCGGCCCTGGTCGCGCTGCTGGTGCCGCCCTCGCACAACCTGATCCTGTTCACCGCGGCGGCAGGCGGTGGCCTGTCGATCGCCGACCTGTTCGCGGCCGGCATCATGCCCGCGCTGCTGATGACCGCGGCGCTGATGCTCACCGGCTACCTGGTCGCGCGCCAGCGCGGCTACGGCGTGGAAATCTTCCCGGGCTGGCGTGCAGTGCTGCTGCGTCTGGTGTCGGCATTGCCGGGCCTGGGCCTGGTCGCGCTGATCTTCGTCGGCATCCGCATGGGCATCTTCACCGCGGTCGAGAGCGCCGCCATCGCGGTGGTCTACGCGCTGCTGGTGACGATCGTGCTGTATCGCCAGCTGCGCGTGCGCGAGTTCATGGAGACGATCGTGCATGCCGCGCGCAGCACCGGCGTGATCCTGTTCGTGATCGCCACCGCATCGGTGTTCGGCTGGCTGCTGGCCTATCTGCAGGTGCCGTCGGCTGCGGTCGAGTTCCTGCAGTCGTTCGCGCACAGCAAGCTCGCCGTGCTGCTGATGATCATCCTGGTGCTGTTGCTGCTCGGCACCTTCATGGATCTGGCACCGCTGATCCTGATCTGCACGCCGATCTTCCTGCCCGTCGCGCGGGCCTATGGGATCGATCCAATCCACTTCGGCCTGGTGTTGGTGCTCGCGGGCGGTCTAGGTCTGGTGACCCCGCCGGTGGGCTCGGTGCTGTTCATCGGTACGGCAATCGGCAAGATCACTGTTGTCGAGAGCATGCGTACGATCTGGCCGTTCTGGATCGCGGGCTTCATCGTGCTGTTGATCGTGGCGTTGTTCCCGGGGCTGTCGCTGTGGTTGCCGGGGGTGTTGCGCGCCTGATCGGCGATGGGTGATCGAGCACGAGACGGCCCCGTTTGCGGGGCCGTTTCTTTTCCAGCGGTTGCTCGCTTCTGGTCCACTGGCGCTATTTCCGTGCAGGCGGTGATTCCATCTGGTGCAGCGTTGCGCCTGCGCCTGCGCCTGCGCCTGCGCCTGCTTGGGCTTGGTTTGGCTTTTGCGTTGGCTTTGGCTTTGGCTCGGCTTCGGCCTTTGATTTTTCGAGCCGTAAAGCGAGCCGAGCATCGCAGGGCGGCGGGGCCGAAGAGCAACCCATGTCTGAGCGCAGCGAGTTTGGGCCGCGTCACCGTGAAGGTGACAATGTGCCCCGCCGCCCGAGAAGCGCAGGGGCCCGCCGCGGCTTCATGCGGCGGATCGCGTCCGGCGAAGGGACTTTTTGGTTCCTTTTTGGTCCTTCAAAAAGGAACCCGCACGCGCAGCGCGCGAAAGCCGTGCACTTGCCCTGTTTGTTTTTCCTTAGGGAGCACGCTGGGCGCGAAGAACAGAGCTTCCGCGCTGTTCGCGCGGCTTACTTTTGTCTTGTCAAAAGTAAGCACGACAGCGCGAAGGCGCTGGCGAACGGCGAAGCCGGCCCGAAGGGCGAGTGCCGAAGGCGCGAGTCAAACCGCCATCGCCGGGCGCGAGCCGACGCGGCTGCGCCGCGCCGGTCCCCTCCGCTCCTCGCCTGACGCGGCACGCAGCCCAAACTCGCTTCGCTCAGACATGGGCTGCTCTTCGGCCGCGTCAGACTCCGGTGCTCGGCTCGCTAAACGGCTCGACACATCAAACGCTGAAAGCCAAAGCCAAAGCCAAAGCCAAAGCCAAAGCCAAGGCCAAGGCCAAGGCCAAGGCCAAGGCCAAGGCCGAAGCCACAGCCACAGCCGAAGCAGACGCAAAAGCCCACGCCCACGCCCACGCCCAAGCGAAAGCGCAGTAGAAGCGGTGCCAAGGAGGAAGTGACAGCCGCCAGTAGAGCCGGAGCCGGGGCGGATACAGTAGACGCTGCTGAAACGAACAGGGCAGCGGGTTCGCGTCCGGCCGCGTGCGGTCAGCTTACGCTGCGACGCCGGCGACCTGCGTATACGCGCGAAGCGTCATCCTGGCCAACGCTATTCGCGCGCGAGCGGGCTGCTGGAACGGTTCTAGGGCGAGTGGATGTGCAGCAGCGCGCTTGCGCGTGGGGGCCTTCCAGCCTGCGCCCACACGCGCGGAACGATCTCGGCAGAGGCTCTTCGCACGCGAGCGGGCGCCTGCAAGATGCATCGGGATGATCGGATGCGAAAGCGGCCTGTGAGCAAAAACCGGCCGAACGCGGCACCAGTGAAACGAGGTCTCAGCGCACGCGCCGGTTCACACCATCGCCGCGCGGCGCGCGGCCGCCTGCGCCCATCGATCCGCGACTGCAGGTGAGGTCAGACAGGCCACCGTGTCGGTCACCGTGGTGACCGCGCGCTCGAGCAGCTGGATGTCGGCCTCGTGCTGCCGCGCGACGTGCGGATCTTCGAAGAACACCGCGCGCTGGCAGCGGCCGTCGAGCACCCGGTCGGCGATCTGGGCGTCGCCGCCGAGCGGGCCACTCTGGAAGCGTTGCGCCCAGTCCTGGCCCTGCGGCCAGCCGCGGCGCCAGGCGAGTTCGTTGAGGCGCTGGCCGGTGGTGCCGGTGGCGATGCGCGTCTGGAAACGTGACAGCAGCTCGAAGTGCCGGTCGGCGAATTCGAGCATCTGCGGCTTCATCGCGTCGTGCGCGATCAACGCGAGGGTCTGGCCGTCGAACGCGTGCAGCGCGTCGGCGCCGGCGTCCGGGGCGCGTCCGGCGTGCAGGCGCTCGCTTTCCACCCAGTCGCGCGCCGAGGCCACGGTCGACAGGAACGGCTTGCCCTGGATCACGCACTGGCGCTTCAGCGCCACCGCCTCGGGGAAAATCGACGACGGATCGACCGGATCGATCAGATAGACCGCGCCGTCGAGCGTGCGGCCCTCGCCGAGACCGACGACCTCGGCGACGAGCTTCATCAGGCCGCCCTCGCGGCCGTAGGGATACCGGACCAGGCCGGCATACCCGTCGAGCGCGCGATGGCGGATCACGGCGTCGTACGTGCGCCCCACCGCATGCAGGCCGACGCCGAGCTCGCGCAGCCCCGCGCCGCTGGCGCGCAGCCAGCGGAACAGGGCGGCGTCGGCGCTCGCATGATGGCGCCGATTGGCGGCCAGCCCGAGCCGCATCAGCCTTCCATCTGCTCGAGTTCGCGCCCGCGGGTCTCGTTGACGTAGCGCAGCACGAACACCACCGACAGCGCCGCGGCGATCGCGTACAGGCCGTAGGCGCCGGCGAGGCCGATACCGGCCAGCAGCATCGGGAAGGTCCAGGTGATCAGGAAGTTCGCGCCCCACTGGAACAGGCCGGCGACCGCCAGGCCCGAACCGCGGATCTGGTTGGGGAACATCTCGCCGAGCATCACCCACATCACCGGGCCCCAGGAGGCGTTGAAGAAGATCACGTAGAGGTTCGCCGCGACCAGTGCGAGCACGCCCATCGAATCCGACAGCAGCAGACGGCCGTCGTCGCCCAGGGTGCCGGTCCAGAACGCGGCGGTGACGGCCGCCAGCGTCACCGCCATGCCGGCCGAGCCGATCCACAGCAGCGGCTTGCGGCCGATGCGGTCGACCAGCAGCAGCGAGACGATGCAGGCGCCGATGCTCAGCGCACCCGACAGCACGTTGATCAGCAGCGCGTCGTTCTCTGAAAAGCCGACCGCCTGCCACAGCACCGCGCCGTAATAGAACACCACGTTGATGCCGACCAGCTGCTGGAACACCGCCAGGCCGATGCCGACCCAGACGATCGGGCGCACGCGCCCCGTCACCTTGGACACGAGATCCGAGAACTTCGGACGATGCAGGTCGGACGCCAGCGAATCGCGGATCTCGCCGAGCTTGCGACGGCCGTCGACATCGCCGTACAGGCGCACCAGCACGCGCTCGGCCTGGGCCAGCCGGCCCCGCGCGACCAGGAAACGCGGGCTCTCCGGAATCGCGAACAGCGCGACGAGGAACAGCGCCGCCGGCGCCATCTCGATCCAGAACATCCAGCGCCAGGCCTGGTAGCCGCCCCAGAATTCCGCGGTCGAGCCGCCGGCCACGCGAGCGAGCAGGTAATTGCTGAGGAACGCGGCGAACAGCCCGCCGATGATCGCGATCTGCTGCACCGTCGCCAGCCGGCCGCGGTAGCGCGCCGAGGAGACCTCGCTGATGTAGGCCGGCGACATCACGCTGGCCGCGCCGACGGCGAGACCGCCGATCACGCGATAGAGGACGAACTCCAGCGAGCCGGTCGCGATGCCCGAGCCCCAGGCCGAGACCAGGAACAGCACCGCCGCGACGATCAACAGCGAACGCCGGCCGAACACGTCGGCCAGCCGGCCGGCGAAGAACGCGCCGACCGCGCAGCCCAGCAGCATCGAGGCGACGTTGAAGCCGGTGCCCACGGAGTCGGAATTGAACGCCCGTTGCAGGCCGTCGACGGTGCCGTTGATGACGCCGCTGTCGAAGCCGAACAGGAAGCCGCCGATCGTCGCGACGCAACTGATGAGGATGATCAAGCGGGTGTTTTCGCCGCGCGGCGTGCCCGACACGCCTTCGCTGGTGCTGATGCCCATGTGCAGTGGTTTCCGATGCATTCGCGGCGGCAGGCCGCCTTCCCATGCCGGCCCGCGGCTGCGGAACGGCCCCATCCCCGGGCGCTGTACACCGGTGGACGAACGCTGGTGCGTCGCGTCGCCGGTGCTGCGTGCGGGAGTCCGGAGCGTAGCGCAGCGTCGCGCCGCGTGCTTGCTGCACCTGCGACGCGGGGACGCATTCCGACGGCATGACTGCAGTCGCGATTCCTGCAGCGCCGTGGTTCCGGACCGAAGCCTGCTGCAATGCAGAATGCCCGCACAGCTTCACTTTGCTACGGTCGTTGACCAGCGGTGTCATCGGCGTTCGGCCGGGCATCCGCGGCCCCGTTCCGAATTTTCTGGAGATCTGCATGTCGTTTGCCCGCCCGCTGCTCGCGGCCACCCTCTGCACGGCCGTCCTGGCGGCGACCGCGTTCGGCGCGGCGGCGCAGACACCGAGCGCGGCCGCCGACGTCTGGGCCCGTGGCATCGAGCATCAACGCAAGGCCGATCTCGGCGACGGCACGTTCCTCAATCCGGTGTTCGCCGGCGACCGTCCCGATCCGTCGGTCCTCAAGGACGGCGAGGACTACTACCTCACGCAGTCCTCGTTCGATGCCTATCCCGGCCTGCCGGTCTGGCACTCGCGCGATCTGGTGAACTGGCGGCCCCTGGGCCATGCGATCACGAAGAACGTGGGGTCGATCTGGGCGCCGGACATCGTCAGGCACGAAGGACGCTATTTCATCTATTTTCCTGCACGGACCGGCGGCACCGAGGGCAACGAGCGCAGCAACTACGTGGTGTGGGCGGACGACATCCGTGGCCCGTGGAGCGAACCCGTCAACATCGGGCTCGGCCGTTACATCGACCCCGGGCATGCAGTCGGCGAGGACGGCAAGCGGTATCTGTTCCTGTCCGGCGGCGCCTACGTGCAGCTGTCGGACGATGGACTCTCGGTAGTGGGCGAGCCCAAGCACGTGTACGACGGCTGGCAATACCCGGAAGACTGGGACGTCGAGGCCTATGCGCAGGAGGGCCCGAAGATCAACTTCCGCGACGGCTGGTATTACATGACCACCGCCGTCGGTGGCACCGCCGGTCCACCGACCGGGCACATGGTGATCACCGCGCGCTCGCGCTCGATCCACGGACCATGGGAGAACGCGCCGCACAACCCCATCGTCCGCACCGTGGACCGCAGCGAGCCGTGGTGGTCACGCGGTCACGCGACGATCGTCGAAGGCACCGACGACCGCTGGTGGATGATCTATCACGGCTACGAGAACGGTTACTGGACGCTGGGCCGGCAGGCGCTGCTCGAGCCGATCGAGTGGACCGACGACGGCTGGTACATCGCCAAGGGCGGCGATCTCGGCCAGCCGCTGGCGATGCCGGCGGGCGAATCGGTGGGCGAACACGGCATGGCACTGTCGGACGCGTTCGACGGCGAGACGCTCGGTCACCAGTGGTCGTTCTTCAATCCTGCGCAGGACGAGTACGCCCGGCTCGCGTTCGGTGATGGCGCGATGACCGTGCGCGGCAAGGGCACTTCGCCGCGTGACAGTTCGCCGTTGACCGTGATCGCCGGCGACAAGGCCTACCAGTTCGAGGTGGAGATGGAGATCGCGCCGGGCGCGCAGGGCGGGGCACTGCTGTTCTACAGCGACCGCCTGTATGCCGGCGTCGGCAGCAACGGCGACCGCTTCGTCATGCACCGCTACGGCCTGGAGCGCCCGACCACGCTGCCGCCGGGGCCGGGCGGTCGCCTGTGGCTGCGGGTCACCAACAATCGGCACATCGTCACCATCCACACGAGCCGCGATGGTCGCACCTGGGAAAAATACCCGGTGCAGATGGAGGTCTCGGGTTACCACCACAATGTGGCCGGCGGCTTCCTGGCGCTGAAGCCCGCGATCTACGCCGCGGGCGAGGGCGACGTGCGCTTCCACAATTTCCGCTATCGCGCCCTGGATTGAGCTTCTGCGAGGCGGAACCGGCAGCCTGTCGGTTCTCGCCTAGAATGGACACCGCACGACAACCGGTCCGGGGACCACGGATGCCCGCAAAGAGCAAGATTCCCAAGGCGGGCGAACCCGCACGCGCGGCGACGATCAACGACATCGCGCGGCTCGCGGGCGTGTCGAAGAAGACCGTCTCCCGGATCATCAACAATTCGCCTCTCGTGCGGCAGGACACGCGCGAGAAGGTGGAAACCCTGATGCGCGAGGTCGGCTACGTGCCCGACCCGCTGGCCCGTGGCCTCGCGTTCCGGCGCTCGTTCCTCATCGGCATGGTCTACGACAACCCGACCGCGCAGTTCATCGTCAACATGCAGTACGGCGCGCTGGACACGCTGCGCGGCTCGGGCTTCGAGCTGGTGGTGCATCCCTGCGACAGCCGCAGCCCGAACTACATCGACAGCGTGCGGCGCTTCGTGCAGCAGCAGAAGCTGCATGGCGTGATGCTGGTGCCGCGCGTGTCCGAGGACCAGGCGCTCGCCGACATGCTGGCCGAGATCGGCGTGCGCTACGTGCGCATCGCCGCGGTCTCGCTGGATGCGCCCGAGCGCATGGTGGTCACCCACGACCGCGACGGCGCCGCCGAAGTGGCCGACTATCTGCAGTCGCTCGGCCACACCGACATCGCGATGATCACCGGTCCGCGGGACTACCGCTCCTCGATCGAGCGCTCGGAAGGCTTCGTCGCCGCGCTCGAGGCGCGTGGCATCACGCTGCCGCCGGGGCGCGTGGTCGAGGCGGGCTATACCTTCGAATCGGGGGTCGCGGCCGCGGAAACGCTGCTCGGCGGCAAGAAGCGGCCGACCGCCATCTTCTGCGGCAACGACGAGATGGCGGCCGGCGTGTATCGCGTCGCGATGCGCGCGGGGATCAGTATCCCGCGTCAGCTCTCCGTCGTGGGCTACGACGACAGCCCGCTGGCCTCACGGCTGTGGCCGCCATTGACCTCGGTGCGCCGGGATACACGTGACACCGGACGCATCTCGGCGGCCATGCTGCTGCTGGCCGAGGGCGCACCGCGCCAGATGGCGAGCGTGCGGCCGCACCTGATCGTGCGCGATTCCTGCCAGCCGCCGGGGTAGGGCATCTCGGCGCGACGAGCGGTGCGGCACGCCGTTCCCGGCTCGACCCGTATCGCCTGGACGAGCCGGATCTGCATGACGGGCGCCGCGTGGACCAGGGGCGCGTCGGGGTGCCATGCCCCGCCTGTGCCGGTACGCCGCGGTGTCCAGGGGCACGCTGCCCATGGGCGCGCCCAGGACGGGGGGCGCGTCGGGACCGGCTGGAGAGCGCTCGCCCCTGACGGTCGCCGCAGATTGCGGTCGATGCGTCCGGAGGTTCTGCGGCTGCTCCACTCTGGTCCCGACGCGCGACATCCCGGTGTTCCGGACCCCCGGCCCGCCGGTCGGCCTGTGGCTCCCGGCGATTGCCGCGGCGCGGTATGACACCGGTTACCGGAGCGCCTACAATCGTCGCACTGCAGCTTCAGTCCATCCGGAGTCCGCCATGTACGAGAAGACCTACTACGCGACCCATCCCGGGGTCATGCAGGGCGTCGACACCGACACGTTGCGCGACCTGTTCCTGCTCGATGGCCTGTTTGCCGACGATGCGATCCGCTTGCATTACACGCATTACGAGCGCTTCGTGATCGGCGGAGCGGCGCCGGTCTCCGCGGCGGTCGCATTGCCGGTCCAGACCGAACCGGCGTCGGCGGCCGGGCATCCGTTCCTCGAACGGCGCGAGCTCGGCGTGGTCAATGTCGGCGGTGGCCCGGGCACCGTCACGGTCGACGGGGTCGTCCATGCACTCGCGCCCCGGGACGGTCTCTACGTCCCCATGGGCAGCGCCGAGGTCGCCTTCGCGTCCGACGATGCCGGGGCGCCGGCCAGGTTCTACCTCGCCTCGACGCCGGCACACGCGCGCTTCGAGACGAAGAAGATTTCCGCCGCCGATGCCGTGCCGCTGGAGCGCGGGTCGCTCGAGACCAGTAACGAACGCACGATCTACCAGTACATCGTGCCGGCCACGTGCCCGTCCTCGCAGCTGCTGCTGGGCCTGACGATCCTCAAGCCGGGCAGCGTGTGGAACACGATGCCGCCGCATCTGCACGACCGCCGCAGCGAGGTCTACTTCTACTTCGATCTCGCCGAGAACGATCGTGTCTACCACTTCATGGGCGAGCCCGACGCGCAGCGCCACATCGTGGTCCGGAACGAAGAGGCCGTCGTCTCGCCGCCGTGGTCGATCCACATGGGCGCCGGCACGTCGAACTACTGCTTCATCTGGGCGATGGGCGGCGAGAACCTCGATTACACCGACATGCACGTGCTGGACATCTGCCAGCTCAAGTGACGCGACGCCGCAGACGCGGCACCCACGCAATCGCAACAGGAGAATGCAATGACGAATCCGTTCAGCCTCGAAGGCAAGGTCGCGCTGGTCACCGGCGCCAATACCGGCCTGGGGCAGGGCATCGCCGTGGCGCTGGCCGAGGCCGGCGCCGACATCGCTGCCGCCGGCATCCAGGCGCCGACCGAGACCGAGGCCAAGGTCAAGGCGCTGGGCCGCCGCTTCGTCGCGATCGAGGCGAACCTGATCAGCGTCGAGCCGATCGACCGTGTGGTGAAGGAAACGCTCGACGGGCTCGGTGGATTCGACATCCTGGTCAACAACGCCGGCCTGATCCGCCGCGCGGACGCCGTGGATTTCAGCGAGAAGGACTGGGACGACGTGATGAACGTCAACATCAAGTCCGCGTTCTTCATGTCGCAGGCGGCCGGTCGGCACTTCATCGCCCAGGGCAGCGGCAAGATCATCAACATCGCCTCGATGCTGTCGTTCCAGGGCGGCATCCGCGTGCCCTCGTACACCGCCAGCAAGTCGGGCATCGCCGGCATCACCCGCCTGCTCGCCAACGAATGGGCCGGCAAGGGCGTCAACATCAACGCCATCGCGCCGGGCTACATGGCCACCGACAACACCGCGCAGCTGCGCGCCGACGAGGCCCGCAACAAATCGATCCTCGACCGCATCCCGGCCGCGCGCTGGGGCGAGCCGTCGGATCTCGGCGGCACGGCGGTGTTCCTCGCCAGCCGCGCGTCGGATTACGTCAACGGCGCGGTGATCCCGGTCGACGGCGGCTGGCTCGCGCGCTGATCCCGTCCGGTAACCACGGGAACCGCCGGGCCGGCGGACTCCGCAGTTCCACCTCCCCTCGAAACCCGCAAAGAGAGTGTTCATGAAAATCGCACTGATGCAGGAATTCAGCCAGGCCGCCAAGAACCCGGTCGTGCTGGAACAGCTCAATACCGTGGCCACCGAGCGCGGCCACACGGTCTTCAACGTCGGCATGGACGGCGACAACGACCACCGCCTGACCTACATCCACCTCGGCATCATCGGCAGCCTGCTGCTGAACTCGAAGGCGGTCGATTTCGTCGTCGCCGGTTGCGGCACGGGGCAGGGCGCGCTGATGTCGCTCAATGCATGGCCGGGCGTGTACTGCGGCTACTGCATCGAGCCGACCGACGCCTTCCTGTTCGCCCAGGTCAACAACGGCAACGCGCTGGCCATTCCGTTCGCCAAGGGCTACGGCTGGGGCGCGGAAATCAACATCCGCTACATCTTCGAAAAGGCGTTCGACGGCGAGCGCGGCCAGGGCTACCCGGCCGAGCGCAAGGAATCGCAGATGACCAACGCCGGCATCCTGGCCGACGTCAAGAAGGGCGCGTCGAAGGACTTCGTCGAAGGCCTGAAGGCGATCGACCAGGAGCTGGTGAAGCAGGCCGTCGGCGGCGAGCGCTTCCAGAAGGCGTTCTTCGACAACGCACAGGACGAGGCCATCGTCGCCTACGTCAAGGGCGTGCTGGGCAAGTAAGCCCCGCCATGCCGGGTCGTCGTCGCGCGACGGCCCGGTGCTTCACCGCGATACCGGCACATCGCGCACGCCGCCATCGATCGTGCCACCCCGTGTCGTCATCCGAGCTTGCGGAGCGCCATCACGATGCAACGTCCGTTGTCGCTGTTCCTGGTGCTGTCGGGTGTCCTGGGCACGGCGTCCGCCGCACCGCCCGCACCGCATCGCGTCTTCATCGCCGGTGATTCCACCGCGGCGACCTACGGCGCCGAGCGCGCACCACAGGCGGGCTGGGGCCAGAAGCTGACGCACTGGATCGCAGAGGGCTGGGACGTCCACAACCACGCGGTCGGCGGGCGCAGCACGCGGAGCTTCATCGACGAAGGCCGGCTGGACGCCATCGCCGCCGAGCTTCGCGCTGGCGATGTCCTGTTGATCCAGTTCGGCCACAACGACGCCAAGCGCGAGGACGCCACGCGCTACACCGATCCGGCAACCGAGTACCCGCAGCGGCTGCAGCGCTTCGTGGAGGTCGCTCGCGCGAACGGCGCGACGCCGATCCTGATCACTCCGGTTGCGCGGCTGCTCTACGACTTCCGCTCGCTGGTCGATACACATGGCCGCTACACGCTGTCGATGCAGGATCTCGCGAAGCGCGAGAACGTCGCGTTGATCGACCTCAACGCCGCGTCCAGCGACTGGATCCGCGCGCATGGCGAGGAAGGCGCCAAGCCCTACTTCATGCACGTGCCGGCGCAGGGCAAGACCGACGGGACCCATTTCAGCGAGGCCGGCGCCGATGCCGTGGCCTGCCTCGTGGCCGCCGGCTGGCGCGGCATCGATGCCGATGCGCCCGTCAAGGCCGTGACCGCCAACGAGTGCAATGCCCTGCCGGCACCGCCTGCAGCACCGGTATCGCCATCGGTCGTCGTCAACGAGCGCGATATCGCGATCGAGCAACCCGGCCCGCACGAAGGCCTGGGTACGACGACCGCATATCCGTTCTTCTCGGACGCCACCGGCTTCGACCTGGTCTTCCGCAAGCGCGCCTTCCACCGGGGCGCGACCATCGGCGACCACGTCAACGACAAGGACGAGATCTATTACGTGCTGTCGGGCCGTGGCCGTCTGACCTTGAACGACACCGTGCGCGAGGTGGGGCCCGGCGACGCGATCCTGACCCGCAACGGCGACCGGCATGCCCTGGAACAGTTCGGCGACGAGGAGCTGGTGATCTTCATCGTGTATCGGCCGGTCGCCCGCTAGGCGGTGCTCCGGCGCTTCTTCCGCGTGACTCCGCGATCGCAGATGCAGCATCCGGGAGCCGGACGGCGCGACCCACGCGCTGCGCCTTCGGCGTGAGGGAACGGCGTTCGTGGTCGCCACGACGTCGCCGCCGGGCCCGCGCGGCCATTACCGCGTCGTTCCGCGCTCGTGCAAGCACGCCCGCACGTCGGGGACGGAGGACGGGGAGGGCCAGCCCGGCGTGCGCCGGGATGACGGTGCGTGCGGAGGCGAGCCCTGCGGCTCTTCGATGGCCCTTGCGCATCGCGCTTCCGCGGTGGGGCATGGCCCCTGCGTTTTCGCGCGGGTGATCACCCGGTGCCCCGCGGGAGCAGCTCAACTTAACCCGGCGCACCGCACCCCCCACGAACCGGTCTCCAGCAGACCGCTCTCCTCGCGGATCGTCGGTCCGCGGACGATTCTCCCGGGCGCTTCTGCGGCGGTGTGTCACCCCAGCGGTCTGCCGCCCCAGCGGACGCGGGGGCGCATCGGACGTTCCAGGCACGCTCGAGCCGCAGGCGCCGGCATCGCCTGGTTCCCCTTCAATGGCACAGCCCCCGCCGATCGGCGAAAATGCCCCGTCGCTGATCGAACACGATCCGCGGCACGGTCTCGAACCAGGCCCCCTGCGCCGCCCTCGCGACCGTTCCCCCCCCGCGACGGCCGCCCGGCCGATCGCCATGCACGCTTTCCCGCTCGACACCGGCGTCCCGCGCCGCCTGCGTCGCGCGTCCCACGGACACGCCCTTGAATTCGACCTCCGCACCGCCCCCGGCCTCCGACGCCGACGATTCACTGCCGCAGCGTGCACGCATCGCACTCGAACTGCTCGAGGCGATCCGTGACGACCGCAGCGTGCTCGACGGCCTGCCCGAACAGGACCGCATTCGCCTCCTGCAGGCGGTCGCCGTCGTGCATCACCCCGAGCCCCGCGCGCGTCGCAAGCAGGCCAAGGAGGCGCTGCGCGAAGCCAATCGCGAGAAGGCGCGCCGGACCGAGGCGCTGCTGGACCAGACCGGCATCCGCGTGTTGCGCAGCAAACCGGTCTTCACCACACCGAACTACTTCCCGCCGCAGCCGCCCGGCCAGCACGATCCGCGCAATGCCGCACCGGAGGAGCCGCGCTACGCCGAGTCGCCGGAACTGCTGCACTGCTACGTCTGCAAGCAGAAGTACACGCAGATCCATCACTTCTACGATCAGCTGTGCCCGGACTGCGCGGATTTCAATTTCCTCAAGCGCACCGAGACCGCCGACCTCACCGGCCGCGTCGCGCTGCTGACCGGCGGCCGGGTCAAGATCGGCTACCAGGCCGGCCTCAAGCTGTTGCGCGCGGGCTGCTCGCTGATCGTCACCACGCGCTTTCCGCGCGACTCCGCGCAGCGCTACGCGCAGGAGCCGGACTTCGCCGAGTGGGGCGACCGGCTGGAAGTCTTCGGCCTCGATCTGCGCCACACGCCGAGCGTCGAGGCGTTCTGCGCCGAACTCGTCGCCACGCGCGACCGGCTGGACTTCATCGTCAACAACGCCTGCCAGACCGTGCGTCGCCCGCCGGCGTTCTATGCGCACATGATGGCTGGCGAAACCGCCGCGCTGCACACCTTGCCCGAACACGTCCGCAAGCTGGTCGGCGGTTACGAAGGCCTGCGCGCGGCCGATCTGCTGCCGGGCGGCAGCCAGTCGCTGGTCGAAAGCAGCGCAGGGCGCGCCGGTCTGGCGCGCGCCGCGGAACTGTCGCAGGTGCCGTTGCTCGCCGATGAACTCGTCGGCCAGGCGCATCTGTTTCCCGAAGGCCGGGTCGACAAGGACCTGCAGCAGGTCGATCTGCGCGGCCGCAATTCGTGGCGCCTGCAGATGGACGAGGTGCCGGCGGTCGAACTGCTGGAGACGCAGCTGGTCAACGCGGTCGCGCCCTTCATCCTCAACGCGCGTCTGAAGACGCTGATGGTGCGCACGCCCGAGCGCGACAAGCACATCGTCAACGTGTCCGCGGTCGAGGGGCAGTTCTACCGCAACTTCAAGACCACCAAGCACCCGCACACCAACATGGCCAAGGCCGCGCTCAACATGATGACGCGCACCTCGGCCGCGGATTACCACGGCGACGGCATCCACATGAACGCCGTCGACACCGGCTGGGTGACCGACGAGGATCCGGTGGAGATCGCCGAGCGCAAGATCGTCGAGGAGCGCTTCCATCCGCCGCTCGACATCGTCGACGGCGCGGCGCGCATCGTCGATCCGATCATCGACGGCATCAACACCGGCACCCACGTCTGGGGCCAGTTCCTCAAGGACTACAGGCCGACGGACTGGTGAGCCGCGCCGATGCCGGTGGCGATCAGCCGCCGGCGTCCTCGATCGCCTGGCGCTGACGCGCGGCGTTGTCGTCCAGGGTCTGCTGGGTATCGCGTGCGGTGTCCAGCGGTTCGCGGATCGCATCGCGCAGTTGCGTCGATTGCGGCTCGACCGGTTTTTCGGTCGGTGCGTCCGGCGGCGGCGTGCACGCAGTGCAGGCGATCAGCACGAAGACGGCGGCCACAGACGCGCGGTGGGAACGCGACAACAAGGATGGCGTGGGCATGGGGCACTCCGGCAGGCGGGCTCGGCGCTATCCTAACGCCGACGCAAACCGGGGAAATTCGATGGATCCGAACCGCTGGCGCCTGGATGGGCAACTGGCACTGGTGACCGGCGGCAGTGCCGGTATCGGCCGCGCGATCGCGCGCGAGCTGCTGGGCTTCGGTGCCACCGTGCTGATCGTCGGCCGCAACGGCGATGCGCTGGAGGCGACCCGCGACGATCTGCTCGACGAGCTGCCCGGCGGCGACGTGCGCGCCCTGATCGCCGACGTCGTCGACGAGGACCAGCGCCGGGAGATCCTCGACTGGGTCGAGGACCAGGGCGACGGCCTCGACATCCTGGTCAACAACGCCGGCGGCAACGTCCAGCGCGCAGCGGTGGGCTATCACGAGGACGAGTGGCGCGAGATTTTCGAGGTCAACGTGTTCAGCGCGTTCGAGCTCACCCGCTACGCGCATCCACTGCTGGCCCGGCATGCGACCTCGAGCGTGGTCAACGTCGGCAGTGTCTCGGGCACGACCCATGTGCGCACCGGCGCCGCCTACGGCATGAGCAAGGCGGCGCTGCAGCAGATGACCCGCAACCTGGCTGTCGAATGGGCCGAGGACGGCGTGCGCGTGAACGCGGTCGCGCCCTGGTACATCCGTACCCGCCGCACCTCCGAGCCGCTGGCCGATCCCGACTATCTCGACGAGGTGCTGCTGCGCACACCGATGGGCCGGATCGGTGAACCGGACGAGGTCGCGGCCGCCGTCGCGTTCCTGTGCCTGCCGGCGGCGAGCTACATCACTGGCGAATGCATCGCAGTCGACGGCGGATTCCTGCGCAATGGTTTCTGAGTCGGCGTCCGTCGCGCCGCGTGCGCCCTGGCTCGTGCGCAGCACCTCGCCCGTGCACTTCGTGACCGCCTTCGCCGCCGGCGCGCTGATGCAGCACCTGCTCGGCCTGCCGCTGGCGCCGGAGGCGGCGCGCCAGGCGCTGTATGTGATCGGCACTGTGCTCGCGGATGCCGGCCTCGTCCTGGCGGTGTGGTCGTTCGCGCTGTTCGCACGGCAGCGGACCACGATCATTCCCGCGCACACGCCGGCACAGCTGATCCAGCGTGGTCCGTTCCGGTTCACCCGCAACCCGATCTACGTCGCCCAGGTGCTCGCCTACGTGGGTCTCGCCCTGATGCTCGACCTGCCTTGGACGCTGGCCCTGCTGGCGGCCCCGGTCCTTGCGCTGCAGCGCGCGATCATCCCGTTCGAGGAGGCGCGTCTGCGCGCGCGTTTCGGGGCCGATTACGAGCGCTATCGCGCCACGGTGCCGCGCTGGCTGTAACGTCTTGCGTCACTCGGCAGGATGGGCGCAGGTGCTCGCCTGCAGGGCGGTGAACAGGCGTTCGTATTCGATCCGTGCGGCATCGCGTGCGCCGCTCTCGCCGAAGCGCCAGCGGAACTCGGCCTCGCGGACCCGGTTTTCCCAGGCGCCGCACAGGCCTGCCTCGGGCACGGCTTCGCACACGTCCTCGTGCATCTCGCAGGCCTGGCCGGCGCCCATCCCCGGCAGGCCGCCGATGCCGACCGTCGCCAAGGGCCGGCAGCGCGGGGGGGCGGCGGCATCCTCGCGCCAGTAGGTGCTGCCGTCGAAGACCCGGCAGGCGAACAGCGCCGGTGGCGCGGCACGCTGCGCATCGGGCCCGGTGCGCAGCCCCGGCGCGGCAGCGGGCAGGGTCGAGATCATCGGCACTGCGGGCGGTCGCTCGACCGGCGGTGCGGGAGCGACGAAGGCCGGCAGGGGTGCGGCGATGTCGATCACGCGGCGCTGCTGCTGGAGCCCGGCAGCACACGGCGTGTCGTTCTGGAAGGTGACCGCGCCGTCGGGCGCCGTGCAGCGGTAGATGACCGTCGGTGTCGCGGCGACCTGGAACGGGGTCGCGGCGCCCAGGGCGAGCAGCGCCAGCGCGAGGGCGCCGGCGCGAAGCGGCCTCGATCTCATCGGCTGCAATCCCGGCGGAGACGTGCGGTGATCACGGTTTCCTCGCCGCGCAGCTCGGCGCGTTCGGTGGGCTGCGCGTTGAAGAACCGGCGCCGGATGGTCTCGCGTCGTTCCGTCAGCACGCCGCAGACCTGGGCCTGCGGCATCGGCCGGCACTCGTCGCGGACCCACGTGCCCGCCGGGCCGTACCACCCGCCATGTGGACGCACGATCGGGCGGCCCTGGATCCCCGGATCCCGGCCCGCGCCGACAGGCCGGTCGGCGTAGCCAGCGCGACCGCGCGGCGGACCGTAGCCGAGCGTCCACAGCGGCACCCAGCGCGGATTGCCTTCGGAGGAATCGCTGGTGTAGTCGCTGCCGTCCGGCCGGACGCAGCGATACATCGGTTGGGGCGCGTTGAGCACCACCACCTGGGGGGCGGGGGCAGCCGGCGCGCTCGGCGGAGGAGCGGGGCGGGCCATCGGCACGCCGTCCACCGGCCGCAACATCGTGCGCACCTCCTGCTGCTGGCCGTCGCCACAGGGCGAATCGCGCAGCGCGACGCGGCCGCGCTCGTCTGTGCAGCGGTAGACCCGCACATCGTCCCGGGCCGCGGATGCGGTGCACGGTGCCGCAGCCGCAAGGGCGACGGCGAGCGACAGGAGGACCGCGGGCGGACGGGCAGGCATGGCGCCATGATGCGACGACGCGGGCGCCGGGGGAAATCGGGTGCGCCGCCCGATGCGGTTGCGTTCAGCGCCGCCCTCAGGCCGCGTCGAGCGCCGATCGGGCGCGCTGCGCTCCGCGGCGCAGCATGCGCGCGATGCTCGCGGCGGCGTCGCGGCCTTCCTGCACGGCCGTGACCACGAGGTCGGCCCCCCGCACCGCGTCGCCACCGGCGAAGATGTTCGGGTGTGCGGTCTGGTACGGCAGTCGTCGCTCCCCGCCGACTTCGATGCGGCCGTTGCCCTGCGTTGCGACTCCTGCGGCCCCGAGCCAGTCGGGCACTGCCGGGGAGAAGCCGAAGGCGATGATCACCACGTCGGCCGCCAGCCGGGATTCGGTGCCGTCCACCGGCACCGCGGCGCGGCGCCCGTTGGCATCGGGCGCGCCGAGCCGGGTTTCGACCACGCGCACGCCGGCGACCGCGCCGCCGGCCCCTGCCTCGATGGCCAGCGGCTGGCGGTTGAACAGGAAGCGCACGCCCTCCTCGCGCGCATTCGCCACCTCGCGGGCGGAGCCGGGCATGTTGGCCTCGTCGCGGCGATAGGCGCAGGTGACGCTGGCCGCGCCGAGGCGCACGGCCGAGCGCACGCAATCCATGCCGGTGTCGCCGCCCCCGAGCACGACCACGCGCCGGCCGGCCAGCGCGGGCACGGCCAGCGTGGTCTCCCAGCCCGCGATCGGCCGGCCCCAGGTGTCGCCGCCGGTGACGATGCGACCGTTGTGCACCAGGAACGGCAGCGCCGGCAGCACGCCGGGCAGGTCCTGCCCGGGCAGGCCGCCGTCGGTGTAGCGGTACGCGCCCGTCCCGGCGAAGACGGCGTCGAACTCGGCCAGCAGCGCATCGGCCGCGACGTCGCGGCCGATCTCGACACCCAGGCGGAACTCCACGCCCATGCCTTCGAGCACCGCGCGACGGGTCGCGATCACCGACTTGTCGAGCTTGAAACTCGGAATGCCGAACTGCAGCAGGCCACCGATCTGCTCGTAACGGTCGAACACGACGGCCGCGATGCCGGCGCGTACCAGCCGGTCCGCGCAGGCCAGGCCCGCCGGGCCCGCGCCGACCACCGCGACGCGGTGGCCGGTCGGCACGACCTTGGACAGGTCGGGGCGCCAGCCCCGGGCGAACGCGGTGTCGACGATGTACTTCTCGACCGCACCGATGGTCACCGCGCCGAAGCCGTCGTCGAGCGTGCACGCGCCTTCGCACAGCCGGTCCTGCGGACAGACGCGTCCGCACATCTCGGGCAGCGGGTTGGTTTCGTGGACCAGTGCCGCGGCTTCGAGCACGCGGCCTTCCTGCACCAGCTTGAGCCAGTTCGGAATGTAGTTGTGCACCGGGCACTTCGCTTCGCAATACGGAATGCCGCAGTCCAGGCACCGGTCTGCCTGGCGTGATGCCTCGCGGTCCTCGAAGCGCCCGTACAGCTCGTTCCAGTCGCCCCCGGTGCGCAGCGGCAACGGCACCTTGTCCGGCATTTCGCGGGGTTCGTTGAGGAAGCGGAAGACGTCGCGCTTGGTCATGGGCCGTGGCTCGTGATTGGGACGAGGCGATTCGCGATGGGCGATTCGTGTAGCGGGACTGCAGGTGTTCGGCGGCTGACCGCTCGCCGCAAGCCACCGGACAGCGCGGACGCGGGGATCGGGTCGGTCGCGATGAGCCGAGGCTCCGGCTCGCCGGTCACGTCCCGTGCTCCCGGCGCTTCATCACGCGGCCCGTCGCAGGTCTTCGGCCAGCGCGTCCAGGCTCGCGGCCTTGGGCTTCACCAGCCAGAACTTGCCGACGAAATCACGGAAATCCTCGAGGATCCGCGTGCTCCATCCGCTCCCGGTGAGTCGGGCGTGCGTCTCGATCAGATCGCGCAGGTGCGAGCGGTAGTTGTCGAAGGCTTCGGGCGTGACGCGCAGGATGTCGATCAGTTCGTGGTTGTAGCGGTCGACGAAATCGCGATCGAGATCGAGCACGTAGGCGATGCCGCCGGTGAAGCCGGCACCGAAGTTCAGGCCGATGCGGCCGAGCACGGCGACCGCGCCGCCGGTCATGTACTCGCAGCAGTGATCGCCGGCGCCTTCGATGACCGCGACCGCGCCCGAGTTGCGCACGCCGAAGCGTTCGCCCGCGCGGCCTGCGGCATACAGTTCGCCGCCCGTCGCGCCGTACAGACAGGTGTTGCCGAGGATCGGCGTGTCGCGCGATTCGAACGCGCTGCCCGCCGGCGGCCTCAGCACGATGCGGCCGCCGGCCATGCCCTTGCCGACGTAGTCGTTGGCGTCGCCCTCGAGATCGATGTGCAGGCCACCGGCGTTGAACGCGCCGAGGCTCTGGCCGGCGGTGCCGCGCAGGTTCAGCGTGACCGGGCGATGGCCCATCGCGGTATTGCCGTGATGGCGCGCGATCAGGCCCGACAGGCGCGTGCCGATGCTGCGGTCGGTGTTGCGGATGTCGAAGTCGAACGTGCCGCCGTCGCCGCGCTCGATCGCCTTCGACACGCGCGCCTCCAGTGCCGCGGCCAGGCCATCGGGCGGCGCCTGCAGCGCCGGCGTGCCGCAGTACGACAGCGGCTTGTCCGGATCGCGACGCAGCAGCATCGACAGGTCGATGTCGACCGCGTCGCGGGTGTGGCGCAGGTGCTGCTCGAGCAGGTCGGTGCGGCCGGTGATCTCGCCCAGCGAACGGACACCGAGTGCGGCCAGGTGTTCGCGCACGTCCTCGGCGACATTGCGGAAGAACGTCTCCACGCGCTCGGGCAGACCCTTGTAGTGGTTCGCGCGCAGGCGCTCGTCCTGGGTGGCCACGCCGGTCGCGCAGTTGTTGAGATGGCAGATGCGCAGGTACTTGCAGCCCAGCGCGATCATCGGCGCGGTGCCGAAGCCGAAGGTATCGGCGCCGAGCATCGCGGCCTTGATGACGTCGAGTCCGGTCTTCAGGCCGCCGTCGGTCTGCAGCAGCACCTGGCCGCGCATGTCGTTGTACTGCAGCGCCTGCCGCGCTTCCGACAGGCCGAGTTCCCACGGCGCGCCGGCGTAGCGGATCGAGCCCAGCGGACTCGCACCGGTGCCGCCGTCGTGGCCGGAGATCGTGATCAGATCCGCGCCGGCCTTGACCACGCCGGCGGCGATCGTGCCGACGCCGGCATGGCTGACCAGCTTCACCGAGATCAGCGCGTCGGGATTGACCTGGCGCAGGTCGAAGATCAGCTGCGCCAGATCCTCGATCGAATAGATGTCGTGATGCGGTGGCGGCGAGATCAGGCCGATGCCGGGCTTGGCGTAGCGCAGGCGCGCGATCAGCGGATTGACCTTGCTGCCGGGCAACTGGCCGCCTTCGCCGGGCTTGGCGCCCTGGGCGATCTTGATCTGCAGCACCTCGGCATTGATCAGGTACTCCGGCGTCACGCCGAAGCGACCCGACGCGATCTGCTTGATCTTGCTGCGCCGATCAGACCCGTAGCGTTCGGGATCCTCGCCGCCTTCTCCGGAATTGCTGCGGCCGCCCAGACGGTTCATCGCGATCGCCAGCGCCTCGTGCGCTTCGGGCGACAGCGCGCCGAGACTCATCGCCGCCGAGTCGAAGCGGCGCACGATCGAGGCCACCGGTTCGACCTCGTCGAGCGGGATCGGCGTCGCGGCCCTGGGGCGCAACAGATCACGCAGCGCGGCAGGCGGGCGCGTGTCGACGAAATCCGAGTACTGCTTCCAGTCCTCACGCGTGCCGCTGACCACCGCGCGCTGCAGCGAGGTCACCACGTCCGGATTGAACTGGTGGTACTCGCCGCCGTGCACGTAGTGCAGCAGGCCGCCGGGTTCGGGCAGGGCGGTGTCGTCCCAGCCCTGTTCGCCGAGATGGCGCGCATCGGCCTCGAGCCGCGCGAAGCCGGCACCGCCGATGCGCGACGGCGTCGCTTCGAAACACAGGTCGACGACTTCCGGCGCGAGACCCACGATCTCGAACAGCTGCGCGCCGCGATAGCTGGCGATGCTGCCGATGCCCATCTTGGACATGATCTTCAGCAGGCCCTTGCGGATGCCGCGGCGGTAGCTGCGGCCGAGCTGCAGATGCTCGTTGCCGACCTTGGTCGCCAGCACGCCGCGGCGGCCGAGCGCATGCAGGGTCTGGAACGCGAGATAGGGGTAAACGGCCGTCGCGCCGAACCCGATCAGGCACGCGAAGTGGTGCGGATCGCGCGCGGTGCCGGTTTCGATCAGCAGGTTCACGTCGCAGCGCAGGCCGGTGCGCACCAGATGCAGATGGATCGCACCGGTCGCCAGCAGCGCGTGCACGGGCACGGTGCCGCGCCTGGGATAGCGGTCGCTGAGCAGCAGGATCTCGACGCCCGCGCGCGTCGCGGCTTCGGCCTCGGCGCACAGGCGGTGCAGCGCGCCTTCGAGGGTTTCGGTCTCGGCATCGAAATAGAGGTGCAGCAGCCGGTTGGCGTCGGCGAAGCGTGGCAGTGCCAGCAGCTGACGCAGCTTGCGCTGCGACAGCACCGGCGAGTTCAACAGGATGTGGTGCACGTTCTCGGCATGGTCGAGAAAGATGTTGCCCTCGCGTCCGATCTGCGTGGCGAGGGTCATGACCGCGCCCTCGCGCAGCGGATCGATCGGCGGATTGGTGACCTGGGCGAAGGCCTGGCGGAAGCAGTCGTACAGCGGGCGCACGCGTTGGCTGATCGCCGCCATCGGCACGTCGTCGCCCATCGAGCCGATGCCTTCCTGCTCGGTCTCGGCCAGCGGCCGCAGCACCGATTCCTGTTCCTCGCGGGTGAGCTGGAACAGCTTCTGGAACGCGAGCAGGGTGTCGGGCGCGAACGGTTCGGCGGCGAGCGCGGGATCGATCAGCTCGGTGTGCAGGTAGCTCATTCCGCGCTTGAGCCATTGCTTGTACGGCGCGCGCGCGCGGTTGACGGCGTCGATCGCGTTGTTGTCGAGCAGGGTGCCGGTGGTCAGATCGATCGCGATCATCTCGCCCGGGCCCAGCTTGCCCTTGGCCTGGACGCGCTCGGGCGCGACGTCCCAGATGCCGGCCTCGGACGCGATGACGAACACGCCGTCACGCGACAGCGTCCAGCGCGCCGGGCGCAGGCCGTTGCGGTCGAGCGTGCACGCGGCATGGCGGCCGTCGCACATCACCACGCCGGCCGGGCCGTCCCAGGGCTCGGAGTTGATCGCGTAGTACTCGTAGAACGCCGCGAGATCGGCATCCTTGTATTCCAGCGATTGCGTGGCGGGCGGCATCAGGATGCGCATCGCCTGCAGCAGGTCCATGCCGCCGAGCAGCAGCCACTCGAGCATGTTGTCGAGGGTCTGCGAATCGGAACCGTGCATGGTCACGGTCTCGTCGAACTCGGCGATATCCAGGATCGGGGAGGCCCACACCCGGCGTCGGGCCTGCGCCCACCGCCGGTTGCCTTCGATGCTGTTGATCTCGCCGTTGTGGGCCAGGCGCCGGAACGGATGCGCCAGTTTCCAGCGCGGCAGCGTGTTGGTCGAGAACCGCTGGTGGAATACGACGGTCCTGGCCGCGAGATCGTCGCGGGCGAGGTCCGGAAACAGCTGGGTCAGGTGACTTGGCAGCACCATACCCTTGTAGCCGAGCAGGCCGGGCGTCAGGCCGACGACGTAGAAGTTCTCGTGCGTGCGCAGTTCGACCTCGGCGCGGCGCCGCGCCAGATACAACGCGCGTTCGAACGCCGGGCCGTCGTCGCCGTCGGCGGTGACGAAGACCTGCTCGATGCACGGCATCGAGCCGCGCGCCAGCGCGCCCAGGGCCGCATCGTCGGTCGGCACGTCGCGCCAGCCGGCGACATGCACCCCGACATCGCGCAGCCGCGTCGCCAGGACCGCGCGGCACTGCGCCGCGGCTGCGGCGTCGTGGGGCAGGAACACCATGCCCGCCGCGCGCCGCGCGCTGCCGAACTCGAATCCGGCTTCGGCGGCCAGTGTGTCGATGAAGGTATCGGCCGCGTGCAGCAGCACACCGCAGCCGTCGCCCGAGAGGCCGTCGGCGGCAATCCCTCCCCGATGCGCCATGCGCGACAACGCCTGCAACGCGCCGTCGACGATCGTGCGCGAGGCTTCGCCACCGATCGTCGAGATCAGGCCGAAGCCGCAGGCATCTCGTTCCTGCCCGGGGTCGTAGAGCCCCGCTGCCGTACCACCGCGCATCGTCGTCATCGCTGTCCGTCGTCACTACAGGGCCGCGCGGATACGCGATGCGCAGGACCGAGTTTCGGCACCGCGTCCACGCCGGGCCATCGACTAGACCATAGATTGTGCAGTGCGACAACCGCACTCCGGCCCGCATTTCCGTTGCATCTGCAACCGGGTGCGCGCCTGGCTGCGGCCGCGTGCGGAGGCGCGTGTCGAAGGCACTGCGCGCGGCATCGCGGGGGCATGGTGCCGACCGCTTCGGGCTTGTGCCAGGCCGACGACGCCCGCGGGTCCGGCTATCCTGCAGCGCGGTGACGATGCCGCGCTGCACGTAGGCGACTGGCATGGGTGGACGGATCGCGATCATCGGTGCCGGCATGGCCGGCGCCCGGTGTGGCCTGCGACTCGGCGCGGCGGGGTTCGACGTCCGGCTGTTCGACAAGGCCCGCGGCCCGGGCGGTCGGATGTCCACGCGGCGCGTGGAGACGCCGCTCGGCATGGCCGCGTTCGATCATGGCGCGCAGTACTTCACAGCCCGGGCGCCGGGCTTCCTGCACGCGGTGCGCGCGTGGGAGGCCGAGGGGCGCGTCGCGCTGGCCGGCCGCGGGCGACGACGCGTGGGTCGGTGTGCCCGGAATGAACGCACCGGTCCAGGCGATGAGCGCCGCGCTGCCGGTGGCCTGGTCCACCCGGGTCGACGCGTTCGACCCGACGTCTTCGGGGTGGCGCCTGCGCGGTGAAGGCGTGGATGCATCGACGTTCGACGGGGTGGTGGTCGCCGTGCCGGCCGAACAGGCCGAGGCGTTGCTCGCCGTGCACGCGCGCGAGTTCGCCGGGCGGGCGGCGTCCGCGCCATCGCAACCGTGTTGGACGGCGCTGCTGGCCTTCCCGGCGCCCGCGGGAGCAGGCGTCGACGTGCTGCGGGATGCAGGCGCCATCGGCTGGGCCTGCCGCAATGCCGGCAAGCCGGGACGCGACCCGCTCGAGACATGGGTGGTGCAGGCCACGCCGGAGTGGTCGACCACCCACCTGGAGGACGCATCGGACGTGGTCGCCGGGGCCCTGCTGCGGGCGCTGGCCGACGCGCTCGGATCGCACCTGCCCACGCCCGTCCTCGTGCAGGCGCACCGCTGGCGCTACGCGCGCGCGGGCAACGCCGGCGATGGCTGTCTGTGGGATCCGCGCACGCGGCTGGGCGTCTGTGGCGACTGGCTGCTCGGGCCGCGGGTGGAGTGCGCGTGGCAGTCAGGCGACGCGCTCGCGGAGCGGATCCTCGCCGGGGCGGGCGCGACGTCCGGATAAGTCGGGCAACACTGCGGCGCAGCGCGATCAGCCGCCCACGACGTGCCCGCGGGGCCTGGGGGGAGCCGCGGGGCGTGGTTCGGCCGTGCATCGGTCACGGCGCCTGCTGCGGGAACGCGTGCGGCGGGGGGCCTCCTTCCGGGACGTGCTCGGGGACGCCGCGGACACATGCCGTCCGCCCGGGTCGTCTCCGCCGGGCCGCGCGGCGCGCTTTCCTGACGGCCGGCAACAGCGCGCCGGTCGGACTCGTGGCGTCGCACTGCGGACTGACGCGCGTCGCGGGCGGACGCCTGCCGCATTCGGGCAACGGCGGCCGGTCAGCCGCGCAGGACGTGTCCCGAGCGGGCATCGCGGATAGTGCTCGGCTGGATCCGGCCGCCGGTCTCGCCTGCGCTGATGCCGTCAATACCTGCCACGACAGCGGGTTCGAGCGCCTCGCGGTGCGCCGGCGCGGGCGCGCCTGCGGTATTGGCGCTGGTCGATACCAGGGCGCCGCCGAATGCGTCGCACAGCGCGCGTACCACCGGATGCGCGCTCACGCGCACGGCGATGTCGGCATGGACTCCGGTGATCCAGCGCGGCACATCGGCCCTGGCCGGCATCACCCAGGTGTTGGGTCCGGGCCAGCTGGCCTGCACCGCTTCGCGCCGGTCCGCGGACAGCGCGGCCCAGTCGACCCAGGCATCGAGCTGCGCCGACTGCGAAGCCACCAGGATCACGCCCTTGTCGACCTCCCGGCGCTTGATCGCCAACAGGCGCATCAGGGCCGCCTCGTTGCGCGGGTCGCAGCCCAGACCCCACACACCCTCGGTGGGATAGGCGAGCACGCCGCCGCGCACGAGCAGCGCAGCGGCCGCGGTGGGATCGAGTGCGGATCCGGTCATACGGCCCGTCCGCGATCAGAACGGCGCGTCGTCGGTGGCCTTGACCACGCGCTTCTTGCCCGGCACCACCTTGGCTGGCGTGAGCAGGGACTTCTCCGGCTCGGGCGCAGCGACGGTCCTGGCCGCGGCCTTGCGGACCGCCTTCTTCGCGGTCTTCTTGGCGGCTTTCTTCGCTGGCGTCTTCTTGGCTACGGCCTTCTTCTCGGCGGGTGCCTTCTTCGCGGCGACCTTCTTGGCAGGCGCCTTCTTCCCGAACCCCTTGCGCACCGGCTTGCCGGTGTCCTCGAGCAGCCTGGTCACTTCCTCGAAGGTCAGCGATGCCGGCTCGCGATCCTTGGGAATCTTGCCGTTGAGCTTGCCGTCGCTGATGTACGGGCCGAAGCGGCCGTTGAGCACCTGGATGTCGCTGCCGTCGAATTCCTTGATGATCCGGTTGCGCGCGATCTCTTCCTTCTCCTCGATCAGGAAGACCGCGCGTGCCAGGTCGATCGTGTAGGGGTCATCCTCCTTCTTCAGCGAGGCGTAGACACTGCCGCGCTTGGCGAAGGGCCC
This sequence comes from Luteimonas deserti, assembly GCF_013425765.1. Classification (GTDB taxonomy): domain Bacteria; phylum Pseudomonadota; class Gammaproteobacteria; order Xanthomonadales; family Xanthomonadaceae; genus Luteimonas; species Luteimonas deserti. The sequence continues at coordinate 173,283 of NZ_JACCJZ010000013.1, forward strand.
GAAGCGACCGATGCCGACGCTCACGTCCTCGTCCTTGTCGGTACCGAGCGCACGCGGCATCAGGAACAGTTCGAGTGCCTGCTCCAGCGTGATCGTGTGCATGCTCTGGCCCGGCCGCAGCGACGCGAACTTGGGCTTGTCCTCGGCGTCCTCGGCGGTGCTGCCGATCGCCGCGTACGGACCGAACCGGCCCAGGCGCACGCTGACCGGCTTACCGGTCTTGGGATCGGTACCGAGCTCACGCGCGCCGGTGGCCTCGGTGCGGTCGACCGATTCGCTCTTCTCGGCCACCAGCTCCTTGAACGGCCCCCAGAACTTCTCCATCAGCGGAATCCAGTCCTCCTCGCCGCGACTCACCGCGTCGAGCTCGTCCTCGAGCTTGGCGGTGAAGTCGTAGTCGACGTAGCGGGTGAAGTGGCTGGACAGGAACTTGGACACCGCCCGGCCGACATCGCTCGGGCGGAAGCTGCGGCCTTCCATCTCGACGTACTTGCGGAACTGCAGGGTCTGGATGATCGAGGCGTAGGTCGACGGACGGCCGATGCCGTATTCCTCGAGGGTCTTCACCAGGGCCGCTTCGGTGAAGCGCGGCGGCGGCTGGGTGAAGTGCTGTTCGGCGAGGATACGGTCCAGCGGCACGCGGTCGCCGGGCTTCATCTGCGGCAGCTTGCGGCCCTCGTCCTCGTCTTCCTTGGCCTTGCTGTCCTTGCCTTCCTCGTAGACGGCCAGAAACCCCGGCACGACGACCGTGGTGCCGCTGGCGCGGAAGCTGTGCTCGCTGCCCGCGGCCAGGTCCACCGACACGGTGTTGAGCGTGGCCGGGATCATCTGCGAGGCGACGGCGCGCTTCCAGATCAGTTCGTACAGGCGTCGCTCGTCGTCGCTGAGGTGGCGCGCGACCTGGGTGGGCGTGCGCAGTGCCGAGGTCGGACGCACGGCCTCGTGGGCCTCCTGCGCGTTCTTCGACTTGGTGGCGTAGACGTTGGGCTTGTCCGGCAGCGAGGCGGTGCCGTAGTCGCGGGCGATCACGTCGCGGATCTCGCCCAGCGCGTCCTGCGACAGGCTCACCGAGTCGGTACGCATGTAGGTGATCAGGCCGACCGTGCCCTCGTCACCGATCGCCACGCCCTCGTAGAGCTTCTGCGCGACCTGCATGGTCTTGCGCGTGGTGAAGCCGAGCTTGCGCGAGGCCTCCTGCTGCAGCGTCGAGGTGGTGAACGGCGCGGCCGGGCGGCGCTTGCGCTCCTTGGCGCCGACGTCGGTGACGTGCAGCGCGCCCTGCGCCGCGGCCTGGATGCGCGCGCGGGCCGCTTCGGCGGTGTCGCCGTCGGTGACGGTGAACTGTTCGAACTTCTGCCCGTCGAGCTTGTTGAGTCGCGCGGTGAACGACTGCGAGGGGTGCGCGCACTCGGCCTCGATGCTCCAGTACTCGCGCGCGATGAAGGCTTCGATCTCCTCCTCGCGCTCGACGATCATGCGCAGCGCCGGCGACTGCACGCGACCGGCCGACAGGCCGCGCTGCACCTTGCGCCACAGCACCGGCGAGAGATTGAAGCCGACCAGGTAATCCAGCGCGCGGCGCGCCTGCTGGGCGTCGACCAGATCGCCGGCGATCGAGCGCGGCTTCTGCATCGCTTCCTTGATCGCCCGCGGCGTGATCTCGGTGAACACCACACGCTGCAGATCGCGCCCTTCGAGCAGGCCGCGTTCCTTCAGGATTTCGGCGATGTGCCAGCTGATCGCCTCCCCTTCGCGGTCCGGGTCGGTCGCCAGGAAGATGCCGGTCGCCGCCTTGGCCGCCTTGGCGATCGCCTCGACGTGCTTCTCGTTCTTCTCGATCAGGTCGTAGCGCATCGCGAATCCCGCATCGGGGTCCACGGCGCCCTCCTTCGGAATCAGGTCGCGCACGTGCCCGTAGGACGCCAGCACCTGGAAATCCTTGCCGAGGTACTTGTTGATCGTCTTGGCCTTGGCGGGCGACTCGACGATGAGGAGGTTCTTGGCCATGACGGACGCTGTCCCGGGGCGGCCGGAATCGGCGCGCCCGATAGTGAACGGTGAAGATGACGACGCCCGGGGACAGGCCCCGGGCGGTCGGTTGCTTTTATAGTGGAATCACGCACGGGGCGCCCTGTCAAGCACGACCCGCCCCCGCGGTTCAGCCCGCGAACAAGGCGGCGAGGATCGCGATCGTGAAAAACACCACGGTGAGCGTCGCCAGCACGCCGAAGATCACCAGCATCACGAGGGTGATGGTGCCCAGCTCGCGGCGCTGGCGCTCCGGATGTTCGGTGAACGCCCAGGTGTCGACCACGAGGGTGTCGCAGACCATGTCGTGGAGGGTCTGCTTGCGCGCCGTGAAGGCCGCCATCAGGAAGCCGATGCCGAGGGGAAGGCCGCTGAGGATGGTGGCGAAATAGCGGCCGACGGCGCGGGCCAGGCTGATCCGCGCGCCGTCGCTGCGGACGACCTTGATACCGATCGCCATCTTGCCGGGGGTGGCCATCGAGGACGATGCGTGGAACCAGGCGTAGTACGTCGCCGCGATCGCGATCGCGAGCAGCTGGAACACGACCTGCAGAACGACGAACCACGTCGCATCCAGCATCCCGCTGGCGCCGAGGAGGCCGACCAGCACGGCGCCGAGGAGGCCGTTCACGATCAGGCCGGCGACGCCGACGATCAGGCTGTCGATGATCGAGGCCGCGACCCGCTTCAGGAAGCCCGCGTAGACGATCTCGCCGCCCTGGACCACGGCGTCGGCGCGGTCCACGGGCGCTGTCGGCGCAGCGTAGGGCGAGGCCGTCTGCGCCCAGGCCTCGGGGATTGCGGCACCGTCGCGTTCGGTCAGTGGGCGCCATGCATCGGGGCCAGCGGCGTCCTCCACCGGCTCGGGCCCGGACGGCGCGACCGGCTCGAGTGTCCAGGCGTCGGGCGGCGGAGCCGGTGCCCCGGCGGTGTCCAGTTCATGCGCGAGCGTGCGCAGCGGTTGCCACTGGTCGAGACCGTCGCGCCAGACGAGGGTTTCGTCGCCGATCCGTCCGGCCTGCCGCAGGCCCAGCAGCTCCGTGGCGGCGAGTGGTCCCTGACGGGCGTTCGAGGCGTCGGCGTAATACCAGTGGGTCATCGTGGAACGTCCTGTCGATTGGCATGGGTGTGAAGCGGATACGCCGGTCAGTACCGGCATGCGGCCGGCAGGTGGGCACGGCGGAGATCGCCGCCGCAGCGCCATGCCCGGGCATCGGGATCGAACGACCAGCTGAGGCGGTGTCCGTCCACAGCGGAATGACCGACCCCCCGGAGCTGCACCGTGATTTCGCAGTGCCGGTCGGGACCGGTCTCAACGGCGCGGAGCGCCTGTACATGGCGGTGGCCGGCAAGCGCGGCGATCGACCCGTCGGATGCTCCGGCCCCCACGCCGGCACCGGGCGCCGGCACGATCGGGCAGGTGCCGTCGCGGGCGCGCTGGATCTCCGCGTGCTGGCGGAGCGGCGCGGCGGCCAGTGCGACCTCGGCGATGCGGGAGCGGACGACGTAATCGTTGTAGGCGGGCAGCGCGATCGCCGCCAGCAACGCGATCAGCGGGACCGCGCAGGCCGCAACGACGAGCACGACGATCCAGATCCAGTGCAGGCCGCGTCGGGTTGGAGGTACCGCCATGGCCGAAGCCGAGGCCGGAAGCGGGGGCGGCAGTGGCGGCAGGCCGACTGAGGCAGCGACCGATGCCAGCGGCACCCAGTCCGGCAGGCCCTCGTGCCAGACGGGCGTTTCGCCCCGGATCCGGCCGCCCTGGTACAGGCGCAGCAGATCATCGGCCTGCAGTGGACCCTGCCGGGTCGTGCCGGCGGCGTAGTACCACGACTGTGTCATCGGATCTCCGTCCGGTCCCGTTGCCCCGGCCGCATCGCGCGATCCATCCCCGGCCGGGAGTCCCCGCCGTTCATGCTACCTGTTCACATGCGCAGGGGCGCACGACGGACAACAAAAAGGCGCCTTCCGGCGCCTCCGTTGCCGAGCCCCGCCGCTCAGTGCACGGGTTCGGGCTCGTCGGCGAACATCTGCGTCTCCATCCATGCATACGCGGCTTCGCTGCCCGGCTGGTTGAAGAGGACCATCAGCACGACCCACTTGAGGTCGTCGAGATCCAGCTCGTCCTGGTCGAGCGCCATCGCCCGGTCCAGGACGAGCTCGCGCTGGTCCGAATCCAGGACGCCGTGCTGCTCGAGGAACAGCAGGAAGCCGCGGCACTCGACGTCGAGCCGGTCGAGTTCGGGCCCGGCATAGATGCGGGTCGGCCCGTTCGCCCGGACCGCAGGCAGGGCGGGGCGCTGATCGGCCAGGGCATCGAGCCAGTCGAAGGCCTTGCTGACTTCCGCGGGGCTGAAACCGGCCTGGAGCAGACCGCTCTGGAGGGTGTCCCGATCGCGCGCGAGATCGGCGTCCTCGGTGAAATAGTGTTCGAACAGGTAGAGCAGGACATCCAGGATGCTTTCTTTCATTTCCCCCGGCCTGCGCCCTCGGGCGCGGTGTGTCAGGACTTTCGGGAATACCGACCGTGTGCGGCTTCGACACGTCCATCCAGCTCCATGACCAGCAGCATGGCCGACAGGCGGGCCACCGTCAATCCGCTGCGGGCCACCAGTTCATCCATACCGCTTGGGTCGAAACCGAGTGCGGCCCACAACCGGTTGTAGTCCGGGTCGGCCGGTGCGGAGGGGCAGGAAGGGGGCGGAGGCGTCGTCGCCTCCCCCTGGGTGGGGGCGGGCAGCCGCATGCGCAAGTCGTCGGCCAGCGCGCCGGCCAACGGTGCCAGCGTGGCGATCACCTCGTCCGGTGATTCCACCAGCTGGGCGCCGTCCCGGAGCAGGCGGTGGCAGCCGCGCGCCATCGGGTTGTGGATGGAACCGGGGATCGCGAACACCTCGCGCCCGGCATCGCCGGCGAGCCGCGCGGTGATCAACGCCCCCGAGCGGTGTGCCGCCTCCACGACCAGGGTGCCGAGCGCGAGGCCGGCGACGATCCGGTTACGGCTCGGGAACTGCTCGCGGCGGGCCGGGGTGCCGGGCGGGTATTCGCTGGCGACCGCGCCCCCGGCCGCGATGCGCGCATGCAGGGCGGTGTTGCTGCGTGGATACGGCTGGTCGATGCCGCTGCCGAGGATCGCCACCGTCAGGCCCCCGGCGTCCAGCGCGGCGGCATGGGCGGCCGCGTCGATGCCGCTGGCCAGGCCGCTGACGACGGCCAGCCCGGCCGCGACGAAGCTCCGCGCGAACGCGGCTGCGGTATCGCGCCCACCGGCGGTCGGCGCGCGGCTGCCGACCACAGCGATCGCCGGGTGCCACAACGCCGTCGGATCCCCGTCCACGAACAGGGCCAGCGGCGGGCTCGGTGCCCGCCGCAGCAGGGCGGGATAGTCCGGATCGTGCCATCCGAGCAGATGCCGCCGTGGACCCTCGTCGAGCCAGCGACGCGAACGCGCCAGCGCGGCGGGCGGTGCCTGCAGGACGTCGCATTGCGCGGCGTCGAGGCCGCATGCGCGCCAGGTCGCGGGGCCGCCGGCCAGTGCGGCCAGCGGGTCGCCGGCCCGCTCCAGGAGCAGGCGCCGCGCCGCGGTGCCGCCGCCGGCATGGACGAGGCGGAGCAGGGCATCGAGTCGACGGTCGGAGTGGGTCGCCATGACGCGACCCTAGGCGAGGTGCCGCTGTCCGGCAGTCGGTCACGCGCCGGGCGCGCCGTAGGAGATTGCAGCGGAGTCCAGGGTGCCGGAAACGGACACGGCGCCCGGAGGCGCCGTGTCGGGACCACATCGCATCCTGCGGATCAGTAAGGCGCGTCGGGGTGCTTGAGGCGGTAACCGGTCTGCACCGGCTTGGTCCCTTCCATCACCAGCGCATAGCTCACATGGTCGAAGGTGCGGAACACCATCGCATGGGCGGCGTACTCGTCGGGCATACGGTCGCGGCGGCTGCCGGCGTTCGGTGCCTCGGTCATCTGCGAGGAGTTCGGATAGCGCACGCGATCGACGACATTCGGGCCTTCGCGCCAGATCGAGAACACCGTGCCGTTGTCGACACCCGATGCGCGACCGGCGGAGATCGCGATCACGTCGCGCGGTCCACCGGTGAGCAGCATGTCGGCCACGCCGAGCACCTGGGGATCGGCGGCCAGTGCGTCGGCCACGGGCGGATGCGGGAAGAACTGCAGGTCGTAGGGCTGCGGATTCACCGGCACGAGGCGGTCGCCGGGACGGGCTTCGAAGCCGTTGTTGTCGACCGTGAGCGTCGCCATCTCGCTGTCGGTGGTCGGGCCACGGACCACGGTGGCCACGCCCATCTGGACCATCTCGTAACCGAGGAACGCGTCCTGGCCACGCAGGCGGGGCAGTACCTGCCGCCACAGATCGCTCTCGCCGGCAATGCGCTTGCCGCGGAAATCGAGATCGCGCGAGCGCCGCGCACCGTAGAACTCGGTTGCCGCACGCTGGATCGCATAGCGCTGGCCCGGCTGCGCGCCGGCCAGACCGGCGACGTAGATCGCGCGCTCGGCGCTGCCGCGCAGGCGGGAATCCTCGGCAGCGACCACGTAGGGCAACTGTTCGAAATCGAACACGATGCTGCGGTTCTTCAGGAACGGCTCGATGTCCGACAACGCGATGGCATTGATCGGCGCCTCGGCGCGCGGGCCCGGCTGTGCCGTCACCCGGTTGAGGTAGGCCAGGCTGATCACGTCGCCCGGATAGATCAGGTGCGGATTGGCGATCTGCGGATTGGCCTGCCAGATTTCCGGCCAGAGCCAGGGCCGGTCGAGGAACCGTCCGGCGATCCCCCACAGCGTGTCCCCGCGGACCACGACATAGGTCTCGGGATGATCGCCGCGCATCTGCTGCGCGGCCGCGTACGTTGTGACGGTCAGCAGCGCGACGGCGCAAACCGTGCGAAGCGACCTTGAAAGGCGCTGAAGCCTGCCGGCCATCCTGTTGCTCCCCTTGAAGTTTTCCCCTTGCAGCGGCGCAATATAGCCTGAAACCCTCGCGCGGACGCAAGTGCACTGCACGTTACAATGCCGCGCTCCTCTCCGCGGCTGTGACCGCCTTCGCTGTTCGACACCATGGCCCTGCTCCCGATCCTCGAATATCCCAATGCCGGGCTGCGCAAGACCGCCGCTCCGGTCACCGACCAGCGCTTCGCCGACCCCGCGTTCCAGCGTCTGCTCGACGACATGTTCCAGACCATGTACGAAGCGCCCGGCATCGGCCTGGCGTCCACCCAGGTCGACGTGTTCGAACGCTTCATGGTGGTCGACGTCACCGAGACGCGCGACCAGCCGCTGGTGTTCGTCAACCCGGTGATCCGCGACCGCTCGGCGGACCTGCGCGTGCACACCGAGGGCTGCCTGTCGATTCCCGGCGTGTTCGCCGACGTGACCCGCGCCGACGGCATCGTGGTCGACGCCTTCGACCGCGAGGGCAAGCCCTTCTCGCTGACCGTGGACGGGCTGCTCGCCACCTGCGTGCAGCACGAGCTGGACCATCTCGACGGCAAACTCTTCATCGACTATCTCTCGCCGCTCAAGCGCGATCGCGCGATCAAGAAGCTCGAGAAGCTGCGCAAGGGCCGTGACTAGTGGGGCCGAGGTCGTGACGGTGGGACGGGAGGGGCCGGGCGCCGCGGATCCGCGGTCGACGCGGCCCTGCGGCGTGCCCGCCGCCGGCGTGCCGGGCTCCGCCGATCGCGGGGCGCGCCACGGATGAGACTCGTCTTTGCCGGCACGCCCGAGTTCGCCGTGCCGTCGCTGCTGGCTGCCGACGTCGCCAGCGAGGTCGTCGCGGTGTACACCCAGCCCGATCGCCCCGCGGGCCGTGGACGCATGCTGACGCCGTCGCCGGTCAAGCAGGCGGCGCTGACGCGGGGCATCGCAGTACGACAGCCGGCCCGGCTGAAGGGGCGGGAGGTGCTCGATGCGCTGCGCGCGCTGGAGCCCGACCTGATGATCGTGGTGGCCTATGGCCTGCTGCTGCCCCAGGCGGTCCTCGACATCCCGCGCTTCGGCTGCTGGAACGTACACGCCTCGCTGCTGCCGCGCTGGCGCGGCGCGGCCCCCATCCAGCGCGCGATCCAGGCCGGCGACAGCGAAACGGGCGTGTGCCTGATGCAGATGGAAAAAGGCCTCGACACCGGGCCGGTGCTGCTGCGTCAGACGCTTCCGATCGAATCCGACGACACCGGTGGCCGTCTGCACGACCGGCTGGCCGCGCTCGGCGCGCAGGTGCTGGCCGACGGCCTGGGCCTGTTGCGTGCCGGCATCCGGCCGGTGGCGCAGCCGCAGCCCCACGAAGGCGTGACCTATGCGCACAAGCTGGACAAGGCCGAGGCACGGCTCGACTGGGCCGGCCCGGCGCGCGCCCTGGCCGATACCGTGCGCGCGTTCGACCCGTGGCCGGTGGCCGAGGCCGAGGTGGCCGGCGAGCGCCTGCGGATCCATGCCGCACAGGCCCTGCCGCTCGCCCATGGCGCCGCGCCGGGCACCGTCGTGTTCGCCGGTCCCCAGGGCATCGACATCGCCTGCGGAGACGGCGCGCTGCGCCTGCTGCGGGTGCAACGCGCGGGTGGCAAGGTGATCGCGGCCGCCGACTATCTCAATGCGCGGCGCGACCTGCGCGGCGCGGCGTCGGGCTGACATGGCCGGCGCAGCCGTACCCGGCGCCGGCGTGCGCGTGCATGCGGCCGAGGTGCTCGACGCGGTGCTGCACCGCGGGGTCTCGCTGAAGGCGAGTCTGGCGAGCACGCTGCCGCAGCTTGCGGATGCGCGCGACCGCGCACTGCTCGAGGCGATCTGCTTTTCGGCGCTGCGCGGGCGCGCGCGCTACGACCGTGCGCTGGCGTCGTGGATGCCGAGGCCGCTTGGCCAGCGCGACGCATCGCTCCGCGCGCTGCTGTATGCGGGGTTCGCCCAGCTCGATCCGCTCGGTCTACCCGCGCATGCCGCACTGTCGGCCACCGTGGACGCCGCCCGCGGGCTCGGACGCAGCCATCAGGCCGGTCTGGTCAACGCCTTGTTGCGCCGCGCGCAGCGCGACGGCCTGCCCGCGGCGACGCCCGAGGACGTCTGGCCGGCGTGGCTGCTCGCGGAGCTGCGCACCGACTGGCCCGATGCGGTCGACGCGATCACCCTTGCCAGCGAGCGCATGGCGCCGCAGTGGCTGCGTGTGAACGGCCGGCGCCTCACGCGTGCCGCCTTCGCCCGACGGCTCGCCGATGCCGGCATCGAAGCCGCGAGTTCCGCGTCCGCGCCCGACGGTCTGTGCGTGCCGATCCCGGTACCGGTGGATGCCTTGCCCGGGTTCGCCGAAGGCGATGTCTCGATCCAGGACGGCGCGGCGCAACTGGTGGCCGATGCGCTCGCGCCACCCTCGGGGGGGCGGGTGCTGGATGCCTGCGCGGCGCCGGGCGGCAAGAGTGCACACCTGCTCGAACGCGATCCCGCCCTGCGCCTGGTCGCGCTCGAGATCGCGCCGGCGCGCGTGGCGCGCATCACCGAGACCTTCGCCCGGCTCGGCATCGGCGAACGCGCCAGCGTGCGCGCAGTGGATGCGCTGGACCTCGGGCGCTGGTGGGACGGCGTGCCGTTCGACGCGGTTCTCGTCGACGCGCCGTGCTCGGCGACCGGGATCGTGCGGCGTCAGCCCGACGTGCTGCTGCACCGCCGCGAGCGCGACATCGATGCGCTCGTCGCCCTGCAGGCGCGTCTGCTGGACACGCTCGCCGGGGTGGTCGCACCCGGCGGAACGCTGCTCTATGCCACCTGTTCGATCCTGCGCCGGGAGAACAGCGCGCAGGTCGCCGATTTTCTCGCGCGGCACCCCGAATTCGCGCTCGCGCCGCTGGATGCCCGGTTCGGTCGCGACACCGGCACCGGTCACCAGCGGCTGCCGGGCGACGATGCGATGGACGGGTTCTTCTACGCGCGGCTCGTGCGCGCCGCCTGAGCTGCGCCGAGTCGCGACATGCGCCCGGTAGAATCGCCGCCATGCCGACCCCCGCCGCCAGCCTGATCATCAGCGCCTACAACAACGCCGACTGGCTGCAACGCTGCCTGTGGGGCTATGCGCGCCAGGACCGCACGGATTTCGAGTTGATCGTCACCGACGACGGCTCCGGGCCGGATGTCGGGGCGCTGGTCGAGCGCATGGCCGCCGAGCTGCCGTTCCCGGTGCGCCACGTCTGGCACGAGGACGCGGGCTTCAGGAAGTGCACCATCCTCAACCGCGGCATCGAGGTGGCGCGCGCCGACTACCTGGTGTTTTCCGACGGCGACTGCGTGCCGCGCGCGGATTTCGTCAGCCAGCACCTGCGCCTGCGCGAACCCGGGCGGTATCTCGGTGGCGGTTACTGCAAATTGCCGATGGACCTCAGCCGGAAGATCGACCGCGACGTCATCGCGCGGGGCCTGCACACCGATCTCGACTGGCTCAAGGCCAACGGTCTGCCGCGCAGGAAGCGCTCGCTCAAGCTCTGGGCGCGGCCGGGCTGGCGCGAGCGCGTGCTCAACGCCGCCACGCCGACCAAGCCGCGCTGGGCCGGCAACAACGCCTCGGGCTGGAAGGCCGACCTCGTGCGCGTCAACGGCTTCGACGAGCGCATGACCTACGGCGGCGAGGATCTCGAACTCGGCGAGCGGCTCGCCAATGCCGGCGTCACCGGCAAGCAGATCCGCTTCTCAGCGGTGTGCGTGCATCTCGACCACGCGCGTGGCTACGTCAAGCCGGAGATGAAGGCCGCCAACCAGGCGATCCGCGATGCGGTGCAGGCCGGACGGCGGACCTGGACCGAATTCGGTCTGGTGCACGGGCCGAAGGCCTGAGGTCGAGCCGGGGGACGGTGCGTGTGCGCGCCTGATGGTCGGGCGGGTACGGCGCTTCGCGCGCGATCGGGCTCCAGCGGGACCGCTTGTCACGCGGATTTCCACAGCGCAACAGGCGGATCGCGCGTGTCGTCCTGCGCGTCTCCGCCGTCGACCAAGGGGCTCGGCCAAGCCTGCTGGCGCACGGTCCGAGGAGGGCGGTGACAATGCACCGATCGATCGCACCGATGGCGAAGCGTGCGCGCGCGCGATCGGGAAGTTCCGGGACCGCCGATTCCAAACGAGCGCGTCTCGGCACTGCGTGCGGATTGCGCACGTCATCCTGCGCGTCCGCATCGTCGACGGGTCGGGCCATCAACGCCCCCTGATGCGCGGGCGGGAGCCGGTGACGGCATCGCGATCGATCGCACCGAGAGCGAAGCGATCGCGCGTGATCGAGAGTTTCGCGGACCGCCGATTCCGGGCGAGCGCGCTTCAGCAAGGGCGTGCGGGCGGATCGCGCGGCTCATTCCGCGCGTCCGCAGCGTCGGTGAGCCGGGCCTGGCAGGGCCTGACGCGCGGGGCGGGCCGGTGACGGCGCAACGCTCGATCGACCCGGATGCAGGTGGGCGGCCGTGCACGAGCGGGCATCACCGCGACCGCCCGCCGCGCGCGCCCTGCAAATGTGTGCGCGGGCAGGGCGAGCGCTCAGGACACCGCGCGCAGGCGCCGGTATTTTTCCATCACGTAACCGGCCTGTGCCTTGTGGAAGCGCCAGCCCGGCGCGCCGTCGAGGAATGCGCCGCGCAACAGGTACTGCTTGAGCAGATACGCGGCGGCATGCAGGGGGCCGTCGAGCGCGCTGGCGCGCTTGCCGGCGTCGCGACGCTGCTGCGCCCACAGCGTGGCGTACTTCGACAGTTTGTCGACGTGCTCGGCGTAGCTGCGCGAGGTGTCGTGCTCGAAATCGGCATCGAGCTTCGCAACCGTCTTGCCCTCCAGATCCGGGCGTTCGTGCACCTGCGAGGGCAGATAACGCCAGCCCGCGCGGACCAGGCGCTCCATCGGCTCGCCGCCGCGCAGGCGATGGCCGAGGAACCAGTTGCGGCGGGTCAGCAGCCAGGCATCGGCGGTCTCGACACGGCCATTTGCGAACAGTGCGCGGATCGTCGCCTCGGTGCCCGGCGACAGCCATTCGTCCGCGTCGAGCAGCAACAGCCAGTCGTGCGCGGCCAGCGTATTGGCGAAGGTCTTCTGCGCCGCATAGCCCAGCCAGTCCTGGTGCACGACACGCGCGCCGTGCGCGGTGGCGACTTCGACCGTGTCGTCGGTCGAGCCGGAATCCACGACGACGAGTTCGGCGCACAGGCCGCGCATCGAATCGAGGCAGCGGCCGATGCGGTCGCCCTCGTTCTTCGTAATGACGACGCCGGAGATCGGCAGCGGCGCGATGGCGGAGGCGGGAATCGACATGTCGCGATTGTCGCCGATCACGCGGGCCGCGTCCGGGCGCGGCGGGGCGCGTTGGTATGATGCCGGCGCCGCATGCGCGGCGTCGCCCCGATGTCCATGACCGCGTCCGTCCGCCCCACCGTCAGCGTGCTCGTCTCGAGCTACAACTACGCCGCGTTCGTCGTCGAGGCGATCGAGTCGGTGCTCGCGCAGACCGAGCCGGCGCTGGAGATCATCATCGTGGACGACGGCTCGCGCGACGGCTCGCCCGAGCTGCTGCGTCGGCACTACGGCGACCATCCCGAGGTCACGCTGATCGAGCAGGCCAACGGCGGCCAGCTGCAGGCCTGGATCACCGGATTCGCGCAGGCGCGCGGCGACATCATCGCGCTCCTCGATTCCGACGATCGCTGGAACCCCGATTACCTGCAGCGCATCGTCGACGTCTACGCCGCGCGGCCCGAGGTCGATTTCGTCTACACGAACATGCAGCTGTTCGGCGATCTCGGCGAGCCGATGTTCAAGCCCGGCCCGGATCGCGACCTCGGCCTGTCGATCCTGCTCAACGCCTACTACCACCGCTTCCAGGGCGCGGCGACCTCGGCGGTGAGCCTGCGCAGCGCGCTGATGGCGCGCCTGCTGGCCCTGCCGCCCGAGCGCGCCGCCGACTGGCTGTCGCGTCCGGACGACTGCATCGTCTACGGCGCCGACATCCTCGGCGCGCACAAGGTCTATCTGGCCGACACCCTGGTCGGCCATCGCGAACACGGCAGCAACGCGCTCAAGTCCTTCGGGCCGTCGCCGCTGCGTGTGTACCGGCACGTCGTCGGCAGCGAACGCATGCTGGAGTTCTATCGCCGGCAGGCCGGCATCACGCCGCGCTGGCTGCGCATGGCCAAGGCCGAGTTCCGCACCAAGCCCGCGCCGACGTTCTGGGAACTGCGTGCCTACAGCTGGCTGCTGTTCCAGGCACCGATGCCGCTGGCCAAGCGCATCGAGCACTGGGTGGGCATGCTCGGTCACTACCTGAAATCGCGCCGCCGCTGAGCGGCGCGCGCCGTCACCAGCGCAGCGGGCGGCGTGCGATCGCCGCGGCCAGTCGCGCGTGGAGGCGCTCGGCGTCGGACAGCGGCAGCAAGCGCAGCCGGAGCTGCGGGGCCAGCGCGCCGGCGCCGGCCGTGTCGAGCCACACCGAGGCCATGCCGAAGCCGCGATCCAGCGGCGACTGGCGCAGTTCCACCGCCTGCAGCTTGCCGATTTCGGCCAGCCGCCAGTGCCGGCTCCACCAGCCTTCGCGCACCGCGACGAGGGCATCGTCGATCGCGTAACCGGCACGCGCGGCGTGGCGGCGGGCGACGAACCCCGACCACGGCAGCCACAGCAGGCCGAGCGCGCCCCACCACTGGAAGAACCACGCGAGCACTCCGCACAGCACCGCGGTCAGCAGCGCGTCGCCGAGCAGCAGCCGCAGCCACGCGCGTGGATGCAGCGGGCGCCATTCGGCCGGTGGCCAGGCGGGCAGTACGGCGATGTCGCGCAGGATCGCGTCGCAGGTATCGGGCGGGGCGATCGGGGCCAACGCGTCCAGGCCACGTTGGCCGTTCGCGTTGCCCTGGCCGTCGCCGGCGCGTGCGCTGGCAGTGTCGATCTCCAGCGTGCGCCGCGCGAAGAGGCGATGCAGCACGCTCTCGCGCAGCGTCCAGGCCTGGATGCGCCGCCGCGGCACACTGCTGCGCGACCGGCTCAGCAGGCCGCGTTCGACGGTCAGGCGGCGACCCTGCCGCTGCAGGCGGAAGCCGTGGTAGCGGACCAGGGCGAGCAGCACGGAAAACGCACGGATCAGAGCCAGCGCCACAGCCACGAAGGCCGCGAGCACCATGCCCTTGGCGAGCCAGGTCGTGGCGAAGCCGCTCGCATAGCCGAACGCCTCCCGGCCGCCTTCGAACAGCCAGCGGCCCATCGTACGTTCGGGCAGCACCTGGAACGACAGCGCCACGGCGCCGGCGACGACGATCATGCCGCGGTTGGAGATCAGCCCCAGCTTGACGACTTCGATGGTCGACAGCGCCAGCAACGTGGTGCCGGCCGGGGCCGGGGGTGCCGCGCCGTCGGCGGCGGCCGTCGCCGGCGCGCTGCCGCGATCGCGGATCAGCTGTTCCAGCGCCAGCGCCTCGGGCAGCCGGAGGACGCGCATCTCCGCTTCGGGCTTGGTGCCGCCGGCCGATTCCAGCCGCACCTCGGCCACGCCGATCAGCCGGTGCAGCAGCGATTGATGGATCGCCACGTTGTGGATGCGCGAGTACGGAATCTGCCGCACGCTGCGCTCGAGCAGGCCGCTGCGCACGATCAGGCGATCGTCGGCGATGCGGTAGCGGAACGTCAGGTACTGCCAGATCGAGACCACTACCAGGGCGCCGACGCCGAGCATCGGCAGCCACCACGGGTAGCCGTCGTCGCGGCGCCCGCCGGCGAACAGCAGCACGGCCAGCGGCACGATGAACTGCCGCAGGTTCTGCAGCAGCACGAACAGCCAGGACCCCGGATGCAGCCGGCGCTCGGCATCCGCGGGCAGCAGCGGTGAGACCGCTTCAGGCGTCGTCATGGTCGTCGTCGCGGGCGGCGCGCGCGGCCAGCGCATCGCGCAGGCGCTCGGCCTCGGCGTGGCCGAGGCCGCTGACCGACACCGCGCTGTTGCGGGTGCCGGCGGTGTGCACGATCAGCGTCGACAGGCCGAAGGCGCGCTCCAGCGGGCCGCGGCGGATGTCGAGATGCTGCACGCGCGAGCCGGGCACGCGTGTGTCG
The DNA here is from genome assembly GCF_013425765.1 of Luteimonas deserti. Taxonomy (GTDB): domain Bacteria; phylum Pseudomonadota; class Gammaproteobacteria; order Xanthomonadales; family Xanthomonadaceae; genus Luteimonas; species Luteimonas deserti. The sequence goes on from NZ_JACCJZ010000013.1 coordinate 188,376, forward strand.
CTGCGCCACATGTGCCCGCGGCGGATGCCGAAGCCGTCGTCGTCGAGGCGCCAGCGGGTGCGCAGCCAGCGCCGGCGTGCGAGCCACACCGTCCACGCCGGAATCAACAGAAGTGCCGCACCGGCAATCGCGAGCCAAACGCCATCGGTCGCGAGCGACAACGGCGTGCGCGTGCGGGCAAGGGTGCCGACGCCGAGCGCGATCGTCAGTGGCACCAGCGTGCCGAACAGGGTCGACAGCGTGGCCAGCGTGCGTGCGCGCACCGGCAGCGGTTGCCAGACGTCGGTTTCCACCTGCGGCGCGTCGGCTGGCGGCGCGGGCACGGCGACGGGAGTCACCGGCGGCAAGGGGGGCGGGCCCGCGGAGTCAGGATCGCGGTCGGTCATCGGCAGGGGCTCATCGGCGGCGTTCCAGGTCGAGATAGGGGTTGTCGTCGCCGGAGCCCGACGGCCGCGCCTTGTAGCGCTTGTAGGTCCACTGGTACTGCGCGGGGTCGCGACGTGCGATGTGCTCGACCCCGGCGTTGAGCGCGCTTGCCGCACGGTGCGCGTCCGCATCGGCGATGCCCTCGGGCGCTGCTTCGATCCGCAGTTCGAAGTCCGGCCCGTCCGCGATGCGTTCGCACCAGGCGTACAGCACGACCGCGCCGGTGCGTTCGGCGAGCCGCGAGACCAGGGTCATCGTCAGTGCGGGCATGCCGAAGAACGGCGCGAAGACACCGTCGCCGGCCTTGGGTTGCTGATCCGGCAGGATGCCGACCACGCCGCCGCCGGCGAGCGTCTTCCACAACTGACGCACAGCCGGTCCCTCGGCGCGGACCTGGCGCACCCGGTCCGGCACGCCGGCGCGCACCAGGCGCAGGAAGGCCTCGCCGACCGCGGAATCGGGCGCACGGTAAAGGATGGAGATCGGCGTGCGGGCGGCGAGCCACTGATTGAGCAGTTCCCAGTTGCCGAAATGCGGCGCGACGACGATGAGGCCCGTGCCCGAGGCCAGCGCCGCGTCGAACAGGCCCACGCCATGCTGCGCACGGATCGCGCGGAGATTGCGCGCATGCGGCCGCGTCCACAGCCGCAGGGTTTCCAGTGTCTGCAGTGCGGTCGTGCGCAGCACCGCGCGCTGCAGTGCATCGCGCTCGTCCGGGGACAGCTCGGGATAGGCGAGTTCGAGATTGCGCAACGCCACCCGGCTTTCACGCGTGCCGGCCATGCGGCCGAGCGCGGCCGCGCCATCGGCGAGACGCCTTCGCACGGCGGTCGGCAGTGCGCCCACCAGCGTGGCGAGCAGATAGAGCAGGCGTGCGGCGACAGCGGACATGGGCCGGAGTCTAGGCGGTGTCGGCGGAACGGGGATAGATGCGCGGACGGTCGATCGCCGCTTCGCGGGCGCGACACGCCGGGTCCGCAACGAAGAACGCCGCCCGGAGGCGGCGTCTGCGTGACGACTGGGGAATCCGCTCAGTCGCGATTGTCGATCGCGGTGCGCTCGGTCGCGAAGGGATTGAGGCGTCGGATCCGCCACGGCTCGTTCGGCCAGTTGCCGGCGAGCGCCGGGTGGCCCGGCTCGTTCTGCTGCAGCACCCGGCGCGCATCGCCGGCCAGAGCGTCGTTGCCCAGGCCGTCGTAGGCGACGGCCAGCAGGGCGACCGCGTCGTTCTGGTATTCGCTCTGCGGATAGGTCTCCAGCAGATAGGTCGCGCGCTGCGTGGCGGCCACGTAGGCGCCGCGGCGCAGGTAGTACAGGCCGGTCTCGATCTCGTGGCGCGCGAACGTGTTGCGCAGCGCGACCATGCGCTGGCGCGCGTCGGCGGCATACCGGCTATTCGGATAGCGGTCGGTGACGATGTTGAAGTCGGCGTAGGCCTGATTCGGCGCCGCCAGATCGCGGCGGCTGCTGTCGAGGCTCCAGACGCGCTGCAGGAACACGGTGTCGCGGTTGGCGTTGGTCAATCCGCGCAGGTAGTACATGTAGGGAATGTGGCGGTGCGTCGGATAGGTGCGGATGAAGCGGTCGATCGCCGAGATCGCCTCGGCGTTGTTGCCCATCTTGAACTGCGCGTAGGCGCTCTCGACCAGTGCCTGCTCGGTGTAGGGGCCGTAGGGATACTGCGCCACCAGGCGCCTGTAGGTATTGGCCGCATTGCTCCAGTTGCCCCGTCGCATGGACTGGTGGCCCTTGTCGTAGAGCTCCGAGGCAGGCACGCCCTCGTTGGCCTCGTCGCGGGTGTTGCCGCGCGAGCAGCCGGTCGCGACCAGCGCTGCCAGCACCAGCAGAACCAGGGCGCGGGCCAGGCGGGGCGACGTAACGGGGCGTGGGATCATGGGGACATTGGGCGTCTGGGCACGAACGGCGGATAATACCAGTCCGGGCCCGCGGCCCGGCGCCCCACGCCTGAACCCGAGCCGTCCGATGCCCGTTGCCCCCGTTCCACCCGACGACGCCCGCGTCGCCGCCGTCCCTGATACGGCTGCGGGGCGTCGGTTCGACGCCGTGCTGGCCGAGCTGTTTCCGCAGTTCTCGCGCTCCAAGCTCACCAGCTGGATCAAGGCCGGCGAGGTGCTGCTCGACGGCGCCGTGCCGCGCCCGCGTGATCTCGTCATGGGCGGGGAGCGGGTCGAGCTGAACGTCGTGCTCGACGTCCAGACCGAGGCCGAGCCGCAGGACATCCCGCTGTCGGTCCTCTACGAGGACGACCAGGTCTTCGTGATCGACAAGCCTGCCGGCCTGGTGGTCCATCCCGGCGCCGGCAATCCCGACGGCACCCTGGTCAACGCACTGCTGTTCCGCGACGCGTCGATGGCCGCGCTTCCGCGCGCCGGCATCGTGCATCGGCTCGACAAGGACACGTCGGGGGTGATGGTGGTGGCGCGCACGCTGGAAGCGCACAACGCGCTCGTCGAGCAGCTGTCCTCGCGCGACGTCCACCGCCAGTACCTCGCAGTGGTGGTGGGCGCGCTGGTCTCCGGCGGTACGGCGGCCTCGCCGATCGACCGGCATCCGCGGGACCGCCTGCGCATGGCGGTACGCGAGGACGGGCGCGACGCGGTCACCCATTACCGCCTGCGCGAGCGGTTCCGTGCGCACACCGCGCTGGAATGCCGGCTCGAGACCGGCCGCACACACCAGATCCGGGTCCACATGGCCCATCTGCGCCACCCGATCCTCGGCGATCCGCTCTACGGCGGGGCACTGAAGTTGCCCAAGGGCGCTTCGGACGCCACCGCCGCCATGCTGCGCGGTTTCCGTCGCCAGGCCCTGCATGCCGAGACCCTGGAGTTCCGCCATCCGGTGACCGGCGAGGCGGTGCGCTGCTCGGCTCCCGTGCCCGAGGACATGCAGGCGCTGCTGAAGGTGCTGCGCGCCGACGTCGCCGAACACGCCGAGTCGGGGCGCCGGTGAGCGCCCTGCTGCACGCCGGCTGGCCTGCGCCGCGGGGCGTGCACGCGTTGACCACGCTGCGCCACGGTGCCGGCGTGTCGGCCGCCCCGTTCGACCGGTTCAATCTCGGCAATCACCGGTCGGCCGCCGGCGACGACCCCGATGCGGTCGCGCGCAACCGGGCGCTGCTGGTCGGCCTCGCCGGGTTGCCGGGTCGGCCGGTGTGGCTGCACCAGGTCCACGGCATCGATGTGGCGCGGGTCGATGCGCCGATGCCGGCGGGTGACGCGACGCGGATCGAGGCCGACGCGGCCGTGACCCGCGCGCCGGGTGTCGTGCTCGCGATCCAGACCGCCGACTGCCTGCCGGTCGTGTTCGCGGCCCGCGAGGGCAGCGAGATCGGGGCCGCGCATGCCGGCTGGCGCGGCCTCGCTGCCGGCGTGCTCGAGGCGACGCTCGCCGCCATGCGTACCGCGCCGGCGAGTCTCGTCGTCTGGCTGGGTCCGGCCGCCGGCCCGGCGGCCTACGAGATCGGTGCCGAGGTGCGCGAGGCATTCGTGAACCGGGATGCCGATGCCGCAACCGCCTTCGTGCCCACGCGCCCGGGCCACTGGCGTGTGGATCTCTATGCGCTCGCGCGTTTGCGCCTGATCGCCGCCGGTGTGCCGGGCGATGCGATCCACGGCGGCGAGCACTGCACCATCTCCGAACCGGAAGCGTTCTTCTCGCACCGGCGCGACCAGCGCACGGGACGCATGGCCACGCTGGCCTGGATGGACCCGGTCGATTGACCAGCGCCGGCCGCATGGCGGCCAACGCTGGCGGTCGCGTTTCTGCCGGGGTCCGGACAGGGTGCGGTCAGAAGCTGTATCGCACCCGCGTGTAGTAATACGCGCCGCTGCTGCCGATGCCCGACAGCACGTCGTAGGGCAGGTTGCCGAAGTAGAAGATGTCCTCGTTTGACAGGTCCGCGTATTCGTCGGTCAGGTTCTGGCCGCCGATCGCGAGCGTCCACCTGTCGCCGAGACGCACTTCGGCTTCCGCATCGAGCTGCCACTTCGCGCCGTAGACCTGCTCGGGCTCGAAGCCGCCGCCGAAGTTGAACACGCGCTTGGTGCTGCCGTGGCGGGTCACGCGCGTGAGCAGGCTCCAGCGGTCGTTCGTCCAGCTGCCGGTGAACGCCGAGCGCGTACGCGGCGCGGCGTCGGTGAGCGTGTTGCGTTCCTCGACACCGAACAGCACCGCGTCCGGCACCACCGCCGATAGCGCGGCCGGGGTCGCGATGACGCGCTTGATCTCGGTGTCCGCATAACTCCAGGTGCCCGTCAGCAGCAGTGAGCCGCCGGCCAGCGGATGCCGCCAGTTGGCGACGGCCTCGGCGCCGCGCGTGCGCGTGTCGGCGGCATTGGTGAAGAAGCTGATGCTCTGCACACCCGGCACGCCGAATTCCGCAACGATGAAAGCGGTCAGCGCATCGCTGGTGATCGCTTCCGACAGCGCGACGCGGTCGTCGATGTCGATCTGGAACAAATCCAAGGAAAAATCGAAATTCTCACTGAGCTGGCTGGTGAAACCGAGGCTGGCGTTGGTCGACTGTTCGGGCGCGAGGTCGGTCGCGCCGAGCGCGCGGGCGATCGGGTTGTTGACCGAGAGCAGGCGGCTCTGGATCAGCTGGCCGGCCGCGTTGTAGCCGGTGCCGGTGGACTCGAAGCCGATCTGGCCGAGCGACGGTGCACGGAAATTCTTCGACAGCGCGCCGCGCAGCGCGAACGCGGGCGCGAATTCGTAGCGCGCGGCGAGCTTGCCGGTCACTTGGCCGCCGAAGTCGCTGTAGCGCTCGTAACGCACAGCGGCGTCCGTGCTGAGCGCGTCGCCGAAACCGCTCGACACGCTGGCGTAGACGCTGGCGACATCGCGGTCGAGGTTGGCTTCGTCCTGCGGCGTCAGGCCGCCACCGGCTTGCGAGCCGGTCGGGCGATCGGTGAACGGACCGGCCGCGTAGCTCGCCGGATCGCCGGCGCCGGTTTCGTAGTGTTCGACGCGGAATTCCACACCGGTCGCGAAGGTATGCAGGGTGTCGCCCTGCGCGAACAGGCGGCTGACGTCGACGTTGGCCAGCGTCTGGTCGAACGCGTAGTCGCCGGTCTTGAAGCGCGTCGGGCTGGACGGGCCGAGCGAGGCATTGATCGAGTCACGCAGGCGATAGGTGAATGCGTTGCGGCCGTGGTTGAGGCTGGCGTCGACGTCCCAGTCGCCCCACTGCGTGCGCACACCGGCGAGGCCGGCGACGTCGAGGTTCTCGCCGATCGACACCGGGCGGAAGCCGTCCGGATACACCTCCGGCCAGTTCGCCTCGCCATCGGGATAGCGGAAGTAGTTCGCGCCTTCGGTGTCGCGTTGGGCGTAGGTGCCGAACGCATAGAACGTCGCGGCGTCACCGAGCGCGATCTCGGTATTGAGCCAGCCGTTGATGTCCCGGGCCGCGCCGTTGCCGAGCTGGTAGTTGCGCCGGCCCTGCAGTTCCAGATTGCGCGGCGTCTGGTCCCATGGCGGGATCTGGTCGAAACCGGCGCGGTTGGTCGGCGAGAGTTCCTTGTATTCCAGGCCCACGCGCAGGAAGCCGTCGTCGCCGAGCGCGGTGCCGACCTTCGCCGCGAGCGACGCGCTCTGGCCGTCGGTGATGCGCTGGCCGGTCGGCTCGAACGTCGTGTGGTGCGCGCCGTAGCTCGCTTCGATCGCGCCGCCATCGCTGGCATCGTCGAGGATGATGTTGATCACGCCCGCGACCGCATCGGCGCCGTACTGCGCGCCCGCGCCGTCGCGCAGCACTTCGATGCGCTTGATCGCGCCGAGCGGGATGGCGTTGAAGTCGACCGGCGTCGTGCCGCGTCCGGTCTTCGAGCCCGTGGTCACCAGCGACGAGACATGCCGGCGCTTGCCGTTGATCAGCACCAGCACCTGGTCCGGCGACAGGCCGCGCAACTGCGCGGCGCGGATATGGTCGGCGCCGCCGGAGTTCGACTGGCGCGGGATGTTGAACGACGGCAGCAGGGCCTGTAGCGCAGCGCCGAGTTCGCCGTTGACCGCGCCGGCGCGGCGCAGGTCATCCGCGTCCAGCACGTCGATCGGCGATGTCGATTCGAGCACGGTGCGCCCGGTCGCGCGCGTACCGGTGACGATCACCGCATCCAGCCGCGTCGCGCCGTCGGCCTCGCGCGTCTGGGCGGCAGCCGGGTGCGCAAGCGCGCAGGCGATGGCGAGCGCAAGCGGGGCGGCCGGGCGGGCGAGGCGGATCAACGTGGACATGCAGGCTCCTGGACGGGCGCGATGGGGGCGCGCCGGCCACCGCGCCGGGGGAGGAGGCGCGCGGTGACCGGTGCGGAGGGCGCGGCGGACGCGCGCCTGCATTGGGCATCAGCGGCTTCCATGCGTCCATCCGGATAAGGCGATACAGTGTTGCGGCACCGCAACAATTCGCCGGTGCCGCCCGCCTACGATGGCGCGCCCGGCTGGAGATACGTGATGGCCCCTGTGCGTGTTCCGACGCTGCCACGCGCAGGCGTCCTGGTTCTGGTCGCCGCCCTGGCGGGTTGCACCGGCGTTCCCGTGCGCGAGCCGGTGACCGCCGCCTACCACGGCGACGCCGCCCGCCCGGCCGCGGGCGACGGGTGGCTGCGCACCGAGCTGTACTTCGCCACCGGGCGCTGGGAGGCCGACGATGCGGAACGCATCGCGGACGAGCAGCGCTGGCTTGCGTTCCTCGATCGCGAGGTCACCCCGCGCTTTCCGCAAGGCCTCAGTGTGATCGACGTCTACGGCCAGTGGCTGCCCGAGGGCGCCACCACGCCGACCCGGCTGCGCTCCAAGGAGCTGGTCGTGCTGCATGCCGACACGCCCGAGGCCTCCGATGCGATCGATGCCATCCGGGCGGCGTGGAAGCGCGACACCGGGCACCGCTCGGTGCTGCGCTCTCAGCTGAGCGCGCGCGTCTCGTTCTGATCGTTTCCGTCCCTGTAGTCCTTCATCGCCCGAGGTCCGCCATGTCGTCCGAGTCCGTCCGTCCGATGCGTCACCGCCGCTCGCAACTCGCTGTCGCGCTGGCCTGCGCGCTGCCTTTGGCGGCCCTCGCCCAAAGCGCCGATCCGGTGGCATCGCCGCAGTCGGCCGCCACCCTCGATGCGGTGCAGGTCACCGCGCAGCGCCGGGTGGAGAACATCCAGGACGTACCGGTCTCGATCACCACGCTCGATGCCGAGAAGCTCGGCGTGCTCGGCAGCGGCGGCACCGACATCCGCTTCCTGTCCGGCCGCGTGCCCAGCCTCAACATCGAATCGAGCTACGGCCGCGCGTTCCCACGCTTCTACATCCGCGGCCTCGGCAATACCGACTTCGATCTCAACGCCTCGCAGCCTGTCTCGCTGATCTACGACGACGTGGTGCTGGAAAACCCGCTGCTGAAGGGGTTCCCGGTGTTCGACATCGCCGGGGTCGAAGTGCTGCGCGGCCCGCAGGGTACGCTGTTCGGCCGCAACACGCCGGCCGGCGTGGTGAAGTTCGATTCGGTACGCCCGAGCCAGGACTTCGAGGGCTACGGCAAGCTGGCCTACGGCAGCGACAACATGTGGAACTTCGAAGGCGCGGTCGGTGGCGCGCTGAGCGAGCGCTGGTCGGCGCGCGTGTCGGCGCTGTACCAGCGCCGCGACGATTCGGTGCGCAATACGCTGGCCGGCGCGCCCAACGACGGCTTCGAGGGCTACGACGAATCTGCCGCGCGCGTGCAGTTCCTCTACGAAGGCGACGGCTTCGAAGGTCTGTTCAACCTGCACCGCCGCGATCTCAACGGCACCGCGCGCCTGTTCCGCGCGAACATCATCGAGCCCGGCAGTAACCGCTTCGTGCCGGGCTTCGATCGGGATTCGGTCTCGGTCGACGGCGTCAATTTCTCCGACCTCGAAACCTGGGGTGGCAGCGCCCGTCTGCGCTGGGATTTCGGCCAGTACAGCCTGTACTCGATCACCGGCTACGAGACGCTGGAATCCTTGAACCGCGGCGACATCGACGGTGGTTACGGCGCCGCGTTTCTGCCCGATTCCGGACCGGGTTTCATTCCGTTCGCGGCCGAGTCGGCCGACGGCATTCCCGACCACACGCAGATCACCCAGGAAGTGCGCCTCGAATCCAACCTCGATGGCCCCTTCGACTGGCAGGCCGGCGCGTTCTGGTTCCGCGAGGAACTGACCGTCGACAGCCTCAACTACGATTCCCTCGCGCCCGGCAATCCGCAGACCGGCCACGCGGTGCAGGAACAACGTAATACCGCGTGGGCGCTGTTCGCGTCCGGCGAATACGACGTCAACGACAAGCTCAAGCTGCGCGGCGGCCTGCGCTACACGCAGGACAGGAAGGACTTCAGCGCCAGCGTGCTGCAGGCGGTGCCGTTCGGCACTCCTGTCGGCGGCCCGTTCGTCGAGACCACCGATGTCGACGACATCAGCTGGGATGCCAGCGCGGTCTACGAGATCAACGACGACATCAACGTCTACGGCCGTGTCGCCAAGGGCTTCCGCGCACCGTCGATCCAGGGGCGTCTCGCGTTCGGCGGTATCTCGGTCGCCGATTCGGAAGAAGTGATTTCCTACGAGGTCGGCGTCAAGGCGGATCTGTGGGACCGCCGCGGCCGCATCGGCTTCAACCTGTTCCGCTACAACGTCGACGGCCAGCAGCTGATCGCCGTCGGCGGCGCGACCAATCAGGCGATCCTGCTCAACGCCGATAGGTCGATCGGGCAGGGCGCCGAACTCGACCTGCAGGCCTGGCTGACCGACTCGCTGCTGGTGACCTGGGGCACGAGCTACAACGACACCGAGATCCGCGATCCGAACCTCGCGGTCGCGATCTGCGGCGGCGGCTGCACCGTGACCGATCCGACCGTGGACGGCTTCGCCCTCGTCGACGGCAACCCGCTGCCGCAGGCGCCGAAGTGGATCCACAACCTCACCGCGCGCTGGGCCACGCCGGTCGGCGACGACGCCGAGTTTTACGTCTATACCGATTGGGCCTACCGCGGCCAGGTCAACTTCTTCCTGTACGAATCGCCGGAATTCCGCGGCCGCTCGACGCTGGAAGGCGGCCTGCGCGTGGGCACGAACTGGAACCAGGGCAACTTTGATCTCGCCGTGTTCGGCCGCAACATCACCGACAGCACGCGCATCGTCGGCGGCATCGACTTCAACAACCTGACGGGCTTCATCAACGAGCCGCGGACCTGGGGGGTGGAGTTCACGGCACGATTCTGAAAACAGGCAACAGCGTCCGTTGCGATGCCTGGCTTCGGAGGCTGCATCGGGGTTGCGCGGCCGACGCATCTGCCATGCGCGATCTCGAACCGGGCATTCCGGTGAACGCAAGGCAGTCGATGGATCCAACGGAGGTCTGAAGCCGCTCATGCTCGTGATTTCCGCGAAGCGGCCGCGCTTTTGCATCTGCCGAACGGCACGTTCGATCCAAAGCCGTCCGGTTCGACAGCTTGAAGACGCGGGATGACGTGCTGTACGACGGTTGAGAACCCTGCTTTCGCAGAGTTCGACGGCCGTGCGCAGAGGATCCCGACGTCGGTCATCCAGCAACTCCCGCGCGATTGCCGCCGTGCGTGCGGGTCATTGAAAGTTCGAATGCATGAGGCACGGGGTCCGGCGTGACCAGCCATTCGGCTGTTCGGAGCCGCCGGGATAACGACGCCGATGTACAACGCGGGAATACGCATGGTCACCTCACACGCTGCAGCCGCCCGTCGCCCCCGCTGGTTCGTCCCCGGCGACATCAACGGCTTCTTCGGCCTCGTCGTCGACAACCTCTCGATCCTCGGCTTCATCGCCGCGGCGCTGATCGGGATCTTCGGGGTACCGGCCGACATCGTGTTCGGGCGCATGTTCCCGGGCACGGCCTTCGGGGTGCTGGTCGGGAACCTGATGTACACGTGGATGGCGCGGCGTCTCGCGCAGCGCACCGGGCGCGACGACGTCACCGCGATGCCGCTCGGTCTCGATGCGCCGACCAGCATCGGCATGGCGCTGCTGGTGCTCGGCCCGGCGTTCGTCGCGTTCCGCCAGCAGGGCATGGACGCGAATGCGGCCGGCATCGCCACCTGGCAGCTCGGCATGGCCTCGCTGGTGGTGATGGGCGCGCTGAAACTCGTGCTCTCGTTCGCCGGCGACTGGATCACCCGCGTCGTGCCGCGCGCGGCGCTGCTAGGTTCGATCGGCGGCGCGGCGCTGATGCTGCTCGGCTTCCTGCCGCTGATCGAGACGCTGCGCTCGCCGGTGGCCGGCTTCGCGACGCTCGGTCTGCTGCTGTACGTGCTGGTCGCGCGTGGGCCGGTGCCGTTCCGGCTGCCCGGCGTGCCGTTCGCTTTGCTCGTCGGGCTCGCGTTGTACTACGGCCTCGGTCTCGCCGGTCTGTCGCCGGGCTTCGCCTTGCCCGATGCCAACTGGCCCGCGCCCGCGTTGCCGTGGCCGAATCTCGGCTTCGTCGAGGGCCTGCCGGCGACGCTGCCGTATCTGTCGCTGCTGTTGCCGTTCGGCCTGCTGATGGTCGTCGGCGGCATCAACGTCAGCGAGAGCGCGCGCGCGGCCGGTGATGACTACCGCACGCGCGACGTGCTGCTGGTCGAGGCCATCGCGACCCTGGTCGCCGGCGTCTGCGGCGGCGTCGCGCAGACCACGCCCTACATCGGCCAGCCGGCCTACAAGCACATGGGCGCGCGCACCGGCTACACGCTGCTGACCGGCCTGTTCATCGGCATCGGCGGCATGCTCGGCCTCGTGTCGGGGCTCGTGCAGTGGCTGCCGGTCGCGGTGCTCGCGCCGATCATCGTCTTCGTCGGCATCGACATCACCGTGCAGGCCTTCCACAGCACGAAACGCGAGCATGCGATCGCGGTGTCGCTGGCATTCCTGCCGGCGATCGCCTACCTGCTCAACATCAAGTTCGGCAATCCGGCGTGGATCGATCCCGAGCGCATGGCCGCGCTGTATGCGCAGGTTGATGCCGGGCACGGTCTGCCTGAAATGGCGACGATCGTCGTGCTCGGCAACGGCTTCATCATCACCGCGATGCTGTGGGCGACCGCGCTGGTCGCGCTGGTCGACAAGCGTTCCGGGGTCGCGGTCGCGACGCTGCTGGCCGCCGCCGTCGCCACGCTGTTCGGCGTGATCCACTCGGTGCATCCGACCGGCGCGCTGGTGCTGCCGTGGCAGCTCGAAGGCCTGCGCCAGGCGATCGCGTTCCAGTTCGCGGCGGCCTACGCGGTGCTCGCCGGGCTGGTGGGCCTGCTGGCCCGGCAACGCCGGACGACGCCGGCGGATTGATCGCACCGGGCGGACAGGCGCTATCCTGCGCCGCCCGATCCGACCTGCCGTGCGATGACGCCGACCCTCTACCAGACCCTGCTCGGCGCCGCGTTCTTCCGCCTGCCCGATGGCCTGCGTGCGCTGCACGGCGTACACGGCACCGCGCGCTATGCCGGCGAGGTCACCGTGGTGCGCGGCACGGGACTGCTGGCCCGACTGTGCGCGCGCCTGGCCGGCATGCCGCGCGCGATGACCGGGGCGCCGATCACCGTCGATTTCGCCAGGGGGCCGAAAGGCGAGGTGTGGTCGCGGGTGTTCGGCAGCCCGCCGAAGGCATCGCGCCTGCGCTCGCGGCTGTCGCAGCGCGACGGGCAACTGCGCGAACGCATCGGGCCGGTGCACTTCCGCTTCCTGCTGCACACCTGGGACGGCACGATCTTCTGGAACGTCGCCGGCGCACGGCTCTTCGGCATGTTGCCGCTGCCGGTCGCGCTGTTCCGCGACATCCGCTGCAGCGAACGCGAGGTCGATGGGCGCTACACCTTCGAGATCGAGGCCGCGCTGCCCTTGGCCGGGCCGGTAGTGCGCTATCACGGGTGGCTGCTGCCGGCATCCGCCGACGCGGCATGACCACGGTCTCGCGGCGGCCTGGCCGATAATGGACGGCCCCATCCAGGAGTCCGCGCCATGACCGCACACACCCTTGCCGATCTCGCCAGCGTGCCCGGCGTCGCCCCGCGCGATGCCGCGACCCGCGATTTCGTGTTCAACCACACCATGTTGCGGGTCAAGGACCCGGTGGCTTCGCTCGACTTCTACACCCGCGTGCTCGGCTTCACCCTGGTGCGCAAGGCCGATTTCGAACAGGCCAAGTTCTCGCTGTTCTTCCTCGCGCTGGTCGACGACGCGACCGTCATCCCCGAAGACGGGGACGCGCGCCGCGAATGGCTCGCGCGCCAGCCGGGCGTGCTGGAACTCACCCACAACCACGGCACCGAATCGCAGGATGGGCCGGTCTACCACGACGGCAACAGCGACCCGCGCGGCTTCGGTCACATCTGCGTCAGCGTGCCCGACGTCCGCGCGGCATGCGCCCGGTTCGAATCACTCGGCGTGCCGTTCCAGAAGCGGCTCAGCGACGGCAGCATGAAATCGATCGCCTTCATCAAGGATCCCGACGGCTACTGGGTGGAGATCATCCAGCCCACGCCCCTCTGAGGCCGGGCCGTGACGCGCGCCGGGTGCACCTCCGGCACGCGCCTTCGATCGGTGCGGCGGCCGCTCGCGCCGTCCGTTCGCCCGCGCTTCGTGCAACGTGCCCAGCGCCAATCCGCCGAGGTCGCGGCCATTGGGTGCAGCGGTACCTGCACGATGCCCGCGTGCCGCGTCGAGACGGTCGAGGGCGACGCAGCGTCGAGCGGATCGCGGAGCGCGGGACCGGCACTCGCAGGCCTGCGCTCAGTCGCGCGCGTGCTCCAGCGAGCGCAGGAAATCCTTGCGCCAGGCGTGGATGTCGTAATCGCAGATCCGGGTCATCATCGACTGCCACCGCTCGCGGCGCGCTTCGACCGGCATTTTCAGGGCGGTGCTGATCGCATCGGCCACACCGTCGCTGTCGAAGGGATTGATCAGCAGTGCCCCATCCAGTTCGCGCGCGGCGCCGGCGAAGATCGACAGCACCAATGCCCCGGGATCCTCCGGGTCCTGCGCAGCCACGAACTCCTTGGCGACCAGGTTCATGCCGTCGCGCAGAGGCGTCACCAGGCCGATCCGGGCCAACCGGTAGAAACCGGTCAGCGTGGCGTGGGGATAGGTGCGGTTGACGTAGCGGACGGGCGTCCAGTCCGGGTCGGCATGGCCACCATTGATGTGTCCGGCGAACTGTTCGAGTTCCTGGCGGAGTGCGCGGTAACTGGCCACGCCGCCACGCGACACCGGTGCGATCTGCAGGTAGGTCAGTCGCCCATGCTGGTCCGGGTGGCGGTCGAGAAAGCGTTCGAACGCGCGGAAGCGCTCGGGCAGGCCCTTGGAGTAATCCAGGCGGTCGACACCGATGGCCAGCGCGCGCGAGCCCAGGCTGCTCTGCAGCCGCCGCACCGAGGCGATGCGCATCGCGTTGCCGGCCAGCGCGGACAGGCCGCGCGCGTCGATGCCGATGGGAAATGCGTTGGCGCGGAAGCAGCGCCCGTCCTGCTCGCGCAACTGCCCGCGATCGACGACCTGGCCGCCGCGGAACAGGCGGATGTAGTCCTGGAACCGTTCGAGGTCGCGTTCGGTCTGGAACCCCACCAGATCGTAGGCGGCCAGCGCGCCGAAGGTCTTCTCGTGATGCGGCAGGCCGGCAATGATGTCCGCCGACGGGAAGGGCACGTGCAGGAAGAAGCCCAGACGCGCACGCACGCCGCGCCGGCGCAGTTCCTGGGCGAGCGGCAGCAGGTGGTAGTCGTGGATCCAGACCACGTCGTCGTCCCGCACCTCGCGCGCCAGATGCTCGGCGAACAGTGCATTGACCCCGCGGTAGGCCGCCTGGGTGGTCGCATTGTAGTCGACCAGGTCGAGGCGGAAGTGCAGCAGCGGCCACAGCGTGCGGTTCGAGAAGCCGTTGTAGTAGCCCTCGTAGTCCTCGCGCGAGAGGTCGATCGTCAGATAGTCGATACCCTCGGCGCTGGTGCGGTGGAGCTCGCCCGAATGTCCGCGCGCGACCTTGCCGCTCCAGCCGAACCACAGGCCGCCCGCTTCCTTGAGCGCGGCGTCGAGCGCCGTGGCCAGGCCGCCGTTCTGGCTCGAATCCGGCAACGCGACCCGATTGGAAACGACGACCAGGCGACTCATGCCGCCTCCTGCCAAGACCGGGACAGGCGCATCGCCGCCATGATCAGGCCCACGTGGGAATAGGTCTGCGGAAAATTGCCCCAGGCCTCGCCGGTCTCGAAGTCGAGGTCCTCCGACAGCAGCCCGAGATGGTTGCGTCGCGACAGCAGGGTCTCGAACAACGTGCGCGCCTCGTGCTCGCGACCGATCGAAGCCAGGGCGTCGATGTACCAGAAGGTGCAGATGGTGAAGCTGGTCTCCGGTGCGCCGAAATCGTCCGGCGTGACGTAGCGGAACAGGCCGTCGCCATGGCGCAACGTGCGCCCGATCGCGTCCACCGTGCCGACGAAACGCGGATCCTGCGGCGTGACGAAGCCCAGGTCGGCCAGCAGCAGCAGCGAGGCGTCGAGGCGGTCGCCGCCGAACGCGTCGGCGAAGTGCCCGGCCTCGACGTTCCAGGCTTCGGACAGGATCCGGTCGCGCATGGTGCGGGCACGCTCGCTCCAGTGCGCGGCGCGCGGCGCTAGGCCCAGCTGGTTCGCGATGCGTGACAGCCGGTCGCAGGCCGCCCAGCACATCACCGCCGAATAGGTATGCACGTGCGCCTTGCCGCGGAACTCCCACAGGCCGGCGTCCGGCTGGTCGTAGAGCTTCCAGGCCAGCTCGCCGAGCGGTTCGAGCTTCTCGAACGTGGCCTGGTCGCCGGGATGCTCGAGGCGCCGGTCGAAGAACAGCTGGGTCGATGCCAGGACCACGCTGCCGTAGGTGTCGTGCTGGCGCTGCACGTAGGCCAGGTTGCCACGGCGCACGGGCCCCATGCCGCGATATCCCTCCAGCGCCGGCATCTCCTCCTCGGTCAGCGTGTGCTCGAAGGCGATGCCGTAGAGCGGCTGCATGTCGCCGTCGTCGGCCACGGTGAGATTGAAGATGTAGCGGATGTACTCCTCCATCGTGCGGGTCGCGCCGAGGCGGTTGAGCGCGCGCACCACGAAGGCCGCGTCACGCAGCCAGCAATAGCGGTAATCCCAGTTGCGTGCGGTGTCCGGCGCCTCGGGAATCGATGTCGTCATCGCGGCGATGATTCCGCCGCTGTCCTCGTACTGGCACAGCTTCAGGGTGATGGCGCTGCGGATCACCGCCTCCTGGAAATCGAGCGGGATCGACAGGTACCGCACCCATTCTCGCCAGTAGGTGGTGGTGCGCTGCAGGGCTTCCCGGACGAACTCCGCCAGCGGCTGGGTCAGGGTCTCGTCGGGACCGAGGATGAAGTGGAGGTCGCGGTCCACCACGAACGGCAGGCCCTCGCGCAGCAGGCGGATCGGCACGTCGCTGGTCGCACGCAGGGTGAAGTCCGACAGCGGGAAGCGGATGTGGTTGCTGCCCCAGGTGCTGTCGGGTACGCGGGCGCCCCAGTCCGCCAGCGGACGCAGCAGTACCCGGATCCGCGGGCTTCCCGACAACAGGCGGATGCGGCGCATCAGCATCACCGGCCGGTAGAAGCGCTCGTGCTGGCGCCAGCGCGGTGCGAAGTCGGTGATCTCGATCGACGCACCATGACGGTCGAACAGCACGGTGCGAAGGATCGCGGTGTTCTCGATGTAGTGCTGCTCGCTGCGCTCGAAATCGTCGAGTTCGATCGACCAGTCGCCGTGCCCCTGCTTCGGCGACAGGAGTGCGCAGAAGGCCGGGTCGCCGTCGAAGCCCGGCAGGCAGGACCACACCAGCCGTCCGCGTGCGTCGTACAGGGCGCCGAAGGTGCCGTTGCCGACGAGGCCGAGGTCGAGGCTGGATGCGAGCGGCTGGGTCATCGGGGGGTCTCCTGGAGCGGAAGGGGGGCGGGGACGCCGAGCCAGCGGTGCACCGCATCGGGCGAGGACAGATGGAACCGGGCAGCGCTGCCCGGGCGGTCGCCGACCAGGATGCTGATGCCGCCGAGGATGTTGACCGCCTCGAAGCCCGGCTCGTCGGTCAGATCGTCGCCGGCGAACACCGGCCGGCGGCCGGCGAATGGCGCCTCGGCCAGGAACGCGAGGATGGCGCTGCCCTTGTCGGCGTGGCGGGGGCGCAGTTCGATCACGTGGTCGCCCGGCTGCAGCTGGTACTCCGGCAGCCCGGTCACCGCGCCGGCTGCGAACGCGTGCAGGGCGATGCCGGCCGCGCGCTTGCCGGCGTCGTCCACCATGCGCCAATGCAGGGCGATCGCCGCGCCCTTGTCCTCGACCAGGGCGCCGGGATACGCGTCCACGATCACGCGCGCCGCATCGCGTACCCGCACCAGGCCCGGCGGCACCTCGGCCGGTGTGCCGGTCTGACCGGTCCGCCGCCGCTCCACGCCGTGCAGGCCCGCGGCGTTGAAGACGGCGGGCGCGAAGAGGGCATCGAGGGTGGCGACGTTACGGCCGCTCACCAGCGCCAACGCGCCGTCCAGATGCGTGTGCAAGACGTGCAGGCGCTCCACCAGCCCCGGCGGCACCTGCACGGCATCGGGGCTCGGTGCGAACGGCAGCAGGCAGCCGTCGACATCGAGAAACAGGGCCGCATCGTCCGGAACGGTCGGTGGGGCGGGCAGGGCGGCAGGGGCCGCTGAGGGGCGGGGTGTCGGTGCTTCCGATGATTGGCGCATTGCAGCATGATGGCCGCGTGGCCGGAAAACCCATGTGAATCCCGCGAACACCCGCCGCGAGCCGGCCGCGCCTGGCGCGCCCCCGATCATCGTGTTCGATGGCGTCTGCGCGCTGTGCAGCGGTTGGGTGCGGTTTCTGCTGCGCCGTGACCGCCACGGCGTGTTCCGCTTCGCCGCGATGCAGGATCGCGTCGGCCGCGACCTGCTGGCCGCGCACGGCATCGACCCGACCGACCCGGTGTCGTTTCTGCTCGTCGAAGGCGATGCCGCCTGGTGCGACAGCGATGGCGTCATCGAGGTGCTGCGCCGCCTCGGCGGCTCGTGGCGTGCGGCTGTGGCACTGCGTGTCGTGCCGGGCGCGCTCCGCGATGCCGCGTACCGCCTGCTGGCGCGCAACCGGTACCGGATGTTCGGGCGTCGCGATGCCTGCATGCTGCCGCCGGAGGGGATGCGCGCGCGGTTTCTGTAGACGGGGTGCCCGCGCGACCCGCGGACGGCTGTCGTCTCCTCGCCTGCGGCGCGACCGCATGGGTCGCTCGCAGCTTGGACACCGCTCGGACTTCGATCGTCGGCGCGCGTTTCGCAGTCCTTCCGGTCCAGCACAGCACGGTTCGATCACCACGCGCCTGCTCGACACCCACCGCGACCAAGAAGCGCGGCCGGTCGACCGCGGGTTCGCTGTCCGCCAGCCGGACGCCCCAGCCCCCGCCCACGATGACGCGGTCCCTGTCGAAGGCTGCGCGTGCGTCGACTCCAGGATGCCGCTGTCGCCCCGCATGACCGAAAGGGTGTCCTGCGCCCGGATCAGCGCAGTGTCCGGTCGGGCGTGTTGCGGCCGAACCGGGGGAAGGCGGCATCATGACGGACGCGTCGACCCGCATCGATCCCTGTCGGACAGGCCGCACCCGTGCCCCGTATGGGCGGCGTGGAACTGTCCCCCGATTGCCGGGGCCGCTCCCGCGTCGACCGGCGCACGCCGCTGCCTGCGCGGCGCGGGAGCAGAGCCCACCATGCGTCTTCTCCGTGGCGTACCATCCGTTCCGCGTGGACGCCCGCGATCACACGCCTGCAGGCGCCCCCGAGATGGCGGAAGCCGGCCTGCGAGTCCATCCTTGATGTCGCCTTTTCAGGAGCTCTCGCCAGTGTCGGCGGTGATCGCCCCATCCAGCTCCGGGTAGTGCCGGAAAATCCCGCTGGTGTTGAACGGCAGCCTGCGCGTCGATGCGAGGTACGCGGCGATGTTGGGCCGCTCCGCGACGCGCGCCTCGAGCGCACGCAGCCCGGGGAGCCTGGGCGACAGCGCGGCCATCGCCTCCGGATAGGCGTAGTCCAGCCCGCGCACGAGCTGGAACAGCGAAAGGTCGACGTAGGAATGCGCGCCGAGGGCGTGCCCGCCGCCCCGGGCCACCACCTGCTCGAAGTAGCCGAGAAATTTCGGGAGGCGGTGCTGCCGCAGATCCGCGGCCCGCTGCTTCGCGGCGTCCCGTTGGTCCTCGTAGTAGTCCGCGCTGGCGATGGGATGGTGGCTGTCGTGGACCTCGGTGACGAGGTCGGCGATCGTGAGCTGCAGCTGCAGGGCCTGCAGGCGGGCGGCCTCGCCGCCCGGCACCAGATCCAGCCGCGGTCCGAGGAAGTGGAGGATGTTGGCGACCTGGGCGATCACCAGATCGTCCGCGCGCAGGAACGGCGGCGCGAAAGGCCGGGCGCCGTCGCATCGGCCCTCGAGGAAGGGCTGGAGGGCCGCGTCGCCGTCCACGCGGGCCACGTCGGTGTAACGGGCGCCCGCATCCTCGAGCGCGAGCCGCACGAATTCGCCGCGGCCCTGCAGGCCGGTCCAATAGTAGAGCTGGTAATGCATGGGCGACTCCCGGGGAAAACGCGCATCCTGGGGCGCCCCCTGCAAGACGACGGTGACGGATGCGGCAAGGTTCCGTCGGCACCCCGCTTCGAAGGCGCCGCCGGACGCTTGCAAGACGGGGTTTCGGCCGCATCTGGAGGACATCGCCGGCGCCTGCCGGCCCACTTCTCCGAGGATCTCCCGATGCGGATGGACAAGCTCACCTCGCGGTTCCAGCAGGCCCTGAGTGATGCGCAGTCGCTGGCCGTGGGCCGCGACCACAATTTCATCGAGCCGGTGCACCTGCTGCTGGCGCTGCTCGACCAGCAGGGCGGCGGCACCCGGCCGCTGCTGGGCCAGGCCGGCGTCAACGTGCCGGTGCTGCGCGAGCGGCTGACCGAGGCCCTCGAGCGCATGCCCAAGGTCACCGGTCAGGCCGGACAGCTCTCGGTCGGCAACGATCTCTCGCGCCTGCTCAACGTCACCGACAAGCTGGCCCAGCAGCGCGGCGACGCGTTCATCGCGTCCGAGCTGTTCGTGCTGGCCGCGATCGACGACAGCGGCGACGCCGGCAAGGCGCTGAAGGCGGCCGGGGCCGACAAGGCCCGCCTGGAGACCGCGATCGCCAAAGTGCGCGGCGGCGAGAGCGTCAAGGACGAGAACGCCGAGGATGCGCGCCAGGCGCTGGAGAAGTTCACGATCGATCTGACCGCGCGCGCCGAGAGCGGCAAGCTGGATCCGGTGATCGGCCGCGACGAGGAGATCCGCCGCACCATCCAGGTGCTGCAGCGGCGGACCAAGAACAATCCCGTGCTGATCGGTGAGCCCGGCGTCGGCAAGACCGCGATCGCCGAGGGTCTGGCCCAGCGCATCGTCAACAACGAAGTGCCCGAGGGCCTGCGCGGCAAGCGGGTGCTCTCGCTCGACATGGGCGCGCTGATCGCCGGCGCGAAGTACCGCGGCGAGTTCGAGGAGCGTCTGAAGGGCGTGCTCAACGACCTGGCCAAGAACGAGGGCCAGATCATCCTCTTCATCGACGAACTGCACACCATGGTCGGCGCCGGCAAGGCCGACGGCGCGATGGACGCCGGCAACATGCTCAAGCCCGCCCTCGCCCGCGGCGAGCTGCACTGCATCGGCGCGACCACGCTCGACGAGTACCGCAAGTACGTCGAGAAGGACGCCGCGCTGGAGCGCCGCTTCCAGAAGGTGTTCGTCGGCGAGCCGTCGGTGGAGGACACGATCGCGATCCTGCGTGGACTGAAAGAGCGTTACGCCGTGCACCATGGCGTGGAGATCACCGACCCGGCGATCGTCGCCGCGGCCACGCTGTCGCACCGCTACATCGCCGACCGCCAGCTGCCGGACAAGGCCATCGATCTGATGGACGAGGCCGCCTCGCGCATCCGCATGGAGATCGATTCCAAGCCCGAGGAGCTCGACCGCAAGGAGCGCCGGCTGATCCAGCTCAAGATCCAGCGCGAGGCCCTGAAGAAGGAGAAGGACGCCGAATCCAGGCAGCGCCTGGCCGATCTGGAGACGGAGATCGGCACGCTCGAGCGCGAGTACAACGATCTCGAGGAAGTGTGGAAGGCCGAGAAGGCCAGCGTGCAGGGTGCGACCAGGATCAAGGAGCAGATCGAGGCCGCCAAGCTGGAGCTCGAAGCCGCGCAGCGCACGCAGGATTACGCACGGATGAGCGAGATCCAGTACGGGCGCCTGCCGGAACTGGAGAAGCAGCTCGGCGCCGCGCAGGAAGCCGAGACCCAGGGCTTCACCCTGCTGCAGGACAAGGTCACCGCCGAGGAGATCGCCCAGGTCGTCGCGCGCTGGACCGGCATTCCGGTCAGCAAGATGCTCGAGGGCGAGCGGGAGAAACTGCTGGCGATGGAGTCGCAGCTGCACACGCGGGTGATCGGCCAGGAGGAGGCGATCAAGGTCGTGTCCGACTCCGTGCGCCGCTCGCGCGCGGGCCTCAGCGATCCCGATCGCCCGACCGGTTCGTTCCTGTTCCTCGGCCCCACGGGTGTCGGCAAGACCGAGCTCTGCAAGGCGCTGGCCGAATTTCTGTTCGACAGCCAGGACGCGATGGTGCGAATCGACATGAGCGAGTTCATGGAGAAGCACTCGGTCGCGCGCCTGATCGGTGCGCCTCCCGGCTACGTGGGCTACGAGGAAGGCGGCTACCTGACCGAGGCCGTGCGTCGCCGGCCCTACAGCGTGATCCTGCTCGACGAGGTCGAGAAGGCGCACCCGGACGTGTTCAACATCCTGCTGCAGGTGCTCGACGACGGCCGCCTGACCGACGGCCAGGGCCGCACGGTGGATTTCCGCAATGCGGTGATCGTGATGACCTCCAACCTGGGCTCGCATCAGATCCAGGCCATGGACGGCGACGACACGCCCGAGGCCTACACCCAGATGAAGGCCGCGGTGATGGGCGTGGTGCAGGCGCATTTCCGGCCCGAGTTCATCAACCGCCTCGACGACATCGTCGTGTTCCACTCGCTGCGCAAGGCCCAGATCCGCGAGATCGCGCGCATCCAGATGCGCGGCCTGGAGAAGCGGCTGGCCGAGCGCGGGCTGCGGATCGACGTCTCCGAGGCCGCGTTCGACCTGCTGGGCAATGTCGGGTTCGACCCGGTCTACGGCGCGCGGCCGCTCAAGCGCGCGATCCAGCAGCAGCTGGAAAATCCGCTGGCCCAGCGGATCCTCGAAGGCAGCTTCGTCTCCGGCGACACGATCCGGGTGGACGCCGCAGGCGGTGAGATCGGGTTCGCGAAAGGCTGAGTCTCCGTGGGCGGGCGGCGCGGTCGCCCGGCCCCGTTCGGCATGACGCCGTCGTCCGCGCCGATCTGCGAGCATGCGCTGTCGTAGGCCCTGGAGCGCCCATGCATATCCTCATCACCGGCGGCAGCGGGTTCCTCGGCACTGCGCTGACCCGGCGTCTGCGCAGCGAGGGCGCGGACGTGACCTGGCTGTCGCGTCGCGCGTCCACTGCCGCACCCGCGGGGGTCGAGGTGCGCGACTATGCCTCGCTGTGGTCGGACGACCGGTTCGATGCCGTCGTCAACCTGGCCGGCGCGGGCATTGCCGACCGGCGCTGGAGCGCGGCGCGCAAGCAGGTATTGCGCGACAGCCGGTTGATACCCACGGGGGTGGTGACCGACTGGATCCGCTCTGCGCGGGTGCCGCCGAACGTCCTGCTGAGCGGTTCGGCGATCGGCTGGTACGGCGCGCAGGGCGATACCGCGCTGGACGAGACGAGCGCGCCTCACGACGAGTTCCAGCATCGCCTCTGCGAGGACTGGGAAGCCGCCGCGCGCACCATCGAGGATCGGGTCGCCGTGGTGCGGCTGCGTACGGGCGTGGTGCTCGATCCCGCCGGCGGCATGTTGCAGCGGCTGCGGCTTCCGTTCGGTTTCGGCCTCGGCGCCCGGCTCGGCGACGGTCGCCAGGTGCTGAGCTGGATCTCGCGGGACGACTGGGTGTCCGCGGCGCACGCGCTGCTGATGGCCCATCTCGAGCCGGGCCGGGATGCACCGGTGGGCGCGTTCAATCTCACCGCGCCCGAACCGGTGGACAACGCGCGGTTCACCCGTGCGTTGGCCGACGCCCTGCGCCGTCCGGCATTGCTCGCGGTGCCCGAGCGTGCGCTGCGGCTGGGTCTGGGGGAGATGGCGACCCTGCTCGTCGACGGCCAGCGTGTGCTGCCCGAGCGCCTGCTGGCGCGCGACTTCGGGTTCGCCCATCCGCGCATCGAGGACTGCTTCGCCGACACCCTGGGCTGAGGGGCGAAGCGCAAGATCGGGCACGCAGGACCCCGGCGACGCACCGGATACTCGTCGCGTCGTCCGCCCGGAACCCGTGATGCGCACATCCACCCGTACCCGCCATGCCCGGCGCATCGACGCGGCCGTGGCCCATCTCCAGCAATGCGTCGAGCGCAGCGAAATGCTGCCCGATCTGGCTGCGCTGGCCGATCGCGCCTGTGTGTCCGCCTACCATTTCCATCGGGTCTGGCGCGCGTCGACCGGCGAAGCCCTCGGACGCACGTTGACCCGGCTGCGCCTGACACGCGCGGTGCAGCTGCTGGTGGCGGGCCGCTCGGTGACCGAAGCTGCCCTCTCTGTCGGCTATGGCAGCTCCCAGGCCCTGGCCCGCATCTTCCGCGCCGAACTCGGTGTGACCCCGGCCGTCGTGCGCGGGCAGTCCGACGCCGCGGCGGCACTGCTGGCCCGTCTCGCGCCCCCGGCCCGGTTGCAGGACGGGACGGCCCCGGAGGTGGAGATCGTCGCCACCGATCCGTTCCGGATCGTCGCATTGCGCCATCGCGGTTCCTTCGACGCGCTCGACGACAGTTACGGCCGATTGTTCGGTTGGGCCGAGACGCAGGGGCCGGCGGACGCGATCGAGGCACTGGTGGGCCTGCCGGTCGACGACCATCGCGACGTGGCGCCGCAGCGGCTGCGTTTCGTCGCCGCGCTGCGCCTGGCGGCAGCGGCCCGGCCGCCCCGTCCCTTGCGGATGCTGACGGTCCCCGGTGGGTGGCACGCACGGCTGCGCCATGTGGGGCCTTACGAGGCGCTCGAGGCGGCCACCGACCGGCTTCTGTCCGACTGGTGGGCGGCCAGTGGGATCGAGCTGCGCGCAGCGCCGCTGCATTACCACTTTCTCGACGATCCCGAGGCCGTCGCGGCCGCGGCGCTGCGCGCCGACATCCTGCTGCCGCTCGAAACGGGCGCCCCGGTCAGGCCAGCAGCGCGCGCGGATCGCATGGCGAACGCGCGAGTGCCGCCCGCAGTGCGGTGACTCCGGCCCCTGCCGGCATCGCCCAGTGCGCATCCGCGTGCGGCGACAGCGGCGTGCGGGCCGGGTTGATCTCGATCACCGGCGTGCCGAGGTCGAGCGCGATCCCGGGCAGGCCCGCCGCCGGCCACACCAGCGATGCGGTGCCGACCACCACGAGGAGCTCGCAGTCCGCCACGGCGGCCTCGGCGGCCGCCCACGCGTCGACCGGAAGCGGTTCGCCGAACCAGACCACGTCGGGACGGAACGCATCCCCGCATACCTCGCAGCCCGGCGGAGGTTCCCGCGCGCCGCCGTCGGCAGGCGCGGGCGGCGCCAGGATCGGATCGGGCGTCGTGCGTGCGCCGCAGCCGCTGCAGCGCGAGGCGAGCAGGCGCCCGTGGAGATGGACGACCTGCCGAGAGCCCGCGCGCTCGTGGAGGTCGTCGACATTCTGGGTCACCACCCGCACCTCCTGCCCGTCGGCAGCGGCCATCGCGGCGAGGCCCGTGTGCGCCGCATTCGGCCGGGCCGCGGCGACCAGCGCGGCGCGCCAGCGATACCAGCCCCACACGAGCGCGGGGTCGGCGCGGAACGCGGCCTCGGTGGCCAGGTGCTGCGCGTCGAACCGTGCCCACAGGCCGGTCAGGGCGTCGCGGAAGGTCGGGATTCCACTCTCGGCGGACATGCCCGCACCGCCCAGCACGACGAGGCGCATGCTCAGACCGGTTGCGCGGCCGCGGGCGGGGACGTGTCGCCGCGCGCCGGCCGGAACGGCGGCGTGGACATCACCATCTCGGCCAGCGAGTACGCCAGTTCGCGCTCGGCGAGCACGGTGGCGTCGGCGCCGTGTTCGAGCAGATGCCGCACTTCGCCGTCGCTGTGCGCGCGTGCCAGCACGGTGAGTACCGGGTTGATCGCCTTCATGCGTTCGATCGCCTCACCGGCCTCGAGCGCCTGCGGGATCGCGAAGATCGCCAGCGCCGCGCGCGCCGGGGCGGTGTCGAGCATCACCGGCTCCGAGGCGATGTTGCCGCGGACGACCAGGAAGCCGCGCTCGCGGGCGCGGCGGACCAGTTCGTTGTCGTCCTCCACCAGCACCAGCGGCACGCCGCGATCGCGGAGCAGCTCGGCCAGCTGGCGTCCGACGCGACCGTAGCCCACGAGGATGGCGTGCCCGGCCAGCGTGTCGGGCACCACGTGCTCGGGCGGTGCCACGTACGCGGGGGCCGCTTCGCGCGCAGCGCGTTCCTGGCGCGCCTGCCAGCGATCCAGCCAGGCGAACAGCAGCGGGTTGACGATGATCGACAGCAGCGACCCCGCCAGCACCAGGTCGCGCGCGGTCTCGCCGAGCAGCCCGAGCACCACGCCGAGGCCGACCAGGATGAAAGAGAACTCGCCGATCTGCGCCAGGCTCATCGAGATCGTCAGCGCGGTCGAGCGCGGGTGCTTGAAGAGCCGCACGATCCAGTAGGCCGCGATCGATTTGCCGACGACGATGATCAGGAAGGTCGCCAGCACCTGCCACGGATGCTCGACCAGGATCATCGGGTTGAACAGCATGCCCACCGACACGAAGAACAGCACCGCGAACGCGTCGCGCAGCGGCAACGAGTCGTTCGCCGCTTCGTGGCTGAATTCCGATTCGTTGAGCACCACGCCGGCGAAGAACGCACCGAGCGCGAACGACACGCCGAACAGCACCGAGGCTCCGAAGGCCACGCCCAGCGCGATCGCCAGCACCGAGAGCGTGAACAGCTCGCGCTGTCCGGTCCCGGCGATGCGCTCGAGCACCCAGGGGATCACCCGTCGGCCGACCAGCAGCATCACCGCGACGAAGGCGCTGACCTTGAGCAGCGTCCACAGGATCGTCAGCACGATCGCGCCGGCGCCGGGCGCGGTCTCGCCCGCGCGCGCCACGTAGATCTGCGCCAGCACCGGCAACAGCACCAGCGCCAGCACCATCACCAGGTCCTCGACGATGAGCCAGCCCACTGCGATCTTGCCGCGCCGCGTGTCGAGCAGGCGACGCTCTTCCATCGCCCGCAACAGCACGACCGTGCTGGCGACCGACAGCGCCAGCCCGAACACGAAGCCACTGACCATCGGCCAGCCCATCGCCCAGGCCAGCACCCAGCCGAGCACGGTGGCCACGGTGATCTGGGCCAGGGCGCCGGGGATCGCGATGGACTTCACGTCCATCAGGTCCTTGACCGAGAAATGCAGGCCGACGCCGAACATCAGCAGCATCACGCCGATCTCGGCCAGCTGGTTGGCCAGATCCTGGTCGGCGACGAAGCCCGGGGTGAATGGTCCGACGACGATGCCTGCGACCAGATAGCCGACCAGCGGGGACAGCCTGAGCCGGTTGGCCAGCGCCCCGAGCACGAAGGCCGTCACCAGGCCCACCGCGACGATGTCGATCAGGTCGGTGTTGTGCGGCATCGGGGCGAAGCGCCGGAACTGGTGTTGCAGTGTCGCTGACGCGTCACGACACCGGCAAGCGCGGATGTGCGCGTTCGTTGTCGAATGCTGCGCTTCACCGCTGAAAACGCCTTGGATGCACCGGCATCGCGCGGCCGGGCGGTTCGATCGAAATGCCTTCGAACGGCGCGTTGAGCGGGCGCTGGCGCGCACGTCCGCCTGGTCGCCTCGACACGCGGTGACCATCGCCTGAAGAAGGGATCCCACGTGGCAGGCGGATCGACCCCGGTCAGACGCAAAGGTCGGGCCGCGTCGAGGTCCTGACCGGTCTGTGCGGCCGCCACGCACGTGGACGCCGACGCGTCGGAACGCGCGCGGTCAACGCAGACCCGGGCGCGCGCACGTGCCGATGCCCGGAACGGCGATGCCCCGGCGAACCGGGGCATCGTCGCTCGCGCGAACGCGACCGGTCACCAGGTGTAGGCGACCTTCGCGTAGGCGAACGCACCGCCGAAGCCGAACGGCGAGAGATTGCTGTAGGGGAACTGGCCGTTGGTGGAGTTGCCGAAGATGTTCTCGTCCGGATATTCGTTGAGCACGTTGTCCGCGCCCAGCGTCAGCGCCCAGTGGTCGCCGGGCTTGAACGTCGCCGAGACATCCACCAGCCACTTCGCCCCGTATTCCTGGTCGAGCGCGGCATTGTTGGGCGTCGTGCGCACGCTGCCGTAACGCGTGGTCCCGAGCGCGAAGGCCCAGTCGTCCACGTTCCAGGTGCCCGACAGCAGCAGCTTGTTGCGCGGGAAGCCGTCCTCGATGCGGCCGACCTCGACGCGATCGATGCGTTCGAGGTTGAGCCCGTTCTGGATCAGGGCGGCGGGGTTCGGCGCGATGCGGGTGATCTCGGTCCTGGTGTGGTTGTAGCCGGCGGTCAGGTCCACGCTGCTGGCGGCGAGCTCCCAGCGGTAGCTGCCGACGACGTCGATGCCGCGGGTGCGGGTGTCGATGGCGTTGGTGAAGTAACGGCCGCCGGTGATGCCGAAGATGCCCTGCGATTCGAGCAGGCGACGCACGGCGTCACCGGTGAGGTTGGACGACAGCGCGATGCGGTCGTCGACATCGATCTGGTAGGCGTCGACGGTGATGTAGAGCGCGTCGGCCGGCTGCAGCACCAGGCCCAGGCTGTAGGACAGCGATTCCTCGGGCCTCAGCGCCTCGGCGCCGAACGCCTGCGCGACCGGGCTGCTGGCGGGGAACGTGCGGATCTCGAACGGCGCGGTGATGCCGGGCAGGAACGTCGTGCTGACGGTCTGGAAATACTGCTGCGCCAGCGACGGTGCGCGGAACCCGCTCGACACCGTGCCGCGCAGCGCGACCGCATCGTTGAACGCGTAACGTGCCGAGAGCTTGCCCGAGACCTGGCTGCCGAAATCGTCGTAGTCCTCGTAACGTGCGGCGGCGCCGGCCGAGAACGTCTCGGTGAGGTCCGCCTCCAGGCTGGCGTAGACCGCATGGCTGTCGCGGTCGTACGCGCCGGCGACGCCGGGCGCGAAGCCGGCGAAGCCCTGCGCGCCGGCCGCCGCGCCGGGCACGCCGAGGCCTGCATTGGCGTAGGAGCCGAACTCGCCCGGCGACTGGTTCCACTTCTCGTTGCGCGCCTCCACGCCGAACGACAGCGTGGCCGGATACGCCAGGCCCAGTTCCAGCGGACGGCTGATGTCGAGGTTGACGATGTTCTGCGTCGTCTCCAGCGCGCCGTCGTAGAACGAGGTCGGGGAGCTTGCGCCCAGGCTCGCGTTGAGCGTGTTGCGCGTATAGAACTCGAGGTGGTTGTAGCCGTAGTTGTAGCTCAGGTCCCAGTTCCAGTCGCCGGCGAAGCCCTTGATGCCGGCGACCAGCGAGCGGTCCTTGGAGATGTTGTTGATTTCCGGCAGGAAGCCGTCGGGATAGAGGCTGCGGATGTTCTGCGTGGCGTTGTTCGGAGCGCGGAAGAACGCGAACGAGGTGATGTCGCGATTGCTCGCGGTGCCGAAGCCGTAGACACGCAGGCGCTCGGTCAGGGCGAAGTCGGTGTTGAAGCCGACGGCGCCGAAGTCGACCTCCGGCTCGCCGATCACGAAGGCCTTCTGGCCGAGCGCGGGCTGGGTGGGGCCGGGGGTGCCGGCGAATGGACGCGCGCGGTTGGTCTCCGCCTGCTGGCCGAGCTGCGCCGACAGGTGCAGGAAGCCGCGGTCGTCGCCGAGCGACAGCCCGGTGTCGCCCGCGATCTGGGCCTGCTTGCCGTCGCCGGCCGAATACTGGCCCGCACTCAGCGACAGGCTGCCGCCCTGCGACGCGCCCTTGAGCACCACGTTGACTACGCCCGCGATGGCATCGGAGCCGTATTGCGCCGAAGCGCCGTCACGCAGCACTTCGACGCGTTCGATCGCCGAGACCGGAATGGTGTTGAGGTCCACGGGCGCCGAACCGCGGCCGATCGTGCCGTTGAGGTTGAGCAGCGAGGACGTATGGCGGCGCTTGCCGTTGACCAGCACCAGCACCTGGTCGGGCGCGAGCCCGCGCAACTGGGCCGGGCGGATCGCCGAGGTGCCGTCGGTCAGGGCCGGACGCGGAAAGTTCAGCGAGGGCAGGGCGCGCGCGAGCGCGGTGGCCAGTTCGGTGGTGCCGGTGGCGGTCAGCGCCTCGGACGTGATGATGTCGATCGGCGACTGCGACTCCGCCACGGTGCGGTCCGCGACGCGCGTACCGGTGACGATCAGGGTGTCGAGGGTGGACGTGCGCGCCTGCGCATCGCCGGGGACCGGCTGGGCGAAGGTGGCGGTCGGAACGACCAGCGCCGCGACGACGGCGAGGCTGAGGGGGTGGGAACGGAGCATCGGGGGGCGACCTGTTGTTGGAGACGTAGGCCGCGGATTGGAGCGCGTTGTCCTGAAATCGTCAATGATCATAAAAACGATATACGATCGTTCTCATTGTGGAACGATAGGAGCGGCCCGGGACACGACGACGCCCCGGTGGGTGGACCGGGGCGTCGGGGCCGCGCGGGATGCCCGGGTCTACCAGCGGTAGGCGACGTTGCCGTAGACGAATGCGCCGTTGAACCCGAACGGGGAGCTGCCGCTCCATGGCAGCTGGCCGCCGGTGGAGTTGGCGAACAGCACCTCGTCGGGATACTGGTCGAGCACGTTGTCGCCCCCCACGGTGAAGGTCCAGCGGTCGAGCGAATACGCGAATGCGAGATCCAGCGTCCACGCCGCATCGAAGGTCTGGTCCAGCGCCGCCGTGCTGCCGCGGACGGTGAACTCCCCGTAGCGGGTGGCATTGACCGTGGCTTCCACCGCACCGACGTTCCAGGTCCCCCCCAGCAGCAGCTTGTCGCGCGGCGCCCCGACTTCGAAGCGCCCGCGTTCGACCCGGTCGAACCGCACTGCGGCCGGATCGATCGCGCTCAGGGTGGCGGGGTTGTCCGCCACCCGGTCGATGGTGGTCTTGTTGTAGTTGTAGCCGAGGGTGAGGTCGAGCCGGCTGTTCTCGAGCATCCAGGCATAGGTGCCCACCAGATCGACGCCGCGGGTGGTGGTGTCGATCGCATTGGTGAAGTAGCGTCCACCGCCGACGCCGGCGAAGCCGTTGGACTGCAGGTAGTTGCGCACCGCGGCCGAGGTCAGGTTGGCCGACAGCGAGATGCGGTCGTCGACCTCGATCTGGTAGGCGTCCACGGTGACGTACAGGCCCTCGGCCGGCTGCAGCACGACACCGAGGCTGTAGTTGGTGGATTCCTCCGCGCGGAGCGGCTCGGCGCCGAGGGCGATCGCCGCGGGGTTGGTCACGCGGAACGTGACGATGTCGAACGGCAGAGTGCCCTGGGGCGTCGCGATGAAGTTGGTCGCGGTCGACTGGAAATACTGTTGCTGCAGGGAGGGCGCGCGGAAGCCGGTGGAGGCCGTGGCGCGCATCGCGAACGCATCCGTGAAGGCGTAGCGCGCCGACAGCTTGAAGTTGCTCGTGTCGCCGAAATCGCTGAAGTCTTCGTAACGGCCCGCCACGCCGAGCGACAGCCGGTCGGTGAGGTCGGCTTCCAGGCCGGTGTAGAACGACAGCGCGTTGCGGTCGAAGTCGCCGCCATCGCCCGGACGGAAGCCGGAGAACACCTGCGCGCCAGGTAGCGGCGTGGTCTGGCCGGGGGCCACGACGCCGCCGTTCGCATACGACAGCGGCTCGCCCGGTGACTGGATGAAGCGGTCACCGCGCCATTCCGCGCCGTAGGACCAGGTCACCGGATAGTCGAGGCCCCATTCGAGCGAACGCCCGAAATCCAGGTTGAGCACGTGCTGGCGCACGTCCAGCGCCCCCGCGTAGAACTGGGTCGGCGACGTCGGCCCGAGGCTGCGGTTGAGCGTGTTGAGGATGTCGAACGTCATTTCGCTGGCACCGGTGGTGTAGCTGAAATCGACGGACGTGCCGCCCGCGGTGGTGGCCTTGAGCCCCGCGGTGACGTGATGATCGGTGGTGACGTTGTTGATCTGGGGCAGGAAACCGTCGGGATAGATGGCCGGAATGTTGCGTGGATCGCCTGCCGGTCGGAAAAAGCCGTTCGAGAGCGAATCGCGCCTGGTGTAGAGGCCGGTGCCGTAGACCTGCAGGTATTCGGTCACCGGCAATTCGGCGTTGAACGTCACCGAGCCGTGGTCGACTTCGGGATCGCCCTGGCGCTGGACCACCCGGCCGAGCGGCGCCGAGGTCGCCGTCGGTGTGCCGATGAACGGCCGCGCGCGGTTGGTCTGGTCCTGGTGCGCGCCCTGCGCGGACAGATGCACGAAGCCGTCGGCGCCGAGCCCGAAACCGGCATCGGCCAGCAGCTGGTACTGCGCGCCGTCGCCGGCGCTGTACTGGCCGTAGCGCCCGGACACTCCGCCGGTGCCGGCGCGCCCCTTGAGCACGATGTTGATGACGCCGGCGATGGCGTCCGAGCCGTACTGGGCCGAGGCGCCGTCGCGCAGCACCTCGACGCGTTCGATCGCCGAGATCGGAATCGTGTTGAGGTCGACCGGGGACGAGCTGCGCCCCTGCGAGCCGTTGACGTTGACCAGCGCGCCGGAGTGATAGCGCTTGCCGTTGACCAGTACGAGCACGTGATCCGGCGACAGGCCGCGGATCTGCGCCGGGCGCACGGCGTCGGTGCCGTCGTTGATCGCCGGGCGCGGGAAGTTCAGCGACGGCAGCGCGCGCGACAGCGCCGTGGCCAGCTCGGGTGTGCCGGTCGCGGTGAGCGCTTCGGGCGTGAGGATGTCGATCGGCGATTGCGACTCGGCCACGGTGCGATCGGCCACGCGGGTACCGGTGACGATCAGCGTGTCGAGCGTTCTCGGGCCCTGTGCGGCGGGCGCGTCCTGGGCGAGGGCGGGCGCGGTGGCCAGGATGGCGAGCAGGGCGAGGTGCAACGGGTGTCGGGTCATGCGGCGGTCCTTTGTGGGCAGGAGAGCGATGCGGGCGACTGCACTTCGGCTTTAACACGCCCGTAACAACCCGGCAAAGGTTTCATCGGTATCCAATCCGGCGGGTGGACTGTACGGCGTCGACGGACGGAGGGAAGGCGCCCGGTCCCGGGCGGTGCCGCGCGCTCCGGTAGAATCGCCGGATGATCGCTTTCAAGAATTTCGCCCTGCGGCGCGGCGAACGCCTGCTCCTGTCCGAAGTCGACCTGACCATGCATGCCGGCTGGCGCGTGGGCGTGGTCGGCCGCAACGGCACCGGCAAGTCCTCCCTGTTCGCGGCCGTGCGCGGCGAGGTGGAGGCCGACAAGGGCGATCTCGACCTGCCCAACCG
Organism: Luteimonas deserti; assembly: GCF_013425765.1. Lineage (GTDB taxonomy): Bacteria > Pseudomonadota > Gammaproteobacteria > Xanthomonadales > Xanthomonadaceae > Luteimonas > Luteimonas deserti. The sequence continues at coordinate 220,408 of NZ_JACCJZ010000013.1, forward strand.
GCTACGCCTGGCCAGCATCGCCCAGGAGATGCCCTCGCTCCCGGACCCGGCGCTGGATTTCGTGCTCGGCGGCGACGCCGTGGTGGCCGCGGTGCTCAAGGCCGAAGCCGATGCGCTGGCCGCCGAGGACTGGGAAGCGGTCGCCGACGTGCACCTGCGCATGGCCGAGGTCGGCGCCTACGACGCCGGCGCGCGCGCCGGCAAGCTGCTGCACGGACTCGGGTTTCCGGCCGAGACCCACCAGCGTGCGGTCGCGACGTTCTCCGGCGGCTGGCGCGTGCGCCTGAACCTGGCGCGTGCGCTGATGACGCCCAGCGACATGCTGCTGCTCGACGAGCCCACCAACCATCTCGATCTCGACGCGGTGCTGTGGCTCGAGCAATGGCTGCTGAAGTATCCGGGCACGCTGCTGCTGATCTCGCACGACCGCGAGTTCCTCGACAACGTCTGCACCCACACGCTGCACCTGCACGGCGGCAAGGCCAAGCTCTACACCGGCGACTACACCTCGTTCGAGCGCCAGCGCTCCGAGCAGCTGCGCCTGCAGCAGATCACCCACGAGAAGACCCAGGCCGAACGCGCGCACCTGCAGAAGTTCATCGACCGCTTCAAGGCCAGCGCGGCCAAGGCCAAGCAGGCGCAGTCGCGGGTCAAGCGCCTGGCCAAGATGGCCGACACCGAAGCGGTGCGCGCCGAGCGCGAGGTGCGGATCGACTTCCCGGCGCCGGTGAAGCTGCCGCACGCGCTGCTGCGGATCAATCACGGCACCTGCGGCTATCCGGCCGCCGACGGGCAGGTGGTGATTCTCGACGCCGTGGGCTTCGGCCTGGAGGCGGGCGATCGCATCGGCCTGCTCGGCCCCAACGGCGCCGGCAAGTCCACCCTGGTCAAGACCCTGGTCGGTGAGCTCCCGCTGCTGGCCGGCGAGCGTTACGCCCACCCGGACCTGCGCATCGGCTACTTCGCCCAGCACACGGTGGAATCGCTGGTGGCCGGCACCTCGCCGATCGATCACCTGCGCGAACTGTCGCCGAACGTGGCCGTCCAGGACTTCCGCAACTTCCTCGGCAAGTGGAGCTTCCCCGGCGACCGCGCCTTCGAGAGCATCGACGGCTTCTCGGGCGGCGAGCGCGCCCGTCTGGCCCTCGCCCTGATCGCATGGCTGCAGCCCAACGTGCTGCTGCTCGACGAGCCGACCAACCATCTCGATCTCGAGATGCGCGAAGCGCTGGCCGAAGCGTTGAGCGACTTCCCCGGCGCGATCGTGCTGGTCTCGCACGACCGGCATCTGATCGGCCTGGTCAGCGATACGTTCTGGCGGGTCTCCGACGGCGTGGTGATTCCCTTCGACGGCGACCTCGACGAATACGCCGCGTGGCTGCGTGCGCGGGGCAATTCAGGCGAACTGCGCACGCCGCCCGCGCAGCCGGCCGTCGCCGCGGCGGCCCCCGTCCCGGCGAAGGGCCGGGCGAAGGCCAATCCCCACAAACTGCAGAAGGCCGAGGCCCGGGTGGCCGAACTGGAGCAGGCGCTGGCGGACATCGAGCGCGCGCTGGCCGACCCGTCGACCTACGCCGACGCCGCCCGGGCGGCGACGCTCGGACAGCAGCAGGCGAGCCTGCGCGCAGCGCTGGAAACCGCCGAAGGCGAGCTGCTCTCGCTCTACGACGCGGCCTGAGCGGCGTGCATCCGGGGTGACCCGGGTTGCCGCTGCGGCGCGCGGGCGGGTAGGGTGGAGCGATGAAACCGACCCTGCTCCGTCCGACACTGCTCGCCGTCACGCTCGCGCTCGCCGCGTGCGGCGCCGACGAACCCGCCGACTCCGCGCGCCCCGCGCCGGCCAATCCCACGGCCGATGCCGCTGCTGCAGCCGCCGCGGCCGATGCCGCGCGCGAACGTGTGCCGGCCGACGAATTCCTCGCCGCGCTCGCGCGCCACTGCGGGGAGGCGTTCGCCGGACGCATCCTCGCCAACGAGCCGGCCCCGGCGCCCGACGCCGCGCCGGACCCGTTCGAAGGCAAGGACCTGGTGATGCACGTGCGCGGCTGCAGCGAGAAGGAAGCCGAGCTGCGCATTCCCTTCCATGTCGGCGACGACCACTCGCGCACCTGGATCCTCACGCGCACCGAGAGAGGCCTGCGCCTGAAGCACGACCACCGCCTGCCGGACGGCAGCGACGACCCGGTGACCATGTACGGCGGCGACACCCGCGACGCGGGCACCGCGCAGCGCCAGGAATTCCCGGTCGATGCCGAGTCGATCGCGATGTTCGAGCGCGAAGGCCTCGCCGCGTCGGTCACCAATACCTGGGCGATGGAGATCGAGCCCCGCCAGCGCTTCGTCTATGAACTGGCCCGTCCGGGCGGCCGCAAGTTCCAGGTCGAGTTCGACCTGACCAAAACCGTCGCCGCGCCGCCGACACCCTGGGGCTACTGACCGCCGCGCCAGTCGCGCGCCCTCAGGGCGCGACTGGCGTCAGCGCGTTCTGCGCCTGCAGCCACAGGCGCAACTGCTTCACCGGCTCGCGCTCCGGTCGCGAGCGAAGTCGGGTTAACCAGTAGCGGCCCAGGTCGATGCCGATGTCGAATGGCTGCAGCAGACGGCCTTCGCGCAGGTCGCGCTCGAACATCGCCAGGGGCAGCAGGGCAATGCCAGCACCTGCAGCGGCGGCGCCGGCGAGCGCCAGCGACGAATCGAATACCGCCCCGCGCGCCTCGATGCCGTCGACGCGTGCGGCCGCGAACCAGCGTGGCCATTCGTCCTCGCGGTAGGACCGCAGCAATGGCAGCGCAATCAGATCCTGCGGCGTACGCAGACGATGCGCGACGGAGGGTGCGCAGACCGGTGCGAACCGGGTGTCGGCGATCGGCGTGCAGTCCAGGCCCTGCCAATCGCCGTGGCCGAAGCGGATGGCGGCATCCAGCCCCTCGCTGGCCAGGTCGATGCGGTTGTTGTGGGTGGACAGGCGCAGGTCGACGCCGGGATGCGCCGCCTCGAATCCGGCCAGGCGAGGCAGCAGCCAGCCGTTGACGAACGTGCCCACCGCGCCCAGCGTGACGACCTCGCTTGGCGCCGTCGAGCAGGCACGGTTGAGCGCTGCGGCAATCTGGTCGAAAGCGTCGTTGAGCACCGGATACAGCGCGACCGCTTCATCGCTCAGGGCGACGCCCCGCGGCAGCCGATGGAACAGGCGGATGCCCAGGCTCGCCTCCAGCTTGCGGATCTGATGGCTCAGCGCCGCCTGGCTGACATGTAGTTCTAGTGCCGCGCGGGTGAGGTTCTGGTGGCGGGCCGCAGCCTCGAAGGCGCGCAGCGCGTTAAGCGGCAGGGGCGGTCGGGACATATGCGTCGTGATGAGCGGAATCGATGGATCCTCGCATGTGGCCGCAGTGTTTTCCCTAGAAGGCGCCCCAGCCATGAGGTTTGCTGTGGGCAGGCACCGAATAAACGTGCTGGTGGATGTTCCGGGCCGCTTCCAGACTCGAACGCCAATCCCACGGAGATATCGCGATGCACCCACGACGCGCCTTCCTGAAAACCGCCGGCGGTATGGCGCTGCTCGCTGCCGCGGCGCCGCTGCTGGCCAGGGCCGACGACGCGGCCGCCGCCACACTGCAGGCGGCGGCGGATCCCGCAGCGCTGGAGGCCGCGAGTGGCGGTCGGCTCGGCATGTGCCTGGTGCACTCGGTGCGCGGCCAGGTCACGGGCCATCGCGCCGACGAGGCCTTCCCCACGGCCAGCACGATCAAGTTCGCGCTGAGCGCAGCGATCCTGGCGCAGGCCGATGCCGGGGCGCTCTCGCTCGATGACCGCATCGCCGTGCGTGCACAGGACGTCCGGTCCGGCGCGCCCGTCAGCGGACGTCATATAGGCAAGGACATGACCGTACGCGACCTCTGCCGCGGCGGCATGGTGTGGAGCGACAACCCGGCAGTAAACCTGCTCTTGCCGCTGGTGGGCGGTGAAACGGGCTTCCAGGCTTTCCTGCGCCGACACGGCGACCTGAAGACCGATCCGCGCCGCATCATGGAGGGCGGCAGCACCACCACCCCGCAGGCCATGGCCGACAACCTCCGGCGGTTCGTGGTCGAGGACACCCTGTCGCGGCCGTCGCGCCTGCAACTGGCCGACTGGTTGATCGAGAACCGCACCGGTGACGCCCGCATCCGGGCCGCCATGCCAGCGGGCTGGCGGGTCGGCGACAAGACCGGCGGCATGCAGGGCGTCAGCAACGACATCGCAGTGCTCTGGCCCCTGGCGGGCGGCGAGCCCTGGTTGCTGACGCTCTATTTGCGTGAGTCGCCGCTGGACGCGGCCGGGCGCGACGCGGTGCTTCGCCGCGCGACCGAGCTGGCAGCGGTGCATCTGTCCACCGCTTGACGGCGCCGGCGCGCCCGGTCGGCGCGGTGTTCGGCCGCTCGGGGCACGCGAAAAACCGTGGCCACGGAAAATCCCGCACAATCGCGCCCCGGCCGGATTGAACCCGTCCGGGGCGTCCGCATCGCGGGCGTCCGTCATTCCCAGCAACTCCAGCCAGCGCCCCGCCATGCCGATCTATGCCTTCCAGTGCGCCGAATGCGGCCACAGTTTCGACCGTCTGCAGAAGATGTCCGATCCTGATCCCGAGACCTGCCCGGAGTGCGGCGCGTCGGCGGTCAAGCGGCAACTCACCGCGCCCTCGTTCCGCCTCGCCGGCAGCGGCTGGTACGAGACCGACTTCAAGAAGGACGGCGACAAGAAGCGCAACCTAGTCGAGAGCGGCGACGGCGCCAAGTCCGGCGGTGATAAGCCTGCGGCCGATGCGCCTGCGGCCAAGGCCGAGTCCAAGCCTGCGGCCAGCGAATCCAAGCCGGCCGCCAAGCCGGCTGCGAAGCCCGCCTCGGCGGACTGACGCGCCTGCCGCCGCGTCCGCGGCGGCGACGCTTTAAACTAGCGGGCTTGCATCCAGCACGGCCGTCGTCACGGCGGCCCGTGCGCCCGCGCTTTCGTGTCCGGAGTTCCCATGCGTACCCATTTCTGCGGCCTGATCGATGAATCGCTGATCGGCCAGACCGTCACCCTGTGCGGCTGGGCCGACGTCGCCCGCGACCTCGGCGGCGTCTGCTTCATCGACCTGCGCGACCACGAAGGCATCGTGCAGGTGGTCGCGGAAGCGTCGGACGCGGACGGCAATGCCGCCGTCGTCGCGACGGCCGAGCAGGTGGGCTACGAGGATTGCCTGCGCATCACCGGCACGGTGCGTGCGCGGCATTCGGTCAACGCGAAGATCCGCACCGGCCAGGTCGAGATCGTTGCCACGCAGATCGAGGTGTTGAACAAGGCCGAGCCGCTGCCGTTCCACCATCACGAGAACCCGGGCGAAGAGACGCGCCTGAAGTACCGCTATCTCGACCTGCGCAGCCCCGACATGCAGCGCAAGATGCGCACGCGCACCAAGCTGGTCAGCGCGCTGCGCCACTGGCTGGACGACAAGGGCTTCCAGGACATCGAGACGCCGATCCTGACCAAGGCGACGCCGGAAGGCGCGCGCGACTTCCTGGTGCCGGCGCGCATGCATCCGGGCGAGTTCTACGCACTGCCGCAGTCACCGCAGCTGTTCAAGCAGATCCTGATGATGGCGGGCTTCGACCGCTACTACCAGATCGCGCGCTGCTTCCGCGACGAGGCATTGCGCGCCGATCGCCAGCTGGAATTCACCCAGCTCGACATGGAGTTCGCCTGGGTCTCGGAGCGTGACGTGCAGGATCTCGTCGAGGCGATGATCCGCGACGTGTTCCGCGATGTCGCCGGCGTCGAGCTCGCCGCCGAGTTCCCGCGGATGACCTACGCCGAGGCGATGCGTCGCTACGGCTCGGACAAGCCTGACCTGCGCATCGCGCTGGAACTGGTGGACGTGGCCGATCTGGTCAAGGACAGCCAGTTCGCGGTGTTCACCGGGCCGGCCAATGAGGCCGACGGCCGCGTCTGCGCGCTGCGCATTCCGGGTGGCGCGTCGCTCTCGCGCAAGCAGATCGACGAGTACGCCGCGCATGCCGGCAAGTACGGCGCGAAGGGCCTGGCCTACATCAAGATTTCGGAGACCGGCGAGGTGTCGTCGCCGATCCAGAAGTTCTTCGACGAGGCCGCGTTCGCGGGTCTGGTGTCGCACGTCGGCGCCGGCAATGGCGACCTCGTGTTCTTCGGCGCCGGCAAGTATTCGACCGTCAGCGATTTCATGGGCGCGGTGCGCCTGAAGGCCGGCAAGGATTTCAATCTTGTTGCCGACGGTTGGGCGCCGCTGTGGGTTACGGATTTTCCGATGTTCGAATGGGACGACGAGGCGCAGCGCTACGTCGCGCTGCATCACCCCTTCACCGCGCCGTCGGTCGACGACCAGTCCGACCTGCGCGCGAACGCCGCGACGGCGGTATCGCGCGGCTACGACATGGTGCTCAACGGCAACGAGATCGGCGGCGGTTCGATCCGTATCCACCGCGCGTCGATGCAGTCGGCGGTGTTCGAACTGCTCGGCATCGGCGCCGAAGAGGCGCAGGCGAAGTTCGGCTTCCTGCTCGACGCGCTGAAGTACGGCGCGCCGCCGCACGGCGGCATCGCGTTCGGCATCGACCGCATCGCCGCGCTGATGGCGGGCACGGAGTCGATCCGCGACGTCATCGCGTTCCCGAAAACCACGGGCGCGCAGTGCCTGATGACCGATGCGCCGTCGCCGATCGCGGACGCGCAGCTGGCGGAAGTGCATATCCAGGTGCGTCCGCGGGCCTCGTCTGCTGCGCAGTGAGTCCCCCACAATTCCGCTGAGCGGAATCGCGGGCCCCGGCGCAGTGCTCCAGATCCCCCGCGGCTGTCGCCGCGCCCCCCCCTCGACTCAAGGGGGGCCCCACGTCGGAAGGTTCTCGCATGATCGAGCAATCCGTTGACGCTGCGTCCAAGACGACGGCGACACTCCGCCGCGCCACTGTCGACGACGCGCAGACGCTGTCGACGCTGGCCGCGCGCACCTTCACCGAGACCTTCGGCCATCTGTATCCGGCGGCGGATCTGGCGGCGTTTCTCGCCGATGCCTACGCGGTGGAGAAGCAGCGCACGATCCTCGCGCATCCGGACTATGCGGTCTGGCTTCTGGAACACGCCGGCGAGGCGGTCGGCCACGCCGCGGCCGGCCCCTGCGGGCTACCGCATGCCGATGTGGCGCGGGGCGACGGCGAGATCAAGCGGTTGTATCTGCTGCAGGGCTACCAGGGCGGCGGCAACGGCACGCGGATGATGGACGCGATCATGGCGTGGCTGCTGCGGGATGGCCCGCGCACGCTGTGGGTCGGCGCGTGGTCGGAGAATTCCGGCGCGCAGCGTTTCTACGCACGCCACGGCTTCGACAGGGTCGGCGAGTACATCTTCCCGGTCGGGTCGATCAACGATCTTGAATTCATCCTGCGCCGTCCGGCGCAGCCGTGAACCGGGGCGCCGCGCGGGTCCCGCGTCGGCCGCGTGTCGTGCATGAAAACGCCGGCCGCACGGGTGTGCGGCCGGCGATGCATGGACTGCAGTGAGCGGTCTAGCGACGCAGGAAGGCGAGCAGGTCCTGGTTGAGCCGGTCCTTGTGCGTGTCGGTGATGCCGTGCGGCGCGCCGGGGTACAGGATCACCTCGGCCTGGGCCACGTGGCGCGGCACCAGCTGGGCCGACATCGCCGGCGGCACGATCTGGTCGTCCGCGCCGTGGATCACCAGCGTGGGCACATCGAACTTCGCGAGGTCGGGACGGAAGTCGGTGGCCGAGAACGCTTTGATCGAGTCGAACGTGTTCTTGTGGCCGGCCTGCATGCCCTGCACGTAGAAGTTCTGCACCAGCCCCGCGTTGACGGTGGCGCCGGGCCGGTTGAAGCCGAAGAACGGGCCCGAGGCGATGTCGAGGTATTGCTGCGCGCGGTTCGCCTGCGCCGCCGCGCGGAAGCCGTCGAACAGGTCGATCGGCGCGCCGTCGGGGTTGTCGTCGGTCTTGAGCATGAAGGGCGTGACCGCACCGACCAGCACCGCCTTCTTCACCCGGCCGGTGCCGTGGCGGCCGATGTAGCGTGCGACCTCGCCGCCGCCGGTGGAGAAGCCCACCAGGGTGACGTCGCGCAGATCGAGCGCATTGATCACCGCGGCCAGATCGTCGGCGTAGTGGTCCATGTCGTTGCCGTCCCAGGGCTGGCTGGAGCGGCCGTGACCGCGGCGGTCGTGGGCGACGACGCGATAGCCCTGCTCGGCGAGAAACAGCATCTGCGATTCCCAGCTGTCCGAGCTCAGCGGCCAGCCGTGGCTGAAGGTCACGACCGGGCCGTCCTTCGGGCCCCAGTCCTTGACGTAGAGGCGCACGCCGTCGGCGGTGACGACATGGGTGCCGTCGACGGTGGCAGCGGCGATCCGGGCGGGTTCGACCGGCGGCGCGGCGTGCGCGACGTGGAGGGCGGTGGCCAGCAGGCTGGCGGCGACGGTGCGGGTGAACGTGTTCATGGCGGATCCTCGTCTGTGGGGTGGGGCGGGTAGGGCGTGGGGGGTGCGGGTGGATCAGTCGGCGATCGACAGGGTCACGTCGATGTTTCCGCGCGTGGCGTTGGAGTACGGGCAGACGCCGTGGGCCTGCTCGACCAGGCGTTGCAGCAGGTCGCGGTCGATGCCGGGTGCCGCGATGGTCAACTCGGCCTCGAGGCCGAATCCGGTCGAGACCGGGCCGATACCGACCGTGCCGGTGACCGTGGTGGTCGCCGGCAGCGCGACCTTCTGCTTACCGGCGACGAACTTCAGCGCGCCGAGAAAACAGGCCGAGTACCCGGCGGCGAACAGCTGCTCGGGATTGGTGCCGGGGCCGCCGGCGCCGCCGAGCTCGCGGGGCGTGGACAGGGCGACGTCGAGCACGCGGTCGGAGGAGTGGGCGCGGCCGTCACGCCCGCCGGTGGCGGTGGCCGAGGCGGTGTAGAGGGTCTTCTCGATGGACATGGCGGAGTTCCTGGTCGGTGGGCGGTGCTGCCCGGTGAGTCCACTTTGCGCACCGTGTCGGGATCCGAGGTGATATAAAATCCGTAAAACTTGACCTGGAGTCCGATGGTGACCGATCGTCTCGCGGCGCTGATGGCGCATTTCCCGATGAATGCCCGCGTGTTCAATGCCGGCGCGCTGTGCGGCATCAACACGCTCGACAGCGACGGCGTGCACGGCCAGTTGCACCTGGTGCGCAGCGGCGCAGTGGAAGTGCACTACGGAGGCACAACGCTGTCGATCGCCGGACCCGGCCTGCTGCTGTTCGCCCGCCCCACCGCGCATCGCTTCGTCACGGATCCCGATCGCGGCGCGGACATGGTCTGCGCCCATCTCGGCTTCGAGGGCGGCGCCGACAATCCGGTCGCCGCCGCGCTGCCGGAGGTGGTGTGCCTGCCGCTGGACGAGATCGCCGGCGCCGGGCCGGTGTTGGGGTTGCTGTTCGAGGAGGCCTTCGACCAGCGCTGCGGGCGGCTGGCCCTGATCGAGCGCCTGTTCGAGGTGATGATGATCCAGGTGCTGCGGCAATTGATGGAACGCGGCGAGGTGCAGGGAGGGTTGCTGTCCGGGCTGTCGCACCCGCGCGTGCGCAATGCCCTGGTCGCGATGCACGAGGCGCCGGCGGACGCGTGGACCCTGGAGTCGCTGGCGCGGGCGGCCGGCATGTCGCGCAGCGCGTTCGCGACCACCTTCGTCGACGTGGTCGGCACGACCCCTGGCCAGTACCTGCAGGGATGGCGCGTGCGACTGGCCAGGCAGGCACTGCGCCGTGGCCGCCCGCTGAAGCTGATCGCCGACGAGGTCGGTTACGGCAGCGAGGCCGCGCTGTCGCGCGCGTTCAAGGCGCAGACAGGACTTTCGCCACGCGCATGGAAGACTCGTCAATCCGTCGCATGACACACGAGGTTCGAGTGATTCTGTCCGCGCCATGGCCCGAAGCGCCGCCGCCATGCTGACGCCGCCCGGGCGCACGCCCGACCGGGTGATCCTGCTGCACGGACTGTGGATGGTCGGCCTGACCATGCGCCGGTTCGCGCGTGGTCTGCGTGCCGCGGGGTTCGAACCGGAGATCGTGGGATACGACAGCATCGCCGGGGGCCCGAGCCCGGCGGTCGAGCGCCTGCACGCGGCACTGCGCGACGGCGGCCCGGCGCACGTCGTCGGTCACAGCCTGGGCGGTCTGGTGGCGGTGCGCGAGCTCGCCGAGCATCCCGATGCACCGGTGGGTCGGGTGGTCTGCCTGGGCACCCCGCTGTGCGGCAGCCGGGCCGCGGCGCGTCTGGCGGAGGTGCCGTTGTCGGGCCTGTATTTCGGGCGCAGCGCGGAGATCCTGCTGGACGGCTGCGCCACGTGGCCGGCCGGATTCGAGGTGGGGATGATCGCTGGCTGCGTTCCGCGCGGACTCGGCGCGCTGGTGGCGGGGTTCACCGAGCCGCACGACGGCACGGTGGCGGTCTCGGAGACCCGCGCGCCGGGCCTGGCGGACCATGTGGTGGTCGAGGCGAGTCACAGCGGGCTGCTGCTCTCGGCCGAGGCCATCGGCCAGGCGGCGGCCTTCCTGCGCGCGGGCCGGTTCCTGGACGGCGGGGCGGCGGGCGTCGCGGTGTAAAATCGCCGCCTCACTGCAGATACGGGTTTCCAGATGGGCCGAGGACCTTCGATCGAGGCGCGCAAGAACGCCACTGATGCCAAGCGCGGCAAGATCTTCACCAAGATCATCCGCGAGATCGGTGTGGCGGCGCGCGCCGGCGGCGGCGATCCGGCCAACAACCCGCGCCTGCGCGCGGCGATCGACAAGGGCATGGCCCAGAACATGTCCAAGGACGTGGTCGAGCGCGCGATCAAGAAAGCCACCGGCGAGCTCGAAGGCGTCGAGTACGAGGAGATCCGCTACGAGGGCTACGCCCCCGGCGGGGTCGCGGTGATCGTCGACACGCTCACCGACAACCGCGTGCGCACCGTCGCCGAAGTGCGGCATGCCTTCGGCAAGTGCGGCGGCAACATGGGCACCGAGGGCTCGGTCGCCTTCATGTTCAAGCGCCTGGGCGTGCTGAGCTTCGAGGGCATGGATGAGGACCGGGTGACCGAGGCCGCGATCGAGGCCGGCGCCGACGACGTGGTGGTGTATCCGGAGGACGGCGCGATCGACGTCATCACCACGCCCGAGGCCTTCGAGTCGGTGCGCGATGCGATGGTCGCCGCCGGCATCGTCGCGGGGCATGCGGAGGTGACCTATCGCGCCGATACCGACACCGCCGTCGACGGCGAGACCGCCGACCAGGTGCGCAAGATGCTCGACCTGCTCGAGGACCTGGACGACGTGCAGGCCGTCTACTCGAACGCGTTGTTCGGCTAGGCCTCGATGGCCCGCATCCTCGGCATCGATCCCGGTTCCCAGCGTACCGGTGTCGGCATCATCGACGTCGATGCCGCGGGTCGGGTCACCCACGTGTTCCACGCGCCGCTGGTGCTGGTGACCGCAGGTGCGTTTCCCGCCCGGTTGCGCCGCCTGCTCGACGGTCTGACCGCGCTGATCGTCGAACACCGGCCCGACGAGGTCGCGATCGAAAAGGTCTTCATGGCGCGCAATCCCGATTCGGCGCTCAAGCTCGGCCAGGCACGCGGCGCGGCGATCGGTGCGGTGGTGCTGCGCGATCTCGACGTCCACGAATACGCGGCCAGCGAGATCAAGCTGGCGGTGGTCGGCCGGGGCGGCGCCGAGAAGGGCCAGGTGCAGCACATGGTCGGCCTGATGCTCGGCCTGACCGGGAAGCTGCAGGCCGACGCGGCCGACGCGCTGGCGGTGGCGATCACGCATGCCCATGTCCGCGCCACGGCCGGCCGGCTCGGGGTCGATGTCCGGCAGGCCTGGAGCCGCAAATGAGTCGCGCGACGGGCACACAGGGCATGCCCTCCGCAGGCGGCCGGGCCGCGGCGCAGGACGGGCGGCCATCGAAGGAGACGGCGACATGATCGGACGACTGCGCGGCACCCTCATCTACAAGGCGCCGCCCTGGCTGGTGGTGGACGTGCAGGGCGTGGGCTACGAGCTCGAGGCGCCGATGAGCACGTTCTACGACCTGCCCGAGCTCGGGCGCGAAGTGGCGTTGTTCACCCACTACGCGCAGAAGGAGGACAGCGTCTCGCTGTACGGCTTCCTGCACGAGGCCGAGCGGCGCCTGTTCCGCGACGTGCAGAAGGTCACCGGCATCGGCGCGAAGATCGCGCTGGCCATCCTTTCGGGAGTCAGCGTCGACACCTTCGCGCGGCTCGTGCACACCGGCGACGTCACCGCGCTGACCAAGATTCCCGGTATCGGCAAGAAGACCGCCGAGCGCATGGTCGTCGAACTGCGCGACCGCGCGGCCGACCTCGCGGGCGCGGGCGGCGCGGTGCCGTCGCGCTCGGGTCCGGCCGATCCGCTGTCGGAGGCCACGATCGCGCTGCAGCAGCTGGGCTACAAACCGGCGGAGGCGCAGAAGATGGCCAAGGCCGCCTCGAGCGAGGGCGACACGCCCGAACTCATCATCCGAAAAGCGCTACAGTCCGCGCTTCGCTGACCGCCCCCAACCGTCGGCCGGGTTTCCACCGCCATGTCACAGACCAGCCCGCCCGCGAACGGCGCGCGTCCCATTGCGTCCAGCCACGGCCAGATCGGCCTGGCAGGCCTGATCGTCGGTGCGATCGGTGTCGTCTTCGGCGACATCGGGACCAGCCCGCTGTACACGCTGCGCGAAGCGTTCTCGCCGCACTACGGCCTGGTGGCCGACCACGACACCGTGCTCGGCGTGCTGTCGATGATCTTCTGGTCGCTGATGCTGGTGGTGACCGTCAAGTACGTGACCATCATCCTGCGCGCCGACAACGACGGCGAGGGCGGGATCATGGCGCTGATGGCACTGGCCCAGCGCAGCCTCGGCAAGCGCGGCCGGTCGGCGTACCTGGTGGGAATCCTCGGTGTGTTCGGCGCGTCGCTGTTCTTCAGTGATGGGGTGATCACGCCGGCGATCTCGGTGCTCTCCGCGATCGAGGGACTGGAAGTGGTGGCGCCGGCGCTGCATGCGTGGATCGTGCCGGTGACGGTGCTGGTGCTCGGCGTCCTGTTCGCCACCCAGCGCTTCGGCACCGCGAAGGTCGGACGCATCTTCGGGCCGATCACCGTGATCTGGTTCCTGTCGCTCGCGGTGCTGGGCGTCGTCAACATCCTGCACGAGCCGGAGGTGTTGCACGCGATCAATCCCTGGTGGGCGGCGCAGTTCTTCGTCCAGCACACCTGGGGCGGGGTCTTCATCCTCGGCGCCGTGGTGCTGGCGGTCACGGGCGGCGAGGCGATCTACACCGACATGGGCCATTTCGGCGCCAGGCCGATCCGCTACGCCTGGTACTTCTTCGTGCTGCCCTCGCTGATGCTGAACTATCTGGGGCAGGGCGCGCTGGTGCTCGAGGACCCGGCCGCGATCCAGAACCCGTTCTACATCGGCGTGCCCGAGTGGGCGCGCTGGCCGATGATCGGCCTCGCCACCGCGGCCACGGTGATCGCCTCCCAGGCAGTGATCACCGGTGGCTTCTCGGTGGCCCGGCAGGCGATGCAGCTGGGCTACATCCCGCGCATGCGGGTGCGGCACACGTCCAGCGACACCATCGGCCAGATCTACATCCCCGCGATCAACTGGGCGATGGCTGTGATCGTGATCGCGCTGGTGCTGACCTTCCAGACCTCGTCGGCGCTGGCCGCGGCCTACGGCATCTCGGTGTCCCTGACGATGCTGATCGATACGCTGCTGCTGGCGATCGTCGCGGGCGCATTGTGGCCGCGCTGGCGGCGCTGGGTCCTGCCGCTGTGCGGCGTATTCCTGGTGATCGACATCGCGTTCGTGATCGCCAACGGCGCCAAGGTGCTGCAGGGCGCCTGGTTCCCGCTGGTGCTGGGCGTGACGCTGTTCACCCTGTTGCGCACGTGGCGACGGGGCCGGCAACTGCTGCACGAGGAGGTGCAGCAGCACGGGATCCGCATGGACAGCTTCATTCCCGGGCTGATGCTCGCGCCGCCGCTGCGCGTGCCGGGCACGGCGGTGTTCCTGACCAGCGATCGCGGCATCGTGCCGCATGCGCTGATGCACAACCTCAAGCACAACAAGGTGCTGCACGAGCGCAACGTGTTCCTGACGGTCGAGACCCTGACCGTGCCCTATGCGCACCGGCGGTTGAAGATCGAGCAGATCGGCGAGAGCTTCCATCGCGTCGTGATCCGCTTCGGCTTCATGGAGACGCCCGATGTGCCGCTGGCGCTGATGCAATGCGGCGACGTCGAGGACGGCCCGTGCATCGACCCGATGGACACCACCTACTTCACCAGCCGCGAGACCGTGGTCGCTGCCGCGCGGCCGGGCATGGCCCTGTGGCGTGAGCGGCTGTTCGCGGTCCTGCACCGCAACGCCGCACCCGTCTCCGGTTTCTTCCGCATCCCGGGCAATCGCCTGGTCGAACTCGGCACGCACGTCGAGATCTGAACGCGCGCGGCGCCGTCATTCCTGCGCCGCGAACGTCTCCACCAGGTTCGTCGCGCCCGAGACGATCAGGATGTCGCCGGCCTCGACGATGGTGTCGGCGCGCGCGTAGGTGAAATCGGCGCGGCCGCGCTTGAGGCCGACGACGGTGATGCCGTAGCGGGTGCGCAGCGCCGACTCGCTCAGCGTCTTGCCGTGCGACTCGCGCGGCGCGCGGGTCTTGACGATGGCGAAGCCGTCGTCGAACTCGATGAAGTCGATCATCCGCCCGGTGACCAGGTGGGCGACACGTTCGCCCATCGCGGCTTCCGGATACACCACGTGATGCGCGCCGGTGCGCTCGAGGATGCGCCCGTGCTTGGCGCTGGTGGCCTTGGCCCAGATGTCGCGCACGCCCAGCTCCTCGAGCGCCAGCACGGTCAACACGCTGGCCTCGATGTCGCTGCCGATGCCCACCACCGCCCGCTCGATCTCGGCGATGCCGAGTGCCCGCAGCGCTTCGGTACTGGTGCTGTCGGCTTGGGCCACGTGGGTGAAGGCATCGGCGCAGCGCTGCACGGTGTCCGGATTCTCGTCGACGCCGAGCACGTCGTGGCCGAGGCGGACGAGCGAGCCGGCCACGGCGGTGCCGAAGCGGCCGAGCCCCAGGACGACGACGCTGTTGGCGGAAGGATGTCTAGCCAACGATGGGGCGCTCCTCTGGGTAACGGAAAGGGCGAGGCCGGGTATGCAGGGCCAGCGCGGTGGCGACCGTGATCGTACCGACCCGGCCGATGAACATCAGGGCGATCAGCACGCCCTTGCCCGCATCGGGCAGGTCGGCCGTGATGCCGGTCGAAAGCCCCACGGTGGCGAAGGCGGAAATCGCCTCGAACATCACCACCTCGAGCGGGAGCGCGGTCAGTCCCATCAAGGTCAGCGTGGCCACCGCCAGTACGGTCACCGCCAGCAGCACGATGGTGAGCGCCTGGCGCTGGGTCTCGTGGCTGATCCGACGGTGAAACACCGTCGTGTCGCGGTGCCCGCGGATCTCGGCCCAGACGACGAACCCGAGCAGGAAGAACGTCGTCAGTTTGATCCCGCCGGCAGTCCCCGCGCTGCCGCCGCCGATGAACATCAGCAGGTAATGCACCGCGAGCGTCTCGCTGCGCATGGCGCCGACGTCGAGCGTGTTGAAGCCGGCGGTGCGCGCGGTGACGGAGTGGAACAGCATGGCCAGGGCCTTCCCGGTGGCGTCCAGCGGACCGGCCGTGTCGGGGTTGTTCCACTCCCACAGCGCGATCATCCCGGTGCCGCCTGCGATCAGCACCGCCGTGCCCAGCAGGGTGATCCGGGTGTGGATCGACCAGCGTGCCCAGGCCAGCGGCCGCTGGCGCAGCTCGTAGAGCACCGGAAACCCCAGCCCCCCGAGCACGATCGCGAGCATCACCGGCACCACCACGAAGGGGTCGGCGACGAAGCCCATCAGGCTGTCGGAATAGGTGGAGAAGCCGGCGTTGTTGAACGCCGATACGGAATGGAAGAGGCCATTCCACAGCGCGGTGCCCACGGCCTCGCCGTAGCCCAGATGGAGCCGCAGGGCCAATGCGCCCGCGGTCAGCAGCTCGACGCAGACCGTGGTGATGAGCACCAGCTTGAGCACGCCGGTCACGTCGCCGAGGCCGAGGCTGTGGGTCTCGGCCTGGGCGATCAGGCGCGTGCGCAATCCCAGGCGCCCCGCCGCGAGCAGGCCGAGCAGGGTGGCGCCGCTCATGATCCCGAACCCGCCGATCTGGAACAGGCCGAGGATCACCCACTGGCCGAAGGTGGACCAGTACAGGGGGGTGTCCTCGATCACGAGGCCGGTCACGCACACCGCCGAGGTGGACGTGAACAGCGCGGTGAGGAACGGCGCCGCGCCCGCGCCGGCGCGCGCGCCGGGCAGCATCAGCAGTGCGGTGCCGATGCAGATCGCAACGAGGAACGCCAGCGGCACGATGCGCGCGGGGTGCTGGATACCGGTGCGCGGCAACGCGCGGCTCCTGGACGGAATGGCGCATTCTCGCACGCGCCGCGCGGCCGCCGCATGGCTGCCGGGCTCAAGTGCCCGCCTGCGCGGCCGCTAACCGGTCGATGCCCTCACCCGCGCAGCCTGCATGACCGTGCTCCAGCCGATCGTCGCGAGTTCGCCCCTGCCGCAGCGCGTGCTGCTGGTGGAAAACTCCCGCGCCTACGTCCAGGCGGTGGCGGGCGCGATCGAGCAGAAGCTCGAGCTGCCGGTGATGGTGGCCTCGACCCTCGCCGAGGCGCGCACGCTGCTCGACCGCCACGAAGACTGGTTCCTCGCCTTGACCGGCCTGGTCCTCGCCGACGGCGATCGCGACGCGGTGGTGAACTGCTTCCTCGAACGCGGCCTGTCCACGATCGTCGTCACCGGGGTCTACGACGAGGACCTGCGCGAGCGCATGCTCCGCCGCCGGGTGATCGACTTCGTCCTCAAGAACACGCCCGGCAGCCTCGACTACATCGTCTGGCTGGTGAAGCGCCTCGAACGCAACCGGCGGATCTCCGCGCTGGTGGTCGACGACTCCCCGTCGGCGCGGCAGCACACCGCCGGCCTGCTCGAAACCTACGGCTACCGCGTGGTCCAGGCAGCCGACGGCGACGCGGCGCTGCACGCGCTCGAGCGCGATCCGACGATCCGGCTGGCGATGATCGACCAGGAGATGCCCGGCATGCAGGGCGTCGAGGTGACCCGGCGGCTGCGCGCGCTGCGTGCACGGGACCGGGTGGCGGTGATCGGCGTCTCGGGCAGCGGCGACGC
Source organism: Luteimonas deserti (assembly GCF_013425765.1). Taxonomy (GTDB): domain Bacteria; phylum Pseudomonadota; class Gammaproteobacteria; order Xanthomonadales; family Xanthomonadaceae; genus Luteimonas; species Luteimonas deserti. The sequence continues at coordinate 237,734 of NZ_JACCJZ010000013.1, forward strand.
CGATCTCGTCGCGCGTTTCCTCAAGAGCGGCGCCAACGACTTCCTGCGCAAGCCCTACTCGCGCGAGGAATTCTTCTGCCGCGTCTCGCAGAACGTCGACCAGCTGGAACTCATCGGCAGCCTGCAGGATCTCGCCACCCGCGATTTCCTCACCGGACTGCCCAACCGCCGCCATTTTCTCGAGCAGGCCGAGCGCCTGGTCCCGAAGCTGCGCACCGCGCGCCGGCCGATGGCCATGGCGATCCTCGACATCGATCATTTCAAGCGCATCAACGACGGTTGGGGCCACGAGGCCGGGGACCACGCGCTCCGCGCGGTCGCCGAGGCCCTGTCGGGCCATGCCCGCGAAGAGGACGAGGTCGCCCGCTTCGGCGGCGAGGAGTTCTGCCTGCTCGCGCCGGACCTCGAAGGCGAGGCACTCGACCAGTACTTCGACAGCCTGCGCCAGCGGATCGAGGATCTCGCCGTCCAGACCCCGGGCGGCGAACTGCGCATGACCGTGAGCATCGGTGTGCGCACGGCCGCGGCCGGTGACGATCTGCACCGGTTGCTGGCCGAGGCCGATCGCCGCCTGTACCTGGCCAAGGCCGGCGGCCGGAACCGGGTGGTCGCCAGCGGCTAGGGCGTCGTCGACGGCACCCTCCGGCGCCCGCCGGCGCTGCCGCGCCATCCTCACGGTTCCACCGGCACCCCGTTCCGCAGCAGCGCCGGCATGGAGTTTCCCGGCCACGGCCCCATCTGAGTGGGCATGACCAAGACGTCCCCGCAGATTCCGTTCTCCGTCCTCGACCTCGCGCCCGTCACCGAGGGCAGCACGCCGGCCGAGTCGTTCGCCCGTTCGCTCGATCTCGCCCGGCATGCCGAGGCGCTGGGCTACAGCCGCTACTGGCTGGCCGAGCACCACAACATGCCCGGCATCGCCAGTGCGGCGACCGCCGTGCTGATCGGGCACATCGCCGGCGGCACCTCGACCATCCGCGTGGGCTCGGGCGGCGTCATGCTGCCCAACCACGCGCCGCTGCAGGTGGCCGAGCAGTTCGGCACGCTGGCCTCGCTGTACCCGGGGCGCATCGATCTGGGCCTGGGCCGCGCGCCGGGCACCGACCAGGCCACCACCAAGGCGCTGCGCCGCTACTACGCCGGCGCCGATGCGTTTCCATCCGACGTGATGGAACTGCTGCGCTATTTCGAACCGGCCCTGCCCGGGCAGCCGATCCAGGCGGTGCCCGGCGCCGGCCTCGACGTGCCGGTGTGGATCCTCGGCTCCAGCCTGTTCGGCGCCGGCCTCGCGGCCACACTCGGTCTGCCGTATGCGTTCGCCTCGCATTTTGCCCCGGCCGCGATGTCGGAGGCGCTGGCGCTGTACCACCGCGATTTCCGCCCTTCGAAGCATCTGCGCCAGCCGCACGCGATGCTGGTGCTCAACGTCGTCGCGGCCGACACGCGCGTCGAAGCGCAGCGGCTCTTCACCACCCAGCAGCAGAGTTTCGTGCGCCTGCGCCGGGGCGCGCCGGGCCTGATCCCGCCGCCGGTCGACGACATCGAGACGTTCTGGACGCCGGCCGAGAAGGCGATGGTCGCGCAGGCCCTGGCCTGCGCGGTGATCGGCGATCCCGACGACGTGCGCGCCGGCATCGCCGATTTCGTCGCCCGGCATCGCCCGGACGAGCTGATGCTGACCGCCAACATTTTCGACCACGACGCACGCAAGCGCAGCTTCGCGCTGGCGGCCGAGGCGATGCGCGGCTGATCCCCGCCGCGACGGGCTTCCGCACGCGACGTGGTTCGCATATGCGGTCCCGTCCGGTCGCGGGATGCGGCGGCCGCCTCTCCCTGCGGCATGCGATCATGCGCCCATGACCGCAGACCGCATCATCGCCGCCGACGCGACCCGCGAGGACGACGCCGTCGAGGCCAGCATCCGTCCGCAGCGGCTGGACGATTACCTCGGCCAGCAGCCCGTGCGCGAGCAGATGGCGATCTTCATCGAGGCCGCGAAGCAGCGCCGCGAGGCGCTCGACCACGTGCTGATCTTCGGGCCGCCGGGCCTGGGCAAGACCACGCTGAGCCACGTGATCGCCAACGAGCTCGGCGTCGCGCTGCGCGTGACCTCGGGTCCGGTGATCGAGAAGGCCGGCGACCTCGCCGCGCTGCTGACCAACCTGCAGCCGCACGATGTGCTGTTCATCGACGAGATCCACCGCCTGTCGCCGGTCGTGGAGGAGGTGCTCTACCCGGCGATGGAGGATTTCCAGCTCGACATCATGATCGGCGAGGGTCCCGCGGCGCGCTCGATCAAGATCGACCTGCCGCCGTTCACCCTGATCGGGGCGACCACGCGTGCAGGGCTTCTCACCGCGCCACTGCGCGACCGCTTCGGGATCGTGCAGCGGCTGGAGTTCTACAGCACCGAGGAACTCACCCGCATCGTCCGCCGCTCGGCGCAGATCCTCGGCATGGCCTGCGAACCCGAAGGTGCGGCCGAGATCGCCCGCCGCGCACGCGGCACTCCACGTATCGCCAACCGGCTGCTGCGCCGTGTCCGCGACTTCGCCCAGGTGCGCGCCGGCGGGCGCATCGACCGCGATGTGGCGGTCGATGCGATGCAGATGCTCAAGGTCGATCCGCAGGGCTTCGACGAGCTGGACCGCCGCCTGCTGCATCTGATCGTCGAGAACTTCGAGGGTGGGCCGGTCGGGGTCGAGTCCATGGCCGCGGCGTTGAGCGAGGAGCGCGGCACGCTGGAGGATGTGATCGAGCCGTATCTGATCCAGCAGGGCTACCTCGTGCGCACCGCGCGTGGACGCATGGCGACGACGAAGGCCTGGCGCCATCTCGGTCTCGAGCCGCGCCGGGCGCCGGATGCACTCACGCCCGGCAGCCTGTTCTGAAGGCCGTCCGCGGCCCTGCATCCGCCCCCATCGGAGATTCCATGGCGCATCCACCCATGTCGGCCCCCGGCGTTACGCGGCTATTCAGTTGGCCGACACGCGTGTACTGGGAAGATACCGACGCCGGTGGGGTGGTCTACCACGCGCAGTACGTGGCCTTCATGGAGCGCGCACGCAGCGAGTGGTTACGTGCCCTTGGCCACGGTCAGGCCGAGCTTCGCGACGTGCATGGAACGGTCTTCGCGGTACGTGCGGTACGGGTGGATTTCCGTGCGCCCGCCCGCCTGGACGACGCCCTGCAGGTGAGCGTGGTGCTGCGGACCTGCCGGCGCGCGAGCGCGGTGTTCGCGCAGCAGATCCACCGTGGCAACGACCTCCTGGTCGATGCCGACGTGCGCGTCGCGGCATTGTCGGCGGCCGATTTCCGGCCGCAGGCGATTCCCGATGCGCTGTATGCCCAACTCAAGTCACTCGAAACGTCAGCGGAGTAATCCTGGATGAGCCCCATGCCCGTGCTGTTGCAGTCCGCCGCCCAGGTGCAGGCCTTGCCCGAGGAGGCCGCCGCCGGCGCCACCGAACTCGCCAGCACCGGGGCCGTCGCAGCTGCCTCCGCCCCGCTGCCCAATGACCTGAGCATCCTCGATTTGATCCTGCACGCCTCCATTCCGGTGCAGCTGGTGATGCTTCTGCTGCTGTTCGCGTCGATCTCGTCCTGGGTGATCATCTTTCGCAAGAAGCGCATGCTCGACCGCGCCGAGAAGGAAGCCGACCGCTTCGAGGAGCGGTTCTGGTCCGGCGCCGAAATCAGCAAGCTGTACGCATCGGCGACCGAGCGCAGCCGCGAAGTCGAAGGCCTCGAGGCGATCTTCGAGGCCGGCTACCGCGAATATTCCCGCCAGCGGCAGCGGCGCGGCGTCGACAGCCGCGCCCATCTCGAGGGCGCCCAGCGTGGGATGCGCGTCGCCGGCTCGCGCGAGCTTGACGGTCTGGAACGCAATCTCGAATACCTCGCCAACGTCGGCTCGATCGCGCCCTACGTCGGCCTGCTCGGCACCGTATGGGGCATCATGATCTCGTTCCATGGCCTGGCCAACGTCAAGGAGGCCACCATCGCGACGGTCGCGCCGGGTATCTCCGAGGCGCTGATCGCGACCGCGATGGGCCTGTTCGCGGCGATTCCCGCGGTCTGGGCCTACAACCGGTTCGCGACCAAGGTCGAGCGCGTCGCCTCGCGCTACGAGGCGTTCTCCGACGAGTTCTCCTCGATCCTCGAACGCCAGAGCGGCAACGACTGATCACCCCGGCGCGCCTTCGCGGCCGTTCGCCCGTCCACGCACCCGGATCCCGCCATGTCGTCGATCTCCCTTCGCCGTTCCAAGCGGCGCAAGCTCAAGAACGAAATCAACGTCGTGCCCTATATCGACGTGATGCTCGTGCTGCTGATCATCTTCATGGTCACCACGCCGCTGATGAATCTCGGCACCGACATCAATCTTCCCGATTCGAACGCGATGTCGTTGAGTTCGCCGGAGAGTCCGGTCGTGGTCAGCGTCTATCCCGATGGACAGCTTGCGCTGATGGTGGAGCAGCAGAACACCGCTGTTTCGCGCGAAGACCTGGTCGCGCGTCTGCGCGGCATCCACACCCAGAACCCCGACGCGACCATTCTCGTCAGCGGCGACGGCGCAGCCAGCTACCAGCGGATCATGAACGCCATCGACCTCATCAACGAGGCCGGCATCACCAAGGTCAGTCTGATCAGCCGTCCGGCGGACAGCGCGAACTGAGATGCGCGAGTCGCGTTCCGACAACGTAACGGCGATCGGGCTGTCGGTTCTGGTCCATGTCGTGCTGTTCGGGTTGATCCTGCTCGGCGCGCTGTGGAACGCCTCCTCGCGCCCTGAATCGGCGATGGGTTCGCCGGTCTCGGCCGACATCATCGATCCCAATGCGCTCAGCGCCGCCGACCGGCGCGCCCTCGCCACGCGCCCCGACCCACTGCCCGACCCCGCACCGGAGCCGACACCCGAGCCGACGCCCGAGCCCATCCCCAGGCCGCTGCCCGAGCCGGTCGACGAGCCTGTGGCCGCGCGACCCCAGCCGCTGCCCGAGCCGCGGCCGGAAGACGCGGTGCAGCCGCGCCAGCCGCAGTTGCAGGAAGTGGTGCCCAAGCCGGACCCCGTCTCCCAGGACGCGGTACGTCGCGACGCCCTGGCTGCCGAGCAGCGCGAGAAGGAGCAGGAAGAAAAGCGCCGGCAGGCCCAGGTCGAGCTCGCCGAACGGCAGAAACAGCAGGAGGCCGAGGAGAAGCGCCGCCTCGCGCGGCAGGAACTCGAACAGTTGCGCGCCGAGCGCGAGCGGACGCAGCGTGAGGCCCGCCAAGCCGAAGAGCGCCTCAAGCAGATCGCCGACCGTGAGGCCCGCCAGGCCTCCGAGCGCGCCGCCGCGGCGGCCGCGAGCCCGCCGCCCGGTCGCCCCGATGGCGACAGCGGCTTGGCTGCCAAGTACGCCGCCGCGTTGCAGGAAGCCATCCGCCGCAACTGGACGCGCCCGGACAACGTACCGCTGGGCCAGCGCTGCCGCATCTACATCACCCAGCTGCCGGGCGGGGAGGTCATGAACGTCGAGTTCGACGCCTCCTGCCCTTACGACGCCCAGGGACGGCGTTCGGTCGAGGCCGCCGTGCGCCGCGCCGAACCGCTGCCGTATGCCGGGTTCGAGTCGGTGTTCAACCGGCGCTTGAATCTCAACTTCACGGCGCAGGATTGAGGACGCGCTGCAGGCCCGGTGGTGCGCGCGCCGATCGCGCGGCGCGGGGGCTCCGCCTGTCCACTGGCTTAGAGGACAGTCGTCCGGCGAATCCCGCACGGCCGACCGGGCTGCCCACATCGATGCGGGACGTCCGAGTGCGCCCTGAGCCGCTCACGACCGGCCGGACTCATAGGCCCCGCATCGCCCCGCTGCCCGGCAGCGGGGTACTTGCTGTGGGCAACACGGCTGGGTGGGGGTTCGATGTCTCCGGACGCGAGTCGCTGCGGCGATCGGCACTGCGCATGGCGCCTCGGCCGGATGCGGGCCTCGAGGCGGGTTCCGGCCGTCATCTCAATCCTGTGTTCACGGCCGGGAACGGATGATTGCGTCTGTATTCATCCTGTGTACCGGTCCAGCGCCCAAGCTGCCGTCACCCTTTTTTCCCTCACCCGGTATTTCGATGAAGCCCATGCTGATCCGTTGCCTGATGGCCCTGTTCGCGCTCGCACTGCCCATGCTGGCCAGTGCGCAGCAGCAGGGTCTGGAAATCGACATCACCGGCGGCAGTGCCCAGGCGATGCCGATTGCCGTCGTCCCCATGCCCTACCAGGGCAGTGCCGGCGCCCCCGACACCGACATTGCCGCGGTCATCCGTGCCGATCTCGACCGGTCGGGCCAGTTCCGCACGCTTCCCGAGCGCGACATCGTCGAGCGCCCCACGCGCGGCAGCGAGGTGCAGTACCCGACCTGGCGCGCGCTGCGCCAGGACTTCCTCGTCGTCGGCCGGGTCGTGGACGCGGGCGGCGGCAGCTACCGCGTGGAGTACGAGCTGTTCGACGTCGCCAAGCAGGAGCGCATGCTCGGCCTGGCCATGACCGCGCGTCCCAATGCGATGCGCGACGTCGCCCACCAGATGGCCGACGCGATCTACGAGAAGATCACCGGCGTGCGCGGTGCGTTCTGGACCCGAATCGCCTACATCACCCAGACCGGCGTCGGCCCGAGCGCGCGGTATGCGCTGGTGGTGGCGGATTCCGACGGGCACAACCCGCAGACGGTCGTGCGGTCCAACGAGCCGCTGATGTCGCCTGCGTGGAGCCCGGACGGCCGTCGGATCGCCTACGTCAGCTTCGAGCGGGGCAACTCCGCGATCTACATCCAGGACATTTCCAGTGGGGGACGCGAGCTGGTATCGAGCTTCCGCGGCATCAACGGCGCGCCGGCGTTCTCGCCCGACGGGCGCCGCCTGGCGCTGTCGTTGTCGCGCAGCGGCAACCCCGAGATCTACGTCATGGACCTCGGCAGCAAGGCCCTGACCCAGCTCACGAACCACTTCGCCATCGATACCTCCCCCTCCTGGGCGCCCGACGGCGGCAGCGTGTATTTCATTTCCGACCGCGGCGGACGGCCGCAGGTCTACCAGGTCGGCGTCAGCGGCGGCAACGCCACCCGGGTGACGTTCGAGGGCAGCTACAACGCCGATCCCACGGTGTCGTTCGACGGCAAGAAGATCGCCGTGGCGCAGGGATCGGGCAACGTGTACCGTATTGCGTTGCTGGATCGCAGCCTGGGGTCGCCCCGCTGGTCCACGCTGTCGCCCGGGTCGCTCGACGAATCGCCGAGTTTCGCCCCGAACGCCGGCATGGTCCTCTATGCGGCGCGTGAGGGGAGGAGAGGTGTGCTGTACGCGGTGTCTTCGGATGGCCGTGTACGCCAGCGCCTCGTTCTCGCCGAAGGCGACGTCCGCGAGCCGGCATGGGGACCGTTCCGCGAGCAGCGCTGACGCTGCCTGCACGGCCCTATAACAATACTCACTGCCCCTGTTGACATAAGACCAAGGACCGACGAGATGAAGACGACCACCCGTGTGATGCTTGCAGTGCTGCTGTGCACCGCTGCCGTCGCGTGTTCCAAGAAGGTGCGGGAAGAGGCGCCGGTGGCCACCGGCCCGTCGACCGGCACCGTCGCACCGACCGCTCCGACCGCCGGCGCCTACGGCCCGAACGACCTGGACAGCGATGCCTGCCTGCGTCAGCGCGTCGTCTACTTCGACCTGGACCAGGACACCCTGCGCCCGGAGTTCCAGGCCATCATGGCCTGCCACGCGAAGTACCTGCGTGACCGCAACTCGGCCCGCATCTCGCTGGAAGGCCACGCCGACGAGCGCGGCAGCCGCGAGTACAACCAGGGCTTGGGCGAGCGCCGTGGCAATGGCGTGTCCTCGGCGCTGCAGGCCAATGGCGGTTCGGCCGGCCAGCTGGCGGTCGTGAGCTACGGTGAAGAGCGTCCGGTCTGCACCGAGTCGAACGAGGATTGCTGGGCCCGCAATCGTCGTGTCGAGATCATCTACACCGCCCGCTGATGCAGTCGATGCGTCATTGGCTGGTGATCCCAGTTGCGTTCGCGGCGGCCCTCGTGGCCGCCGCGCCCGCGTTCGCCCAGCGTGCGAGCCTCGCCGATCGCGTCACGGCGCTCGAGGCCCGCGCAGGGGACACCAGCGCGAACATGGATCTGCTCAACCAGGTCGGGCAGTTGCGCCAGGAACTCCTGACCCTGCGCTCGCAGGTCGAAGAGCTCCAGCAGCAGAACGAACAGCTCCGGTCGAGCAACCGCAGCCAGTATCTCGACATCGACGGCCGGCTCAACCGGCTTGAAGGTGGCGCGGGAAGTGGCGGTGGTGGGCTGGAACTTCCGGAACTCGGTCGCAATGCGGTCGATGCCGCGCCTCCTGCAGCGCGGACGATCGAGCGGCCACCGACCGTGCACGGCACGCCTGGCCTCGTGGCCGGCGTCGCCAACGAACGCAGCGCCTACGAGCAGGCGTTCGAGGCCCTGCGCAGCGGCGACTATACCGAGTCGGCACGGCGCTTCCAGGGCTTTCTCGACCAGTACCCGCAAGGCAGCTACGCGCCCAACGCGCTCTACTGGCTGGGCGAGAGCTATTACGTCACCCAGAACTACGCGCGTGCGGAAGAACAGTTCCGTGCGCTGCTGCAGCGTTACCCCACCAGTGACAAGGCGCCCGGTGCGCTGCTGAAGGTGGGGCTGTCGCAGTACGGATTGCGCAACCTCGATGCGGCCGAGAGCACGCTCGCCCAGGTCGGCAGCCAGTATCCCGGCACCGATGCCGCGCGGACGGCCGCCGACCGGCTGCGCGCGATCCAGCTGTCGCGCCTGCGCTGACGTCGCCGCGTCCATGACCGCCGTCGTGTCCGATGCGGTCGCCGCATCCGCCGCGACCGACCGCCTCAAGCTCACCGAAGTCTTCCTCTCACTGCAGGGCGAGGCGCGCGATGCCGGCTGGCCGACGGTCTTCATCCGTCTGACCGGCTGTCCGCTGCGCTGCACCTATTGCGACACTGCCTATGCGTTCCATGGCGGTGACTGGTGGTCGATCGACGACATCCTCGCCGAGGTCGCGAAGCACGGCGTGCGCCACGTCTGCGTCACCGGCGGTGAGCCGCTCGCGCAGAAGCGCTGCATCGGCCTGCTGCAGCGCCTGTGCGATGCCGGTTACGCGGTCTCGCTGGAGACGTCGGGTGCGATCGACATCGCGGCCGTCGACCCGCGCGTGAGTCGGGTGCTCGACATCAAGACGCCGGGCTCGAACGAAGCGCATCGCAACCTCTGGGACAACCTCGGTTTGCTCACCGCACACGACCAGATCAAGCTCGTGATCTGCTCGCGCGCCGATTACGACTGGGCGCGTGCGCTGGTGCTGGAGAAGGGACTGCATCAGCTCTGCGACGTGCTGTTCTCGCCGAGCAAGAGCGAGATCGCCGCGCGGGACCTCGCCGACTGGATCATCGCCGATCGCCTGCCCGTCAAATTCCAGATGCAGCTGCACAAACTCCTGTGGAACGACGAGCCGGGGCGCTGAGGCCTCGTGCGGGGGCATGACCGGCCATCTGCCTGCGCTGACAGGTGACCCGACCGGCGGCACCGCGGGACCTGTTGCGCTAGCCTGCTCACGAATCACGATGCCCCACGGGCGAATGCCCCGCCATCCCGAATCCCGGATCTCCGCGTCCCGATGAAAAAAGCCGTCGTCCTGATGTCCGGAGGCATGGACTCCGCCGCCGTCGTCGCCATGGCCCGCGCGCAGGGCTTCGCCGTGCATGCGCTGAGCGTGCGCTACGGCCAGCGCCACACCTCCGAACTCGATGCCGCCACTCGCGTCGCCGCCGCCCTGGGCGTCGTGGTGCACAAGACCGTCGACGTGGACCTGCGCGCGTTCGGCGGATCCGCGCTGACCGACGACATCGAGGTGCCCGAGGCCGGTGGATCCGGCATCCCGTCCACCTACGTGCCGGCACGCAACACGATCATGCTGTCGCTGGCGCTCGGCTGGGCCGAAGTGCTGGGCGCGGCGGACATCTTCTGCGGGGTCAACGCCGTGGACTACTCCGGGTACCCGGACTGCCGCCCCGAATTCGTCGACGCCTTCGAGCGTCTGGCCAACCTCGCGACACGGGCCGGCGTCGAGGGCGCGGGCCTCCGCATCCATGCGCCGCTGCAGCACATGGGCAAGGGCGAGATCGTGCGCGAGGGCATGCGTCTTGGTGTGGACTTCGGGCTGACCGTGTCCTGCTACCGCGCCGACGTCGACGGCCTGGCCTGCGGGCACTGCGACGCCTGCAGGCTGCGTGCCGACGGGTTTGCGGCGGCGGGCGTCGGCGATCCGACCCGCTACGTCGCGGGCTGACTGCATCGAACGGTCCCGATTCGCAACCGGCGGTGCGGGGGGAATCGTCGGGCACGGGATGTCCGCTGTCGGCAGGGCGACGCGGTCCTCACGGGCCGTACGTAGGGTAGGCGACCTCTCTCTCCGATGGAGTGCGCCATGGCCCTGAGCGACGAACAACTGCGCATCCTGCGTGCGATCGACACCACGACCGACATCAGCGAGGCGGACACCGACTGGGCGGTGAATTCCGGTTTCGCCGTGCTCGCCGAAGATGGCGATATCGACCTGACCCAAAGCGGGCGCGAAGCCTTGGACGCCCGCGCGGAGTAATCGTCACCCGCATGCGCGGGCGGCGGCGCGGCCGTTGCAGCCGATGTGGATGGAAGCGGCCGTGACCGGCCGTCATCCAGGCGAACCGACGGGGGCGACGCAGTACGGTGTGCCTCCGCGGAATGAGCCTGGCGTCTTGCGCCGAACGCTGGTGCACAGGCCGATCGCTGCACGAACCCAGGCTCCGGTGGCGCAGCCGAAGCGGACGTGCACGCGTGCACCGGGCTGGCCGCCGCTCCTGCCGCGAAGAAATTTTTCCAGCCCCGGGTTCCGGCGCGCGCTTGGCCTCCGCGCCAGCATGTTCGATCGGGGCTGCCCGCCGCGGATGTCCGAGGCCCGGATCTGGAGAGCCGTGCCTGCCCGATGCGAAATCGTTACAATGCGGCCCGTACACGCTGCAGGATCGGGCGTGTCGCCGCGACGCGATCGTCGCAGGGATGTGGCGCCGCGCCGTGCGCGGTCGTGATATCCCGTCGTGTCTCCGGGTCGTTAGCTCAGTCGGTAGAGCATCGGACTTTTAATCCGCTGGTCGATGGTTCGAATCCATCACGACCCACCAACGTCTTCGCGGGCTTTGCCGCTGTGCTGTTGGCGCAGTGCAATGGAGCCGCGCGCGCTGCGCATGCGACGCGGTGCGAACTCGGCGCGCAGCGTGTCGCGCAGTGTGCCCGCACGTCGACGCCGGCGATGGCGCGCGGACGAAACCCGTCGACGACGCTCGATCGCGGTTGCTATGGTCTCATCGTCGATGGGGCAGGTGACGGGACGCTGGGTGAACGAGACGAACGGTGCCGTGCGGATCGCGGTCGTGGAGGACGACGACGAGCTGCGCGAGGCGATCCTCGTGCCGTTGCTGCGCCAGGCGGGTCACGAAGTGGTGGGGATGGGATCCGCGCTGGACCTGTACCGCGATCTGGTGGCCAGCCGCTACGACCTGGTCCTGCTCGACGTGGGCCTCCCCGACGAGGACGGCGTCGCCATCGCCGGGCATCTGCGCGGGGTCGCGCCCGATATCGGACTGGTGATGTTGAGCGGCTATTGCTCCGAGGCCGATCGCCTGCGCGGCCTCGAGGCGGGCGCCGATGCCTATCTGGCCAAACCGGTCGAGTCCGGGGTGTTGCTGGCGACCATCGAGAATCTGGTCCGCCGGCTTGCGCCCCAGGCCGTACAGCCGAAGGGCTGGCGCTTCGACGAGCAGGGCTGGCGGGTCGTGCTGCCGGATGGCCGGTCGTTCGAGATGAGCCTCGTCGAACAGCAGTTGCTCCGGTGCCTGGCGGCCTCGCCGGGGAACGCGGTGCCGAGGGAGCGGATCATCGCGGCGCTGACTTCCGATCCACACGGATTCGATCCGCACAGGTTGGAGATGCTGGTGCACCGCCTGCGGCGGAAATGTCGCGACACCACCGGCGAGGAGCTCCCGCTGCGGGCTGTTCGCGGCGTGGGCTACCTGCTGGCCTGGTAGCGGCGCACCTGGGCGGCCGGTCCGGGCCGTCGAACCGCGCGGATCTCGAAGTCGCCGACGGGCAATCGATCGATTCTCACCGCACGTGAGGTTTCGCAATTCTGCGTGCGTGATTCCCCCCGCTGCCACGCCGATACTGCGCGCCGCCAGTTCCGTCCGCATCGCTCGTGGTGCCGGGACACGCGCCGGGGAACGCACGCGCACGGTCGCGTGCCGTTGAACAGCGGCATCACACGGACGCGTCGACGTCCGGAATGAGGACACGCGCCGTTTCGGACGGCCGCGGACGAGGGGTCGAACGTGATCGAGAAAACGCATTCCAGTCGCGCCCGGGCACTCATGTCCGGGCTTCTCGTCACGCTGGTGTCGACGCTGGTCGTCGGCGCGTCGCACCTCGCGCTGGCGCAGTCCGCCACCGTCACGAACGTCGCGACCGTCGCTGCGCCTCAGGGGCTCAACGACATCGATCCTTCGAGCGATACCAGCAGCGTGACGATCACGCTCTCGGCACCCGACGTCGACTTCTGCGCCGCGGGCGATATCTACAACATCATCAACGGGGCAGGGCTGTACCGGTATTCGACCGCGCTGGGCAGCGATGCCCGTGTCGCCGCGCTGGACGTGAGTCTGGGGACCGACCTCAACGCGCTGATGATCGATCCCGGCGTCGATCGCAGCCGCCTGCTGTTCCATGCGGCCGGCACGGGCATCGTCTGGGCCTACGACCCTACGCATCCGGTCACACCGGGCTGGTACCAGACGGGCGCCGTGGTCAATGCGAACCTGCCGCGTGCGGGCATGACACGCGACGGTGTCGGTTACTTGGTCACGGCGGTGTCGGGTCCTGCGGATGCGCCCGTGGCGCAGATGTACCGGCTCGAGCGCAATGGCGCGTACGGGTACTCCATCAGCGGCCCGATGCCGCTGACCTACGACGTCAACCCGACCGATCGCGGCTCGGGGGACATCGCATTCGACGCCCAGGGCATCGGCTGGCTGGTGGCGGGGGCCGACCTGTACCGGGTGGACGTCGCGGCCGGCACGGCCACGCGACAGCAGAACTTCAGCGGCGCCCCGGCCGGGGTGAACTACGCGGGCGCGGCCTTCGGCGCGGACGACCGCCTCTATGTGGTGGTCAATTCCAGCGGCGCCTATTACGCCATGGACCTGGCAGCAGGCACCATGACGCCTGCCGGCAGCTCCTCGAGCGGCGCGGGGCGCGATCTCGCCTCCTGCGGGTTCCCCGATATCCAGCCCGCGCAGCTGCAGGTCGAGAAGACGCTGGCTTCGATCACCCGCGACGGCACGATCGTGGCGCCGGGCACGATCGCCGCGCCGGGCGACCTGCTGACCTACGCCATCGAAGTCCGCCATGTCGGCGGCACCCAGGCGGCGACGCTCTTCCCGGGCGCGGTGGTCGAAACGGTGCCGGCCTTCACCAGCCGCCCCGCCGCGGCCGACGACTTCACCTGCACCGGCACGGCGTGCACGAATACCCAGCTGCGCAACATTGCAGTGGGTGCCAGCACCACCTTCCGATTCTCGGTGGTCGTCGATCCGGACCTGCCCGCGACCGTCACCGAGATCGCCAACGCGGTGACCGTCACGGGGATCGACTGCACGGCGCCCGGCAACGACTGCAGCGAACTCACGCCGGTCGATTCCAGCCCGTCGCTCGCCTCCAGCAAAACCTTGACCGCCGTCAATGGCGCGCCACCGGCCGGCCCGGTTGAGCCCGGTGACGTGCTGACCTACACGGTGGTCGCAAGCAACACCGGCAACGTGGTCCTGCCGACGGTCGTCGTCGAGGACAGCCGCATCACCCCGGCGACGGTCACCTGCGCGCCGCTCGCCCCGGGATCGGCCTGCAGCCTGGTGGGTCTCTACACCGTGACGTCCGCGGACATCGCCGCCGGCACCATCCGCAACACCGCGGTGGTCACGACGCCCGATACGCCGTCGGTGTGCCCGGCCGGCGCGACGGATCCCGTCTGCCGTCCGGTGCTCGAGATTCCGACGGTGCCCGCGACCCCCGCATTGACCATCGTCAAGACGGCAGGCGCGCCGAGTGGCGACAGCGCTGGCAGCACGATCGACTACAGCTTCCTAGTCACCAACACCGGCAACGTCACCCTGGATGCCATCGCGATCGACGACGACCGCCTGGATGCAGCGGCCGTCTGCCCGGTCACGACGCTGGCGCCCGGCGCCACCACGACCTGCACCGGCACGCACACCATCACCCAGGCCGAAGTCGACGCCGGTGAGGTGCTGAACACGGCGACCGCCACCGGCACCACGCCGGGCGGCGGCACGACGACCAGCCCGCCTGACGACGCCGACGTGCCGCTCTCGGCCACGCCGGGTCTGAGCATCGTCAAGACGGCAGGCGTGCCGGGCGGCAACACCGCGGGCAGCACGATCGACTACAGCTTCGTGGTCACCAACACCGGTGGGGTCACCCTGACCGGGATCGCGATCGATGACGACCGGCTCGATGCACCGGCCGTGTGCCCGGTCACGACGCTGGCGCCGGGCGCCACCACGACCTGCACCGGCACGCACACCATCACCCAGGCCGAGGTCGACGCGGGCGAGGTGCTGAACACCGCGACCGCCACCGGCACCACGCCGGGCGGCGGCACGACGACCAGCCCCCCGGACGACGAGAACGTGGTGCTCGAGCGGCGCCCGGCGCTGACCACCGAGAAGGCGTTGACGTCGAACGCCGACGAGGACGGCACCGGCACGGTCACGCTCGGCGACACGCTGACCTACACGGTCAGTGCGACCAACAGCGGCACGGTCACGCTGACCGATGTGGTTATCCAGGACAGCCGGATCACGCCGGCGAGCGTGACCTGCGCCGCTCTGGCCCCGGGCGCGCGTTGCCTGCTGGTCGGGACCTACGTGGTCACCCGGGCCGATGTCGTCGCGGGCCAGGTGCTCAACATCGCCGCGGTCACGACCGGTGAGCCCGGCATCTGCCCGGCCGGCGATCCCTCGCCTGTGTGCAATCCGTCGGTCGCGATCGAGGTCGTGCCCTACGAGATCGACGCGGTCGACGACAGCACCACGACCGGGCAGAACACCCCGGTCCGGATTCCGGTGCTGGACAACGACACGCTGAACCGCAATCCGGTCGATCCGGACGCGGTGACGCTCGACGAGGTGACCCCGCCGACCAACGGCCGCATCACCGTCAACCCGGACGGCACGATCACCTACACGCCGGATCCGGGCTTCTCCGGCGAGGACCGCTTCGTCTACCGCATCTGCGAGATCGCGAACCCCGACAACTGCGACATCGCGACGGTGACGATCACCATCCGCCCGAACGTGGTCGAGGCGATCGACGACGACGCCGGCACGGTGGAGCCGGGTGTGCCGACGCCGGTGGTCGTGGTCGATAACGACCGCAGCACCGGGGCGCCGCTGGATCCGGGCTCGGTGACGATCGTCACGCCACCCGGCCACGGCACCGTGGCCTGCACGGGCGGCATCTGCACCTACACGCCGCGGTTCGGGTTCACGGGCCAGGACAGCTTCGTCTACCGCGTCTGCGATACCTCGTTCCCGGTGCCGGTCTGCGATACGGCCACGGTGACGGTGCGCGTGGAAGGCCAGGCGCCGTTGCGGGTGAGCAAGTCCGCGGCCGTGCGCGAGGTCAAGGTGGGCGATCTCGTGCGCTACACGGTGACGGTGGAGAACATCGGCAACGTCAGCGTCGCCGGCGCGCATGTCCTCGATACGCCGGCGCAGGGCTTCAGCTACGTCGACGGGTCGATCGCGTCCTCGAACGGGCGTGCGCTGACGGTCTCGGGCCACAACCCGATCCGGATCGGCAGCTTGGATCTCGCCCCCGGCGAGCGGATCGAGCTCACCTATCTGATGCGCGTCGGCGCGGGCATCCGGGCCGGCACCCATCTCAACCGGGCACTGGCCCAGACCGGCGACGGCATCGCGCTGTCCAACGTCGCCACGGCCCAGGTGCAAACGGCGTTCGATCCGCTGCTCGACGACAGCCTGGTCTTCGGCACGGTGTTCGACGATCGCAACGGCGACGGCTGGCAGGCGAGTGCGGCCATGCGCGGCGTGCACGTGCAGGGCGGATTCGCACCCGGCGCCTACATCGCCGGTTCGACGACGGTCGACCGCGGTGCGGGGCCACAGCCGGTCGCCGATGCCAGCGCACCGTTGCTGCGCGGACTGGCGCTGGGTGAGGTGGCCGGCCGGCAATCGGCGGCCGATCCGGCCGAGGCACGCCAGGTCACGATCCGCCAGCGCCTGCGCGCAGCCGACTTCACCGGCGACTTCGTGCTGACCAGCCGCGAGGGCGTGACGCTGCGCATGGCCGCCGACGGCAGCACGCGCCTCGAACGCAGCGGAGAGGCGGCTGCGGGCCGTTCCGCCGCCGAACCCACGGTCACGCGGCGCGTGCTGCGCGATGCGGATGGCGTCGCCGTGGAGTATGTCGTCGCCAACGCGGGCATCGACGAGCGCGGCATTCCGGGCGTGCGCATCGCCGCGGTGGAGGGGCTGCTGATCGAGACCGACCAGTACGGCCGCTACCACCTGGTCGACGTGCCCGGCGGCAACGCGCGGCGTGGCCGCAACTTCATCCTCAAGGTGGATCCTGCAACGCTGCCCGCGGGCAGTGCGTTCACCACGGCCAACCCGCTGCTGCGTCGCGTGACCCCGGGTCTGCCGGTGCGCTTCGATTTCGGTGTGCGGCTGCCGGTGGTCGAGCTGCAGGGCGGTCGGGAGACCGTGGAACTGGAGCTGGGCGAGGTGCTCTTCGAGCCCGACAGCAGCGTGCTGCGCGAGGCCCATCTGTCGGCGATCGATGCGATGGCGGTGCAGGTGGACCGTCACGGCGGCGGCAGCGTGATCATCACCGGGGAGGGCGAACACCAGGCGCTCGCGTTCGCCCGCGCGGCGTCGGTGCGCGATGCGCTGCAGGCGCGGATCGATCCTGCGGCGGCGGCTGCGCTGCAGGTCGAACTGCGCACCCGCGTCGATGATCCGCATGCGCTCGTGGCCGGCGTCGACGCCAGCGGTGTGCTGCTCGCGAAGGTGCTGTTCGACACGGACAGGGCCGAGATCCGTCCGGAGTTCGAAGCCCTGCTCGATGCGGTGGCGCGTCGGCTCGATGCGCTCGGCGGTGGACAGGTGGGCATCGTCGGTCACACCGATGTGCGCGGTTCGCATGCCTACAACGTGGATCTCGGGCTGCGTCGGGCCCAGGCGGTCTTCGATGCGCTGTCCACGCGCCTGAGCCCGGAGGTGCGGGCGAGGGTCCGGGTGGACGCCAGCCGGGATCCGTCCGCTCCGGTCGGGGAGGCTCGGAAGTGAAAGGGAACCGGATCATGAAGAGGAAGCTGCTCGACGCAGCGCTGCTGGCCGCACTGGCTGGCATGGCATCGCCGGCCACGCTGGCGCAGGCGTCCAGCGAGTCGCCAACGGCCGCAGCGGACTGCGATGCGTCAGGTTGCGACAGCAACGGGGCGCTGCTGTTCCGCCTGCGGACCCGCAGCTTCGACCAGCCGGTCACCCTCGGCACCACGGCAGGCTCGTCGTCGGAGGCACTTCAGCCCGACCGCCGCGTCAGCATCGCGCTCGATCAGCCGGGTCGCGCCACCGCGCTCGGCCGGTTCTCGGTGCAGCTACCGGGTGGCGGCATCATCTGGGCGACCGAGGATCCCGACATCGGCCTGCCGGAGCTCTCGGTCTCGGCGCCCTCGCTGGTTGCGTTCGATGGCGGCCGCATCGTCGAGCCGGTGCGCTTCGTCGCGCGCAGCAACTACATCGATTTCATCGACCGCCTCGAGGTCACCGTCTATCGCGCCGCGGATGCCGATCTCATCGAGCCGATCGCGCAATTCGAACTGCCGCGCAGCGCCGTGGCCGACACCCAGTGGGACGGCATGCTGCCGCAGGGCCGACAGTTCCGCGCGGGCGACGAGCTGGTCTACGTGCTGCGTGCATACGATGCCAGCGGCAGTTTCGACGAGACCTATGTCCAGCGCCTGCAGCTGGTCAGCCCGGCCGAAGCCGAGCGCGGCGCGCAGACGCTGCGTCAGAGCGCCGAGCGTGGACTGGGCCTGGCCCTGGGCGCCGAGCAGGCCGAAACGCAGGCGCTGGTCGACAACGTGTTCTCGGGCAGTGGGCTGCGCCAGCAGAACATTCCCGTCTACGGCTCGCGCGTGCGCATCACCGGCCGGAACCTGCCGGAAGGCCAGTCGCTGCTGATCAATGGCGAGCCGTATCCGGTCGACCTGGAGCGCACGTTCGTCGCCGAGTATCTGATGCCGGTCGGTCAGCACCGGTTCGACATCGGCCTGCGCGGCCGTGGCGGCGAAGTCGCCACGCATGCGCTCGATGTCGACGTCAGCGGCCGTTATTTCTTCGGCGTCGGCATCGCCGATGTCACCGTGTTCCAGAACAAGGCCAGCGGTCCCGGCCGCGAGATGGCACTGGCTGGACGCGAGAACGACATCCTCAGTGATGGCCGCCTGGCGTTCTACGGCAAGGGCAAGATCGGCGGCAAGTACCTGATCACCGCGCAGGCCGATACCCAGAACCGTCCGTTGAGTGACCTGTTCGACGGCTTCACCTCGGCCGATCCGCAGGACATCTTCCGCCGGGTCGATCCGGACCTGTACTACCCAACGTACGGCGACGACTCCACGACCTATCGTGATGTCGACACCATGGGCCGGTTCTACCTGCGCATGGACTGGGACAAGAACCAGGCGCTGTGGGGCAACTTCTCCACCGGCCTCACCGGCACGGAATACGGCCAGTATCAGCGTGCGCTCTACGGCGCGGCGCTGGCATGGCGCTCGCGCCAGTCCAATGTCTGGGGCGATCCCGGCACCGAGCTGCGCGCGTTCGTGTCCGAGGCGCAGACCGCGCCGGGCCACAGCGAGTTCGTGGGCACCGGCACCAGCCTGTACTACCTGCGCCACACCGATGTGCTGCCCGGCTCGGAGCAGGTCGTGGTGGAAGTCCGCGATCCGACCACCGGTCGTGTCGAGGCGCGCACCGTGTTGTTGCGCGGCGCCGACTACGAGATCAACGAACTGCAGGGCCGCATCACCCTGACCCGCGCGCTGACCCAGATCACGCGCGAGAACGTACCGACCATCACCCGCGACGCGCCGCTCGACGGCTTCGAGCAGCGCCTGATCGTCGACTACGAATGGGTGCCGAACGGCTTCGACCCCGACGAGATCACCGCCGGCGTGCGCGGCAAGCACTGGTTCGGTGACCATGTCGGTGTCGGTGCGACTTGGGTCGACGAGAGTCGCGCGGGCGAGGACTACACGATGATGTCGGCCGACATCACCTTGCAGGCCGGCAAGGGCACTTATCTCAAGCTCGAACACAGCCGCACCGAAGCCACCAGTGCACCGGTGTTCTTCTCCGACAATGGCGGCTTCACCTTCACCCAGCTCAATCCCGTCGGCCCCCGCGAAGGCGAAGCCAGTGCGGTGGAAGCCCGGGCGAACTTCCGCGAGCTGGGCTGGACGACCAGCGACTGGAGCACCGGCGCCTGGTGGCGCCGCGTCGACGGGGGCTTCTCGGTCGCGCGCTTCGACATCGGTGCCGATGTCGAGGAGTACGGGGTCGAGGTGCTCGGCGAGTTCGGTCGCGATGTCGGCGTCTACGCACGCCACAGCCGCGCCGAGCGCGGCGCCGAGACGCTGACCCAGACTCAGGCCACCACCGAATGGCGCCTGTCCGATGTCGGCACGCTCGCCGCGGAACTGCGGCGCGTGGAAGAAGGTCGCATCGGCGGCGATGCCACCGGCACGCTCGGCGCGCTGCGTTACACGCACCGCGTCGGGACCGCGCTGGATGTCTACGGCACCGCGCAGTGGACGCTCGACGACGACGGCGGCTATGTCGACAACGACGCCTACACGCTCGGCGGCCGCTACAACTTCGCCAACCTGTCGAATGTCGGCGCCGAGGTCACGACCGGCGACCGCGGTGACGCGGCGCAGGTCAATGGCGAGTACCGCCTGACCGCGCAGCACAGCTTCTACGGTGCCTATACCTATTCGACCGACGCCACCGAGTACGACCCGCTGTTCAACCGCGCACAGCAGAACGGCTGGACGCTGGGCCAGCGCTGGCGCCTGTCGAACCAGGTCAACGTGTTCAACGAGAGCCAGTTCCTCAAGTCGCGCAACGAGTCGGGCCTGGCCCACACCTACGGCATGGATTTCTATCCGGCGGTGGGCTGGAACCTCGGCCTGACGCTGTCGGACGGCGAGCTGACCAACCGCGATGGCGGTCAGGTCGACCGGCGCGCGGTCAGCGTCTCGGGCGGCCGCACCTCGGGCGCGACCGACTGGCAGAGCAAGGTCGAGTGGCGTGAGGACACCGGCGCGGAACGCCGCACGCAGTGGATCACCACCAACCGCGTGCAGCACCGCCTCAACGAGAGCTGGCGCGTCGCCGCACGGTTCAACTACGCCGACACCCAGGACGATCTGAATCCGGCCGCGAGTGCGAAGTTCATCGAGAGCAATTTCGGTTTCGCCTACCGTCCGTGGGACGGCTCGCGCTGGGGCCTGTTCGGTCGCTACACCTATCTGTACGACCTGGCGACGCTGGGCCAGATCGGCGGCGCCGACTACGACCAGCGATCGCAGGTGCTGTCGCTCGAAGGCGTGTACCGCATCGACGACCGCTGGGAAGTGGCCGGCAAGCTCGCACGCCGCGAAGGCGAGGCGCGCTTCGGCCGCGGCACCGGCGCGTGGTTCGACTCGGCGACGACGTTCGCCGCCGGCCAGCTGCGCTACGAGCTGCTGTACAAGTGGCACGCGCTGGCCGAATACCGCTGGCTCGACGTCGACAACGGCGGCACGCGCCAGGGCTGGATGGCGGGCGTGGACCGAGACATCGGCCGCAACTTCCGCGTCGGCGTGGGCTACAACTTCACCGACTTCAGTGACGACCTCACCGATTTCGACTACGACCACCGCGGGTTCTACATCAACTTCGTCGGCAGCTACTGATCGGGACGGTGCGCGGCACGCCGCGCGCTGATCGACGGAACGCCGCAAGGGCTTCGACTCATGACCGACCATCCATGCCTGTCCCGCCGCCGGACACTGCTGACCGCCGCCACCGTTGCCGTACTCGGGCTCGCCTCCGCCGGCGCGTCCGCGCAGGTGGGCGTAGCCGCGGTGCAGCGCAGCTTCATCAACCTCAGCTTCGAGCAGCCGAACCTGCAGACGGAAGGCTGCCGGGTGTACATCGACCAGCAGTACGTCCCGGGCTGGACGACCACCCACGGTGCGTTCGGGCAACAGAACGTCGGCGATTGCGTCACCCCGCCGGGCTTCGTCGCCGGCCAGCCGGCGCCCATCATCGAACTGTGGCGAACGCCCCGGACCAACAGCGGGCTAACCGTGATCGCGCGCAGCGGCGCGCAGATCGCCGAACTCAATGCCGAGCAGCTCTCGCGGATCTCGCAGAACGTCTGCCTCGTCCCCGGCGACAACGTGCGCTGGCGCTTCAGCCACAAGGGGCGCGCGAGTCCGACGACGCAGGACCAGATGCAGTTCCTGCTGGATACCACGCCGATCGTGCAGGTGGGGACCACCAACACGGGTGATGGCGGCGTGGCCACCACGTTCGTCGGAACGGCCGGTTCGAATGCGGGGCCCAACGGCTGGCGTGACTACACCGGCGAGTTCGCGTACTCCGGAGGCGGTGGCGTCACCAACATCGGCTTCGAGGCGTTGTCGGGTGCAGCTACGACCGGCAACTTCCTCGACGACATCCAGGTGCTGCTCAAGCCCTTCATCGAACTGGCCGGTACCGGCTTCCAGACGGTGGAAGGCCAGGGCGTGGGCGCGCCCTCGCTGCGCATCGTGGGCACACTGGACGCGGATCTGGCCATCCTCGTCACCGTAACCGGCGGAACGGCCCAGATCGGCGACGACTACACCACGCCTTCGGGAACCGCCGCGTTCGACGTGGTCATTCCCGCGGGCACCTACGACGGCGACGTGCTCGTGCCGCTGGGGCTCGTATCCGTGGGCAATGCCACCATCGATGGCACGCGGACGGTCGAGATTGCGCTGACGCCGAGTCCGGACGATTTCCTGCTCAGTTCGACCGAATCCTGCGGTGGAAGCGGCATCGCGGCGGCCACGTGGACGCTGCTCGACGACGACCTCGATCTGGCGATCGAGAAGTCCGCTTCCGTCACCGATGCCAGCCCCGGTGACACGGTCACGTTCAATCTGCGCATCAGTCACCTGGACGGTGTCGCAGCGGACGGCGCCGTGGTACGCGATCCGGCGGTCGTCGGCCTGGATTGCAGCGCCGCGGTGCCGACCTGCAGTGCGACGTCCGGGGCGGTCTGCCCGGCATCGCCGACGATCGGTGCGCTGCAGGGCAGCGGCCTGGTCATTCCGACGCTGCCAGCGGGCGGCACGCTGGACATCGGCTTCAGCTGTGTGGTGACCGCAGTCCCCTGAGCGAGGCTCAGGCCGCGGCCCGTTCGGGTTCCGGCGCAGGTACGACCGGCAGGCGCATGCTGAAGCGGGCGCCTTGTCCGGGAGCACTGTCGACGGTCAAGGATCCGCCCGCATCGGCCATCAGGCCAGCCACGACCGCCAACCCCAACCCGGTGCCCTCGCCGGGAGGACGGGTGGTGAAGAAGGGTTCGAAGATCTGCGCCTGCAGCTCGTCCGGGATGCCGTGCCCGGTATCGACGGCATCCAGCCGGACGTGGCCATCGGCATCGGGCGAGCCCAGCACGAGGGAGAAGCGGCCACCCTCCGGCATCGCCTGCGCCGCGTTCGCGGTGAGGTTGAGGACGGCGAGCGCGAACTGCGCCCGGTCGAACATGATCGGCACCGCCGTATCGGGCAGATCGAGCTCCAGCGGGATCCGCGGCCCGAGCGTCTGCCGCAGCATCGGCACGATCTCGCGCAGCGCGTCGACGGCGTCGAAGCGTTCGAGCTGGCGTGCGTCGTTGCGCGCGAACGCCAGCAGCTTGTGGGTGATCGCGGTCGCACGGCGCACGGCCATCTCGAGGCCGCCGAGCACGGCGTCGATCTCGCTGATGTCCCGGCTGCGACGCCCCCGCTCCACGTAGCCCAGCATCAGCGTCAGCAGGTGATTGAAGTCGTGGGCGACGCCGCTGGCCATGCGCCCGACCGCCTCCACCTTCTGCGCGTGCAGGAGTTGGGCCTGCGCGCGCTCGCGCGCGACGATCTCGTCCGAGAGCCGGCGGTTGGTGTCGGCCAGCGTGACCGCCTGGCGCGTCGCCTCCGAGAGGCTGTTGCGCAAGGCGCTCGAGGTGCGGTCGACGACGATGGTGATCAGCAGGAACATCACGGTGCGCACGCCGACGTCTGCCATCGCCTCCGACAGCGGTTCGCCGGTCCGCGTGGCATCGCTGTGGCCGCCGAGCACCATCGCCGCGACCAGGACCGCGAACATCGCCCACAGCGCGCGCCGGCCCACCATCATGCCCGCGACGAACAGCCACATGACCTGGATCGGCTGCTCGAAGGTATGCGACATCAGGCCCGCCATCGCATACGAGACCAGCATCATCGCGGCCACCACCACGAGCATCTGGCGGATGGCCCACTGGAAGCGTCCGCGCCGGATGAGCACCAGGGACCAGAGCGCGATCGCGCTGATGACCAGGCTCGTGACCAGGGAGGCGGTCTCGCCCGGGCGCCACGCCAGACCGCTGCCGAAGACGCGATAGGCCCACAGCAACGGCGGGATCGAGGCGAGCAGACCCAGGACCACCTGCAGCATCGGCGCATTGCGGCGGTCCACCGGATCCTGGATGCGTGGCACATCGAGCCAGCGGGTCATTACAGAGGGCATCGCCTGCGTCCGTTCGATCGAGAATGCCTATCGTCGCACTCTCGACGCCACCGGTCTCCCTGGTATCGACCCGGGGGCGGGCGGCTCAGTCCGCGTCCAGCACCGTTTCCAGGACCGCATCCCCATACCGCTCGAGCTTGCCGGCACCGACCCCGCCGATGCCACCGAGCTGGCCATGGCTGATCGGCCGCTGGCGGGCGATCTCGCGCAGGGTGGCGTCGTGGAAGATCACGTAGGCCGGCACGTTCTGCTCGCGCGCCAGGCGACCGCGCAGGGCGCGCAAGGCCTCGAACAGCGGCTGGTCCGCAGGTGCCAGTTCGATGTCGGCGCCGGCGCTCGAACGGGCGGTGCGTGTGCGGTCGCGCGCCGCCGACGGCTTGCGCAGCATGACCTGTGACTCGCCCTTGAGCACCGCGCGGCTGGCTTCGGTGAGGCGCAGGCCGCCGTAGCCCTCCGCGTCGACGTCGAGCAGGCCGTGGGCCACCAGCTGGCGCAGCACGCTCTTCCAGATGCGCGCATCGAGATCGGTGCCGACGCCGTAGGTGCTCAGCTGGTTGTGGCCGAACTGGCGGATGCGCTCGCTGTCACTGCCGCGCAGGATGTCGATGATGTGCGCGGCGCCGAAGCGCTGCCCGCTGCGGTAGACGCAACTCAGGGCCTTCTGCGCGGCGACGGTCGCATCCCACGCCGCCGGCGGATCGAGGCAGTTGTCGCAGTTGCCGCAGGGCTGGCCTTGGCCCTTGCCCGCGTAGTCCTCGCCGAAATTCGCCAGCAGCACCTGGCGACGGCAGCGCATGGTCTCGCAGTAGCCGACCAGCGCATCGAGCTTGCGGTGTTCCAGCCGCTTGCGCTCGTCGCCGGACTCGGACTGCTCGATCATCTGCCGCAGCAGCACCAGGTCTCCCAGGCCGAAACACATCCAGGCGTCGGCCGGTTCGCCATCGCGCCCGGCGCGGCCGGTCTCCTGGTAATAGCCCTCGATCGATTTCGGCAGGTCCACATGCGCGACGAAGCGCACGTCCGGCTTGTCGATGCCCATGCCGAAGGCGATCGTCGCCACCACCACCACGCCGTCACTGCGCAGGAAGCGGCGCTGGTTGGCCGCACGCAGGTTCGCGTCCATGCCGGCGTGGTAGGGGATCGCATCGATGCCCTGGCCGGCCAGGTACTCGGCGGTTTCCTCGACCTTGCGCCGGGACAGGCAGTAGACGATGCCGGCCGCGCCGCGGTGCGCCTGCACGAAGTCCAGCAGCTGGCGCTTGGCGTTGTCCTTCTGCACCACGGTGTAGCGGATGTTGGGCCGGTCGAACGAGCTGACGAAGCGGCGCGCGTCTTCCAGCTGCAGGCGCTCGGCGATCTCGCGCTGGGTGGGCGGATCGGCGGTCGCGGTCAGCGCGATGCGCGGCACCTCGGGCCAGCGCTCGTGAAGGATCGTCAGCTCGCGGTATTCGCGGCGGAAATCGTGGCCCCATTGCGAGACGCAGTGCGCCTCGTCGATCGCGAACAGGGCGAGCGGGGCGCGGTCGAGCAGCGACAGGAAGCGCGGGGTGAGCAGACGTTCGGGCGCGACGTAGAGCAGATCGAGCTCGCCGGCCAGCAGCTCGCGCTCCACCCGCTGCGCGGTCTCGCCGTCGAGCGTGGAATTGAGATACGCCGCGCGCACGCCCGACTGCAGCAGCGCGTCCACCTGGTCCTGCATCAGCGCGATCAGCGGCGAGACCACGATCGCCACGCCGTCGCGCAGCAGCGCCGGGACCTGATAGCACATCGACTTGCCGCCGCCGGTGGGCATCAGCACGAGGGCATCGTGGCCAGCGGCCACATGGTCGACGATGGCGGCCTGTTCGCCGCGGAACGCGGGATGGCCGAACACGCGCTGCAGGACGCCGAGCGCGTCGCCGGCGGTACCGGCAGGGGAAAGCGAGGACATGCGCCAAGGATACCGGGTGGGGGCCGCAGCCGGCGCCGCGGCGGGCTGTCAGGCGATGCCCATGCCTTTGCTAAGCTGCCGGACCTCTGCACAGGACCCTGCGATGACTTCGACCCCCGGCGCCGGCGGCATGCCGCTGCACACCAAGATGCTGATCGGGTTCGTCATCGGCACCGTGGCCGGTCTGGCCGCGAATCTGTTCCTGGCCGAGGCCGGCTGGCTGGACGGCTTCATCACCTACGTCACCGATCCGGTGGGCCAGCTGTTCCTGCGCCTGCTGTTCATGCTGGTGATCCCGCTGGTGTTTTCCGCGCTGATCCTGGGCGTGGTGGAGATCGGAGACCCGACGTCGCTCGGCCGCATCGGCCTCAAGACCCTGCTGTGGATCCTCGTGGTGACGACCATGGCGGTCACCATCGGCCTGGTCGCGGTGAACCTGTTCCAGCCGGGCCGCGGCATCGACCCGGAAGTCGCGCAGTCGCTGCTGGCAGCCTCGTCGGATCGCGCGTCGGAGATCGCCGGCGCGCGCGAAGGGGTGTCCGGCATCCAGATCCTGCTCAACATCGTGCCGCGCAACCCGGTCGACGCCGCTGCGCGCGGCGACCTGATCGCGGTGATGTTCTTCGCGCTGATGTTCGGCATCGCCGCCACCGTGCTGCGCACGCCCGGCACGCGCAGCTTCGTCGCCGCGGTACAGGGCATCTACGACATCTGCCTGAAGCTGATCGGCTGGGTGATCGCACTGGCGCCGTATGCGGTGGCCGCGCTGCTGTTCTCGATCACCGCGCGCCTGGGCGTGGACGTGCTCATCCAGCTCGCGCGCTTCGTCGGCACAGTGATCGCGGCGCTGGGGTTCCACTTCCTGGTGGTGATTCCGATCCTGCTGTGGGTCTTCGGGCGGATGAGCCCGCTGGCGTTCTTCCGCGGCGCCCAGCCGGCCCTGCTGACGGCGTTCTCCACGTCGTCGTCGAGCGCCACGCTGCCCACCACGCTGAAGGTCACCGAAGAGAACCTCGGCGTCCCCCGCCGGGTGGCGCGCTTCGTCTGCACGCTGGGTGCGACCGCCAACATGAACGGCACGGCGTTGTTCGAGGGCATCACGGTGCTGTTCCTGGCGCAGTTCTTCGGCGTCGAGCTCGGCATGGGCCAGCAGATCCTCATCCTGCTGCTGTGCATCCTCGGCGGCGTGGGCGCGGCCGGTGTGCCGGGCGGTTCGCTGCCGGTGATCGCGATGATTCTGGCGATGTTCGGCATCCCGCCCGAGGGCATCGGCCTGATCCTCGGCGTGGACCGTCTGCTCGACATGTGCCGCACCGTGGTCAACATCGGCGGCGACATGGCCGGTTCGGTGGTGATCGGACGCTCCGAGCCGGCCGACGCGCCTGCGGCCGAGGTCGACCCGGGCCTCGCGGAGCCGCACGGCGCCGCGCACTGAGCGGACGCGGCACGGCAGCGCACCGGGCCGCGTCCGGCAGCACGGCGGCAGGCATGGGACAATCGCGGGCTCCCGTCCGCAGCCGCCCGTCCACGAGCCCATGACCACGCCGACCCGTCGCGAACTCGCCAACGCCATCCGTTTCCTCGCCATCGACGCCGTCGATGCCGCCAAGTCCGGTCATCCCGGCATGCCGATGGGCATGGCCGACATCGCCGAAGTGCTGTGGAACGACTACCTCTCCCACAATCCGGGCAATCCGGGCTGGGTGGATCGCGACCGGTTCGTGTTGTCGAACGGCCACGGCTCGATGCTGCAGTACGCGCTGCTGCATCTGGCCGGCTACGACCTGCCGATCGAGGAGCTGAAGAACTTCCGCCAGCTGCACAGCCGCACCGCCGGCCATCCCGAGCGGCACGAGACACCGGGCGTGGAAACCACCACCGGGCCGTTGGGCCAGGGTCTGGCGAACGCGGTCGGCTTCGCGCTGGCCGAGCGCCTGCTTGCGCAGCGTTTCAATCGCGACGGCCACACCGTCGTCGACCACCGCACCTGGGTGCTGCTGGGCGACGGCTGCCTGATGGAGGGCATCTCGCACGAGGTGGCCTCGCTGGCCGGCACCCTGGGCCTGGGCAAGCTGGTCGCCCTGTGGGACGACAACCGAATCTCGATCGACGGCAACACCGCGGGCTGGTTCACCGACGACACCCCGGCGCGCTTCGAGGCCTACGGCTGGCGGGTGATCCGCGACGTCGACGGACACGACAGCGAGGCGGTCAAGGCCGCGCTCGACGATGCGCTGTCGCAGGCGTCGAAGCCCACCCTGGTATGCTGCCGCACGACGATCGGGTTCGGTTCGCCGAACCGTGCCGGCAAGGAGTCCTCGCACGGCGCGCCGCTGGGCAAGGACGAATCCGAGGCCACCCGCGCCGCGCTGGGCTGGACCCACGGTCCCTTCGAAGTGCCCGAGGCGATCCGCGATGCCTGGCGCGCGACCGACGCCGGCGCCGCGCGCGAGGCCGAGTGGACCGAGCGCTTCGAGGCCTACCGCGCTGCGCATCCGGACCTTGCGGCGGAGTTCGAGCGCCGCACGCAGGGCGCGCTGCCGGAGACGTTCGTCGCCGACGCCGATGCCTTCATCGCCACGTTGCAGGACGACGGCCCGACCATCGCCTCGCGCAAGGCCTCGCAGATGTCGATCGAAGCCTTCGCGCCGCTGCTGCCCGAGCTGATCGGCGGCTCGGCCGACCTCGCGCATTCCAACCTCACCCTGTGGAAGGGCAGCACGTCCGCGGCCAGCACCGATGCCAACGCGAACTACGTCTACTACGGCGTGCGCGAGTTCGGCATGAGCGCGATCGCCAACGGCCTGGCGCTGCACGGCGGCTTCATTCCCTTCGACGCGACCTTCCTGGTGTTCAGCGATTACGCCCGCAATGCGGTGCGCATGAGCGCGCTGATCCCGGCGCACGCGATCCACGTCTACACCCACGATTCCATCGGCCTCGGCGAAGACGGCCCGACCCACCAGCCGGTCGAGCATCTGGCGTCCTTGCGCTACATCCCGAACAACGACGTGTGGCGCCCCTGCGATGCGGTGGAGTCGGCGGTGGCGTGGAAGTCGGCGATCCTGCGCAAGGACGGCCCGAGCTGCCTGGTGTTCTCGCGCCAGAACCTGACCCACCAGCCGCGCGACGCAGCGCAGGTCGCCGCCATCGCGCGTGGCGGCTACGTGCTGAAGGATTCGGTCGGCACGCCGGAGATCATCCTGATCGCGACCGGCTCCGAGGTCGGCCTGGCGACGCAGGCGGCCGAGCAGCTGGGCGACGGCGTGCGCGTGGTGTCGATGCCGTCGAGCGACGTGTTCGACCGCCAGGACGCGGCGTACCGCGAGTCGGTGCTGCCGCACGCCGTGCGCAAGCGCGTGGCAGTCGAAGCCGGCGTCACCGGCTTCTGGCGCGCCTATGTGGGGCTGGACGGTGCCGTCATCGGCATCGACAGCTTCGGCGCCTCGGCGCCGGCCGACAAGCTGTACGTGCACTTCGGCATCACGGTCGAGGCGATCGTCGAGGCTGCGAAGGCGCTCTGACCGGCTCGCACGGCCGGTTCAAGGCATGAACGAAAAAGCCCGCGAACGCGGGCTTTTTCGTGGACGGTGCGTGGCCGATGTCGACCAGCGGATCGCTGGCGCGCGGCTCCAGGCGAAGCCTGTCGGGCCGACAGCCGCGCAGGCGCGCGTGGGCGCGACGGGCATCGGCGCAGACGCAGCGTTCGCGCGAGCGCGCGCTCCTGCATGGCGCGTGCGGCGTATCGTGTGCCGTCTCTCGCTTGACGGAGCCGCGCATCGACACCTGTCGCAGTGCGTCCCGTGCGGCCTGTAGGCGCGCGCTTGCGCGCGGACGGCCGTCCCGCACGTGCTTCGTCGGACATGAGCGCGCGACGAAACGGGGGGTCAAGCCTTCGGCAGATCGTGCTTGCTGCCGCCGCGGCAATGCGGCGAATCCGGGACCTGCACTTCCTCGGCCCATTCCTCGGGCGTGAAGGTGTGCAACGCCAGCGCATGGATCTGCTGCATCTGCGCACCGAGCGCGCGGTATACCGCCTGGTGTCGCTGCAACGCACGCTTCCCGTCGAACGCCGCGCTGACCACGACCGCCTTGTAATGCGTCTCCGACCCGCGGCTGTGCATGTGGCTCTCGTCCTCGACGTCGAGGTGGGTGGGTTGCAGCGCGGCGAGGGCCTCGCGTAGCTGGTCGGCGCGGGTGGTCATGTCACGGGCTCCGGATGACGGGGGCACTCGCCTGCCGAGATGGTGGCGGGTGCCGGCATTGCAACGCGTGCGCCGCTCATTCGGCCGCCGCCGCGCGTGTCCTGCCGGCCGTGCGGTCCAGCGCGAAGCCCAGCAGCCGCGCCATCAGCCGCTCGCGCAGCGAAGCGGGCGCATCGAGTGCCATCCGCTGCAGCGCGGGCAGGTCGCGCGCGCCTCCGTGGCGCAGCGCCGCGACGATGGTGCGCAGCTTGCCGCGGCGCGTGGCGGTTTCGCCCTTGAGCCAGCTCAGTGCCTGGAGCAGGCGCTGCTCCAGAGGCTCGAAATCGCTGCCCAGCGGGTAGTCGGGGAGGGTGCCGTCACGGCGCAGCGGGGCGAGCGCGTCGCGCAGGTGCTGCGGGGTGTTCCGCGTCCAGGCGCCGGGGGCGACGAAGCCGGGATCGAGCTTGCGCGCGTCACGCGCGCGCGCCAGCAGTTCGGTCTGGGCGTCCGCCTCGGCGATGCGCGTCATCGCGATCACGCAATCCTCGTCGGTGGCCCCGCGGATGTCGGCGATGCCGTATTCGGTGATGTAGAGATCGCGCAGATGGCGCGGAATCGTGATGTGCCCGTAGTTCCAGCGGATGTTGGACTCGCGGCCATCGGCGGTGGGTCGGGCCGCGCGCAGCAGCAGCGCCGAGCGCGCATCGGGCAGGGCATGCCCCATCGCGACGAAGTTGTACTGGCCGCCGACACCCGAAACCACGCGGCCGTCGTCCAGGCCATCCGACACCGCCGCGCCGAGGGCGGTCGCCATCATGCAGCTGTTGAAGAAGCGCGCATCGCGTCGCTGCAGGCGCTCCAGGCCTTCGTCGAGGCCGAAGAGCTCGTTGACCTGACCGACGCGCTTCATGCCGATGCCGCGGCGCGTGCCGGGGTCGAGATCGCGCAACCAGGCGTAGAAATCCGGCGAGCCGAGATAGAAGGCGCCGTGCAGGAACTCGCCATCGCGCTCGATCAGTTCGTCGTCGAGCGCGCTCGTGGTGCCGGCGTTCGCGCGCTGCATCAGCGCCGCCTTGTCGACGACCTTACGCCGGATCACGCCGACCTCGACCAGCCGCTTGAAACCCTCGTTGATCATCTCGCTGCAGCCGTAGAGCCCGATGTCGAAGGCATCGAGTCCGCCGCTGGCGACAACCGTGGGATGCGTGGCGAGCGCCGGATCCAGCGCGTGCAGCACGCGCCGGTACGCGGCGTTGTCGGTGTGGCGCAGCGCGAGCGCGTGGCAGAGCGCATCAGCCAGCGCACCGATGCCGATCTGCAGCGTGCCGCCGTCGCGCACCAGCGTGCTGGCGTAGAAGCCGATCGCATAGTCGGCATCCGAGACCGGCTGGCGCGGCAGGCCGAACAGCTTCGGATACGGCGGTGGCGGCACGACCAGGACATCGAAGAACGCGGTATCGACGGCCGCAGTGCCGCCCAGCCACGGCAGCTCTGGATCGATCTCGCCCACCACCAGCGGCCTCGGGCGGCCGGCCGCCAGCAGGGCGTCGATCGTGTCGAACGTGAGGTCCGTGTTCGACGACAGCGAGAAACGGGTGCCGTCCTCGTTGGCCGCGACCTTCTGCACCAGCACGTTGACCCCGCGATCGGCCAATGCCCGTGCCACGTGCGTGTAGTTGAGGCTGGCGTAGCGCCGCTGGGCCTGGCTCGAGCCGAGCATCGCGCCCGACTGCATGTAGAACTCCTCGACCGCGATGTGCGCCGGCAGCGCGTCGCGGCGCATCGCGTCCACGTACCCGAGGCGCACGAAGTCCTCGCCGAAATGGCGCGCTGCGAACGGGCCGATGAACCGGCCTTCCAGGTCGTCGCCGCCGGACGGCGGATCCAGCGACAGCGCGGTGTAGAGCGTCATCGGCCGGGCGGGCTCGGCCAGCGCGGCGTCGTAGATCGCGTTGAGCAGCCGGTGCGGCTTGCCCAGGCCGAGCGGGGCGCCGATCCGCAGCACACCCGCCACGGACTGGCGGATGTGCCGGGTCGCCTCGGCGAGGTCGTCGAAATGCACGGTCATCGCCGCAGCCTAACCCGGCGGATCGCGGCTGTCGTCGCGCACCAGGGCGTCGCCGGCGCGTGCCGGCACGACCAGCACCTCGTCGATCCGCCAGTGCACGGCGCGTGCGACTTCGCGCAGGGCCGTGGAGAGGTGGACGTCGACGGCACCGCTGCGCGTGGCCACCGCGAGCACGCCGCACAAGCGCAACCCTTCCTCGTGGAAACGCGCGGCGCACGACACGACATCGGGATGCCGGTTCACGGCGGCGACCACGGCGTCGGGGAGCAGATCGCGATCGCTGCGGTCGACGCGTTCCGGACGCGCATCGTGCAGGTCGCGCACGGCGCTTCGCAGGTTCCGCACGCCGTCGCGCAGCACTTCGACGGCGATGAAGATCGCCGCGGCGGCATCGGCCCACCACCAGCCCAGTCCGATCCCGAGCACGCCGACGATGCCGGCCACGGCCGTCATCCAGTCGGCCTTGTTCATGTCGGCATCGGCGTGCAGCGGCTTCGAATCGAGCGCACGCGCCAGGCGGACCTTCATCCGGCCGAGGACCAGCGGTGGCACGCAGGACAGGGCCAGGGCTGCGATCATCGTCCAGCCCTGCCACAGCACCGTGTCACCCACGGCCACGGTGCCGACCACTGGAAAGCTGCGGCTGGCCAGCACGTGCACGCCGTCGAGCACCAGCAGCGCGCCCACGACGGTGAGCGCCACCGACGATGTCAGGAAGGTCATGTCGAACGCGCGCTCGCGCCCGTTGACGTAGGTGCCGTCCACCCCGCGTCGGCGGAAGCGCAGCGCCACCAGAAACGCCGCCGGCGGCAGCAGGCTCAGCACGTCTTCGACGAGGGCGGCCTGCATCGCCTTCGAGCCGCCCATCGCGAAGTACATCATGACGCTCACCGCACCGAGCAGGCCGATCGACCACCAGCACAGGCGCACCGCACGTTCCAGGTCATGCGCCTGCGCCGGTGGCAGGGGACTCGGCACGCGACGGACCGCGGGAGGCAGTGCGTCGCTCATTCGGGGGCGCGCTGCGCGTGGAGATAGCGGTCCACCTCGAGCTGCCAGGCGTTCTCGCCGGGTGGCAGCGCCCAGCGCCGCTCCACCGGATGCCCGGGGCCGGCATCGATGCGGACGCTGCGTGACCAGGCGACCCCGTCCCAGGGCGATCGTGCGCTGTGGCCCCCGGCGACCATGTGCAGGCGGTGGTCCAGCAGCGCCTCCATCAACGCCTCGTGGCCCTCCGTCACCCACTCGATCTTCGCTCCGCGCGCAGCCGCGAACGCTTCGATCACGCGGACCTCGGCGCCGTGCGGGGCGTCGCCGGTCGCCACGTCGACATAGGGCGGGTCGTGGCTCAGGCCGACACGCAGGGTGTCCCGCGCCCGCGCGGCGCTGCCCTGTGCCTCCCGGGGAAACGGGTCGCACCCGCACGACAGTAGGACCAGCAGGTACGGCCACGTTCGGCCCATGAGCTCGCGCCTGCGGGCTGCGCGTTCGAGGCGGCCGCTCAATCGAGCATCTCCGGACGGAACAGCCGTCGGCGCGAGACCGTGGGCCCCGCCACCATGAAACGGCCGTCGCCGCAGTAATGCACGGTGCGCGGCCGTTGCGGGCGCGGCGCCACGTGCGCCGCCACCACCCGCCACACGAACAGCGGATAGTCGCGCGTGATCCGGGTCTCGTGCAGCCGACATTCGAAGCGCGCGTGGCACTCGCCGATCCCGGGCGCGGCCACCTCGCTGCCCGCCACCGGCGTCAGGCCGAAGCGCTCGAACTTGTCGCCTTCGTCGCTGCCGCAATTGCCGATGCGCACCACCGTGTCGAGCAGCGGTTCGGTGGGCAGATTGATCACGCATTCGCGGCTGCTGCGCGCCAGCGCGTGGCTGCGGTTCGCCGACCAGATGTAGGTGCCGACCAGGTCGTAGCCCAGCATCATGTGCCAGCCCAGGGTCATGATGCCGCGCACGTCGCGGTGCCGGGTCGACAGCAGCACGACTGGGCCGGGTTCCAGGTAACGACGGGTCTGTTCGACCGGGACGGGGCGGGTGCGGGGCATGGCGTGCGGGCACGTTGGAAAGCCGGCCCCGATTAGTGCAGGCCCGCGGTGAACACGCCGTCGCCCCGGGCGGACTCAGCGCTCCAGCGTCGCGTTGAGGATCGCCGCGAGCCGCGCACCCGCATCGCGCAACTGCTGCTCGGCCAGCGGCAGGTGCCGTTGGACGTAGGCCTCATCGATCCGCGCGCGGGTGGGATAGACCCCGGAGCGGGTGGCGATGCGGCACGAGGTCTCCACCCAGGCCTCGGCGCGGGGCGGCAACACGGGCCCGCGGTCGACCGAGGGCGCGCGCGCGCGCAGCCGCGCCAGCCAGGCGTCGCCCGACAGGCCGAGGGAATTCAGCATCCCGCTGTCCCAGAACGAATGCAGGTTGGTACCGCGCCCGCGGAAGTTGATCTGCCGGGTGTTGCCGCCGCGATCGTGCGCGTACCCGGCATGCATCGGCTGGTGCGCATCGCCGACGAAATGCACGACGAACTTCAGCGCGTTGACCCGCTCCGCACGCGGGCGGCGGCGGTCGCCGAGGATCGCGGCCTGCGCCTTCAGCGCGCCCACCACGCAGTCGCCGTTCGCGCAGTCGCGCGCGGCATCGTAGCGGCAGCCCGACTCGCCGATGTTGACGTAATGCCACCTCGCCGAGCGGCGGCCGAGGTCCGGGTCGCGCTCACGGAGTTCGTCGGCCCAGGCCGCCACGCCCGGCAGCGTGGGCTCGGACTCGCCCGCGAGCAGCCCATCGATCTCCGCGCGCACCTGCGGCTTGAGATCCGGCACGGCCAGCTCCGCGACCAGGCGATGCCCGGCCTTGCCCCAGGCGAACGCGGACGAGGGCAGTGCGAACGCGGCGAGCAGGCCAGCGCAGAAGAGAAGTCGACGCAACATGCGGGAAGTCTACCCGCCCGAGGTGACGCCGGGGATGCGCACCGGATCGCCCACGACGACGCGCCAGACACGGCAAGGCACGGAGGTCGCACCCGCTATCGGGCCGGGGACGCCAAGACGGCGGGAAGACACTGGCGGGCGCACGGGCGCATTCGGGACGCGCCGACGTTGATGGTTCTCCCATTCCACCGGTCGCGAACGATGCGGGAATCGCGAAGTTCTGCACCGGTGTTGTCCTGCCGACTGCCGCCTCACGTCGTGTCGCAGCTTCGACGCCGCTGTCGGCATCTTGGCCACCCGCGGCCAGGCCCGGTCTGGCCGGAGCCGTCCGCCTCGCTGCTGAATCCTTTGGAGTTTGTTCGCGCTCCGAGCACGCACGGTCCGCAGCGTCTTCCGCGACGTGATCGAACCGTATCGGGTCGGTCACACCCATCCCGGAGGCGTGTTACGACTGGGGTGCGGCACGAGCCGAAGGCAGGGCCAGCGTGGAGGCAGCCAGAAGCGAGGCGGGCTTTCCTTCCGGACGGGCCGTGCCTTCGAGCGTCAGCTGTTTGACTTCGACCTTTTCAAGAAGACGTCTGGTGAAGTAGCCATCCTTGAAGTAGCGGATCTTCCTGCACAGCACCGGGTGCGCAAGGCCCTCGTAGATCACGATTTCCTTCTCCGGCCCCATCGCCTTGAGCTCCTGCGGCAACATCAGCGCCCGCTTCTCGAGCACTTCGTTGTCCGAGACGCCGCGGCCCGCGCCATGCGAGCGCGTGCGTGAACGCCGCCGGACGGTCGTGTAACCGAGCATCTCCGAATAATCGTTCGCGTCCTGCTGTTCGCGCGGCGCATAGATGATCTGGAGCGCGTGGTTGGTGATGATGGTTCGCGAGAGTTCCTTGCCGTAGACCGCATCGAGCTGCGCCATCGACTGGATGATCGGCAGGAGCCGCAGGTTGTAGCCGGCCATGTAGGCGACCGCCTTGGCGATGATGTCGACCCGTCCGATCGCGGTGAACTCGTCCATCAGCAACAGGCACTGATGCTTGAGCGAAGGATCGTTCTGGGGCAGGACCTTGGTGTTGACGTTGATCAGCTGGCTGAAGAACAGGTTCACGATCAGCCTGCTTTCGGCCAGCTTGTTGGGCTGGATGCCGACGTAGATCGTCATGCGCTTGCGACGCACGTCGCGCAGATCGAAATCGTCGCCGCTCGTTGCGGCGTCGAGGACCGGATTGAGGAATGGATTCAGCGGCTCGCGGAACGATCCGATGATCGAGGCGAAGGTCACGTCCGCCTGGGACAGCAGCCCGGCGAAGGCCGTCCTGCTCTGGGCACCGAGAAACGGCGCCTGCGCCAGCGTCTGCAGGTAGGGCTTGAGTTCGCCCCCGTCGCCACTCGAAACGCGGAGAATCCCGCCCAGCGTCGGTGTCTGGATGAGCGTCTCCGGCGCGCCCTGGCGACGCTGGTCGTCCCGTGCTTCGAACAGATAGAGGGCGAAGGCGAGAAACGCATTGCGTGACTGGCTCACCCAGAACTTGTCCTTGTCGTCCGCATCGGGATAGAGCATCGCCGCGATGCTCTGCAGGTCGGACACGCGGAACGCAGGATCGTCGGTGACGTACGTGAGCGGGTTCCAGCGGTGGGTGCGGCGGTCCTCCGCGAATGGATTGAACAGATAGATCTCGTGCCCGATCGAGCGCCGCCAGCCGGACGTGAGGTCGAAGTTCTCCTGCTTGATGTCGAGCACCACCGCCGATTCGCGGTAATCCAGCAGGTTCGGTATCACGATGCCGACGCCTTTGCCCGAGCGGGTGGGTGCTGCGAGGATCACGAACTGCTGCCCGGACAGGCGGATGAGCTTGCCGTTCATCTGTCCCACGACAATGCCGGTATCCGCCGTCTTGAGCATGCCCTTGTTGGCGAGGTCGAGCATGCCCGCGAATCGCGCCCGTCCATGCAGATTGCGATGGCTGCGCAGCTTGAACAGCATGACCACGACGGCCGCCCAGACCAGCAGCATGAGACCGAACCCGAGTCCGCCGGCGGTCCAGATGCGCCAGGCGTACGGCGCGACCTGTGGATGCTGCGCGACCTTGGCATAGGTCACCCACGTCGTCATGCCGAGTGCCGCAGTGTCGAGACCGAGGAAGAGCAGCAGCAGGTAGCCGGACAGATACAGGGCGGCCAGGGCCAGAACCAGCGTTGCAAGCGCGGCGACGGCGAGGCGGGAATTGCTCACGTGGGCGTCCTTTGGGGTGACTCGACGATAGGGGGATGGCAACGGCCGCGCCGGGCATGGTCAGGGCGCGGGTGGTGCCCGGTCGACCAGGACGTATTCGTCATTCCTCGACCAGCGACGCAGCCCGGGCTCGAGCTTGATGCAGGGCGCGCCGTCGCAGGACGTGATCGCGACCTGCTCGAGCGCCTCCAGTACTTCAGCGCG
Organism: Luteimonas deserti; assembly: GCF_013425765.1. Taxonomy (GTDB): domain Bacteria; phylum Pseudomonadota; class Gammaproteobacteria; order Xanthomonadales; family Xanthomonadaceae; genus Luteimonas; species Luteimonas deserti. The sequence goes on from NZ_JACCJZ010000013.1 coordinate 275,274, forward strand.
GACGTTGGCACGCTCCGCACGCTGCAGTGATTGCCGCGCGAGATAGCCGCTACTCCCGAGCATCGCCAACGCGCCCAGGGCGAGCGCCACCAGGGCGCCGCCGCCGAGCCGGCGGATCCGGGAATCGAGTCGCGCCTGTGCGTGCTCGAAGCCGAGGACGGCGGCTTGAAGCTGCCGGGCGCTCTCGCCGACGGCGCGGCTGGCAGCGTCGACCTCGCCGGCCATCGATGTCCGCACGGCGCCATCGATCGTCTGGCGCAATGTCGCCTCGCTCTCCGCCAGCCGTTCCGCAGCGCCGGCTGCCGCTTGCCCGAGGTCGCGCGCCGATGCTTCCTGACGTGCAGCGGCCGCTTCGCATTGCTGGGTGAGGTGGGCCGCAAGCAGGGCCGCGTTGGCGACAAAGTCGTCCAGTCTGGTCGTATCCATCGCGCCTGCAGTCCTTCCGGGTGAGCGGCAGCAAGCTTGCCAGAACCGCCCCTTGGGATTTTGCGCTTTAGAAGCGTAGGAAAAATCTGAAACATCGGAGATGTCGAATTTTTATGTGGTTCGGGTCACGTTATTTCAGCCAGGTTTCAATCTGGACACACAGAGCTTCAATGTAAGGCTGCCCGAATTTTCATTTGTAGATCAGTTGGTTGCGAGAACATGACCCGATTTTATGGATTGCTTTCTCGTGTCACGGTGGATGCGTTGACGCCTTCCGAACCACGTCGATATATTCGCTGCGCATTCTGCTCGGCGAGATTGTTCTGCCGGGGCTTCGAGAACTGGGGAATCAAGGGGCGACGCGCGAACGATGGCGTGGATGGTTGACGCCGCAAGCGCGAATTCGATCGAGTTTCTTCAACTCCGACCTGCCGAGTGGCGGGCATGCGCGTCGTTGCGCGTCAGATGACAGGTGGATGTCGTGAGCCGTAGCGTTTCGAATCGGATGTGGTTTTGGAAGGGCGTTGCGGGGTTCGCCGTGATCGCAGGACTCGCCGGGTGCGCGACACCCGAGGCAGCGGATCCTCGCGGGCGTTGGCGGCCGATCCACCAGTACGCCGACGTGCCCCAGGCGATTCCGCTGCAGCAGGCGTACGTCTATCAGGCCTCCCCCGCGGACGGCACCTTGAGGACGCTGCTCGGACGATGGGCCAAAGACACCCGGACCACGTTGTCGTACCTGCATCCGAACGATTACACCCTGCACGCACCGGTCGCACAGGTCCGGACGGCGAGCATCGAACAGGCGGTGGCGGCGCTTTCGGCCGCGTACGCGGCGCAGGGTGTGCGGATCTCCGCCGAGCGCGGGCAGATCGTCGTGAGCCAGCAGGCCGCTGCATCCGCGACGCCGGCCGTTCCGGTCGCGGACTGACAGGCCGCCGTGATGCTGGGAACCAGAAAAACCGCCACGCCCGCGATCGACGGCGCTGTCGCCCAGGGTGTGAGCTACGAGCTGACGCTGGCCGAGCGCGCGCGGCGCAGTGAGAAACGCGCGTGGGCGGTCGCCTGGTGCGCGATCGCGATGTCGCTGTTGCTGGCGGGTGGCTACTTCCTGTTCCTGCCGCTCAAGGAGCGCGTGCCTTACCTGGTGATGGCGGATCCGTACACCGGGACCGCGAGCGTCGCCAGATTGACAGGCGACTTCCACGACCGCGATGTCACCACCGAGGAGGCGATCAACAAGAGCAACGTGGCGCAGTTCATTCTCGCCCGCGAATCCTACGATTCGGGTCTGATCGGCCAGCGCAACTGGCGGACGACGTTGTCGATGGCGGCCGCGGGTGTGGCACCGTCCTACATGAGCCTGCATTCGGACCAGAACCCGGAGCGGCCGGCGCGGCTGTATGGCGCCACGCGCTCGCTGCGGATACGAATTCTGAGCATCGTCCTGATCGGTGGAGGCGAGGGCCGGCGACCCACCGGTGCGACGGTGCGTTTTCAGCGCAGCATTTTCGACAAGTCGAACGGGCGCGCCCAGCCGCTCGACAACAAGATCGCGACGCTCGAGTTCACCTACAACGCGGACCTGCGGCTGAGCGATGAGGACCGCCTGCTGAACCCGCTCGGTTTCCGGGTCACGAACTACCGGGTCGACAACGATTTCGGCGCGGGCCCGGTGCCCGAGCGCGACGTGCCGGCCGCATCTTTGCCCGCGGCGCCCGGGGCCGGCACGCCTCCGGCCCAGGACATGCTGTTCGACCCGGGAGCCGATGTGGGCGGCATGGCGACCGAAGGTGCCGTGCCGTGGTCTGGTGACGCGCCGCCCACCGCCCAGTCGCCCCCGGCGTCCAGTAACGGAGTAACCGAACGATGACGTGTTTCAGGAAGACGTGGTTCGCGCTCGTGATGTGCGCGCTCCTGTCGGCGATCCCGCTTCACGCGTCTGCGCAGGTCGTCGAGGAGTACGTCTACCGGCCCGACGAGGTGTACCAGGTGCGGACCGGGCTCGGTATCGCCACCCAGATCGAGCTCAGTCCCCACGAGCAGGTGCTGGACTACAGCATGGGATTCAGCGGCGGCTGGGAGATCAGCCGGCGTGACAACGTCTTCTATGTCAAGCCGCGCAATGTCGACGTCGATACCAACTTGTTGGTGCGGACAGCGGCACATGCCTACATCTTCGAACTCAAAGTGGTGGCGACGGACTGGCGCGCCCTGACCCAGGCGCGTGCGGCAGGCGTGCAGTACAAGGTCCGCTTCACCTACCCGAGCGACACCCGGTTCTCCGCCGCGAACGATGCGGCCGTCGAGGAGGTGACCGAACTCAGCACCCGGGTCCACCCCGACCGCGACTACTACTTCCAGTACGAATACACCCAGCATCGGAAGACGCCCCGCTGGCTGGTGCCGGCGACGGTGTACGACGACCGCCGTTTCACCTACATCCGCATGGGGGACCGCACACGTTTTCCCAGTGGCAACTTTCCCGCAGTCTTTGCCCGCGAGGGTGAGAACGGCGACGAGTTCGTGGTCAATTCCACGGTGGAGGGCGACACCATCGTGGTCCACGGCACATATCCGTATCTGATCGTCCGGCACGGCCGGAATGTGGTCGGACTGCGCAGGAGCCCCGAGCTGTGAACGAACGTCCTTCGCCTCCCGGCGACACCGTGCAGCCGGCAGGTGCGCCTGCGGGCAATCCTTACCAGGACCGTGTGGCGCCCACGCCCGCGGATCTCGACGCCGGCGCCCCCTATCTGCAGACCGCGGAGGTGCAACGGCTCAATCGCAAGGCCCTTGTGTTCCTGGGCGCGATCGTGCTCGTGCTGGGCGCGTTTGCCGTGTGGCTGTTTTCAGGTGACAGCTCCGCGCCAGAGGCCGCACGTGCGCGTCCCCAGGCCGAGCAGATCGTCATTCCGGCGGCACCGCGTGATCTGCCCGAACTGCCTGAGGCCCGGCCGGCGCCGCCGCCGGAGTTGCCGCCACTGCCGGTCATCGATGACGAGCGCAGCGCCGTCGCCGGGGGCGGCATGCCCGGCGCAGGCCTGGCCGGCGACATGTTCTCCGGAAGCGAGATCAGCTCGCTGCTGGAGCGTCGCATGCAGGACGCATCGATGGACCGGGACGGCGATACCGGGGCTGGCGCCGCCGGCGGAGCGAACGCCGGTCTGATGGCGGGCATGATGCCCGGGCAGATGGAAGAAAGCCGCGGGCCGCCCTCCGGGCCCACGTCCGCGCAGCCGCTCTACAACCCCGACACGCTGCTGCTGCGTGGCACGTACATCCGTTGCATCCTGCAATCGCGGGTGATCAGCGATTTCCCCGGCTACACCTCGTGCATCGTCACCGAGCCGGTGTACTCCGTGAACGGACGTCGCCTGCTGCTGCCGCGCGGCTCCAAGGTGATGGGTTACTACAACTCGGACAGCGTCATCGGTGACCGCGCCGCGATCGTCTGGGACCGCATCACCACGCCTACGGGTCTCGACGTCAACATGATGAGTCCGGGCGTCGATGCACTCGGTGCGGCCGGCAACGAGGGCCACTACACCGCGCATTGGGGCCAGCGCATCACCTCCGCGCTGCTGATCAGCATGCTCAGCGACGCGTTCAAGTACGTGGGCGCGAAGAACGGGCCGCAGTCCACCACCTTCGGGGGCGGCGGCTTCGCGGTGCAGAACCCGTACGAGAGCAACACCGCGCGCACGATGGAGCGCCTGGCCAACCTTGCCCTCGAGCGCAACATGAGCCGGCCGCCGACGGTGACCATCAACCAGGGAGCACTGCTCAACGTCTATGTGGCCCGCGACGTCGACTTCTCCGCGGTCGTGCGGTGAGCGCCTGAATCGATGGACAGCACGCCCGCCCCGGTCGCCCAGGTCTCGAACCAGTTCCTCGAGTACCAGTACGAGGTGCTCGGCATCGGCCGGCACATGCAGTCTTCGGACGTCACCGAGATCTGCATCAACCGTCCCGGCGAGCTGTACCTCGAAACCCGCGACGGCTGGCAACGGATGGAAGTGCCGTCGCTGACCTTCGAGCGGGCCCGCCAGTTCTGCACATCGATCGTCAACGAGAGCAATACCGGGCAGCGCATCACCGACGTCGACCCGATGGTGTCGCTGACGTTTCCGACCGGGCAGCGGGCTCAATTCGTGATTCCACCCGCCTGTGACAGCGGCCGGGTGTCGATCACCATCCGGCTGCCGGCGAAGTTCAGCAAGTCGCTCGAGCAGTACGACCAGGACGGCTTTTTCGACGAGATTCTCGAGCAGGCTCCGTCCATAAGCGAACACGACCAGGAACTGCTGGTCCTGCGCCGTGAGCGCAACTATGCCGAGTTCTTCCGGCGCGCCGTGCGATACCACAAGAACATCGTGGTGGCCGGCGCCACCGGCAGCGGCAAGACCACGTTCATGAAGTCGCTGGTGAACCACATTCCCGAGCAGGAACGTCTCGTGACGATCGAGGACGCGCGTGAGCTGTTCCTCACCCAGCCGAACGTGGTGCACCTGCTGTATTCCAAGGGCGGACAGAGCGCGAGCAACGTCACCGCCAAGACCTGCATGGAGGCCTGCCTGCGCATGAAGCCCGACAGGATCATCCTGGCCGAGCTGCGTGGCGACGAATCCTTCTACTTCATCCGCAACTGCGCCTCCGGCCATCCGGGCTCGATCACCAGCTGTCATGCCGGCAGCACCGGTCAGACCTGGGACCAGCTGGCCCTGATGGTCAAGGCGTCGGCGGAAGGATCGGGTCTCGAATTCGAAGTGATCAAGCGCCTGCTGCGGATGACCATCGACATCGTGGTCCACATCAAGGCCCATGCCGGACGCCGCTACATCACCGGGATCGACTTCGACCCCGAGCGGAGCCTGGCGGCATGAGCGAGTTGATCGACCACCGTTGGCCTCAGTCCGCAATGGCGGGCGCGGATGCATCCCGCAGGGCCGCACCGAGCAGGGAGGGCCGCTGATGCTGCCAGGTCTGGAACTGATGGGCTGCACGGGGCTCGCCGTGCCCGCAGAGGTGATGCATCACGTGGTGCGCGTGGAGTCCTCCTACAACCCCTATGCGATCGGCGTCGTGGGTGGCCGCCTCGCCAGGCAGCCGCGCAGCCTCGGCGAGGCGGTCTCGACGGTTCGCATGCTGGAGCAGGGCGGCTACAACTATTCGCTCGGCCTGGCGCAGGTCAACAAACACAATCTGGCCGCATACGGATTGCAGAACCACGAGCAGGCGTTCGATATCTGCCCGAACCTGCGCGCCGGCTCACGGATTCTGGCCGAGTGCTACGGCCGCGCCGGCCGTGACTGGGGCAAGGCGTTCAGCTGCTACTACTCCGGCAATTTCGTCACCGGCTTCCGACACGGTTATGTGCAGAAGGTGTTCGCCTCATGGAGCGCAGTCGGTGCCGCGCAACCGGGCAGCGCGGTTGCTTCTGCGATCCCCGTGATCCCTCGCGCGGCCCCGGGCAGCGTAGCGGCGGTCGCGATCGACGCGGGTGCGTCGGTCGTCGCACGCCGAATTCAGGAGGCGAACAGTCAGCGCGGTGCCGCTCCGCTGACTGCAGCGCCCGCCCCCGAGGGTGACGTCACCGACAGCGGCGCGGGTCACGCTGCAATCGCTTCGGCGCGACCGGGGACAGCCGCGCCCTCTGACAACGCGGAGGGGCCCGTTCGCGTGCAGCTGGTATCGGCTGCGCCGCGGGCTGCGCGATCGACAGCGCCTGCTCAGCCGGCCCAGCTTCGGCGAACCGAAGCCGATTCCCAGCCGGCAGCGTCGCAGCGGGATGCGGCATTCGTGTTCTGACCAGGGCCACCGCGACGCCGGGTGTTCCGTCCACAGTTTTCCATCCACCACGAGGGGCAAGGTAATGAAGACCACAATTCGCCGTCACCGCACCGCTGTCATCACCGCCGCGGCCACCGTTCTCGCTGCGGCGCCGATGTGGGCGCTGGCGCAGGACGGGACGGGCGCAACCGGCCGGGTGCAGACCTTCTTCACCAACATCAACGCGCTGCTCAACGTCGCCTCGATCGCGGTGGTCACCATCGCCATCATCTTTGCCGGCTATCAGATCGCCTTCAACCACAAGCGCATCAGCGACGTCGCGCCTGTGCTGATCGGCGGATTCCTCATCGGCGCCGCCGCGCAGATCGCCAAGATGCTGCTGCCGGAGGACGTCACGTCCACGGCCGCGCTCGTCGGCCAGGCGTTGCAGCACTGTGCGTAAGAACGTCCTCTTCAGGGGGTGCACACGCCCGGCGATGTTCCTGGGCGTGCCGTACATGCCGTTCGCGATCGCGGCCGGCGCGTGCCTCCTGCTGACGTTCTACATCAACATGTTCTTCCTGGCCCTGCTGCCGGTGGTCATCATGGTCATGCGACAGATGGCGCGTCGCGACGAAATGATCTTCCGTCTGCTCGGGCTGCGCTGGATGTTCCGGGCCAAGGTGCGGAACATCCGGCATCACAACGGCATGTGGGTGTTCACGCCCAACGCCTATCGCGACCGCATCCACGACGGCGCGAGGGAGTCCTGATCCATGCTGGCGCCCGATATCTCGATTACCGAGTTCATTCCGCTTTCGGCCCATGTGTCGCCGAACGTGATCAAGACGACGGGCGGTGACTACCTGCTGACCTGGCGGCTCGACGGCCTGCCGTTCGTCGGCCGGGAGGAATGGGAGCTCGAGCACCGGCACGGCACCTTCAACAGGATGCTGCAGACGTTGCGCGCACCGGACTTCGTCAACGTCGCGTTCTGGGTGCACGACATCCGGCGCCGCGGCCGGGTCAGCATGGGGGGGCATCAGCGCCAGCCTTTCAATCAGGATCTCTCGGACGCCTACCTGGCCGCCTTGTCCGCGCAGAAGATCATGCAGAACGAGCTGTACCTGACGATGCTCTACCGCCCGATCGTCAGCGGCAAGAAATTCGTCGAGAAGTCAACCAACCTCACGCGTCTGCAGGCCGAGCAGGACCAGGCGGTCGCCAAGCTTCTCGAGCTCGTGGGTAACGCGGAGGCGGTGCTCAAGGATTACGCGCCTGCGCGGCTCGGGATGTACGAGGCCGAGAACGGTGTGGTGTTCTCCGAAACGCTGGAGTTCTTCGCCTATCTGCTCAACCGGATCCAGGAACCGGTGCCGGTCCTCAGGGCGCCGATCTGCGACTACCTGCCGGTGAGCCGGCATACCTTCTCGGCCCGGACGGGTGATTTCGTGGTCACCACGCCCGGTGGCAGCAACGAGTTCGGCGCCATTCTCAACATCAAGGAGTTCACCGACGCCACGTGGCCCGGCATCCTCAACAATCTCAAGTATCTCGATTTCGAGTACGTCATCACCCACTCGTTCAGCCCGATGGGGCGACAGGACGCACTCAAGGTGCTGGACCGCACCAAGGGCATGATGATTTCGTCGGGCGACAAGGCGGTGAGCCAGATCGCGGAGCTCGATGGCGCGATGGACCAGGTCGCGTCCGGCAACTTCGTGCTGGGCGAGTACCACTTCATCATGGCGCTATACGCGGCCGACCAGCAGACGCTCGCCCACAACATCTCGGCGACGCGGGCCGAGCTGTCCAACGCCGGCTTCATCTCGGTCAAGGAGGATCTGGCGGTCTGCGCCTCGTTCTACTCGCAGCTCCCCGGCAACTGGAAGTTCCGTACGCGTCTGGCCAATATCAGCTCGCTGAATTTCCTCGGTCTGTCGCCCCTGCACAACTTCGCCACCGGCAAGCGCGACAACAATCCCTGGGGCGACGCGGTCACGGTATTGCAGACGACGAACGGGCAGCCGTACTACTTCAATTTCCACGCCACCCATCCGGCGGAGAATTCACTCGGCGAGAAGGCCATCGCCAACACGATGGTCATCGGCAAGTCCGGCACCGGCAAGACCGCGCTGATCAACTTCCTGCTGAGTCAGGTCCAGAAGTTCGATCCGGTGCCCACGATCTTCTTCTTCGACAAGGACCGCGGAGCGGAGATCTTCGTGCGCGCCTGCGGCGGGGCCTATCTGGCGCTCGAGAACGGAGAGCCGACCGGTTTCAACCCGTTCCAGTGCGAGGCCACGGACGCGAACGTGCAATTCCTGGCGGGGCTGATCAAGGTCCTCGCGGGCAAGAGCCACTACTCGGCGCGCGAGGACGAGGACATCTTCCGCGCCGTGGAGAACATCCTCGACATGCCCCTGCCGCTTCGCAGCATGAGCAATTTCCAGAAGAGCCTTCCCAACATGGGCGACGACGGTCTGTATGCGCGTCTGCGCAAGTGGACCGCCGGCAATGCGCTGGGCTGGGTGTTCGACAATCCGGCCGACATCATCGATCTGGAGCGCGCGAGCATCATCGGGTTCGACTACACCGAAGTGCTGGACAATCCCGAGGTGCGGGTCCCGGTCATCAACTATCTGCTGCATCGTCTCGAAGGACTGATCGACGGGCGGCGCCTGATCTATGTGATGGACGAGTTCTGGAAGATTCTCGACGGCGGCGGCGCCTTGAAGGACTTCGCGAAGAACAAGCAGAAAACCATCCGCAAGCAGAACGGCCTGGGGATCTTCGCCACTCAGAGCCCGGAGGATGCGCTCTCGAGCGATATCTCCGCAGCGCTGATCGAGCAGACCGCGACCCTGATCCTGCTGCCCAATCCGAACGCGGCGCGCGACGACTACATCGAAGGCCTCAAGCTTACCGAGGCCGAATTCGAGGTCGTGCGCAGCCTGGACGAGCGTTCGCGCGCGTTCCTCGTCAAGCAGGGCCATGCATCGGCGGTCTGCCAGCTCAACCTGCGCGGTATGGACGACGTGCTCGCAGTGATCTCGTCCAGTACCGACAACATCGAGGTGATGCACCGCGTCGTCGACGCGGAGGCTGCCCGACAGGGCGTCGACCGGTCGGACCTCGCGCCGCCCGATTGGTTGCCCGCATTCTACGAGCAGCGCAAAGGCTCCGGCCGCGCACCCGCCGCCCGCACGTCCGGCGGGCGCCGGAGCGTCACCGCATGATCGTTCGCCTCTTCCAACAACCGGAGGGATGTTCCATGAGCACCACCACGCCCCGTCCCGGCGCGCCCGCGCGTCTTGCCCAGGATTTCGAACGCACGTTCGGCATCAGTGCCCGCTGGCCGCGTATCGGGCGTCGCGTCTCGCTCGGCCTCGCGATCGCCGCGATACTGGCCACGGGGGCCGCCGCGGCGGCCTGGCAGGTCAACGACCAGAGGGCGGTCAGTGAGCTCCAGCGGATCCGCCAGGGCGTTGGCGGAGGAACCAGTGCGAACGCGGTGGGCGAGTTGCAGAGCCTGAACTCGAAGCTCCAGCTGGACATCCGCTCTGGCGGCGAGACGGCTGACGTGCTCGAGGCGCCGACAGGTGACGGCCGCCTCGACAGCGCCCCCACCGCATCGATGGCCCGGATCGAGACTCTCTGCCCGACCGGCCCCTCCACCACGCTGGGCGAACAGCAACGCCTGCTCTGTCAGGAGCTCGTCCGTACCGAGCTGGCGCAGTACGCCTTCTCGATGAAGATGTTCGAGCGCGCCGCCGAACATCATCGCAAGTTGCAGGAGATCGAGCAGCGCAGGCGCGGGTTGGGCGAGAAGGACTACGGAGACCTGCAGTACAACACCAACGAATTGCTGGCGCTGACCGCGCTCATGGACAACGAGCGGGATCGCTACCAGACCTACATGCGGGCCTACGAGGCACGCATCGCGCACATCAAGCACGCTCAGGTCGCCCTGACCAGGAACGCGTTCAAGGGTGGGGGCGGACTAACCCTGCCCGTGTCCCTCTAAGTGATCACGGAGTAGAGAAAATGGACGGCTTGGCTGGGTTCGTGCAATGGGCGTTCTTCTCGCTCGTCTTCGAATTTGTGAACAACCAGATCGAAGGATTCCAGTCAGGCCTGTTGCAGCGCGGGACCAAGTGGGTCAGCGGGATGGCGTTCACCCTCTGCACGCTGTGGGTCTTCATGCAGGGCTTCATGATCGTGACCGGTCGCAGCCGGGAATCGATGATCGGCCTCGTGGTGGGCTCGCTCCGGGTCTTTCTGATCGTCACTGCGGCGACCGCGATGTCGTTCGCGGGAACGGATCTCACGAAGTTTCTCGGCGATGGCCTCCCGGCCGAGGTCAACAAAGTGGTCACCGGAACGGACGACGACCCCGCCAAATCGATCGATCGCAACCTCAAGGTCATGGGCCTGATCTTTGCACTGATCGACCGTATCGACACCGGGCCAAGCGATCCGGTCAATGGCCAGAGCCAATCGCGAAGCATCACACTGATGGGGATCGGCATCGCCGGCCCTTCGGTCATCGGTGGTGCGATGCTCCTGCTCTATAAGATCGCGCTCGTCCTGTTCGTCGGGTTCGGCCCTTTGTTCATCCTGTGCCTCGTCTTCGATCAGACGAAGGACCTGTTCAAGCGATGGCTGTTGTACGGGGTAGGAACTATGTTCAGTCTTGCGGTGCTTTCGTTCATGGTGTCGGTCGCGACGAAGCTCGTCGCCATCACGTCGGCAGCGCTGCTTCTCCAGTATCAGGTCGCCTCGAACATGGGGATCGATGGTGGAGGTCTGAATGCGGCTGCGATGCAGCAGGGAGGTATCGGGCTGCTGATGTCGGTATTGATGGTCATGGCCCCTCCGATGGCAGCGATGTTCTTCAATGGCACGCTTGGTCAGTTCGCAGCGAACTCCAGCTTTGGTAGTGTCGGACGTAACAGCTCGGGCCAGGTTTCCGATTTTGAACAGAAAACAGTGCCTCGAGTAAGGCAGGATAATATCGAGACTAAATAATGAATGATAAGTGCTTGGGATTTGAAGCGGGCTGGTTTTTGTTTTCGGCGGTGGGGGCCCTCGCGGTGATGCTTGGAGGTCTCTCATTCAGTGCTTTTGCCCAGCAACCAGGGTCTAACCAATACAATACGGTTTTTCTTCCTGCACATAGCGCCGGGGATACAATCCGAGAAAATCTCGAAAGTCGGTGGGGCGCCTACGCTCTTAGTAGTCCGGATCCGAGTACGGGTATTAGTGTTACCGGATTCGTAGCGGCTCGCGCTTCTCTCGAGGAGGCGAAAAACGCTGCTATAACTCATTGTACCGAGCGCGGAGGTACGGATTGTGCGGTGCCGGAGGGTTATGTGTTCCGAGACACTTGCGCTGTGGCAACCACTGGGCCAGGGCGAGGCAACTTCGTTCAGGACTCCAATCTCCGCAGAGCTCGTCGCTACGGTCTTCGTTCGTGCGGTAAAGGTTGCAGAGTACTCTGGGAGGCCTGCTCGTTGCCGTCGCGCGGTGACTAATTAATGTGTGGTGCGAATTAGTTAACGAAAATTGCCCTCTGTCTCCACAGCACGAGGATGAGGAAGGGCGGAGATATATAGATGGGCAGAGGAAGATAAGTTGGTGGCCTACGCGGATTGCGCGGCGCGAATCCAGACTATATATTGAAAGCGCTTTGGTCAGCGCGCTTGCTCCGTCAAGAACTAGGTGATGTTTATCAAGACTTTGCCCGAGTCCTTCTTGGCGGATTCGAGAGAGCGGGAGTTGGTCACCCGAGCAATGCTCTCAGCTTCATAACGTAAGCAGGCCCATGGACCAGTGGATCGATAGCCGACGCGCCCAGCTTGTCGCCATCCAGGCGCACGGTAGCTTCAATGTCGACCCATCTGACGTCGAGTCGGAGTTGGCCGGTGCCCACCCGGATATCGATGCCGCCGTGGACCGTCATGCCCCATGAATTGCCGAGGGCGAGCCGACTGCCGGACAGTGCGCCGCGGGTATCCTCGCTGGAGAATGCGGTGTAATTGACGCCCACTCCAAGCGTCTGCCGTCCCAGGGCCTTGGAGATACAACGCCAAATCGACCGAAGAGGTGGGGCGCGTTTGCCGGAAGCGAATCAGATGGTGCTTCGGGGGTAGGCCTAGACAAGCGCAGTCGAGCGTCTGCGGAAAGAGCCGCGATGGCGCAGTGCAGGAATGCCGGTGGAATGAACTGTGAAGTTTTCTTCGTATTTCTCAACCAATGTGGTGCGGTCGCGTCCACAGCTACAAACAGCACTTGGGCGCGAGGCCCAACTCTTTCTGATGTTCGAGATCAGGCGATGAGCGGATGCAAATCCCGCGAATGCTCAATTATTTTCGAACATTGTCTGTAGTCCGACCTGTTCTTAGCGGGCAACGAACTCCTGTCCCGCAGGATCAGGTCTGGTCTCGAAGACCGCACAACGCAGCACGACCCTATGATTCAATCAGCGGGCTGACGCCCATTGAATATCGCAAATAACACGCCCGGAGTTCTACTTCTCAAGTGTGCGCTTGACGGGGAACTTCTGCAGTAGCTCGGCGGGCCGCAGCAAGATCAGAACTTCACGACGTAGGCAGCCCCGTACACCAGCGGATCGATTTCAACCGTGCCCAGCTTGGCGCCGTCGAGGCGTGCCGTACTGTCGATGTCGATCCAGCGGGCGTCGATCCGCAGCTTCCCCTTTCCGGCACGGATGTCGAGTCCGGCGTGGGCCGCGAGGCCCCAGGAATTGCCCAGTGCGAGGCGGCTGCCGGCCAGCGCGCCCCGGGTGTCCTCGTCGAAGAACGCGGTGTAGTTGACCCCGACGCCGAGCATGGGGGAGACGGGAGCCTGGGGCGCGAAGTGGTACTGCATGCTCACGGTGGGAGGCAGGTGTTTGGTGCTGCCCACGCGGCCGAGGCCGGTGATGTCGACGTCGTGATGAAACGGCGTGGCAGCGAGAACCTCGATGCCAAGGCCGTCACGCACGAAGTACTCCAGCGCGAACGTCGGGCGTGTGCTGCTGCCCAGCGTCACCGGCAACGTGCCGTTGGCGAGCCGCCCGTTGTTCGACTTTGGGTCGACCTGGTGGGCACCGAGGGCGAACGTCCAGTCGCCGGCCGACTGGGCGGCGGCGGGGCAGACGGGCAGGGCGCAGGCGAATGCGGCAAGGGCGAGAGTGAGGGGGCGCATCTGGGTCGTCCGGTTGGCAGGAATGGCGCCAGTGTCCCGGTGTGCGGCTGCAGGCGCGTTGATCCGGATCATTGCGTACACCTGTCCGACGTGGGTCCGGGTGGCTGCGGGACGGCTGGTAGACTGTGCAGCGCCGACCCGGCTGGCGCAGGTGCGCCGCGCGGGGGCGCTCTTCCCATCTACGCCGCGCATGCGGCCGCAGGAGTCCGGATTCATGGCGATCAAGGTAGGCATCAACGGCTTCGGCCGCATCGGCCGTAATGTGTTGCGTTCGGCGGTGGAGAACTTCGACGGCGACATCGAGATCGTCGCGATCAACGATCTGCTCGAGCCCGACTATCTGGCGTACATGCTGTCCTACGATTCCGTACACGGCCGCTTCAAGGGCGAGGTCTCGGTCGAAGGCAGTACGCTGGTCGTCAATGGCAGGAAGATCCGGCTCACCCAGGAACGGGATCCGGCCAATCTGAAGTGGGACGAAGTGGGCGCCGATGTCGTCATCGAGTCGACGGGCCTGTTCCTGACCAAGGACACCGCGCAGAAGCACATCGATGCGGGTGCGAAGAAGGTGATCCTCTCGGCGCCGTCGAAGGACGACACGCCGATGTTCGTCTTCGGCGTCAACGACAAGAGCTACGCCGGCGAGGCGATCATCTCCAACGCCTCGTGCACCACCAACTGCCTGGCCCCGATCGCCAAGGTCATGCACGACAAGTGGGGCATCAAGCGCGGCCTGATGACCACGGTGCATGCGGCCACAGCCACGCAGAAGACCGTCGACAGCCCCAGCAACAAGGACTGGCGCGGCGGCCGTGGCATCCTCGAGAACATCATCCCGTCGTCGACCGGTGCGGCCAAGGCCGTAGGCGTAGTGATTCCCGAGCTCAACAAGAAGCTGACCGGCATGGCGTTCCGCGTGCCGACCTCCGACGTGTCGGTGGTCGATCTGACCATCGAACTCGATTCGCCCGCGAGCTACGAGGAAATCTGCGCCGAGATGAAGGCGCAGAGCGAGGGTGCCCTGAAGGGTGTGCTGGGTTACACCGAGGACAAGGTGGTGGCCACCGATTTCCGCGGCGAGACCTGCACGTCGGTGTTCGACGCCGAAGCCGGCATCGCGCTGGATTCCACGTTCGTCAAGCTGGTGAGCTGGTACGACAACGAGTGGGGCTACTCCAACAAGTGTCTGGAGATGGTGCGGGTCGTCGCGTCCAGGTAAGCCGTGCCTGTGCACGCCTCGCCTCGAAGCCCCGCCTTGCGCGGGGCTTCGTGCTAAGGCTTGCGGCTGAGAGGTGCGACAGGATCACAGCATTCGTCCCCGCGGCCCGGCTGTCGGACGGCATGACGAAACGTATCGTCGGGCAGATCGCGGCGCACTCGGCACTTAGCCGGGATGAATGACTGATGGGGCGCTATGGGCCTCACGCGAGGCCCGCTTCGATCTCCGGCGGTGCCGGTCACTGCAGCGGGTCACGCGAGAAAGTCGCTGCGTCTCGTCGGTTTTCACGGCTCGTCCACTTTGGTGAGGACGACCACGAGCAGAGGCCACGCCTGCGATGTACCTGGTCGTGACAGAGCGACCCCGCCGGACCCGCTATGCGGGACGAGTGGGTTCAGCTCCTGCGGCGGATGTCTGGAAATGGTGTGCCTCGGTTCCTGCCGACACACGGGGTGCCAGAGTCATCCATCGCCTTGCCCCCTTTGAAATGAGGCGTCCTGGCTCACGTCAATGACGTCCTTGCCAAGAGGACAGCGTGCGCGAAGACATCGCGTAGCGAGCGAGCGAACAGAGCAGGAAGTAACACGCGCCCGCGAGAATGAACCACCAAGGCTGGACCCAGGGGCTCTTCGGCGGCAGGCGGTCACCACTCAACAAGATGTGCGGGAGCGCAAGGTACTGCATTGCGTCATTCGTGAACTCGCCGCGTGACACGGAGGCGGAGAAGTCCTTGGCGATCATGAAGATGGTCAAGAAGATCGTGAAATGGATCGCGAGCCTGAGCCCTTCAATGGTCCACGTGCTGTCGCGCCGGGCAGTGGTGTAAATCAGAGCTTTGCTGACCACCATCGCTAGCATCGGGACCAATAGCAACGCACTCGGCATCGCCTGCAGCGCCTTGATCCCCATCAAACCGATGAAGTACATCGCGCAGCAGAGGAGTGCGACCGCTTTGAGCTTGTCGGTCAAAGGACGCTCCATGTGGAGCATGAACAGGCCGGACAACGCCAGTAATGCAGGTAATTCCAGCGCGATGAGCACCATGGCGGCGAATACGCTCTCCGCGCCGAACGTCAGCGGCGCTTGCCAGATCATGATCAGGAAGGCCGCGGTGACGGCATCCGGGAAGGCGGCGAGGAGTCGATGGGCCGCAGCGCTCCGGACGATCTGCATGTCGCGCTGTTCGCGTTGAGGGCTCGCACGTGATTAGACCATGCGTGAGCGCCCGCAGGCCTATGCGCCGTGCTGTCGAATCGATGCGAGCCGGGGTCCAAGAGGACCCTGCGGCTAAATTCCCAAGCGAAGGATAGTGAGCCGCGGGGCGGCATCGTCGCTGGCAAGCAACACCGTTGGGGGCCATCCGCGATACCCAGGCCGCCCGCTTGTGCGGAGCTCCTTGTTTTCGCGCGCGGCCCGGCTAAGGTGCACGCAGCGCGCCGGGGTGGCGTGGACAGGCCTTGACCGTGGAAGAGCTGTTCGTGCTGATCGGACTGGCGCTGCTGACCGTGCCGGTTCTGCTGATCGTGTGCCTGGTCATGGTGTTCGGGCTGCGTCGACGGGTCCGCGAGCTCGAAGCGGCGACGGCGGACCTGCAGGTTGCGCAGCGGAACGCATCGGCTTCATGGCAGGCCACGCCTGCGCAGACGCGAGAACAGACGCCGGGCGTGCCGGCGGTCGAACCGGTCGGCTCGACGCCGCCGCCGGCCGCGCCGTATGAAGCGCCGGCACGTGCGACGCCTGCGGCAGATGGGCTCCGGCCAGCAGTGCCGCCCCCCTTGCCGCCGGCACCATCGCGCGAGGCATGGCGCGACGCGGACGCGGACGCGGTCGCGGTCGCCCCGGCCGGGCGCGATGCCGCGTCGCCCGCGCACGGCGCCTCCGATCCGGATGCAGTGCAGCGCGGCCTGCGCCTGATCGGCAGCTGGTTCACCTCGGGCAACCTGCCGGTCAAGATCGGCATGCTGGTGCTGTTCGCGGGCGTCGCCGCGCTGCTCAAGCACGCCAGCGACGAGGGCTGGCTGGCGGTACCGGTCGCGTTGCGGCTCGCCGGCGTGGCCGCTGCCGCGATCGGCGGCCTCCTGTTCGCGTGGCGCCGGCGCGACAGCCATCGCACGTTCGCGCTCAGCCTCCAGGGCGGGATGATCGGCGTGCTGCTGCTGGTGGTGTTCGCGGCCTATCGCGAGTTCGAGTTGCTCGAGGCCGTGCCGGCCTTTTCCGCGAGCGTGGCTCTGGTGGCCGGCGCGGGCGTGCTGGCCGTGCTGCAGAACGCACGCGCGCTGGCGGTGTTCGCGGTGCTCGCGGGTTTCCTGGCGCCCATCTGGCTCTCCACGGGCAGCGGAAATCACGTTGCGCTGTTCGCCTACTACGCAGTGCTCAACCTGGCGATCCTGTCGGTCGCGTGGTTCCGGCAGTGGCGTGTGCTGAACCTGCTGGGCTTCGTTTTCACGTTCGGCATCGGAACGCTCTGGGGCGTGCTGGCCTACGACCCGGTGCATTACCGCAGCACCCAGCCGTTCCTGGTTCTGTTCTTCGTCATCTATCTCCTGATTCCGTGGCTGGATGCACGTCGCCGTGCGGCCGCCCCAGGCGCGCTCGACGGAACCCTGGTCTTCGGCACGCCACTGGTGGCGTTCTCGCTGCAGGCGGGACTGATGCCCGGAGAACCCTTGGCGCTGGCGCTGGCGCTGTGCGCGCTGGGTGTATCGGCGCTGTATGCGGCCCTCGCGTGGGCGCGGCTGCGGATGGCCCCCGTTGCGCTGCTCGGCCGGTCCTACGCGCTGCTGGCGGTGGGGTTTGCGACTCTCGCGGTGCCGCTGGCGCTGACTGCCCAGGCCACGGCCTGCGTGTTTGCCCTGGAAGGCGTGGCACTGGTCTGGCTCGGCGTGCGCCAGGGGCGGCGGCTGCCGCAATTCATCGGTGCGGGTCTGCAGCTGGCGGCGGTGGTCGCCTTCGTGATCGCGGCCGACGTGCCGGCCCATCGGTTCGGCGGAGTGCGCGTGCATGGCCAGTTCGTTGCGGCGCTGCTGATCGCGTTGTCCGCGCTGGCGAGCGCTGCGGCCTGGCGTGGGGGCTCCCGGCTCGCGCTGGCACGCTGCGCCTACGGCTGGGCGCTGGCCTGGTGGCTGGGCGCATGGCTGTTCGAGTTCGCGATGCGCCTGCCCGAGCGGCTCTTCCCGGATGCGGCGCTGGGACTGCTTGCCGTGACCGGATGGCTGGCGGCGGAAGCGCATCGGCGGCGTCCCGACATCGCGACGGGGCTCACGCCGCTGGCCTTTTTTGCCGTCGCCGCGCCGCTGGCGGGCGTGCAGGCGCTCGCGCACGGCCACCCGTTCGGCGGGCGCGGCGCCATCGCCTGGGCACTGTTCGCGGTCCTGGGCGTGCGCACCCTGGTGTGCCTGCGCGGCGCGGGCGGCTGGCTCGCGTCCACGGCGCAGGGTGTCTGGTGGCTGGTCTGGGCGCTGGTGGGGTCGCTGTTGCTCCGCTACGTCGGCGAGCGCGCCGGACTCGCCGAAGGCTGGCGCCACGCGGCGCTGGTGGCGCCGTGGCTCGCGATTGCGCTCGCGGCGCAGTGGCGCTCGCGGTGGTTGGCGGCGCCGATCGGCGCGGCGTTCGATACGGCGCGCCCGGTTCTTCAGGCGGTGGTGTGCAGCGTGGTCGTCGTGTGGTGGTGCAGCGCCATCGTGCGCGCGGGCGACAGCGCGCCCTTGCCGTGGATCGCGCTGCTGAGTCCGCTGGATGTCGCCCAGGTGGCCGCCCTGCTGGTGTGGGCCGGTTGGCTGGGATCGGGCAGCGCCGGCCCGGTGCTCGGCCGGGTACGGGCGCCGGTGCTGGCGATCGGCGGTTTCGTTCTGCTGACCGTGATCACCTTGCGCGCTGCGCACCACTGGGGCGGCGTGCCGTGGTCGGGCGAGCTGGCGTCCAGCAGCCTCGCCCAGAGCAGTCTGACTGTCGTGTGGAGCGTGCTCGGGGTACTCGGCTGGATCATCGGCTCGCGCCGCGGGCACCGGGTGCTGTGGCTCGCCGGCGCGGTGCTGATGGGTGTGGTGCTGGCGAAGCTGGTGCTGGTCGACCGCGGTCATCTCGGCAATCTCTGGGGCATCGGCGCCTTCATCGCCTATGGCCTGTTGTGCACCGTCGTCGGGTTCTTCGCGCCGGCGCCGCCGAAGGCGCCAGCTGCGGCCGAACAGGTGCCCGCATGATCCGGCGCCGGGCCACGGCCGCCGCGATGGCACTCCTGGTCTCGCCGGCGCTCGCCGACGAATTCGCAGTGGGCTGGCCGCTCGTTCTCTCGGAGCCGGCCGCCGGCGCCCATCGCGTCGAGCTGGACCTCGACGTCTATCGGCATTCGGCATCCGCGTCGCTGGCGGACATCGTGGTCGTCGATGGCGACGGGCGCCCGGTGGCCGCCGCTCTCTGGAGAGACGGGTCCACCCCGCCTGCCGCGGCGGGCATCTGCGAGCTGCCCTGGTTCCCGCTGCCGGCGGCGGCCCCGGGCGTTCGCGACGATATCGCCGCGATCAGCGAGATCGACATGGATGGCCGGGTGCGCCGCGTCCAGTTGCGCCCCGGCAACGCCACTCCAGGCCTCGCGGTCCTGGTGGACGCCAGCGCGGTGGAGCGTCCCGTGCAGGCGCTCCAGCTGCGCTGGCACGACGACCAGCCGGATTTCGAACAGGCGTTCGACGTCTACGGGTCCGACGACCTGCAGCGCTGGGAGCCCGTGCAGGCCGACGCGCGCCTGCTCGCCCTGCAGCAGGGCGGTGCGCGGCTCGACGAGCGCCGCATCGTGTTCGACCGCAGCGCCCGGTGGCGCTATCTGCGGCTGGTGCCCCGGGCGCCGGTCGCCGCCACCCTGCGCATCGCCGGCGTGTCGGCCGAGCTGGTCGCGCCGGCCGCGGCACGTCCCTGGCAGTGGCAGGCGCTCACCCCGAGCGGAACAGACGGTGCGGCGGGCATCTACACCTACGTCCTCGATGCACGGCTTCCTGTGGAGCGGATCGACATCGTGCCGGCCGGTGCCAGCGCCGCACGCTGGAGCGTGGACGTGCGCGATGACGACGAGGCCGAGTGGCGCACGCTGGCGTCCGACCGTCTCGCGTTCCGGGTTGGCGAGGGCGCCGCCGGTGGGCACTCGCCTGCGATCGCACTCGACCGTGCGCTGCGCATGCGCCACTGGCGCCTGCGCACGGCGCCGCCGGGTCCTGCACGCGCGCCGGAGCTGCGTGTGGGCTACGTGCCCGAAACCCTCGTCTTCGTGGCGGAAGGGGATGCGCCCTACGAGCTGCGGGCCGGCAGCGTGCGGGCGCGACGCGCCGACGCGCCGGTTGCCGAGCTGGTGGCCAGCCTGCGTCGCGAGCGCACTCCCACGTGGCAACCCGCGCTCGCGACCACCGGTGAGCGGCGCGTGCTCGCAGGAGACGCCGCGCTCGAGCCGGCGCGCGACTGGACCACCTGGACACTCTGGGGCGTGCTGCTGCTCGGCGTGGGGCTGGTCGGCGGGCTCGCGATCCGACTGCTGCGGACACCCGCCGGCGGGACGTGACCGCTCGGCTCCTGGCGCGCGCGGCGTCTGCGGCCGCGTGGCGGACGCACCGTGTCGAAGGCTGCACCGGTTTCAAGCCGCCGGTGCAGCACGCGGGTTTGCCTCGATCCTCGTGCAGGGACGACAATCGCGGGCGGCCGGTGCCGATGTCGTCCACGGCGTCGGCAGGCCCCGGGTCCGATGGACCGGCGGATGTCGTCCGTCGCACGTGTCAGCGCCGTCCGGCATGCGCGGCGGGTGCGTCCCGTCGGCGGCCGGCGGACCCGCCCACCGGAGGTCGCCCCGCCACTGCAGCAGGCCCCTGATGCCATCGTCGCAGCGCCTCCGGACACCCGCGCCGCGTCTTCCGCGCCCGGAGCGACGCGTATCGCCCGCGCGGCGGATGGCGTGACGTCCAACTCTCATTCTTCGAAGCGAGTGCACTGCCCATGACCATCCTCCGCATGACCGATCTCGACCTCTCCGGCAGGCGCGTGCTGATCCGCCAGGACCTCAACGTGCCGCTCGACGGTGGCCGGATCACCTCCGACCAGCGCATCACCGCCTCGCTGCTCACGCTGAAGTACGCGCTGGAGCAGGGCGCCGCGGTGATGGTGACGTCGCATCTTGGTCGCCCGAAGGAGGGCAGCTGGAGCGAAGCGGATTCGCTCGCGCCGGTCGCGGCCAGGCTGTCCGGCCTGCTCGGCATCGAGGTGCCTCTGGTACGCGACTGGGTCGACGGTGTCGAGGTCGCGCCGGGCCAGCTGGTGCTGCTCGAGAACTGCCGCATGAACGTCGGCGAGAAGGACGACGACGAGGCGCTGTCCAGAAAGTACGCAGCGCTGTGCGACGTGTTCGTCATGGATGCCTTCGGCACCGCGCATCGCGCGCAGGCGTCGACCCACGGCGTGATCCGCTTCGCGAAGACGGCTGCCGGTGGCCCGCTGCTGATGGCCGAGCTCGATGCGCTGGCCCGGGCGCTCGACGCGCCGAAGCGTCCGCTGCTGGCGATCGTCGCCGGCAGCAAGGTCTCGACCAAGCTCGAGCTGCTGTCGTCGCTGGTCGGAAAGGTCGACCAGCTGATCGTCGGTGGCGGGATCGCCAATACCTTCATTGCCGCCGCAGGCCATGGCGTCGGGAAGTCGCTGGTCGAGTCCGACCTGCTGGAGACCGCACGCCGGATCGATGCCGACGCGCGGGCCCGGGGCGCCGAGATCCCGTTGCCCACCGATGTGGTGGTGGCGCCCGCGTTCGCGGCGGATGCGCCGGCCACGGTCAAGGCCGTCGATGCAGTGGGCGCGGACGACATGATTCTCGACATCGGGCCCGATACCGCGCGGCGCTATGCGGGGATGATCGCCGAGGCGGGCACCGTGGTCTGGAACGGGCCGGTCGGCGTGTTCGAGTTCGACGCGTTCGGCGCAGGCACCGAAGCGCTGGCGCGCGCGATCGCGGAGTCCTCGGCGTTCTCGATCGCCGGCGGCGGCGACACCCTGGCGGCAGTCGACAAGTACGGCGTGGCCGACGGGGTGTCCTACATCTCCACCGGCGGCGGCGCTTTCCTCGAGTTCCTCGAGGGCAAGACCCTGCCGGCAGTGGCCGCGCTCGAGGCGCGCGGCGCATAAGCCGCGCGATGGCGACACGCGGGCACGCGGCTGCCCGTGTGTCGACCGGTCACCGGGGTGCTCCGGGCGGAGGGGGCCGCACCCGCGAACGATCGAGTTCCGGCGCGGTCGGCGACACTGCCGGAGGCGCTGCCGAAGACAGGGAGCGGCGGATGGGAACGGCCACCACGGCACGTGGTCGCCCGTAAGCCGGGCGCCGTGGTGCATCGATGGCGGGCCGTTATACGAGCGCACGTGCGGGCAGTCCCACGTCGGAACCCGCGCGTGGCGGTGCGGGCCGGAATCGATGGGCCGCGTGCACATCCGGCACGGACATCCCTTAAGCTCGAACCGTGCGCCGCGCCCGATGCACATCCGATGTGTTGCCTTGCAACATGCCTTTGACTACCGGTGGACACTACACTCGACCGATGACCACGAACGAACTCGCTCCCGTCCCGGCGCATCGCCGACGCACACGTATCCTTGCCACCTTGGGGCCCGCCACCGATCCGCCGGGCGTGCTCGATGCCCTGATCGCCGCCGGCGTCAACGCGGTGCGCCTGAACTTCTCGCACGGTGACCCGTCCTCGCAGAAAGTGCGCGCCGAAGCGGTGCGTGAGGCGGCCGACCGCGCCGGTGTCGAGGTCGGCATCCTTGCCGATCTGCCGGGGCCGAAGATCCGCATCGAGAAATTCGCCGAAGGCCGGGTGCAACTGCGTGCCGGAGCGCGTTTCGACCTGGTGGCCGATCCCGATGCGCCGCCCGGCACCGTCGACGAGGTCGGGGTGAGCTATCTCGGCCTGCCCGGCGATGTCGCGCCCGGCGATGTGCTGTTGCTCGACGACGGCCTGGTCCAGCTGCAGGTGGCGTCGGTCGACGGCGCCCGGATCGCCACCACCGTGCTCAACGACGGCGTGCTGTCCAACCGCAAGGGGCTCAACAAGCAGGGCGGTGGCCTGTCGCTGGGTGCACTGACCGACCACGACCGTGAGCTGATCAAGGTGGCCGCCGAGATCGGTGTCGACTTCATCGCGGTCTCGTTCTGCCGCAATGCGGCCGACATGGAGGAAGCGCGCTCGATCGCGCGCGCCCACGGCAGCGATGCCGCACTGGTCTCGAAAATCGAACGCACCGAAGCGATCGACAACCTGGCCGAGATCATCGACGCGAGCGACGTGGTCATGGTCGCGCGTGGCGACCTGGGCGTGGAGATCGGCGATGCCGAGCTGCCGGGCCTGCAGAAGAAGATCATCCGCGAGTCGCTGGCCCGCAACAAGGTGGTGATCACCGCCACCCAGATGCTGCAGTCGATGGTCGAAAGCCCGATGCCGACGCGCGCCGAGGTGCTGGACGTCGCCAACTCGGTCATCGACGGCACCGACGCGGTGATGCTGTCGGCCGAGACCGCGGCCGGTACCTACCCGGTGCGCGCGGTGGAGGCGATGGCGCGCATCTGCGTGGGCGCCGAACGTCAGTTCGCGCACGACACGGACTTCGAGAAGGCCCAGCGCAATCTCGAGCGCGCCGACCATGCCATCGCGATGGCGGCGATGTTCCTGTCCGAGCATGTCGGTGTCGGCGCGATCGTCGCGATGACCGAATCCGGCGGCACCGCGCGCTATCTGTCGCGGTTCCGCGGCGGCGCGCACGTCTACGCGTTCTCGCGCCATGCCGATGCGCGCCGGCGCATGTCGCTGATGCGCGACGTGTTCCCGTTCGACTACGACAGCCGTGGCCAGACGCCGCGCGAAGCCGCCCGCGGCAGCATCCGCCTGCTGGTCGAGGCCGGCCTGCTGGGCGCGGGCGAGCGCGTCGTGTTCACCAGCGGCGAGCACATGGAGACGCACGGCGCGACCAACACGCTGCGCCTGTTGCGCGTCGGCGAGGACGGCCGCGCCGAGGGGCTGGGCGAACTCTGAGCGCGGCCGCGACCGGCGCACGAGGCGTCGGTCGCACCGGGCCGGGCGGGCAGGGGCGCTATAATCGCGCTCCTTTCCCCGTGCCCGAGCCATCGCCCCATGAGCATCGAACAGCTTGCCGAAACCGCCCAGGCCATGGTCGCCCCGGGCAAGGGCATCATCGCGATCGACGAATCGACGAGCACCATCGGCAAGCGCTTCGACGGCGTGGGCATTCCGAACAACGAGGAAAACCGCCGCGCCTACCGTGAGCTGCTGCTCACCACCCCGGGCCTGTCGGACCACATCAGCGGCGCCATCCTGTTCGACGAGACCATCCGCCAGTCGACGAAAGCCGGCGTGCCGTTCGCGAAGTACATGGCCGAGCAGGGCATCCTTCCGGGCATCAAGGTCGACAAGGGGACCCACGCCCTGGCCGGGTTCCCGGGCGAGCTGGTCACCGAGGGCCTGGACGGCCTGCGTTCGCGCCTTGAGGAGTACTACAAGCTCGGCGCGCGGTTCGCGAAGTGGCGTGCGGTGATCACGATCGGCGAGGACATGCCGTCGGGCACCTGCATCGACGTCAACGCGCACGCCCTCGCGCGCTATGCGGCGCTGTGCCAGGAGCAGGGTCTGGTGCCGATGGTCGAGCCGGAAGTGCTGATGGACGGCGACCACGACATCGAAACCTGTTACGAGGTCACCGAGGTCACGCTGCGCGGGCTGTTCGACGCGCTTTACAGCCAGAACGTCATGCTCGAGGGCACGATCCTCAAGGCCTCGATGGTGCTGCCGGGCAAGGACAGCGACGAACGCGCCGACATCGATGAAGTGGCCGAAGCCACCCTGATGTGCCTCAAGTCGTCGGTACCGGCGATCCTGCCGGGCATCGTGTTCCTGTCCGGCGGGCAGAGCGACGAGCGGTCCACCGCACATCTCGATGCGATGAACCGCCTCGGGCCGAATCCATGGCCGCTGTCGTTCTCCTACGGCCGCGCGATGCAGCAGGCCGCGCTGAAACTGTGGTCGCAGGATCTGGTGAACAACGTCGGCAAGGCCCAGGAAACGGTGCTCGCCCGCGCACGCGACAACGGGCTCGCGGCACAGGGCAAATGGAAGAAGCGCTGACCGCCTTTTAAGTAATGAAGGCAGTCAGGACGCCGGCCGTGGGCCGGCGTCGTGCGTTCCGGGGCTGGCGATCCCGCCGTGCCTGCTCGCGCGATGGAGGCGCCCGACGTCCGCTTCACGCTGCGAGCGCGGCGCGGTAGAGCGCGAGCAACGCCGGATCGTGGCAGCAGAACAGCACGTCCATCGGCATGTCCGCACGCCACGCGCGGACCTCGGCCACCGCCACCGCCACGGCCGCCGCGTGCGGGTAGCCGAACACGCCGCAACTGATCGCTGGAAACGCGAGCGAGGTCAGTGCGTGTTCGGCTGCCAGGTCCAGGCTGCTGCGGTAACAGGCCGCCAGCAGGTCGGCCTCGCCGGACTGCCCACCGCGCCAGACCGGCCCCACGGTATGGATCACATGCCGCGCAGGCAGCCCGAAGCCGGGCGTGATCCGGGCCGAGCCTGTCGGGCAGCGGACACCGGGCCGTACGAGCGGCAGGGCGCGGCACGCCCGCAACAGGTCGGGTCCCGCCGCGCGATGGATCGCGCCGTCCACGCCGCCGCCGCCGACCATCGCCTCGTTGGCCGCGTTGACGATCGCATCGACGTCGCAGCGGGTGATGTCGCCCTGCAGGGCGGTGATGTGTGCCATGCCGGCAGTGTCGCACCGCCGCCCACCGTGCCGTCACCGGGGGCCCGGCAGACTGCCCGGCCGTTCCACAATCCGGAGTCCGCCATGTCCGCGGTGAACCACGCCGGCCGGCTGCACGTGCCCCTGACCGTCCACGATGCGCTGCGGCGCGGCAAGCCGGACGAGGCCGTCCGCCTGTTGCGCACCGCCAACCCCTCGCTCGACGCCTCGGGCGCGCGCGACGCGGTGCAGCGGCTGGCTGCGAACCCGTCCGATCCGCTCGATGACGACGACGCCTACCGCCCCGCGGGCGCCGACGTGCCCACCGCCACCGACACGCTGCCGACCGAGGTGGCCGCGAAGATCGCCACCGGCAATACCGTGGACGCTGCGCGCCGGCTGCGCGATGCCAAGCCGGGGCTGAGCGACGCCGAAGCGCGCGAGGCGGTGGCCCGGCACGGCTCGCCCTTACTCAGCGAAGCACGCGACGAGACGGTGGTGCGCGGCGACAGCGGCCGCTACGGCTGGGTGGGCTGGGTGCTGGCGATCGTGATCGTGGGCGGCGGTCTGGCGGTGTGGCTCGGCTGATCGCGCCGGCCGCCCGCCGTCGGCCCCGGGATCAGGGCAGGCCGGCCAGCCAGTCGTCGTCGGAGCCTTCGTTGATGTCGGCGAACAACGGCGTGGAGAAGTAGCGCTCGCCGGTGTCGGGCAGCATCGCCAGGATGACGTCGCCGTCGCGTGCGGTCTTCGCCACCTCGAGCGCCGCGGCGAGCGTACCGCCGGCCGAGATGCCGGCGAAGATGCCTTCCTCCGCGGCCAGCCGGCGCGCGATTTCGATCGAGACCGCATCGTCGATCGACAGCACCTGCGCGGCGATCTCCCGGTTGAGCACCTCGGGCACGAAGTCGGGCGTCCAGCCCTGCACCTTGTGCGGCGCCCACGCCTGCCCCTGCAGCAGGGCCGCACCGGCCGGTTCGCAGGCGGTCACCTTCACGTCCGGGCGCGCGACCTTCAGGACCTCGCCCACGCCGGTGAGCGTGCCGCCGGTGCCCCAGCCGGTGACGAAGTGA
Source organism: Luteimonas deserti (assembly GCF_013425765.1). Classification (GTDB taxonomy): domain Bacteria; phylum Pseudomonadota; class Gammaproteobacteria; order Xanthomonadales; family Xanthomonadaceae; genus Luteimonas; species Luteimonas deserti. The sequence goes on from NZ_JACCJZ010000013.1 coordinate 301,740, forward strand.
TCGAGCCGGCGACCGGCGAAATCGCGCAGGATTTCCGCTGCGGTGGTACTGCGGTGGTAGGCCGGATTGGCGGGATTGGCGAACTGGCTGGCCAGGAACCAGCCGTGCTGCTCCGACAGCTCCCGGGCCTTGCGCACCATCCCGCTCCCGCGCTCGGCCGCCGGGGTGAGGATCACCTTGGCACCGTAGGCCCGCATCAGCTTGCGCCGCTCGATCGAGAACGTCTCGACCATCGTGGCCACGAACTTGTAACCGCGCGCGGCGCAGACCATCGCCAGCGCCACGCCGGTGTTGCCGGAGGTCGCCTCGACCACCGTGTCGCCCGGTTTGAGCAGGCCCTTGGCCTCGGCGTCGAGAATGATCGCGAGCGCGAGCCGGTCCTTGACCGAGCCTCCGGGATTGAAGGACTCGACCTTGACGTAGAGTTCGACGTTGGCTGGCGACAAGCGGTGGAGGCGGACGATCGGGGTGTGACCGATGGTGTCGAGGATGCTGTCGTAGAGGGCCATTGGGGGGACTCGGCGGGCGCTCGTCGCGCGGTGCCCCAGACTGGGCCATAACGGACGAGCGTGCCAGCGGTTGACGTGGAACGCTGTTTTTTCATCCCCATCCGATGGCACGGTCGGCGTCACGGCACGACGGGTAAGATCGGGCGGTTTTCCCGTTTGCGCAGGCCGTCCCTTGCTCCAGTCACGTCCCCGTCTCCGCCCGTCCCTCCGGCGCGCGTCCCTCTGCCTCGTCGCTGCCGTCGCCGTGCTGGTGGCCGGCTGCGGAGGTGCCGCGCAGGAGTCGCCCCGCGGAGAACCGCAGGCGGTGCCGGTGACCACCGCGGTGGTCGAGTCGCGACCGTGGAACGACACCGTCGCGGCCCTGGGGACGGTGAATGCGCGCGAGTCGGTCACCGTCACCGCGAAGGTCAGTGAGATCGTCCAGCGCGTGCATTTCGACAGTGGCGACGAGGTGGCCGCCGGCTCGGTGCTGGTCACCTTGTCGGGCAACCAGCAGCAGGCATCGCTTCGCGCCGCCGAGGCCGCGGCCAACGAGGCCGAGCAGCAGTACCGCCGCGGCAGCGAGCTCGTCGAGCAGCAGTTGATCGCCCGCGCCTCGATCGACACCCTGCGGGCGACCCGCGACGCGGCCCGCGCCAACGTCGCGCAGACCCGCGCCGACATCGGCGACCGCACCATCCGGGCACCCTTCGCCGGCGTGCTCGGCCTGCGCCAGGTCAGCACGGGCGCGCTGGTGACCCCGGGCACGGCGATCGCCACGCTCGACGACATCGGTGCGGTCTACGTGGATTTCCCGGTGCCCGAGACGCGCCTGTCGGTGGTCGCACCGGGACAGCGCGTGGCCGGGCGCAGCGCGGCCTATCCCGACGTCGATTTCGAAGGCACGGTGCAGACCATCGATGCCCGGGTGGATCCCGACACCCGCGCAGTCCTCGTGCGCGCCACGTTCGCCAATCCCGAGCGCCAGCTGCGGCCGGGCATGCTGATGCAGGTGCGCCTGGAACAACGCTCGCGCACAGCCTTGCTGGTGCCGGAGATCGCGGTGATCCAGGTCGGCCGGGACACGTTCGTCTACCGGGTCCGCGAGGACGAGACGGTGGAGCAGGTCCCCGTGGTGATCGGCGTGCGTGACGGCGGCCTGGCCGAGATCGTCGAAGGCCTGGCGTCGGGAGCACGGATCGTCGTCGACGGCACCGGCAAGCTGCGGCCCGGCATGCGCGTGGTCGAAGGCTCGGTGCAGGAAGTGAAGTCCCAGTCCGGCGACGCGGTCGAGCCGGCAGGAGCGCCTGCGTCATGAAGATGTCCGACGTCTCGATCAAGCGGCCGGTATTCGCGGTCGTCATCAGCCTGTTGCTGGTGGTGCTGGGGATCATGTCCTTCAGCCGCCTCACGCTGCGCGAGCTGCCGAACATCGACCCGCCGATCGTGTCGGTCACCGTGAGTTATCCGGGTGCGTCGGCCGCGGTGGTCGAGACGCGCATCACCCAGATCCTCGAGGACGCGTTGTCGGGCATCGAGGGCATCCGCACCATCGAGTCGCGCAGCCGCAACGGCCGCTCCGACGTCACCATCGAGTTCAACCTCACCCGCGACATCGAGGCGGCGGCCAACGACGTGCGCGATGCCATCAGCCGCGTCGCGGACCGGATGCCGGTCGAGGCCGATCCGCCCGAGATCTCGAAGGTGGAAGCCGACGCCGACGCGATCCTCTGGCTCAACCTGCGTTCGAGCACGATGGACACGCTCGAGCTGACCGACTACACCGATCGCTACATTCTCGACCGGCTGTCCTCGCTCGACGGCGTGGCCCGCGTGCAGCTCAGCGGCGGCCAGCGCTATGCGATGCGCATCTGGCTCGACCGCAATGCGATGACCGCCCGCGGCATCACCGCGGTGGACGTGGAGTCGGCACTGCGGTCGGAGAACATCGAGCTGCCGGCCGGGCGCATCGAATCGGCCACGCGCGATTTCACCCTGCGCGTGGAGCGCGGCTACCGCGAACCGGCGCAATTCGCGCAGATCCCCGTGCGCCGCGGCGACGACGGCTACGTGGTGCGCATGGGCGACGTGGCCACGGTGGAACTGGGCTCGGCCGAGCGCCGCTCGTACATGCGCAGCAACTCGGTGCCCAATGTCGGGCTCGGTATCGTGCGCACGTCGACCGCGAATGCACTCGACGTGGCCCGGGCGGCGCGGTCGGAGGCGGAGCGCATCCAGGCGACGCTGCCCGAAGGCACCGAGATCTTCGTCGCGGCCGACAACACCGTCTTCATCGATGCGGCGATCACCCGGGTCTACTGGACGCTGTTCGAGGCCATGGCCTTGGTGTTCGTGGTGATCTGGCTGTTCCTCGGCAGCCTGCGCGCGGCGATCATTCCCGCCGTCACCGCGCCGGTCTGCCTGATCGCGGCGTTCACCGCGCTGTATGCATTCGGCTTCTCGATCAACCTGCTGACCCTGCTCGCGCTGGTGCTGTGCATCGGCCTGGTGGTGGACGACGCCATCATCGTGCTCGAGAACGTGCAGCGCCGCGCGGATCTGGGCGAACCGCCGCTGGTCGCCGCGCGCCGGGGCACGGCGCAGGTGGCGTTCGCGGTCATCGCGACCACCGGCGTGCTGGTCGCGGTGTTCCTGCCGGTCGGTTTCATGGAGGGCAATTCCGGCCGGCTGTTCCGCGAACTCGCGGTGACGCTGGCCTGCGCCGTGGCGCTGTCGGCCTTCATCGCGCTGACGCTCACGCCGATGATGTGCTCCAAGCTGGTCCGCAAACAGGAAAAGCCGCGCGGACTCAATGCCTGGATGTCCCGCAGGCTCGACCAGCTCGGCACCGGGTACGGTCGCCGCGTGGAGCGCCTGGTGGCGATGCCGGGCAAGCGGCTGATGCTCCTGCTCGCACTGGCGATCACCGGGCTGATGGCCGCGGCGCTGCTGCTGTTCTGGCGCGTGCCCAGCGAGCTGTCGCCGGCCGAGGACCGCGGCCGCTTCTTCGTCGGCGTCGACGGACCCGAGGGCGCCGGCTACGACTACACCGTGGCGCAGATGCAGCAGGTCGAGCAGATCTTCGCGCGCTACGTCGGCGAGGACCAGCCGATCCAGCGCGCCAACTCGCGCGTGCCGCGCGGCTGGGGCGGCAGCGAGGACATGCACACCGGACAGGTGATCGTGTTCCTGCAGGACTGGCGCGATCGCAGCGTGCCGACCAGCGACGTGGTCGCGAGCCTGCGCGCCGAGTTCGCCCAGCTTCCGGGCGTGCAGGTGCGCGCCAACGTGCCTGGCGGTCTGGTCAGCAGCCGCGGGCAGCGCTACCAGCTGGTGCTCGGCGGCCCGGATTACGCGGAGATCGCGCAGTGGCGCGACCGCATGCTGGCGCGCATGCGCGACAACCCGGGGATCATGGATCCGGACTCCGACTACAAGGAGACCCGCCCGCAGATGCGCGTCGACATCGACCACGCGCGCGCGTCCGACCTGGGCGTGTCGGTGCAGGAGATCGGGCGCACCCTCGAAACGATGATGGGCTCGCGCCAGGTCACCACCTTCGTCGACAGCGGCGAGGAATACGACGTGCTGCTGCAGGCCGGTCGCGAGGCGCGCATGTCGCCCTCGGACCTGTCCGACACCTACGTGCGCGGCCGTGACGGCACGCTGGTGCCGTTGTCCAACCTCGTGACGCTGAGCGAGATCGCCGAGCCCGGCAGCTTCAACCGCTTCAACCGGCTGCGCGCGATCACCATCGCGGCCGGGCTCGCCCCCGGTTACACCATGAGCGAGGCCCTCGAGTGGACCCGCCAGGTCGCCGCCGAAGAACTGCCCGACTACGCCCAGATCGACTGGAAGGGCGAGAGCCGCGAGTTCCAGGAGGCCGGCGGCGCGGTCCTGCTGACCTTCACGATGGCGCTGCTGATCGTCTACCTGGTGCTGGCCGCGCAGTTCGAAAGCTTCATCCATCCGCTTTCGATCATGCTCACCGTGCCGCTGGCGGTGCTCGGCGCACTGGTCGGGTTGTGGGCGACCGGAGGCACGCTGAATCTCTTCAGCCAGATCGGCATCGTGATGCTGATCGGGTTGGCGGCGAAAAACGGCATCCTGATCGTCGAGTTCGCCAACCAGTTGCGCGACGACGGGCGCAGCGTGCGCGAAGCCATCACCGAATCGGCGACGGTGCGCCTGCGCCCGATCCTGATGACGGCCGCCGCCACCGTGGTGGGCGCGGTGCCGCTGGTGGTGGCGGGAGGGCCGGGTTCGGCCAGCCGGGCCACGATCGGCGTGGTGATCATCTTCGGGGTGCTGTTCTCGACGCTGCTCTCGCTGTTCGTGGTGCCGGCGTTCTATGCGCTGCTCGCGCCGTTCACGCGCTCGCCGGAAGCATTGGCGCACGAACTGGAAACGCTGGAAGCGCAGACCCCGGCCGTGGGCGGCCATGCCTGAGCCCGCGCGCTGGGACGGTGTGGAGCTCCGCGGCGAGGGCTTCGTGCTCCGCCGCTGGCGCGGTGCGGATCTCGATGCCCTGCTTCGTCATGCCGACGACCCGCTCGTCGTCCGGGGTCTCAGCGACCGCTTCCCGAGCCCGTATACGCGGGCCGATGGCGAGGCCTTCCTGGCCGGCGAGGTGGTGGACTTCTCGGCGCCGGTGCTGGCGATCGAGTGCGGCGGCGAGGCCTGCGGCGGGATCGGTGTTCGCCACGCGGCGACGGGCGAGCGCGGGCATTCGGCCGAACTCGGTTACTGGCTCGGCCGCGCGCACTGGAACCGGGGCCTGATGCGCCGGGTCGTGGCCTGCTATGCACCCTGGGTGATGGACGCGCTGGCGCTCGAACGGCTGCAGGCCAACGTGCTCGCGGCCAACCCGGCGTCTGCGCGGGTGTTGCTGGCGAACGGCTTCATCGAGGAGGGCTGCCTGCGTCGCGCGGTGCGCAAGCCCGACGGCCTGCACGACCTGCGCGTGTTCGCCCGCCTGCGCTGAGCCCGGGGCGTTTCGCGTTTCGGCGCGCTTGGTGGAGAATCGGCCCGCGACGCCGGCGTCGCGACCATCGGGGAGCACTGCGTGGAAACCTTCGTCAATACCCTCAACGGCATCGTGTGGAGTCCGCCGCTGGTGTGGTTGTGCCTCGGTGCGGGTCTGTACTTCTCGATCCGTACGCGCTTCGTGCAGATCCGGCAGTTCGGCGAGATGATCCGGCTGATGCTGGCCGGCGGCAAATCCGACGCCGGTGTCTCGTCCTTCCAGGCGCTGGCGATGTCGCTGTCCGGACGGGTGGGTATCGGCAACATCGCCGGCGTCGCGACGGCGATCGCCTTCGGCGGTCCCGGAGCGGTGTTCTGGATGTGGGTGATGGCCTTCCTCGGCGCATCGACCGCGTACATCGAATCGACGCTCGCGCAGATCTACAAGGAGAAGGACGACAGCGGGCGCTACCGCGGCGGGCCGGCGTACTTCATCGAGAAAGCGATGGGCCAGCGCTGGTATGCGTGGATCTTCGCCATCGTCACCATCGTCGCGGCCGGCTTCCTGCTGCCGGGCGTGCAGGCCAACGGCATCGCGGCGGCGGCCGGCAACGCCTGGGGCCTGGCCCCTGCGGCGACCGCGTCGATCGTGGTGATCGGCCTGGGCTTCATCATCTTCGGCGGCGTCAAGCGCATCGCGCGCTTCGCTGAGATCGTGGTGCCGTTCATGGCGCTGGCCTACATGCTCATCGCGCTGGTGATCATGATGCTCAACGCCGACGCGTTGCCCGAGATGTTCGGGCTGATCCTGCGCAGCGCGTTCGGGCTGGAGGCGGGCGTCGGCGCGGTGCTCGGTCTGGCGATCGAGTGGGGCGTCAAGCGCGGCATCTATTCCAACGAGGCGGGGCAGGGCACCGGGCCGCACCACGCGGCCGCAGCCGAGGTCTCGCACCCGTCCAAGCAGGGCCTGGTGCAGGCGTTCTCGGTGTACGTGGACACGTTGCTGGTGTGCTCGGCGACCGCCTTCATGATCCTTTCCACCGGCATGTACAACGTGCTGTCGCCCGCCGGTGAGCTTCTCTACGAGGCCCTGCCGGGCGTCGCGGTCGGCCCGGGCTTCGCGCAGGCCGCGGTGGAGTCGGTGCTCCCCGGCTGGGGTGCGAGCTTCGTCGCGCTGGCGCTGTTCTTCTTCGCCTTCACGACCATCATCGCGTACTACTACATGGCCGAAACCAACATCGCCTACCTCAACCGGAAGATGCATCGGCCGTGGATGATCTACGCCCTGCGCTTCGTGCTGCTGGCCGCGGTGACCTTCGGCTGCATCCGCACCGCCGAGATGGCTTGGACGCTCGGCGACATCGGCGTCGGCCTGATGGCGTGGCTCAACATCGTCGCCATCCTGATCCTGCAGAAGCCCGCACTGCTTGCCCTGCGCGACTACGAGGCGCAGCAGAAGCTGGGCATCGATCCGGTCTTCGATCCCGACAAGCTCGGCATCCGCAACGCGGATCTGTGGCGGACGATCAACCGATGAGCCGCCCACCGTACGGGCCGAAGCGTGGCGGCCGCGAGGCACCGGACCGGCGCGAGGGCCGCGTGGCGGTGGACTCGCCCTGGGCACGTCGCAGCGCATCGGCCCCGGTGCCCGCACCCGCGCCGCCGGCCGATGAAGACGAGGCCGCGCCGCGCGAGCTGCGCATCTACGGGCGCAACGCCGTGGATGCGGTGTTCGCGCACCGCCCGGAGGCGATCCGCAAGCTCTACCTGCTCGAGGCGCGCATTCCGCAGATGCAGCCGCTGCTCAAATGGTGCGCAGCGAATCGCATCGGCTACCGCGTTGTGGCCGAGGACGATCTGCGCAGGCTCGCGGCCAGCGCCCACCACGAGGGCATCGTGGCCGACGTTCTGCGCGCGCCACCGCTGGCGCTCGGCGCCTGGCTGCAGGGTCTGCCTGCAGGCCCCCAGTGCGCCCTGTGGCTGGACGGCGTCGGGAATCCGCACAACCTTGGCGCGATCCTGCGCTCGGCCGCGCATTTCGGCGTCGCTGCGGTGCTGTTGCCGCGCACCTCGCCGCTGGCCCTGTCCGGCGCCGCGGCACGCGTGGCCGAGGGCGGCGCCGAAGCCGTGCCGTTCGTGCGTCTGGGACGCGACGACAATGCACTGGCGCAGCTGCGTGCGGCCGGCTTCACCCTCGCTGCGACCGTGGTGCGCGGCGGCGAGGACCTGTTGACCGCACGCCTGCCCGAACGCCTGGTCTATGTCCTCGGCGCAGAGGGCGCGGGCATGGACGCCGAGCTCGCGAACGCCTGCGACCTGCGCCTGGGCATTCCCGGCAGTGGCAGGGTCGAAAGCCTCAACGTGTCCGCGGCGGCCGCCGTACTGCTGGCGCAGTGGTGCGCACGATCGCGTTAGAACGCAGCGGCTGGGCGCAGCACGCGGCCTGGCAGGAGGCCGCGCCGCAGGCCTTTGCTGCCGACGTCGAGCCGGGATCCGAAGGGCGCATCGATGGACGCTGCGATGCCTGCGGCGCCACGCGCGGATTCCATGGTTTCGTGCGGCCGGCGGGTACCCGGGAGGGCATGCAGTGCCTGGCCTGTGGCTGCATGGCGCGCCAGCGCGCGGTCGCGAGGCTTCTTGCTGCGACCGGTCTCGACACGCGTGCCCGGGTCTATCTGACCGAGCAGGCCAGTCTGCTGTATCTCGCGCTACGCCGACGCTTTCCGGCGCTGATCGGTTCCGAGTACGTCAACGGGTGGCTTCGCCGCCTCCGCCTGACAGTTTGGCTCTGGCGACAGCGTGTCTACTGTCGCGTGCGTCGGGAAGATGTCACCCGGCTCGGCGTCGCGAACGGCGCGCTGGACGCGGCGCTGAGCCTCGATGTGCTGGAGCACGTGCCCGATGCCGATGCGGCATTCCACGAATTGGCGCGCGTGTTGCGGCCGGGCGGCTACCTGATTGCGACCGTCCCGTTCTACCAGGATGCACCGGACAGCGAGCGCATCGCCTCGCTGGAGCCGGAAGGAACGGTGATCCATCACGGCGCTCCCGAGTTCCATGGCGATCCGCTCGGCGGAGGGGTCGTGTGTTTCCATCACTTCGGCTGGGATCTTCCCGCGCGCGTGGTGGAGGCGGGGTTCTTGCAGGCGAAGATGCACTACGTCCAGGATGCGACGCGCGGACTGCCGCGCGGCATCTGGGTGCTGGTCGCGCGCCGCTGATCCGTCAGGGCACACTCTTCGGCGCGCTGCCGAAGCCGCCGTCCGCCTCCGCCGCGAGCCAGGCGAATACCGCATAGGCGGCGGTGTTCTGTGCGACGGCGTCGGGATCGACCTTGTCGAGGGTGTCGTCGGCGTTGTGGTGCAGGTCGAAGTAGTCCGTGCCGTCCTGGCCCAGCCACCCCCACGCGCCGCCCTTCGCGGCCAACGGGGAAATGTCCGGGCCGGGACTGCCCTTGTCCTGCAGATAATCGATACCGAGCGGTCGCAACACTTCGGCGATCGCATCGCTCGTTGCACGCTCGCCCGACGGTGCACTGGTGTTGAAGCCGTAGATGCGCCCGGCGCCGAAGTCGCTTTCCGCGCCGATGACGTGCCTGGCGATGACATCGGGGCCGCCGTAGGCGTCGGCATAGGCGCGCGCGCCGATCAGGCCCTGCTCCTCGTTGGCGAAGGCCACCACGCGCACGGTGCGACGCGGCCGCTGCGGCAGCTGCGCGATCAGGTGACCGGCGGCCATGGTGATGCCCACGCCGGAGGCATCATCGACGGCGCCAGTGCCGAGATCCCACGAGTCCAGATGCCCGGCGATCAGTACGATCTCGTCCGGCGCCTCGCGACCGGTGAGTTCGGCGATGACGTTCTGCGAGGTGTATTCGCCGTTCCAGCCCACATCGAGTGCGAGGCGTACCTGGACCGGCCCGCGCTGCAGCAGACGGGTGAGCTGGTCGGCGTCGGGCAGCGACATCGCGGCCGACGGGATCGGCGTGACACCGGCATCGAAGCGGGTGATGCCGGTGTTGGCGACGCGGTGCGGGCTGGTGCCGATCGACCGCATCAGATAGCCGGACGCGCCCTTGCGGGCGGCGATCGACGGCCCGCGACTGCGCACCGGGCCGGCCGCGCCGTAACCGCTGCCGTCGCGCGAACGCGCCATGGGCACGTCGACGAACGCCAGCTTGCCGCGCAACGTCGCCGGATCGGCCGCCTCCAGCGCGGCGAGGCTGTCGAATCGCACGAGCTCGGCCGTCACCTCGCCACCCGGGCTGCCGCCGAGCGCAGTGATCACCAGCGGCTGCGCATGCACGCCGACCACCGCGGCATGTTCACTGCGCCGCTCCCATTTCGGAAACGTCACCGGCTCGGTCCAGACCTTGTCGTAGCCCAGGGCCTCGAACCGGGCCTTCGCCCATGCGACCGCGCGTGCATCGGCTTCGCTGCCCGGCAGGCGCGGTCCGATCTCGGTGGTCAGCGATTCGATCAGTGCATACGCGGTCCCGTCGCCCGACGCGCGCTCGCGCAGCTCGACGGCCGCGGCGAGGCTCGCCGGCGACAGGCCGGTCGCCGATGCCTGCGAGGCGGTGGCCAGCAGCAGGCCGGAGGCGAGCGCGGTGGCGAGACGTGCGAACAACGGGGTGGTGCGCATGCGCGATCTCCGGTCGGGTTGAAACAGGGCCGCTGCGGTGTCGCGCGCGGCCCGTCGGCGCGCGCTGCGAGTGCAGGGGCCGCAGCTGGTCAGAGCGGCGGCGCGCCGGGGCGCTTGAGCGCATCGCGGATCTCGCGAAGCAGCTTCACTTCCTCGCTGGACTCGGCCGGCTTCTCCGCCTCGGGCGCCTGCGCCTGCTTGCGCTTGAGGCGGTTGATGAAGCGGATGACGAGGAAGATCGCGAAGGCGACGATGGTGAACTGGACGATGGTGTTGAAGAACTCGCCGAGCGCGATGAAGACCTCCGGCACCTCTTCGCCGGTGACGGTGTCCACCGTCGCCTCGCGCAGCGTGATGCCCCAGTCTGCGAAATCCACCCCGCCGATCAGCATCCCGAGCGGCGGCATGATCACCTTGTCCACCAGCGCGGTGACGATGCGGCCGAACGAGGCGCCGATGACCACACCGACCGCGAGATCGATCACATTGCCGCGAACGGCGAATTCCTTGAACTCGGCGAGCATGCCCATGGTGCTGAAATCCTGCGCAATGAAAACCTGCGCGACTATAGCGACGGTGCGGTGATTCTGCAGTGCAGCGCCAGCACGTCGTCGAGCCGCGCGTCGCAGACATCGCCGGGCTGCAGCGCGGCGACGCCGGCGGGCGTCCCCATGAAGACCAGATCGCCGGCACGCAGCGCGAACAGGGCGGACAGCTCGTGCAGGATCTCCGGCACGCTCCAGATCAGCTGGTCCAGGGTCGCGTGCTGGCGAAGGGCGCCGTTGACGTGCAGGGACAGCGCGCGCGGTGCCAGTGCGCCGAGCTCCGCGGCCGGAACCAGCTCGCCCACCGGCGCGGAGGCATCGAAGCCCTTGGCCACGTCCCAGGGCAGGCCCTTGGCCTTCGCCGCGGCCTGCAGGTCGCGGCGGGTCAGGTCGAGACCGACGGCGTAGCCGTAGACGAGGTCGGCAGCATGGTCCACGTCGAGGATGCCCGCTGGCGCGTCGCGACCGAGTGCCACCACCAGTTCCACTTCGTGATGCAGATCGCGGGTCGCGCTGGGGTAGGGCACCTCGACGCTCGTGACCACGGCGTCCGCGGGTTTGGCGAAGAACACCGGCGTGCCCCGGTCGGCTTTCGATGCAGGTGCGTCCGCCCCCATCTCGCGCGCGTGATCGGCGAAGTTGCGCCCCACGCAATAGATGCGGCGCACCGGAAACGTCCCGCCGCCGCGTACGGCAAGGCGGCTCGGGGCTGCAACGGGCACGACGTCGTGCGGCGATCCGGTCATGAACGGCCTCGGGAATCCGGCAGGGGGGGAGAACGGGAGACGGCGTCGGCCGACGCGGGCACTCAGCGCAGGACGGGCTGGTCCCGGTTGCGTACGACGCGGTATTCCGCGTCCACGAAGCGTGCATCGACGGCGCGCGTCGCGCGCGTTCCGCCTGCACCACGCAGCAGCAGCCGGCGTGCGATGCCGAACAGGATCATCGCCGCGCCGATGAACACCCCGGCCACCAGCAGCACTGCCAGCAGCGCGATGCCGGTCAGCCCCAGCAGGACGCGCAGCAAAGGATGACGCGGCTTGCGCGGCGCGAACATCGCGCGGACGCCGGACGCATCGAAACGGGCATGCAGATCGCGGAAGAAGGCCTTGGACATCGTCGATGGAGGCTCGTGAGACAATGCGGCGCGTTGCCGGGCGACCAGTATCGGTCGACCCCCGATCGGAGTTGTAATGTCTTCGTTAAATCCGCGTGAGGATGGCGGGCTTGCGTCGCTCGAAGCCGTCGCCGACGGCGCGATCGTCGAACTCGAGGCCCTGGTGGACGGTGAGCCCGAGTCGGTCCTGGTGCACCGCTCAGGCCAGACCGTGCGCGCCTGGCTCAACATCTGCCCGCATGCCGGCCGGCGGCTGGATTGGGCGCCCGGGCAGTTTCTGGTGTCCAAGGCCGGGCATCTGGTGTGCGCCGCGCACGGCGCGAGCTTCTCGCTGGCCGACGGCCTGTGCGTGGACGGCCCCTGCAAGGGCGAGTCGCTGCGCGCCGTGCCGGTGACCGTGCGCGACGGCCGTATCGTGGCCGTCTGAGCCGGCGGCGCCTCAGAACAGCAGGTTGACCATCAGCACGATCACCGCGGTGTAGAGCAGCGAGATCGGCAGACCCATCCGCCACAGTTCGCGCGCCTTGTAGCCGGCCGGGCCGATGATCATGGACATCACCGGGTTCGACTGGGTGACGAAGTTGTTGGATGCGGCCAGTGCGGTGATCAGTGCGAACGCGGTCGGATTCCCGCCCGCGGCCAGCGCGAGGTTGATCGCGAGCGGCACGACGACGATGGTCGCACCGACGTGGCTGATGACCATCGAGAAGGCCGCCGTGAGCAATGCGACCGCCAGCTCAAGCACCCAGATCGGCAGGCCCGACGGCAGGCGTTCGATGGTATGGCCGGCCACCCACGCCGCCGCGCCGCTCGAATCCATCGCCCAGCCCAGCGGAATCAGGCAGGCCATCAGGAACACGGTCTTCCAGTTGATGGCGCCGTAGGCCTCGTCCATCTTCAGCACACCGAACACCAGCATGCCGGCCACGCCGGTCATCAACGCCACCGAGGTGGGGATGCGCGAAGACACCGCGATCAGCATCGTCATGGCGAAGATCGCCATCGCGATCTTGAACTTGTGCGGGCGCTGCTCGCCTTTCGGGTAGTCGGTGACGATGAGGAAATCCAGCGATTTCGCGGTCTTGGCCAGGTCCTGCCAGATGCTGTGCAGCACCAGCATGTCGCCCGCGCGCAGCGGCAGCTTGCGCACGTCGTCGCGCAGCACCTGCTTGTCGCGGTTGATCGCCAGCAGGCGCACGCCGTAGGTCTTGCCCAGGCTGAGTTCGGCGGCGGACTTGCCGATGAACTTCGAGGTCGGAGGGATCACCGCTTCCGCGATGCCGGCGCGGCTCGGGTTGAACAGGTCGCCGAAGTGGCGCAGGCGCGTGCTCAGCCGCAGAAACTGGTTCTGCGCGAAATCCGCCACCTGTTGCCGCGGTCCCATCGCGCCGATCACGCTGCCGACCCAGATGCGCGTGTCCACCGGCGGCGCGAGCCGGGCGTCGTTCTCGGATTTCAGCGCCAGCAGCAGCGGTGCCTCGTGGATCGCCTCGGCCTCGCCGAACGTCATGCCCACCAGCGGGCTGTCGGCGGTCACCGTGAGCTCGAAGACGTCGCCGCCGATGCCGTAGGCGCTGGCGAAGTAGCTCTGCGTGCGCGCGGGAGTCACGTTGCCCTCGGTCGTCTCGCCGAGTTCGTCGAGCTGGCTGTGGCCGCGGAAGTGGAAATAGGCGATGCCGACCACCAGCAGGGTCAGGCCGATCGGCAATGGCGCGAACATGTTGAGCGATTCGAGCGTCGCCGCGCCCGATGGCAGGTTGGCATTGGCCGCGGTCAGCAGGTCGTTGAGCAGGATCAGGGGCGAGCTGCCGACCATCGTCAGCGTGCCGCCCATGACGATCGCTACGCATACCGGCAGCAGGATCTGCGCCAGGCGCAGGCCCGAGCGCGAGGCCAGACGCGCGGCGACAGGCATGTACAGCGCCATCACCGACGGATTCTGCATGACCGAGGAATTGAGTCCGGCAGTGGCCGAGGTGAGCAGCAGCAGATGGCGCTCGTTGCCCTTGGAGCGCCGCAGCAGCCAGCCGGCCAGCCGGTTGAGCGCGCCGGTGCGGTCGAGCCCCATGCCGAGAATCATCGTCGCAATCACGCTGATGACCGCGTTGGACGAGAAGCCGTTGAACACGTCCTCCGGTGCGACCAGGCCGGTCAGCCCGAGCATCACCAGCACCACCAGCGCGACCAGGTCCGCGCGCACGCGCTGGAACACGAACAGCACCATCGTCAGGGCCACCAGGCCCAGCACGATCTGCATGTCGGTGGTCAGCGCGAGCGTGCCGTCCATCAGCGCCCGGATCGCTGGCGGTGTCGTGCGGGCGGCGGTTCAGAGCCGGTCATCGGCGACAGCCTGACCGCTGCCGCGTGCAGCGGATGTCGAACCCGGCGTCCTCCGCGCGGGGCCACGGCTCAGGGTGCCGGCGGCACGTCGGGATCGACGCGGTCGTAGATGAGATCCCAGACGCCGTGGCCGAGCTTCTGCCCACGGGTTTCGAAGTGGGTCTGCGGCCGCCACTGCGGACGCGCGACATGGCCGCGCGGCCCGGCGCGATTGCGCAGTCCGGGGATCGCGTCGAGCACGTCCCACATCTGCTCGGCGTAGTCGGCCCAGTCGGTCGCCAGGTGCAGTCGGCCGGCAACGGACAGCTTGCGGACCAGAAGGGCCGCGAATCCGGCCTGCACCAGGCGACGCTTGTTGTGGCGCTTCTTGTGCCACGGATCCGGAAAGTAGATGCGGATCTCGTCGAGCGCGCCGTCGGCGATCTCGTGTTCCAGCACTTCGACTGCGTCGTGATGGTAGACACGGACGTTGTCGTTGCCGTCCTCGGCCAGCGCGTTGAGCACCCGGCCCACGCCCGGCGCGTGGACTTCGATCCCGATGTGATCGCGCGAGGGGTCCAGTTGCACCGAGTGCCGCAGCGCCGCCCCGTTGCCGAAGCCGATCTCGACGATGCGCGGGGCACTGCGGCCGAACACCGCGTCGAAGTCGCGCGGTATGCCCTGGTAGTCCAGGCCGAACCGGGGCCAGGCGTCATCGAACGCGCGCTGCTGGGCCGGGGTGAAGCGGCCCTGGCGCAGCACGAAGCTGCGGATCTCGCGGCGACCTTCGACGGCCGTGAACGGCTTCGGCGGCGCCTTGGCACCTTCGCTGGAAAACGGATCGGTCATCGCGCCGCGATCAGCCCACCAGCCCGTCGACCGGCGAGGACGCACTTGCGAAACGCTTGCGCGGAATGCGGCCGGCGAGGAAGGCCTCGCGCCCGGCCTCGACCGCCTTGCGCATCGCGCTGGCCATCAGCACCGGGTTGCGCGCGCCGGCGATCGCGGTGTTCATCAGCACGCCGTCGCAGCCCAGCTCCATCGCGATCGCGGCATCGGACGCGGTGCCGACACCGGCGTCGACGATGATCGGCACCTTGGCGTTCTCGATGATCTCGATCAAGTTGTACTTGTTCTGGATGCCGAGGCCCGAGCCGATCGGCGCGGCCAGCGGCATCACCGCGGCGCAGCCGATCTCTTCGAGCCGCTTGGCCAGGATCGGATCGTCGGAGGTGTAGACCATGACGTCGAAGCCGTCCTTGACCAGCTGCTCGGCGGCCTTGAGCGTCTGCACGACATCGGGGAACAGCGTGCGCGCATCGCCCAGCACTTCCAGCTTGGTGAGCTTGTGGCCGTCGAGCAGTTCACGCGCCAGGCGACAGGTGCGCACCGCGTCCTCGGCGGTGTAGCAGCCGGCGGTGTTGGGCAGGATGGTGTAGCGCTCCGGCGGCAGCACATCGAGCAGGTTGGGCTCGCCGGGGGTCTGTCCGATATTGGTGCGGCGGATCGCGACGGTGACGATCTGCGCACCGGCCGCCTCGGTGGCCAGGCGGGTCTCGTCGAGATCCCTGAACTTGCCCGTGCCGGTCAACAGCCGCGAGCGGTAGGTCGTGCCGGCGATGACCAGGCCGGCGTCTTCGGGAGATGTGTGCGTCATCGGCGGATTATCGCCGATGCGGGGCAGGCGTGCGGCCATGGTTCGGAATCGACGACCGTGGATGCCGAGGACAGCGACGCGGTGCGGGCGGCATGCCGGCGCGTGCGGACCGCACTTCGCCCGACCCGGCTCGCCCCCCGCGGCGGGATGCGTGCAGGCTGACCGCCCTGCGCCGGCCTGATCCTGCGCTGCGCGGGGTCAGCCGCCTCCGAGGGCATGCACGATCTCGACGCGGTCTCCCGGATCGAGCAGATGGTCCGCATGCCGGCCGCGCGGCACGATCTCGCCATTGACCTCGACCGCCACACGCCGCCCGGCCAGGCCTTCGCGTTCGAGCAGGCCGGCGATGGTGGTGCCGGGATCGAGGGGGCGGTGTTCGCCATTGAGCTGGATGTCCATGCCGCGATTGTCCCTGCTGCGCGCCCGGGGTGCACGCGATGCCGCAGTGCGGCGTGCCGGCCGCGGAACGCCCGTGGGACCATTCCGCAATGCGGTCCCGTACGGGACTGCGGACGCGGGCGCTTCGATGATCGCCTGCCCTCATGACTCCCGGGAGAGATCCACAATGCCGTCCAGGCCCCTCCGTGCCGCCCTCGCCATCGCCCTCGCCGCGGCCGCCGCGCCCGCATTCGCCGCCGACACGTTCTCGCGCACGGTGTTCTTCGGCGACAGCCTCACCGATTCGGGCTACTTCCGGCCGCTCCTCGGCCCGCAGGGCGCGGTCATCGGCCGGTTCACCACCAATCCCGGCCTGGCCTGGTCGGAGTGGGTTGCCGACCGCTACGGCACCCGCGCCGAAGCCAACGGCAACGGGCAGACCGGCGACAACTACGCCGCCGGCGGCGCGCGTGTCGCGGTCGATTCGGTCGGCGGACTCGGCCCGATCCCATCGCTGGTCACCCAGGCCAACCGCCATCTGGCCGCGAATGGTGGCCGCGCCGATCCCAATGCGCTCTACACCGTCTGGGGCGGCGCCAACGACCTCTTCGCCGTGCAGGCCAACCCGGCCCAGGCCCAGCAGATCATCGGTTCTGCGGTGACCGCGCAGGTCGGCCTGGTCGGCGCCCTGCAGGGCGCCGGCGCGCGCTACGTGCTGGTGCCGTCGATTCCGGACATCGGCCTGACCCCCGGCTCGCGCGCCGGCGGCGCGATGGGCATGGCCCAGGGCACGGCGCTCGCCGCCACGTACAACACCGCCCTCTATTCCGGCCTGGCAGGGCAGAACCTGCGCGTGATCCCGGTCGACACCTTCCACTTCCTGCAGGAAGTCACCGCCAGCCCGGCGCTCTACGGCTTCGCCAACGTCACCTCGCCGGCGTGCCGCACCCAGCCGGCGCCGGCCGGGGACTCCTCGCTATTCTGCAATCCGGGTTCGCTGGTGACCCCGTCGGCCGCGAACAGTTATCTCTTCGCCGACGGCGTGCATCCGGCCAGCCGCGCGCACGAGATGATCGCCGACCTCGCGATCGCGATGATCGACGGCCCGCAGCAGATCGCGGTGCTGCCGCAGTCGGCGGCGATGACTGGACGCGCGCGCGCCGATCGAATCAACAACCGGCTCAGCCTCGCGCCCGCACGCGAGGACGGCCGCAGCTGGTGGGCCGACGTGCGCGCCGACATGCAGCGCTACGACAACGGCGATGCCTATGACGGCGTGGGCCCCGCACTGACGGTGGGCCTGGACTGGACCCGCGGCGATACCACGTTCGGCGGCTTTCTGGGCTACGGACGCCAGGGCAACGACTGGGGCCTGCGGCGCGGCAGCTGGGACCAGTCGGAAATGACGGTCGGCGGGTTCGTCGGCTGGCGCGCCGATGCCGGCGCCTGGGTGAATGTGCAGCTGAGCTACAGCGCGCTGGATTTCGACACGGATCGCACCGTGCAGATCGGCCCGGTCACCCGCGTGCACACCGGCCAGGCCGACGGCAGCAACGTCACCGCGGCAGTCGGCGCCGGCTGGAACTTCGGTGACGGCGCGCTGCAGCACGGCCCGGTGCTGTCGCTCGTCGCCCAGCGGATCGAGATCGACGGGTTCGCGGAAAGCGATCCCGGCATGTCGAGCTCGCTGGCGTATCCGTCGCAGGAGGTCGATTCGCTGGTCGGCAGCGCCGGCTGGCAGTTCGCCTATGCCGCCAGCGATGCCTTCCGCCCCTACGCCCGGGTCACGGTCGACCGCGAGTTCGAGGACGCGCCCGCGGAGGCCTTCGCGCAGTCGCAGTCGCTGCCGTCGACGCTGGTCTACGCCGTGCCGGCGCGCGGCTACGACACCCGCTATGCCACGGCGACGCTGGGTACGCAGACGCGTCTGTTCGGCCTCGATGCCAATGTCGGCGCCAGCCTGACGATCGGCCAGAAGGGCGGCAGCCACACCACGGCGTTCGCGACCATCGGTGCTGGATTCTGAGCCCGCGGCCGCCGGGCGACGCCGCGTGCGCGGCGTTGCCAAGGCGCGCACGGCCGGCATAGACTGGCCGCCTGCGCGGGTGTAGTTCAATGGTAGAACTGCAGCTTCCCAAGCTGCTAGCGTGGGTTCGATTCCCATCACCCGCTCCAAACCGACGGCGACGCCATCACGATGGTGTCGCCGTTTTCGTTCGCGACCGTCCCACGGCTGGTGCATCGATGAAGCTCGCGATCCTGTCCCGCAACACCCGTCTGTATTCGACCCGCCGCCTCGTCGAGGCCGCGCGCCAGCGCGGTCACACCGTGCGCGTGCTGGACCCGTTGCGCTGCTATATGCGCATCGCCAGCGACGGATTCTCGATGCGCTACAAGGGCCGGCCGATCGAGGCCTACGATTCGGTGATCCCGCGCTTCGCGGCCTCGGTCGCGCGGTACGGTTGCGCGGTGCTGCACCAGTTCGAACTGATGGGCAGCTATGCCCCCAATCCGTCCACCGCATTCGCACGTGCCCGCGACAAGCTGCGCTGCCAGCAGCTGATGGCGGCCGACGGAATCGGCATGCCGGCCACCGTGTTCGGCGACAACCCGGACGATACGGACGACCTGCTGGCGATGCTCGGCCCGCCGCCGCACGTGATCAAGCTCAACGAGGGCATGCAGGGGGCCGGGGTCATGCTGACCGAAAAACCGTCCGCCTCCCGCGGCGTGGTCGAGGCGCTGCGCGGGCTCTATGCCAACTTCCTCGTGCAGGAGTTCATCGCCGAGGCCGAGGGCGCGGACCTGCGCTGTTTCGTGGTCGGCGATACCGTGATCGGTGCGATGCAACGCCAGGCGCCGGCCGGCGACTTCCGCTCGAACCTGCACCGTGGGGGCGTTGCATCGGCCGTCGAGACCACCGAGGAAGAGCGGGCGGTCGCGGTGCGTGCGGCGAAGGTGGTGGGCCTCGGCATTGCCGGTGTGGACCTCATCCGCTCGGCCCGGGGGCCCCTGGTACTCGAGGTCAACGCGTCGCCCGGACTGGAAGGCATCGAGGCCGCCACCGGAACCGACATCGCCGGCGGCATCGTCGAGCATCTCGCACGTCATGTCGCCGCGACGGCCCGGCCCCCCCGGCGGCGCAAGCTGCAGCCCGCGAACGGAACGTGAACATTTTTTTTCCGCTTTCCGACGGCGCCGCGGGCTAGCCTGCAAGTCCGGAGTCCGCTGCGCTCTCTCCGCCCCGGTGATACGGGGTTCGCGGCGGACGAAGGGGCAATCGGGGCATCACCTTTCGACCCGGACGGCGACGTCCGGGTCTTTTTGTATGCGTCGCCGCGACGCCGTTCATGGAACCATCCGCCGCTGTACCATCACGCCGGAGCACCTCGCGGCTCCGCGTGCATCCGAATCGACCAGAGACCGACATCCAATGCACATCCTCGTCATCGAAGACAACCAGGACATCGCCGCGAACCTCGGCGACTACCTCGAAGACCGCGGCCATACCGTCGACTTCGCCGCCGATGGCGTGACCGGCCTGCATCTGGCCGTGGTCCACGACTTCGACGCCATCGTGCTGGACCTCAATCTGCCTGGGATGGACGGTCTGGAGGTCTGCCGCAAGCTGCGCAACGACGCACGCAAGCAGACCCCGGTGCTGATGCTCACCGCACGCGACAGCCTGGACAACAAGCTCGCCGGTTTCGATTCCGGGGCCGACGACTATCTGGTCAAGCCGTTCGCGCTGCAGGAGGTGGAGGTGCGGCTCAATGCACTGGCGCGCCGCGGCAAGGGCAACCACACCCGCGTGCTCGACGTCGGCGAGGTGGAGTACAACCTCGACACGCTGGAAGTGCGCCGCGGCGGCAAGCTGCTGCAGCTCAACCCGACCGCGCTGAAGATCCTGCAGTCGCTGATGGAAGCCTCGCCGGCCGTGGTCACGCGCCAGGAACTGGAAACCCGGGTCTGGGGCGAGGAACTGCCGGATTCGGATTCGCTGCGCGTGCATATCCACGGGCTGCGGGCGGTGGTCGACAAGCCCTTCGACACGCCGTACATCCAGACCCGGCACGGCATCGGTTACCGCATCGCGGTGCCGGATGCGGCGAACTGAGGTCGCCCCGGGCCGGCCGGCCCGCACGCGCACGCGGCGCTATCGCAGGCGGCTGCGCAGCCGCATCATCCTGTCGTTCCTGCTGCTCGGTCTCGGGCTCACGACGCTGTTCGCCTTCCTGACCCAGGAAGCGCGCGACCGGGTCGAGAACACCCTGGTCGAGGATCTGATGAACCGGAACATCGACGAGTACGCACGTCGCTACTACGTCGATCCCTCGAGCAATCCCGCCGCGCCGGTGGAGCAGATCCGCGCCCGCGTGGTCCGTCGCGACCGGTTCGAGGAGCTGCGCCGCGAGCAGCCGGACTGGTACGAGCTCGGCGACGGCATCCACCAGATCAGCGGTGTCGACGACGACGGCACGCCGTTCGTCTACAAGCTCGCGGTGCGCAAGACGCCCGACGAGTGGTTCTTCCTCGCCTACGACATGAGCGAGACCATGCGCGGCGCGACCCAGTTCCAGCGCGCGATCTTCGGTTCGGTGGTGCTGGTGTCGCTGCTGTCGCTGCTGATCGGCTGGTGGTCGGCGGCGCGCGTCATGAGCCCGGTGTCGGCCTTGGCCAACCGCCTGCGCAGCTCGGGCGACAGCTCGATGCCCGAGGCGCTGGCACCGCACTTTCCCGACGACGAAGTGGGCCAGCTCGCCAGCGCTCTCGACGATTACGCGTTCCGGCTCACCGAGGTCGTGCAGCGTGACCGCGAGTTCAATGCGGACGTCAGCCACGAGCTGCGCACGCCGCTGGCGGTGATCAAGGGCGCGGTGGAACTGCTGTTGTCGCGGCCCGAACTCGATGACAGGACCCGGACCCGGTTGCTGCGCATCCAGCGCGCCGAACAGCAGTGCACCGACCTGATCAGTGCGCTGCTGCTGCTCTCGCGCAACGAGCGCGGCCATGGCGCCACCGACGTCGGCAAGGTGGTCGAACAGCTGTTCGACGCGCACCGCCCGCAGCTGGCGGGCAAGCCGCTGTCGCTGCGTCTCGAGGGCGAGGGCCCGCTGGTGGTCGATGCGCCCGAATCCGCGGTGACCGTGGCACTCGGCAACCTGGTCGGCAATGCGATCAAGTACACGCTGGAAGGCGAGGTCGTGGTGCGTCTGGGCGAGCGCGACGTGGAGGTCGCCGACAGCGGTCCGGGGCTCAGCGCCGAGGACGCCGCGCGCCTGTTCGAGCGGGGGTATCGCGGCACCCACGCCGAGCATTCGCAGGGCGGCGGGATCGGTCTGTCGATCGTGCGCCGGCTGTGCGCCTTGTACGGCTGGCAGGTCCGCGTGGTGCCCGGCCCGGTCCGCGGTGTGGTCGCCACGCTCTCGTTCCGCCCCGGCTGACGCGCACGCGGCGCCGCTTCGGTGGCAGGGGCGTGCCTCCTTGATCCGGCTCGCCCTCACTGCGGAAGCGGACGGGCGCCGACCTCGCCCCACCCGTATGGCGTCGCTGGAAGGTGGGTCACCCGAGGGGCCCGCGTCAGCCCAAGCGCGCAATGTCAGCCTGCGGCGACGACGTGCTCCCGGTGCGCGGCGTCCTCGTGCCGGCAATGGACACGTCTCCGGCGGGCCGTGTTCGGCCGCGCAGACACGGTGCCGGCCTCTGCACGGGTCGTCCCATCGCCACGCGGAGACGGGCGCCGTGCAGCGCAGGCATTGCGCCTCGAAGATCGCGCTACAGGCGGATCCACCAGCAGCCGAGGTTGCGATGAAGCGAGAACACGGTCCGGCTGGCGCCGGCGCCGCCCGGCCCCGCCTGCTCCACGCGCAGGGACGTCGGGGGGCGGGGAGCGGCGGCGGTCGGCAGGTCGCGTGCGCTGACCCATCCCGTGAAGCCGTGTTCGGGCATCGCCGGGACGGGCTGTTCGGGACGCTGCGCGGTGATATTGAACAGCGGGCGCTGCGCGATCGCGTCGAGCCGCTCGAGGACCTGGTAGCCGCCGGACTGGCTCAGCCCCGGCCAGTGGTACAGCGCCACGAGGCGGTTGGTATCGCCGCTGTGGATGGCATGGCTCATTTCCTGGATCAGGCCGCGTAGCTGCCGCTGGCAGCCGCCGCGATACACGTTCGCCTGCCCGCCGCCGCGGGCATTGGCGGGGCCCTCCACCGCGCCGACGGCCAGACAGGAGCGGTCGGTGTAGATGGTGCCGCCATCGGGCGCCACACAGCGCCGCACCTGCGCGCCGGCGGCCGGTATCGCGGGAAGCGACAGCGCCGCGATCAGGGCCAACGGCAGGGTACGGGCAGGGGCGCGCGGCATGCCTGCAGCCTAGCGTCTGGCGCCCCCCCGGACCAGCGGCGCCCGTGCTCAGGCCAGGCGCGCGAGTACGGCCTGGGTGGGACGCGACAGATTGAGCGTGTAGAAATGCAGCGCAGGCGCGCCGCCGGCGATCAGCCGCTCGCACAGGCGCGCGACGATGTCCGCTCCGAGTTCGCGGATCGCGTCCGCATCGTCGCCGTGGGCGGTCATCTGCCGCTGCATCCAGCGCGGGATCTCGGCGCCGCAGGCCTCCGAGAAGCGCCGCAGCTGGGCGAAATTGGACACCGGCATGACACCCGGCACGATCGGCACCTCCACACCAGCCCGGCGCGCGGCCTCGACGAAATGGAAGTAGGCGTCCACGTTGTAGAAATACTGGGTGATCGCACCGTCCGCGCCGGCATCCACCTTGGCCTTGAAGTGGCGTAGATCGGCCAGCGCGTCGTCCGCCTGGGGGTGCACTTCCGGATAGCAGCCCACTTCGATGTGGAACGCATCGCCGAATTCGCTGCGGATGAAAGCGACCAGGTCGACGCCGTAGCGCAGGTCGCCCGGCCGGCCCATGCCCGAAGGCAGATCCCCGCGCAACGCGACCAGGCGCCGGCATCCGAGGGTGCGATAGAGCTCGAGCAGCGCGCGGATCTCGGCCCGGCTGCCACCGACGCACGAGACATGGGGCGCGGCGTCCAGGGCGTGATGCTGCTTGAGCCTCCGCACCGTCTCGGGCGTGTGGCTGAGCGTCGAGCCGCCGGCACCGAAGGTGCACGAGACGTAGTCCGGCGCGTGGCCCGCGAGCCGCTTCGCGGAGCGGTCGAGCTGGGTCCGCTGGTCCTCGGTCTTGGGTGGATAGAACTCGAAGCTGATCGGGATCATCGGACGGCAAGGCGACGGCGAGAGCTGGATCATATCGCTTCATCGCGATGAATAGGTTTTCGATGTCCGGTGCTGTCGCGGGGCCTGCCTGCACACGCCAGCGGACCGGCTTTGCGCGACCACGGTTTCGCCTTAGGCTGCGCCATGCCCGAGCGCCCTGCCGTTTCCGCCGACGCCCCCAGCTACCCACACGATCTGCTGGTGCAGGAGGTCCGTGAAACCCGGCAGCGGGCGCGTCTCGGTGGCGGCTTCTATGCCGTCGCTGCAGCTTTGGTGTTCAGCGTGGTGGGCTTCGGCGAGCCCTGGCGCCTGGTGGGCCTGGGTGTCGTCGGCCTGCTCGCCGGCCTCGCATTGCTGCGCGTCCTGCTGCCGCTGTCGGTCGCGCCCGATCCGCGCGAGGCGCGTCGCTACCGGGTGGCGGTCTGGACCATCGTGCTGCTCACCACCGTGGTGTGGGGCGCGCTGAGCGCATGGGCGCGGGTCGCGTTGCCGGAGCCCGCACCGTTGATCGCGCTGCTCTTCTCCGGTGCATCCGGCATGGCGCTGGCGCATACCCTGTGCATGCGCAGGCTGCCCTCGGCGCTGGCCATCCTCGCAGTGATGCTGCCTTCACTGGCGATGCTGTGGCGCGAGGTGGCGGTCGCGGTCGGCGTGACCTGGCTGGTGTACACGGCCTACATGCTGGCGGTGATGCTGCGCAGCCATCGCGAGTACTGGACCCGTCTCGGCCTGGAGGCGCAGCTGCGGCACCAGCGCGACGGCTTCGAGCGCCAGAGCCGCGCCGACGGCCTGACCGGTCTCGCCAACCGTCGGGAATTCCAGGATGCGCTGGAGCGGGCCATCATCGACGCGCGGGACGGCCAGCCGCTCTCGCTGCTGATCCTCGACATCGACCACTTCAAGCGTGTGAACGACAGTTTCGGGCATGCCGCGGGCGATGCCTGCCTGGCCGTGTTCGCCGAGCGTCTCGAGCGCGCGTTCCCGCCGCCCGCTCCGGTGTGCGCGCGCCTCGGCGGAGAAGAATTCGCCGTGGTCCTGCGCGATGACGCGAACGGGGCCCACGCGCGGGCCGAAGCCTTCCGCGGCGCCCTCGCATCCGCACCGATGACGTTCGACGGATTGGACGAAACGATCACCGTGAGCATCGGTTGCAGCATCTTCGATCCGGCCCGTCACACGGAGACGGAGCTGCTGTACCGCGATGCGGACGCCGCGCTCTACCGCGCCAAGAGCGGCGGCCGCAACCGCACGGAGCACGCGCGCGCGGCCGGTTGACGCCCTGCCTCGGGACACCGGGCGGTGAAGCCGCTACCGTGCCGGGGCCTCGCCTGCCCGGAAGCTTCAATGAACATCGTGTTGACTCCGTTCGCCCGCACGCGCCTGTTTCCGCGCGACCCCCGGCCGACGTCGATCCAGGACTGCAGCGCCGAAGCATTCGAGCAGCACGTCGCGACCCGCGCGCCCGAATGCGTGCTCCCGGGCTACGCACCGTTCTGCGTGCTGCACGTGCACCGCAACTGGACATCCACCCGCTGCTCCGTGGTCGAGATCACCGACGCCAACCGGCACCGGTTGCGTTCGGGCTACGAGGCGCGTTCTCGGGCCGAACTTCCGGTGCTCGTGCGGTGGTTCGAGAGCGAGGAGCCGCCGGTCGCCAAGTACCTGGTGCCGATTCTCTACAGTCGCGAGCAGATGGCGAAGGAGGGCACGCCGATCGATGCGGACTGGGGCATCGTCGGCTGCCTCTACACGATGACGCCGGAGGAGCTGCCGATGGCGCCGATCACCATGCTGCGCAATGCACTGGGCGTGGACGAGGGCGGATCGGGCGTGCCCCTCGATCGCGATGCCTACCGCCGAAGCGTCGCGTTCTGGGAGCGGCACGCGAACTGGCGCTGAACCGGCGGGGCATCGCGGCGACCCCGGCGGCCGCCATCGCGCAGGGGGCGACCGGTGTCGTGCACGACGGCGGGCACTGTTGCTCTCGTGCGCAGGGATTGCACCCTTGGCGACGGCGTCGCACGCGCTGCGTTCACCGCTGTCGCGCGAAGGTCGGGCCTTCGCCGGTGCATCCGGCGGACCCGTTCCCCACCGGAGACCCCAATGCTGGCCACTACCTACCGGCGCCCGCGCACGATGCGCATCGCGCATGTCGCCGAGCCCGAGATCGAGCATCCCAACGACGCAATCGTCCGCGTGACCCGCAGTTGCATCTGCGGTTCGGACATCCACATCTACAACGGGTTGGTGCCCGATACCCGCGTCGGTTCGATCATCGGCCACGAGTTCACGGGCGTGGTGGAGGAAGTCGGCCCGTCGGTGCGCAACCTGAAAGTCGGCGACCGCGTGCTGGTGCCCTTCAACATCTTCTGCGGCAGCTGTTTCTACTGCCAGAAGGAGCTGTACGGGAATTGCCAGAACACCAATTCGCAAGCCAGCGCGGTGGGCGGCTTCTACGGCTACACCCACACTGCCGGCGGCTACGACGGTGGCCAGGCCGAGTACGTCCGCGTGCCGTTCGCCGATGTCGGCCCGGCGGTGATCCCGGACGACATCCACATCGAGGACGCCGTGCTGCTGACCGATGCCTTTCCCACCGGCTACCAGGCCGCAGAGATGGGCAGCATCAACGAAGGCGACACGGTGGTGGTGTTCGGCGCCGGGCCCGTGGGGCTGTTCGCGGCCAAGAGCGCCTGGTTCTTCGGGGCGGGCCGGGTGATCGTGGTCGACTGCGAGGATTACCGCCTGGAGTTCGCGAAGACGTTCGCGCACTGCGAGACGGTCAACTTCCGCGAGATCGACGACATGGCGACCCATCTGAAGAAGATGACCGACTGGCTCGGCGCGGACGTGTGCATCGATGCCGTCGGCTGCGACGCCAGCGGCAGCGCCTTCCACAGCTTCACCGGCAAGATCGCGATGATGCAGGCGGGCTCGCCGATCGCCCTGCACTGGGCGATCAACAGCGCACGCAAGGGCGGGCGGATCTCGATCGTCGGCGTGTACGGGCCGACCTTCAACATGATTCCGATCGGCAACGCGGTCAACAAGGGTCTGACCCTGCGCATGAACCAGGCCAGCGTGAAGCGGCACCTGCCGCGGCTGATCGAACACATCCGTGCCGGGCACATCTCGCCGCGCGACATCATCACCCACCGCATTCCACTGGAAGAGGTGGCCGACGCCTACGACATCTTCGTCAACAAGCGCGACAACTGCATCAAGCCGGTGCTGATTCCGCCTTCCGCCCACGGTGCGGTGTGATGGCCGGCCACGAACGGGAGACGACCATGGACAATGCAAGCAAGTTCGCCCACATCCCCGGCTGGGGCGCGGATCTCGCGCGGGAGAACCGGCCGGCGGTGCCGATGGAGCGCACGCCGCCGAGGCTGGACGTGCCCTGGAGCGATCCGCCGCCGCGGCAGCCGATGAATGTCGAGATCCTCAAGTCGGTGGAGCGGCCCGATCACTCGCGCGTTTTCGGCACGCGGCTGCCGCCCAAGGGGCTGAGCGGCGTGATCCGGCGCGCCGCTTTCAAGCGCAGTGAGAACGACATCGGCCACTGGCTGATGCTGATCGCCGCGGATCGCGTCAACGTGGTCGAAGGTCTGTGCGAGGACGTGCGCCGCTCGCCGACCAAACTGGCGATCGCCGGCGCAGGGGTCGCGCTCGCAGCGTGGTGGTTGCTGCGCGACGACTGAGCCTCCTCGTCGCGGCGCGCAGACATCGTCGCGCGAGGGCATCGAGGATCGAGAACGGGCGCCGCGAGGCGCCCGTTCTGTTTTGCGTCGTGCGCATCGGGGCCCTGCCGGCGTCCGTGCGCGCCCGCGACGCTTCCGATTCCGTGCAGCCCGCGCGTCGGGCCTGCTCAGGCCGCACGTCCCGCCAGACGCCGCATCGCGCGGTATTCGCGCAGCCGGCGTCGACCCAGCCCTCGCGACAGCCACCAGGTCGCCAGCGCGCAGGCGCAGGCGGCGGCCAGCAGGGTCGTCGCCGCCTCGCGCCACGCCGCGCCGCCCCACACGAACGCGCCGGTCGCCGCGAGGCCGGCATAGCCGAGCAACGCGACGGTCGCCAGGCGCGCCAACCGCATTTCACGCAGGCTGGCACGCAGCTGGGACAGCCGGATGTGCGCATACGTGCGCACGTCGCGCGTCGCATCCGCAGGCGATGGCCGGGCATTGCGCACCACCAGCCACCACACGGCGGGCAGGTAGACCACGTAGAACGGCATCACCAGCCAGTAGGCCGGGGTGGCGGCCGCGCCCAGCAGCGGTCGGGCCAGGATCGCGATCGCAGCGAGCGTCAGTGCGATCTCCACACCGCGCCAGAGCAGGCGCTGCCGCCGGTGACGCCGCACGCGCGCTGCAAGGGCCGGCGGATCGGACAGTGGCTGCGCGGTCTGCCAGGCGCTGCGGACCAGATCGTCGAACTCGCTCATGCGGTTTCCTCCTGCGAGAGCAGTGTCTTGAGGGCGGACCGGGCACGGTGCAGGCGCACGCCGACGTTTTCCTGCGAGATGCCGAGCAACGCGGCGATCTCGCCGTAATCGAATCCTTCCAGCTGCAGCATCAACGGCTGGCGCAGCGGCAGGGGCAGGGTGACCAGGGCCTGGAACAGCCACTGGCTGCGGGCGTTGTCGGCATCGGCCGTTGTGCGGGGATCCGGAACGTCGTGCCGGTCGGGATCGAGCGGCAGCGGTGCGGGCATGCGCGTGGCACTGCGCACGTGGCTGGCACCCAGGTTGTGCGCGACACGCAGCACGAACGGCAGCAGCCGCTCGTGTTCGCGCAGCGTCGGCAGGGCCTGCCAGACCGCGAGCAGCACGTCCTGCATCAGCTCCTCGCGCAGCGCCGGATTGAGCTCGTAGCCGCAAACCGCGCGCCAGAGCTGCGGGTGGAAGGATTCGACCTGGGACCACGAAGACGGCATCGGACTCGGTTTTTCCGTGGGTGTCACGCACTCAGTCGCCGGGCGGCGGCATTTTCTTACAGGAATTTTCTGCAGGCCCACGACGTAAGAAACCGGGCGGGCCCGACGACTGAAGCGGGTACACCCACCCCGGAGTCGCTCCATGCATCGTCTCATTCCGACCTCGCTTGCCGGCCTGCTGGCCTGCGTCCCCGCGCTTGCGCCGCACGCCGCGCCGCCGCCACTCGCACTCGACCAGGTGCGCATAGTCGACATCGAAACGGGCGTCAGCGGTTCACCGCGCTGCGTGCGCATCGAGCAGGGTCGCATCGTCCGCGTCACGCGCGCCGGCAGCCGCACCTGTCGGCGCGACGCCGGCATCGTCGAGCTCGAGGGCCGCTATCTGATGCCGGGCCTGATCGACATGCATGCCCACCTCACGCTCGGCCCGCTCGAGGTCCGCCAGGACGGGGATGCGGTGGTGGGCGAAGCCCTGCCGGACGACGCGATCGCCGACCACAACGCCGCGCGCCTGGTCGGCTTCGGCCTCACCACGGTCCGCAATCCGGCCGGCGATCTCCCGGCAGCGATGCGGTACCGCGAGCGGCGCGCCCGCGGAGCGGTCACCGGTCCGGAGAGTTTCGATGCGGGCACGGTGATCAACGATGCGGACCTTCCCGGACTCGGAACCGGGGTCGCGACGGTCGCCGACGTGCAACGTGTCGTGGCCGCCCAGGTCGCGGCCGGGGCCGACTGGATCAAGCTCTACACCGGCCTGACGCCGGAGCTGCTGCAGGCCGGCATCGACGCGGCGCATGCGCATGGCCGCCCGGCGGTCGCGCATCTGGAAGACGTCGCGTGGACGGAGGCGCTGCCGATGGGACTCGACGGCATCGTGCACCTGATGCCGATCAGTCCCGATCTGCTGGCGTCCGGCGATGCCGACGCCTATCGCCAGGCGCGCCGCCCCGGCACCTTCGGGTTCTTCGAATGGTGGGAGCGTTTCGACCCGGACGGTCCGGAGGCCGACCGGATGGTCGCAGCCTTCGACCGCTACCGCCCCGTGTTCGACGCCACGCTCGTGGCCTTCCACGCCGCCTTCGTGCAGGACCAGGACGACAGCCCCTACCGCGCCGATGCGGAGCGCTACGCGCACCCTCGCCTGCTCGGGAACTGGACGTCGTTCTTCACCTTCGCACTCGGCTGGGAGGCCGACGACTTCGCGCGTGCACGCGCGGTGTGGCCGAAAGTACAGCGCATGGCGGCGCGTCTGTACGCCAGCGGCGCGCGGATGACGCTCGGCACCGACATGAGCAATCCCTGGATCGCGCCCGGCATCAGCCTGCACCGCGAGATGGACCTGCTGGCCGGGGCCGGCGTGCCGAACGCACGCATCCTCGCGGCCGGCACGCGCCAGGCGGCCGATGCGCTGGGGGCGGGCGACCGGCTGGGCCGCGTCGCGGTCGGCTACGAGGCCGACCTGCTGGTCCTCGACGGCGATCCGCTGGTGGACCTGGC
Source organism: Luteimonas deserti (assembly GCF_013425765.1). Taxonomy (GTDB): domain Bacteria; phylum Pseudomonadota; class Gammaproteobacteria; order Xanthomonadales; family Xanthomonadaceae; genus Luteimonas; species Luteimonas deserti. Next base: position 331,515 of record NZ_JACCJZ010000013.1, read on the forward strand.
GCAGGCGCGCGATGCCCACGCCGTGGTGCTCGATGGACGGTATCTCGACCGCACCGAACTGGCCGCGCTGCGGGGTGGGGAATGAGCGCGCGCCGCGGTGCCGGCCCTGGCGCTGGATCGCCCTCGGCGGCATCGTCTGCCTGCTGGCGTGGATCGCGGTCGCGGTCGGGTTCGCGCTCGGCGTCGACCGGGCGACGTGGTTTGTGCTGGTCACGGTGGCCGCGGTCGCTACCGAAGCACTGGTGTGGTTGAGCGCGCTCGTGCTGGGCCTTCGGGTATTCGAGGTGCGGCGGCGGCTGTGGCTGGCGTTGCGGTCGCGCTTCGTCCGCTGAGCGCCACGAAAAAACGGGCGCCTCTCGGCGCCCGTTTTCGATTCCACGATGACCGTTGACGCGATCAGTAACGGTAATGGTCCGGCTTGAACGGGCCTTCCACCGGCACGCCGATGTAGTCGGCCTGTTCGCGGGTCAGCTTGGTCAGCTTCACGCCGATCTTCTCCAGATGCAGGCGCGCGACCTCCTCGTCGAGGTGCTTGGGCAGCAGGTAGACCTTCTTCTCGTAGCTGTCCTTGTTGGCCCACAGGTCGATCTGGGCGAGCGTCTGGTTGGCGAAGGAGTTCGACATCACGAAGCTCGGGTGGCCGGTGGCGCAGCCGAGGTTCACCAGGCGACCTTCGGCCAGCAGGAAGATGCTGTTGCCGTTGCCGAAGGTGAACTTGTCGACCTGCGGCTTGATGTTGGTGCGCGTGGCGCCCGAGGTGTACAGCGCGTCGACCTGGATCTCGTTGTCGAAGTGGCCGATGTTGCAGACGATGGCCTGGTCCTTCATCGCCTGCATGTGCGCCAGGGTGATGATGTCCTTGTTGCCGGTGGTGGTGACGTAGATGTCGGCGCGGCCGAGGGTGTCCTCGATCGTGGTCACCTCGTAGCCTTCCATCGCCGCCTGCAGGGCGCAGATCGGATCGATCTCGGTGACGATCACGCGGGCACCGTAGTTGCGTAGCGACGCCGCCGAGCCCTTGCCGACGTCGCCATAGCCGCAGACCACCGCGACCTTGCCGGCGAGCATCACGTCCATCGCGCGCTTGAGGCCATCGGCCAGCGATTCGCGGCAACCGTAGAGGTTGTCGAACTTGGACTTGGTGACCGAGTCGTTGACGTTGATCGCCGGGATCAGAAGGGTGCCGGCCTCGGCAAGCTGGTAGAGGCGATGCACGCCGGTGGTGGTCTCCTCCGAAACGCCCTTCCACTGCGCGACGGTGCGGGTCCAGAAGTCCGGGCGCTCGGCGCGCACGCGCTTGAGCAGCGCCTTGATCACCTGCTCCTCGTGGCTGCCGCCGGTGCTGTTGACCCAGCTCTCGTCGCCCTTCTCGAGCTCGTAGCCCTTGTGGATCAGCAGGGTCACGTCGCCGCCATCGTCGACGACGAGCTCGGGGCCGATCAGCCCGCCGTTGCCGTCGGGAAAGCTCAGCGCTTCCAGCGTGCAGTCCCAGTATTCCTCCAGCGTCTCGCCCTTCCAGGCGAACACCGGCGTGCCGGTCGCGGCGATCGCGGCGGCGGCGTGGTCCTGGGTGGAGAAGATGTTGCAGGACGCCCAGCGCACGTCGGCGCCGATGTCTTTGAGGGTCTCGATCAGCACCGCGGTCTGGATGGTCATGTGCAGCGAGCCGGTCACGCGCACGCCCTTGAGCGGCAGGGCGGCGGCGTGCTTGCGGCGGATCGACATCAGGCCCGGCATCTCGTGCTCGGCGATGTCGATCTCCTTGCGGCCCCAGTCGGCCAGAGAGATGTCGGCGACCTTGTAGTCGCCCTCGGTCGAAAAGACGCGTTCGGTCTTCAGTTGTGCGTTCATTGCGTGCTCCGTAGCAGGAATGCGGGATGCGCATTCGCGATTACGGGCGCCGTTTACAGGACATCGCGCCGAGCCTGGCCGTGTAGGTGGCTCGAGCCACGTCGCGGTCGCAGCGCCCCTCGGCGGGACGGACGCCCATTCTATCGCAGCGCGGCGCCGCCGGGCTGGTCGGCCGGGAATGGAGGAGCGCGGCCCCGGGCCAGGCGTGAACAGGAGTTCAGCCTGCAGGCTGCCTCTCGGGTTTACCCCAGTAGGTCATGGGCAGCGCCATGCAGGACCATTGTCGGCATGCGCCAGCAGCGCGCCCCCGAGACGACACAAGGCGAATCGCATGCACATGCAGGTACATGACGGCGGCAGGTCCATCGCGCAGGCATTGCCGCCATCGACCCCCGATGCCAGCCGGCACACCGTGCGTGCCGGCGATACCGTCGCGTCGCTGGCGGAACGGTACATGGTCAGCCCCGAGGCGATCCACGCGGCCAATCCACAGCTGGTGTCGCCAACCGCGCAGGGCGGCAACGCGATCCAGCCCGGTGATGTCATCGAGATTCCGGCATCGCCGATGAGCGCCAGCGGCGACATCGACGGCGGCAGTGCGAACCACGCCACGACCGACCTCAAGGTGTCCGCGAAAGCGGCCGACGGCAGCATCACCTGGCAGCCCGACAGCACCGCGGTGAAGCTGACCGCCGAGCAGGAAGCCCAGCTCGGCAACAACCGCGCCGAAGGTGCGCCGGCCGGCAGCCGCGGCGCGTCGATCAGCGTCGCCAGCGAATCGTCGGTCGAAGTGCAGGAAAGCCGGGGCGATGGCACCACATCGTTCTCGGTCACCACCGGTTCGCAGGTCAGCGTGTCGGGAGAGGCGAACGCCGGTGGTCGCGGCGGCGCCGAGGTCGAGGCCAGCGCGGCGGCCGGATTCGAGGCCCGCTACAAGGTCACGTTACCCGGCGAGGATCGCAGCGTCGAGGCGGCCGCCGCGGTGAATCCGTTCGATCCGACGACGATCCCGGTCGGCGGCAGCGTCACGCTCGACAGCAGCGCGTTCACCGAGACGGCACTCGCCGGCTCCTTCCGCATGATCGGCACGGAGACCAATCTCAAGGTCTCCGACGGCGTGAGCTATACCGTCGAGCGCGTGGATGCCGCTACCGTTCGGGTCACGACCGGCCCCACCGAGACGGTCAACGCGTTCAACGGGGTCGGCCTGCGGGCCGGCGATCTGTCGGTGATGGCCGGCCGCGAGGACCAGCTGCACGGCGCGACGCTGCAGACGGCCGAGTTCGACATTGCCAGCGTGGAGGGCCAGGCTGCCTATGCGCACTTCAACGCGACCGGTCAGGTGGCCCACGAGACGCCGGGAGTCGACAACGTCGCGACGATTTCGCGCGTCGACTACTCCTCCCAGACCCAGCTGCGCGCCGGCTACGACCAGGTCAGCCTCGCGCTCGGCGGACAGGCCAATCTCGGCAGTTCGGTGCACGTGGAATATCCCGATGGATCGACGTCGCTGACCACCGATCTGAGCTACGGCGGCAACGTGCCGCTGACGATCAACCAGCGTTTCGATGCCGCGGGCAACGAACTGCCAGGCGAGCGCAGCTACGCGTTCGAGGTCAGCACCGATCGACCGTCCTACAACTGGTTCGAGCGCAATGTGCTCGGGCGCAACGAAGGCAGTGAAGAGCAGGCCAACGCCGATCTGCTGAACTGGGCGCTGACCGGCGGCGCCGCTGGCACCGGGCCGGTCGATGCGGGCCAGACGGTCACGCTGACCTTCAGCGAGTCGCAGCTCGAAGCGCTGATCGACCAGACCCGCGCGACGGTCGACGGCAACGCATTCGCCGGCGCGCACCCGGATCTGCGTGTGCTGGTCGAGGACTACAGCGGCAACCCGGTCAACGACACGATGGACTTCGCGGTCTCGCTTGCACGCAATCTGGGCAGCGATCCCTACGGCTTCGCTGCGCGTCTGCAGACGATCTCCGCGGGCGCGGACGGCAACATCGCCAACGACAGCTACGCACGTATCGATGCGGAGGTGCAGACGCGCTGATCCGCTGCACGGTTCGGCATCGATTCGATGTCAGTTTTGGGGCCGCCTTCGGGCGGCCCTGTTTTTCAGGGCGCTGCTTCGCTGGGCGCAACACGCGCCGCAGCGCAAGTGCCGAGCGTCGCGGCGTGCGCGCGGCCGTGGGGGGGAACGCGGCGGTTATGCTCGACGGCCCGTGTGCTTCCGGATCGCCTGCCGATGTCCGCAACGATTGCCCGCCGTCGCCTCTCCCTCGTCGTTTCCGCCACGCTGCTCGCCGCGGCCTTGGCCTGGGGGACGCCCGTCCTCGCGCAGGGCGCGACCGAAACCGCACCGACGACCAGCGGCTACCAGCTGCCGCCCGAGGCCCTGCAGGCGATCGTCGATGCGCCGCGTCCGCCGCGCCTGCTGTTGAGCCCGCAACGCGATCTGGTTGCGTTCCTGCAGACGCCGTCGCTGCCGGGTATCGCGGAAGTCGCGCAACCCGAGCTCAAGCTCGCCGGCATCCGGATCAACCCCAGGACCTATTCCGCTAGCCGCGCCTCGTTCGTGACCGACCTGTGGCTGCGGCCGGTGGACGGCGGCAGTGACCAGCGCATCGCCGGGCTGCCCGAGCCCTTGTCGCTCGCCTCGCTGCTGTGGTCGCCGGACCAGCGCCATATCGCCTTCAGCCAGGTCGATGTGCGCGCCGGCGAGGTGCAGCTGTGGGTCGTCGACGTCGCCACCCGCCAGGCGCGGCGCCTGCTCGCGCAGCCGCTCAACGCGGTGGTCGGCAACGGCTTCGAATGGATGCCCGACAGCCGCAGCCTGCTGGTCCGTCTGCGTCCTGATGGGCAGGGCGACATCGCCCAGGACGACGCCGTGCCTGGCGGTCCGAACGTGCAGGACACCGGCGCCGGCGGCACCGTGCAGCAGCTGCGGACCTATCAGGACCTGTTGCGCAGCGAAGCGGATGCGCGCGTGTTCGCGCACTACATCACCAGCCAGCTCGCACGCGTCGCCCTCGACGGCGCGGTGGCGCCGATCGGCGCCTCCGGCATGACCACGAGCGCGAGCGCATCGCCCGACGGACGCCACATCCTGCGCCAGCAGATCGACCGGCCGTTCTCCTACCAGGTGCCGTATTCGCGCTTCCCGCGGCGCATCGAGGTTATCGATCTCGACGGTGCCGTCCAGCACACGGTCGCGAACCTGCCGCTGGTCGAGGGCCTTCCGGTCGGCAACGACGCAGTGCCGACCGGTGTGCGTTCGGTCGCCTGGCGCAGCGATGCGCCGGCGACGCTGGCGTGGGTCGAGGCGCAGGACGGCGGCGATCCCTCGCGTGAGGTGGACGTGCGCGACATCGTCTACATGCAGGCGGCGCCGTTCCGCGGCGCGCCCCAGGTACTGGCCGAGCTGTCGATGCGCTATGCCGGCACGCAGTGGGGCAGCGGTGATCTGGCGCTGCTGACCGAGTACTGGTGGAGGACGCGGCAGATCCGCGAGTGGCGGCTGCAGCCCGATGGCGGCGCCGCACCGGCGCTGGTGCGCGATGGTTCCTACGAAGACCGCTACGCCGATCCCGGCACGGCGGTCACGATGCCCGACGCCACCGGCAACAGCCGGCTGCTGATCGCCGCCGACGGAAGCAGCATCTACCGCATCGGCGATGGCGCCTCGGACGAGGGCGATCGCCCGTTCCTCGACCGGCAGAACCTGGCCGATGGCAGCACGACGAGGCTGTTCCATTCGCAGGCGCCCTATTACGAATCACCGGCGGCGGTGCTCGATGCGCAGGCCACGCGGCTGCTGACCTCGCGCGAAACCCAGACCGAGCCGGCGAACTACGTCGTGCGCCGGCTCGATGTACCCGATGCTGCGCCGGTGCCGCTGACCGCGTTCGAACATCCCACGCCGCAGCTGCGCGACGTGCAGAAGGAGCTGGTGCGCTTCAAGCGCAAGGACGGCGTCGACCTCAGCGGCACGCTGTACCTGCCGGCCGGCTACGACGCCGGGCGCGACGGCCCGCTGCCGATGCTGATGTGGGCGTATCCGGGCGAGTTCAAATCCGCCGACGCGGCCAGCCAGGTCACCGATTCGCCGCACCGGTTCAATGCGATCGGCTTCTGGGGCCCGCAGGCGTTCCTGGCGATGGGCTATGCGGTGTTCGCCGACGTGTCGATGCCGATCATCGGTGAGGGCGCGGCCGAGCCGAACGACACCTACATCGAACAGCTCGTCGCCAGTGCGGAAGCGGCGATCGACGAGGCAGTGCGCCGCGGCGTCGCCGACCGGCGCCGGGTCGCGATCGGCGGCCATTCCTACGGCGCCTTCATGACCGGCAACCTGCTCGCGCATTCGCGCCTGTTCGCGGCCGGCATCGCCCGCAGCGGTGCCTACAACCGCACGCTGACCCCGTTCGGCTTCCAGGCCGAGGAGCGCAACTACTGGCAGGCGCAGGACACGTATCTGAAGATGTCGCCGTTCAACTACGCCGGGCAGATCAAGGATCCGATCCTGCTGATCCACGGCGAAGAGGACAACAACTCCGGCACCTTCCCGATGCAGAGCGAGCGCATGTTCGCCGCGATCAAGGGCCTGGGCGGCAATGCGCGGCTGGTGATGCTGCCGAAGGAATCGCACGGCTACCGCGCACGCGAGTCGATCCTGCACATGCTCTACGAGACCAATGCCTGGCTCGACCGGCATGTGAAGAACCGGCCGGCGGCCGCGGCCACACGCTGAGCGGCCCGGCCGGCGCCGCGCAGGCGGCTGCCGGTCGACGGGACAGGGCGACCGCGCCCCGCGGTGCGTCGGCGTCGGGGGGGGCACGGCGGAGGGCCCCGCAGTGCCGCCATCACCGGCGGTCCTTGTGGCGCGGTCGCCGTCTTCGTTCCGCGCCGCGCTCGACCCGGATCCGCCTCTCGCGCTGCGTCGTTCGAAGACCCAGCCAAGGCGGGGATCAGGCCCAGTCGGGCGTGGGCAGCTCCGCGACGGCCCGGCGCATGCTGTCGTTCCAGCTCTGTCGGATCGCGACCAGATAGGGATCGGTGTCCTCGAACCGGTGCTGCACCCCGATCTGGAAACTGTCGCGCCGGTACACCAGCAGGTCGATCGGCGTGCCCACCGACAGGTTGGAGCGGATCGTCGAATCGAACGACACCAGGCTGCACTTGGCGGCGGTCACCAGGTCGGTGCGTGCGTTGACCACGCGATCGAGGATCGGTTTACCGAACTTCGTCTCGCCGGTCTGGAAGAACGGGGTCTCCACCGAGCTTTCGATGAAGTTGCCCTCGGAATACACGAGGAACAACCGCGGCGCCTCACCCCGGATCTGGCCGCCGACGATGAAGCTGCCGGACGGATCGATGCCGCCGTCGCGAAGATAGGCCTCGTCCCGCGCGCGGATCTCGCGCATCGCATCGCCGATCGCCTGCGCCACCTGGAACATGGACTGCGCGCTGCGCAGGCTGGCGCGCTCGGGCTCCTGGCGCTCGCGGTGCTCGATGAGGTTGAGCGCGTTCTGGGTGAGCGAGAGGTTGCCTGCCGACAAGGTCACCACGACCCGGTCGCCACCCTCGGCCAGCACCCGCATCTTGCCCGCACGGCGCACGTGGTCGACACCCGCGTTGGTGCGCGAATCGGACGCCAGGACGAGGCCCTCGGCGAGATTCATTCCGATGCAGTAGGTCATGGGCGGGTTCGGCCTCGCGGTCGACGTGGGGCGGCCATTGTGCCCGCACGCGACCGGTGGGGACACCTCACCCGGTGGTCTGCCACTGCGTCTGGCGAACGACACCGGGTCCGAGCGGCGTGGCGGAGGTGGTCATGAACTGCCGGTGGATCTCGACTCCGAGACGATCGAGGCCGGTCATCGTGCCCTGCAGCCAGGCTTCCAGGCCGCCGGCGATGATCTCGTCGATGCGCGCATACCGCGACTGCGCGGCCAGCGCACCGGCGATCCGCGCCACCTCCAGCGACTCGCCGCCCGACAGCGACTGCAGCACCCGATGCAGCGAGCCCACGCAGGTCTGCAGCGAACGGGGGTTGTCCGGATTGAGCAGCATCAGCTCGGCCACCCCGGCCGGGCTCACCGAATCGCGATACAGGCGGCGATAGGTCTCGAAGGCCGACAGCGCCTGCAGCAGCGCGCTCCACTGGAAGTACTGCACGGCGTCGCGCGCTTCGCCGCTCTCTGGAAGATCGTCGTCGCTGCCGATCATGTCGAGCAGGCGGATCGCCCAGTCCGCACGTTCGATGAAGGCGCCCATCTGCAGGAAGCGGTAGCCCTCGCCACGGCCCAGCGTGCCGATGGTGATGCCGCGGAAGGAGGCCGAGCGCGACTTCACCCATTCCAGCGTGTTGCTGAGGCCCTCGTGGCGCAGGCGCAGCGCATCGAGCCGACGGATGTCGAGCCAGGACCCGTTGAGGTCTTCGTACATCTCGGAGGTGATCGCCACCCGCTGCGCGCGGGCGTTCTCGCGCGCGTAGCGGAAGCAGCTGTAGATCGAACCGGGATTGTCCGGCGACAGCAGGAGGTGGTGGACGACGCTCTCGGTGTCGAGCTGGTCGTGCTGCTCGAGGAAGGCGTCGACGATCCCGAGCGAGTCCAGCGCGCGACGCCAGGGCGCCGCGCGCGCCTTGCCGCGGTCCAGGCGCTCGGGCAGCAGCGCGATGCGCTGCGCCATGTCGAGCAGACGCGCGGTGTTCTCCGCGCGCTCGATGTTGCGGGATACCCAGTACAGATCGTTCGCGGTGCGGCAGAGCATCGGTCAGGTCCTGGTCGAGAGGCCGGCGCGCGGCGCCGTCATGACGTTCGGTGGCGCCTCGCCCACGTGGCGACGGGCGATGCGGCTCATGCTTCCATCACCCAGGTGTCCTTGGTGCCGCCGCCCTGCGAGGAGTTCACCACCAGCGAACCTTCGCGCAGTGCGACGCGGGTGAGCCCGCCGGGCACCACGTGGATCCGCCGCCCGCTGAGCACGTAGGGACGCAGGTCGATGTGGCGCGGCGCGAGGCCGCTTTCGACGAACGTGGGGCAGGTGGACAGCGACAGCGTGGGCTGGGCGATGTAGTTGCCCGGGTCGGCGAGGATGCGTGCGCGGAACTCCTCGATCTCCGCCCGGGTCGACGCGGGGCCGACGAGCATGCCGTAGCCGCCGGCGCCATGGACCTCCTTGACCACCAGTTCCGGGAGATGCTCGAGCACGTACTTCAGGTCGTCCGGATTGCGCAGCTGCCAGGTCGGCACGTTGTGCAGGATCGGTTCCTCGCTGAGGTAGTAGCGGATCATCTCCGGCACGAAGGGATAGACCGATTTGTCGTCCCCGACACCGGTGCCCGGCGCATTGGCCAGGGTGACGTTGCCGGCGCGGTAGGCATCGAACAGGCCCGGCACGCCGAGCATGGAGTCGGGGCGGAATACCGTGGGATCGAGATAGTCGTCATTGATCCGGCGATAGATCACGTGCACCCGCTGCGCCCCGCGGGTGGTCTGCGCATAGACCATGTCGTGCTGCACGAACAGATCGGCACCCTCGACCAGTTCCACACCCATCTGCTGGGCGAGAAACGCATGCTCGAAATACGCGGAGTTGGCGGCGCCGGGGGTCAGCACCGCGACCACCGGATTGTCGATATTGGCCGGCGCGCACTGGCGCAGGACGTCGAGCAGGGCGTCGGGATAACGTTCGACCGGCGCGATCTGCTGGCGCGCGAACAGTTCCGGCGTCAGCCGGGCCATCATGCGCCGGTTCTCGAGCATGTAGGACACGCCCGAGGCCACCCGGAGGTTGTCCTCCAGCACGTAGTACTCGCCGTCACCGGCGCGCACGAGGTCGATGCCCGAGACGTGCGAATACGTGTCGCAGGCGATCTTCAGGCCCTGCATTTCCTTGCGGTATTCGCTGTTCGCGAGCACCAGCGCCGGTGGAATGCGCCCGTCGCGCAGGATGCGCTGCTCGCCGTAGACATCGCCGAGAAACAGGTTCAACGCATGCACGCGCTGGCGCAGGCCCGCCTCGAGCATCTTCCATTCCGGGGCGGGCAGGATGCGCGGCACGATGTCGAACGGAATCAGGCGTTCGTTGCCCGACTCCTCGCCGTAGACCGAGAACGTGATGCCGACGCGGTGGAACGAGACCTCGGCCTCGCGGCGCTTGTGCGCGATCTCGTCGCCCGGCGTGCGCTGCAACCAGTCGTTGAACACCCCGTAGTGCGCGCGCACCGCGCCGGTGGGGTCGTGCATCTCGTCATAGGCAGGCCGCATCGCGCACACGCTCCGGTCGATCGCGAAGCAGGCCGCTCCGCCGGTGCAGCATGCGTCCCACGTCATGCAGGACAGGTGAGGCCCCGGCTGCGCACCCCGCGACACGCGGCCCGATGGGCGCGCGGCAGCCGCAAACGCACACGGGCCGCATGCGCGGCCCGTGTCGTCCCGATCCGGCGGCAGCCGATCTACTTCAGCTTGGCGTCCGCGCGCAGCGCATCGGCACGGTCGGTCTTCTCCCACGAGAACGCGGTGGCCGCGATCTGCGCGCCGGCGCCATCGGTATAAGCGAACTCCTTCGGCTTGCGGCCGAAGTGGCCATACGCCGCCGTCTGCTGGTACATCGGGTGGATCAGGTCGAGCATCTGGATGATGCCGTACGGGCGCAGGTCGAAATGCTTGCGGATCAGCTTCTCGATCGTCGCGTCCGGCACCTTGCCGGTGCCGAAGGTGGTGACCGAGATCGAGGTCGGCTCGGCGACGCCGATCGCGTACGACACCTGCACCTCGCAACGGTCGGCGAGGCCGGCCGCGACGACGTTCTTGGCGACGTAGCGCGCGGCGTACGCGGCCGAGCGGTCGACCTTCGACGGATCCTTGCCCGAGAACGCGCCGCCACCGTGGCGCGCCCAGCCGCCGTAGGTGTCGACGATGATCTTGCGGCCGGTCAGGCCGCAGTCGCCGACCGGTCCGCCGATGATGAACTTGCCGGTCGGATTGATGTGGTACTTGGTGCCCTTGTGCAGCCACTTCGCCGGCAGCACGGGCTTGATGATCTCCTCGCGGACGGCCTCGATGAGGTCCTTCTGCTTGATGCCCGGATCGTGCTGGGTCGACAGCACCACGGCGTCGATCGCGGTCGCCCTGCCATCCTCGTAGCGCAGCGTGACCTGCGACTTCGCATCGGGACGCAGCCAAGACAGGCTGGAGTTCTTCTTCTTGCGAACCTGCGCCTGGCGCTCGACCAGACGGTGCGACAGATGGATCGCCGCCGGCATGAAGCTGTCGGTCTCGTTGGTCGCGTAGCCGAACATCAGGCCCTGGTCACCCGCGCCCTGTTCTTCCGGCTTCTTGCGGTCCACGCCCTGGTTGATGTCGGGCGACTGCTTGCCGATCAGGTTCAGCACGCCGCAGGTCTCGCCGTCGAAGCCCACGTCCGAGCTGTTGTAGCCGATGTCGAGGATCACCTTGCGGGTCAACGCTTCGAGATCGATCCAGGCACTCGTGGTCACCTCGCCGGCGACGATCGCCACGCCCGTCTTGACCAGGGTCTCGCAGGCGACGCGCGCGCGCTTGTCCTGCTGCAGGATGGCGTCGAGCACCGCGTCGGAAATCTGGTCGGCGATCTTGTCCGGATGGCCTTCGGAGACCGACTCGGAGGTGAAGAGATAGCTGGACATCAGGCCTATATCCCTATATTCGGATGAAAAGATGGCCGGGGATGATACACGTCGCCGGGCCTGCCCGCATCTTGGCCGGGTGGATGTTGCCGCCCGGTTAAGCGCCGCCGTTGCGGTGCGCAGGCGGACCCTCGACAATCCGGGCATGCAACCCATGACCGATCAGGCGCTCGATACGCTCGAGATGCTGCTGGAAACGCAGGCCGCGCCCCACGGCGGCATGTCCCTCGAAATGCTCGACGGCTATCTCTCGGCACTGGTGGTCGGGCCGGTGACGCCTTCCCCGGAGCAGTACACCGGTGCCATCTGGGGCGACGGGCCGGCGCCGGACGAGGACCAGGCGCGCACGCGCAGCGAGCTGGTGACGGGTCTCTGGCACCACATCAGCTGGCGCGTGGCCCAGCCGCTGCCGGAAGAGGACGAGACCGACGACGAGACCAGCGATCCGCTGATGCCGCTGGTGCAGTTTCCGGCCGGCGATGCCGAGGCGGAACCCGAGGATGGCAGCGTGCCTGAGGCACTGGTGGACTTTCCGGCGGGCGCGGAGTGGGCACAGGGCTTCTTCGCCGGGGTGGGTCTCGCGGAACAGGCCTGGGACGGCTGGATCGACGACGACGAGGATCTCGCCGACGACGTCGCGATGCTGTCGCGGCTGGGGCTCTACAGCGCCGAGCACGCGAAGGACGTGGGCGTCGACGCCGACGAGGTCCCCGGCTTCGAGGAGCGCCTCGAGATGATCGGTGCGATTCCCGAAATCCTCGCCCACTGTCATGCACTGCGTCTGGCGTCGTCGGGTGCGCGCGGCGACGGCGCCACGTTGCACTGAAGCTCCGGGTGTCCTGACGGAGCGCTGCGCATGGATTCGCTGACCCAGGTCGTGCTCGGGGCTTCGGTGGCGGCGGCGGTGGTCCCGGCCGCGCACCGCCGCGTCGCCCTGCTCGCCGGCGCGGCCTTGGGCACGCTCCCGGATCTCGACGGGCTCCCGATCGCGCTGTTGACCGACGATCCGGTCCTGCGCATGACCTTGCACCGGGGCCTGACCCATTCGCTGCTGGTGCTGCCCGTGTTCGGCGCCGCGCTCTGGTGGCTGTTCCGGCGGTTCGGTGCCGGACGCGTCGCGGCGTCGCCGGTGCGCTGGTTCTGGGCGATCCAGCTGGCCCTGGTCACGCATCCGCTGCTCGATGCCTTCACCGTCTACGGCACCCAGCTGCTGTGGCCGTTCCGGCCGTCGCCCGTGATGTGGTCGAGCGTCTTCATCATCGATCCGCTGTACACGGTGTGGCTGCTGGTCGGGGTCGTGGTCGCGGCGGTCGCCGGGCCGCGGGTGCTCGGCCGTCGCGCGCTGGCGGCGGGCCTGGTGCTGAGCACGCTGTATCTCGGCTGGTCGCTGGTGGCCAAGGGTCTGGTCGAGCGCGACGCGGATCGCGCACTGAGTGCGATGGGCCTCGGCGATGCACCGCGGTTCTCGGTGCCGATGCCGGCGACGACCCTGCTCTGGCGCGTGGTCGCGATGACCGACGAGGGATATGTCGAAGGGTTCCGTTCGCTCGCGGTGGATCGCGGCCCGATGCGCTTCGACGCCTACGGGTCGGATGTCGAGGCGCTGCGCGCGAATGCGGCCTTGCCGGCCGTACAGCGGCTGGCGTGGTTCAACCGTGGCTTCATGGGTGCACGGGTGGTGGACGGCAGGCTGGAGCTCAGCGACCTGCGCATGGGCAGCGAGCCGGACTACTTCTTCCGGTTCACCGTGGCCGAGACAGGGACGGGGGGCTGGCGGGCGGTGCCGCCGGAACAGGCGCCGATGTCGCGCGATCTCGGCGAGACCTGGCGCGCGACCTGGGCCCGGATCTGGCGCGATCCGGGGCAGCCGGACGTGGACGGTGGCGACGCGGCCGGCAGGCCCTGACCTGCGCGCGACCGCGTCGCCGGGCGTGCAGGATCAGGCGGCCAGGCTGCGCCCCGTATCGCCCGCGGCCAGCGCGTCGAAGTAGTCCCGGGTCAGCGCGAGCTGCATGGCGGCGGTCTCCGCCCGGTTGACGACGCTGCGGAAGGCCGCGTTCTCGGGGCGGTCCTTGGCGTACCAGCCCAGGTGCTTGCGCGCGATGCGCACGCCGGAGGCTTCGCCGTAGAACGCATGCAGCGCTTCGAGATGGTCGAGCAGGATGTCGCGGATCTCGGTCAACGTCGGCGGCGGCAGATGCGTCCCGGTTGCGAGGAAGTGGGCGATCTCGCGGAAGATCCACGGCCGGCCCTGGGCCGCGCGACCGACCATCACCGCGTCGACGCCGGTGTGCCGCAGCACCGCCAGCGCCTTCTCCGGCGAATCGATGTCGCCGTTGGCGAGCACGGGAATCGACAGCGCGGCCTTGATCGCGGCGATCGTGTCGTACTCCGCCGTGCCGGTGTAGTGCTGGTCGCGCGTTCGCCCGTGCACCGCGAGCGCGGCGATGCCGGCGTCTTCGGCGATGCGCGCGATGGTGGGCGCGTTGCGGTGCTCGGTGCACCAGCCGGTGCGGATCTTCAGCGTCACCGGCACGTCGACCGCGCGCACCACCGCGTCGAGGATGCGCGCGACCAGCGCCTCGTCCTGCATCAGCGCCGAGCCGGCCCAGGCGTTGCAGACCTTCTTCGCCGGGCAGCCCATGTTGATGTCGATGATCTGCGCGCCGTGGTCGACGTTGTAGCGCGCGGCGTCGGCCAGCATCGTCGGCTCGGTGCCGGCGATCTGCACGCCGACCGGCGCCGGTTCGCCATCGTGGTCCATGCGCCGCAGCGATTTCTCGGTCTGCCAGAAGCGCGGATCACTGATCGTCATCTCCGACATCGCCAGTCCCGCGCCCAGCCGTTTGCACAGCTGGCGGAACGGCTTGTCGGTGACCCCGGCCATCGGCGCCAAGACCACGTTCGGTTCGATGCGGTACGGCCCGATCTGCATGGCGCCATTGTCGCCGATCGGGCGTCGGGGCGTTGCGGGTCCGAGGTGAGAGGGTGGGCCGCGAAGCACGCCTGGCTCGACAGCAGTTCCAGCGCACGCTGCCGTCCGTGAGCCGGCGCAGCCGTCGCTCGCGACGCTCGAGCGCCAGGGCATCCCGCGCCGGCGCCGGGCTCCTGCATCGACCGCTGGAACTCCGGACCGATCAAGGCCGGCATCCTTCGCCCGCCGGCGACCACGTGCAGCCTGGGGCCTGCCGCCGGCATCGCCGAGGCGCACGCCGCCGGGCCGGCCCAGCCCGTCGCGTTCGCTGCGCGCGTCGAACGGCGCGCCGCGGCGGATGCCGCCGCCATCGAAGCGCATGACGCGGACGTGCCGGGCGCCGGGCGCCGTCGATCTCTCCGGAGCGTGCGGCGGGCGGGCAGGCGCGTCCGGACTTCGTCGAGGAGCGTCGGTGCATCCGGGGTCGCCGGCCACAGGGCGCGGGTGAGGACGTCAGCCTGGTGGAGCATCCCGTCGCCAGGGGTCCACCGCGTTCGCCGGTGCCACGGATGCCGGCAGGCAGAGCGCCAGCGCGCGCGTGCGGCTGCGCAGGGCCGGGGTTAGGAGATCTCTACCGCGAGATGCGGCATGCCCGACGCCGCACCGACGTGCTGGGTCGATTGCGCCGCGTACCGGTTGGCGAACCGCACGTGCAGGGCGAAGGCGCGTTCCGGCGCGGCCGCATACGACGCCGCCAGCGCGCCGTTGAACGCATCGCCCGCGCCGGTGGTGTCGACCGGTTCCACCCGGTCGGCGGGCACCCGGTAGAACGCCTCGGCGTCGCCACGGGTGAGATCCTCCCGATGGGACACGAAGGCACCCGCCGCGCCCAGGGTGACGACGACGCTGCCACGCGGCAGCAGCGTGCGGCACAGGCGATGCAACTGCGCGTCCGATGTGGCGACCAGGGCGTCGCTGTCGACGCGATGGCTGGTGTGGCACTCCAGCAGGGCGGTGAACTCGGTTTCGTTCGGAGTGAGGATGTCGGCTGCGGCCAGCAGCTCCCGCAGACATTCGGCATTCGCCGGCGCGGGATTGAGCATGGTCATGGTGCCGCCGGCACGCGCGAGCCGCATCGCCTCGAGCACCGCATCGAGTGGCGATTCCAGCTGGGCCAGCAACAGGCGCGCCCCCGCCAGCACCGGGGCCTGGCGACCGACCCAGGCCGCACCCAGGTCGGCGTTGGCGCCGGCGCCGATGACGATGGTGTTGTTGCCCGCCTCGTCGACATAGATGCCCGCCGTGCCGGTGGCATGGGCGCTGTCGTGGACCCGCAGGGCGATCCCGTCCGATTCGGCCAGCGTCCGCGCCTGGCGTCCACCGTCGTCGTTGCCCAGCGCGCAGAGAAACGCGGTGGACGCGCCCGCGCGCGCGGCCGCGACGGCCTGGTTGAACCCCTTGCCGCCAGGGCCGGTGTGATAGCGGCCGGCCAGGGTCTCGCCGCGACGCGGCAGGCTGCGGCAGTTCCAGACGTGGTCGACGTTGAACGAACCGACGACGACGACGTGATGGGGTGCGGTCATGGGTGAGCAGCCGGAGGACGGTCAGCAGGGTGCAAGCAACAGCCGTGCCGGCAGTCGATCAGGCGGATACCGCGGTCAGCACGCCGGCGATCGTCGCGGTCATCATCGTGGCGATGGAACCGCCGAGCACCGCGCGCAGGCCCAGTCGCGCAAGGTCCGCGCGCCGTTCCGGGGCGATGCCGCCGATGCCGCCGATCTGGATCGCGATCGAGCTGAAATTGGCGAAGCCGCACAGCGCGTAGGTGGCGATCAGTGCGGCCTGCGGGCCGATCGTCGTGCCGGGCACGTTGCCCTGCAGGATCTCGCCCAGCTGCACGTAGGCGACGAACTCGTTGAGCACGACCTTGGTGCCGATCAGGCCGCCGACCGTCGACGCATCCTCCCAGGGCACGCCGATCAACCATGCCAGCGGCGCCAGCGTCCAGCCGAGCAGGGCCGACAGATCGGTCGGGCGCCCGAGCACGCCCTGCAGGCCGGTGATCTCGCCCAGCCAGATCAGCGGCGCGTTGAGCAGCGCGATCAACGCGATGAAGGCCAGCAGCATCGCGCCGACGTTGAGCGCCAGCTTCAGACCATCCGCGGCACCCGCGGCGGCGGCGTCGATGACGTTGGCCGTGGTCTTCTCGACGTTCACCCGGACAGCGCCGAGGGTCAGCGGGGTCGCGGTCTCGGGCACGAGGATCTTGGCGATCACCAGGGTGGCGGGTGCGGCCATGATGCTGGCCGTGATCAGGTGCTTGGCGTACACCGCCTGCTGCACTGGATCGTTGCCGCCCAGCAGCAGCACGTAGGCACCGAGTACGCCGCCGGCGATCGTCGCCATGCCGCCGACCATCAGCGTCAACAGTTCGGAGCGGGTCATGCCGGCGATGTAGGGGCGCACCACGAGCGGCGCCTCGGTCTGGCCGATGAAGGCGTTCGCGCACACCGAGAGGGTTTCGGCGCCCGACACGCGCATCAGGCGCGTGATCACCCAGGCCATGCCCTGGACGATCTTCTGCATCACGCCCAGGTGGTAGAGCACGCTCATGAAGCTGGCGAAGAAGATGATCGTCGGCAGCACCTGGAAGGCGAACACGAAGCCGAATTTTCCGGCATCGCTGAAGTCGCCGAAGATGAAACGCGCGCCTTCGGTGGTGAAGCCGAGCAGTCTGACGAATCCGCTGGACAGGGTGTCGAACACGCTGGCGCCCCAGGGGGTCAGCAGCACCAGACAGGCGATGACGATCTGCAGCAGCAGGCCCGTGCCGACCAGACGCCAGTCGATGGCCCGGCGATTGCTGGAACACAGCCAGGTGATGCCGAGCAGCACGGCGAGACCGAACAGGCCGAACCCGGCCCGCAGCAGGAAGTCCATGGTCGCGTGGCCCCCGGGCCCGTCGTCGAGTCGCGCAGCCTAGTCGAGCGCGCGGGCCCGGGCAACCATGCCCGGAGTGAAGGGCGTGTCGTTCATCGGCTGCCCCGCAGGCACGCGGACGCCGCCGCCGGCTGCTTACACTGGCGGGCCGTCCCGCAGGAGGTCTCATGCAGTATCGACGTCTCGGCAGCTCCGGTCTTCGCCTCTCCGCGCTGTCGCTCGGCGCATGGGTGACGTTCGGGCGTCAGGTCGGCCGAGGCCAGGCACGCGAGCTCGTCGCCGCGGCCTGGGATCACGGCATCAATTTCTTCGACAACGCAGAGGGCTACGCCAACGGCGATGCGGAGCGGGTCATGGGCGACGTCATCGCCGACCTGCGTCTGCCGCGCGACGGCTATTGCGTATCGAGCAAGGTGTTCTTCGGCTCGGCTGCCGACCCGCGGCCCACGCAGCGCGGCCTGTCGCGCAAGCATGTGCGCGATGCCTGCGACGCGGCACTCGGGCGGCTGCGGGTCGACCATCTCGATCTGTACTTCTGCCATCGCCCCGACCCCGATACGCCGGTAGCCGAGACGGTGTGGGCGATGGACACGCTGATCCGCCAGGGCAAGGTGCTGTACTGGGGCACCTCGGAATGGCCGGCGGCGGCGATCCTGGAGGCAGCGGAGATCGCGCGTGCGCATCATCTCCACGGGCCGTCCATGGAGCAGCCCGAATACAACCTGCTGCGCCGCGCGCGCGTGGAACGGGAGTACGCGCCCGTCTGCGAGGCGCTCGGCCTGGGCCTGACCACCTGGTCGCCACTCGCCTCCGGCCTGCTCACCGGCAAATACGCCGACGGCGTGCCGGGCGACAGCCGCCTCGCGCAGCCCGGACTCGACTGGTTGAGGCGCAGCGTGCTCGACGGGGATGCGCAGAGCCCGGACGCGCCCCTCCGGCGAGCGGAGCAGGTCGTCGCCGTGGCCCGCGAACTCGACGTCGCACCGGCCGCGCTGGCGATCGCCTGGTGCCTGCGCAATCCGCAGGTGACCTCGGTCCTGCTCGGCGCCAGCCGGCTCGAGCAGTTGCTGCAGAACCTCGGCGCGCTCGATCTGCTCGACAGCGTCGACGCCGACACGTGGCGTCGGCTCGGCGCGATTGGAGGGGAGGGGCGCAGCGCGCCCGTTTGATCCGGGGCGCTGCAGGCCTTCCGTGCACCCGGGCTGAGGCAGGTGTGCGCCATCGGGGTGTCCGACTGCCGGATCTTCCGCGAGCCAGTCACGTGCGCGATCCGGACGCCAGCCGAGGGAGACACACCGCAACTCACGCTTGACGCCAGAATGAGAATCAATATCATTCAATCCTCTTCCCTCGAGGATCCCGCCATGTTCCATGTGAGTCAGTTGAGTGATGTCCCGACGTCCTCGCACGCATCCGCCACGCACGATCGTGGCGGTCGGTTCGCGACCCCGCCGGCGCTGGTGGAGCTGGACAGCGCGGATCTGCTCGGCGGTCGCCGCGAGGTGCTGATCCGCCACGGCAACGAGACCTACCGTCTGCGCCACACCCGCAACGACAAGCTGATCCTGACCAAGTAGACCCCGGTTCGGTCGCGCGCGCCGCCCGGCGCGTGCGTGCCGCGCCTGCACATCCTCTTCCCGAGGCCGCCCGCCGCGCGTCCACCGCGCATGCCAGCTCGCCGTGTCCATATCCGCGAGCCCACATGCGTCCCACGTCCTCGTCCCTGTGCCTGGCCCTGTGCCTGGCGTCCAATGCCGTTCTCGCCGCGCCCGACAGTGCGCCCCTCGACCTCGACCGGATCGTGGTCACCGCGACCCGCACCGAGCGTGCACTCGCCGATGTGCCCGGTTCGGTCGATGTGATCGACCGCGCGCGTATGGACGCGTTGCTGGTCCGCACCCTTGACGATCTGTTCCGCTACGAGCCCGGCATCACCGTCGGCAGCAGCTTCGGACGCTTCGGAATCAGCGACATCCGCATCCGCGGCCTCGGCGGCAACCGTGTGCGGATCCAGACGGACGGCATCGCGGTGCCGGATGCGTTCGCGATCGGCAGTTTCTCGAATGCCAACCGCAATTTCGTCGACCTCGATACCCTCAAGCGGGTCGAGGTGGTGCGCGGTCCGACCAGCTCGCTGTACGGATCGGACGCGCTCGGCGGCGTGGTCGCCTTCGTGACCAGGGATCCCGGCGACTACCTCTCTGCAGGCCGCGATGCGTACTTCGGCGCCAAGTTCGGCGTCGAGGGCGCGAGCGAAGGCCTGTTCGCCGGGAGCACGGCGGCCTTCGGTGGCGCGCGCTGGTCGAGTCTCGTCACGTTGAGTCACCGCCAGGGCAAGGAGACCGAGAACAAGGGCGAGGTCGGCGGCACCGGCCCCGCGCGCACGCAACCCAATCCCCAGGCGACGCGCGGGCACAGCGTGCTCGGCAAGCTCGTGTTCGAACCCGTCGCGGCGCAACGCTTCGAGTTGGTCGTGGATGCGAACGAAGACGACGTCGAGACCGATGTGCTGACCTCCCGCGGCCTGCAGGCCCTGACCGGCGCAACCAACACCCGGGTGCTGGGCGACGACCACCAGTCGCGCGCACGCGTCGCGTTCGTGCATCACGCCGACCGGCTGGGATGGGCCCCTGCCGACAGCATCGACTGGCAGCTCTATCGCCAGGACAGCCGGACTACACAGGACAGCGTCGAGCTGCGCCTGGTGCCGTCCGCGGGCCGCATGCTCCGCGACCGGCGCGAACGCGAGTTCCGATTCGACCAGCGCAGCGTCGGGCTGCAGGCCAATGCACGCAAGGCGTTCGACACTGGCGGCGTCGGTCATGAGATCGCATACGGTATCGATGTGGTGCGGACCCGGACGACGCAGAAGCGCGACGGCCGCCGGATCGTTCCGGACACCGGCCTCGTCACCAATGTGATGCTGCCGGACGTGTTCCCGGTGCGCGATTTCCCGATCAGCGACACCACGCAGGCGGCGCTGTACGTGCAGGACGAGATCACGTTCGCGGACGGCGCCGTCAGGCTCGTGCCGGCCGTGCGCGTCGACCACTACCGGCTGGCGCCCGACGCCGATGCGATCTTCCGCGAAGACAATCCCCGCACCGAAGTCGTCGGGCTCAGCGAAACCAGCGTCTCGCCCAAGATCGGCGCCGTGTGGACCTTCACCGGGGACTGGTCGGTCCACGGGGGGTACGCCCGGGGCTTCCGCGCGCCGCCCTACAACGACGTCAATATCGGCTTCACCAATGTCCAGTTCGGCTATACCGCGATCCCGAATCCGGATCTGACGTCCGAGACCAGCGACGGCCTCGAGCTGGGCCTGCGCTACGCCGGCAAGCGCGCCTATGCGAGTCTCGGCGGCTATTACACCGAATACGACGACTTCATCGAATCCACGCGGTTCGTCGGCATCGATCCGCTGACCGGCCTGATGCTTTACCAGTCGCAGAACGTCGAGGACGCACGGATTCGCGGGATCGAGTTCAAGGGCGGCGCGTCCCTGGACGCTATCGCACCGATACTCGCCGGCTGGTCGCTGCGCGGCGCGGCGGCCTGGTCGCGCGGCGAGAACCGTGCGAGTGGCGAGGCGCTCGAGAGCATCGACCCGTTGACCGCGACGCTGGGTGTCGCTTTCGAGCGCGCGCGCTGGGGCGCGGAACTCGCGGGACGGTTCGCGGGACGCCGCGACCGGCTGCCGGACTCGTCGGCCGGCGCCTCCTTCGAAAGTCCGGGCTACGCCCTGCTCGATCTGTACGCGCACTGGGCGTTCGCGCCCGGGACGCGGCTCGACGCCGGGGTGTTCAACCTTGCCGATCGCAAGGTCTGGCGTGCCGGTGCGGTGCCCCTGATCGCGGCCGGCAGTGCGACCCGCGACCGCTACACCGCCCCCGGCCGCAACGTCTCGCTGAGCCTCGCGATCGATTTCTGATCGGACCGCGCGACCGGCCGCCAGCCACCCCCGTCGACCATCTCCAGCGGAGCTCCTGACATGACGCGTTCCACCTGCCTGCGCACGTGCGCGCTTGCGCTCTCCATCCTTGTCGCGTCCGCGGGCGCGTTCGCATCCGGCCCGTCCGAGGCCGACCGCGCGGCGATCCTGTCCATGCAGGGCGAATACGCGGTGCGCTTCCTGTTCGACGAGACCGTTGCGCTGGCGCCCGGCTACACGCGGCGCGATCCCAAGCGCAGTGGCGGCGACGAGGTGGTGATCGTGGTCGAGGACACGTCGAGCCGGATCGTGCTCCAGCACCTGCTGCTCGACGTGAAGAGCGGCCACGTGACCAAGCACTGGCGACAGGATTGGGAGTACGAGGCTGCGCAACGCTGGGAGTTCGTGGCCGACCAGACCTGGCGCCTGCGTCCGGTACCGGCGGCCCTCGTGGAGGGCGGCTGGACCCAGTGCGTCTACGAGGTGAGCGACGCGCCGCGCTATTGCGGCACGGGGCGCTGGATCCATGCCGACGACACGTCCACCTGGACGTCCGACGCCGGCTGGCGGCCGCTGCCGCGTCGCGAGTACACGGTGCGCGAGGACTACAACGCGCTCGCCGCGGTCAACCGCCACACCATCGTGCCGGGCGGTTGGACGCATGAGCAGGACAACCGCAAGGACATCCGCGACGCCTCGGGTGCGGTGACCGCGAGCCTGGTCCGCGAGACCGGCTTCAACGACTACGTCAGGACCGACGCGATCGACTTCTCGCCGGCCCGCGACTACTGGGCGGCGACCGCGGACTACTGGGCCCGCGTGCGCGCGCGATGGTCCACCCGCCTGGCCCAACCGGCCGGCCTGCGCCTGAAGACCCCGATCGACGGCATGGCCGTCATCGTGCCGCTGTTCACCCAGGCGCAGACGGTACGTGACGGGGGGGAGGTCAGCGACGCCGAGATCGACGCGGTGTTCGCCGAATGGGTGGTGCCGGCGCGCGACTGATCGCCCGGTGCGTGCGCAGCGGGCAGCACGGCCGCTGCATGGGCCGCGCGGGGCGGCCGTGCCCACGCCATGACGCATGCACCCCACCGCCTATACTCCGGGCAGCGGCATCGGCCGTGCAAACCAGGGAGTGTGAGATGGGGACCGGACTGTTTCTCGCCATGGTGCTGGCTGTCGCCGGCATCATCGTGCTGTTCAAGACCGTGCGCATGGTGCCGCAGGGCTTCGAGTGGACCGTCGAGCGTTTCGGCAAGTACACCCACTCGATGACACCGGGTCTGCACTTCCTGATCCCGATCGTCTACGGCGTCGGGCGCAAGATCAACATGATGGAGCAGGTGCTCGATGTCCCGAGCCAGGACGTCATCACCCGCGACAACGCGGTGGTACGCGTCGACGGCGTGGTGTTCTTCCAGGTGCTCGACGCCGCCAAGGCGGCATATGAAGTCTCCAACCTCGAGATCGCCACGATCGCGCTGGTGCAGACCAACATCCGCACCGTGATCGGCTCGATGGACCTCGACGAGTCGCTGAGCAACCGCGAGACCATCAATGCCCAGCTGCTCAACGTCGTCGACCAGGCCACCAACCCCTGGGGCATCAAGGTCACGCGTATCGAGATCCGCGACATCCAGCCTCCGCGTGACCTCATCGACTCGATGGCCCGGCAGATGAAGGCCGAGCGCGAGCGCCGCGCGGTGATCCTGGAAGCGGAAGGCCATCGCCAGTCGGCGATCCTGCGCGCCGAAGGCGAGAAGCAGGGCGCGATCCTCGAGGCCGAAGGCCAGAAGGAAGCCGCGTTCCGCGAAGCCGAGGCACGCGAGCGTCTGGCCGAAGCCGAAGCGCGGGCCACTGAGATGGTGTCCAACGCGATCGCCAAGGGCGACGTACAGGCGATCAACTACTTCGTCGCGCAGAAGTATGTCGAGGCGTTCAGGGAACTGGCGACCGCGCCCAACCAGAAGTTCGTGCTGATGCCGATGGAGACCAGCGGGATCATCGGCTCGATCGCCGGCATCGGCGAGCTCGCGCGCGAGGCGCTGAGCAGCCAGAAGTCGGCGCCGGCGCGTCCGGTGCCGCCGCCTCCGCCGTCGCGCGCGGGCCTCTGAGATGGACTGGCTGCGCTGGGATGTCGTGGGCTGGGGCGCGCTCGCGCTGCTGCTGATGGCGGCCGAGACGCTGGTGCCCGGCGCGTTCCTGCTGTGGATGGGCTTCGCGGCCGCCGCGGTGTTCCTGATCGTACTGGTCGCACCCGGCCTGAGCATCCTGGTCCAGGTCACGCTGTTCGTCGTGCTGAGCTTCGTGGCGATCCTGGTCTACCGGCGCTGGTTCCGTGGACGCGAGCGGCAGAGCGACCACCCGTCGCTCAACCGGCGCGCGGCGCAGCACGTCGGCCGTGTCGTGCCGCTGGAGCAGGCCATCGTGGCTGGCCGGGGCCGGGTGAAGATCGGTGACGCGTTCTGGGTGGTCGAGGGCCCGGATCTCGCGGCGGGGACGCCCGTGCGCATCGTCGGCACCGATGGCGTCAACCTGCATATCGAGGTGGTCTGACGCCACGCGTCGCGCACACCCGCGGCTCGGCACGCCCCGCCGGGACCTGAGGTCCGCGTGCGGCGGGGTCGAACTGCGATAATCCCGGCTTTCCGCAGAGAGCCGGCTGTCATGACCCAGAAGACCATCCTCAATGCCTCGCACCGCGCGCTCGGCGCGCGCATGGTCGATTTCGGCGGGTGGGACATGCCGCTCGCCTATGGCTCCCAGATCGAGGAGCACCACCATGTACGCCGCGATGCCGGCATGTTCGACGTCAGCCACATGACCGTGGTCGATCTCGAGGGCGCGGGCACGCGCGACTTCCTGCGCAAGCTGCTGGCCAACTCGGTCGACAAGCTCAAGGCGCCTGGCAAGGCGCTCTACAGCTGCATGCTGACGCCCGAAGGCGGCGTGATCGACGATCTGATCGTCTACTTCATCGAAGGCGACCGCTTCCGTCTGGTGGTCAATGCCGCCACGCGCGACAAGGACCTCGCGTGGATCCAGGCCCAGGCCGCGGCCTTCGACGTCGGTGTCACCGAGCGCCCCGAGCTCGCGCTGATTGCGGTGCAGGGCCCGCAGGCCCGTGCCCGGGTCGGGGTGTTGCTGGGCGAGACGCACGCGGCGGCCGTCGCGGCACTCGGCCGCTTCGCCGCCGTCACGCTGGACGCCACGCCGTTCGGCGACCTGTTCGTCGCGCGTACCGGCTACACGGGCGAGGACGGGTTCGAGATCGCCGTCGATGGCGCCGGGGCGGTCGCCCTGTGGGATGCGTTGCGCGCAGCGGGTGTGGCGCCGGCGGGTCTGGGCGCACGCGACACGCTCCGGCTCGAAGCCGGACTGGCGCTCTATGGCCAGGACATGGACGAAACGGTGTCGCCCTACGAAGCAGGTCTCGGCTGGACGGTCGCGCTCGACGACGGGCGCGACTTCAATGGTCGCGGCACGCTCGAGCGGCACGCGGTCGCCGCCCCGCGGCAGATGATCGGGCTGGTCATGGACGACAAGGGCGTACTGCGGCATGGGCAGGTGGTGGCGACCGCCAACGGGGAGGGCGAGATCCTCTCGGGTACGTTCTCGCCGACCATCGGCAAGTCGATCGCGTTCGCGCGCGTGCCGGCCGGCGAGACCGGCGACGTGACGGTGGACATCCGTGGCCGGCAGGTGCCGTTGCGCGTGGTCGCCTTTCCCTTCGTGCGCAAGGGCCGCCCCGCCGACGGCATCTGATGCGCGCCCCGCACGTTCGTCGCTACACTAGCGTCCACTTCCCAACGCACCCGTTTCCCGGAGCCGACCATGAGTGAAATCCCTGGCGACCTGAAGTTCCAGAACTCCCACGAGTGGGTCCGCATCGAAGGCGATGGCAAGGTCACCGTCGGCATTTCCGACCACGCCCAGGCATTGCTCGGCGATCTCGTCTATGTCGAGCTGCCGCAGGTGGGAGACAGCGTCACGGTCGGCAACGGTGTGGCCGTGGTGGAGTCGGTCAAGGCGGCGTCGGACGTCTACGCGCCTGTCTCGGGCACGATCACCGCGGTCAACGCCGCACTGGCGGACAAGCCCGAGACCATCAACGAGGACGCCTACGGCGAGGGCTGGATGTTCGTCATCGAGCTCGACGAACCCGAACAGCTCAACGAGCTGCTGGTGCCGGACGACTACGCCGAACTGCTCGAGGGCGAAGAAGACTGATCCTGCGAGGGATCACCCCGGCAAGACGACGCGCCTCGCAGGAGGCGCGTTTTTTTTGGGGGTCGCCCGGGCGTCACGCACTGCAGCTCCGACGATCGCGTCGGGCGCTCGTCGCTCGAGATGCGCGTCGTCTCCGGGGCGGCGCGCATCGCTCGAAGCTCGCGCAGTTTCGCGCAAACGCATCGTGCAGGTGCGCAAACCGCGCCGCGGCCGTGACGTGGCGTTGACGCTCGACGCGCCGGTACGACGTCGCGCACCACATCACGCTCGCATGCATGCGGCCCAGGTTCCGGGCGCAGTGGTTCGAAACTGCCGCGAGCGATTCGCCTTGTTTTATGCGGTTTGCGCAACGTCCGCGATTCGCAGTCGAGTCGTCGGCGGTGCGCGCGCGCGCGCGCGTCAGCCCGCACGGACCGCGCCGGTCGTCGTCACGTCGGACGCACACCACAAAAAAAATGCGACGACCTGTTGACAGTGGAAATAAGCGTGATTAGGTTTCGCGGCAATAGACGCCTGCCATAAAACGAGTGAGTCGAGCCACGACAACAACGCGCAGCACACCCCGGGACTCCGCCAGCGACAGCACAGGGTGGATGCGGGCAGGGTCACCGCCGAAGAACACCGAACCATCGAATGTCGACATCCGCGCCCGGTTCACGGCGCGGATGTTTTCGTATCACAGGGATCCCGTCGTGCATCCGACGGTCCTCGCACCGAATCCGTTCCGATGCGCGATGCGCGTCGGCGGTTGCACGCGGGTCCGACTCCCGCGCGCCGCTTGAGAACTGGGCCGCTGTACATGCAAGTCCACTGACGAGGAGAGCCATTCCATGGCCACGAAGAAAGCTGCAAAGAAAGCCCCCGCCAAAAAGGCGACGAAGAAGGCCGCGAAGAAGTCCACTGCCAAGAAGGCCGTGAGCCGCGTCAAGAAGGCCGCGAAGAAGGTCGCCAAGAAGGTCGCGAAGGCGACCAAGCGTCCGACCAAGAAGGCTGCAACGAAGAAGACCGCCAAGAAGACCGCAGCGAAGAAGACCACCAAGAAGGCCGCTGGCAAGAAGACCGCCAAGAAGACGGCGAAGAAGGCTGCGACCAAGAAGACCGCGAAGAAGTCCGCGACCAAGAAGGCCGCCAAGAAGTCGGCGACCAAGAAGACCGCGAAGAAGTCGGCGACCAAGAAGACCGCCAAGAAGTCCGCGACCAAGAAGGCCGCCAAGAAGCCGGCTGCCAAGAAGACCGCGAAGAAGGCCGCCACCAAGAAGGCGCCGACCCGGCGCGCAAAGAAGGCCGCAACGCCGGTCGTGATTCCCACGACCCCGACGCCGCTGATCTGATCCTCGCAGCAACGCAATACCGAACGCTCTTCCTCCGCGTGCCCAGGCGGAGGAGGAGCTTTTTTTTGTTGGGCGGTGCCGGGCGGTCAGCCCGGACGCGTCATTCCGGCGTGGCGTCGGCGCGGTTCGACAGGCTGCCGCCCTCGAACGCGGCCGGGCTCTGCGGCTGGCCGCGACGCGCGTGCAGCAGCTCGATGTTGGGGTCGACGTCGAGCCAGCGCTGGGGCGGCAGGCCGATCGCGCGGTCGAGGATCGTGGGCATCAGGCCCGACGGCAGGCCGCTCTCGCTGTTCCACAGCACCACAATGCCGAGATCGCGTTCGGGCATCATCGCCATCAGGCCGCGATAGCCCTGCACGGCGCCGCCGTGGAAGACCACGCGATGCCCGGAATAATCGAATACGCGCCAGCCCAGGCCGTATCCGGCGGCATCGAGGCGGTCGCGCCGCCACGACGAGTTTCGCATCTCCGGCGGTGTGCCGACGATCGGCGACTGCAGTGTGGCGAGCAGCGGTGCGGGCAACACGTCGGGCCGGTGTCCGGTCTGCGCGATCATCCACTGCGCCATGTCCTGGATGCTGGCGTTGACGCCGGCGGCCGGCGCCAGCCGGTAGTACGTGGGCTTGGGCGTCAGCGAAGTCCAGCCGCCACCGGCGCGCACGTGCGGCTTGGCCCAACGGGCACTGGCCTGGATCCCGTCGAGCCCGTAACTGGCGTCGTTCATGCCCAGCGGTTTGAAGATGCGCCGTGAGACCGCCTCGCTGAAGAACTGCCCGGAGGTGGCGAAGACCACGTCGCCGATCAGGCTGAAGGCCACGTTCTGGTAAGCGTAGCAATTGCCCGGCTGGCAGGTCATGGGCGCCGACGACAGGCGCTGGACCAGGTCGTGGTAGTCGGCGTTGCGTTCGATGTCGCGATCGTAGGTGTTGCGGCCCAGGCCGACGCGATGGCTCAGCACGTCGGCAACGGTCAGGCGCTGGGCAGCGAGGGGATCGGAGAGACGCAGCGACGGCATGTAGTCGACGATGTGGCTGTCCCAGCGCAGCGCCCCCTCGGACACCAGCATGCCGGTGATGGTGCCGGCGAAAGGCTTGGAGAGTGACGCGAGACGGAAGACGGTATGCGCGTCGACCGGTTCGGCGGCGCGGACGTCGGTGATGCCGTATCCGCGCGCGCTGAGGATGCGGCCCTGATGGACGATGGCCATCGCCAGACCCGGCACACGCTGGTTGGCCACCAGGTCCTGCGCCATCGCTTCGAACAGCTGGACATCGAACCCGTTGGCGAGCGGCCGCGGCTGCTTGACCGGCATCAGCGGCTGCGGCTTCACCGCGTCCTCGCGGCTGACCACGGCGGGCTGCTCGCTCAGCGGCACGACCCCGTGCAGGTCGACCGGCGTCTCAAACTCGTCTCCCTCGGCGGGCGCCGTCGGGCTCTGCGCCGCCGAACCGAGCGCGGCGGGAAGCAGCAATCCGATCAGGCCAAGCCGGGCGAGATGCCGGCGCGTCGCATGTCGGCTTTTCATCGGGCCTGCCCCCTGCGTATGCTCTGGCGGATGGGGGCGATGATAGCGCCTGATTTCCTGTTTGCATGAACAAGGGGAGGTTTGATGGGTAGCTTTCTGATCCTGCTGGTTTTTCTTGGTATCGCGATTGCACTCGCGCTGTGGGCCGTCGGTATCTACAACGGTCTGGTCACGGCCCGTAACGCCTACAAGAACGCCTTCGCCCAGATCGACGTGCAGCTGCAGCGGCGCTTCGACCTGATCCCCAATCTGGTCGAAACCGTGCGCGGTTACATGACCCACGAGCGCGAAACGCTCGAGGCCGTCACCCAAGCCCGCAACATGGCCCAGGCCGGCCTGTCCGCGGCCAAGGCCGATCCGGGCGATCCGGCGGCGATGGCCCAGCTCGCGCAATCGCAGGGCATGCTCAACAACGCGCTCGGCCGGCTGCTCGCGGTGTCGGAGGCGTATCCCGACCTCAAGGCCAGCCAGAACATGATGCAGCTGACCGAGGAGCTGACCAGCACCGAAAACAAGGTGGCGTTCGCGCGTCAGGCCTACAACGATTCGGTGATGGCCTACAACAACCGGCGCGAAGTGTTTCCCTCGAGCGTGGTCGCGGGCATGTTCAACTTCAAGGAAGCCGCGCTGCTCGACATTCCGGCCGATCGCGCCGAAGTGCGTGAAGCGCCGAAGGTGAGCTTCTGACCGCGGCGATCGTGATCCGCCCATGCTGAGCCACCGGCAGGTCACGAAGGCGGACGGTCCCCACGGGACGTCCGCCCGTCACCGTCATCGCCCGCGGATGGATCGCGCATGAACTTTTTCGAACGACAGGCGCAAGCGCGCCGGGCCAGCACCCGGCTCGTGGTGCTGTTCGCGCTGGCGGTGCTCGCGATCGTCATCGCGGTGAACCTGATGGTGCTGCTGGTGGTCGGGCCGCAACCCGGCCCACTGGCGGCGACCACGCTGGTGACGCTGGCCGTGATCGGCCTCGGATCGCTGTTCCGTATCGCCTCCCTCGGCAGCGGCGGCGAGCAGGTCGCGCAGCAGCTTGGCGGCGTGCCGGTGCCCGAGGACACCACCGATCCACGCCTGCGTCGCCTGCGCAATGTGGTCGAGGAAATGGCGATCGCGTCCGGCGTGCCCGTGCCGCGCATCTACGTGCTCGAGCACGAAAGCGCGATCAATGCATTCGCGGCTGGGTATTCGACGTCGGACGCGGTCGTGGCGGTGACCCGCGGCACTCTCGAGCGGCTCAATCGCGACGAGTTGCAGGGCGTGGTCGCACACGAGTTCAGCCACATCCTCAATGGCGACATGCGTCTGAACATCCGCCTCGTCGGCGTGCTGTTCGGCATCCTGATGATCGGCATTATCGGCCGGAAGATCCTCTGGCACGGACGCGGCGTCCGCGGGAGCGGCGCGCTTGCGGTGTTCGGCCTGGCGTTGGTGGCTATCGTGGTCGGCAGCCTCGGGGTGTTTTTCGGACGCATGATCAAGGCCGGTGTCAGCCGTAGCCGCGAAGTGCTGGCCGATGCCTCGGCGGTGCAGTTCACCCGCCAGACCCAGGGCATCGCCGGAGCCTTGAAGAAGATCGGCGGTCTGGAAACAGGATCGCGCCTGGCACGGCGCGAAGACGCGGAAGAGGTTGCGCACATGCTGTTCGGCGACGGCATGGGCCTGAGCGGCCTGTTCGCGACGCATCCACCGCTGCTGCAGCGCATCCAGGCGCTCGAACCGGGCTTCCGGCCTGAGCAGCTCTCCCGCCTGCAGGCGCAGTGGCTGGCGTCGCCGCCGGATGGGTTGCAGGAGGACGTGGCGATGGGGCTGGTCCCGCCCGGCGAGGCCCTGCCGCCGGCCGCGGGCGCCTTGTCGCTGACGCCGCAGATGGTGGCCGCGCAGGTCGCCCGGCCGCACGACGACGACTACGACCGGGCCCACGCCTTGGTGACGTCGGTCAGCCAGACCTTGCACGACGTCGCCACCCACCGCGACGCAGCCATGCCGCTGCTGCTCGGTCTGCTGCTCGATGCCGAGGCCGGCGTGCGCGGCAAGCAGCGTACCGAAATCGTCGCCCGCCTCGGCGCGGCGGTGGCGACCGAGGCCGAGCATCTGCGCCAGACCCATCTCCTCGATCTGCATCCGATGCTTCGATTGCCGCTCGCGGCGATGGCGTTTCCGGTGCTGCGGCGCCGGCCCCGTCCGGAGATCGGCGCATTTCTCGATACGGTGCATGCGATGGTGCATGCCGACGACCACGTTTCGTTGTTCGAGTACTGCCTCGGGCGCCTGCTCGAAGTGCAGCTGCGCGAAGCGCTCGACCCCGCGCGCCACGCCCGTTTCGGCCGGCGCAAGCCCGGCAACGTGGTCCAGGAATTCGCCACCCTGCTGTCGGTGGTGGCGCACTGCGGAAACCCGGGCGATCGCGCCGCGGCGCAGCGGGCCTATCTGGCGGGCATGCAGCGCGTGCTGCCTCGCGACCACGTGCCGTACGCGCCGCCCGCGCGCGGCGTCCTGGCGCTCGATGACGTGTGGGAGCCGCTCGACGCACTGGACCCGCTGGCCAAGCAGGTGATGGTGGAAGCGATCACGGCCGCGGTGAGCCACGACGGCCGGGTCAGCGTGGCCGAATCGGAACTCCTGCGGACGATCTGCGGTGTGCTGCATTGTCCGCTTCCGCCCACGCTCGAGCAGGTACCGCGCTGAGGCCCGGCATCCGGGCCCGCGGCCTCATGTCTCTGCGCGGATCATCTGCGCGGCGTGCTCGGCGATCATCATCACCGGTGCGTTCGTATTGCCGCCCGGCAGGGTCGGCATCACCGATGCGTCGATCACCCGCAGGCCGTGCACGCCGCGCACCCGCAGCTTCGGGTCGACGACCGCGGCATCGTCGCGGCCCATGCGGCAGCTGCCCACCGGGTGGTACACCGATTCCGCCCTGGCGCGGATGAACGCGGCGAGGGCAGCGTCGGTCAGGTCCCGTCTCGCGGGAAACACCGGCGCGCCGCGCACGCTGTCGAACGCCGGTTGCGCCAGGATGTCGCGCGAGATGCGTGCGCACTCCACCATCGTCCGGAGATCGAAGCCGGCCGCGTCGCGGAGATAGCCGGCATCGATCAGAGGAGGATCCTCCGGCCGGTCGCTGGCCAGCCGGATCCGTCCACGGCTGTGTGGACGCAACATGCAGGCATGCAGGGTATAGCCGTCGCCGGGCAGTCGCGTGCGCCCGTGATCGTCCAGCAGGGCGGGAACGAAGTGCAGCTGGATGTCCGCCCGTGCATCCGGTGCCAGGTGCGAGCGAACGAAACCGCCGGCTTCGGCGATGTTGCTGGTGCCGGGGCCGCGACGGCCGCGGAGGTAGTAATCGAACGCGATGCCGGCATCGCTCAGGCGGTCGTAGCTGATGCGTTGCGTGGACCGTTCGAGCGTGCAGATGTCGAGATGGTCCTGCAGATCGGCACCCACCCCGGGCGCATCGTGGACCACGTGGATGCCGAGCGCGCGCAGGGCGTCGGCGGGTCCGATGCCCGACAGCATCAGCAACTGCGGCGAGTTGATCGCGCCACCGCAGAGCAGCACCTCGCGGCGCGCGCGCCGGTGGACCGGACCACGCCTGGTCGCGCAGGCGACGCCGACCGCGCGGCCGTGCTCGAGCAGGACCCGTGCAGCGAGCACGCCGGTCTGGATGACGAGGTTGGGCCGTGCACGCGTTGCGGCATCGAGGTAAGCCGCCGCGGCGGAGCACCGGGCGCCCGCCCGCTGCGTCACCTGGTACAGGCCCACCCCGAGCTGACGCTCGCCGTTGAAGTCCGGATTGCGTGCAAGCCCCGCCTGCGCGCCCGCTTCGACGAACATATGCGAGAGCGGATTGACGTGGCGAAGATCGTCGACGCCCAGTGGACCCGCCCCGCCATGCAGGGCGTCCGCCCCGCGAACGTTGCCTTCGCACCGGATGAAAGCGGGCAGCACGGAGGCCCAGTCCCAGCCGTCGGCGCCGAGCGCGGCCCACTCGTCGTAATCCGCCGGCACGCCGCGGATGTAGCACATCGCATTGATCGAGCTGGATCCGCCGAGCACGCGACCGCGCGGCCACCACAGACGCCGCCCGTCCAGTCCTGCCTGCGGCGTGGTGGTGTAGTTCCAGTTGATGCGGGTGTTGCCGACCAGTTTGGCCAGTCCGGCCGGCATGCGGATGAAGGGATGCCAATCGCGCGGCCCGGCTTCCAGCAGCAGCACCCGCACATCGGGATCGGTGCTCAGCCGGTGCGCCAGCACGCAGCCTGCGGAGCCGGCGCCGACGATCACGTAGTCGTATTCGGGCTCGGATGGACGGGGCATGTGCAGGCGGGGGTGGTCGGCGATGTCGCAGCATAGGACGCCGTCGCCGTCGCCGTCGCCGTCGCCGCTGGCGGTCGTCACGTGGCTGGGCTAACGTGCGCGTCGTCTTTCCGTCTCACGCCGCGTGGACACGATGATCGAGCCGGCCGGCCCTCCGCTGCGTGGGCGCAGTGCCTTCCGCGCCGCGTTGGCCGAATCGCCTCCGCTGTGGTGGGCGCTGCTGTATTTCTTCTGCCTGTTGTGCGGGTACTACGTCCTGCGTCCGGTGCGTGACGCGATGGGCGCATCGGCCGACATCGCCGCCGTGTTTCCGCCGGTCCTGCTGGACTGGGCTGCCCGGCGCGGCATCGCGCTCGGGGATTTCACGCTGCAGGTGCTGTTCACGGGCACGTTCTTCGTGATGCTGCTGTTGCAGCCCTTGTACGGCGCGCTGGTGTCGCGTTTTCCACGCCGGGTGTTCCTGCCGACGGTGTATCTGATCTTCATCGGCTGCCTGGTCGCGTTCCGCTGGGCGTTCGAGACCGATCTGCCCGGGCGGGGCGCCCTGTTCTTCATCTGGATCGCGGTGTTCAACCTGTTCGCGGTGACGGTGTTCTGGAGCTTCATGGCGGACGTGTTCGACAACGCCCACGCCAAGCGCTACTACGGCTACATCGGTGCGGGCGGCACGATCGGTGCCTTCCTCGGCCCGTTCCTCACGACGACGCTGGTGGGCCGTATCGGCGTTGCCAACCTGCCGCTGGTGTCGGCCGGCTTTCTGGTGGTGTGTCTGGTGTGCATCCTGCGGCTGCGCGTGTGGGCCCGTCGCAACGAGGGGCGTCGTGACGCACGGGACGATGCCGCGATCGGCGGGTCGATCTGGGCCGGACTCAAGCTGGTCGCCGCCGACCCGCTGCTGCGCGGGCTGGCCCTGCTGATGTTCTTCGGCGTCGGCGTCGGCACGCTGCTCTACAACGAGCAGGCCGCGATCGTGCGGACGCACTATCCGACGGCCGAGGCGGCGACGCGGTACTACTCGATGATCGACTGGGCCGTGGCGACCTTGACCATCGTCGTCCAGCTCCTGCTCACGCGATGGCTGTTGCGTCGTTTCGGTGTGGGGCCCTTGCTGCTGCTGCCCGCCATCGCGATCCTGATCGGATTCTCGCTGCTGACGGCTTCGCCGTATCCGCTGCTGGTGGCCACGGTGCAGGTGCTCACGCGTGCCAGCGAGTTCTCGTTGGCGAAGCCGGCGCGCGAGACGCTCTACACCCGGGTCGACCTGGAATCCCGCTACAAGGCCAAGGCGGTCATCGACACGGCGGTCTATCGCGGCAGCGACGTCACCTTCGTCTGGGTGCACAAGGCGCTGGCGATGCTCGGCACCAAGATCGTGTTTCTCGCCGGTATCGGCGTCGCGGCGGGCATGCTGCTCGGCGCGTGGCGGGTGATGCGTGCGGAGCGTCGTCTGCCCGAGA
Source organism: Luteimonas deserti (assembly GCF_013425765.1). Classification (GTDB taxonomy): domain Bacteria; phylum Pseudomonadota; class Gammaproteobacteria; order Xanthomonadales; family Xanthomonadaceae; genus Luteimonas; species Luteimonas deserti. The sequence goes on from NZ_JACCJZ010000013.1 coordinate 365,693, forward strand.
CCGATGGGCTTGCAAAACGCGCGTGACCGGGAGGCGCCGCAGCCGGTCAGCCGCGTAGCGCGGCAGCGGTGAACAGCAGGCCGCCGAGCAGGAAGATCGCGCTGAGCACGTGCACCTGCCACCGGCGCAGACGCAGCCAGACGAACTGCAGCGCGAGGCGCAGCCACCAGAACACCGCCATCGCCCCGAGCAGGGCGCGTCCCAGGGGTGTGGTCGCGAGCGGGCCCGGCATCAGCAGGCAGGCCAGTGCGACGGCGGCGAACACCCAGACGAGCTGGGCATTCGCGATCTGCAGGACGGCGCGATTGACCCGGGTGGTCGACTGCAGCGAGCGGGGCCAATCGAACAGACGCGAGAATCCAAGATGGAAACCCGCGAACGCCAGGCTGTGCACGCCGCACGCGACGAGAAGCCAGTCCGTCGCGTCGCCTGGTGCAGACGCGCTCATTGCGGCCGTGTCGCGCGCGGCGTGATCCACATCGCGATCCGTGCCCGAAACACCGGGTCGTCGGCCGCGTCGCGGATCACCACGTCGATGGGCAGGTTGTACGCGGCCTCCGCCTGCTGCGGCATGCCTGCCGGGAGGGCCGTGGCATGCAGGGTGCCCGTTGCCTTCTTGAGGTAGTCGACGGTCATTCCGCGCGGAATCCAGCGCATCGTGCGGGGTAGGCTCACCTCGGTCGTGAGTCCGGCGATCAGCTCGGCGAGATTGCACAGCGCGATCGCGTGGATCGTGCCGAGATGATTGGTGACGGAGCGCCGGTGGCGCATGGTGGCTTCGCCGTGACCGCTGCGCAGCACGGTCACACGGGGACGGATGCTGGCGAAGTAGGGCGCCTTGCGGCCGACGAGCAGGTCGAAGAGCCGGGCGCCGCCCGGCCACCGCAGCAGACGCTCACGCACGTGCAACAGAGAGACTGGCATCGAAGGCTCCGTGGGAAAGGCGATCGTCCTGCGTCGCACACGACAACGGCGGGACGTGCCCGCCGTTGCCGACCCCTTGCTGCCGGGCGGATCAGGCCGCTTCGCGCGACGCGTCCTGCACGCCACCGGGCTCGCGATACCCCGCCGAACGCAGCTCCGCTGTATCGAAATCGTCGACGTTGATGGTGTCGAGGGTCAGCTCGCGCAGCTCCTGCAACTGACGGCGCTCTTCGGCGCTGATGTGGCCCTCGCGCACCGCCTCGTCGAGCTGCGCGGCATAGTCCAGCGCCTCGATGCCCTTGCTCTTGAGCGCCTTGAGGAACTTGCGTTCCACCGGCTCGGCAGCGATCGCCTTGACCAGATAGCTGTCGATGCGCCCGCCCGGGTTGTTCTCGCAAGGGGTCAGGAACACACCCTGTGCGAGCCGGGCACGGGCCTCGTTCGGCGCCATCAGCAGGGCGGCGACGCGCCGGCATAGCCGATCGCCGGGCGCTTCCGCGCGGCGGCCCCACGGGAAGATCAGCGCCCACATCAACCAGCCGACCGGACGGATCGGGAAATTGCGCAGCGCATCCGACAACGCGGTCTCGATCTTGTGCACGCTGTCGTGGAACGCCCAGGCCAGCAGCGGCTGATCTGCCTGCGGTGCGCCCTCGTCGTGGTAGCGCTTGAGGATCGCGCTGGTCATGTAGATGTGGCTCAGCACGTCGCCGAGGCGGCCCGACAGGGACTCCTTGAACTTGAGCTTGCCGCCGAGCGTGAGCATCGACACGTCGGCCATCAACGCGAGGTTCGCCGAGTAGCGGTCGAGTTTGCGGAAGTAGCGCCGGGTGTAGTCGTCACCGGGTGCGGCGCCGATCTTCGCGCCGGTCAGGCCGAACCAGACCGAGCGCACCGCGTTGGAAATCGCGAAGCCGATATGGCCGAACAGGCTGCGGTCGAAGTCCTCGAGGCCGCGGCGGGTATCCGGATCCTGCGCCGCCTTCATTTCCTTCATGACCCACGGATGGCAGAGGATCGCGCCCTGGCCGAAGATCAGAAGGCTGCGGGTCATGATGTTGGCGCCTTCGACCGTGATCGCGATCGGCGCGGCCTGCCAGCTGCGGCCGGCGAAGTTCTTCGGCCCGAGAATGATGCCCTTGCCGCCGATCACGTCCATCACGTCGCTGATCACTTCGCGGCTCATCGAGGTGCAGTGGTACTTGGCGATCGCCGACGGCACCGACGGCACGTCGCCACGGTCGACCGCCGCGGCGGTCGCCTGCGACAGCGCACTGATCGCATAGGCCTTGCCGCCGATGCGGGCCAGCGCCTCCTCGACACCTTCGAAGCGGCCGACCGACAGACCGAACTGCTTGCGGATGCGCGCGTAGGCGCCGGTGACCACCGCGCCCGCCTTCGCGCCGCCGGAGGCAGTGGAGGGCAGGGTGATCGAACGCCCCACGGCCAGGCACTCGTTGAGCATGGCCCAGCCCTTGCCGGCCATCTCGGCACCGCCGATCAGCTGGCTGAGCGGGATGAAGACGTCCTTGCCACGAATGGGACCGTTCTGGAACGTCGAGTTGAGCGGGAAGTGGCGGCGTCCGATCTCGACGCCCGCCGTCTCGCGGGGCAGCAGGGCCAAGGTGATCCCGATGTCCTGGGTATCGCCGATCAATCCGTCAGGGTCGTACATCCGGAACGCAAGACCGATCAGCGTGGCCACCGGGGCCAGCGTGATGTAGCGCTTGTCGAACGTCAGCCGGACGCCGAGCACGTGCGCGCCGTTCCACTCACCCTTGCAGACGATGCCGTAGTCCGGAATCGAGGTCGCATCGGAACCGGCGAACGGGCCGGTCAGGCCGAAGCACGGAATCTCCTGGCCGACGGCCAGCCGCGGCAGGTAGTAATCCTTCTGCTCGGTGGTGCCGTAATGGTTGAGCAGTTCGGCCGGGCCGAGCGAATTGGGCACGCCGACCGTCGAGCTGACCACGCTCGACACCGATGCGAGCTTCTGGATGACCTTGTGATGCGCCAGCGCCGAGAAGCCGAGGCCACCGTAGGCCTTAGGCACGATCATGCCGAAGAACTTGTTGACCTTGATGTAGTCCCAGATCTCCGGGGTCAGATCGGCGTGGACATGGGTGATCTCCCAGTCGTTGATCATGCCGCACAGGGTTTCGACCGGCCCGTCCAGGAACGCCTGCTCCTCGGCGGTGAGCTGCGGCTTGGGGTAGTCGAGCAGCTTCTGCCAGTCGGGGTCGCCGGTGAACAGCTCGCCCTCGAAGCCCACCGAGCCGGTTTCCAGCGCGATGCGCTCGGTCTGCGACAGCGGCGGCAGGACCTTGCGGAAGAACGTGAGCAGCGGCGCGGTGATCAGCGTCTTGCGCACCGGCGGGATCAGCAGAACGGCTGCGATGAGGACCACCACCGAGGCGGCGACCAGCGTCGCCACGGGGTGCGCACCCAGGAGCCAACACGCGAGCAGGACGGTGATGGTGATCGCCGCCCAGTACGCGAGGCGGAGACGGTGATAGGCGGCGAACGCGCCGGCCAACAGGAACGCGAGGAAGGGAATCGCGATGCTCATCATCAACTCCGGAAATCGGCATGACAGGAACGGAGCAGGGCTCCGGCACATCCACGCGGCGCCGGCAGTGCCCGGCCAAACCGTACGGTCGAGTATGGTGACGCATTCCGACGCTGTCAATCGTCGCAGCCCCGGCGTATCGATACTGTTGCGGATCGAGGCGTATGGATAGACTGTCACAATGAGCAGACCCGCCTCCAAGCTCGCGGCCGTGGCGCCGCAGCCCGATGTACCCGCCGAGCGTCCCAGCCGGCTCAGCGCCGACGACTGGGCGCAGGCGGCGCTCGATCTGATCGCCGAGACGGGTGTCCAAGCCGTCGCCGTCGAACCACTCGCGCGTCGGCTGGGGGTCACCAAGGGCAGCTTCTACTGGCATTTTCCTTCGCGCGACGCGCTGCTGCAGGCCGCACTGGAACGCTGGGAGAACGTGGAGCAGGAAGCGCTGTTCGGCGCCCTCGAAACCATGCCGGATCCGCGCGAGCGCCTGCGCGCGCTGTTCCATATGGTCGCCCGCGAGTACAAGTCGCACGTGATCTACAGCGCGCTGCTCAAGGCGCAGGATCACGCGACCGTGAACCCGGTGATCGAGCGGGTGTCCAAACGACGGCTTGACTACCTCACTGCATCCTTCCGTCAGGCCGGTCTCGGGCGCGAGGACGCACAGCATCGCGCGCGGCTCACCTATGCGGCCTATGTCGGCTTTCTGCAGCTCAACCTGCAGTTGCATCAGGCGCGCATGCAGCAGGAGGAGTTCGACGCCTACGTCGAGCACCTGGCGCAGACCCTCGTGCCTGCCTGAGCGGCGGCGGGGGGCAGGTGTCTCGTGGGGTCGGCTTGCTGGCCCCTTTCGCATCTCGGTGTCGAGGCGTTCGCGCCGACTCCGCCGGATCGCCCGGACGGGACGGGCATGGATCGTGAGCCGCCGGCCCGACGTATCGCTCGGGGTGCGAACTCACCGGTTCGACAAGACGTCAGCTGCACGGAATGCCGATGTCGATGCATGTTGCGTCGGGCAGGTGCGCACGCGTGGCGATGCGAGTGCGGCCATTCGCCCGGTTCGCCGTGTCGGTCCTGTCGGCACCGCAGCTCGTCCATGGATGTCGTGAATCATGCGATGACAGCCTTCGGCGCTATCGCTTCCGCACGCGGACGACCGGCGCGGCGTGATGATTCCCACATGGTGCGGTGCCCTGCGTTGCCGTCCCGGCGCCGCTGCTGCCGCGACGCGCGTCCATGCGCGCGCGCCCCGCGATGACACCGGTAACTGCCGCGCTGCAGCGCGACCGGTTGCGAGTGTGACGATTAGACTCGGGCTTTATGACGCTCGGGAATCGCCATGAACGCACTGCCACGCGCATCGATCGCGCAGTCCGGGGGGCTCGCCTCACTCGAATCCTGGGTGTCCGAGGTCGCCGCGCTGACCCGGCCCGATCGCATCCACTGGTGTGATGGCAGTGAGACCGAATACCGGCATCTCCTCGAACTCATGCAGGCCGACGGCACGCTTCTGCCGCTGAATCCGCAGACGCATCCCGGGTGCTGGCTGCACCGATCCGATCCCGACGACGTCGCACGCGTGGAACATCTCACGTTCGTTTGTACGCGTGAGCAGGAGGATGCCGGGCCGAACAACCACTGGATGGCGCCTGCCGCCGCTCACGCCAAGATGGATGCGCTGTTCGACGGTTGCATGCGCGGTCGCACGATGTATGTGGTGCCGTATTGCATGGGGCCGATCGACTCGCCGCTGGCGCGCTGCGGCGTGGAAGTGACTGATTCGCCGTATGTGGTGATCAACATGCGCCTGATGACGCGCATGGGCGCCGAAGCACGGGCGCGGATCGAACGCGAGGGCGCGGAACGTGCCGCCCGCGGCGAGCCGGGGGACGTCTTCGTGCGCGGCCTGCATTCGCTCGGCGAGCTCGATCCGGCGCGCCGGTTCATCATGCATTTCCCTGAAGAGCTGGCGATCAAGTCCTACGGCTCCGGTTATGGCGGCAACGCCCTGCTGGGCAAGAAATGCCATGCACTTCGTATCGCCTCCTGGCAGGCGCGTCAGGAAGGATGGCTGGCCGAGCACATGCTCATCGTCGGCATCGAGACGCCTGCCGGTGAAACCCATTACATCGCCGCAGCGTTTCCCAGCGCTTGCGGCAAGACCAACCTGGCCATGCTCATTCCGCCGGAGGCTTACCGCGAGGCCGGCTGGAAGGTCTGGACGGTCGGCGACGACATCTGCTGGATGCGTCCCGGCCCTGACGGTCGATTGTGGGCGATCAATCCGGAAGCGGGATTTTTCGGGGTGGCGCCGGGCACGTCGGCCGCCTCCAACCCCAATGCGCTCGCGACGATCCAGCGCGATACGATCTTCACCAACGTCGCGCTGACCGAGGACGGCCAGCCGTGGTGGGAAGGGCTCGATGACCGTGTTCCGGCCACCGACTGGCGAGGGCGTCCCTTCGACCCGGCCAACGGACCAGCTGCCCATCCGAATGCACGGTTCACCGTGTCGGCCGCGCAATGCCCCTCGTACTCGCCGCATGCCGAGGATCCGCAGGGCGTGCCGATCTCGGCGATCGTCTTCGGCGGACGCCGGGCCACAACGATGCCGCTGGTCTTCGAAGCGCGCGACTGGACCCACGGTGTCTTCGTCGGCGCGACCATGGCATCGGAGACGACTGCCGCCGCGACGGGGCAGGTCGGCATCGTCCGCCGCGACCCGATGGCGATGAAGCCGTTCTGCGGCTATCACTTCGGCGACTTCTTCGCGCACTGGCTCGCCTTTGAGCGTCCCAGCGTCCACCTGCCCGGAATCTTCCACGTGAACTGGTTCCGGAAGGACGAGCGCGGCGCTTTCCTGTGGCCCGGGTTTGGCGAAAACCTGCGCGTGCTCGAATGGATCATCGGACGCGTGCAGCGCACGGCAGAGGCCATCGAGTCGCCGATGGGGCTGCTCCCCGCAGACGGTGCGCTGCGCCTGGATGGCCTGGACATGTCCGCTTGGGATGAGCGCCGGTTGATCGCAATCGACTCGGAAGACTGGGCCGCGGAGGTTCACTCGATCCAATCGTTCTTCGCGTCGCTCGGCGACCGCGTTCCACCTCAGCTCAAGAATCAACTTCCGCCGGACCACAACGCAGGCTGATAGTCAGCGCAGTGGCTCTCGACTCGACAGGTGGCCTCCGGGCGCCTCGGCATCTTCGGGTGCACATGCTGGGTGTGCCTACCGGCAAGCGTGGCTGTTTCGAGACGGCCGTTCGCGAAGGACGGCGGGAGCAATGCCATGCCAGCGTCGTAGCCTGCGACCCAACGAGACGCGCGCCTGGGCAGAACCGCTCGATCTGAGTCCCGATGCTGGGCCTATGCACCCCGGCTGCGGCACGCATCGGGCGGGTCTGCACCCTGAGCGATCAATGCCACCTGTGCTTCGAAACTGCCGCGCAGGCGTTTCGTGCTGGAAGACGCAACCATCCCCGCACACAAATTTCCTTCGATCCGAGCCGGCTTGTCGCCACAAAAAACAACGGCTCCGTGAGGAGCCGTTGTCGGGTGTTACCCAGCATCTATCCGAGTCAGAAGCGACCGACTCAGAACGACTGCTGGTAATTCATGTACAGGAAGCGACCCGGGATCAGGTACTGCGCGTCGAACGTGTTCGCGAACGCGTTGGACGACAGCGGCGGATCCTTGTCGAACACATTGCGGACACCCGCGGTGATCCGGCCGTTCCAAGGCGTCTTCCAGCCCGCCTGGACGTGCGTGTAGGTGGTGCCGCCCAGGTAGTTCGTGGGCGTATTGCGTGCAACGCCGATGACATCGCTCGAACCCGGAACGAACTCATACTGGTCCACGATGCGGTTCGGATCCGAGCAGAGGTTGACCAGATCCAGGTACTGCGGATCCACCGCGCCCAAAGCAATTGCCGTGTTGCGGAAGTTGGTGCAGCTCTCACGGACCCGGCTGCGGTACTCCAACGTGACCGACGCATTGAAATCCGCATACTGCCAGGTCGTGGTCAGGTTTGAGCGCAGACGGTGACGCGGAGCACCGATCGAGGAGCCGCTGGCAACCTGACCCACGGTGTTGCCGGACGAGATGCGACCATCACCATTGAGCGAACCGCGCGACGGTTGTCCAACATCGCCGTAGTACGTGACGTAGGTATTGTCCAGACGAAGCTGGAACTGGCCGAAGTCTGCCGTTTCAAAGCGATAGGCTGCGCCAAAATCGAAGCCCTCCGTTTCGAGTCCACCGATGAAGTTGTTGTTCTGGGCCTGGATTGCCGAGACTTCGCCCGGATTTCCGTTCACGGCGCCTGCGGTGTCACGCGTGATCAGTGCGCAGCTCTGCTGGTTGAGCTGCAGATAGCACTCATTGAGGATCGTCTGAGCTGCAAGTGAGCTGATTTGGTTGCGGATAGTGATGTTGTACCAGTCGACGTAGGTGTCGAGTCCGGTGAGCCACCCAGGCGAGTAGACCAGGCCCAGCGTCTTCGAAACGGAGGTCTCCGGCTGGAGCTCGGGATTACCGCCGGTTGTGGCGTACGTCTGACCAAGCTGGGAGACATAGCCGACCGGTGTGCCCATCGCACGGCATTGCGCACGCGTCGCGGCACTGTTCCGGAACGTCGTGTTGGCCGCCGTGTCACTGCACGGGTCCTGGAACGCGGGGCGGCCCGTTGCGGAACCCTGGAACAATTCCGAGACCGAGGGAGCGCGGAAGCCTTCGCCCCACGAGCCGCGGACCATCAGGTCGTCAACAACCTGCCAGCGCAGGCTGACCTTGGGATTGGTGGTGTCACCGAAAGTCGAATAATCCGAATAACGCGCGGCCAGCGACAGTTCGAGGGACTTCGCCAGAAACACCTCGGACAGCAGGGGCACCTGCAGCTCGAGATAGGCTTCGTCCACGCTGTAGCTGCCACGGGTCGGCAGGAACGGGTTGTCGCCCAGCACGAGGCCCGCAGCGGTCAGCGGATCAGGCTCGCTCGAACCGAATTCCTTGCGGTGTTCAAGGCCGAATGCGAAGGCCAGCATGCCTGCGGGCAACTGGAACACTTCACCGCTCAGATTGGCGGTCATCGACTCCAGCGTCGACTTCTGCACGTTCTTGGGGTTGACCGCAATCCAGTCGTACATCTCCTGGGTGAATCCGGCGGGGCCGCCCATCACGTTCATCGGCACGCAGCCGGCGATGATCGCGGTCGGCGTGCCGCAACGTGCCACGCCCGTGCTGTCGATGAACGACGGGCCGGTGGCCTGATTCACGCGCGTCGAGAAGTAGAAACCGTTCTTCGGCTGCAGCTGCTTGTTTTCGGCGTAGGAGTATCCGATATCCCAGTTGAAGTACCGGTCGCCCACGTCAAAGAAGCCGTCGAGTGCGGCGCTGAAGCGCCACGTGTCCTGTTCCTGGCCGAACACACGCGGGAAGTTCGTCGGCCGGAAGGAACCGCCGGTAATGTTCGTGCCGAACGGGTTATAGATGCTGGACGCCGAGATCGTCAGCGGTGAGAGCGGTTGGGCTGCCAGCTGCGCCTCGCCGGTCCGGTTGGTGTAGAAGACGTCGGTGCTGAAGCGGACCGCGTCATGAAGCTGGTAGCTCGCTTGGCCGAAAACCGCATAGGTCTTCTGCGGCTGCACCAGATAGTTGTCCGGCGCGAAGTTGTAGCCATCGGTGAGGAAGTTGTAGTTGCGGAAATCGCTTTGCGTCGCCGCAGTACAGACCTGTCCCGGCACGCAACCCGGACGCGAAGGATCGAGAATGATGTTTCGACCGGAAACGGTGAAATTGCCATACGGGCCAGTGGGGCTTGCACGACCGGGCGAGGATACGGTGGCCGGAAAACCGAACAGCGGCACGGCGGAGATTTCGCGGTCGCCAGCGGAGATCGCGTCCTGCTTGTTATAGGACAAGCTCAGCAGGCCGGAGAAACGCTCGCTGGATCCCCCGAGGGTCAGATCGTACGACTCGCGCGCGCCGTCGCCCTGCGAATACTGGCCGTAGTTGGCGTTGAACTGCGCGCCGTCGAAGTCGCGGCGGGTCTGGATGTTGACAACGCCGCAGATGGCGTCGGAGCCGTAGAGCGCCGAAGCGCCGTCCTTCAGGACCTCGACGCGCTCGACCGCGGCGAACGGGATGGAATTCAGGTCGACCGAGCCGCTCAGTCCATTGTCGCTCACCCAGCGGCGGCCGTTGACGAGAACCAGGGTGCGGTTCGATGCGCAGTTGCGCAGATTGACGCTCGAGTTGCCGCTGGTGTTGCCGTTGTTGGTGTTGAGGCTCAACGACGGGCCGTTCGCGCTGATCTCACGCAGCACGTCAGCAACCTGGGTCAGACCGGTTGCTTCGAGTTCCTGGCGGGTGATCGAGAGGACCGGCAGGGCGGCCTCGGCTTCGGAGCGCTGGATGCGCGAGCCGAGAACCTCGACGCGATCGAGCGTCTGGGCTTCCTGCGCGCTGGCAATGCCAGTGCCCGCGAGTGTGGTAGCGCCCGCTACGAGCGCGAACGTGATCGCGTCGCGGAGCTTGTTGGTCTTCAAAGTCATTTCTCTCTCTCTCCAAGGAAGTCTTGGGATATCCCCATGTTTGCCTGCGAGTGCCGTCAAGCGAGACGCCAGATCCAGCAAGCTGTCCCGATACTAGTCCGGGAAAGAAAGAAATTAAAGTGGCGTTAACAAAAAAGATGTTTTTTGTGAGTTGTGCGCTGCAGCGTCACTTCGCAGTCTCGGCGGGGCGCGAGACTCAGATGGTTTTTGACGAAAGAGGGCTGCTACGCAGCTTGTGTCAGGTTCACGAGTTGCGCAGAGCAGCGTCTGCGAGGTGTGTATCGGACCCGTATTCGGACAAAGCAACGGCAGCATCTATGCCGCCGTACGAGCGGCAGCCGTCTTCAGTACATCGCGTCGAGAACCAGCCGCGCCCCAGCACGCTCGAGAGTATGCGCAACGGCGGCGCACGCGAGCGACGTCGGGCGGAATGCTGCTTCAGCCCAAACCGGCGAAGCGCGGTTGGACCTCAGAGGTCCTGCTGGTACCGGATATACGGCACGGCACCCTCGTCCTCGGTGGCCTCGGCCATCTTCGAAAACGGATTGCGGCCCCGGGTGACCACGTTGTCGGCGCCCACTGTGAGCTGGCCGCTCCAGGGGGTGCGCCAGCTGACGCCCAGGCCGAGGCCTTCCCATTTGGGCAGGCCGGGGGTGTCGACCACCTGGCCGACGATGCTGGCGCTGAAGCGGCCGACGCCGCCGCCGACGCTAAGGCTGCGGCTGCTCCACTGGTCGTTCAATGTGGCAGGGGCCGCGGCCGAGGGAATCAGCGTCGCCTTGGCCAGCGTGCCGGCAAGGGAGACGTAGGCATCGTCACCGATGTTCTTCTGCGCGAAGACGGTGAGGTCGCGAACATCGACCGTGCCGCCGGACACGACACGGGCCGGTGTCACGAGTGCGGGCACCGTGTCGCGGCCTCCGCCGAGCGAAAGACCCGCAGTGCCGCCCGGTCGGGTGAAGGCGGCGGACGCGCCGGCCCGACGGCCCGGCACGGGGGACGCGCCGCCGAGCGACGCGAGCTGGCAATTGCGGGCGAGGCTGGCCACCGCGCCGTTGAAACTGCTGCCAGGGCTGCAGAGCAACGCGAGCGAACGCCCGGCCTCGAGGCCGAACGCGGCATCGAACTGGGTTTCACCGAAGCGCCAGCGCCCGCTCGCAGGCGTCGCCGCGGCCGGCTCCAGAACCAGGAACGCTTCGACTTTGCCCGACGAATCCAGCACCGGCAGTACCGTCTGGCTCCGCTTGTCCTGCGCATGCGCGCCCGCCACCACGGCGAGCGCGAGCGACGAGGCGAGAAGCAGGCGGGACACGAAGCGATGCATGGCCGATGGGACCGGATCCTGGACCGGGAAGTTCCCCAGTCTCGAAGGCACGACTCTAGGATATTTATATTTATTTAACAATCCTGCAAACGTGTCGTCTTGCAAGGTCATTGCATACGTCGAGGGGGCTCCACCGCGTCCGCCGCCGCGCGCAAGGCGGTTTCGACCTCGTCGGGGCTGAAAGTGTAGCCACGGCCACAGAATTCGCATGTCACACCGACCTCTCCGTCGACGATCGACGCCCGGGCCTCCTCGGGCCCCAACGAGACCAGCATCGCTTCGACGCGCTCCCTCGAGCAGGAGCACCCGAACGACAACGGCCTCTCCCCGAGCAGCTGCGGGGCATCTTCGGAAAACAGACGCCGCAGCAGCGTTTCGACGGGCCATGCAAGCAGTTCGGAGGTGGAGAGGGTGTCAAACAGGGTGCTGACCCGGTTCCAGCCGTCGGCGTCGCCTTCATCGCCGGGCAGGCGCTGGATCATCAGACCGGCGGCCCGGTCACCGTCCACCGCGAGCAGGACGCGCGTCGGAAGCTGCTCGGATTGCCGGAAGTAGTCTTCGAACGCGCCGGAGAGCGCATCCGAGTCCAGGCTCACGAGGCCCTGGTAGCGCATCGGGTCACGTCCCTGGGCGGGGTTTTCGACGGTAATCGCGAGGACCGCGTCCTCGCCGAGGTCGCGCAGGTCGCGCGACATGGTCGCGACGGCCGCCGGGTCGAAGCGCGCGATGCCGCGGATCGTGCCCGCAGCGGTGCACTCCGCGAACAGCGTGCGCAGGGCACCGCTGGCGCGCAGTTGCACCGACAGGCGCCCGTCCACCTTGGCGTGGCCGGTGAACAGCGCCGCCGCCGCGCACGCCTCGCCGAGGAGTTCCTCGATCGGCGCCGGATACATGCTGTGCGCTCGGACGTCGCGCCATGCGTCGGTGAGATGCACGCGGACACCGCGTACGCCGGCATGCGACAGAAGGAAGCGGGACAGGCGGTCGGTGTCCGGCGCGGCGGCTTGGGTCATGGCGTCAGGCTCTGGAAATGATTGGCGTCACCGGGGCCGCCCGATAGAGTGGCCGCCATGACGCAGCGAGACGATGACGATGGGGGCGCCGGCGCGCGTGCACAAGCGCCGCACGGGCGTCGGCGGGGGCGCTGGCTGCGTCGCCTGATGTGGCTGCCGGTCGTGCTCGTGGCCGGCTCGGTGCTGCAGGTTCTGGCGTTGAGGGTGATCGATCCGCCGTTCTCGATGTTCATGGCGATCCGTCAGATCGAGGCCCGGATGGCGGGCGAGGACGATTTCACCGTGTATTACCAGTGGCGGGATCTGGATCGCATCGCGCCGGCGCTCGCCGTCTCGGTGATCGCGGCCGAGGACCAGAACTTCGCGCGGCACCGGGGATTCGACCTCGATGCGATCGAGCAGGCGCGCGCCCACAACGCACGCGGTGGCGCGACCCGCGGCGCGAGCACGATCAGTCAGCAGACCGCCAAGAACCTCTTCCTGTGGGGCGGCCGCAGCTGGCTCCGCAAGGGGATGGAAGCCTGGTACACGCTGCTGATCGAATGGTTGTGGCCGAAAACGCGGATTCTCGAGGTCTACGTCAACGTGGCGGAATTCGGCGATGGGGTCTACGGCGCCCAGGCCGCCGCCCGCCGGTATTTCGGCAAGGATGCGGACGCGCTCACGGCTGCGGAAAGCGCGCGCCTGGCGGCGGTACTGCCGAGCCCGCGCCGTTACAACGCAGCGCGTCCCGGCCCCTACGTGCAGCGCCGCGCGCAATGGATCCAGCGCAACGCCCGTCAGATCGGCGGGGATGCCTATCTGGAGTCGCTGCGGTGACGCGGCCGCGCCTGACGATCGTGATCGCGGCGTTCGACGAAGCGCGCGCGTTGCCGCGGTTGCAGCCGCGGCTGGCGGCGGTGCTGGATGGCCTGGACGCGGACGGCATCGATGCGGGCGTGCTGTATGTGGACGACGGCAGCGGCGATGGCACGTGGGAGGCGATGGAAGTCATCGCAGCGGCCGATGCGCGGGTGTCCCTGCTGCGCCTGTCGCGGAACTTCGGCAAGGAAGTCGCGCTGACCGCCGGCCTCGACCAGGTGACCGACGGCGCGGCGATGATCCTCGATGCCGACGGCCAGGACCCGCCCGAGTTGATCCCACAGTTCGTCGCGCGCTGGCGCGAGGGCTACGACGACGTGCACGGCACCCGGGTCAGCCGCGCGGGCGAGAGCTGGGCCAAGAAGGCCACGGCACACGCGTTCTACCGTGTGATCCAGCGTCTGGCCAAGACGCCTGTGCCGGCCGATACGGGCGACTACAGGTTGTTGTCGCCGCGCGCACTGGACGCCTTGCGCCAGATACGCGAACGCCACCGGTTCATGAAGGGACTCTTCGGCTGGATCGGGTTCAACCGGATCGCGATCCCCTACGAGCGCCATGCGCGCATCGCCGGGCGCAGCAAGTTCGGCTTCTGGCGGTTGTGGAACTTCGCCATCGACGGGGTGACGAGTTTCTCCACCGCGCCGCTGCGCCTGGCGACGTACGTCGGGCTCGCCACGGCCTGCGCCGCATTCGTGTTCGCGCTGTGGGTGGTCGGCAAGGCGATGCTCTACGGCGACGCCGTGGCGGGCTGGCCGACGATGATGGCCGTCATCCTGTTCCTCGGCAGCGTGCAGCTGGTGGCGCTCGGCGTGATCGGCGAGTACCTCGGGCGCCTGTACGAAGAGTCCAAGCGCCGTCCGCTGTATCTGGTGCGCGACTGGCGCTCGTCGCGGCATCCGGGCCCGGAGGGACTGCACCAGGAACGCGTGGTGACGGCCGCGCAGGGCTGAGGAGCGCGATCAGCGGGCGTACTGGCCGCCGCAGTCGCTGTCCTCGCCGCCGCCGAGTTCGAGCGTGGCGAGCAGGGCCGCCGGCGGGGCGATCGAGCCCAGCGCGATGGCGATCGCACCGCGCAGGCCGAGCCGGGCCATGTCGGGCCTGAAGCTCGGCGCCGCGAACGTGCCGCCGATGGTCAGCGGCGTGCGCAGCGCGAGGATGCTGCGATCCTTCGGCCGGGGCCTGAGTTCGATATCGAGCGACTCGTCGCCGAGATCGATCGTGCCCTTGCCGATGATGATCGTGTCGGTGGTGTCGATGGCCATGGCGGTCGACGTCATTCGCCCGCGCTCGACATCGAATTCGGCGAAGGCGCAGCGGATCGGGATCTGCTTGTCCTTGCCGATGAGGTATTTCAGGGTCTCGTAGATGTCGATGCCGGCCAGTTCCACGAGCAGATTGCTCACGCGACCGGCGCCCATGCCGATCGCCACGTCGCCGTCGGCGCTGCCGAGCATCGCCGCGACGGAGTTGCCGGTGCCGGCCAGGTCGAACTCGCCCCCGATCCTGCCGACCGCCTGGCTCGCGAGCGTGGAATCGGGGAACAGCCCGCCGAGGTCGACGCGGCGCACGCTCGCCTGCAGATGGCTGCGGATGGTGTCTTCGCGCGCGTCCATGCGAACCGTCGAACGGACCGCGCCACCGGCGATGCCGAAGTTCAACGGATCGAGGCGCACCAGTCCGGCGTCGAGCTTCAGATGCGCGTCCATGTCGTCGATCGGCAGCCCGGGTGCGTTGATGCGGCGCGCGCGCAGGCGCACGTCCGCATCCATCGAGCGCAGCTTGCCGAGCTCGTAGGGCGTGTCCGGGATCACCCGTCCCTTGGCGGCCAGCGCACGCTCGCGCGCCACCAGCTCGGGATCCAGCGCATCCCCTTCGGCATCCGGCGTACCGCCGATGAAGCCGGCCAGATCGTCGAAGTCGAGCCGTTGCGACTCGAGGTCGGCCTCGAAGCGCGGCCGCACGCCGCCGACCGTGACCGCGGCCGTCCCCGAAAGATCCGATTGGCCGACCTTGCCGGTGAACTTCTGGTAGTGCCAGGTATCGCCCTCGCGTCTCAGACGACCATCGAGGGCGTAGGGCGGGGTGTCCGGCATGGCCACGCCCACCAGCGGATAGAGATGCTCCAGATTCCGCCCGGACAGCGCGAACTGGAGGTCCATGCCACGCAGTTCGAACGGCGCGGTGAGCGCGCCGCGGGCATGGGCGCGCGTGGCGCCGGCCTGTGCACGCAGGTCGATCCGGTAGGGTGCATCGGCATCCTGGAGCTCGAGTGGTGATTCCGCCGTCCCCTGGAGACTAAAGGCATTGCCGCTCCAACGGCCACCACCCTCGAGGGCGATCGGCGGCGCGGCGTCCGCGTCGCGTGCCTGGAGGCTGCGGACCTGCAGTTCGATGAACGTGTCGCCCGGCCCATCCACGAAGCGCAGGCCGCCGTTGTCGACCCACAACCGGCGGATACGCACCGGCTCGCCCCCACCATCGTCCGTTCCGAAGTCCCAGTTGCCCGGTGCACCGTCGGGGCCGGTCTCGAGCACAAGCACGGGACGACTCAACCGGATCTCGGGAAGCCGGACCTGGCGACGGAACAGCAGCGGCAGCACCTCGACCTGAAACTCGAGCCGGTCCGCTGCCGCCATGACGGGCTCGTCCGACCAGGCGGCGTTGCCCAGCCGCAGGACGTCGGCGCGCACGGTCGTGACCCGACCCAGATCCACGTCGAGCTCGCCACCGATCACGAAGCTGCGCCCGGTCCGCGCTTCCACGAGTCGCTCGACGGGCCGCTTGAACCAGTTCCAGTCCCACAACAGCATCAGCACGACGAGCGCCAGCAGCAGTCCGGCAACAACGGTCCACGCCCGATGGGCGGCCATGCCTGCCCGCGCACGCTGCAGCGGCGTCCGGGCGGTGGGAGGCGGTGGAGGCGGAGTGGAGGGCATCGGTCACCTGATCGACCGCCACCATCGACGCCTGGGGATCAAGCAGGGGTGAATGCACCGAGCATTCAGCCCTCCCGGGTGGCGCCGGCAAGCTCCTTGCAGGCGATCGTCCGGCCCGATGCATGCGTGAGTTCGACGAAGTCGCCGTCGACCGTGAAGCCCAGGCCCACCTCGGACCAGATTGGCGGTCGGCTTCCCTGGATCGCGCCCAGATGGACAGTGCGTCCATCGATCATGCGCACCCGCGCTAAGCGCGCCTCGCGCACGATATCGATCTCGCCCACACCCGGGCAGTCGTAGCGGGCACTCACCGTTTCGGGGTCGGGGTCGGGCGGCGATGCCGGAACCGCGGGTCCGCGTGGGGCGGGTTCGGGCGGCGGCGCGGGCTCGGCGCACGCCGTGAGCCAGAACGCTGCGATGGCCATAGCGAGGATGATCGTGGAGCGCATGGGACACCTCCCATCAGGACGCCACAGATGATAGTCGCGATGCGGATGGTGCCGTCAGCGGGCGGGAACCACCTGGGCCAGCACCGCGACGTAATGGCTGACGCTGCCGGCGATACAGAACAGATGCCAGATCGCGTGGGCGTAGGGAATCGAATCGCGCAGGTAGAAGAAGGTGCCCAGCGTATAGAACACGCCGCCCGCGATGATCCAGCCGAGCGTCCAGCCGTCGAGCGCGGCCATCACCGGGCCGATCGCGAGCACCACCAGCCAGCCCATCGCGATGTAGATCGCGGTCGACAGGCCACGGAAGCGGCCGGTGTAGAACAGCTTGAACACGACGCCGGCGAGGGCCAGGGTCCAGATCGCACCGAACAGCCACCAGCCCAGGGTTCCGCGCAGCCCGATCAGGGTGAACGGCGTGTAGGTGCCGGCGATCAGCAGATAGATCGCGCAATGGTCGAACACCTTCAGCCGGCCCTTGGCCACCGGGTGGCTGACGGCGTGATACAGCGTCGATGCGACATAGAGCATCAGCAGGGTCACGCCGAAGACGATCGACGCCACCAGTTGCCAGCCGTTGCCGAACAGCGCGGCGAGCGTGATCAGGACGGCGCCACCGGCAAGCGCGGCAGTGGCGCCGAGGCCGTGTGTGAGTGCGCTCGCGAGTTCCTCGCGTTGCTGGCGCAATGACGTGCTGGAATGGCTCATCGTCGGAACGGCATGCGGGGGAAACCGATTACACCATATGCGGCGTGCCGGCCCGCTGACGCTGCGTCAGACCACGGCCACCGCGTGCGCGTGCTCGCGCGTGGCGAGGAACTCCACGCCCGGTGCGCGTTCTTCGGCCAATTGCAGGTTCACCCGTGTCGGCGCCAGGTACACCAGCTGATCGGCGGCATCGACCGCGAGGTTCATCGCATGCTTGTCGCGGAACTCCTCGAGCTTCTTCGGGTCGTTGCAGCGGATCCAGCGGGCGGTCGTCACCTGCACGGGCTCGAACGCTGCATCCACGCCGTACTCGTCCTTCAGCCGATAGGCGACCACGTCGAACTGCAGCACGCCGACCGCGCCGAGGATCAGGTCGTTGCTCATCAGTGGCTTGAAGAACTGGGTCGCGCCCTCCTCAGACAGCTGGGCCAGGCCCTTCTGCAGCTGCTTGAGCTTCAGCGGATCGCGTAGCCGCGCGCGACGGAAGAGTTCGGGCGCGAAGTTCGGAATGCCGGTGAAGGCGATGTTCTCGCCCTCGGTGAAGGTGTCGCCGATCGAGATCGTGCCGTGGTTGTGGATGCCGATGACATCGCCCGGATAGGCCTCGGCGGCGATCTCGCGATCACTGGCCATGAAGGTCAGCGCGTTGGCGAGCTTGAGGGGCTTGCCGGTGCGCGGGTGGAAGGCCTTCATGCCGGCTTCGAAGCGGCCGGAGCACACGCGCATGAACGCCACGCGGTCGCGGTGCATCGGGTCCATGTTCGCCTGGATCTTGAACACGAAGCCGGTGAGCTTGTCTTCCTGCGGCGCCACCTCGCGCGTCGTCGTCTCGCGCGCCTGCGGCGGCGGGGCGTGTTCGACAAAGAAGTCGAGCAGCGGCTGCACGCCGAAGTTGTTGACGCCCGAGCCGAAGAACACCGGCGTCTGGGTGCCGGCGCGGTAGGCCTCGAGATCGAAGGGATGGCTGGCGCCCTGCACCAGGTCCAGCTCGTCGCGCAGCCCCGCAAGCATCTGTTCGCCGATCTTCTCGGCCAGGCCTGGCGCATCGATCGACGGGAAGATCGTCGAATCCTGGCGGGTGAAGTTGCGGCCCGGCTCGTAGAGATGCACTTCGCCGGTCACCAGGTGCACCACGCCCTTCAGGCGCTGGCCCATGCCGATCGGCCAGGTGACCGGTGCGCACTGGATGCCGAGCACGGTCTCCACTTCGTCGAGCAGGTCGATCGGGTCCTTGCCCTCGCGGTCGAGCTTGTTGATGAAGGTCATGATCGGCGTGTCGCGCAGCCGGCAGACTTCCATCAGCTTGATCGTGCGTTCCTCAACGCCCTTGGCGACGTCGATGACCATCAGCGCCGAATCGACCGCGGTCAGCACGCGGTAGGTGTCCTCGCCGAAGTCGGCGTGGCCGGGCGTATCGAGCAGGTTGACGATGCGGCCCTCGTAGGGGAACTGCATCACCGAGCTGGTCACCGAGATGCCGCGCTCCTTCTCCAGCGCCATCCAGTCGGACGTCGCATGGCGCGCGGCCTTGCGGCCCTTGACCGAACCGGCCATCTGGATCGCACCGCCGAACAGCAGCAGCTTTTCGGTCAGCGTGGTCTTGCCGGCGTCGGGGTGCGAGATGATCGCGAATGTGCGGCGGCGGGCGGATTCTGAGGCGACGTCGGGCATGCGGGCGGCGCACGCGCGGCGTGCGTCCTGGAATCGGGGAGGCGCGATTATACGCGGCGTGACCGGGTACTCAGGGCGTCGGCGCGTTCTCCGGGATCGCGAACCGCAGGATGCCGTGGGGGCCGAACATGCGGAACGGCACCGAATGCAGCGCCATGCCGCGATTCGCGTGGACCGCGAAATGCAGATGGGGGCCGCTGCTGGCGCCGGTATTGCCCGAGAAAGCGATGATCTGGCCGCGTCGCACGTGCCGGCCGGGCGTCACGACGACGCCACCGCGCTGCAGGTGCGCGTAGAGCGCCATCGTGCCGTCGTAGTGCAGGACCCGGACGAAATTCGTCGGCACCCCGGGTGCGTGCGGTTCCGGTTGATTGGCCGAAACGGTGCTCTCGAACTGCATCACGATGCCGTCGCGTGCGGCGACGACCGGCGTGCCTTCATCGGCAGCGAAATCGACCGCGTACCGGTTCTCGGCGTCCGAATGGCTGGCGCGCCCGGCGAATCCCTGGCTAATGCGCAGCGGGGCGTCGCGCAACGGATAGAGATACTCGACGTCCTGGTGACGCGCCCCGGGTATGCCGGGCACCACCTCGAGGCGTGCGTGCACCGGGTGGCCGGTAACCGGATCCGCGATCTCCAGCAATGTCCGGCGCGCACCGGCCGCGAGCACCGCGCGCGCCGTCAACGGCGAGGCGGAGCCCGGGGCCCGGCCTTCGGCATGCAGCCGGACTTCGACGGGGCCGGACAGCCCGTTGTGCGCGACGAACGCGAGCCCGTCTGTCGTGGGCCTGCGCTCGAGGTCCACCCGGGGCGGCGGCACCGTCACCCGTTCCACCGCCGACGCCGGGCGCGCATTCCACCAGCCGTTCCAGGGCGTGTGCGGAACGGCCGCGGTCAGCAGCCCTGCCGCGACCAGCACGGTCGCAGCCTGGGCCAGACGACATGCGCGGCTCACGGCCTGCGCATTCCGGCACGCCGATGCCGCGCGGACGTGGACGCGCGCCGGTGATGCGCCCGAGGGACGAGGCTCCGCGTAACCCCCGTGCCCATGGAATCGGGGTGGGCGTGACGGACGACAGGTGCGACCGCCAGTCCGGTTCGCCTCGCCGGAGACCGCATCGAGCAGGCGCCGCGGCCTTTTGCACGGGCTGAGCGTGAACAACGGCCATGGCCGGTCGGCGGGCAGCCGCCCCGGTGGCACGGCGGAAACCGCAGGTTCGAAGGGCGACGGATCGGCACCGGCAGAGTATGGCGCCGGAGCCGGCGACGATGATCCATCGCTTGATCCGCATGAAGCGATTGACACGGACCGCGGGGGCTGGCAACCTCGCCGCATCCATCGAGACCGGCGGAGGGGCAGGCCCTTTGATGCCGGGGCAACCTGATGGGATCCGCGCTGCGCGCGGGGTCCATCGCGGTGCCAAGTCCTGCGGGGACCTGTGTGTCCACCGGAAGATGGTGATGCGGTGCCGGCTTCGCGCCGACGTTGCGTTCCGCCGACAGGCGACTTCCGGTGATTCCCGTGCGACGCGATGGGCCAGCCCATCCGGAATCCCGCGCCATGAGTCTCGTCGACGCTACCGCCCACCGCCCCGATCCCGGCACAGACACGCCCGGGCCGTCCGTCCAGTTCGAATGCGCTTCTGAGTGGCCGGTGACCGGGTGCGGCAGTGTCGACGTCGTCCTGGAGACCCGTCATGCAGGCAGGCGTGCAGTGACGCTCCGCTACGAGGTGCGCGGGCCGGTCACCGCGCCGGTGGTGTTCGTCGCCGGCGGCATCTCGGCGCACCGCCATCTCGCCGCGCACGACGCGGATGCCACGCCGGGCTGGCTCGACGGCCTCGTCGCGCCCGGCCGCTCGCTGGACCCGACCCGGTTTCGCCTGCTGGCGTTCGATTTCGTGGGTGCCGACGGCACGCTCGATGCGCCGATCGACACCACCGATCAGGCCGATGCGATCGCGGCGCTGCTGGACGTGCTGGGCATCGCGCGTCTGCACACCTTCGTCGGCTATTCCTACGGTGCCCTGGTCGGGCTGCAGTTCGCGGCGCGACACGCAGCGCGCCTGCAGCGACTGGTCGCCGTGAGCGGCGCGCATCGCGCGCATCCCTATGCGGCCGCCTGGCGGGCCTTGCAGCGGCAGGCCGTCGCGCTGGGCCAGCTGCAATGCGCCGAGCATCAGGGCCTGTCGCTGGCCCGCCAGTTCGCGATGTTGAGCTATCGCACGCCCGAGGAGTTCGCCGAGCGATTCGACGCCGCCCCCGAGGTCGTCAACGGCCGGGTACGGGTCGCGGCCGAGGACTATCTGGACGCCGCCGGCGCCCGCTACGTGTCGCGCACGCCGTTGACCGCGTGGCTGCGCCTGTCCGAGTCGATCGACCTGCATCGCGTCGAGCCGCGCGATATCCGCGTGCCGACGACGGTCGTCGCGGTCGAGGGCGACCGCCTCGTGCCGCTGGCCGATGCGGTGACGCTGCTCGAAGGCCTCGGGCCCTTCGGCCGGCTGCGCGTGCTGCGTTCGCCCTATGGCCACGACGCCTTTCTGAAGGAAACCGACCGTATCGATGCAGTGCTCGCGAGCGCGCTGCATGCCCCCATCTCCGGAGACCCCGCATGAGCTTCCACGCTTCGATCGACGTGCCCCGTCAGCCTGCGACCCGCGCCGTGCGCGCGGGTATCGATCGTGATCCGGCATACGGTGCGGTGACGCCGCCGGTCGTGCTGTCGAGCAATTTCAGTTTCGCCGGCTTCGGCGAGAAACGACAGTACGACTACACCCGCAGCGGCAACCCCACACGCGATCTGCTGGGCGACGCGCTGGCCGATCTGGAAGGCGGGGCGGGCGGTGTCGTCACGTCCACCGGCATGGCCGCGATCACCCTGGTGCTCACTGCGCTGCTCGAGCCCGGCGATCGCCTGGTCGTGCCGCACGACGCCTACGGCGGCAGCTGGCGCCTGTTCGACGCCCTGGCACGCAAGGGCCATTTCGAGCTCGTCACCGCGGACCTCACCGATCCGCGTGCCCTGGCTGCCGCACTGGCCGCGCAGCCGAAGCTGGTGCTGATCGAGACGCCGTCCAACCCGCTGCTGCGCGTCACCGACCTGCGCTTCGTGATCGACGCGGCGCACCGCGCCGGCGCGCTGGCGGTGGTCGACAACACCTTCCTGTCACCGGCATTACAGCGTCCGATCGGGTTCGGAGCGGATGTCGTCCTGCATTCCACGACCAAGTACATCAACGGCCACAGCGACGTCGTCGGCGGCGCGGTGATCGCGCGCCACGCCGAGCTGCACGCGCAACTGGCGTGGTGGGCGAATGCGCTGGGCATCACCGGCGCGCCGTTCGACAGTTTCCTCACCTTGCGCGGCCTGCGTACGCTCGACGCGCGTCTGCGCGTGCACCAGGAGAACACCACGGGCGTGGTCGCATTGCTCGATGCGCATCCGGCGGTCGCCCGTGTCCACTATCCCGGACTCGTCGATCATCCCGGCCACGCGATCGCGTCGCGCCAGCAGTCCGGCTTCGGGGCGATGCTGTCCTTCGAACTCGCGGGAACGCCCGGCGTGGCCCAGGCGGATGTGGTGCGCGCCTTCGTCGACGGCCTGCGCCATTTCACGCTTGCGGAATCCCTGGGCGGCGTGGAGAGCCTGATCGCGCATCCGGCGACGATGACGCACGCGGCGATGACCGCTGAAGCCCGGGCGGCGGCCGGCATCTCCGACGGCCTCCTGCGGCTGTCGGTGGGCATCGAGGCACTGGAGGATCTGCACGCGGATCTGGTGGCGGCACTCGACCGCGCCTCGGTGCAGCTCGAGCCGACAGCCGGGCGGGCGCGAAGCGGAGCGGACGCATGAGCGCCGTGGTGGCTCTGCGGCGCACGCGCCAGCCCGCGCCCCAGCCTGCGCGCCTGGCCCTGCTCGGCACGGGTGGGGTGGGCAGCGCGTTTGTCGCGCGCTACGCCCGATTGCGGGCCAATGGTACGGCCCTGCCGGAGGTCGCGTGGATCTGCAATGCCCGGACCCAGGTGGCCGGCACCGATGACCTTTCCGCCGCGCTGACGCAGGCGCGCGCGGCGCCTCGGCGGCACGGAGGCTTTCCGCCCTGGGCCGAGGGCGAGAGCCCGCGTCCAGGCGACATCGTCGTCGACGCCACCGCCAGTGAGACCGTCGCCGACTGGCATCCCGAGTGGCTGGCGCGCGGCATCCACGTGGTCACCGCCAACAAGCTGGGCACCGGCGGCGATCTGGGCCGGGCGCAGGCCATCGCCGACGCGGCGCGCCAGGCCGGCAGCCGCTACGGCGACAGCGCGACGGTCGGTGCGGGGCTGCCGTTGCTGCGCAGCCTGCGCGCGCTGGGCGAGGGCGGTGACCGGATCCATTCGATCGAGGGCGTGCTTTCGGGATCCCTGGCATGGCTGTTCGGACAGTTCGACGGCAGCCGGCCGTTCTCGGCCCTGCTGCGCGAGGCGCAGGCTTCCGGCTACACCGAGCCCGATCCGCGCATCGATCTCTCCGGCGAGGACGTGCGTCGCAAACTGCTGATCCTCTCGCGTGCGGCGGGATTCGCGGTGTCGGGCCACGAGGTCGTCGTGGAATCGCTGATGCCGGCGGGACCCGCAGCGGCGGACGCGGCCGACGTCGACGTGGGCTGGGAGACGCTGGATGCCCTCCTCGCCGCGCGGCATGCGGCGGCGGTCGCGGCGGGCCGGCGCCTGTGCTTCGTCGGTCGCTTCGATGCGGACGCGGGTTCGCAGGTCGGATTGCGGGCGCTGCCTGCGGGGCACCCCCTGTGCGCGGGCCGCGGCACGGACAACCGCGTCGTCATCCACAGCGATCGATACCGGGACCGGCCGCTGGTCATCCAGGGGCCGGGGGCCGGCACCGAGGTGACGGCAGCGGCGCTGCTGGACGACGTGTTGTCGATCGCGCACCGCTGAGGCGCTCGTCGCGCTGCTGGGGCTCACCCTAGATCGGGTGCGCCCGGGTGGTGTCGCACCGAGGGGCTTGCTGGAATACGGGCATCGAGTCTCATCCAGTCCAGGGGCCCCCGATGACCAGCAATCTCGCCGTCTCCGTGTCGCTCAACGTCAGCGGCCAGCTCCCGATCGCCACCAGCGCCGCCAGCGCCCAGCGCACCGCCGACGGCCGGGTGCAGTTCGAGAACGACAACTACCGGATCACCGCAGGCGACAACGACGAGGTGATCATCTTCAACAAGGGAACCGGGGAAAGCTACCGCATCTGGGGCGATCCGCACGTCGAGATCGACGGCAAGCACGCGTTCGACTTCTGGGGGCAGACCACGTTCCAGCTCGACGACGGCACCAAGGTCACCATCGAGACCACGCCTTGGGACAAGGGCGGCAACGGCGCCACGGTCGCCTCCGTGGTCACCATCACCGACGGCGATTACGGCGTGCAGATCAGCGGGGTCGACAGCAACACCGCCGGCGATCTCTCGTTCCAGGAGTTCGCCGGCGGCGGCCGGGTGCTCGACGCTGCCGTGCGCGACGGGAACGTGCTGCTGGAAAACGAGACAGGCCGCGGTTTTCTCGCCGTCGATCGTGACGGCAACATCCGGCACGTGGATCAGGCCTTCATCCTGGCCACCGACGAACTGAAGAACGGCGGCCCGGATTTCCTCGCGCACTTCGCCGAGATCCTCGCGTTCTTCACCGGTCTGATGTCGATCAGCTTCAACGGCGGCCTGGCGCTGGGCACCGACAATCCACACCGGGTTCGCGAATCCGCCGCCATGCCTGTGCCGTGGCAGTTCAGCATGACGCTCTCGATCAGCGCCTGACCGGCGCCGCCGGCGCGCAAGGCGCAAGCAGCGGCGGGCGAATCGCGGTCGTGTGCGCCCCTGTCCGCATCGACATCGTCGAGCGCGCGATGGCCGGATCGCGCCCGTTGCGATACGCGCTGCACGGTGGCGTGCATGCAAGACCCGGGATCGGATGGAGCTGGTCGGGGCGTGGCGCCTCTCGCGGCATCGACCGTCCGGGCGTGAATCTCGTGCGTGCGCCGGTCCAGCCTGTAGCGCATTGCGCATACGCCGCAGAGCCCTCGTGAAACGGAACGGGGACCGCGGAGCCGGCCGGCCGGAGGCCGCTCCGGCGCGCGGTTCTTCGGCGATCGCGATCGCCCGACTGGGCGGCACGCCATCTGCAGGCGCCCAGCGCGCGGCCGCGCACTCTCCCTGTCTTCCGCCCGAGCATCGGTCCGGACCGCGGCGGCGCGTTCGCCGGGGCGCGCGACGACCGCATGGAACAGGTGCGACAGAGCCGATGGTGCCGAGGGTGCATCGCCTCCGGCCGAGTCGGGCGCGTTCTCCGCCCCCGATCAGCCGCCTCGGGATGTCCGGTCCCGGTTGCGTCCGGGACGACTGCTCCACGGCAACCGGCCCTCGATCTCCAGGTGCAGTGCGAACACCAGGAAACTGCGGATCAGCACCATCACGCCGAGCATCAGCAGGCTGTCGACGCTGTATTCGACGACGATCGTCCGGATGATGTCGGCCGCCACGAGGAATTCGAGTCCGAGAATGAGGCCCCGCACGCTGTGCTTGCGATAGGCGAGATACGCCTGGTGCCCGCCGCGCCGCCGCAACTCGAACGGCCAGCGACAGGTGGCGAACGCGAAGCCGCCGAGCGTCACCACCACGCCCAGCACCTCGAGCGCCTGGATGCTCCAGCCGACCATCGACACCAGCGGTTCGCCGAGCGTCACCACCGGCTCAGCACTCGATGACGTTGACCGCCAGGCCGCCGCGCGAGGTTTCCTTGTACTTGTCGCGCATGTCGCGGCCGGTGTCGCGCATGGTCCTGATGACCTTGTCGAGGCTGACCTTGTGCTTGCCGTCGCCGCGGAAGGCCATGCGCGAGGCGTTGATCGCCTTGACCGCGCCCATCGCGTTGCGCTCGATGCAGGGGATCTGCACCAGGCCGCCGATCGGATCGCAGGTCAGGCCGAGGTTGTGCTCCATGCCAATCTCGGCCGCGTTCTCGATCTGGCTGGGCGTGCCGCCGAGCGCAGCGGTCAGGCCGGCGGCGGCCATCGAACAGGCCACGCCCACTTCACCCTGGCAGCCGACCTCCGCGCCGGAAATGCTGGCGTTCTCCTTGTAGAGGATGCCGACGGCGGCCGCGGTCAGCAGGAAGTCGAAAATGCCCTGCTCGCTGGAGTTGGGGCAGAAGCGGTCGTAGTAATGCAGCACCGCAGGCAGGATGCCGGCGGCACCATTGGTCGGCGCGGTGACCACGCGGCCGCCTGCGGCGTTCTCCTCGTTCACGGCGAGCGCGTAGAGGTTGACCCAGTCGAGCACGGTCAGGGGGTCGCGCATGCCCGCTTCGGGCTTGGACGAAAGCTCGGCGTGCAGGGCCGGCGCGCGACGGGTCACGTGCAGGCCGCCGGGCAGGGTGCCGGTCTGGCGGATGCCGCGTGCCACGCACGACTGCATCGCCGCCCACAGTTCGCGCAGGCCGCTACGGATCTCGTCCTCGCTGCGCCAGACCGTCTCGTTCTCCAGCATCAGCGTGGCGATGCTCAGGCCGGTGGCGTTGGCGCGGGCGATCAGTTCGTCGCCGCTCGCGAACGGATGCGGCACATCCGTGGTGTCGGCGACGATGCGGTCCTCGGCCGCCTCGTCCTCGTTGACCACGAAACCGCCACCGACCGAGTAGTAGTCGCGCGTGGCGATCACGCTGCCGTCGGCGGCGTAGGCGGAGAAGCGCATGCCGTTGGTGTGGAAGGGCAGCTTCTGGCGCTTGTTCATCACCAGATCCGACTTCTCGTCGAAACCGATCTCGTGCGTGCCGGCCAGGCGGATGCGTTTCTCGCCGCGGATGCGCAGCAACGCATCGGGAATGATGTCCGGATCGATCTGGTTCGGCATGTGGCCTTCGAGGCCCATCATCACGGCCTTGTCGGTGCCGTGGCCGCGCCCGGTCAGGGCCAGCGAGCCGAAGACCTCGGCACGGATGCGGACGACGTCGCCCAGCCGCCCCGGCACTTCGAGCCAGCGACGCACGAAGCGCGCGCCCGCGCGCATCGGCCCGACGGTATGCGAGGAACTCGGCCCGATGCCGATCTTGTAGAGGTCGAAGGTGCTGACTGCCATGCGGCTATTCTACGGGCCACGCCCGGACTTCCGCCTGACGCGACGCCGCATGAGCGAGCCCCGCCTGATCCTCTACCAGCGCGACGACTGCCATCTGTGCGATCTCGCGCTGGAGACGCTCGCGCAGGCACGCGTGCCGGCCTTCGAAAGCGTGTTCATCGACGGCGACGTGGCGCTGGAGGCGCGCTACGGCGTGCGGGTTCCCGTGCTGCAGGAGGCCGGAGGGCGGACGCTCGACTGGCCCTTCGACGTCGTCACGCTGCGCACCTGGCTCGCGTCACTGGCGCTGCTGGTCCACCCTCTGGGCAGCCTGGCCGCGCCCGTGACCGACGACGTGAACCTCGCGAAGCCCGGGCACGGGGCGACGGCCCGCTGGAGCGGCGTGCATGTCGAGCAGGTGCTGCCCGCCGGAAGCATCCAGCGCCTGGTGGTGACCCGCGCCGTGACCAGCGCCCCCGGCGAGTTGGACGCGGCCAGCGTCCGCGAGGTGCTGACGGGGCTGTCGGGCCCCGCCCTGGACACCGGGCATCGACCCCGCGGGCTGGCGCAGATGGGCCACGCCGCCTCGATCTGGGAAGGCGTGATCGTCCTCGCCTCCGGCACGGTGATGGGCTTCGTGATCGATGCCGACATGGTCTGTCTGCACGGCGCCGAAGGCGAACAGGCCTGCTGGACGCGTTGAACGGGCGTCGCCAGTGCGCAGCGCGTCGCACGCGGTCCAGGGACAGTGAGCCGGGACGTCGCGCGCACCGCGCCGACGAACCGGCCGCGTGTCGGCCGCGTGTCGGCTATCGGCCGGCCGGCTGCAGATACACCCGCGTGCTGACCGCGATTGCGGCGGGAATCGTGCCGGTATCGGCCCAGTCGCCGCCGCCGACGCCGAACGCCAGCCGGTCCACGGTCGCGCGCCCGGTGAGCAGCGGCCGTGGCCCCGGGGTCCAGCTGAAGGTCAGCGTCACCGGTTTGCGCACGCCGCGCAGTTCCAGGGTGCCGTCGGCGGCGTACTGGCCATTGCCCAGATCGCGGAATCCGCTTGCGGTGTAGCTGGCCTGGGCGAACCTGGCGATGTCGAAGAACGCCGGACCGCGCATCTCGCCGTCGTAGTCGGGGTTGCGCGTGGTCGCACCGGCCATCGGGATCACCACCGACAGGTGACTTCCCGCGAGGTCGGCCGGATCGAAGCGGACCGTCGTGCGGAACGCCGGAAAGATGCCTGAAAAGGTCTCGCCCTGGTACTTGCCGGCGAACGCCAGCGACGAGCCGGGCGCCTGCACGTAATCCGCAGCGACGACGTGGTGGACGGGGAGGGCGGCGAGGGCGAGGGCGAGCACGAGGCGCGGGGCGGGCATGGCGTCAATCCTGGAGCGGGGAGGGCGGACGGCCGCGGGACGACGACCAGGCACGCGGCAGCATGCGCACGAGGGTCGCATCGCGGCGGATGAGGTGGTGGTGGAGTGCCGCGGCGGCGTGCAGCAGCGCGACGCCGACCAGTGTCCAGAACAGCCGGACGTGCAGATCGCCCGCGGCCGCACGCAGCGCGGCATCGCGGCCGACCAGTGGCGGCAGGTTGAACAGGCCGAACCACTGCAGCGGAAACCCGGCGGCCGAATTGAAGGTCCAGCCGCTGAGGGGAATCGCGAAGAGCAGGCCGTACAGCATCCAGTGCGTGGCGGCCGCCACACGGGCCTGCCAGCGCGGCGTGCCCGCGACCGGTGCCGGCGCACCGGCGGCCAGGCGCCAGCACAGACGCAGCACCGCCAGCGCGAGCAACGTCAGGCCGAGCGACTTGTGCAGCGCGTAGGCCTGCACCTTGGCCGGGCTGGGGCGCATGTCGCCCATCAGCAGCCCGATCGTCGCGATGCCCAGGATCAGCAGCACCACGCCCCAGTGCAGCGTCTGGCTCACCGCGCCCCAGCGGTCGGGCGGATTGCGCAGGCTCATGGTGCTGGCCGTCCGGAGCGCGTCCCGGTGGTGGCATCGGGCTCGGGCCCGAATTCGGGATCGGGCAGGCTTGCATCCGGCGCGGCGTCGTCGTCCTCGCCCCGGCCGGCAGGCTCGACCGGCGCAGTCTCGTCCGGCGCGGCCGCGTCCGTTGCGCGCATGCGGGTGGCCTCGACCTCGAGCCGCAACTCCACCGCGTCTCCGATCATCGAGCGCCAGGCATCGACGCCGAACTCCGCACGCGACAGCGTGGTGGTCGCGGAGAATCCGACCGTCTGCCGGAAGGGGGGGAGTGGATGCCGCCGTGCGCCGTTGCGGACCGCGTCGAGCACCACGTCGCGGGTGACGCCGCGCAGGGTCAGGGCACCGTGGACGCGTGCACGCGTGTCGTCCACCGCTTCGATACGGGTCGACACGAAGCGCGCGACCGGATGGCGCTCGGTGTCGAGCAGCCCGCGTCCGGCGACCGCGCGGTTCCAGGCAGCGTCGCCGAAATCGAGCCGCTCCAGCGGCACCGTGACCTCCACCTCGGCGCCGGTCCAGTCCCGGCCGTTGGTCCGCAGCGTGCCGGTGGTCCCCGACACGGTTCCGATCGCCTTCGAGAAGCCGGCGTGGTCGACGGCCAGCATCACCCGGGTATGCACGGGATCCAGGCGGTAACGCCCGGCATCGTCCGCCGCGGCGGCGGCCCATGTGCATGCGAGGACCCCGATCAGCGGCAGCAGGAACCATGGGCGGAAGCGGCGTGGCATCGGCGATTCTAGGCACAGGCGACGGCGCGGGCACAACTTGCGGCAGCGACGCTGCGTTGCGAGGATGCTGCAGGGATGCGCGGCCAGCGCGCGGTTGCGGCTTCGGGGAGTGGTATGCGCTACGCAAGGATGGCCCTGGTGGGCGTGTGGTGCCTGCTGTGGGCGTGCACGGCGCTGGCCCGGGACGATGGCGCGATCACGGCGAGTCGACCGCAGCCGCGCCAGCTCGGCGTGCTCGACGGGCTGCCGTCGAACCGGGTCAACGCGCTCGCCGAGGATCGCCAGGGCTTTCTCTGGGTGGCGACACGGGACGGACTGGCCCGCTACGACGGTGTCGGCTTCCGCGTCTGGCGGGTCGAGGACGGCTTGCGCGACAACATGGTGTGGTCCGTCCATGTCGACCGCCACGACCGGGTCTGGGCGGGCACGCGCAACGGCGGGCTGTCGATGCTCGACGCGGGACGCCGCACCTTCACCCACTACGACAGGACCAGTCACCCGGAGATGGGTGAGCACGACATCTGGGCCGTCACGTCGACCCCGGATGGCGCGATCTGGTTCGGGACGGCCGGCGGTGGCCTGTTCCGCCTGGCACCGGATGGCGCCCTGCGACGGTTCACCTCGGATCCGGGCGATCCGCGCAGCCTGCCGTCCGACATCGTCGCCTATCTGGTGGTCGACGGCGACGACACCTTGTGGGTGGCCGGCAAGGCCGGGGTCGCGGCCTGGACAGGGGACGGCTTCAGGCCGCTGGCCCTGCCTCTGGCACCCGGTGAACTCGTGGAGGGCCTCGTGGCCGACGCCGACGGCGATCTGTGGATCGGCGCGCGCATGGCCAGCTTCGTGCGTCGTGCCGGCGGCGATCCCGAGCGGATGTCCTGGGTCGATCCCGTGCTCGGCCAGCCGGTGTTGCACATGCTGGTCAAGGATCGGCAGGGCACGCGCTGGCTGGACACCTCCAGCGGCCTGGCGCGCGAGATCGACGGTCGCATCGAGGACGTGCCGTTGTTCAGCGTGACCAGCCGAGGGCTCGTACGCCCGATGTGGACCGCCGGACTCGAAGACCGCGAAGGCGGGTTGTGGTTCGGCACGGTGGACGCGGGTCTGTGGTACCTGCCGGCCACATGGCGCAATTTCACGACGCTCCAGCGCCGGATGGCGGATCCGGCGTCAATGGCGAACGCACTGGTGAACGGGGTCGCGCCGACCGCGGACGGCGCGTTGTGGCTGGTGGGCAGCGGTGGCGGACTCGACCGTCTCGATCCCAGGACGGGCGCGATCGAGCACCGGGCGTCGCGGATCTGCGACAGCGAGATCGCACGCGCGGTGCACGAGACGGCCACAGGCCAGGTCCTGGTGGCGTGCACGAAGCGGCTGCTGCGTTTCGATCCGGTGACCCGCCGGCGGCAGGTCTGGGGCACCAGCGACGGGGCCGACGTCACGTTGGAATTGACCGTCCAGAACATCATCGAACAGGACGACGGCACGCTGTGGATCTCGTTCCACGACGGTGTCCAGGCGCGGCGGCCCGACGGCACCGTCATCCTCAGCGTCCTGCCCGGTTCGCCCCGCGGCGGGCTGCCAGCGTCCGCGCGACCCACCCGCGTGATGCGCGGGTTCGGCGATACGGTGTGGCTGGCCACGACGGACGGCCTGTACCGGTGGGACGGGTCGCGCGCGACCTTCGCGTTGCTGCCGGGGAGCCCGCGTCGCGAGATCGCGGCACTCGCATTGCAGGATGACGACACGGTCTGGCTGGCCTCGCTCGGCTCGATCGAGGCCCACACATGGGACGGCACCCGGCTCCGGCTGCGCCGGGCCTTCGATGTCGACGACGGAATGCCTCTGGCGCTGCCGGGCGACGTGAAGCTCGACGCCCGTGGCGCGGTCTGGGTGACCACCGTCCGTGGGCTCTTGCGCATCGATCCCGAGACGCCCCGGATCCGGACCTACGGCGTGCGTGACGGCCTGTTGAGCCAGGAATTCAGCGAGCACCCCATGGGCGTGTCGCGCGAGGGCCATCTCGCGGTGGGCACGACAGATGGCCTGCTGCTGTTCCATCCCCTGCACGTGAGGCAACGCGAGAAGACGCCGCCGCTGGTGATCGAAACGCTGCACGTGCGCCGCGGCGACGACGTCGTCGAACTCGATGCGGCTCAGCCCATCCGTCTGCAGCACGGCGACCGGGACCTCAGCGTCGTCGCCCGCCTGCTGTCGTTCACCGACGCGCACGCGCATCACTACCGCTTCCGGCTGGACGGCTACGAAACCGGCTGGGTGGAACTGGACACGACGGCGGAGCGCGTGTTTCCACGGTTGCCTTCCGGGCGCTACGGCCTGCACATCGAGGCGCGTACCGAGGACGGCGACTGGGTCGCGCTCGCGCCACTGACCGTCCAGCAGGCGCCGCCGTGGTGGCGCACGGGCTGGGCGTTGCTGATCCTGCTGCTGTGCTTCGGCTTCGGCATCTGGCGCATCGCCCACGCCTATCGCGAGCGTCTCAAGCGGCGCCATGCCTGGCAGCTGGCCGAGGAGAAGCGCGAGTTGGCGGAGCAGGCGTCGACCGCCAAGACGCGCTTTCTTGCCACGCTGGGCCACGAGGTGCGCACGCCGATGACGGGGGTGCTGGGCATGAGCGAACTGCTGCTCGATACCGCGCTCGATGCGCGGCAGCGGGACTACACCCTGGCGATCCGCCGTGCGGGCGAGCACCTGATGCGCCTGGTCAACGACGCGCTGGACCTCGCCCGCATCGAGGCCGGAAAGCTGCAGCTCGAGACCCAGCCGTTCGATCTCGCGCTGCTCGTGCGCGACATCTCCGGCCTGGGCGCGCCACTGGCCCGCCAGAAAGGCCTCGACTTCGAGGTGCTGGTGGCGCCCGATGCCCCGGCATGGGTGGTCGGCGACGCGACCCGCGTGCGCCAGATCCTGCTCAACCTGATCGGCAACGCCCTCAAGTTCACCGATACGGGCGGCGTCGTCGTGCAGGTCGAAACGGATCGCAGCGGCCTGACGTTCCGGGTCCGCGACACCGGTCCCGGACTCAGCGCGGACCAGATGGCGCGTCTGTTCCGTCGCTTCGAACAGGCCGAGGGCGCACGCACCAATGCGCGCTACGGGGGCAGCGGCCTGGGCCTGGCGATCAGCCAGGAGCTGTCCGCGGCCATGGGCGGACGGATCGACGTCGAGAGCACGCCGGGCGAGGGCACGACATTCCGGGTCCAACTGCCGCTGCCCTGCATCGAGGCCCCGACGGCCGCGCCGGTCATGCCGGGCCATGAGCGCATCACCGCGGCGGTGGGACTCGAGATCCTGCTGGTCGAGGACGACCAGACGGTGGCCGACGTCATCTCGGGTCTGCTGCAGGGACAGGGCCACGAAGTGGTCCACGTCAAGCACGGCCTCGCGGCGCTGACCGAAGTGACCGCGCGCGGTTTCGACATCGCGCTGCTGGATCTGGACCTGCCCGGCGTCGACGGGCTGACGCTGGCCGGCATGCTGCGCGCGGTGGGGTTCGAACGGCCGCTGGTGGCGGTGACCGCGCGTGCTGATCCCGAAGCCGAGCCGGCGGCGCTCGATGCGGGCTTCGAAGGCTTCCTGCGCAAGCCCCTGACCGGCGAGATGCTGGCGGATGTGATCGCGCAGAGCTGGCGTCCGGCGCGGGCCGTGCCCGCGCACGGACCCGCGGGGTAATGCCGCCGGAGGACGCCAGTCGCGGATGCTGAGACCGCGCCGGGCCAGGCTTGCCGTTTCGTGCACGTGCGCCTCCCCAGACTGCGACCATGGCCGCCTCCCCCAATCCGCGCGCCCGCGTCGCGGGTGACCTGATCCAGCTGCGCCCCGAGGGCCTGTACTGCCCGGCGGGCGACTTCCATATCGACCCGTGGCGCCCGGTGCCGCGCGCGGTGATCACCCATGGTCACGGCGACCACGCACGCGGCGGGATGGGGGCCTATCACACGACGCGCGCGGGTCTGCCGATCCTGGAATGGCGCCTCGGCGAGCAGATCTACGCCTCCCACGAATACGGCGCGCCGTTCCGCATGGGGGATGCCACCGTCTCGCTGCATCCCGCCGGCCACGTGCTGGGCTCGGCGCAGGTCCGGGTGGAGGTGGGAGGTGAGGTCTGGGTCGCCTCGGGCGACTACAAGCGCCAGCATGATCCCACCTGCGATCCGTTCGAGGTGGTCCGCTGCGACACCTTCATCACCGAGGCCACGTTCGGCCTGCCGGTCTACCGCTGGCCCGACACGGCGGCGGTCGCGCGCGAGATCGTCGATTGGCGCGAACAGTGTGCGGCGCGGGGCGAGGCGGCGATTCTCTATTGCTACGCGCTCGGCAAGGCGCAGCGGGTGCTCGCCGAACTCGCTGCGCATACCGACGAGCCGGTGTTGCTGCACGGCGCAGTGGCCGCCGGCGTGGAGGTGTACCGCCGCGCCGGTATCGCGATGGTGGACACGATTCCCGTGATCGAGACCGAACGGTCCGCCGACTACGCCGGCAAGCTGGTGCTCGCCCCGCCCTCGGCGGCGGGCAGCGCATGGACGCGGCGTTTCCGGCGCGCGCAGCAGGGCTTCGCCTCGGGCTGGATGCGCCTGCGCGGCAACCGCCGTCGTCGCAATTACGATCGCGGTTTCGTCGTCTCCGATCATGCGGACTGGCCCGATCTGATGCGCACCGTGCGCGAGACGGGGGCCTCGCGGGTCATCGCGACCCACGGCAACACCGACGCGATCATCCGGGCGTTGTGCGAGGACGGAATTGCGGCCGAGGCATTCCGGACGGATTTCGGGGGTGAGGAGTGAGGGCTGTGAACCCGGTCTCGGCGTTCGCCGCGAAGCGCGATCCTGCGCGGGGCGCAGCTGTGCGTTTGCCCGTGCCCGGGGTCTTGTCGCACGGTCGACGGAGCCGAGCACCGGGGTCCGGCGGGTCGGTCGCGTCGCCGCTGGTCGAGCGCAGCGGAATCGGGTGCGATACCCCGTCGGGCGATGCGTGCAGGAAACAGGCGCGGCGCAGCGGGGCCGGATCGTCTCCAGGGACGGGACGTTCGGGTTCCTCTTTCCTCCTTCGAACGCGAACTTGCCGGCCCACGCGGGCGGGAGCCCTGCATGGGTTCCCGGTTGGCGGCAGCTCGGTGGGTCGGAGGCGTGGGCCGGGCAGGGCGTTGCTTCGAGAACGGAGCGTCCGCGCTGGTGCGCGGCGTGCTTCCGTCCTGTCCAACCCGAGCACGGCAGCGCGCAAGGTTTGGCGAAAGGCGAAGCCGGACCGAAGGATGACCGGCGAAGGCGGGAGTCAGCCCGTCATCGCCGGGCGTGCTCGGGCCGGGCAGTGTCCGTCCGGTCCCCTGCGTGTCCCGGTCGACGCGGCCTGCAGCCCGAGCGCGCTGCGTTCGAACCAGTCCCGCTTTCCGACCCCGCGGTCCTGCGATGCTCGGCTGGCTCCATGGCTCGAACGTGCACACGCAACCGCTCGAACAGGGGCGGACGCAAAGGAACCGGCGACGACGGAATCAAAAGCGAACGCGAGCGCCGAGACCAACGTGAGATGCAAGGCCCGAGCCCCGGCGCGGGCAACCGTGACCACTGCGGCAGCAGAAACCGGAAGACGTATGCGCCGTCACACCCGAAATGGCGGGGCGAGCCCCGACCGCCGGATCGCGGGTCCTCCCGTGCCTTCGCGTTCCACGACATCGACGCCCCTGCAGTCCCGCCTGCGGGGGGGCGACGGATCGAAGATTCGGTCGATCGAGCCGCGATCGGCCGGTCGCCGGGCCGGAGGGCACGGCGTCGAGGTGGGCCGCATTCCGCACGCGCGTCGCCGCCCGGCCGGCCGGGCACGCGCATGAAGCGCTTCGCCCAGCTCTACCGCGAGCTCGACCAGAGCACCGCCACGCTCGACAAGCGCGCGTCGCTGATCCGCTATTTCCGCGAGGCGCCACCGCGCGATGCGGCATGGGCGCTGTATCTGCTCTCGGGCGGCAAGGTGGCCAGCGCCCGCAAGAAGATCGCCAACACCCGCGAGCTGCGGGAGTGGATCGCGGTGGAGTCGGGCACACCGGACTGGCTGGTCGACGACAGCTACGACCAGGTGGGCGACCTGGGCGAGACGCTCGCGCTGCTGCTCGACGATCCCGTCGAAGCATCGCCCGACATCGCGCTGGCGGACTGGATCGAGACGCGTCTGCTGCCCGTCGCGAACAAGGACGTCGAATTGCGCCGGGCCGTCATCGTCGATGCGTGGCGCACGCTGCGCTTCGACGAACGGCTGCTGTTCAACAAGCTGCTCACCGGTGCCCTGCGGGTGGGGGTGTCGCAGCGCCTGGTCCAGCAGGCACTGGCCGAACTGACCGGCATCGACATCGCCCGGCTCGCGCAGCGCATGCTGGGGAGCTGGTCGCCGACGCCGGCGTTCCTGCGCGATCTGCTCACGGTCGAGGAGCTGCCCGGTGATCGCCAGCAGCCGTATCCGTTCTTTCTCGCCTCGCCGCTGGAATCGGCATTGCGGGCCGAGGCCGGGCTGCCCGAGGCCGCTGCGGCGGACGAAGACGAGGCACAGATCCCACCCGACATCGTCGCGCTCGCCAACGACCCCGACGCGGTCGCCCGCGCACTGGGCCCGATCGACGACTGGCTGCTGGAATGGAAGTGGGACGGCATCCGCCTGCAGTTGTTGCGCCGCGACGGCGACGTGGCGCTGTGGTCGCGCGGCGAAGAGCGGCTCGACGGCCGGTTTCCCGAGATCGAGGCGGCCGCTGCCGGTCTGCCCGAGGGCACCGTGCTCGACGGCGAGCTGCT
The DNA here is from genome assembly GCF_013425765.1 of Luteimonas deserti. Taxonomy (GTDB): domain Bacteria; phylum Pseudomonadota; class Gammaproteobacteria; order Xanthomonadales; family Xanthomonadaceae; genus Luteimonas; species Luteimonas deserti. The sequence goes on from NZ_JACCJZ010000013.1 coordinate 402,302, forward strand.
GGCATGGCGCGGTGGCGAGCCTGCGCCGCTGCCGTTCACCGCCCTGCAGACACGGATCCAGCGGCTCAAGCCCGGCCCCAAGACCCTGGCCGACACGCCGGTGCGGCTGCAGGTGTACGACCTGCTCGAGCGCGACGGCGAGGACTGGCGCACCAGGCCCCAGTCGGTACGCCGCGCCGCGCTGGAAGCGCTGCTCGAGGCGCACGACGATCCGCGCATCGTGGCGTCGCCCCGTGTCGATGCGGCGGACTGGCCGGAGGCGGCGTCGCTGCGCGCCCAGGCCCGTGAACGCGGCGTCGAAGGCCTGATGCTCAAGCGCGCCGATGCGCCCTACCAGGCCGGCCGCCGGCGCGGCGACTGGTGGAAGTGGAAGATCGATCCGCTGACCATCGATGCGGTGCTGCTGTACGCGCAGTCCGGGCACGGCCGGCGCAGCACGCTGTATACCGACTACACCTTCGGCCTGTGGGACGGCGACACCCTGGTGCCTGTGGCCAAGGCCTATTCGGGTCTCGACGACAAGGAGATTCTCGCCCTCGACAGCTGGATCCGCGCCCACACCCTCGAACGCTTCGGGCCGGTGCGTTCGGTCACCGCGCATCATGTGTTCGAGCTCGGCTTCGAAGCGGTCAACGTCTCCAGCCGGCACAAGTCCGGCATCGCCGTGCGGTTTCCGCGGATCCTGCGCTGGCGCCGCGACAAGCCGGTGGCCGAAGCCGACCGGCTGGACACGCTGAAGGCCCTGGCGCGATGAGCGCGTGCGATGCGCGCGCATGTGCAGCGGCACTGCCGGATCGCACGGGACGCGGATGCACGCGCGGCGCGCGCATGCGCAGGCGGTGAAGCGCGTGTCTTGCGCACGGGATGCCGCGCCCGGAGACGGCATGGCGGTGAAGCGTCTGCGTGGGCCCGATGCGCCGCTGCGCGCGTGGTTCGACGCCCAGGGATGGACACCGGCGCCGTTCCAGCGCGAAGTGTGGCGCCGTTACCTGGCCGGAGACTCCGGACTGCTGCAGACGCCCACCGGCAGCGGCAAGACCCTGGCCGCCCTGGGTGGGCCGCTGCTGGAAGCCTTGACGCTTCAGGCCGCCGCCGCGCGCATGTCGACAACGCGTCGGGGCGTCAGGCCGGCCGCACCTGCGGATGCAGCCAGCGCGTCGACGCCGCCAGGCGACGATCCGACGCACCACCGGCTGCGCTCGGCGGTCGGTCCCGGCGTCACTGGCGCGCGCGCTTCGGGCGCGAGGCGCGCATCGCCGCCGGCCGGTGCAGTGGCCGGCCGCACCCGCAACGCGCCGCGCGACCTGTCGCTGCTGTGGATCACGCCGCTGCGTGCGCTCGCCGCCGACACGCTGCGCGCGATGCGCACGCCGGTCGCGGCGCTGGGCCTGGACTGGCAGATCGGCCTGCGCACCGGCGACGCCAGCGCCCGCGACAAACGGCTGGCGCGCGAGGGCAAGCTCGATGCGCTGATCACCACCCCCGAATCGCTGTCGCTGCTGCTGTCGTATCCCGATACGGGCCCGAGGCTGGCGACGTTGCGCTGCGTGATCGTCGACGAATGGCACGAGCTGCTCGGCAACAAGCGCGGCGTGCTCCTGCAGCTGGCGCTGGCGCGATTGCGCGCACTGAATCCGCAGCTGCGGATCTGGGGCGTCTCGGCGACGCTCGGCAACCTCGACGAGGCACGCGACGCGTTGCTGCCGCACCTGCACGACGCACCGACCGTGGCCGGCGTCGCGCCGAAGGTGCTGACCATCGACACGTTGTTGCCCGACGAGGACGAGCGTTTTCCGTGGGGCGGCCATCTCGGCCTGGCCCAGCTGCCGCGCGTGCTCGAGCGCCTGATGGCCGAACGCACCAGCCTGCTGTTCTGCAACACCCGTTCGCAGGCCGAGCTGTGGCATCGCGCATTGTCGGCGGTCTGGCCCGAGGCGCCCGAGACACTCGCCCTCCATCACGGGTCGCTGGATCTGAAGTTGCGCGGCGCGGCCGAAGACGGGCTGCGCGACGGCAGCGTGCGTTGCGTCGTGGCGACGTCGAGCCTGGATCTGGGCGTCGATTTTCCCGCGGTCGACCAGGTGCTGCAGATCGGCAGTCCCAAGGGCGTCGCGCGACTGCTGCAGCGCGCCGGTCGCGCCAAGCACCGTCCGGGCGAGGCGGGGCACGTGGTCTGCGTGCCGACGCATGCACTGGAGCTGGTCGAATACGCCGCCGCGCGCGAGGCCGTGGCCCAGGGCAGGATCGAATCGCGCCCGGCGCCGCGGCTCAGCCTCGACGTGCTGGCCCAGCATTGCGTGACACTCGCGCTCGGCGGCGGATTCGATGGTGACGCGCTGCTGGCGGAAGTACGCGGCACTCAGGCCTTCCGTTCGCTGGATCACACGAGCTGGCGCGCCGTGCTCGACTTCATCGTCCAGGGTGGGCAGGCGCTGTCGCACTATCCGGATTTCCGCCGGGTCGAGCACGATGGAGCAGGGCGCTTCGAGGTCACCGACCGGCGCGTGGCGCTGCGGCATCGGTTGTCCATCGGCACGATCACGAGCGACGGTGCGGTGCGGGTGAAACTGCTGCGCGGCGGCGGGCTCGGTTCGGTCGAGGAGAGCTTCGTCGGCCGTATGCGCGCCGGCGACAGATTCCAGTTCGCCGGGCGCACCCTGGAACTGGTGCGGCTGGAGGACATGACCGCCTACGTGCGGGTCGCCAAGGCCGGCACCGGCACCGTGCCCAAGTGGAACGGCGGGCGCATGCCGCTGTCGAGCGCGCTCGCCCACGAGGTGGAACGCGTCTTCGACGGCCCGCGCCTGGCCCCCGAGGTGCGCGCCATCGCCCGGCTGCTCGATCTGCAGCAGCACCTGTCGGCCCTGCCGGCGCCGGACCGCCTGCTGGTCGAATGGGTGCAGGCGCGCGGCGGGCGCCACCTGTTCGTGTTTCCCTTCGCCGGCCGGCATGTCCACGAAGGCCTGGCCGCGCTGCTGTCGCTGCGCTGGGGGCGGCGTGCGCCGAACAGTTTCACCTTCGCGGTTAACGACTACGGACTGGTGCTGTCGCCGGCGCAGGCGGTCGAGATCGACGCCGGCGACGTCGCCGCGCTGCTGACGCCGGAGCGGCTGCTGGAAGACCTGCGCGAGAGCCTCAATCTCGCCGAACTCGCCCGACGCCAGTTCCGCGACATCGCCCGTGTCGCCGGCCTGCTGCCGCCGTCGCTGCCCGGCCGCGCGCCGCGTTCGATGCGCCAGCTGCAGGCCTCGAGCGGTCTGCTGTTCGACGTGCTGCGCCAGCACGATCCAGACCACATGCTGCTGGCCCTGGCCGAGCGCGAGGTCTTCGCCGCGCAGCTCGAAGTGGTGCGCCTTCGCGACACGCTCGAGGACTGCAGCCGACGCACGCTGGATCTGCACCCGATGAACACCTTCACCCCGATGTCGTTTCCGCTGTGGGCCGAGTCATTGCGCGGCCAGCTCAGCACCGAGGACTGGCGCACCCGCGTGCAACGCGCGGCCGCCCAGCTGGAGAAGCGCAATCGTGGTTGAGCCCGCGCTGCCCGGTGCGCTCGACATCCCGCTCGCCGGGGAGACGGTGGTCCTGCTGCCGGACCGCGCGCTGTGGTGGCCGCGGATGTCGCTGCTGGCGATCGCCGATCTGCACCTCGGCAAGGGCGATCATTTCCGCCGCGCCGGCATCGCGCTGCCGCGGGGCGGCACCGCACTCGATCTGCAGCGGCTGGACGCGCTGCTCGACGCCACCCGGGCGGCCCGGCTGCTGGTGCTCGGCGACCTGCTGCATGCGGTGGTGAACGACGCCCCGTGGCGCGCGGCCTGGATTCGATGGCGCGCGGGACGCGCTGCGCTGTCGGTCGAACTCGTCAGCGGCAACCACGATCGCGCCCTGCGCGCGCAGCCGGCGCTGGCCACGACTCTGGGTCTGCACGTCCACGGGCCGTCGCTGGCGTTCGCGCCCTTCGTCTTCGTACACGATCCGGCCGATGCCGCGCCGCCTGCCGGCTATCGTGTGGGCGGGCATCTGCATCCCGTCGTACGCCTGCCCGGCGTCCCCAGGCTGCCCGCCTTCCGCTTCGACGCCGCTGGCGGCGTGCTGCCGGCCTTCACCGCCTTCGCCGGCGGCTGGCGCGTCGATCGCGAGCCGGGTACACGCCTGTTCGCATGCGCGCCGGACGTGGTGGTCGACGTCTCCCGCTGACATTCGCCCGCAGGCTGCACGGCCCGCTGCGGGCCGCTCCGCCGCAGCCGGCCATTGCGGTTAGCATCGGCCTTGGACACGGGAGCTCGGCATGGCAGCTGGATACGGATGGACAGGCGCGTGTGTGAACTGCTGCGCGTGGCTCGGATTGATGGTCGCATGTGCGTCGCCGCTCCCGCTGGACGCGAGCACCGTCACCCCCGCGCCGCCGTTGCTGGGCGGGTATCTGCGCGAGACCCGCATCGTTTATCCGCTGGTGATCGGGGACGGCTGGCGCGCGCAGGATGAAAAGCGCTACGAGCCGCCGGAGATGGGCGTCTCGGTGCGTTACGCCGCCGACTCACGCGAGGGGGCTTGGCTGGATGTCTACTTCTATCCTGCCGGCGAGGTCGGTGCGGCGTTTCTGGATGCGCACATGGCGCAGACCATCGACAATCTGCACGGGGCGGATGGTGCAGTTCACGGGCGGACGCTGCGGTTCGGCGCGATCAGCTCCGACCGCGTCGTGCTGGACGCCGTGGACGACGCGAGCGCGGATGGCGAATTGCGCTCGGCAGCGGGGTCCATGCGCGCGGGCGAGGCGGCCTATCACTCGGCGCTGGCGATCGCGCTGCGCCAGTACTACTTCATCAAGGTGCGCTACACCGTGCCCGAAACCACGGCCTCGCCGGAGTCGGTGCGCACGGATGCCGCCAGGCTGCTCGGCCAGTTGATCGAGCGGGTCGACATCACCAGCACCGGGGCGTGCGGCGCGCCGCTCTCACGCGTCGTCATCGGCGTGGACGAGGCGTTTCCGGATGTCCGCCTGGCCGACGTCACGCGCGACGAGCAGATGCGGGCCGTGCTGACGCCGGACTTCAGGGTCGTGACGCGCGATGCGGGCGATCCTGCGGTGCTGTTGCTGGACACGACCGGCCGGGCGCTGCGCCAGACGCGCTATCCGGGCTGTGCGGGCGAGACCCCGGTGGAGCCGCAGGTGCCCGACGGCCATCGTGAAATCCGCATCGAGTACCGCATGCCCGCGGCACGGCGCGCGGCGTCCGCCGGCCACTGAGGCCGCGATGGCGCCGCGCCCCGTCGCGCTGGCATGATAGGGATCATGGATGGGGCGCGGACGCCGACGCGGCCGCAACAGGGAGCGGGTTCGGGGATGACGGAATTCACCGGCACGGCGTTGGGCTATCCCACGCTCGTCTACAGCATCGTGCTGGCCTTCTGCACGATCTACTGGCTGCTTGCGGCCACCGGCCTCGTGGATCTGGATCTCGAAGGCCTCGATGTCGGCGAGCTCGACCATGCTTCGGGACTGAGCGGCATGCTCGCGCGTATCGGGCTCGACCGTCTGCCGCTGATGCTGGTCGTCACCCTCGTTGCCTTCATCGGCTGGTTTCTGACCTATTTCGTCCACCTGTTCCTGCTCGTCCAGGCTGCGGGCTGGCTGCGCTGGCTGATCGGCACCGGGGTCGCACTGGCAGCGTTCGTTGCCGCCGTCTTCATCGCATCGGCGCTCCTGCGACCGGTGCGTCGCTGGCTGCTGCTGCGCCGCACGCCGGCGCAGCAGTCACTGCTCGGCCGCGTCGGCGTGGTCCGTACTGCGTCGGTATCCGACCGTGCCGGGCTGGCCGACGTCGACGACGGTGGTGCCGGACTGATCCTCCAGGTTCGCGCCGATGGCGGCGTGGCCCTGCAACGCGGTGACCGCGTCGTGCTGGTCGCATTCGATGCGGCCGCACACGCCTGGCGCGTGCTCCCCGAAACCCAGTATCGAACCCTCTGATTCCACGGCCCGCGGCTGCGGGTCTCATGTGCAAGGAGCTGCAATGAGCGTCGCCACGATCGCCCCCTTCCTGATCGGCCTGGGTGTGCTGCTGGTCGCCCTGCTGGGCATCGCGGGCCTGTTCAAGGCCTTCTACAAGAAAGTCGACCAGGGCACCGCGCTGATCGTCAACGACATGAGCGCGCAGCCGAAGGTGCATTTCACAGGTGCGCTGATCATTCCGGTGCTCTACCGCGCCGAACTGATGAAGATCAGCCTGATCACGCTGCAGATCGACCGGCGCGGCAAGGAAGGCCTGATCTGCCGCGACAACATGCGCGCCGACATCGCGGTGGCCTTCTACCTGCGCGTCAACGAAACCCAGGCCGACGTGCTGCGGGTCGCGAAGTCGCTCGGTGCCGATCGCGCGTCCGACAAGCATGCCGTCGACGAACTGTTCAACGCCAAGTTCTCCGAAGCGCTGAAGACGGTCGGCAAGAAGTTCGAGTTCACCGACCTGTTCGAGAAGCGCCAGGAATTCCGCGAGGAGATCATCGCCGTCATCGGCAACGACCTCAACGGCTACGTGCTCGAGGACGTCGCGATCGACTATCTCGAGCAGACCCCCAAGCACGTGCTCGATCCGCACAACATCCTCGACGCCGAGGGCATCCGCAAGATCACCGAGCTCACCGCGACCCAGAATGTGGTCACCAACGAGCTCGAGCAGAACGAGCGGCTGGCGATCACCAAGAAGAACGTCGAGACCCGCGAGGCGACGCTCGCGCTCGAGCGCCAGCAGGCCGAGGCCGAGGCGCGGCAGAAGCGCGAGATCGAGACCATCCAGGCGCGCGAGACCGCGGAAACCCAGAAGGTCCAGGAACAGCAGCGCCAGATGTCGGAGAACGCGCGCATCGAGGCGCAGCAGCTGATCGACATCCGCGAGGAGAACCGCCTGCGCGAGGTCGAGGTGGCGGCGCAGAACCGCCAGCGCGCCGTGGCCATCGAAGCCGAGCGCGTGGAGCGCGCGCGCAAGCTCGAGCAGGTCACGACGGATCGCGAAGTGCAGCTGCAGGGCGTGGAGCGCGACAAGGTGGTCGAGCAGGGCCGCATGGACGTCGCCAACATCACCCGCGAGCGCATTTCCATCGACCGTACCGTCGCGGCCGAGGAAGAGCGCATCAAGGAGCTTCGCGAGGTTTCCGAGGCGGATCGCCTGAAGCAGATCACCATCCTCGATGCCGAGGCCAAGGCCCAGGAATCGATGGTGCGCCAGATCAAGGAAGCCGAGGCCCGCGAGACGGCTGCCCGTCACCGTGCGGTCGAGATCACCACGCTGGCCCAGGCCGAGTTCGATGCGTCCGGCAAGCAGGCCGAGGCCAAGAAGCTGCTGGCCGAGGGCGTGCGCGCCGAGCGCGCCGCGCCGGGCCTCGCCGAGGCACAGGTCAAGGAAGCCGGTGCATCGGCGATCGAGAAGGTCGGCATCGCCGAGGCCCGCGTCGTCGATGCGATGGCCGACGCCAACCTCAAGCAGGGTTCGGCCGAAGCCAAGGTGCTGGCCGAGCAGCTGGCCGCGCGCGCGCAGGGCGAGGAGCAGATGGGCCGCGCCAAGGCGGCCGCGACCGAATCGCTGGGCCTGGCCGAGGCCAGCGTGATCGAGAAGAAGCTGTTCGCCGAGGCGGAGGGCCTGACGAAGAAGTTCGGTGCGATCGACGCGCTCAGCGACACCGCGCGCGGCCACGAGGAGTTCCGCATGACCCTCGACACCAGCCTCAAGCAGGCGCTGGCGGCGTTCGAGGCCGGCAAGGAAGTGTCGAAGGAGAACGCCGAGGTCATCGCCACCGCGCTGCGCAATGCCGACATCGATCTGATCGGCGGCGACGGCGGCATGTTCGAGAATGTGGTCAAGGCGGTCTCGCTGGGCCGGTCCATCGAGGGCATGACCGAGAAGAGCCCGATCCTGCAAGGCCTGCTGCAGCGGTATCTCGGCGTCGGCGAGGGAGCCGCCGGGACGCCGCCGGTCACCGTGGTGCCGGCGGACAGCGTCGGCGCGACGCCCCTCGCGCAGCGCCGCATCGTCGAGGGCGACCCTGCCTGAGGTGTCGTTTGCGGCCCTGGCCGCCATCGTGAACGTGGGCATCCCATGAAGGGATGCCCGCGTGTATCCGGATCGTGACCCAATGACCGAACAGACCCAGGACGCGTCGACCGGCGCCGACCAGCTCGATCTCGCCGTGGCGCGCGGCGGCGCCTACGAGGTGTTGCGCCGCCGGCTGCTGGAACAGGGCGCGCGGCTGCGTGCGCTCGCCGAAGGCCTCAACGCACGGCGGCTGGCCGAGTTCGGCGACAGCCGTCTCGAGGTGATCGGGCGCTTCCGCGTCCGCACCGAGAACAACTGTGTCGGGCGCGATGTCGTCCAGATTCCCGGCGACCATGTGTTGTTCGGCTACAACGTCTTCATCGGGCTCAAGAGCCAGACCCGGATCGAGGACGTGTTCGGCCTCTACCGTCTGGTCGAGGCCGAGGGCGGCTACGACGTGGTGCCGGTCGCTCCCGTGGGCACGTTCCTCGACCAGCCCGGGTTCGTACGCGACTTCACCGAGCTCTACGCGTACTACAAGCACGCCCGCCTGCTGCAGCTGATCGTCCGGGATGACCATCTCCTGGCGGCATTCCAGATCGGTGAGCGCAGCACCGATGTGCGCGTGTTCCGCTGGTCGATCAGCAACAGCGGAGAACTGACCTATCTCGATTCGCGCGGCGAGCGCGATATCGCACTGCCGCCCCCATTCGATTTCGAGTGGACGCGCGCCACCCGCGAACTCGCGGTCGATGGCCGCCATCCGCATCTCAACATCCTGGACACGCTGTTCGTCGACACCACCGGCGGCGATCTCACCGTGAAGGTCGAGAACAACACCGAGACCGGAGCCGGCATCTTCGACGAGGCGGTGGAGGACCGGACCCAGTCGATCGACGATGCGACGTTCGATTTCGCGCGCGTCGGCTCGCTGATCCTGCTCAAGGTGCTGCCCTATCGCGAACAGCAATGGCGCGGGCTGATCTACAACACGATCACCGGCAGGATCGTCCGCAACGACGCCATCGTGCAGGCCTGTGTCCAGCTGCCCGAGGACCACGGCATCATCTTCCCCGGCGGCTACTACCTGCAGAACGGGGACCATCGCGCGTTCGACGCGCAGATGGACGGCATGCAGTTCAAGCGTTCGATCCGCTCGCCCAACGGCGAGGACGTGATGTACATCTTCTACGACCGCGCCGGCGGGCGGTCGGCGCTGTTCGTCTACAACATGATCCAGCGGGCGCTGCAGAACCCGGTTTTCGGCCACGGCTACGCTCTGCTGCACGACGGCCGCATGGTGCTGTTCCATGCCGAGGGCGACGCGCCGACACGCGTGCACCCGATGCAGGTCTGGCAGACGCCGTTCACCAGCGACGAATTCGCCGCCCGTGCACCGGCCGGCAGCAGCTTCATGGGCCGCATCGGCAACCCCGAGCTGGTGCGTGGCATCTCCAACCTGATGGACCTCGCGCGTACGATCGACGGCCGCGAGGTGTCGCTGCAGCGTTACCAGCTGCTGGTCCACGACAGCCGTCGCATGTTCGACGCGCACCACTGGCTCGACGACCCGGGCAGCGACGGGGCAGGCGGGCTGCTGCACGAGATCGCCGCGACCGGCGAATCGGTCCTCGACGAGTACGAGAAGGTGGAGGGGATCCGGCGCCAGTCGGAGACGGCCATGCGCGAGGCGGAGGCCGCGCACAGGATCCTGCTCGGGCGCCTGCAGCCGGAGGCCTGGAACCGGATCGAGGAGTTCGTCGAGGCACTGGGCGAGATCGCGCGGCAACGGGGCCATCTGCTGACCATCCGGGACCTGCGCTACGTCGACACGGTGTCCATCGATGCGATGGGCGAGGCACTGCAGGCTGCGCAGGAACGCGTGGGCGCCGCCACCGGCGCCTTCCTCGCGGGTGAGCGTGCCCTGCAGCCCTTCTCCGAACGCCTGCAGACGCTCGATGCCGAGGCGCAGGCGGCGACGACCGCAAAGGCGCTCGCCGGCTCGATCGCGCAGTTGCAGGTGCTGTCGGCCGATCTGGACATGCTGTCGGAGTTGATGGCGACCTTGAAGGTCGACGATGCCACCGAGCGCACGCGCGTCGTCGACGCGCTGTCCGGCCTGTATGCACGGCTCAACCAGATCCGCGCACGCGCCGACCAGCGCCGACGCACGCTGGGTTCGGTCGAAGCCGTCGCACAGTTCGGGGCCCAGTTCGCGCTCTTCGGCCAGGCGATCGCCGGCGCGTTGGCGCTCGCGACCGACCCCGAACGTTCGGACGAGCAATTGTCCCGGCTGATGGTGCAGCTGGAGGAACTCGAGGGACAGTTCGGCGAGCACGGGCAGTTCCTGGTCGACATCCTCGCGAAGCGGGAAGAGCTGCTCGAAACGTTCGAGGCGCACAAGCAGTCGCTGCTCGATGCGCGCCAGCGCAAGGCGCAGTCGGTGTTCGACGCCGCCGCGCGGATTCTCGAAGGCCTGCCGCGGCGCACCGAGCGCTTCGAGACCGCCGACGAACTCAACGCCTTCTTCGCCGGCGATGCGCTGATCCTCAAGCTGCGCGAGCTCGCCACGCGGCTGCGCGACCACCGCGACACGGTCAAGGCCGACGACGTCGAGGCGCGCCTGAAGGCCGTGCGCGACCAGGCGGTACGCAGCCTGCGCGATCGCAGCGACCTGTTCGAAGGCGGCGGTCAGGTGATCCGGCTGGGGCCTCGGCACCGCTTCAGCGTCAACACCCAGCCGCTGGACCTGACGATCCTGCCGCGCGGCGACGGGCTGTCGATCCATCTCACCGGCACCGATTTCTACGCGCCGATCGACGATCCCGAACTGGACTCGCTGCGCGCCTTCTGGCAGGTGACCCTGGATTCGGAATCACTGGACATCACCCGCGCCGAATATCTCGCGGGGCTCGTGCTGCGGGCCGCGGTGGACGGCTGCGAGGGGCTCGATCTCGACCGGCTGCGCCGCGAGCTGTCCGAGCCCGACGCGCTGGAGCGCAGCGTGCGCGCGTTCGCCGCGCCGCGCTACCGCGAGGGCTACGAAAAGGGCATCCACGACCACGATGCCGCGTTGATCCTGCGCGAACTTCTGCCCCTGCACGCCAAGGCCGGCCCGCTGGCGAGACCACCGGCCGCGCGCGCGCTGGCGCTTGCGTTCTGGGCCTTCGGCCGCGCCGGCACCGCCGCCGACCGTTGGCCCGAACGCACCGCCGGGGCGCGTGCGATCCGGCAGCTGTTCGCGTCCGATGCTGGCCTCGACGCACTGCGCGCCGAGATGTCCGCCACGCTGAAGGGGTTCGTCGCTGCCGCGGATCTGCCGGTGGACGATGCGCTCGCGCCGGTCGCGGCCGACTATCTGCTCGACGAGCTGCGCGAGGGCGCACCCACATTCGGCATCAGCCATTACGCGCGCGACCTGCGCGCGGCGCTGGACCAGGCACTGGACAGCGCCGGCCTGCGCGCCGACGTGGAGCGTGCGCTGGCCGATGGGACGAGCTCGCTGGCTCAGCGCTGGTCGCTCGCTGCGCAATGGCTCGGCGCTCTGGGCGAGAGCGAAACCCACGCGGCCCTGGCCGGCTACGTGCCCGAAGCCATCGTGCTGCTGCTCGCGGCCGATTCACTGCCGCATGCGGTGCGCGAGGTCGCTCTGATCACCACCGTCGACGGCCTCCTCGGGGAACATCCGAGAGTGCACGAGGGACGCCTGCAGCTCTCACTCGACGGCTTCCTGCAACGCTTCGACGAACACCGCCTGCAGTTCGTCCCGGCATTCCATCGCTACCAGGCGGTACGCCAGCGCATCGCCGCGAGGGAGCGCGACAGCTTGCGCCTGTCGGAGTTCAAGGCGCAGCCGCTGACGTCGTTCGTGCGCAACAAACTGATCGACGAGGTCTACCTGCCGCTGATCGGCGACAACCTCGCCAAGCAGATGGGCACGGTCGGTGAGGACAAGCGCAGCGACCTGATGGGCCTGCTGATGCTGATCAGCCCGCCCGGCTACGGCAAGACGACGCTCATGGAGTACGTCGCCAGCCGGCTGGGTCTGGTCTTCATGAAGATCAACGGCCCGGCGCTCGGCCACGAGGTGCGCTCGATCGATCCGGCGCAGGCACCGGATGCGACCTCTCGCCAGGAACTGGAGAAGCTCAACCTCGCGCTGGAGATGGGCAGCAACACGATGCTGTACGTCGACGACATCCAGCACACGCACCCCGAGTTCCTGCAGAAGTTCATCTCGCTGTGCGACGGCACGCGTCGTATCGAGGGCGTGTGGCAGGGGCGCACCAAGACCTACGACATGCGCGGGAGGAAGTTCTGCGTGGTCATGGCCGGCAACCCGTACACCGAGACCGGGGAGGTGTTCAAGATTCCGGACATGCTCGCCAACCGCGCCGACATCTACAACCTCGGCGACGTGCTCGGCGGCATGGAGGCGTCGTTCAAGCTCAGCTATATCGAGAACAGCCTGACTTCCAATCCGGTGCTCGCACCGCTGGCGACGCGCGACATGAAGGACCTCTATCTGCTCGCCGAACGTGCGGCCGGCAAGGAGGTCTCGACCAACGACCTCTCGCACACCTACAGCGGCGCCGAAGTCAACGAACTCACCGCGACACTGCAGCGCCTGTTGCAGGTCAGCGAGATCGTCTACCGCGTCAACCAGCAGTACATCGCCAGCGCCGCCCAGGCGGACCGATACCGCACGGAGCCGGCGTTCCGCCTGCAGGGCAGCTACCGAAACATGAACAAGCTGGCCGAAAAGATCTCGCCGGTGATGAATGCCGCGGAGCTCCAACAGCTGCTCGACGACCACTACATGGGCGAGTCGCAACTGCTGACGACAGGCGCCGAAGAGAATCTGCTCAAGCTGGCCGAGCTGCGCGGGACGCTCGACGGTGCCGGGGCTGCGCGCTGGGCGCAGATCAAGCGCGACTTCATGCGCGACAAGGCGATGGGTGGCGAGGATGCCGACACCGGCGCCCGCGTGGTCGCGCAGCTGGCCGACATCGCCGCGGGCCTGCAATCGATGGGGCGCACCGGCGATCCGCCGTCTGCAGCTGCGCCCTGGGATGAGCTGCTGGCCGCCCTGCGCGACCTGCGGGCCGTTGCCTCGCCACCCACCGCCGGTATGCCCGCCGCACCGAATGCGGCAGATGCTGCAGACATGCTCGCGCGCGGCTTGCGATCCGCGCTGGACGAGGCCGCGGCGCCGCTGCTCGTGCAGCTCGGAGAATCGGTGGCGGGGCAGGCTGCGCTCAACGCCGCGCTCGCAGAACTCGCGCAGTGGCTGCGAACCCGGGATGCGACGCTCGACGATGCGACGCCCGCACGTCGACGCGAGCGCACGCCTGCCGAGCGCCGACTGGATGCCGCGCTCCAGCGCCTGGGCGCGGCCGAGCCCCAGCGAGGTCCGCGGGATTGATGGCGACCGGTGCCGACGACGTGCCGGAGGATGCAGCCGGCATCACCGCCTACGCCGAAGCCATCGTCACCGAGCTGGCCGCGCTCGACGCCGCGCCTGCGCCGGATGCCGCGCCGGCCGCGACGCTCGTTGCCGCGTTGGCTGCTTTGCACACGGCGATGCGTGCGGTGCTGCCCGGCCGACAACGGGCGCGCCCCGGTCTGTTCGACCGCCTGCTCGGGCGCGACGTGGTCGACCAGCACGACGCCGACGCACTCGGCGCACGCATGGGTGTGCTGTTGGTCGACGTCGATCGCGCCGCCGCCGAACTGCGCGCCGAGACCGCGGCCTGGCGCGAGCGTGCCGCCGCTGCCGGCCCCGCACTCGCGCGACTGGAACAGGCTGCGGCCGCGCTGCGCGCCGCCCAGATGGAAGGCGGTATCTCATGCGATCTTCGGCTGCGACGCGCGCAGCACCTCGACACCGTGCGCCACGCCCACGCCTTGTCCGCACGCCAGCGGCAGCTGGTGGTCGCGCAGCAGGAGACCCTGCTCGAGCGCTACCGCAACATCCGCGACATCCTGCTGCCGCTGTGGCGGCAGCGCGCCGACGGCGCGCAGGCGGCGCGGGGCGTCGCCCGCGCGGTGACCGCTGCCGAGATCGAGGCGGACATCGCCCATGAAGTCGATGCAATGACCGCTACACTCGCCACACGCGCGCCCGACCGCGCCGGCCCCAAGGAGACCGAGGCATGACCCACGACACCGCTTATCCCACGCACGTGCCGTCGGCGACGCCGGTGACCGACGATGCCGCGCTCCAGTCGCTGGGCCTGGTGCCCGCCGATCGCGCCGATATCGAGGTCGTCGGTCGCAGTCTGGAGGACATCACGCCCGGCAACCTGCACGTGTTCGGCCGTGACGCGGCGAGCAAAACCGCCGCGTTCTCGAGTCAGCTGCTCGACCAGGTGCGCAACAGCGATCTCGACGCGACCGGCGAGAAGCTGGGTGAAGTCGTGCGGATCGCGCGTTCGCTCGATCTCGGCAGCTTCGCCGGTCGCTCCAAGGTGCCGCTGCTCGGACGCCTGATCGACAAGATGCGCGCCGGCCGCGACGAACTGGTGCAGACCTTCAGCAGCACCAACCAGCAGATCGAGCGGCTGATGGGTGACGTCGGCCGTCAGCAGGATCTGCTGACGCGCCGCATCTCCGACTTCGATCGCATGCACGACGTGGTGCTCGAGGAGCGGCGCGCGCTGGGTGTGCACGTGGTCGCGGGGCGCGAACGCCTGGCCCGTCTCGCTGCCGAACAGACGACGCTCGCCGGCGCGGAAGACCCGCAATCGCGCACGCGCCGCGCCGAAATCGAGAATGCCATCCGCCTGCTCGACAAGCGTGTCGGCGATCTGCTGGTGATGCAGCACGCCGCCGACCAGTCGCTGCCAATGATCCGGCTGATCCAGGCCAATGCGATCCAGCTGGTGGAGAAGTTCAACACCGTCCGCAACATCACGATTCCCTCGTGGAAGCGGCAGTTCGCGATCCAGCTGTCGCTGGGCGAGCAGAAGAATGCGGTGGAACTGTCGAACGCCATCGACGACGCGACCAACGAACTGATGCGCAGCAATGCCGACCTGCTGCGTCAGACCTCGGTCGAGACCGCGAAGGCCAACCAGCGCGCCGTCATCGATATCGGCACGCTGCGCCATGTGCACGAGCAGCTGATCCAGACGGTCGAGGAAGTCCGCAGCATCCATCGCGACGGTATGCAGCAGCGCCGCGAAGCCGAAGGCGAACTCGCGCGCCTGCGCGACGACGTGCAGAAGCGGTTGGCGGCGCCGACGGACGGCGTCTGAAACGGTCACCGGGCTGACGACGCGGGCATTCGGAATGTCTGCCGGGAATCGTCCACCTCGTCCGACCCGCCGCGTCCGTGCCACATCCTGTGTAGGAGCGTGCTTGCGCGCGAGGACGCTGTCCCGGTAACGCTCGTTCGCGCGAGAGCGAACTCCCTACGAACGAGCGGCAGGTCAGCTTGCTCCAGACGTGTGGGTCGCCCGACAACCGGCGACGTGTTCCGGATTCATGACCGGCACGCCGCCACGAGTGGGTCCGACCCGGCCCGTCCGCGCCACATCCGGTGTAGAAGCGCGCTTGCGCGCGAAGGCGCAGTCCCGGTAGAGCGCGTTCGCGCGCGAGCGCGCTCCTACGGGGAGCTCCAGGTCAGCGCGCGCTGTACGCGTGCACTTCGTCGACCAGCACGCGTACGTGATCGGGGTTCATGTCCGGCGACATGCCGTGGCCGAGGTTGAAGACATGGCCGTCGCGCGAGCCGCCGTTGCCTTCGCGGTAGCTGTCAAGGGCATGACGCACCTGTGCGCGGATCGCATCGGGTGCGCCGTAGAGCGTGGTCGGTTCGAGATTGCCCTGCAGCGCGACGCGGCCCTCGGTACGACGCGCGGCATCGCCGAGTTCGATGAGCCAGTCGACGCCGACACCCTCCGCGCCGGAGCGCGAGAGGTCGTCGAGATAGGCGGCATTGCCCTTGCCGAACAGGATCAGCGGGGTGCGCTCGGCGCCGTCGCCGCGTTGCAGTTCCCGGGCGATGCGGGTCAGGTAAGGCAGCGAGAATTCACGGTACATCGCCGGGCTCAGCACGCCGCCCCAGGTATCGAACACCTGCAGTGCCTGCGCGCCAGCCGCGCGCTGCGCGGCGAGGTAGGCGATGACTGCGTCGGTGTTGACCGACAGCAGCGCGTGCAGCGCCTTCGGATCATTGAGCGCCATCGCCTTGATGCGCGCGAAATCCTTGCTGCCGCCGCCTTCGACCATGTAGCAGGCCAGCGTCCACGGGCTGCCGGAAAACCCGATCAGCGGGACGCGGCCGTCGAGCTCGCGGCGGATCACCCGCACCGCGTCCATGACGTAACGCAGTTCCGTCTCCATATCCGGCACGCCGAGCTTCTCGATACTCGCGGCATCACGCACCGGATGGCGGAACTTCGGGCCTTCGCCCTCGACGAAGTACAGCTCCAGGCCCATCGCGTCGGGGATGGTCAGGATGTCGGAGAACAGGATGGCCGCGTCGAGGTCGAAGCGCGCCAGCGGCTGCAGCGTGACCTCGCAGGCGAGATCGGGATTCTTCGCCATCGCCAGGAAACTGCCCGCCTGCTTGCGTGTCGCGCGGTACTCCGGCAGGTAACGACCGGCCTGGCGCATCAGCCAGACCGGCGTGCGGTCGACGGGTTCGCGGCGGAGCGCGCGGAGAAAGCGGTCGTTCTTGAGGGCGGCGGACATCGGGACTGGAATTCCTGGTGGATTCGAAAGGGCGTGCTCAGGCCGGCGCGTCGCTGCCGCGGGCGAACATCAGCTGGAAGCCGCGCTTGAGCTGCGCGTCGCGTGCGGCTTCGAGTGCCTTGAGTGCGCTGGGCTGGTCGAGGAACTGGTCGCGCCGCAGGGAGCTGCGGCCGCCGACCTGGCCGGTTTCGCGCAGCAGGGTCCAGCCGCCCAGCAGATCGGGCTGCAGGGTCAATTGCACGAAGCGCGGGGATTCGTGGCCGTCGGGACGTTGTTGCAGGAACAGGCGCATTGCGGTCGATTGTACGGCCGGCCCCGCCGCGACGCCGCACGTAACATGGCGCTCCCGCTGCCGACGACGGGTTCGACCATGCGCATGCTCGATTTCAGCTCCCTGGGCGCCACCGCCTCGACCCTGCTCGGGCTGGTGCTCGTCACGCTGGTCGCGGTCGGCATCCGCCTGGCGTTCATGCAGCGGATGCAGCGTCGGCGCGAGCGCGAGAACCGGCAGATCAACGAGCGGCTCAAGACCCTGATCGCCGCCTACAAGACGCTTGGTGGCTCGTTCACCGGCGAGCTGGACGTCGATCCGCGGCATCTGCGCGACCTGCGCCAGAGCGCACGCGAGGCGCTCACCGGTGCAGACCCGGGCACCGCCACGCCCGAGGCTGCCTTCGATTCGGATGCCGCGGTGCGCCGGCGGCGGGTCCGCGATGCGGTCGAGGCCGCGTTGTCGGACGTGATCCTGCTCGGCACCGAAGACCAAGTGCGGCTGGCGGCGCAGGCGGCCGGCGACATGGTCGCGCGTCGGCCGGTCCGGGTCTCGGCGCTGGTCGTGTCGTTGCGCGCCTTCATCCGTCAGGCGCTCGACCTCGACCCCGTGCCCGCCGATCTGGTCGTCCCCGACCAGGGACCCGTGCGCGGCGACGGCGGCGCGAAGAAGGGCGCTGCGCAGGGCGGACGCGGTGGCGGTGGTGGGGGCGGTGGTGGGGGCGGCGGAATCGGCGGCACAGGGCCGGGCCTGGGCGGGCCGGGCCGCGGCGCGAGTGAGACGCCCTGAGGCTCAGCCGCGCAGCACGTCCTGCACGGCGGCCTCGGGCACGCCGGCCAGTACGCGGGCGCGGCCGACGCCGTCCCAGACGATGAAGCGCAGGCCGTCGGCCTGGGCCTTCTTGTCGAGACGCATGTGCGCGAGCAGGCGGTCCGGGTCGAGACCCGATGGCAGCGCGACCGGCAGCCCGAGGCGCTGCAGCAGCGCTTGCAGACGCGCCGTGTCCGCCGCCGGCGCCAACCCGAGCACCTCCGACAATCGCGCCGCCAGCACCATGCCCACCGCGACCGCCTCGCCGTGGTTGAGGCCGTCGTAGCCCTGTTCGGTCTCGATCGCATGCCCGAAGGTGTGGCCGAAGTTGAGCAATGCGCGCTCGCCGTGTTCGAACGGGTCGCGCGCGACGATCGCCGCCTTGTGCGCGCAGCTGCGGGCGATCGCGTCGGCCAGCGCCGCATCGTCCATCGTCAGCAGCGCATCGGCGTGGTCATCGAGCCAGCCCAGGAAGTCCGCATCGCCGAGCGCGCCGTACTTCACCACCTCGGCCAGGCCGGCGCGCAGTTCGCGTGCGGGCAAGCTGCGCAACGCGGCGGTATCGGCGATCACCGCGCACGGTGGATGGAAGGCGCCGACGAGGTTCTTGCCCTGCGGCAGGTCCACGGCGGTCTTGCCGCCCACCGCGGAATCCACCATCGCCAGCAGGGTGGTGGGCAGCTGCACGCAGTCGATGCCACGCATCCAGCAGGCGGCGGCGAAGCCGGCCAGATCGCCGATCACGCCACCCCCGAGTGCGAATACCGACGCGTCACGGCGCAGCCGGGCCTCGGCTAGCGCATGGGTGACGTCGGCGAAATGGGCGAGCGTCTTCGCAGCCTCGCCGGCGGGCAGGACATGCCGGTGCAGGCGCAGGCCCGGGCGTGCCGCACGCAGGGCGTCGGCCACGCGATCGGCATACAGCGGCGCCACGTTGCGATCACTGACCAGCATCGCTTCGCCGCCGCGCACGGTCTCGGCGAGCGTGTCGCCGTCGTCGAGCAGACCAGGGCCGATGCGGATGCGATAGGGACGATCACCGGCGACGGTGACCTCGCGATGGGGCGTCGTCATCGAATGGATCCAAGAAGGGCGCAGGGCGACACGGGTGCGTCGCGGTCGCAGATGGGAAGAGGACGCAGGACGCTCCCGCTCATGCGTGGGGCGCGGGATGCGTGTCGGCGGCAGGCGGCTGCCAGTGCGCCTGCACCAGGCGGCCCAGCTGGGCTGCTGCTTCGGCGCAGGCGTGCCGACCGGTATCGAATCGCAGGTGCGCGGCCTCGGCGTAAAGCGGGGCACGCACGGCCGCCAACCGTTCGAGCACGGTGCGCCGGTCGCCGTGGGCCAGCAGCGGCCGCGTGCGGTCGCGGGCCAGTCGCGCCAGCTGGGTGTCCACGTCCGCATGCATATGGATCACCAGCGCGCGGGCGCGCATCCGCGCGCGGTTGTCCGCATCGAGGACCGCACCCCCGCCGGTGGCGACGATCTGGCGGGTGCCCTCCAGCACGTCGGCCAGGATGCTGCGCTCGCGTGCGCGGAATCCGGCTTCGCCCTCGCAGTCGAAGATCATCGGGATGGTGGCGCCGGTGCGGACCTCGATTTCATGGTCCACGTCCACGAACGCCAGACCGCAGCGCCGTGCGAGGCGGCGACCGATCGACGATTTGCCGGCGCCCATCGGACCGACGAGCACGAGGTTGGGGGCGGACTGCATGGCCGCATGCTAGCAGCGGGGCAACGTGGCGCGCCTCGCGGCAGGCATGTCGGGGACCGGGGGCGGGGGTGCTGGCCTACCGGAGCACACTGTTTTTTTGGCGCGCGCGCGGCATCCGGTCGAGCCGCGCGGGACTGCGCCGGCAGAGCGCGACCCCGACGATGGCCGACGTCGTCGCTTGCGCCGACCGCGCAGGCCGCCGGGCGCGATCAGGCCTCCCGCAGGATCCGTCGTCCGGCGTCCAGCGTCACCACTTGATCCGCGTGGTCCGGCAGCGTGCGCAGCGCCTGGCGGCTGACCCGCTCGAAGTGCTGCACGAACCGCGCGATGCCCGCCGCGTTCATGCCGCCGCCGCCCGGCCTGGCCGAATGCAGGGCCTGTTCCTGCTGCAGACGCCAGTCGAAGACCACCTCGAAGCCTGGCGGCTGCAGAAACAGCAGCCTGTCGATGCAGGCCCACAGCGCCGGATAATCGCGGCCAAGCGCGGCGTTGCACCAGCGTCGCCAGGTGCCGGACGGGTCCTCGTCGCGTTCCAGCGCGTTCACCGGTTCGATCAGGCAGCGTGGTGCTTCCGGCGGCGTGCCGACGCACCAGCCCTCGAACACCAGCAGGTCGATCCGCTCCGCCCAAGGCCAGCCCGCTTCGGGCAGGCGGCGGTCCTCGAGCTTGTCGAAGCGCGGCAGCCGCACCGGGGTGCCGGTGCGCACCGCGTCGAACACCGACAGACCCAGGGCCACCTCGTGCGTGCCCGGCGGGCCGCGGGTGGCGAGCAGGGGGTGCACGCGGGCGGCCAGTGCGCGCCGGGCGTCCCGGTCCAGATACAGATCGTCCAGCGAGAGCGCCGCGCCGCGCAGACCGCGCGCCGCTGCCGCGTCGATCAACTGGGCGGCGAGGGTGGATTTGCCGGTGCCCTGCAGGCCGCTGATGCCGAGCACCCGGGCGTCGTGGGACAGCGTGTCGTCGAGTACGCGCGAGACGACGGCATCGGGCCAGCGGGCAGTCGGCGTCGTTCGGGCCATCGCTGCACCTTAGCGCCGGCCGGCGCGGATTGCAGGGCCGTTCGACATCCTCGTGCGCCGGGGCGATCATTCGAGCCATGACCGAAGCCAGCCCCGTCCTGTTGAACGAAGCCCTGTCCACCTTCGCCGCGCTGTTCGAGGAAGCGCAGGCGGCCGGTGAGCCCGATCGCACCGCGATGACCGTGGCCACCGCCTCGCCGGACGGCAGGCCATCGGCGCGGACGGTCCTGCTCAAGGCCTGGGACGCACGCGGCTTCGTGTTCTACACCCACCTCGACGGGCGCAAGGGCAGGGAGCTGCAGGCGAATCCCCAGGCGGCCCTGCTCTTCCACTGGCCGCGCGTGCGTCGGGGAGTCCAGGTGCGCATCGAAGGGCCGGTCGTGATCGTGGCGGACGAGGAGGCCGACGCCTATTTCGCCTCGCGGCCGCGCGGCAGCCAGCTCGGCGCCTGGGCCTCGAAGCAGAGCGAGGTGCTCGAGAGCCGCTCGACGTTCGAGCAGCGGCTGGCTGATGTCGAAGCGGAGTTCGAAGGGCGCGACGTGCCGCGGCCGCCGCGCTGGTCGGGCCTGCGCGTGCGTGCCGACAGGATCGAGTTCTGGTACGGGGCCGACTACCGTCTGCACGAGCGCTGGGTGTACGAGTGCGATGTCGCCGGGGATTGCAGGAAGCGGATGCTGTATCCGTGAACGGCGGGGAGTCGTCATCCGTCGCCGGTGATTCCAATCGGCACGCGAGCCGAGGCACGGCGCAGGCGCCGTCGTCGACGGATGAACCTCCGGTCATCGCGCACGGCTCTTCCAGGGCGACCGGCCCGCAGCGCATCGTCTGCCTGACCGAGGAACCGACCGAAGTGCTGTACGCGCTCGGCGAGCAGGACCGCATCGTCGGCATCAGCGGTTTCACCGTGCGTCCGCCGCAGGCGCGCAAGGAGAAGCCCAAGGTCAGTGCGTTCACCAGCGCGAAGATCGACGAGATCCTCAAGCTCGAACCGGATTTCGTCGTCGGGTTTTCCGACATCCAGGCCGACATCGCCGCCGTGCTCGTGCGCCGCGGCGTCGAGGTGTGGATCAGCAACCACCGCAGTGTCGACGGCATCGTCGACTACGTGCGCCGGCTCGGCGCGCTAGTCGGCTGCGCGGCGCGCGCCGACGCCTATGCCGACGAACTGCGCCGCGGACTGGATGAGATCGAGGCGCAAAGCGCGCGCCTGCCGCAGCGCCCCCGCGTCTATTTCGAGGAATGGGACGAGCCGATCATCACCGGCATCCGCTGGGTCGCCGAGCTGGTGCGCATCGCCGGTGGTGACGACGTGTTCCCCGAGCTGTCGGCCGAACCGCTGGCGAAGGCCCGGATTCTGGCCAATGGCGATCCGGTGATCGAACGCGCGCCCGACATCATCCTCGGCTCGTGGTGCGGCAAGAAGTTCCGCCCCGAGCGCGTGGCCGCGCGTCCGGGCTGGGACGCGATTCCGGCGGTACGCGACGGCGAGCTGCACGAGATCAAGTCGCCGTTGATCCTGCAGCCGGGCCCGGCGGCGTTGACCGATGGCGTGCGGCAGATCGCCGACATCGTGCAGGCCTGGGCGCGCAGGCGCTGAGCAACCGCACGGCACGCCCGCGCGGCACGCCGCGATGTGGCGATGTGAATGGCCGCACGGCAGAGCGTTTGGAGCCGCACGGCGCATGCGTATGCGCATCGCGCCGTCATGCGCGTGCCGACGCGGGTGGAGTGGTCTGCGGTCGCGTCGCGGAACCGCTCAGGACGCGGGCGGCACCGTCGGATCCCGCCATCGGCTGAGCCGCGTGGCGAGCAAGGCGTCGACGACTTCGTGTGCGCGCACGTCGCCGGGCCCGCGCGCGTCGTGGCCCTTGCCCTTGTCGTGGTTGCAGCGTGCGCAGGCCAACGCGAGATTGCGCGGATCATCGGCGTCGTCGCCGACCTGCGCGGTCAACACCGCGGCCGCGCGCCGGCCGAACCAGGCTTGGGGCACCACGTGTTCCAGCGTCGTGTTGCCGAGCGGCTCGCCATCGCCGCGAAGCTGCAGCGTGCTGCGGCAATGCAGGCAGCGCGTCGACCAGATGCCGCCGTCGAGGACGGCGAGGGCATCGGTATGCGCCGCGAGCAGCAGGCGCCGTCGCAGTGCCGCGCGCATGGCTCAGAACCTGTTCAAGGTGCGTCGCGAGGGCAGCGAGGTGGCGCGTGCCGGAGTGGAGAACGCGCCACGTCCGTGGAAGTACGTGAGCGTTCCGAGCACCGCACACGCGTCAGATGGCAGGCGTCGCGGGACGTTGGCCACGATCTCAGGTCTTCAGCACGCCCAGCTCATGCCCGATGCGGGTGAACGCATCGATCGCGCGCTCCAGGTGTTCGCGCGTGTGTGCGGCGCTGATCTGGGTGCGGATCCGCGCCTGCTCCTTCGCAACGACCGGGAAGAAGAAGCCGATCGCGTAGATGCCTTCCTCGAGCAGCCGCTCGGCGAAGCGCTGCGCGAGTTTGGCGTCGTAGAGCATGACCGGGCTGATCGGGTGCACGCCGGGTCGCACGTCGAAACCGGCTGCCGTCATCTGCTCGCGGAAGTAGCGGGTGTTCTCGACCAGCTGCGTGCGCAGATCGCCGGCGGCGTCGAGCATCTCGAAGGCCTTGATGCCGGCCGCGACCACGTGCGGCGGCAGCGAGTTCGAAAACAGATAGGGACGCGAGCGTTGACGCAGCAGTTCGATGACTTCGCGCTTGGCGGTAGTGAAACCACCGAGCGCGCCGCCCATCGCCTTGCCCAGCGTGCCGGTGACGATGTCGATCTTCTTGAGCACGCCCTTCACTTCGGCCGAGCCGCGGCCGGTGGCACCGAGGAAGCCGGTCGCATGGCATTCGTCGATGTGCACCAGGGCGTCGTACTGCGCGGCCAGTGCGGTGATCTCGTCGAGCGGCGCGATGTAGCCGTCCATCGAGAACACGCCGTCGGTGGTGATCAGGATCGTCTGCGCGCCGTCGGCGCGCGCCTGCTTCAGCTGTGCCTCGAGATCCGCCATGTCGCAGTTCGCGTAGCGGTAGCGCTTGGCCTTGCACAGGCGCACGCCGTCGATGATCGAGGCGTGGTTGAGCGCATCGCTGATGACCGCGTCGTGCTCACCCAGAAGCGGCTCGAACAGGCCGCCGTTGGCGTCGAAACACGCGGCGTAGAGGATCGTGTCCTCCTTGCCGAAGAAGTCCGCGATGGTCGTTTCGAGCTGCTTGTGCAGATCCTGCGTGCCGCAGATGAAGCGCACCGACGCCATGCCGAAGCCGTGCGTATCGAGTGCATCCTTGGCGGACGCGATGATGTCCGGATGGTCGGCCAGGCCCAGGTAGTTGTTGGCGCAGAAGTTCAGCACCGTGCGGCCGTCTTCCAGCGTAATTTCGGCCGACTGCGGGCCGGTGATCACGCGTTCGGCCTTGAACAGGCCAGCGTCGCGGATCTCGTCGAGGGTGTCGGCGTAGCGCTGGGTCAGGGACATACGGAGCGATCCAAGAAGACGGGCCGTGCAGTTTACTTGGCCGAGTCGGTTGCGGCTGTGGAGCGCGCTTCGCACCAGATTTCCCATGCGGTCTGCAACGCGCCCACATCCGTCGGCAATCCGTGTTGCGCGCCGCTGACGGCCAACCAGTCGGTGAAGTCGACACCACGGGCCGCAGCGGCACTGATCGTGCCCAGAATGTGCCGTTCCGGACTGGCGTCGATCAGGAACTCCGCGAACAGAAGCGATTGCGAATAAAACATGCCGGCGGGGCCTGCATCAGCGCCGCGCATCGTCATCACCTGCACGCCCGAGGCCGTCTGTGCGCCGCCTTGCGCCTGCATCAAGGCGCGCTGCTGCGCGGTGACGGGGTGTGCCATGGTCAGAAACTCGGCGAGCGGGCGAATCGCTGGCGACGACTGGCGCCAGGCTTCGAAGAAATGACGTTCGCGCGCCGCACGACCCGCGCTGTCTTCCATCAGGACGGCCGAGGCTTCGTCCAGCCAGTCGGGAGCCGGTGTTCCGTAGGCGTCCGGGGATGGTGATGCCTCGGGCCAGAATGCAGCGTGGTACTGCGCGTGGCCGAGCTCGTGCCGAAGCATATCGACGTGCTGGGCTCCGATCTGAGAAAGGGTGCGTTCGATCCGTGCGGCGTCAGCCTCGGGCATGGCGCGTCGCATGACGGTTTCGAACTGCGCGCGCTTGTCCGCCGGCGACAGCCAGCTCTGGGCGAATCCCAAGCCGTGGGTCCGTGCGAATCGGTGTGCGTCGTCGCGGCTGAAGGTCGCGCTCAGGACCAGCAGGCCGGGCGGGAGGCGTCGGCCGAAAATCTGACCGAACTGGACGGCAGCGGCATCCAGTGCCGTCGCCGCCAGTCGGGCGTCGTCGTGCGTGTCGGCGTAGGCCAGTCCATGTGCGGTGGGCAGACAGACCGAGGCAGGCGGCTCGGCCACGTCGGGACACGTGGGTGCGTCGGCCGCAAAGGCGGAGGAGATCGCGGCCGCGAGGCCTGCAAGCACGAAACCACGAAAAAACGCACGTTCGTTGCGCATGCACCACCTCCTGTGGAAATCAGGAGGGTGAATCTAAACCGTGTGGCAGGTCCTCGTACGTGCCACACGTCATGCGGACGCGCGAGCGCGTCGGCGGCTACGCCGCAACGCGCCTGTCGTTCAACGCCAGTCCAGCACCACCTTGCCCGACTTGCCCGATTCCATCAGGTCGAAGCCCCTCTGGAAGTCGTCGGCCGGCAGCTGGTGGCTGAGCACCTTGCCCAGCGGGAAGCCCGACAGCACGAGCTGGGTCATCTTGTACCAGGTCTCGTACATGCGCCGGCCGTAGATGCCCTGGACGGTGAGGCCCTTGAAGATGATGCGGTCCCAGTCGATGCCGGCGCCCTTGGGCAGGATGCCGAGCAGCGCAACCTTGCCGCCGTGGTACATGCAGTCGAGCATGTCGTTGAACGCATGCGGGTTGCCGCTCATTTCCAGGCCCACGTCGAAGCCCTCCATGTGCAGGTCCTTCATGACGTCCTTGAGCGAGGTGTTCGACACGTTGACCACGCGCGTGGCGCCCATGTCGGCGGCGAGCTTGAGGCGGAAGTCGTTGACGTCGGTAACCACGACGTTGCGCGCGCCGATGTGCTTGCAGATGCCCGCGGCCATCACGCCGATCGGGCCGGCGCCGGTGATCAGCACGTCCTCGCCGACGACGTCGAATTCCAGTGCGCAATGCGCGGCGTTGCCGTAGGGGTCGAAGAACGCGGCGAGCTCGCTCGGAATCTGGTCGGGAATCGGCCACAGGTTGGTCGCCGGCATCACCACGTATTCGGCGAACGCGCCGTTGCGCGTGACGCCGATGCCGACGGTGTTCGGGCACAGGTGCGGCTTGCCGGCGCGGCAGTTGCGGCAGTGGCCGCAGACCAGATGGCCTTCCGCGGAGACGCGCTGGCCGATGTCATAGCCGGTGACCGCCGAGCCCAGTTCGACGATGCGGCCGACGAACTCGTGGCCGATGACCAGGCCGGGCGTGATCGTGCGCTGGCTCCACTCGTCCCACAGGTAGATGTGCAGGTCGGTGCCGCAGATCGCGGCCTTCTCGACCCGGATCAGCACGTCGTTCGGGCCCGGGGCCGGCACCGGTACCTCGGCCATCCAGATGCCTTTGGTCGCGTCGCGCTTGACCAGCGCCTTCATTGTCTGGGCCATCGTGGGGAGTCTGCCGTGGGCGAAAAGAGCCGGCGATTATACGGGGCGCGTCGCGCCGTCCCTGCTGCAGCGCGGCGCGCCGGGCGCGTGGTTGCCTGCGGTTAGACTTGGCGCCCCGACACGACTGAACAGGATCCCCATGCGCCTGAAGCTTCTGGCCGCGACACTGCTCGGCGTCTCCCTCGGCTGCAGTGCTCCGATCCTGGCGGGGGAGGGGATGTGGGTGCCGCAGCAACTGCCGGACATCGCACCGGCGCTGCGCAAGGCCGGCCTGAAGCTGAATCCGCAGCGCCTGGCCGATCTCACCGGCGATCCGCTGGGCGCCGTGGTCTCGCTCGGCGGTTGCACGGCGAGCTTCGTCTCGCCGCAGGGCCTGGTGCTGACCAATCATCACTGCGCCTACGGCGCGATCCAGCTCAATTCGACGCCGGAGAACAACCTGATGCGCGACGGCTTCAATGCCGCGGCGCCGGGCGACGAGATCTCCGCCGGCCCCAACGCGCGCATCTTCGCGCTCGACCGCATCGACGACGTCACCGAACAGGTGCAGGCGGCCATTGCCGCCGCCCCCGACGCGCTGGCCCGGACCACGGCACTCGACACGATCGAGAAGTCCCTGGTCGGCGCCTGCGAAGCCGAACCCGGCTATCGCTGCCGCCTGTACAGCTTTTTCGGGGGTGCCCAGTACCGTTTGTTCCGCAACCTCGAAATCCGCGACGTGCGGCTGGTGTACGCGCCGGCCGGGGGCATCGGCAGCTTCGGCGGCGACGTGGACAACTGGATGTGGCCGCGCCACACCGGCGATTTCGCGTTCTATCGCGCCTACGTCGGCGCGGACGGGCGACCGGCGGATTACGCCGAGGGCAACGTGCCGTTCCGACCGCGCCAAGTGCTGCGCATCGCCGAGCGACCGCTGCGCGAAGGCGAGTTCGTGATGGTGGCGGGTTATCCGGGGCGCACCAGCCGTTACGCGACCGCGGACGAGTTCGCCGAGACCGTGACCTGGCGGTATCCGCAGATCGGACGCCACTACCGCGCACTGATCGATCTGGTCGAGGCCCAGGGCAAGACCGATCCCGAGACCGAGGTGCGCTACGCCAGCGTGGTGCGCGGCTGGCAGAACACGCTGAAGAACTACGAGGGCCAGCTGCAGGGCTTCGAGCGCATCGGCGCGCTCGAGCAGCGCCAGGCCGAGCAGGCCGCGGTGCTGGAATGGCTGCGCGGTCGCGGCGAGGCGGGCCAGGCTGCGATCGAGGCGCAGTCGCGCATCGCCGCGCTCGAAGCCCAGGGCATGGCCACCCGTGAGCGCGACCTGGTCCTGGGCCTGCTCGAGAACAGCGGGCTGCTGTCGACCGCGGTGCGTCTGTACCGCCTGTCGATGGAGAAGGAAAAGCCGGACGCCATGCGCGAACAGGGCTTCCAGCAGCGCGATCTGCCGGTGATCGAAGGCGGCCTGCGGCAGATGGATCGCCGGTACGTCCCGGCGATGGACCGCGCGCTCACGCGTTACGCGCTGCAGCAGTACGTGCAACTGCCCGCGGACCAGCGGGTGGCGGCCATCGACGCCTTCATCGGTGGCGATACCGACGCCGCCATCGAGCGCGCGCTCGACCGCCTG
This sequence comes from Luteimonas deserti, assembly GCF_013425765.1. Lineage (GTDB taxonomy): Bacteria > Pseudomonadota > Gammaproteobacteria > Xanthomonadales > Xanthomonadaceae > Luteimonas > Luteimonas deserti. Next base: position 430,171 of record NZ_JACCJZ010000013.1, read on the forward strand.
GACCGCAGCGCGTTGCGCGCCGGCGACGAACGCCTCAAGTGGTTCGCCGCCGATCGACACGCCTTCCTGCGCAGCCGCGATCCGGCCCTGCAGTACGCCGCGGCCGTGCTGCCCGAACTGCTGAAGATCGAGCTGGCGGCCAAGGCGCGCGCGGGCGACCTGTTGCAGCAGCGCCCGGTCTATCTCCAGGCCGTGGCCGAGTACCGTGCCAGCCGCGGCGAGGCGGTGTATCCGGATGCCAATTCCTCGCTGCGCCTGACCTTCGGCAACGTCACCGGTTACACCGATCTGGCCGGCACGGCGCATACGCCGTTCACCCGCCTGGAGGAGATCCCGACCAAGGCCACCGGCGCCGAGCCGTTCGACGCGCCCAAGGCGCAGCTCGATGCGATCGCCGCGGGCCGTCACGGTGGACTGGCCGACCGTCGCCTGCGCACGGTGCCGGTGAACTTCCTGTCGGACCTCGACGTCACGGGCGGCAATTCCGGCTCGCCGGTACTCGATGCCGACGGCCGCCTCACCGGGCTGCTGTTCGACATGACCTGGGAGGCCGTGGTCTCGAACTGGGTGTTCGACCCGGCGATGACCCGCACGATCTCGGTCGACCAGCGCTACATCCGCTGGGTGATGCAGGAAGTCGATCCCGCGCCTCGCCTGCTGCAGGAAATGGGGGTCGCGCCGCGCAACTGAGCGGCCATGCGCCGGGGTGCCCGCCCGCCCGCGAAACCAGCGGCGCCATGCGCGGGGGCGGCATCCGAGTTGACGCCGGCGCTCTCGGCAGGCGTGTCGATCGCTGCATGAGCGGCCCTCGACGCCACCCCGCCGCGGTGCTGGCGCGCGTCGGCGGAGGGAGCCGCCGGAGCGCCAACCCAGTGACCGGCGACGGCTTCCTGGCGTGGCGGGCGGGATCGGCACGCTGTCGCCCGCCTGATGGCGCGGCAGGTCGATTATTTGGCCGCGGTGGGTCAGGGCCTGACGCCCTTCACCGATCCCCGTGCCTGCAGGGCCAGCCATCGTGTCGCGGCGACGCGCCCGGCATGCATGCACTCCGGATGCCGCCTGACCGGGCATCGGTGCTGCCGTCCTTCGCTAGACTGTCGGGCCTCTCCGAACGGACATCTGCGCATGAGAATCCTGCTTGCCCGACACGGCGAAACGCCATGGAATGCCGAAGGCCGGTACCAGGGGCAGGAGGACATCGCGTTGTCGGAGGTCGGCGAGCGTCAGGCGTCGTTGCTGGGGCAGCGCCTGGCCGATGTGCGCATCGACCGCGCGGTCGCTTCGCCGCTGTCGCGCGCCGATCGCACCGCGCGTCTCGCGCTCGGCGCCACGCGTGAATCGATGCTGCGCACCGATGCGGGCCTTGCGGAGATCGCCCACGGCACCTGGGAAGGCCTGCTGGCCAGCGAGATCCGCGAACGCGATCCCGAGCGCCTGGCCGCGTGGCGCGACGCCCCCGACACCGTGCAGATGCCCGGCGGCGAATCGCTGCAGCAGGTGTTCGACCGCGCCTGGCCGGCGTTCGTCGCCGCCGTCGACGGGCTGGGCCCGGACGACACCGCGCTGATCGTCGCCCACGACGCCGTCAACCGCGTGATCCTGTGCCGCATCCTCGGCATTCCGTTCTCGAAGCTCTGGACCTTCCGCCAGGCGCCGACCACGTTGAACCTGCTCGAAGGCGCGGATGCCGATCGTCTCGACGTCGTGCGCCTCAACGACTGCGCGCATCACACGGCGTTCTTCGGCGAGGCGGTGCACCGGGCGCTGTAGCCCGAACAGCCGCAACAGCCACCGTGTCCACCTGGCGGAGTCTGTGGTTCGGCACCGAGGCGCCGACACTGAGGCATGTCGGCGCGCTGGTCACCGTGTTCACGGTGTGTGGCCTGCTGCTGCTTGGACTGTTCGTCGACTTCATTCCGCCCGCGGTGTTTCGTGGGCGGCAGGCCGTGATCCTGTTCGGCGTGGTTGGTCTGGCGCTGTCCGGACTGTTCTACGGCGCGCTGATCCGCACAGGCGTCCGCACCGGCGTCTGGCCGTCGGACTGGAAACTCTGGCTGGTGGCGCCGGTCATGCCGGTGTTTCTGGGATGGATGGTCTGGCTCGTTATCGCCAAGGCGGTGCCGTGGGCGATCACGCGTCCGCTCGGAAGCGAGCACGAGATGCAGGCGGTCATGCAGACCTCGCATCGCGCCTCGCGACGTTCATGCGACTACCGGTTGAAGGGCGGCCCGCTCGCCGGGACGATGCCGTCGTTCATCTGCATCAGCAGCCGGTATTACCACCGGTATCCAGACCGGACGGTGCGGGTCAGACTTGTGGGAAGATCCACGATTCTGGGTTTCGCCGTGATCTCCATCCACCACGTCTCCAGCGCCGAGCATCTCCATGCCGACTGATCTCTCCACCTGGCTCGCCCGCATCGAAGCGCGCCATCCCACCGAAATCGAGATGGGTCTCGAGCGCGTCGGCGCGGTCTACGCGCGCATGGACTGCGGGCGTCCGGGCGCGCGGGTGATCACCATCGGTGGCACCAACGGCAAGGGCTCGACGGTGGCCTTCGTCGAGGCGATCGCGCGCGCGGCGGGCTGGCGCGTCGGCGCCTACACCTCGCCGCATCTGCTGGCCTACAACGAGCGCGTGCGCATCGATGGCGCGGACGCCGACGATGCGGCGCTGGTCGAGGCCTTCGAGGCGGTCGAGGTCGCGCGCCGCGACACGCCGCTGACCTATTTCGAAACCGGAACGCTGGCCGCGCTGTGGCTGTTCGCGCGCGCGCAGCTGGATCTGGCGATTCTCGAAGTCGGCCTCGGCGGCCGTCTGGACGCAGTCAACATCGTCGATCCCGACGTCGCGGTGATCACCACCGTCGATCTCGACCACCAGGACTGGCTGGGCCACGACATCGAGACCATCGGCTTCGAGAAAGCCGGCATCGCGCGTGCATGGAAGCCGCTGGTGCTCGGCGACACCGACCCGCCGGCCAGCGTGCTGCAGCACGCCTACCGCATCGGCGCGGTCGCGGTGCGCGGCGGCAGCGATTTTCTCTATGCGCCATCGGTCGACGGGCGCTGGATCTGGCGCGAGGTCGGCTACGAGGTCGAGCTGCCGCTGCCCGCGCTCGCCGCACCGGTGCAGCTGCGCAATGCGGCGGTCGCGGTGGCGGCGGTACGCGCCCTCGGGTCTTCGGCGCACGGCGCCATCGACGCCGCCGCGCTGGCCGATGGCATCGCCGGTGCGCGGGTTTCGGCCCGCCTGCAGCGGCACGTGCTCGACGGGGTGGAGATCGTCGTCGACGTCGCGCACAACCCGCAGGCCGCGCGTGCGCTGGCCGAGTGGTTGCAGGCCGAGCCCGCCACCGGGCGGACCCGTGCGGTCTACGCCGTGCTGACCGACAAGGATGCGGCCGGCGTGGCGGCGCCCGTGCTGGCCCACGTCGATCACTGGCATCTGGCCGGCCTGGCCGGGGGCCGGGGGCAGTCGGTGCAGGCACTGGCCCGCCGACTGGGCGATACCGGCGCCGGGAGCGGCGAGCAACATGACGATGTGGCGGCGGCCTTGCGGGCGGCGCGCGCCTCGGCCGCGGCCGGGGATCGCATCCTGGTGTTCGGCTCGTTCCATACCGCGGCCGCCGCGCTGGGCGAGCTCCAGGGCCGGCGTTAATCGGCCCGCCGGCGGCGCCGCGTATAATCGCCGCGGTTCCCTCGCCCTGCCCCTGCATGACGCCCGGATTGAAACAGCGCCTGATCGGCGCCGCTGTGCTGATCGCGCTCGCGGTGATCTTCCTGCCGATGGTGGTCAAGGGCCCTGCGCCCGGCAGTGGGCTGCCCGACATGCCGCTGCGTGTGCCCGACGCGCCCGGTGGCGAATACCGCACCGTCGATCTGCCTCTGGTCGCGCCCGCGCCTGCCGGTCAGGGTGGCGTGTTGGGTGGCGGCCCCTTGTCGGAAGCGTCCGGCGCCGGACCGCAGGCGCCGGTGGCCGATCCGTCCGGTGCGCTGCCGACCGTCGATGCCGGAGCGTCGTCCGAGCCGCTGCCTCCCACCACGGCCGGCGGCGACTACGCCGTGCATTTCGCCGCCTTCGCCACCCAGGCGGATGCGGACGCGATCCTGCGCCAGCTCACGCAGGCGGGCCTGGAGGGCTACCGCGAAGCCTTCACTCTCAACGGCAAACCCGCGCAGCGGGTACGCCTGGGGCCGTATGCGAGCCGCGCCGAGGCCGAAATCGTGCGCGTGCGTGCGGCGCAGGTGCGCGACGATGTCACGCCCCGCGTCGTGGCGCTGGATGCGGCGACGCCGGCGACGAGCGGGCCCGCGCCTGCAACGTCGACCGCAGCTCGGCAGGCGGCGGAACCGCCACCCGCGGCCGCACCACTGCCCGCCCAGACCCCGCCTGCGGTGGTCGCACCGCCGCGTACGCCGGCGCCCGCCGCCGCGCAGACCGCCCCGCCCGCAGAGCCGCCAGCTGCGGCCGCGCCGGGCCCGACGGCCGATGTCGGCTTCGTGGTCCAGGTGGGTGCGTTCAGCTCGGCGACCGATGCCAATGCAATGCGCGATCGCCTGCGCAGCGCCGGCATCACCGCGTTCACCGACAGTGTGCAGACCGACAAGGGCCGTCTGACCCGGGTCAAGGCCGGGCCGGTCACCAGTCGCGGCGAGGCGGAGCAGCTGAAGACGCGCGTCCGCAGCGCGGTCGGTCTCGACGGGCTGGTCCGCGCGCATCCCTGACCGGCTCCGCGGCCGGCGTTACTCCTATTTCCATCGTCCGGGGCGTGGTTTCCGCGCCTCAAGCAGAACTGGATATCGAACATGTGCGGCATCGTCGGCATCGTTGGAACCTCTGAAGTCGCGCCGGCGCTGTACGACGGCCTGACCGTGCTCCAGCACCGCGGCCAGGATGCGGCCGGCATCGCCGTCGCCAGCGGCACGGTCATGCGCGTGCACAAGGGCAACGGCCTGGTGCGTGACGTGTTCGACGCCAAGGCGATGGACCTGCTGCAGGGGCGCGTGGGCATCGCGCACTGCCGCTATCCCACCGCCGGCAGCGAAGGCCACGACGAGGCGCAGCCGTTCTACGTCAACTCGCCCTACGGCATCGCGCTCGCGCACAACGGCAACCTGGTCAACACCGACCAGCTGCGCCAGCAGGTATTCGAGACCGACCGCCGCAACGTCAACACCGAGTCCGATTCGGAAGTCCTGCTGAACGTCTTCGCGCACGAGCTCGACCGCGAGAAGGCGCTGACGCCCGAAGCCGCATTTCGCGCCGTCGAGGGCGTCAACCGCCGTGCCAAGGGCGGCTATGCGGTGGTCGCGACCGTGCTGGGTCTGGGCCTGGTGGCCTTCCGCGATCCGCACGGCATCCGTCCGCTGGTGCTGGGCAAGCGCGAGACCGCCGAGGGCACCGAGTACGCGGTGGCGTCGGAGTCGGTCGCGCTCGACATCCTCGGCTTCGAGCGTCTGCGCGACGTCGAGCCGGGCGAGGGCATCGTGATCACGCCCCGCGGCGAACTGCATCACCGCCCGTGCGCACCGCAGCAGCCGCATGCGCCGTGCATCTTCGAATACGTGTACTTCGCGCGCCCGGATTCGATGATCGAGAACATCTCGGTGCACAAGGCGCGCATGCGCATGGGCGTGACCCTGGGCGAGAAGATCCTGCGCCTGCGGCCGGACCACGACATCGACACCGTGATTCCGATTCCCGACACCTCGCGCGACTCCGCGCTCGAGATCGCCAACGTGCTGGGCGTGAAGTACCGCGAGGGCTTCATCAAGAACCGTTATGTCGGCCGCACCTTCATCATGCCCGGACAGGGCGAACGCGCGAAGTCGGTCAAGCGCAAGCTCAATCCGATTCCGCTGGAATTCCGCAACCGCGTGGTGCTGCTGGTCGACGATTCCATCGTGCGCGGCACCACGTCCAAGCAGATCGTGCAGATGGCCCGCGATGCAGGCGCCAAGAAGGTCTATCTGGCCTCGGCCGCGCCGCCGGTGCGCCATCCGAACATCTACGGCATCGACATGCCGTCGGTCGACGAGCTGGTGGCGCACAACCGCACTGAGAAGGAGATCGAGGAATTCCTCGGCTGCGACTGGCTGATCTACCAGGATCTGGCGGATCTCGAGGCCGCGGTGTCGGGGCCGAAATTTCCCGAGCGCCGCTTCGACAGCTCCTGCTTCAGTGGCGAGTACGTCACCGGCATCGAGCCCGGCTACTTCGAGCGCCTGCAGCAGCTGCGCAGCGACGACGCGAAGAAGAAGCGGCGGGCGTGAACGCGGCGGTGGCCGCGGATGCGCGCGATCTGTTCGCCGCCGCGCAACACTGCCTCGACGCGCGTGATCCCGACACCAAGGTCGCGCTGACCCACGCCTATGCGCGCCGGTTCTCGGCCGGCGAGCTGCCGATCGATCCGGCGGCGCCGGCACCCGCACCGATCCGCATGCCGGGCCGCCCCGAGCGGCCGCGACTGGTGCATCCGCGCGCGCTGCCGCGCCGCGGCTTCGGCAGCACCGAAGGTCGCGCCGCCTTCATCCATGCGATCGCGCATATCGAACTCAACGCGATCGATCTCGGCTGGGACGCCGTCTACCGCTTCCGTGAGCTGCCGCCCGGGTACTACGCGGACTGGGTGCGTGTGGCCGACGACGAGGCCCGGCATTTCGTGCTCCTGCGCGACCGCCTGCGTGCGCTGGGCTTCGATTACGGCGCGTTCGACGCACACAACGGCCTGTGGGAGATGTGCGAGAAAACCGCGCACGACGGCATGGCGCGCATGGCGCTGGTGCCGCGCGTACTCGAAGCGCGCGGACTGGACGTGACCCCGGGCATGATCGTCAAGCTGCGCTCGCTGGGCGACACCGACACCGTGGCCATTCTCGAGCTGATCCTGCACGAGGAGGTGGCGCACGTCGCCGCCGGCAGTCGCTGGTTCCGCTGGTTCTGCGCGCGTCGCGAGCTCGAGCCGGACGCCACGTTCCGTGCGCTGCTGGCCGACTATGCGCGCGCCGTGCTGCACGGCCCGTTCAACCTCGATGCGCGCGTGGCCGCGGGCTTCAGCGAGGAAGAACTGGCGGCGCTGCAGGCGGTGGACGCGGAGCGGACGCAGGCGTAGCCGTAGCCGCGCCGGGATCCGGCGGGCGGCGGCTGGCGGGCATCACGGACGATTGCAGGGTGCCCGGCACGTCCCTGGGAACGCGCTCGCGCGCGAGAGGCATGTTCCGCGAACCGCCGCATCGCGCACGCCAACCTTCCTGCGGAAGGCGGAGACCGCTTCACGCATCGAGGGCCGGACGGGTTCGAGAGAAGATCGGCGGCGGTACGGGCGCGCGATGAGCGATACGTGCTCGTGCAGAACGCGCTCGCGCGCAACGGGAATGTCCCGGCGGTGCGCATCGTGCGCGAGTACCCTCCTACAGCGAGCGGGTGCCCATTGCAGGTCGATCGCCGCGCCGGGTCTTGCGCGCGGGGGATTGCGGCGTTGCGCACGCCTGTCGAGCGTCAGAATGCTCGTGCCGGATCGCAATCGCGTGCGACGGAGGTGTCTCGGCAACGCGCATCGCACGCCGGCGCGCTCCTGCAGAAAGCAGGCGGCACTTCATGGCACCGGTGGCCTCGCGCGTTCAGCACGCAGGCGCGAGGCGGTGTTGCAGCTCAACCGGGTGTCAGGTAAGTCGGCAGGCGCAGACTTGCGCGCGAAGAGGAAAGGTCTTGGCGTGCCCGTCGCGCCCACCGCCTCCTGCACGGGCGCTGCACGGGGACGGCCCTGACGCCACCTCGCGGGCCGCGTTCGCCCCGCGCGTCCTGATCAGGGCGCGTTCGGCAATACCGACAAGCCCAGACGTCCATCGGCCTCGGCACGCAGCACCGAGCCCTGTTCGAACCAGTCGCCGAGGACGATGCGGCGGCAGTCACGGCCGGCGACCTGCAGGTCGTGCACCGCCGGGCGGTGCGTATGGCCGTGGATCATCGTGTCGACGCCGTACCGCACGAACCACTCATCGACCGCGGCCGGCGCGACGTCGGTGAGGGTCTCCATCGTGCCGGCGTCGCGCAGCGCGCCGGCCCGCGCCTGGCTGGCCGCGCGGGCCTGCTGCGCGAACGCGAGACGGGCCGCCAGCGGCTGGGTCAGCATCTGCGCCTGCCAGCGCGGATCGCGCACCTGGCTGCGCACCGTCTGGTACTCGACGTCGCCGGTGCACAGCAGGTCGCCGTGGGTCAGCAGCACCGGGGTGCCGTGAAGCAAGATCACCGCCGGATCCGGCAGCAGGGTCATGCCCGCCCGCTGCGCGTACGCGCGGCCGACCAGGAAGTCGCGATTGCCGTGCATGAACGACACCGGCACGCCGGCGCTCGACAGTGCGGCCAGCCGTTCGGCCACCGCGGCGCCGGCCTCGGACGGATCGTCGTCGCCGACCCAGGATTCGAACAGGTCCCCGAGGATGTACAGGGCGTCCGCACCGCGCGCCTCACCGTCGAGAAAATCCAGGAACAGCGCGGTGATCTCCGGGCGTGCCGGATCCAGGTGCAGGTCGGAGATGAAGAGGGTCGCCATGGACCGCATTGTAATCCGCGGGCGGGGCCGGTCCGGGGGCGCCGGTTAGAATGCGCGCTGTTTCCGCATCGAGCTTCGCGCATGGCCTGCCGCACCCGTTTCGCTCCCAGCCCCACCGGCTATCTCCACATCGGCGGCGCGCGTACCGCGCTGTACTGCTGGCTGGAAGCGCGACGTCGCGGCGGGCAGTTCGTGCTGCGCATCGAGGACACCGACCGCGAGCGCAGCACCCAGGCCGCCATCGACGCCATCCTGCGGGCGATGGACTGGCTGGGCCTGGACTACGACGAAGGCCCGATCTACCAGACCCACCGTCTGGACCGCTATGCCGAGGTCGCCGAGCAGCTGGTCGGCGACGGCAAGGCCTACTACGCCTACGAGACCAAGGCCGAGCTCGACGCGATGCGCGAAGCGGCGATGGCTGCGGGCGAGAAGCCCCGTTACAACGGCGCGTATCGTGAGCGCAACGAGCCGAAGCGCGACGATCCCAACCGCGTGATCCGTCTGAAGAATCCGCAGGACGGCACCGTGGTGTGGGAGGACAAGGTCAAGGGCCGCATCGAGATCGCCAACAGCGAGCTCGACGATCTGGTGATCTTCCGGCCCGACGGCTATGCGACCTACAACTTCGCCGTCGTCGTCGACGATCTGGACATGGGCATCACCGACGTCGTGCGCGGCGACGACCACGTCAACAACACCCCGCGGCAGATCAACATCTACCGCGCGCTCGGCGCCGACGTGCCCGCGTTCGCGCACCTGCCGATGATCCTCGACGAGCAGGGCGCCAAGCTGTCCAAGCGCACCGGCGCGGCCGACGTCATGCAGTACCGCGACGCCGGCTACCTGCCGCACGCGCTGCTGAATTATCTGGTGCGCCTGGGCTGGTCGCATGGCGACCAGGAGATCTTCTCGATCGACGAGATGCAGGCGCTGTTCGATCTCGAGAACGTCAACGCCAAGGCCGCGCGCCTGGACATGGCCAAGCTCGGCTGGCTCAACCAGCAGTACCTGAAATCCGATGATCCGGCCGCGGTGGCCGCGCATCTGGAATGGCATCTGCGCAGCGACGGCTACGACCTGTCCACCGGCCCGGCGCCGGCCGACGTCGTGGTCGCCCTGCGCGACCGCGTGCAGACGCTGAAGGAGATGTCCGAGCGCGCAGCGGTCTGGTATCGCCCGATCGCCGCCTACGACGAGAAGGCGGTCGCCAAGCACCTGAAAGCGGACGCCCGCGCGCCGCTGGCCGATGTCCGCGCGCGTTTCGCAGGGCTGCCGGACTGGACGGTCGAGGCGATCGATGCGGCATTCCGCGAGACGGTCGAGACACTGGCCCTGGGCATGGGCAAGGTCGCGCAGCCGCTGCGCGTTGCGATCACCGGCACGCAGGTCAGCCCGGACATCGGGCACACGGTGTACCTGGCGGGGCGCGAGGCGGCGCTGGCGCGGATCGACGCGGCGATTGCGATGATTCCGCAAGGAAACGAAGCTGCCTGACACGTCGCGAAGCAATGCGATCAAGCTGGTCTGGGCTGTCGACCTCGCCGTCGCCCTCGTTTGCGCATTCCGCTTGCGGCGCGCAACGCGTCAGTCGAATCCGGAACCCGTAGGGCGCCGCCCATGGATGGGCGGCGTTTTCCGATCGAGGCAGGATGCCGAGCCGGAAAATTCCGGAACGGAGTCCGTTATGGGGCTGCTTCGTCGGGAAATCGTTTTTCTGGTTCCGTTGCCTGTGTCGATCGACAAAAGAAATGAAGTCGGCCGCTCGGCGGACGAACGCGTCTGCTCTTCGCTCGAGGTGCAGAAGCACAGCGTTCACTCGCCTGCCGGCGGCCGGACATTTTTTGTTGGCCCATGCGCATAGCGCCAACGGCGAGGCAGGCCCGAAGGGCGAGCATCGAAGATGCGAGTCGAGAAACGTCACCAAGAAATGCCCTTGCCGACGAAGCACGGCTGGCCAGGCGTTCCGGGATTTTCTTGACTCGCCATTCTCGCCCGGTCGAAAACGCCGCCCTCCCATGTGCGGCGGCCCAGGGATCTGAAGGGACCAGCTCGTCGGCGTTTAAAGGGCGATAGCCCAAGCGTCCTGGCGAGCGTTCGAACTCAGGTGTGCGTCGCGAGTCAGGTACAGGCCTGAAGCGGCGACGTCGAACTGCGCGCGAAATCACGGGCGCGCTTGAGTCGGTGCCCGCTCGCACCCATCATGGACCGATGGCCAAGCACGACCACACCTGCACCGATCCGCACCACCACGTCGACGACGCCGCAGCGTTCGTGCGCGCGGTGGAGCACGCCTGCAGCGAACGCGGCCTGCGGCTGACCCCGATCCGCGCCTACGTGCTGAACCTGATCGCCGAGGCCGGCAAGCCGCTGAAGGCCTACGACCTGCTCGACCGCGTGCGCGAAGGCGATGGCCCCGGTGCCGCGGCGCCGCCCACGGTGTACCGCGCGCTGGATTTCCTGCTCGCCAACGGTTTCATCCACAAGCTGCAGTCGGTCAACGCCTTCGTCGCCTGCCACCACCCGAGCACCGCGCAGCACTCGGTGCCGTTCCTGATCTGCGACCGCTGCCACAGTGCGGTCGAGCTGGAGGACGAGGTCGTGGTCGCGTCGCTCGACGAGCGCGCCCGTGCGCTGGGTTTCGTGCCGCAGGCGCAGACGCTCGAGGTCCACGGGCTGTGCGCGCGGTGCGCCGGTGCCGCTGCCTGATCCGACCGGAGCTCACGCCGGCATGCCCGTACGCGTACCCGGCTCTCGGCCGACGCGAGCTCGACGCCCGCGCTGCGGCATGACCGTGCCCCCATCGGCGGCGTGTGTCGGCGCCGCACCATCCGGCGAGCCGGCACGACACGCCTGAAAAAAAGCCCCGCGCCGGCTGGGCCGGCGCGGGGCGGTGACGTCACGCGTCACTGGAGAGTCGACTGCGTCTTCGGGTGGCCCCGATCAGAAATACACGCGGATGCCGCCGGCGATCTGGCGGCCGGGCAGCGGCGCGAAATCGCGCAGCAGCGAGGTATGCGGGCGTGCTTCGCGATCGGTCAGATTGCGGCCGTCGACGAACAGTTCCCACTGGGTCCGGTCCGCCTCGCCCAGACGCCAGGCCACGCCGGCGTTGACCAGGGTGTAGGCGGGACTCGGCTCTTCCAGCGCCGCGACCCGATCCTGCTTCTGGTAGCGCACTGCACCCACGTGGGCCCGCCAGCCGCCCAGCGTCCAGTTCAGATCCGCACCTACGCGTGACGGCGCGATACGTGGCAGGTTGCCGCCCTGCGCGATGTCGGCATGATAGTGGTGCGCGTGATCGCCGTGAGGCACGTCGAAGTGGACCTCGCGCGTGCCGCTTCCGTCCAGCGAGGCGCGCACGATGTCGCCGAAGACGCGCAGGTCGAAATCCCCTGCATCCGATTCGACCAGATGGATCTTCGCCTCGGCCTCCGCGCCGCGGAACGTGGCATCGCCCTGGGTCCAGAGGCGGACCGGGAATCCGTCCTCCACGATGCCGGTATCGGCGAGATAGGTGAAGCGCTTGAACTTGGTCTGGTACACGGCCGCCTTGACCTCGATCCGGTCCGTGTGCGCGTGCAGACCGATTTCGAGACGCTGGCCGCGCTCGGTGTCGAGGTCGGCGTCGCCGATCTCGATCGACCGCGTCGCGATATGCGTGCCCGCTGCGAAGAGTTCCTCGTTGGTCGGCGCGCGCCCGGAGATGTCGGCACCGAAGCGCAGGTCGAACACGTCGGACAGGTGCCAGATCGCCGCACCCGAGAGGCTGCTGGCGTCGAAGCTGCGCGACTCGCCGTTCGACGGATCGATCTCGACCCGCTCATGGCGTCCGCCCAGCTCCAGCTTGAGCGGCCCGAACTCCTTCTCCTGGACGACGAACACGCCGAGCGTATCGGTGACCGCGGGCGGGACGAAGGCCTCCTCGCCGACGGCGCTGAAGTCGACATGCCCGATCTGCAGACCGAACGCGCCGCGCCAGCCGTTGACCTCGTTCTGGACCGCTTCGATCCGGCTCTCGATGCCGCGATTGGTGAACCGGGTCGCGGGCAACCCGTCTTCCAGTTCGACGTGTTCGTAATCGTTCCACGCCGCTCGCACGTTCAGTGCGCTGAGGAACGGCAGAGGGTCGTAGATGCCACCTTTCAGGTCGACCCGGTTCTGGACGAGATCGATGCGCACGGAACCGTGCTCGTCGTGTTCGTGGTCGTCATGGTCATGGTCATGGTCATGGTCATGGTCGTGGTCGTGGTCGTCGTCGTGACCATGGCCCCCGTCCTCGTCGCCGTGGCTGTGCGCCCCGTCGGGCAGCCCGTAGTTGGTGCGATAGGTGCTCAGCGACAGTCCGAGATGTCCGCGGCTGCCGAACCAGGTCGCGCCGACGGCGCCGGCGCGCGTGCGGATCGCGCTGTTGGGCAGGACACCGAAGGCGTTCTCGGCATGCTCGTCGTGGTCGTGGTCGTGGTCGTGGTCGTGATCGTCATCCTGCGCATCGTCGTCGTGGCCGGCGAGGGCGAAGCCGGGGATGTCGAAATCGCCGGTGTTGCGGACCAGGCCGTCGACGTGCAACACGAGGTTGTCGCCGCTCACGCCGTCGAGCCGGAACATTCCGCTGCGTTCACCGTTGCCGCTGCCTGCGCGCAGTTCGGCCCGTCCACTGAGCGGGCGGTCAGGCACCGAGCTCGCGATACGACCATCGACCACGTTGACCGCGCCACCGATCGCGCCGCTGCCGTAGAGCAGGTTCGCCGGCCCCTTCAGCACTTCGATCTGGTCTGCGAGGAAGGGCTCGATGCTGACCGCGTGGTCTGCGCTGACGGTCGACGCGTCCATGCTGCCGATACCGCCCGAGAGCACCTGCACGCGCGGGCCTTCCTGGCCGCGGATGATCGGGCGGCCCACGCCTGGGCCGAAGAAGCTGCTCTGGACGCCCGGCAACGAGGAGACCGTGTCGCCGAGGGTGCCGGACTTGCGGTCCTGCAGGGCGTCACCGTGCAGCACTTCGACGGGGTGGGCGAGGTCCTCGGCTTCGCCACCCAGTGGCACGGCGGTGACCTGGACGGTGTTCAGGGTGCCGAGATGGGCCGGACCCTGTGCCATCGCGACGGTCGGCAGGAGCAGGGCGACCGCCAGTGCGAGGCGGGTCGGAACGGGACGGGAGCGGGAGGGGAATCGGGACATCAAGGGCATCCGGGGTGGGGTAGACTGGTGATCGAATCGGGAATGTTATAATGTCACGCAAATCCCCGCATCCCCCAAAAGACATGCCCGCTCGAAACTCCACCCTGCGCCAGGCCGACCGCGTGGGGTTCGCCGCGTCGTTCCTGTGCGCCGTTCACTGCGCACTGCTGCCCGTGGCGCTGTCGTTGCTGCCTGTCTTCGGCCTCAGCGTGGGTGGCTGGGTCGACATCGACCAGGCCTTCGTCGTCTTCGCGACCCTGCTCGGCGCGACCACGCTGACCCTCGGCTGGCGCCGGCACCGCGCGTTCCACGCCTGGATGCTGCTCGTTCCGGGACTGGCCCTGGTCTGGGCAGGGGCGTTCACCCATCTGCACGACCATTCGGTCGGCCATGCGGTAGTGATGACCATCGGCGGCCTGCTCCTGGCGGCCGCGCATCTGGTGAACCTGCGCCTCACCCACGTCCACGGCCGCGGCTGAGACCGGTCGCCGGCATCACCGCGTGCTAGACTCCGCGGCCCTGTGCGCCCTCGTGGCGCACGTTCGCGTCTATCGCATTCAATTCGCAGCACATCAGGAGCAGACAATGGGCAAGGGCGACCGCAAGACCCTCAAGGGCAAGCGTTACAACGCGAGCTACGGCAACTCCCGTTCGAAGGGCGTCGTCAAGGCCACCGGCACCGCGACCGCGCCGGTCGTGAAGAAGACCGCCACCAAGACCGTCGCCAAGGCGCCGGCCAAGAAGGCGGTCGCGAAGAAGACGGCGTCGAAGGCCGAGTAATCCGCGCCCCGCCGGAACGCCGAGAACCCCGCCTGCGCGGGGTTTTCGCGTTTTCGGGGCACTGGCGGGACCGGCGCGGCCGGCCTCAGCGGGCTGCGCCGGCCTCGACCTCGGTCCACACCCGCATCAGGTTGCCGCCCAGTATCTTGCGGATGTCGCCATCGCTGTAGCCGCGGGCCTGCAGCCCGGCGACCAGGTTCGGAAAGTCCGCCACGTCGCGCAGGCCGGTCGCCAGTGCGCCGCCGACACCGTCGAAGTCCGAGCCGATGCCGACGTGGTCCACGCCGAGCAGGCGTACGCCGTGGTCGATCTGCACCAGTACCGACTCCAGCGGCGTCTCCGGCATCGGGTGTGCTGCATCCCATGCAGCGCGGAACGCCGCCCGGTCCTCGAGCGGCTCGCCCGCCGCTTCGCGTGCGGCATTGCGCGCGTCGAAGGCGGCGCTGGCGTCGAACCAGGCCTGCAGGTCGGCTGCGGCCCTGGGTTCGACGAAGGCGGTGCCGAACGGAATCTGCACCACGCCGCCGCGCGCGGCGAGCGCCTGGGCCAGCTCGTCGCTGATGTTGCGCTCGAAGCCCGGGGTGAAATGACGGAATCCGGAGTGGCTGGCGATCACCGGCACCGTGCTCAGCGCGATCGCCTGGGCCGCCGCCTCGTCGGAGACGTGCGAGACGTCGACCATGATGCCGAGCCGGTTCATCTCGGCCACGACCTCGCGCCCGAAGGGGCTCAGGCCCGTCCAGGGCCGCGTCGCGGCGTAGGACGAGTCGGCCACCCGGTTCGACGCGCTGTGGGCGAGGGTGATGTAGCGGATGCCGCGATCGAAGAACACCTGCAGCTGGGACAGGCTGTCACCGATCGGTGCGGCGTTCTCCATGCCGAGCGGGAGCAGCACCCGCGGCGTGCCGTCCGCCGCGACGCGCAGACGCTCGAGCTCGCCGGGGGAACGCAGGATGGCGAAGCGGCTCGGATGGCGTGCGGTCAGCGCCTCCACCGCGTCGATCTGGCGATGGGCGATATCGCGCGCGCTGCCGTCGGCGTCCTGGGCTGCCGAGGTGTAGATCGACATGAAGGCCACATCGAGGCCGCCGGCGCGGGCCCGCGGGTAATCGAACTCGCGGTCGGGCGCGGCCTCGCCGAGATCCGCCCAGGTATCGAGCAGCGCGCCCGGGGCGTCGATGTGGGTGTCGACGATCACCGCATCGAGTGCCAGCGCGCGCGATGCGTCGGTGGCCTGCGCGGCCGCCGCGCCGGACATGGTCGCGAGCAGGCAGGCGAGTGCGAGACGGGTGAGAACGGCAGGCTGCATCGGGAGGCTCCGGTCAGATGAGACGACGGCCGGCCGCGCAGGCCATCGCCAGCAGCGAGCCTCCCAGCCAGTAGCCGAGTTCGGCGGGGTGGGAAATCCGCCAGCAGGCGAAATCGGCACGCTGGCCCACGACCAGGCGCCCGCGGTCGTGCAGCCCGAGCGCACGTGCGGCATGCACCGTCGCGCCGCGCAAGGCGTCTTCCGGCGTCAGCCGGAAATGCGTGCAGGCCAGCTGCATGCCCTGGCGCAGCGACAGCAGCGGCGACGTGCCCGGGTTGCAGTCGGTGGCCACCGCCATCGCGACGCCCGCGGCGCGGAATGCATCGAGCGGCGGCAGGCGGGTCTCGCGCAGCACGTGGAAGGCGCCGGGCAGCAACACCGCAACGGTGCCGGCCGCCGCCATCGCGGCCACGCCGGAGGCCGAGGTGTGCTCCACGTGGTCGGCCGACAGACCGCCGAACTCCGCCACCAGCGCGGCACCGGCGCCGTCGCTGAGCTGGTCGGCGTGCAGTTTCACCGGCAGGCCCAGCCTGCGGGCCGTCTCGAACACCCGCCGGGTCTGCGCGGGGCTGAAGCCGATGGTCTCGGCGAAGGCGTCGACCGCGTCGACCAGTCCCTCGGCATACAGGCGCGGCAGCCAGTCGCAGACGGCGTCGATGTAGGCGTCGGCACGGCCGGCGAACTCGGGCGGCAGGGCGTGCGCGCCGAGAAACGTCGTGCGCACCGTGATGCCCAGCATCTCGCCGATGCGGCGCGCCACGCGCAGCATCTTGCGTTCGTTGTCGAAGTCCAGGCCGTAACCGGACTTGATCTCCAGCGTGGTCGCGCCGTCGCCGAGCAGGGCGCGTGCGCGCACCAGCGATTGGGCGAGCAGCGTGTCCTCGTCGGCCGCGCGGACGGCGCGCACGCTCGAGACGATGCCGCCGCCGGCCTGGGCGATGGCTTCGTAACTGGCGCCCTGCAGGCGCTGTTCGAACTCGCCGGCGCGCTCGCCCGCGAATACCAGGTGGGTGTGGCAGTCGATGAGCCCCGGAGTGACACAGCCGTCGACCTCGATCACCTGTGCGGCGAGCGCCTCCGGTGCGCCCGGCAGTGCGTCGCGTCGGCCGACGTGCACGAACACGCCGTCACGCCAGGCCAGCGCGCCGTCGTCGATCAGGCCGTAGCCCGCGTCGCCGTCCAGCGTCACCAGACGCGGAGCCAGCAGCAGGCCGTCCCAGCGGTCAGTCACCACCGCCACCGCCACCGCCATCACTGTCGCTGCCGTCCGCACCGTGCTGGCCGCGCTCCGGTGCAGCCGTGCCGCCGGTCAGCGCGCCCGAGCCGTCGACCCGCGCGCGGCGCGTGCGCGAGAGCGCGTCGAACACCGCGCACAGCGCGCAGAAGACGGCCACGAGTGCGGCGAACAGCGCGATGTTGAAGCCGCTCATCCGTGTCTTCCCCCGCAAAGACCGCTAGCCTAACGCACTCCCGTCCGAGCCCGGCTGCCGATGTCCGATACCGCCGAGTCCATCATCGAGCGCGTCGCCGCCGGCTGGCGCCTGCCGGCGATCGCCAACCTGCATTCGCATGCGTTCCAGCGCGCGATGGCCGGCCTGTCGGAAGTGCAGACCGATCCATCCGACTCGTTCTGGACCTGGCGCGAGACCATGTACCGCATGGCGGCGCGCTTCGATCCTGCGCTGCTGCGGGCGGTGGCCACCCAGCTGTACGTGGAGATGCTCGAGGCCGGCTACGGCACCGTGTGCGAGTTCCACTATCTGCACCATGCGCCCGACGGCCGGCCCTATGCGCAGGCCGACGCGATGTCGGAGGCGTTGATCGAGGCTGCGCGCGCGACCGGCATCCGTCTGACCCTGCTGCCGGTGCTGTACATGACCGGCGGATTCGACGGCCGGCCCCTTGGCGAGCGCCAGCGCCGGTTCGGTCACGACGTCGACGGCTATCTGCGCCTGCTGTCGGATCTGCACGCGCGCCAGGACGCGGGCCTGCGCGTGGGCTGCGCGCTGCACAGCCTGCGCGCGGTGCCGGAGGACGCGATGCGCGCCGTCCTCGCGGGGCTGCCGGCCGATACGCGCGTGCACGTGCACATCGCCGAGCAGCGGGCCGAGGTCGAGGACTGCATCGCCGTGCGCGGCGCGCGTCCGGTGGCCTGGTTGCTCGACCACACGCCGGTGGATGCACGCTGGACGCTCGTCCACGCGACCCATCTCGATCCGGCCGAGATCAACGGCATCGCGCGCAGTGGCGCGACGGTCGCCCTGTGTCCGACCACCGAAGCCAATCTGGGCGACGGGCTGTTCCCGCTGCCGGCCTATCTCGATGCGGGTGGCGCATGGGGCATCGGTTCGGACTCGCACATCTCCGTGTCGCCGGTCGAGGAACTGCGTTGGCTGGAGTACGGGCAGCGGCTGGTCACGCATCGGCGCAACATCGCGGTGCGTGCCGGCATGCCGAGCGTCGGCGCGACACTGCTCGACGGCGTGCAGCGCAGCGCCGCCCCGGCGACGGGGTTCGACATTGCCGGCGATCACCTCGTTCTGGATGCCGAGGCACCGGTGCTGGCGGGTGCCGTCCGCGCCGATCTGGCCGACCGCTGGATCTTCTCGGGCAACCGCCCGCTGGTGCGCGAGGTCCATGTCGGCGGCCGGCGGGTGGTCGCCGAGGGCCGTCATCCGCTGCGCGAACAGGCCGCGCGCGAGTACGCGGGGGCGATGCGGACGCTGCTGGCCGAGGCATGAGCACCCGGGGCGGTTGACGCCCGCGCTGGACCGGGACCGCCCTGCGCTCTTTTCGATCTATGCCCGCGCCAAGCTCGACGCACTGCGCAACGAGCCCGTGGTGCCGCCGCTGCGCCCGCTGCAGGACGACGCCGCACGGCTCGCGGTGTCCGAGGCCTCGCGGGTGCGGGTGGCGGCTGCGGACGACGTGCTCGGGTTCGGCGCCTGCACGCCCGGGCGCATCGGCATGCTGTTCGTCGACCCGGCCGGGCGCGGCCGCGGCATCGGGACCGCACTCCTCGCCAGGATGCTGGAGGGCATGGACGCCGCGGTCGATCTCGACGTCGTGGCGTCCGACACCGCCGCCCGCGCGCTGTACGACCGCGCCGGCTTCCGGTTCGACTCCCGCGTGCGCGTGGCCTGCAACGGCATGGCGGTCGAGGTGTCGGGCCTGCGCAGGCCCGCTTCGTCGGCGGATGCCACGATCCGTCGCGCCTGAGCGCGTGTTCGTCGCATCCTTGCGCGCGGACGGTGCGAGATGCCCAGCATGGCACCATTCCAACGCAAGGAGCACCGCCATGCTGAAGACCACACTGAGCCTCGCCATCGCCCTGTGCGCCTGCGGCGTCGCATGCGCCGCGCCGCTCACCGATGCCGCACTGGCGCGCGTCGTCGACCAGCGCCTGGCCGGTGATCGTACCGGCGCCTGTTTCGCGGTCGCGGTGATCGAGGATGCCCACGTCGCCCGCACCTACCGCTGCGCGGACGGCGAGGGCGCGCTGCGCGTGGGCGCGGACACCGCCTTCGAGATCGGTTCGGTCTCCAAGACCATGACCGCCGCGCTGCTGGCCGGCCTCATCGCCGAGGGGCGCGCTTCGCTGGACGACCCGCTCGCGGCGTATCTGCCCGACACCGTCGCCGTGCCGACGTTCGAGGGCCGGCCGATCCTGCTGCGCCACATCGTCACCCACACCTCGGGCCTGCCCGCGTTGCCCGCGCGCATGCAGGGCGCGGATCCCGCCGACCCCTACGCCGCGCTCGACGAGGCGGCGCTGCTCGGCTCGCTGGGCGACGTCAGCCTGGCACGCGCGCCCGGCAGCCGCTTCGAGTACTCCAATTTCGCATCGATGCTGCTGTCCTACGCGGTGGCGCGTCGTGCGGGCCAGCCGTTCGAGGCCCTGCTCGATGCGCGCGTCTTCTCGCCGCTCGGCATGCACGGCGCCTACATCGCGCAGCGGCCCGATGGTGTGCGCGCGGCCACCGGTCATCTGCCCAATGGACGCGCGACCGCGGCATGGACCTTTCCCGACGCGATGGCCGGCGTCGGCGGTGTGCGCGCCACCCTCGACGACATGGTCCGCTATGTGCAGGGCCAGCTCGGCAGTGGGCCGGAGGGCGAGGCCTCGGCCACGCTGGCCGCACTGCAGGCCACCCAGGTCACGGTGTCCGAGCAGCCGCCGATGGCCATGCACTGGATGATCGTCCCGATCGGCGGGCGCCGGGTGCTCATGCATGAAGGCGGCACCGGTGGCTTTTCCTCGCTGGTCGGGTTCGATGTCGAGCGCCGCCGCGGCGTGGTGGTGCTGTCGGACACCGCACTCACCGCACTGGGCGGACTCGGCAGTCTGGGCGCGCATCTGCTCGACCCCGCGGTTCCGGTGGGCGCTCCGCGTCGGGAGGCCGCACCGCCCGCCGAGGTGCTCGACGGCCTGGTCGGGACGTGGCGGTTCGAAACCGGATTGCAGGTGGAGATCGCGCGGCGCGGCAACGGGCTGACCCTGCATCCCCAGGGCCAGCCGGTGTTCGAACTCGGCTACGACGACGCCGGTGATTTCTATCCGCGCGAATTCAACGCACTGCTCTCGCCGAGGCGGGGTACGGACGGCCGCTACGGTTTCGTCTGGCTGCAGGGCGGCGCCGCGTTGCCGGCTACACGTGTCGCGTCGCGGTCGGCGTCGGGCGATGCCGCGACCGTGTCCGCCGCGCCGCTCGCGGACTACAGCGGGACCTACACGTTGCTGCCGGGCTTCGCCCTGACCGTGGACGCGGCCGACGGGCGACTGCGTGCGCAGGCGACGGGACAGGGCGCGTTCGCGCTCGATCCTGTACGCCGCGATGTCTTCGAGGCACCGGCCTACGGCATCGCCCTGCACTTCACCCGCGATGCCGCCGGCGCGGTGACCGGGGTGGACCTGCACCAGGGCGGGCGCGTCGTCTCCGGCGCGCGCGACTGAGGGGGCCTACGATGAGCAGCCGCTCCACCGCGCTGGATGCGCCGCTCCCCGACGACGTCGTCGTGGGCGGGCAGTACCTGTGGACACGCTACCGTCGCTACCCGGTGTTCAGTGCGCGCTGGCTGGCCGGCCGCACATTGCTGTTCGGAAGCGTGCTGCTGGCGTTCGCGCTGCTCACGCTGCTGGGCGGGCTGGCTTCCCCGGCCAGCGTGCGCGGCGCGGTGACGGCCAGCGCCTACACCTTCGTCGGCTTCGTGATGATGACCACCGCGGGCCCGGCCCTGGCGACGATCGTCCGCCACCTGCGCCTGCCCCTGCCGCGCGAACGCATGCTGGTGGTGGCGGGCCTGTGTATCGGCATCCTCGTGTCCTACGTCGTCGACAGCTGGGCCAGCGCCCACATCAACGCCTTCATGCTCAGCGAGATGGGCCACGGCGTGGTCGACCCCGAGGCCATGCGCCAGCAGGCGGCGCTGCCGGGCATGCGAGGCCTGGCGGTGACGATCAAGGTGCTGGCGGCGCTGCTGATCTACGGCCTGCTCGGCGGCGGCGCCGCGGTGCGTGCGTACTTCGGCGAGCAGCGACGCATCGCCGAGAGCCGCCACCGCAGCGAACTGGCCACCGCGTACCTGCAGAAGCGCGAGACCGAACTGCGCCTGGGGGCCCTGCAGGCCCAGGTGGAGCCGCACTTCCTGTTCAACACCCTGGCCTCGGTGCGCGCGCTGGTGCGTCAGGAGCCCGCGCGCGCGGAGGCCATGCTCGACGCGCTGGTGGACTACCTGCGCGCGACCATCCCGCGCCTGCGCGACGGCGAAGCCGCGTTGCACGCGACCCTCGGCCAGCAGCTCGACCTGTGCGCCCGCTATCTGGAGCTGATGCGGCTGCGTACCGCCGACCGCCTGCGCTACACCGTGGACGTCGAGCCGTCACTGCGGATGCGGCCGTATCCGCCGCTGCTGCTGATCACCCTGGTCGAGAACGCGATCAAGCACGGCATCGAGCCGCGGCCCGGCGCCGGACGCGTCGCCATCCGGGCCTGGCAGGAGGGCGCGCAGCTGTGCGTGGCGGTCGCCGACGACGGCGCCGGCCTGCAGCCGGGCCTCGGCGGCGGCATGGGCCTGGCCAACGTGCGCGAGCAGCTCGCCACGCGCTACGGCGATCGCGCCAGCCTGCGCCTGCACAGTCCGTCCACCGGCGGCACCCAGGCCGAGATCCGCAGTCCGCTGGAGGAGGCCGCGTGACGCCGGCCGACATCACCGCGCTGATCGCCGAGGACGAGGCGCCGCAGCGCGCGGCGCTGCTGGATCTGCTCGCGGCCGTGTGGCCCGCGCTACGCGTGGTGGCCGCGTGCGAGGACGGCATCGCCGCATTGCAGGCGGCCGCCGAGCACCGGCCGCGGGTAGCGTTTCTGGATATCCGCATGCCCGGCGTCGGCGGTCTGGACGTCGCGCGGGCGGTGGTCGCCGGAGGTGGCCTCGTGGTGTTCACCACCGCCTACGACGACTACGCGATCCGCGCCTTCGAGGCCGGCGCCGTGGACTATCTGCTCAAGCCCGTGCAGCCCGCGCGGTTGCTTCAGGCGGTCTCGCGCCTGCAGGACCGCCTGCAGCAGGCGCCGCAAGCTGATCTGCAGACCCGGGTGGACGAGCTGGAAGCGCGCCTGCGACCGCAGGGCGAACGCGTGATCCGCTGGATCACCGCCGGCATCGGCGACAGCGTGCGCATGATCGGCATCGACGAGGTGCTGTTCTTCCAGGCCCAGGACAAGTACGTGCGCGTGGTGACCGCCGAAGGCGAGGCGCTGATCCGCACGCCCGTCAAGGAGCTGCTCGCCGGACTGGATCCGGACGTGTTCTGGCAGGTGCATCGGGGCACCGTGGTGCGGGTATCGACGATCCACCGCGTGCGTCGCGACGAACTGGGCAAGACCCGCATCGAGCTGCGCGGCCACGGCGAGGCGCTGCCGGTCAGTGCCGCCTTCGTGCACCGCTTCCGCGGGATGTAGCCGACCTCAGGCCTGGAACAGGCCGGCCGGCGCCGCATCCGGCCAGGCGCCTTCGAGCGCCAGCAGGAACTGCTTGGTCGGCAGGCCGCCGCCGAAGCCGGTGAGCGCGCCGCTCGCGCCGATCACGCGATGGCAGGGCACCACGATCGACAGCGGGTTTCGCCCGTTCGCCGCGCCCACCGCGCGCGTCGCGGTGGGTCGGCCGAGCATGCGTGCCAGCCCCGCATAGCTCTCGGTACGGCCGTAGGGAATGCGCATGAGCGCGTCCCACACCGCGCGCTGGAACGGGGTGCCCTGCGCGGCCAGCGGCAGATCGAAGGTCCTGCGGGTGCCGGCGAAATAGCCGTCGAGCTGGCGTGCGGCCAGATCCAGCAGCGGATGGTCGCCGTCGTGCCACGGCGCCGGGCGAGGCACCGGATGCCGGTGCAGCGGAAACTCCACCGCATGCAGGCCCGCATCGGATGCGGCCAGCCGCAGTCGGCCCACGGGGCTGTCGAACGTGCGGGTGAACACGGGGGGCAGGGCGGCGGACGTCACGGTGTCGGTCTCCGGCAGGCAGGTGAAGCGGGTCGAGCGGGCGCGCGCTCCGCAGCCTCGCGCCACAGATGCAGCACGGCATAGCCGCGCCAGGGCCGCCAGGCCTCGGCGCGCGCACGCAGGTCACGTGCGCCGAGGCGCGTGCCGTCCCCGGGCAGGGTCTTCTGCAGCACCAGGTCTTCGGCGGGAAACGCGTCCGGATGGCCCAGCGCGCGCAAGGCGATGTACTGCGCGGTCCACGGCCCGATGCCGGGCACGGCGGTCCAGCGCCGGACGAAGACATCCAGCGGATGGTGGGCCTCGAAGTCCACCGCGCCCTCCAGCAGTGCGCGCGCCACCGCACGCAGCGTGGCCGCCCGCGCCGTGGTCAGGCCGATGCCGGACAGGTCCGCGTCGGCGAGCGCCGCCGGCGTTGGAAACAGGTGGCCGAACCCCTGCGCGGCGAACGCCTCGGGAACGGGCGCACCGAAACGTTGTGACAGCCGCGCGGTGACCGTACGCGCGGCGGCCACGCTGATCTGCTGGCCGATCACCGCGCGGATCGCGATCTCGAAGCCGTCCCAGCCGCTCGGCAGGCGCAGGCCGGGCCGGGCGGCCACCAGCGGCGCGAGTCGCGGATCGCGGGCGAGGTGGGCGTCGATCGCCAACGGGTCGGCATCCACGTCGAACATGCGCCGCACCCGGCGCACCGTCTCCTGCAGGCGCGACGGCGGGCAGCCGTGCACCTCGAGGCGCAGTGCATCCGCGCCCGGCCATGCACCCACGCGCAGCCAGCCCGGCGACGCCGCGTCGCCGATCACCCGCGTGTAGTGGGTCCCGTCGACATGCTCGATACCGGGCAGGGCGCGCCCGCGCAGAAAGGCGAGCATCGCCGCCAGGTCGTAGGGCGGGCGATAGGCCAGGCGCAGGCCGAGCCCGTCGTCGCCATGGGCGCGCGGGGTCCTGCGCAGGTCGCGTGGCGGCATCCGGTACGCCGCCAGAAATGCCGCATTGAACCGGCGCACGCTGCGGAAGCCCGATGCCAGTGCCACCTCGGTGATCGGCAATGCGGTCTCGCTGAGCAATTGCTTGGCGAACAGCAGGCGCCGCGTCCCGTGCACACCGACCGGGGCCGCGCCCAGGCGTTCGACGAACAGCCGCCGCAACTGGCGCTCGCCCAGGTGCAGGCGCTCGGCCAGTGCCGCCACCGGTGCATCGTCGAGCGTGCCGCGGTCGATCAGGGCCAGCGCGCGCGCCACGATGTCGTCGCCGCGGTGCCAGCGTCCGTCGGTCGGCGACAGTTCCGGGCGACAGCGCAGGCAGGGTCGGAATCCGGCGGCCTCGGCGGCTGGGGCATTGGGGTAGTAGTCCACGTTGCGCGCCTTCGGTGCCGGCGCGGGACAGACCGGACGGCAGTAGATCCCGGTCGTGCGCACCGCCGTGAAGAACAGGCCGTCGAAGCGCGCATCGCGGCTGAGACGGGCCTGTTCGCAGGTGGCGGCATCGGGCAGGGCGGTCGACGGCATGGGCGCAGGCTAGCACCGGCCGTGTGCGGTCACTGGCCGCTTTCGGACATCCATGTCGTGCCGCGCTGCGCCTTCGGCGACATCGATCGCGCGGCGCGCACGGACGCATCAATCGAGGCGTCCGCCGATGACTTCGCTCGGCAGGGCGCGTGCCTCCCGTCGCGTCGCCGACGCCGGACGGCGTCGGCCTAGCGTGCGCGCTCGCGCAGCGCCGGCAGCAGCGTGGCCGGATCGCCGTCGTTGGGCTGGGCCTCGATACCCAGCAGACGGGTCAGCAATGGATAGACGTCGACGTTGTCGAAGCCGTCCAGCGTGACCCCCCGGCGGAACACCGGGCCGTGCGCGACGAACATCGCGCGCATCTCCGGCAGGTCGGGATCGTAACCGTGCGAGCCGCGGGTGCGTTGCGGGCGACGGGCGAGGCCGGCTTCGGAGATCGCATCCCAGCCCGGGTGCATCTGGCACACGATCGGCGGTACCCGTGGATGCGTACCGAACTGCCAGCGCGCCGGCATCGCCTCGCGGCGCCAGCAGTCGTACTGCGCATGCGCGCCCAGCAGGCGCGCGGCGACCGCGGCTTCGAAACCGGGATTCGGCACCAGGCCGATCACCTGCCCGGTGGAGACGATGCGTGCTTCCTCGCGGGACGCCATCGATTCGACCGCGATCACCTGGCCCGTGGGCACCTCGGCCATCCCGTGATCGGAAAGCACCAGCAGGTTGACGCGGTCGAGCAGCCCGCGGCTGCGGATACCGTCCATCAGCCGGCCCAGGGCGGCGTCGACATCGCGCAGGGCCTGGCGGTACTGCGGGGAGTTGGGGCCGTAGTCGTGCCCGGCCTTGTCGGGATGCTCGAAATACAGCGTGGCCAGCCGCGGGCGCGTGGCGGACGGCTCGTCGAGCCACTCCAGCATCGTCGCCACGCGGGTGTCGATCGGGCGGCCTTCGTCGTACGGCAGCCAGCGTGTGGGGCGCAGCCCGCGCACGGCGGCTTCGCTGCCCGGCCAGGACAGGGTGGCGGTGGGCAGGCCGGCGCGTTCGGCGGTCACCCACACCGGCTCGCCGTCGGCGTACCAGTCGCCATTGCTCACGGCCTCGCGGTCCGACAGGCGGAACTCGCCCAGCTCGGCGTCGTACATCGAGTTGTGGATCAGACCGTGGCGATCCGGGCGCAGGCCCGTCACCAGGGTGTAGTGGTTGGGAAAGGTCAGCGATGGATAGGACGGCCGCATCCATGCCTGCACGCCGTCCGCAGCGAGGGCATCGAGGGTCGGCGTGTCGCCCCGGCCGAGGGCATCGGGCCGGACCCCGTCGAGCGAGACCAGCACCACCGTCGGCGGCTCGCTGGCGGCCGCGGCGGCATCGGGGGCGGGGAGCGAACTGCAGCTGCACAGCCACAGCAGGAACGGCAGCGCGATCACGCGCGCAGGAGACACGTCAGGCATGCGGCGCATGATACCGGCCGTTCATGACGTTTCACCGTCGAAGCGTCCGCGACAACGTGGTCTGAACGTTCAGGCAATGACGACCATGGAGCGCTGTCAGCGGCGTATCGTGGCGCCACCCGATGGTCAGCACCGCGGAGGTGCGCAATGAACAGCAAATGGTGGATCGCCGCAGTCTGCGCCGGCCTCGTCGTGGGCGTGCTGCCGAATGCGGCGCAGGCCCAGCAGCAGGAAGAACAGGAAGAGACGATGCGGGAACGTGGACAGCGCGCCAGCCCGGCCGACCGGTTCTGCATCCGCGAGACCGGCTCCCGTGTGACCGCGAACCGCAGTGCACGCTCCAAGCGCGCCGAAGAGGAATGCGTCGGCGGCGGTGGCCGCGTCTACACCCGCGAGGACATTGAGCGCACTGGTTCGACCGACGTGCGCGATGCGCTGCGCCGGCTCGACCCGTCGATGTTCTGAGCCCGGTCGTTGTGCCGCACCACGAGGGAGTGCGCCCGCAGGCGCACTCCCTTTTTTTTCCCATGTCGCGGATCAGAACCGCAGTTCGGCGCCCAGCGTGAGCGTGCGCGCGGTGCTCACGTCGTCGTCGAAGCGGTAGCGGTTGCCGTCGCGGTAGATCGACGAATACGCGTAGCCGTTGACCATCGCATTGACGTTGAAGTTGCGGGTCACGTCGACGCCCAGGCCGAGGCCGAAGTACGCGCCGCCGCCATCGTCGCTGAAGCGGCCTTCCTCGCTCAGGCCCGGCGCTTCGAAGCGGTAGCGGAATTCCTGGTCGTAGCCCATGTAGCCGAGGCGCGCGATCGCGAACCAGCGGCTGTCGGCGCCGAACTGGAAGCGTGCGTTCGCACCCACATAGCCGTAGTCGGCCTCGAACTCGCGTCGTTCCGACACGCCGGAGATGGCGTAGGTGTCGCCGATCTCGCCCAGCCGGCCGTAGCCCGCTTCCACGCCGACCAGCACCGGCGACGCGCCGGCCTGCCAGCGGTAACCCGCGCCGATCGACTGCGTGCTGCTGGAGTCGTCCCTGAAACCGGTGTCCGACAGCGTCGCCCGGCCGGCCTGTGCGCCGACGAAGAAACCACTCTGGGCCTGTGCGCACGGCACGGCCAGGACACCTGCGATGGCGACCATCGCCACGCGTCCACACTTGATCATGTTGTCCCCTTGAGATGAAAGCCGCCGCGGCCTGAATCGACCGCCGCGGACCCCCGCGTCCGGCGGGGCGCGGAGTCTAGCGCGCGGCTGCGCGCCGCGTCATCAGCAGGCGTCGGACTGTCCGCTCACGTAGCGCAGCCCGCGCAGCAGCTGCGCGCGGAACACCGGATCCGCATACAACGCCGCATCGTGGCCCAGCCCGGTGTACCAGGCGCGACCGCCGGCATTGCGGTGGCACCAGGCGATCGGGTGGTCGTCGCCCATGCCGCCATCGGGGTGCGACGCCGGATCGATCGACGCGGTCACGCGCACGTGCGGCCGCGGGTTGCGCCGGTAGTCGTAGATCTCGTCAGTGACGCGCCACTCTTCCAGCCCATCCGGCCCGGCGCCGTCTTCGAACACCACGCGCACCGACTGCAGCCCTTCGGGATGCCGTGCGAACCACGCACCGACCAGCTCGCCGTACCACGGCCAGGTGTAGCCACTGTCGGCCGCGGCATGCACGCCCATGAAGCCACCGCCGGCGGCCATGTAGCGTTCGAACGCGGCCTGCTGCGGACGCGCCAGCACCTCGCGCGTGGTGTGCGCGAACACGACGGCGGCATACCGCGACAGCGTGGCGTCGTCGAACAGCGCGGGGTCTTCGGTGGCGTCCACCTCGAGGCCGGTGCCGCGGCCCAGTGCCTGCAGCGCGTCCACGGTGGCCGGAATGGAATCGTGGCGGAAGCCGGCGGTGCGCGTAAACACCAGCACGCGCGCGGGCGTCGCATCGCTGGTGGCAACGGGCGTCGTGTCGGGGGCTGCGGAGGCACAGGCGGCGAGACTGGCCAGCATCGCAGCGGCCAAGGGAGCGCGGGGAGATGTCATGGCGGGAGCATAGGCGCTGCGCGTGCCGGCACTCACGCCGCAGCGCGGCAGGGCGCGCGCGGGCGCGGTGCGATAATCGCCGCATCGTCGTTGCAGGAATGCGCCGCCATGTCCGACACCCCTTCGCGCCACGACCCGTCGCGCGTGATCCGCGCGCCGCGCGGCACCGAACTCAGCTGCCGCTCCTGGCTCACCGAAGCGCCGCTGCGCATGCTGATGAACAATCTCGACCCCGAGGTGGCCGAGCGTCCGGAAGACCTCGTCGTCTACGGCGGTATCGGCCGCGCCGCGCGCGACTGGGCCTGCTATGACGCCATCGTCGAATCGCTGAAGACCCTGGGCGACGACGAGACCCTTCTGGTGCAGTCCGGCAAGCCGGTCGGCGTGTTCCGCACGCATGCCGATGCGCCGCGCGTGCTGATCGCCAATTCCAATCTCGTGCCGCACTGGGCCACGTGGGAGCACTTCCACGAACTCGATCGCAAGGGCCTGATGATGTACGGCCAGATGACCGCCGGCTCGTGGATCTACATCGGCAGCCAGGGCATCGTGCAGGGCACGTACGAGACTTTCGTCGAGATGGGCCGCCAGCACTACGGCGGCGATCTGACCGGCAAGTGGATTCTCACCGCGGGTCTCGGCGGCATGGGCGGCGCGCAGCCCCTGGCCGCGAGCCTCGCCGGTGCGTGTAGTCTGACCATCGAATGCCAGCAGAGCCGCATCGATTTCCGCATCAAGACGCGCTACGTCGACGAGCAGGCCACCGATCTCGACGACGCACTCGCGCGTATCGCCAAATACACGCAGGCCGGTGAAGCGAAGTCCATCGCGCTGCTGGGCAACGCCGCCGAGGTGCTGCCGGAACTGGTGAAGCGCGGCGTGCGCCCGGATTGCGTCACCGACCAGACCAGCGCGCACGATCCCGTGCACGGCTATCTGCCGATCGGCTGGAGCGTGGAGCGGTGGATCGCCGAGCAGACCGCCAATCCGGAGACGGTGCGTGACGCCGCCAAGCAGTCGATGCGCGTGCACGTCGAAGCGATGCTCGCCTTCCACGCCGCCGGTATTCCGACCGTCGACTACGGCAACAACATCCGGCAGATGGCGAAGGACGAAGGCTGCACCAACGCCTTCGACTTCCCCGGCTTCGTGCCGGCCTATGTGCGCCCGCTGTTCTGCCGCGGCATCGGCCCGTTCCGCTGGGTCGCACTGAGCGGCGATCCCGAGGACATCGCGAAGACAGACGCGAAGGTCAAGGAACTCATCCCGGACGATCCGCACCTGCACCGCTGGCTCGACATGGCCAGCGAGCGCATCGCCTTCCAGGGCCTGCCGGCGCGCATCTGCTGGGTAGGCCTCGGCCTGCGCGACAAGCTGGGCCTCGCCTTCAACGAGATGGTGCGCAATGGTGAACTCAAGGCACCGATCGTGATCGGCCGCGACCATCTCGATTCCGGCTCCGTCGCATCCCCGAACCGCGAGACCGAAGCCATGCAGGACGGCTCTGACGCCGTCAGCGACTGGCCGCTGCTCAACGCCATGCTCAACGTCGCCGGCGGCGCCACCTGGGTGAGCCTGCATCACGGCGGCGGCGTCGGCATGGGTTACTCGCAGCACTCGGGCGTGGTCATCGTCTGCGACGGCACGGCAGAAGCCGACAAGCGCATCGCCCGCGTGCTGTGGAACGACCCCGGCACCGGCGTCATGCGTCACGCCGATGCCGGTTACGACATCGCAAAAGACTGCGCCGGCGAACAGGGCCTCAAGCTGCCGATGGTGCAGGCATGAGCGCCGCCACCGACCGCGTGCCGCTGCGCATCGATTTCGTGTCCGATATCGTCTGCCCCTGGTGCGCCATCGGCCTGGCCGCACTCGAGCAGGCACTCGCGCGCCTGCCGGCGAACGTCGACGTCGACTTCCACGTACGCCCCTTCGAACTCAACCCGCAGATGGCGCAGGAAGGCGAGGACATCGCCGAGCACCTGCAGCGCAAGTACGGCATGTCGGCCGAACAGCTCAGCGCGGCTCGCGCCAACATCCAGGGTCGCGGTGCCGAAGTCGGTTTCACCTTCGGCGACCGCAAGCGCACCTGGAACACCTTCGACGCGCACCGGCTGCTGCACTGGGCCGGCACCGCAGGCCGGCAACTCGAGCTCAAGCGCGCGCTGTTGCAGGCGTATCACGGGGATGGCGAGAACGTCAGCGACCAGGCGACGCTGGTGCGTGTCGCCGCCGGCGTGGGCCTGGACGCCGAGCGTGCCGCCGCAGTCCTCGCCTCAGGCGAATATGCGGATGAAGTGTGTAATGAGGAACAATTCTTCATCCGCAGCGGTATCAACAGCGTGCCGGCGATCATCATCGACCAGCAGCATCTGATCTCGGGCGGGCAGCCGGTGGAGGTGTTTGCGCGAGCGTTTGGGGAGATCTTGGCGAGGAAGGTGGACCAAGACGCTGCGGACGCGAACTAGGAGCGAAGGCCTCTATTGTCACCGGTCTGGGAAAGCCGAGGATTGTCTGATACGCACGGAATCGGCGCGAATTGTTCTATATGCAGCGGCACGCCCTTTGTGCGATAAGCACAGATCGTAAAGTCCGGGCTGGGGAGCCCTGTGGGTGCAAAATGTTGATGTTGTTGCCAATTGCAGGCGGGCGAACGTGAGCGTCGTGCTTTCGTGTCCCGTGCATATCGCGCTATTCAGATCTACTTACAGTCAGCGCCCATGACCAAAGACTCCCTGTTTGCCCTGCTACTGTCACTGCCAATCGGCATCGTGAGCGGGCTGTACTCTAGCCTTGTCGTGACCAAGTACGCAAGGTTCTCCGAGCTTCGTAGAGAGGCTCTTCGAATCATTCGATCAATCGACTACATTGGCGACGAGACGCACATGACGATACGGGAGCCCCGCAGCCTGAGCTCCTTGGCTCTCATCGCGAGTGACCTTTATGGTCTTGGTCATCGCCCGGCTGGTGACAAGGTCAAATCTCTGTACGACATCATTCTCGGCGCGAACAGATCTGTCGTTTCGGGAGCAATGGTTACGCACACTTACATGGCCCAGCACGCTGATTGGCAGCGTCAAGTCAGAGAGATCGGCCCCAACAAGCGCATCTACTTGCCGTGGGGATGGCCATGAGATTTCGCCGCCTGGCCGCTATCGATTCATCCGTGCCGATTCCGCTTCGCGGTACGGCTTAATTCAAGCGTTAGACACAAAAAAGGTCCAACGACAGGGGAATGTAAATGGCGAACAAGTATCCATATGTGGCTTCTGCGGGTCCGTTGGTAAAGGCCGTGAGCCATTTGCGAAAGAGCTTCCCGAAAGAAGTCACCGCGGATACTCTGCGGAAGTTGGGTGTTGCCCCTAAGAATGAATCGTACGTGATCAATGTGCTTCGATTCTTAGGAGTTGTTGACGAGGAGGGGAAGAAGGTTGACGGCAAAGCTAAAGCTTTTGTCCAGCACCAAGATGACGCGTTTTCAGCTGAGTTTGAAAAGATTGTCCGTGAAGCCTACGAGGAATTATTCGAGCTACATGGCGACGCTGCTTGGAAGCTCGACCGAGGCTCGCTGACCCAGTTCTTCCGAACTTCCGATCACTCGACCGAGGTTGTCGGAACTCGCCAGGCAAGCACTTTCTCGGCCCTCGCCGCACTTTCTGGTCACGCAGAGATGCCAGCTCCCAAAGCGGCTAGCGCATCCAAGAAGCCGAGAGCATCTACAGCGACGGCGATTCCGAAGGCGAAACAGCCGCTATCGACGAACCAAGCACTGGGGACGGGGTCGGTGCAGAAGAACTCCGTTCCGGAGCAATCGTCAGTTGGTCTCACAGTTCGTATTGAGGTAAATCTTCCCGCATCTGGAGACCAGGAGACCTACGACCGCATCTTCCAAAGCATCAGGAAGAATCTGATCAATGGCTCTTAACCTAAATTCGTTTGAACGCATTGTTCGGATAGCGCACGCCTTCACGGAGGCTGGCCCCGTTAGCAATACTTCTGAGCACCCATTTGACGAGCGAAATATTCATCCTGACCTACCTGCAGAGGTAAGGCGCCTTTTTGACAACGGCCACTACGCTCAGGCTACCTTCGAGGCGCTGAAATATCTTGACGAGGAGATTCAGCGAATTTCCGGAGATTCCGATTTCGGAAAGAGTCTGATGATGCGCGTGTTCGGTGGGATCTCTCCAAGGCTGCCCTTGAATCCAGGGATGACTGCTTCTGAACAGAGTGAGCAAGAGGGCTTCAAGTTCATTTTCGCTGGGACAATGGCGGGAATCAGGAATCCGAGAGGCCATAAGAGCGGCCTCATAGATGACCCAGACACCTGCCTTGACCACTTATCACTTACATCAATGCTTCTGCGTAAGCTGGAAGAGGCGGGATTGCGATAACGTGGGTGAATTAACACGCGAAGTGCATGGCTAACGGTTCCAGCTTCACTTACCGAGGAAACGATTCATCACCTGAAAGTTCCGTGCAGCTGGATGTCTACCCGCCCACAAGTTGAACGTCACACCAGAACGCTTCCAAGAATTGATTAAAGCCGGCGCCGCTTTTGGCGCGACTAAGCTGAATTGCGGAGCTAACCGTTCCAGGTTCACTTAGCGTTGTTACCCCGAGATACCGGTCCCAGTTCACTGATCTAGTGCTGACTTGGGCTGTCCGTTCCGGCTTCACTTGCCGCGACCGACGGCTACAGGCGCGCTTGCCGCATCAGAACGACGCCTGCGGGCACCGCGTCCGCGCTTATCCGCCCCTGTGCGTCCATTCTTCCCGACAGCAGTTCAGCGCCGGGCTTCGATTTCCAGCGGGACGCCGGAGAGCTTTTCCAGCGGCAACGGCCACAAGCCGATCGGCTCGAGTTCCCGGTAGACCTCGGTCGGCGCGCGGCCGATGTCGCGGACCTGGTGCGCCGCCCAGACCTGCGCGGCGCGCGTGGTCGACGCGCAGTGCACGAGCACGAGTGCGTCGTCCCGTTCAAGCAGATCGCGGAGCGCGGTCACCGGTTCCTGCCGCATCGGGTACGCATCTCCGCCGAGCGGGACCTGGGTATAGCTCATCCCAAGTTCTGCGAGCAGGGCGGCCTGGTCGAACCCGGACTCACGCACGCGTTCCATCTCCGCCGGGGTGCGCACGTTGAGCACGTGCCGCACGCCTGCGGCATGCCATTGCCTGAAATCGTCGGCATTCGGCTGCGCGGCCAGGATCACCCGGTCTTTATGCAAGGCCTCTGCGGCGACCGACTGCCAGCTAACGGTGCCAGGTTCACTTATCGAGCTCGATTTTCGTGAGCGGGCGTGGAAGCGGTAAGGACTCCAGGTCCAGTAGACTTGAGGCTCCACGGATAGGCTTTAACTAGCGCGAAATATGGCAGAAGTAACTTACTGGAATCCGCTAGTTCCCGAACTGACGGTCACGTCACTCGAAGAGTCGCTGCGTTTTTATCAAGCAGTCGGCTTCAGTGTTCGACATCGCCGCGAATTTCCGCCTTTCGCTTACCTTGAGCTTGGACACGCCCAGGTCATGCTTGAGGAGCGGCACTGTGCGGGCTGGAATGTGCAGCCCCTGGACAAACCGTTCGGCCGAGGCATCAATTTCCAGATTGAGGTTCCAGATGTCGGGCAGGTACTTTCCGCACTGCTTTCGCTCAACGTCATCCTATTTCGGAGCGTCAAAGATTCGTGGTATCGCGTAGCTACAGATGCTGAAAAAGGCCAGCGCGAGTTCCTCGTTCAAGACCCTGATGGTTTCTTGCTTCGTTTTGTGCAGGATCTTGGTCAGCGCAGTGCAGCCTATTCAATCGTTCAAACCGAAGCCGCTTTGCGTTTCGGCTCAGCGGCAGGCTAACGGTTTCAGGGTCACTGTCTGAGCGATAAGAGTGCTTCCAGCTGCAGTGGAATGACGCCATATGCGATGTGCTGATCTGATCGGGAGAACTCGATGTTGATGCTGGGCTGCCGAAGCGAGACGCAGGTCGAACGTGCGGTTTTCGCAGTTCTGTTCGTCGTCATGTGCTGTGCACTGCGTCCGGCACATGCGTGCATTGTGGCGCCGTCTGGCGCAGCGATGGCGCCAAGTGTTGCTGCGGCCGAACGGGTTGCCCACGGTGTCGCGGCGGGTACGCGGCTGGATGACCAGAACAACATCCGATGGATTCGGGTAGACGTCGAGAAAGTGCCGCGTGGCAGTGCAGCGCAGCGCGTCGAAGCCGCATCTCCATGCGGTATTCCGATCCCGGTCGGCACACGTGTGGTCGTGCTCGGGCACCGCGACCGTCTGACTGTCTTCAACGCAAATGCACTGCAGGATGCGGAAGTTCCGGGTTTGGTGCGCGCTCGTTGAGAGTGGCAGAGGTGCCAACTTCACTATTGGAGCAGGAGGCAGGATGAGACGATCGATTTGGCTGGTGGGGTTGAGCCACTTGCTGGTGGCGTGCTCAGGATCAGTGAGTAGCACCGCTCTCGAGGGCGAGGATCCCATTTCGACCGTGCATGTCGAAGCCTTCTTCGCACCTCTTTGCGACGAAGCCATGAATCCTGCTGATGCCTTGGAACTGCGCTCGATTGATCTATCGGGAACGCAAGGACTTGAGAAGGTCTGTATTGATTCGAGCGCGAAGCGCGGCGTCAATCCTGACGTGACGCGCGTGCACATAATTTCCGCCGATCACATCGTCATCGAGCTTGAGTGTGACCGGAACTATGTTCGTGACGAAGCGTTTGCACGGATGCCGGAAGAGGGGCAGGTGGCTCTAGTCCTAGGCAATAAGGTGCACTCGATATTCAACTATTTGGACAAGAGTGACCTGATAGGTCAATGCGGAATCATTCCATCTGCGGAACTGCTCGACGCGATCGAGTTTTGTGAGAGCTTTCAGTCTGCTTCGGGCGGCAATGCGAGGGCCTGCGAAAGCTACTGTGACGCGAAGGGGGATCAGCCGGTTTCGGAAGTTTGCGTCGTGGGCGGAGGCGCTGGACCAGCTAGGCGCTCAAGATTTTAACGCCGCATCCCGAGCCAACGACTCCTCGCGTCGTTGGGACATTGCAGCCGGATGTGGATGTGGCCCCGCGTTGATCGTCGTACCAGGACAAGGCGGCACCGATTCGCCGCCAGAAGGGGACGACGATGCGTGTGGTGGTGTTGGTGAAGGCCACGAGGGACAGCGAAGCGGGGGGCTTCCCACGCCCGCAAGATAACGGTGCCAGGTTCACTTAACGGCGCACAGGGGCAGCGCTGAGGAGCGCGCCCAATACCGGTCGAATGCGCCGTGGAGCAGTCCGGGTCGCCTGGCAACGAGTTGGCGGCGGGCGCCGCAGCGGGTCATGATGCGCCAACCCCGCGCGCGCCTGAATCCGCAGTCGCGGTGCGCCTCAACCCGGAGGATCGACCATGCGACATCTGCTTGCGACTTGTCTGCTGATCTGCGTCTGCGCCGCGCTACCGGCGCGCGACCTCATGGCGCAAGCGCCGCCGTCGCTTCCCTCCGTCGCCGCCGAAGCGCTGCAGCAGGATCGTGTGATCCTGGCGGCGCAGCCCAACGCGGACGATTTCAGGCGTTGGCACGCCATGGGCGTGCGGCATGTGCTCAACGTGCGTACGCCGGCGGAAATGGAGCGGGTGAGCGCAGCCGGCCTGGACGAGGCCGCGCTGCTGGCCGAGCTCGGTATCAGCTACACGCAGGTGCCGCTCGGCGGCGATGCGTTTCCGATGCGGCAGGCGCCGGTGGATGCGCTGCGTGACCTGCTGGGCAAGGACGACGCGCTGGTGCTGCTGCACTGTGCCTCGGCATCGCGTGCGGGGCAGGTATGGGCGGCGCACCAGGTGCGCGATCTCGGGCGCGAGCCGACCGCGGTTTATCGCGAGCTGGAACCCGTCGGCCTGTGGCCGTTGCCTCTGGAGCAGCTGTCGGGCATCCCAATGGGGATCGAGGCGCAGCGTTGACACGTGGCGCCGTGCGCTCGGCTGCCACTGATGGTGGCAGCGTCACTGGATGCCGCTCGCGGTAGAGATTGGAGGGCGCCCACGCTTGAGCACGAGGGAACGCGCTGTGTGCGGGAGACGGTTGAGAAGAGGGCTGGCCGCCATCGCGCTGGCTCTGGTGTCCTATCTCGTCATCGTTGCGCTGTGGGCGAATTCTGTGGCCCGGGAGTTGCTGCAGGCAACGCCAGGTACCGACCGCCGGATCGAACTCGATTCCGGGCGTCTGGCTGCACTCCTTGCAATCGAGGACCCTGCGTTCTATTCGCACCGCGGCCTCGACATGTCGGACGGGCAGGGCTTGACCACGATGACGTCCGTGGTCGCGCGTGATCTGTTTCTGCACGGCCACGACCTGGACGGGTGGAAAGGCGTCCTGCAGTCGGCGTATCGAGAAGTGTTCAGCTGCTGCAAGAAGGTCGATCTCGGTCGCGATGTGATGGCGCTCGTGCTGCATTCTCATGCGAGCAAGCAGCAGCAGTTCAACCTGTTCCTCAACAACGCGTACTGGGGCGCGATAGACGGCCGGGCCGTCGTCGGCATCGAGGCTGCAGCCGGCGCCTACTACGGAGAAGATGCGCACGCCCTGACGGACGACAAGTTCTTCGGTCTGATCGCAATGCTCATCGCGCCGAATCGGTTCCACCCGCTCATCTATCCGGAAGATCATGCGGAACGGACCAGCCGAATCACGAAAGTCGTGACCGGACGATGCGCGCCGTCGGGCTGGCTGGATTTGACCTACGCGCATTGTGACGGGGTGGACTAGGCCTCGAGATTGCTGCGCGAAGGTGCCAGGTTGGCTTACCTGTCTTTCCGTAACCGGGTAGCCATCGGGGCGCCTGCGAGAAGCACGCTATGTTCGAGTTCCTGTTTTGCGCAGTCTTCTTTTTCGTCTGGTACTGGATTTCGCTGCATCCGGGGTCCTGGCTTGGATTCGTGTTCACGCCCAGTGACCTGGGGGCTGCGATCCGCCAACTTGACGAAAGAAAACTGCAAACGAAGAAGAAGCTCCGGACGGCCGGGCAGAAGTCGTTGGTGTTCTGGTGCGCCCTGGTGGGCATCGGCACGTCGGCCGGGGTGTCAGACGGCAATTATTCGTTCCATGACGCCGCGTCTGGGTTCGCAGGCGGTCTGGTCACCGGCCTGGTAATGGCCTACGCAGTGCTTCACTGGAGCACGCGTGACGGGGGCTGGTATGGCCTGGACTGACCGACGCGAGATCGCCGCGCGGAGTCGGCGGTTCCGGGTTCAGCGACGCAGCCATCGAGCCCGGCATCGCAGAAGTGAGCCGGATGTCGATCCGGCCCCGCGTTGATCGTCGTACCCGTACAAGGCGGCACCAATTCGCCGCCACGAGGAGACGATAATGCGCGTGATGGTGTTGGTGAAGGCGACCGAAGACAGCGAGGCAGGGACTCTCCCCACACCCGAGTTGATTGAGGCAATGGGCAAGTTCAACGAGGCGCTGATCGAGGCCGGCGTCCTCAAGGACGGCGACGGGTTGAAGCCCACCTCGCACGGCAAGCGCGTCCTGTTTTCGGGCGCGGACCGCACGGTCGTCGACGGGCCGTTCGCCGGGACGAAGGAGCTGATCGCCGGCTTCTGGCTGTGGGAGGTCAAGGACATGGACGAAGCGGTCGCCTGGGTGAAACGTTGCCCGAATCCGATGCCGGGTCCGAGCGAGGTCGAGATCCGTCCGCTTTACGAGGCGTCCGATTTCATGTGAAGACGACGATGACCGCGCCGGCCGGGGACGCTGGCGGCGGCGCGGCGCCCTTCGTCGCGCGGCCCCGGGCGCTGCGCTGCAGCGTGCTGTGCACTGAATGGCAGCCGGCCGCGACAGACGACGCGTGGGCCTCGAACGCCCGTCTCAGATGCCGGCTGCCTGCCCCACGAGCCATTCGACGATCGCCTCGAGTCGTTCTTGATCCAGTGCATGCCCACGCTCGACGCGGAGCTCGGTGATGAAGTCCCCGCTGACCTTGGCCACGACCTGATCCGCGTCGCGCGAGTATTTGTCCCCGGTGCCCGAGACCACCAGTGTCGGGCGCGGCCCGATCGCCGACAGGACGTCCTGCGTGTCGATCATCTGCGCGAGGCCGGGCACCGCTTCGAACAGGGTGATGCCGGTCTCTTCGCGGCGCCGGGTGGCGAAGCTGCAGACCGCGCCGCTGATGCAGACGAAGTGGCAGCGCGGGTCGACCGCGGCGTGGTAGAGCGCGGTGTAGCCGCCGTACGAATGTCCCGCGATACCGACGCGGCGCGGGTCGAGTTCGGCTGCGTCGAGCAGCACGCCCAGCGCGCGCTGGGCGTCGTCGAGGCCTTTGCGCATCAGGGTGTCGCCGTCGAGCAGGCGGTAGCTCATGGCGCTGTAGTGCTGCAGCCAGTCGTAATCGTGCGGCTCCACGCCGTGCACCTGGCCGCGGCGATCCTCGAAGGTGAGGGCGTCGGGCGCCAGCACGGCGAGCCCGCGACGCGCGAGCGCCGGGCCGAAGGCCTGGAACGGGCTGCCCACGATGCCTGCGACTTCGCTCTTGCCGAAGTGGAACTCGCCGTTGTGCTGATGGAAGACCACCACGCCGCCCCGGGCGGGCTGCGCCGCAGGCGTGAACAGGAAGGCCGGAATGGGGTCGCCTTCGAGGCCGCGGTACTCGATGCGCTGCCGGGTGTAACCGGCGAACCCGGCGACGTCGCCGCGTTCGAACGCGACGGCCACTGGCGGCGCGAGGCCGAGGCGTTCGCGCAGCATGGAAGCGATGTCGTCGGCCATCCGACATGATAGTGCGCAAGCGAACAGGCAAGGCCCGGCTTGCCACCTGTCGTTGCGTGTTGTCGGGAACTTCGCCGCGCGATGGCGGTCGGAGGGTCACTGCAAGGATGCAACGGGTGAGGGCACTGATTTGACCAGACAGCCCCGGGCGCGGGACCTTCTCGATCGCGCCGTGTCCGCAGCGACAGCTGCATGCCTGGTGGGTGGGACGGCGTGGTGGCTGGTGACGCTGTCGCCCGACACCGCGCTGTCGGAGCATCCGCAGGACGCGGCGATGCAGGTGGTCTGGCTCGAGCGCGCGCCGCGCCCCGTGCCCCGGGACGACACGACGCCCGCAGCAGTGCCCGCGCCCGATGCGCAACGTGTTGCGGTGACGGCGTCCGCGCGTGCGCGACAGCGCGGGCCGGCCGGGGCTGATGTGGAGCGCGACGACCTGCCGGAGGCGTCAGCGCCCGAACCTGCCCCCCGGCTCGATCTGAGCCTTCCGACCGCGCCGCTGGCCTTCGGCACGCCAGCCGGTCGGCCGATCCGCCGTCGCGATGACATCGCGCCGGTCATCCAGGTCGACATCCGTGACCGCTCGCTGGGTGCCACGCTCCAGGGCATGACGCGAAACACGATCTGCAGCGAACTGCGCCGGGCCGCAGCAGCGTCGCTCGCCAGCCACGCGCCGATCGAGGCCTCGATGGCCCAGCACGGCTGCGACCGGGTCAGATAGGTCGGGGCGGCGGCATCACGGTCTGCGTGGAAGCGACTGTGCAGGGCCGCGCCCTGGCTGCCCGGGCGCCGCCGCCGCTGTGCCTGCACCACGCGCCGCCTGTCGTTCAAGTGGGCTGAGGCTGAGTCTCGCCGGCCGCGGACATGAACGCGGCAACGCCCGGTCGGCGGTATCCGGGTAGGATCGATTAATATCCACCACTCCTGCACGCCCGACCCAGTCGCCCCGCGTGAGATCCTTCGTTCTCCATGCGCTTCTTTGCGTGACGCTGCTGTTCAACGGCATGGCGTCCGCCGTAGCGTCTGCGCATCTGGCGGGGATGGATGCTCGGGCCGCGGCGGGGGCGCTGGCGTTGCAGGCGGCGGTCGATACGGATTGTCCGCATGGCACGCGTGCGGCGCCGACAGGCGCGGCAGCGGGGCATCCCCCGCATCCGACGGAGGCGGGGGATGAGGATTGCCGCAGCCTGTGTCTTGAACTGTGCATGCAGCACTTCCAGGCCTTGATCGTTGTGGCGGCATCGCTGCCGATGCTGCCCTCCGGCTCGAGCGTGCCGGCTGCCGGGCCTGCAGTGCAGGCCCTGTCGCCGCGCCATCCCCTGCTACGGCCTCCGATTTCCGCCTGACGGTTCGTGCTGCGCAAGCAGCTCTCTCGAGGCCTCCGCTGGAGCGTGTCCGCGCCGTGCCTCGAACACCATCAGGATCGCTGCGCCTGCGCAGCGTCAGGAGTGCATATGAATCACGATTCCTTCGAGCGGACGTGTGGCGCGCTTCAGTCGCGCCGCCGTTTCGTCCAGGGGCTGGCCTTCGGCGGGCTGGCTCTCGGTACGGCGGGCCTGCGCCTGCCCGCGATTGCGGCCGACAACGACGCGCGTCTGGGGCCACAGGTGCTGCGCGGTACCGAATTCGATCTGTCCATCGGCGCCGCGCCGGTTAACTTCACCGGCCGTGTGCGGCCCGCGATGACCGTCAACGGCAGTCTGCCCGCGCCGATCCTGCGTTGGCGGCAGGGCGATACAGTGACGCTGCGCGTGGCCAACCGGTTGCCCGACGCGATGACCTCGCTGCACTGGCACGGCATCATCCTGCCCGCGAATATGGACGGCGTGCCCGGGCTGAGCTTCAACGGTATCCACCCGGGCGAGACCTACCAGTACCGCTTCACGCTGAACCAGTCCGGCACGTACTGGTACCACAGCCATTCGCTGTTCCAGGAGCAGGCGGGCCTCTACGGCGCGCTGATCGTCGATCCGATCGAGCCCTTGCCCTACAGCTGGGACCGCGAGCACGTGGTGCTGCTGTCGGACTGGACCGATCTGGACCCCGGCCGCCTGTTCCGCCGGCTCAAGCAGTACGCCGAGTACGACAACTACTACAAGCCGACCGTGGGTGACTTCGTGCGCGATGTGCGCCGCGACGGCCTGCGCGCTACCGTGGCCGACCGCAGGGCCTGGGGCCAGATGCGGATGACGCCGACCGATCTGTCGGACGTCAACGCCCATACCTACACCTACCTGGTCAACGGCACCACACCCGCGGGGAACTGGACCGGGTTGTTCCGCAGCGGCGAGAAAGTCCTGCTGCGCTTCATCAACGGCTCGGCCATGAGCTACTTCGACGTGCGCATTCCGGGGCTGAAGATGACGGTGGTCGCGGCCGACGGCCTGCCGGTGCATCCGGTGAGCGTGGACGAGTTCCGCATTGCGGTGGCCGAGACCTTCGACGTCATTGTCGAGCCCTCGGGGCAGGACGCCTACACCATCTATGCGCAGGACATGGGCCGCACCGGCCATGCCCGCGGCACGCTGGCCGTACGCGCCGGGCTCGCGGCGCCGGTGCCGGCAAACGACCCGCGCCCGCTGCTCACGATGGCCGACATGGGGCACGGTGGCCATGGCACCCATACCGCGCATGGCGCGCCTGCCGGGCACGATGCGCATGCGGAACATGCAGGACACGGCGCGCACGGAGCGCATGGCCCGGGCATGCAGGCACATCCGGCCAGCGAGTCGCGCAACCCGCTGGTGGACATGCAGACGATGACGCCGACGCACCGGCTGGACGACCCCGGTATCGGCCTGCGCGATAATGGCCGTCGCGTGCTGACGTACGCCGACCTGCACAGCGTGGCCGAGGACGAGGACGGCCGGGATCCCGGCCGCGATGTCGAACTCCACCTCACCGGGCACATGGAGAAATTCGCGTGGT
Source organism: Luteimonas deserti (assembly GCF_013425765.1). Classification (GTDB taxonomy): domain Bacteria; phylum Pseudomonadota; class Gammaproteobacteria; order Xanthomonadales; family Xanthomonadaceae; genus Luteimonas; species Luteimonas deserti. The sequence goes on from NZ_JACCJZ010000013.1 coordinate 472,150, forward strand.
CGTTCGACGGCATCCCGTTCGCGGGCGCCGAACCGCTGCGGCTCAACTACGGCGAGCGCATGCGCATCGTGCTGGTCAACGACACGATGATGGCGCACCCCATCCATCTGCATGGCATGTGGAGCGACGTGGAGGATGCCGACGGCAACGTCATGGTGCGCAAGCACACGGTGGACATGCCGCCGGGCAGCAAACGCAGCTTCCGGGTACGCGCCGACGCGCTGGGCCGTTGGGCCTTTCACTGCCATCTGCTGTACCACATGGAAGCGGGCATGATGCGCGAAGTGAGGGTCGAGGCATGAAGACCATCACATTCGCACTCCTCGTTCTTGTGTCGATCTCGATGGCGCAGGCAGCGGATGCGCACCGGGCGTCTGCCGCTCCGGCCTGCACAGCGGAACACGCGGCCATGGGCCATTGCTCGATGCTGGAATCATCCGGTCACGCGCACGGGCATCCGTCTCCGCCAGCATCGCCGGCCTGCACGCCGGAACATGCGGCGATGGGCCATTGCACGATGCCGGCATCGCCCGAGCACCTCCACGAGCCTCAATCGACGCCCGCCGCTCCGGCCTGCACGCCGGAACATGCAGCGATGGGCCATTGCACGATGCCGTCATCGTCCGGTCACGCGCACGAGCGACCAACAACGTCTGC
>NZ_JACCJZ010000014.1 GCF_013425765.1 Luteimonas deserti
CTGCGGCGGGCCGGGCATCCTGCGGTCAGACCAGTTGCAGCTCGAAGGCCTTGAGGACGGCCCGGGTGCGGTCGCGTACGCCGAGCTTGGACAGGATGTTCGACACGTGATTCTTGATCGTGCCTTCGGCCACGCCGAGCGAGTTGGCGATCTCCTTGTTGGAGAATCCGCCCGCCATCAGTCGCAGGATCTCGGTCTCGCGGTCGGTCAACGGGTCCGGCCGCTCGAGGCTGACGAACTCGTTGCGCATCTGTTCCAGCCCGGTCAGCAACCGCTGCGTGACCGCCGGCTGCACCAGCGAACCGCCGCCAGCCACGGTGCGGATCGCGCCGACCAGCTGGTCCAGCGACACGTCCTTGAGCAGATAGCCCTTGGCTCCCGCCTTGAGCCCGGCCAGGACCAGCTGGTCGTCGTCGAAGGTGGTCAGGATGATCGTGGGCGGCAGTGCGCCGGCGCTGGCCAGTGCCTGCAGCGCCTCCAGCCCGGACATCGCCGGCATGCGCATGTCCATCAGCACCACGTCGGGCTTCAGTCCGGGGATCAGATCGACCGCCTGGCGGCCGTCGGACGCCTCGCCCACGACTTCGATACCCCCGTCGAGTGCCAGCAGCGAGCGGATGCCCTGGCGGACAAGGGTCTGGTCGTCGACCAGGCAGACTCGGATCATGGTGGCTCCCACGGGGTCGGGCGGGTTCATGGCGTCGGGTCCGCGGTCATGCCCCCAGCCGCGATCCCGGGCGCAGCATCGCGCACGCGCCCGTCCTCCGCCAGCGGCAATTCGAGGCGCAGGACGAAACCGTGATCCGGAGCGGTTTCCACCTGCAGCGCGCCGCCATAGGCGGCCAGGCGTTCGCGGATCCCGTTGAGGCCGTTGCCGGCGCGCGCGGTGTCGGCGCCGCGGCCGTCGTCGCGGGCATCGAGATGGATCGCATGCGCGTCTCGGGTATAGCGCAGCCGCAGCAGTGCCGCGCCCGAGTGGCGCACGGCATTGGTGATGATCTCCTGGGTGCAACGCAGCAGCACGTGCGCACGCTCGGGATCGTCGACCATGAAATGCACCGGCATGTCCATGTCCACGCGCAGGCTTGGCACGTGTTCGGCGAGCGGCAGCAGGGTGGCGCGCATGTCGATGGCGTCGTCGTCGCGCAGCTGGCTCACGGCTTCGCGCACGTCGCTGAGCAGCAGCTTGGCCAGGGTCTGGGCCTGGCCCACATGCTCCTGTGCCTGGCCGGACGTGAGGTGGCTCGCGATCTCCAGATTGAGGCTCAGCGCGGTGAGATGGTGGCCCAGCAGGTCGTGCAGCTCACGCGAGATGCGGACGCGCTCGTTGGCGCGCACGCTCTCGGCGAGCAGGGCGCGGGTGGCGCGCAACTCCGCGTTGAGCCGGCGCTGATCCTCCCGGGCCTGGGCCTGCTGGCGCGCCACCAGGCCGGTGACGAAGACGAACCCGGTGAACCCCACGTACAGAGCGGCCTGCAGCACCGCCTCGGCGACCGTGAAATCCAGACCGCGCACGTACACCGGCACGATCACGAACTCGCAGGCCACCAGCAGCGCCACCCCCATCCACACCGGCAGCAGCCAGGGCAGCACGCAGGCGACCACCATCAACAGAATGCTGCCGAGGCCGGTCTGGCTGTAGTAGCTGATCCCGATCGCACTGCCTGCCAACAGCAATACGAGCAATTGGTCGAACCGTCCGATTCGGCGCTCGCCCAGGCCGCGGGTCAACCAGCCGTAGCTGAGTCCGAACAGCGCCCAGGCCGTCCACGTGGGCCAGCTGTCGAGAACGGCGCGCTGGCCGCCCTCCCCCAGCTGTTCGGCCGGCGCCATCGTCACCATCAGCAGGGGCAAGCCGATCACCGCCCAGGTGAAGAGGCCGGCGATGCGCAGCAGGCGGTTGTGGTTCAGATGCCGGATCATGGCCGCATGGTAGGCGCGCGACGCCCATGACGCCGAGGGCCTGAAGTCATGCCACGCCGCCCGCCCCGGATGCCATGCAATAATCCCCCGCTGCGACGCACCCGGCCTCTCCGGCCCGGCCCGCGTCCCAAGTCCGCTTCATGGAGTCTGGAATGTCGATCGTCGTCCGCGACGTGCGCGAGCACGAGCTGGATTCCATCCTCGAACTCAACAATGCCGCCGGGCCGTCGATCCTGCCGCTGGACGGAGCCCGCCTGCGCCGCCTGTACGACACCGCGGAGTATTTCCGCATCGCCGAGCGCGAAGGCGCGATGGCCGGCTTCCTGATCGGCTTCGGCTCGGGCACCGAGCACGACAGCAGCAACTACGCATGGTTCAGCGCGCAGCATGCGGATTTCTTCTACATCGACCGCATCGTCGTCGCCAGCCGGCGGCGCGGCGGCGGTGTCGGCCGCGCGTTCTACGCCGACGTGCAGAGTTATGCCGAGGTGCGTTATCCGCTGCTGACCTGCGAGGTCTTCCTCGAGCACGACAATGATCCGGTCCGCCTGTTCCACGGCAGCTTCGGCTTCCGCGAGGTCGGCCAGCACGTGATGCCGGGCAGCGGGATCCGTGCCTCGATGCTGGTCAAGGACATGTGCAGCTACGCCTGGGTGCGCGAGACCTACGGCGGCCGTCTTCCCGACGCGCCGTGGCTGGGCAGGCCGCGCGTGGCACGCCGGACCGCCGGAGCGCGCGCCTGATGGCCGGGCGCGCGGCTCCCGCCGCCCAGTTCGAGCAGGCCGGCGAACTGAAGATCGGCCAGGTGGGCATCGCCAACCTGCGCATCCGCACACTGGATGTCGAACGCCTGGGCGCCGAGATGCGCGACCGGGTCGCCCGCGCACCGAAGCTGTTCGAACGTGCGGCGGTGATCCTCGACTTCGGCGGCCTGCCGGTATCGCCCGACGCGTCCACGGCCCAGGCCCTGATCGACGTGCTGCGCGATGCGGGTGCGATGCCGGTCGCGCTGGCCTGGGGCAGCAACGAGAACGCCGCGCTCGCCGAGGCACTCGGCCTGCCCGTGCTGTCGAAGTTCCGGGCCCAGTACGAGAGCGCCGAGGCGGGCGTCGCGCCGGCTCCGCCGCGTACGGCGCCGGTGTCCGAGCCCGCACCGGCGCCCGCGAAGGCCGCGCCCGCCTCGAGCGAACCCGGCCTGATCCAGACCACCGCCGTTCGCTCGGGCCAGCAGCTCTATGCGCAGAGCCGCGACCTGACCGTGCTGTCACAGGTCGGTGCGGGCGCGGAGGTCATCGCCGACGGTTCGATCCACATCTACGGCCCGCTGCGCGGCCGCGCGCTGGCCGGAGCCAAGGGCAATGCCGATGCGCGCATCTTCTGCCGCAGTTTCCATGCCGAACTGGTGGCCGTGGCGGGCCACTACAAGGTGCTCGACGACATCCCCCGCGAGCTCCATGGCAAGGCCGTCCAGGTCTGGCTGGAGCATGACGAATTGAAGATCGCCGCACTCGAGTGACGGCGACATACCAGGAGACGTGTTTTGGCTGAGATCATCGTAGTCACCTCTGGCAAGGGCGGCGTCGGCAAGACCACCAGCAGTGCCAGCATCGCCAGCGGACTGGCCCGCATGGGCAAGCGCACCGCGGTCGTCGATTTCGACGTGGGCCTGCGCAACCTCGACCTGATCATGGGCTGCGAGCGCCGTGTGGTGTACGACCTGGTCAACGTGGTCCAGGGCGAGGCCTCGCTGAAGCAGGCCCTGATCAAGGACAAGCGTTTTGACAACCTCTACGTGCTGGCCGCATCGCAGACCCGCGACAAGGACGCACTCACCCGCGACGGCGTCGAACGCGTGCTCAAGGAGCTGGCCGACGACGGCTTCGAATACATCATCTGCGACTCGCCTGCCGGCATCGAAAAGGGCGCGTTCCTGGCGATGTACTTCGCCGACCGCGCGATCGTGGTGGTGAATCCGGAAGTGTCGTCGGTGCGCGATTCAGACCGCATCATCGGCCTGCTGCAGTCCAAGACCCGCCGCGCCGAAAACGGCGAGCGCGTGCAGGAATACCTGCTGCTCACCCGCTACAGCCCGGCGCGGGTGGAGACCGGCGAGATGCTGTCGATCGCCGACGTGGAGGAAGTGCTCGGCCTGAAGACACTGGGCGTGATTCCCGAGTCCGGCGACGTGCTCAACGCGTCCAACAAGGGCGAGCCGGTGATCCTGTCGGCCGAATCGAGCGCCGGCCAGGCCTACGACGACGCGGTGGCCCGCCTGCTCGGCCAGGAGCGTCCGATGCGCTTCACCACCAACGAGAAGAAGGGCTTCTTCAGCAAGCTGTTCGGAGGCTGACATGGGCATGTTCGATTTCCTCAAGCCGAAAAAGAACACCGCCTCGATCGCCAAGGACCGGCTGCGCATCATCGTGGCCCAGGAGCGCACCAATCGCGGCGCGCCGGACTATCTGCCGTTGCTGCAGCGCGAGTTGCTCGAGGTGATCCGCAAGTACGTCAGCATCGACGTCGAGGCGGTCAAGGTGGATCTGGTCAAGGACGGCGACCACGACGTGCTGGACATCTCGGTCGCGCTGCCCGACGAGCGCACCGCGGCGGTCTGAGCCGTGGTTGCAGATGACGCCCCGGCGCAGATCGCCGCGGTGCTGCGCCTCGACGACATCGGCTTCGACGCGCCGGGTGCTCTTCTGGCCCGTTTCGGGCTGCGGCTGCACCGCGTCGACGACGGCGCCGACATCCCCGGTAGCTACTGGGGCGAGAACGAAGCCGGCATCATCGGCTGCGACGTGTATGCCCGCCGCGACACGCCGGTGCATTCGCTGCTGCACGAGGCCGGGCACCTGATCGTGCTGCCCCCGGCGCGGCGCGGCGCGGTCCACACCGATGCCACCGATTCGATCGAGGAAGAAGACGCCACCTGTTATCTGCAGATCGTGCTCGCCGACGCCCTCCCCGGGGTGGGTCGCGATCGGCTGATGTCCGACATGGATGCCTGGGGCTACACCTTCCGCCTCGGCAGTGCGCGCGCGTGGTTCGAACGGGACGCGGACGAGGTGCGCGCCTGGCTGCACGGCCGGGGCCTGCTGACCGCGTGCGGCGCGGCGCGGCTGCCGGACGCGACGCTCAGCGGCGACGACGCGTGCAGCGCGGCGGCCACGTCCGCGTAAAGGCCGCCCCGCCAGAGTCCGGTCGCTGAAGCAGGCAGCCTCCCTTGGTCACTTGCCGGCGGGACTGCCGGATGCAACGCAGGCGGGCGGGTCCATGTGCGGAGCCACGGGCCGGACCCCTCGGCCATCCCGCATCGGTGCGCCGCGTGTACTGGGTGATGCCCAGCGAACGGAGCGACGAGCAGGAGGTGTCCATCGATGCGACACCGGCGCAGCTCGCGTCCTCCGCTCCGCGCTTTGACACCGGTCCGCCGGTCGCGATCCCGTGTGCGTCCATCGAGGTGCCGCTGGACATGCAGCCCGGGAGCTCCCGACCGCCAACGTGCCCGCCTTCGGCTGCCGCGGGCTGCTGGTGGAGGCACGGGTGCCGGGGCGGTCTTCGACGCGATCGCCGGCGACGCGGTGGACGATGCGCGCGCGCCTCGTGGGCGGGCGCACCGGTCCGGTCGAGGGGCCGTGGTGGATCGCCAAGTGACCCGCCGCTTCGCCTGCCTCGATCGGCCACGCTGCACGCTGTCGTGCGATGACGACGGGGACGTGCAGTTCATCGATTCGCCTTCGTGCCCTTGTCCACCCGCACCCACGGCCACCTGTTCCGCCTGGACGACTCCCTGCCGTCGCTGGTGGCGAGCGCAGAACTCAAGCAGGCACCCGAGCGAGAGGGCATCACCGGGTTCCGCTTCTACGCGCCCGGCGAGGTCTCGTCGTGAACCCGCCGGGCCGGCGCCGGCCCGTGCCGTCGTCCTCGCCCCCGCCCACTTGCGGGCCCGCATCGCCCGCACTAGCCTCCCGGTTCCCGAGCCACCGGACCTCAGCTGTGAACAAGCCTCGCGCCGCCCTGCTCGCCATCGCCGTCGCCGCGGGCCTCACGCTCGCAGGCTGCAACCGCGCTCCGTCTCCGGAGGGTGCGTCGGCGCCGGGCGCAGCGACCCCGGCCGGCGAGACCGCCGACCAGTTCATCGCACGGGTCAATGCCGAGCTGCGCGCGATGCAGCCCGAGGTCAGCGCCGCGCAGTGGCTCTCGTCGACCTACATCACGGACGACAGCCAGCTGCTCGCGGCCAAGTACAACGAGCGCTACCTCGCCCAGCTCAACAGCTGGATCGAGCAGGCCCGCCGCTTCGAGGGCCAGCAGATGTCGGCCGAGACCGCGCGCGCGATCAACCTGCTCAAGCTCGGCGCATCGATGCCGCCGCCACGCAATCCCGAACATCTTGCCGAACTCACCCGCATCGCCTCGAAGATGGAAGGCACCTACGGCGCGGGCCAGTACTGCACCGGCGAAGGCGACACGCGCCGCTGCCGCCAGCTGGGCGCGCTCGAGGACGTCCTGCGCACGAGTCGCGACTACGACGCGCAACTCGACGCCTGGCAGGGCTGGCACACGATCGCCCAGCCGATGCGGACCGACTACACGCGCTTCGTCGAACTGGTCAACGAGGGCGCACGCGACCTCGGTTTCGCCGATGCGGGCGAAGCCTGGCGATCGGGCTACGACATGCCTGCGGCCGAGCTCGCCGCGGAAACCGATCGCCTGTGGGGCCAGGTCAAGCCGCTGTACGAACAGCTGCACTGCTACACCCGTGCACGCATGGAGGCGCGCTACCCCGGCCGTGGCACGGTCGATGGCGGCCTGCTGCCCGCCCATCTCATGGGCAACATGTGGCAGCAGGACTGGGGCAACCTCTGGGACGTGTTGCAGCCCTATCCCAACGCCGGCGATCTCGACATCACCGGGGCTCTGGAGAAGAACTACCAGGCCGCGCTCAACGAGCGGATGGTGAGGGAGAACGCGCTGATCGATTCCGATCGCCGCGCCGACGTCGCGCAGGCGGCGCAACTCGACAACGCCAAGCGCATGAACGAGCGCGCCCAGGACTTCTACGTCTCCCTCGGCATGCCCGCACTGCCTCCAAGCTATTGGCAGAAGAGCCAGTTCATCAAGCCGCGCGACCGCAACGTGGTCTGCCACGCAAGCGCATGGGACATGAGTGTCTCCATCGACGGCCAGCCCGACGTGCGCACCAAGATGTGCACCAGGGCGAACGAGGAAGACTTCACCACGATCTACCACGAGCTCGGCCACGTTTATTACTACCTGGCCTACAACGGCCGTCCGCCGTTGTTCCAGAACGGCGCGCACGACGGCTTCCACGAGGCGATCGGCGACACCATCGTGCTGGCGATGACCCCGCAGTACCTGCAGTCGATCGGTCTGGTCGGCGAGCAGACGCAGACGCAGGAGTCGCTGGTCAATTCGCAGATGCGCATGGCGCTGGCCAAGGTGGCGTTCATGCCCTTCGGCCTGATGATCGACCGCTGGCGCTGGGGTGTGTTCGACGGCTCGATCACCCCGCAGAACTACAACGCCGCATGGTGGTCGCTGAAGGCGCAGTACCAGGGCGTCGCCCCGGCGACCGCGCGCGGCGAGGAATTCTTCGATGCCGGCGCCAAGTACCACGTCCCGGGCAATACGCCGTACACGCGCTACTTCCTCTCGCACGTGCTGCAGTTCCAGTTCTACAAGGCCCTGTGCGACGCCTCCGGCCATACCGGCCCGTTGTACGAGTGCAGTTTCTACGGCAACAAGGCCGCGGGCGAGCGGTTCTGGGCGATGCTGGAGAAGGGCAGCAGCCAGCCGTGGCAGCAGACCTTGCGGGAGCTCACCGGCGGCGAGCAGATGGATGCCGCGCCGGTGCTCGAGTACTTCGCGCCGCTGCAGACCTGGCTGAGCCGCCAGAACGAGGGCCGAAGCTGCGGCTGGACGGCCCCGGCGGCAGTGCAGACCGCAACGCCCACCGCGTCGCGCTGAGCGTCACTGCCCGCGGACCGGTCGTCGGGCCGGCCCGCACGCGCGGGCCTACATCTGGTCGGTCGGCTCGAGCCGGGCGGGATGCGGCACGGGTGACGGCGTCGGGCCACCGCGCGCGCACTCCCAGCGCCAGAACATCCAGCCGACCAGCATGAAACCGGCCGATGCCATCGCCAGACGCATCGGGTGATGGCTGACGAGCGGCGACAGCACACCCGCGGCCAGGGCGTTGAGCACCAGCCCGGTGAAGGCCTGCAGTGAAGACGCCGACCCGCGCTGGCGCGGATACATGTCGAGCACGCGCAGGGTGAGGATGGGAAACACCAGCGCGATACCGAAGGAGTTCAGCGCCATCGGCAGGACCGCCCACGGCACGCTGGGCTGGTCGATGGCCAGGTTGTAGAGGAGGTTGGCGGCCATCGCCAGGCCGCTGCAGGCGAAGCCGATGTTGGCCAGCCGCGTGCCGCTGATCCGCCCCGCGGCGCGACCCGAACACCAGGCGCCGAGCATCATGCCGCCGATCATCGGCACGAAGAACCAGGCGAACTGCCGTTCGTCCAGACGCAGCACTTCGAGTACGAACACCGGCGTGGATGCGATGTACAGAAACAGCGCGGAGAAATTGAACGCGCCCGCCGCGGCCACGCGCTGGAACCGCGGATTGAGCGCGATCGCCGCGTAGTCGCCCAGCAGGCGCGAGGGCCGCAGCGAGCTGCGTGCCTCCCGCGGGTGCGTCTCCGGCAGCCGGAACCAGCACACCACCAGCAGCACCAGGGAGAACGCGACCAGGAACCAGAAGATCAGCGGCCACCGGCCCCAGCCGAGCAGCCAGCCGCCGATGATCGGCGCGATGGCGGGCGCGATGCCGAAGATCATCGACACCTGGCTCATCAGGCGCTGGGCGTCATCCCCGTGCAGGACGTCGCGGATCACCGCACGGCCGACGATCAGGCCGACACCGGCCGACAGCCCCTGCAACGCGCGGAACACCAGCAGGGTGACGAGATCGGTGGACAGCGCGCAACCGACCGACGCCAGCACGAAGACCACCAAGCCGCCGAGAATCACCCGGCGCCGGCCGATGGCATCCGACAGCGGCCCGTGCACGATGCTCATCAGCGCATACGCCACCAGATACACCGAGATCGTCTGCTGCATCGCAGTCGCGTCGGCGCCGAGGTCGGCGCCGATGGCCGGAAACGCCGGGAAGATGGTATCGATCGAGAACGGCCCGAACATCGCGAGGCCCGCGAGCAGCAGGGTCAGCGTGCGGGTGGAACCTGGGGCACGGGCCGCCGTCACCGGTGCACCGCGGGCAGCAAAGGACGCATGGACGGACAGGTCGCGAGGGCGGCGCAGCATAGCAACCGGGCGCAAAGACGCCGTGGCGGCTGGTTCGCAGGTGCCGTCATGTGCACGGTGGCGATGCCGCGGCAGGCCGCGTCTCGACCGCCCCTGCACGGGGCGGCGCCGACGGTGGTCCTATGCCGATTCGCCTTCCACGTCTGTCCGCCCGATGCCCGATCTGGCCCTGCCTCGCTCTCCTGGCGCTGGGCGCATGCACACGCGAGGCCGCACCGCCCGTCGAGCCCCCGGGCGCCCCCCGCGAGACCTCGACCCGGCTGCTCGAAGCCGGCGCCCGCGTGCTCCAGGACCGGGCGCCGCTGCGCGGCTTCGACATGCACATCGTGGGCTTCCACCCGATGAAGGACGACCCGACGATGCAGATGGAAGCGCACCACTACTGCCACCAGGTCAACGAGGACTTCGCCCAATGCGCCTTGTTCGACGGCGACGGCATGGGCGCCAACCTCACCGGCGTGGAGTACATCATCTCCGCGCGCCTGTTCGCCGACCTGCCGGCGGACGAGCGCGCGCTGTGGCATCCGCACAATGGCGAGATCCTCTCCGGCCAGCTGATCGCGCCGGGTATTCCGGAGCCGGCGGAACGCGCGCTGATGCGGCAGAAGATCAACAGCTACGGCAAGACCTGGCATACCTGGCACTCCCGTCACGGCACCCGCCCCGGGGACTCCATGCCGACCGGACCGGCGCTGCTGGCGTGGTCCTTTAACCGCGACGGCGAGGTCGACCCTGCCTTGCTGGCCGAACGTGATGCCCGCCTGGGAGTGGACAGCACGCAGCGGCGGTTGGCCCGTGACGAGCTCAGGTCGCTGGCCCGCCCGCAGTCGGGCGTGGATGCGCTGCGTACGGCGTTCCCCGATGCGGTGCCGATTCCGGGTGTCGTGGAGGCGGAGGCGGATCCCTCGACACGCTGAGGGCGCCGGCGCAACCGACGGGACGTCCGTCCCCGGTCTCGCGGCCGGCAGCCGTGTCGGCGCGCATTCACCGCAGCGCGCAGGCGGCGGGCCGCCGCTCGGCTATAATGGCCACCGGCTGCAACCAGCCGGTGGGAGAAGCGGGTCCGCCCCGCTGCCGAAGGCGCAAACGCCCGTAATCGCTCAGGCACCCGTACCACCGGTGGGAAAAACTCTGGAGAGACCGGTTCGATCCGGCGCCGAAGGTGCATGGGGCTTCCGCCCCGAACTCTCAGGCAAAAGGACAGAGGGGCACGGGGAAGGCCGGCGCCTTCCGCCGTCGCGCTCCTTCGGGGTGCGACCGCGGCGTGCCGGTCGTCCATACCCGCCTGCTCCGCTCTCTCCCGGATGCCCGCCATGACCGCTTCGACCCTGCGCGACCTCGAACACCCCTCGGCCTTCGTCGACCGCCACATCGGTCCGAACGACGCCGAGATCGCCCACATGCTCGGTGTGGTCGGACACGACTCGCTCGATGCGATGACCGACGCGATCGTGCCGGGCGGCATCGCATCGCGTGCCCCGCTCGCCCTTCCGGGCGCGATGACCGAAGTCGACGCGCTGGCGAAGATCCGCGGCGTAGCGAAGAAGAACACCGTGTTGCGCAGCGTGATCGGCCAGGGCTACTACGGCACCCACACGCCGAACGTCATCCTGCGCAACATCCTCGAGAATCCGGCTTGGTACACCGCGTACACGCCCTACCAGGCGGAGATCTCGCAGGGCCGTATGGAAGCGCTGATCAATTTCCAGACCATGGTCACCGACCTGACCGGCATGGATATCGCGAATGCCTCGCTGCTCGACGAGGCGACCGCCGCGGCCGAGGCGATGACCCTGGCCAAGCGTTCGGCCAAGTCGAAGTCCAACGTGTTCTTCGTGGCCGACGACGTGCACCCGCAGACGCTCGACGTGCTGCGCACCCGCGCCGACGGCCTCGGCATCGAGCTGCTGATCGGCCCCGCTGGCGATGCGAAAGACGCCGACACCTACGGCGTGCTCCTGCAGTACCCGAACACCTTTGGCCGCATCGACGACCATGCCGCCGTGGCCGAGGCCGTGCACGCGCGCGGCGGCGTCGTCGCGGTCGCGACCGACCTGCTGGCCCTGACCCTGATCCAGGCGCCGGGCCGCTGGGGCGCCGACATCGTCGTCGGCAACTCGCAGCGCTTCGGCGTGCCGTTCGGCTTCGGCGGCCCGCATGCCGGTTTCATGGCCTGCCGCGATGCCTACAAGCGCTCGATGCCGGGCCGCCTGATCGGCGTGTCGGTGGACGCGGCCGGCAACCAGGCCTATCGCCTGACGCTGCAGACGCGCGAGCAGCACATCCGCCGCGAGAAGGCGACCTCGAACATCTGCACCGCGCAGGTGCTGCTGGCGGTGATGGCGTCGATGTATGCCGTCTACCACGGCCCCGACGGCCTGACCCGCATCGCGCGTCGCACGCACCGCTTCGCATCGATCCTCGCGGCCGCGCTCGGCAAGGCCGGCGTCACCGTCGGCGATGCGTTCTTCGACACACTGCACATCACCGGCGTCGACGCCGATGCGCTACACGCCAAGGCGCGCGATGCCGGCTTCAACCTGCGCGCGATCGATGCCTCGTCGGTCGGCATCAGCCTCGACGAGACCACGACCCGCGATGAAGTGCTCGCGCTGGCGAAGCTGTTCGGCACCGATGTCGACATCGAGGCGCTGGACGCCGCGACCGCCGATGCGTTGCCGACCGCGCTCGCGCGTGACACGCAGTTCATGACCCACCCGGTGTTCAACACCCACCACAGCGAACACGAACTGCTGCGCTACATGCGCACGCTGGCCGATCGCGACCTGGCGATGGACCGCACGATGATCCCGCTGGGCTCGTGCACGATGAAGCTCAACGCGACCGCCGAGATGATCCCGGTCACGTGGCCCGAGTTCGCCAACATCCACCCGCTGGCGCCGGCCGACCAGACCGCGGGCTACACCGAGCTGATCGATGGGCTGGAGACGATGCTGGTCGAGATCACCGGCTACGACGCGGTGAGCTTCCAGCCGAACTCCGGCGCGCAGGGCGAGTTCGCCGGCCTGCTCGCGATCCGCGCCTACCAGCAGGCGCAGGGCCAGGGCCATCGCGACATCTGCCTCATCCCGGAATCCGCGCACGGCACCAATCCCGCATCGGCGCAGATGGTCGGCATGACCGTGGTCGTGACCCGCTGCGACAAGGACGGCAACGTCGACATCGACGACATCCGCGCCAAGGCGGAGAAGTACTCCGATCGCCTGGCCGCGCTGATGATCACCTACCCGTCCACGCACGGCGTGTTCGAAGAAGACGTCGTCGCGATCTGCGACATCGTCCACCAGCACGGCGGCCAGGTGTACACCGACGGCGCCAACATGAACGCCCTCGTCGGCGTGGCCAAGCCCGGCAAGTGGGGCTCGGACGTCAGCCACCTGAATTTGCACAAGACCTTCTGCATTCCGCACGGCGGCGGCGGCCCGGGCGTCGGGCCGTGCGCGGTGAAGTCGCACCTCGCGCCCTACCTGCCGCGCGCGCTCGGCGGCGACGGCGCGGTCGGCATGGTGTCAGCGGCGACGTTCGGCTCGGCCTCGATCCTGCCGATCAGCTGGATGTACATCGCGATGATGGGCGCCGACGGCCTGCGCCGCGCCACCCAGGTCGCGCTGCTCAACGCCAACTACGTGGCCAAGCGCCTGGCGCCGCACTACCCCACCCTCTACACCGGCCGCAACGATCTCGTCGCGCACGAGTGCATCCTCGATCTGCGCCCGATCAAGGACGCCACCGGCATCAGCGCCGAGGACGTGGCCAAGCGCCTGATCGACTTCGGCTTCCACGCGCCGACGCTGAGCTTCCCGGTGTCGGGCACGCTGATGGTGGAACCGACCGAGAGCGAATCGCTGCACGAGCTCGACCGCTTCATCGACGCCATGATCCAGATCCGCGGCGAGATCCAGGCGATCGAGGACGGCCGCCTGGACCGCGAGGACAACCCGCTCAAGCACGCGCCGCACACCGCGATGCAGGTCACCGCCAGCGAGTGGACCCACGCCTATCCGCGCGAGCTGGCCGCGTTCCCGCTGGCGACGCTGCGGCACACCAAGTACTGGCCGCCGGTCGCGCGCGTGGACAACGTGCACGGCGACAAGAACGTGTTCTGCAGCTGCATTCCAGTCGGCTCGGCCGAGGACGCGCCCGAGGCCTTCAGCGAACCGGACGTGGTCTGACCCCGCCCCCGGCGCGGCGATCGCGCCGGGGTGACGGAATTCCGGCGCGTCAGCTTCGGACGCGCTTCAGCCCGCACGTGCGTGGCGGGTCGTGGTCGACGCCCGTCCGTTCAGGCCGGGGCCGCCAACCGCGCGCCTGCGCGCGGTGGCACGTCGCTTGCTGGATCGAGGTCTCTCACTTCACGCCCCGCCCGCATGCTCGTCGGCAGCTACAACCTCGTTCTGGTCGCGGTGTCCTATCTCATCGCGGCGTTCGCATCGTATGTCGCGCTGGACATGGCCGGTCGGATCACCGCGAGCCGCGGCGCCGCCGCGCACGGCTGGCTGGCCGGCGGCGCAGTCGCGATGGGCTTCGGCATCTGGTCGATGCACTTCGTCGGCATGCTGGCCTTCAAGCTGCCGATTCCGCAGGGCTACGATCTCGCGATCACCCTCTACTCGCTGTTGATCGCGATCTGCAGCTCGGCGTACGCGCTGAACCTGGCCTCCGGCGAGCGTCTGCCGGCCGCACGGCTGGCCGTGGGCGCGCTGATCCTCGGCAGCGGCATCGCCGCGATGCACTACGTCGGCATGGCTGCGATGCAGATGCAGCCGGGCATCGACTACCACGTGGGCTGGCTGCTGCTGTCGGTGGCCATCGCCGTGGCCGCCGCCGGCGCTGCGCTGTGGATCGCGTTCGCGCTGCGCAGTGAAGGACGCGGCGTGCCCTATGCCCGCCTGCTCGCGGCCGGCGTGATGGGCATTGCCGTGGTCGGCATGCATTACACCGGCATGGCGGCGGCGCGCTTTCCCGAAGGCAGCATCTGCGGCGCGGCGATCGCCGGCGGCATTTCCTCGACGTGGCTCGCGAGCCTGGTCGGCGCGACCACGTTCGCCATCCTCGGCCTGGCGATGGTGACCTCGATCCTCGACCGCCGCCTGCAGGAGCGGACCGCGCAACTGGGCGAATCGCTGCAGAAGGCGAACCAGGAGCTGACCTATCTCGCCCTGCACGACACCCTGACCAAGCTGCCGAACCGTCTGTTGCTGCGCGACCGGATGGAGAACGCGATCCGGCGCGCGGTGCGCCACGGGCGGCGGTTCGCGGTGCTGTTCGTCGACCTCGACGGCTTCAAGGCCATCAACGACGTCTACGGTCACGCCACCGGCGACCGCCTGCTGCTGCAGATCGCGCGGCGCCTGTCCGAAGCGCTGGACGGCGAGGCCGACGACACCCTGGCACGGCTGGGCGGCGACGAATTCGTGGTGCTGATGGAGATCGCCGAGCCCGACGACGCGGCCTCGCTGGCCGAGCGCATCATGGAATCGGTCGCGCAGCCGGTCGCGCTCGACCGCATCGAGCTGCACGTCACCACCAGCATCGGCATCGCCATCTTCGGGCCCGACGGCACCAGCGAGCGCGAGCTGCTGGCCAACGCGGACGCGGCGATGTATTCGGCCAAGGACCAGGGCCGCAACGCCTACTGCTTCTTCGAGCCCTCGATGAACCAGGGCGCGCACCAGCAACTGGCGATGATCCAGGACCTGCGCCGGGCCCTGTCGCTGGCGCAGTTCTCGCTGCATTACCAGCCGAAGATGATCGCACCGTCCGGGCCGCTCGAAGGCGTCGAGGCCCTGCTGCGCTGGCACCACCCCGAACACGGCACGGTGATGCCCGACCGCTTCATCCCGCTGGCGGAGAAGACCGGGCTGATCATCGAGATCGGACGCTGGGTGATCAACGAGGCCTGCCGCCAGCTGATGGCCTGGCGCGAGGCCGGCCACACCGTGCCCTCGATATCGGTGAACCTGTCGCCGGCCCAGTTCCGCTCGCCGGGCTTGCCGGCCAAGATCGAGGACGCGCTGACACGCTATGGCGTGCCGCCGTCGTCACTGGTGCTGGAGATCACCGAATCGACCGCGATGCAGGACTCCGACACGAGCCTGGCGATCCTCCAGCGCCTCGCGTCGCTCGGCGTGCGCATTTCCATCGACGACTTCGGCACCGGCTATTCGAGCCTGCTGTATCTCAAGCGCCTGCCCGCCAGCGAGCTCAAGATCGACCGCGCCTTCGTGCGCGACCTGGTCCCCGGCGGCGAGGATGCCGCGATCGTCTCGGCGATCATCGCGCTCGGCCGCACCTTGAACCTCTCGGTGATCGCCGAGGGCGTGGAAACCGAATCGCAGCAGCGGCTGCTGACCGAACTGGGCTGCACCTCGCTGCAGGGCTACCACCTCGGCCGGCCGGTCGCGGCCGACGACGCCGCGGCGCGCTTCTGATTCTCCGGCGAAGCCCGGCCGCGCCGACGACGTCAGCCTGCCGCGCGTCGCCGCTTGCGCCAGGTGACGATCTGGCCGACGACCGCGGTCGCCAGGATGCAGACGTTGGTGACGATGAACACCCAGTCGCCGACCAGCGCACTGTAGGTCACGAAGCCGGTCGAGGCCGCGATCTGGCCCAGGAACAGCCACGAGGACACGCCCCGGGCGCTGTCGTCGCGGACCTGGGTGACGATCTGCCGCACCAGGGTGGCGAGGAGGATCGCCGATGCGCTCCAGCCGACGAGTTCAGGTCCCATAGTCCGCTTCCATCGTGAGTACGCCTTCGCCGGCCGGGGCGCCCGGCCCCAGACGGGCTTCGAGCGCGAGCAGGTAATCAGCGAACCCGTCGCGGGCGCGTGCACACCGCCGCGCACTGGTGTGCACGATTGGCGTCGGCAGACGTGCGATGCGCGCCCCGGATTCGACCAGGGCATCGACGAGCGCGACATCCTCGTGCGCGCGGCCGGCCCGGAATCCGCCGCAGGCGAGGTAGGCCGGAGTCGAGACACCGAGATTCGCGCCGTGGACATGGGGATGCCCGATGCGGCGCGGATGCCCGCGTTCGAACACCGCGCGCACGGCGTCCGCGTATGCACCCCAGTCGCGCACCGTCACCATGCCGCAGAACGCATCCGCACCGCAGCGAACCTGGGCCGACAGCCAGTCCGCGGGCACGATGGAGTCGGCATCCGTGCAGGCGAGCCAGCGTGCGCCGGCGGCGATGGCGGCATCCATGCCGGCCGCGCGCGCGAGGCCCACGTTGCCGCCCGGCCCACGCACGACACTCGCCCCGGCGGCGGCCGCGACGTGCGCCGTACGGTCGGTGCAGCGGTCGATCGAGACGAACACGCGCACCATCTCCCCGTCCAGGCGGGGACAGGCGGCAGCGACCTCGATCGCTGCGATGCACTGCGCGACCGACGCTTCCTCGTTGCGGGCGGGCACCACGACACCGATCACCGCAGCGCCTCGCGCTGGGCGACCGAGCGGCGCGTCGTCGACCAGAGCTCGATCAGGACATCGTCGTCGACGTAGCGGCAGTCCGGCGCGCCGAACACGCACGCGAGCCCGGCATGCACCTGCCGGCCATCCAGTGGCGCCTCCGCGAACGGATGCAGCCAGTGCGCTGCCACCAGCACGCCGTCCGGATCGAGGCTGTCGCGGAGACGGCGCCCCGCATCCGCCAGCTCGGACGCGCCCAGGTAATACCCGACTTCGCTGAAGACGATCAGATCGAAGCGCCCGGCCGGCCACTGCGCCGGGTGCTGCATGCACGCCACCCGCACATGGGCGAGCTCCGCGCTGCGACGCTGCGCAAGGGCCACTGCGCGTGGCGCCAGGTCGGTCGCCAGCAAACGGGCGCATCGTCCGGCGAGCGCCACGGTGAGCTCGCCGTTCGAACAACCCAGTTCCCACGCGGAGGCGAATTCGGCGCGCGGCAGCATGGCGAGCAGCAGCGCGCGCTTGCGGGCCTCGTACCAGCGCGTCCGATAGCCGAAAGGATCGTCCTCGCGGTACAGCGCGGAGAAGTACGCCGCATCGGTGGTGGCCGCGGACGATGCGCTCACGGAAGCAGCACCTCGATCCCGCGTTCGAACCGGGCGAGGATGCGCGGCGTCAGGATGGGCTCGCCGCGGTCGCGGGCGCGCTGCGACACGAACGCATCGAGGGCGCGGCACTTCGCCGCGCGTGCGCCCGGCGACAGCACCAGCCCGGACGCGCCGCGCAGGCGCGCATCGCCGTGCGCCGGGTCGATCCAGTGCCAGGCCCAGACCGGATACTCGACATGGTGCGCGCCGATGGCGGCGGCCACCCGCCGGACCGCGCGTCCGCACGCTTCGTGGTCGGGATGGCCGTCGAACCGCCAGGTGGTGAGCACCGTGTCCTCGCGCTGCAGATGTACGGCGAGCCGGGCCTCGAGCTCCGCTTCGCGGTCGCGCACCCGGCCGTCCCCGAGATCCAGCCGGACCAGCCCGGAGACGTCGACACCCAGCGCGGACAGCGCGCCGTCCAGCTCGGCGCGGCGGACGTGACGCGCTCGCGTCGCCGGCCAGGCGGGATCGTCGGCATAGCAGGCCTCGCCATCGGTGACCGAAACGACGTGGACCGGAATTCCCATCCGCGTGGCCTCGGCCATCAGCCCACCACAGCCGAGGGTTTCGTCGTCGGGATGCGGCGAGACCACCACGAGCCGCACGACGCGCGCGAGCCAGGTCTGGGCGGGCGCGCAGTCCAGCCGTTCGAACCAGCCCGAGCCCTGCCATTCGGATTCCGCGGGACCGGGCCCATGGATGCGTCGCGCGGCCGCCGTCACAGCGGCCACCCGGATGCGCGGCTGCCCGCTGCGGTCCCGAGCGCCGCCCAGTCGCGCTCCGCATGGCACTGGCGTACGAACGTGGTGAGGTCCGCGCAGCGCCGTGCGCGCGCCGCGTCCTCGCACAGCGGGCCCGGGCCCAGCGCGCGTCCCACCCGGTCGATCACTTCGGTGGCCAGGCGCTCGAGCAGCGAGCGCAGCCGGAGCACGGCATGTACGTGCGGCGCCCCGGGCTCGGCATCGATCGCGGCGGCCGTCTCGCGCATCAGCGCGGCCGCGGCCGACAGACCGATGTCGATCGCGCCCAGGTGCGCGGCGGCGTGCGCATCGGTCGGGATCCGTGGATGCGTGCGCAGGTGCTCACCGATGGCGGCCGCCGCGCCGTACCAGCACGCGGCGATGCCGGCACCGCCATGCCAGAAGCCCGGCCGTTCGAGATAGGCACCTGCCGGGCCGACCTGCCGGGCCCTGGCGCCGTCGAAGCGCACGCGCCCGCTGCGCACCCGCGCCATGCCGACCGCGTGCCAGTCGTCGTCACTCGGAGACACGCCAGGCTGCGCGAGTCCGACCTCGACGAGGACCCGCCGTCCGTCCGCGACCGCGGTGACGAGCGCGCGGTCCACCAGATCGGCGCCCGAGCACCAGGCCTTGGTTCCGTCGAGACGTCCGGTGCCGTCCCGTCCGGCGTCGGTGACGAAGACCGTCTGCGCGTCAGGCGGCTCGGCCGCCCAGACGGCGTACAGGCATCCGGGCGCCGTGTCGCCGTCCTCGATGTCGGCCAGGATCGCCTGGGCGTCGTAATGGGCTTCCACCACCTTCGCGAGGCAGACATCGTCTGCCGCCAGGGCCGCGAGGGCGCGCCAGCGGACCAGGGTGCCGCCTCGTCCCGGCAAGGCCAGGCGAGGCGCCATGGCGACGGCATTGCGTGCGGCCGCCGCCAGCGGGTCGACGTCGCCGGTGGTCACGTGAAGGGGGCGCGGGGAACCGGAGGCCGATGCGGCCGGCGAGGGAGTCGGGAGCATGGCCGCGACTATCGGCAGCCCCGGATGAAGGCTGCGCGACGTGCGCCGCGCGCGCGTCAACGCGCGGCGCTGGACTCGAGCCCGGCGAGTCTGGCGAGCAGTGCGTCGAGCGGCATGGGGCGGCCGAGATGGTATCCCTGCACGAGATCGCAGCCCTCGGCGCGCAGCCAGTCGAGCTGGGCCGCGTCTTCCACGCCTTCGGCCACGACCGACAGGCCCAGCCCGTGACCGAGCCCGATCAGGGTGCGGCAGATCGCCGCCGAACGCGGATCGGATGCCACGTCACGCACGAACCCGCGATCGATCTTGAGGTGGTCCAGTGGCAGGTCGCGCAGGTACGCCATGCTGGAGAACCCGGTACCGAAGTCGTCGATCGACAGGCAGACACCGTCCTCGTGCAACTGCAGCATCAGCACACGGGCGGCATCGGGATTGCGCAACAGCACGCTCTCGGTGAGTTCCAGGTGGAGGGCGCGCACCGGGAGGCCGGCCCCGGCACGCAGCGCGCGCAGGCCGTCGCGGGAGATCCCCGATTCGAACTGCACCGCCGACACGTTGACCGCGATCGACACATCGCCGCGACCGGCATCGGCCAGGCGGCGGTAGGCACGGGCCGCTTCTTCCAGCACCCAGGCGCCGATCGGCACGATCAGACCGGACTCCTCCGCGAGGGGGATGAAGTCGAGCGGCGACACGCAGCGTCCGTCAGGCCGGCGCCAGCGGATCAGGGCTTCGACCGAGACCACGCCCAGGTCGGACAGGCGGTGGATCGGCTGGTACGCCAGCTCGAATTCGCCGCGTTCCAACGCATCGCGCAGGCGCTGCACCAGGGCGAGCCGCTCCGCCGCCTGCGTGGACATCTGCCGGTCGTAGACGACGAGCGGGACCTTCTCGGCGCGCGCGCGCAGCGCCGCGAGCGCCGCGTGGGCGATCACCTGCTCGGCACCCCCGTCCTCGCAGGGTCCGCAGGCCAGTCCGAGCCAGGCCTCCAGTGGAAAGGTGCCCCCGCCCAGTTGCACCGGTGCTTCGACCGCCTCGCCCAGCGCCCGTACCAGGTCCTGCAAGCGTTCGGGTTCGAGGGTCACGACGACGAAGGTCTCCGCGGGCGCGTAGGCCGCGAGACCGAACCGCCGGGCCACGTCGGCGAAGCGCGCCGCCGCCTCCTGGAGCAGCCGCTCGCCCGTGTCCCGGCCGAGCGTGGGCGCGATCAGCTCGATGTCGCGCAGGCGCACGCAAGCCACGCCGAACCCCGCGCCCTCCTCGGTGGCGCAGCGCGCGTCGAGCCGCTCGGCAAGCGCCGGCAGGGTCATCATTCCGGTCGTGGCGTCGTGGGTCGCCCGCCAGGCGAGGTCGCGCTCGTAGGCCAGGCGTGCACCGACGTCCTCGGCCAGCATCAGACGCGCGGGCCGTCCGCGCAGTTCGATGTCGCGCGCATGCACGCGCACGTCGACCCGTCCGCCGTCCCGGGTCGACACCGTCCACAGGCGTTCGCGCCTCTGGGGCGTCTCGGCCGTCGGCAGCGGCTCGTCGGGCGGCGGCGAGGCAGGCGGAATCAGCTCGGTGATCGTCAGCCCCAGAAAGGCCTCACGGGAGTAGCCGTAGGCGTCGAGCGCCGCGTCGTTGACCGCGAGCATGCGCAGGGATTCGGTGTCGTACACCCACGAGGGCAGCGGATTCCGTTCGAACAGCTGGCGGAACTGGGTTTCCGCGCGCTCCACGCGCAGCTGCGTCGCACGCCGGTCGGTGATGTCGATGACGGTCCCGGTCAGGGCACCCCGGCCGGCGTCGGGCACGGCATCCCCCCGCACCTTCAACCAGCGCATGCGGCCATCGGGAAGCGCCACCCGGTACTCCGCGAGCAGCGGGCCCTCACCGGCGCGCATCGCATCGAAGGCGCTGCGCACGGCCGGAGAATCCTCCGGATGGATGCAGGCGAACAGTGTCTCCAGCGGAACCGAGTCGTCTCCCGGCTCGAGTTCCAGCCCGTACAGCGAGGCCAGCTCGTCGGAGACGCGTGCGTCGCCCGCGTCCACGTCGACGCGCCAGACGCCTGTGCCGGATGCCAGCTGGGCCTGCTGCAGCCAGTCGCTCTGGGTCGCGATCTCGTCGAGCATCGCGTCCCGCCGGCGTTCTTCCGCGCGCAGGCGCAGCACCACGAGCGTGAGCACCACCCAGTACAACAGGGCCAGCAGGCCCGCGCAGGCGACGTTGATCCACCAGGGCCGGAGCGCCTCGCGCAATCCCAGTCCCGTGCCGACGACAAGCGGATATCCGCTGGTGGCGCTGAAACTGGCCAGGCGTTGCACCTGGTCGAGCACGCTGACGATGGTCAGGGTGTGCTGGCCGTTGCTGGCCAGTTCGGCCGGCAGCGCGATCTGGCGCCCGGCATGGGCGCCACTCGGGCCGAGCCGGATGATCACGGTGCCGTCGGGCTCGAGGATCGCGACGCTCCCCTCCCGGCCGACGTCGAGCCCGGAAATCATGTCGGCGAAACCCGCCGCGCGGAACATCGCCACCACGGCGGCACCGTCGCGCCCCTGCACCGCCATCGGCAGGTGCCATCCCGCGTCATCGGCCTCGAGGGGCCCGACCACGAGACGCCCGGCGGGGCCGTCCACGCGCGCGAGCCAGGACGGCGGCGGGCTCGACAGGCCCGGGTCCGCGCCGGGCGCGGGATGGAAGTCGATCCGCGCGATTTCCTCGTGGCGGTCCACGACACCCGCGATGGAGACCTCGCGCCTGCGCGCCGCCGCCTCGGGTGGGAGCTGGGCGTCCGCGTCGGAGTCGGCCAGCACGCCGCGCAAAGCGCGTTCGATGTTGCGCAGCTGGACATGGAGCAGGCGGTCGACGCCACTGGCGAGGGCGAGGCTCTGCCGCTCCGCGGCCGCCAGACGCGCCTGGCGGTCGATTCCCACCAGTACCGCAAGGCCCGCGGTGATCACGATGCCGAGCCAGATGCCGGCGATCCGCATCACCCGCGCCGACGCCAGACGCCGTCGCTGCCATTGCCGTGCCAACTGTGCACCCATTCCCTGGTCCCCCACCCGCAACGTCCTGTCCGACGATAGCGCATCGAACGAGCCTTCCGCGCGTGAACGGGGCGTGTGGCGTCGAAGCCGTCGCGCGCACGGGCGCGGGGCGGCGGGATTCACGTGGTCTGGGCCGCACAGAGGCCATCGTGGTCCCTGCCCCTCGAGGAGACAGCGCCGTGAGCCCCAAGCATCGTTCCGATTCCGCCTTCAACCCCGACCAGCCGCAGCAGCCCGACAATGTCGCGGTCAACGACCGGATCGCCGCGCGCGGCGCCGATTACGAGCGCGACGACAACGATTCCGCCGAGGGCAACGATGCGGCGCTGATCGCCGGCCCAAGCTTCGTGCGCCGGGTCAATGCCGACGGGACGGTCGAGGCGGTCCCCGCCCCCGTGGACACCGGCGAGGAACAGGGCGAGGACGAATCCGCCAGAGCCGGCAAGGCGGCGGCCCCGGCGCCGGAGCACCAGCGCTAGTCGACGCCCGGATGCACCGCGCGTCCGCACGCGACGTGTCGTGCCCGCAGGGACGTGCCGCCGGCGCCCCGGGGCGGACAGGAACGCGGTGACCGCCACGCTCGGTGGCATGGGACCGCACGGCGCACGCGTCCGGAGTGCTGCCCCGGCGCGCGTCGCACCACGGTGCGCGGCGCGCCGCCGCGAGCGCGTCCGGCGTCGATCTTCTAGAATCCACGCGCCCCCGCCCTGGAGTTTCCCATGACCGCACCCCTCGCCTACCGCCGCGTCCTGCTCAAACTCTCCGGCGAGGCGTTGATGGGTGACGAGGACTACGGCATCGATCCGAAGATCATCGGCCGCCTGGCCGACGAGGTGATCGAGGCGCAGAAGGCCGGCGCGGAGATGGGCCTGGTGATCGGCGGCGGCAACATCTTCCGTGGCGCAGGCCTCGCGGCAGGGGGCATGGACCGGGTGACCGGTGACCAGATGGGCATGCTGGCGACGGTGATCAACGCGCTCGCGATGCAGGATGCACTGGAAAAGCGCGGCGCCCGCGTCCGGGTGATGAGCGCGATCAAGATCAACGACGTCTGCGAGGACTACATCCGGCGCCGCGCGATCCGCCACATGGAGAAAGGCCGCATCGGCATCTTCGCCGCGGGCACCGGCAATCCGTTCTTCACCACCGACTCCGGCGCGGCGCTGCGTGCGATCGAGATCGGCGCGGATCTGCTGCTCAAGGCGACCAAGGTGGACGGGGTGTACGACGCCGACCCGAAGAAGGTCCCGGGCGCCACCCGTTACGAGCGACTCACCTACGACGAGGTGCTGGGCCAGGGCCTGGAGGTGATGGACACGGCCGCGTTCGCGCTCGCGCGCGATTCCGACCTGCCGCTGCGCATTTTCGACATGAGCCAGCCCGGCGTGCTGCTGCGCATCCTGCGCGGCGAGGCGATCGGCACCCTGGTCCAGGGCCGCAGCTGAGCCTGCGCACCGGCGCTGCGGTGCCTGCCCGCGGGCCGGGACCCGTCGCCGCCCGCCGCCGCTTATAATCGGCCGATTCCGCACACGGATCGGGCCCGATCATGCTCAACGACATCAAGAAAGATACCCAGACGCGCATGGCCAAGAGCGTCGAGGCGCTCAGGCACACGCTGGTCAAGGTGCGCACCGGTCGCGCCTCGACCGCGCTGGTGGAACACCTGAAGGTCAATTACTACGGGTCCGACATGCCGCTCAGCCAGGTGGCCAGCGTCTCGGTGAGTGATGCGCGCTCGCTGGTGATCACGCCGTGGGAGAAGCAGATGGTCGGCGCGGTCGAGAAGGCGATCCTCGCCTCCGATCTCGGCCTGACTCCGAATACCGCCGGCACCACGATCCGGCTCAATCTCCCCGCTCTGACCGAGGAGCGCCGCAAGGAGCTGTCGAAGGTGGTGCATGGCGAGGGCGAGGACAGCAAGGTCGCCATCCGCAACATCCGCCGCGACGCCAACCAGCAGATCAAGGAACTTCTCAAGGAGAAGCTCATCTCCGAGGACGACGAGCGCCGCACCGAGGACGAGATCCAGAAGATCACCGATGCCGCGATCAAGGACGTCGACGAGGTGGTCAAGGCCAAAGAGCAGGAATTGATGGCGGTCTGAGGCGTCGTCATGTACGACTCCGATTGCCCCTGGGGCCGGTGCCGGGGAGGCCTGCGCGTTGGCTGAGATCTCCGACCCGCTGGCGCCGGCCGGGCCTGGCCCGTCCGCTGCGATGCGCGAGGTGCCCCGGCATCTGGCGGTGATCATGGACGGCAACGGCCGCTGGGCCGCACGCCGGCGGCGACCCCGGGTCATCGGCCATCGCGCCGGTGCGCGCACCGTGAACCTGTGCATCGATTTCTGCCTCGAACGGGGTATCGAGGCGCTGACCCTGTTCGCCTTCTCGAGCGAGAACTGGGGCCGTCCCGAGGACGAGGTGGGCGCGCTGATGCGGTTGTTCCTGGCCGCGCTGGACCGCGAGGTGGGCGAACTGCACCGGCGTGGCGTGCGCCTGCGCTTCATCGGCGAGCGCGACCGCTTCGGCGAAAATCTGCGTCAGCGCATGACCGCGGCCGAGGCCGTCACCGCGGGCAATACCGCGCTGACGCTCAGCGTCGCCGCGAGCTACGGCGGTCGCCAGGACATCGCGGCGGCCACGCGCGCGGTCGCGGCCGAGGTCGCGTCCGGCCGGCTGCGCGTCGAGGACATCGACGAAACCACCGTGGGCGCCCACATGGCGCTGGCGGACCTGCCCGAGCCCGATCTGTTCATCCGCACCGGCGGCGATCTGCGCATCAGCAATTTCCTGCTGTGGCAGCTCGCCTACACCGAACTTTGGTTCACCGACACCCTGTGGCCGGAACTGGGCGTGGACGAACTGGAGCGCGCACTGCGGTCCTATGCGTCGCGCGAGCGCCGCTTCGGGCTCACCGGCGCGCAGATCGCGGCCGGTGACGGCCCCCTCCAGGAGAGCATCCGATGACCCGCACCCGCATTCTCGCGGCCCTGCTGATGGCACCCGTGGCGATCGCCGCGGTGCTGATGCTCAACACCCCCTGGATGGCGGCGGTATCGGCCATCGTGTTCCTCGCCGCCTTGTGGGAATGGCTGCGCCTGTCGGACGTCGAGGACACCCTGGCGCGCTCGGCGCTGCTGGTGCTCAACCTGCTGCTGATGGTGGCGATCGTCTGGGCCTCGGCCACCGGCGGCGGCTCCCTGGTCCTGCTGAAGATGCTGGCGATGGTGGGCGTCGCGTGGTGGCTCGCAGCGATGCTGTGGTTGCGTCACTACGACTTCGCGTCCGCGCCCGATGCACGCTCGCGCATCGTCAAGCTGATGGCCGGCACGCTGGCGGTGATCCCCGCCTGGGCGGCGTTGTGCGTCATCCACGCCAGCGAGGACGGCGGCCACGGCAACCGCTGGTTGCTGCTCGCGCTCGCGATCGTCTGGGCCACCGATACCGGGGCCTATTTCGCAGGCCGGCGTTTCGGCCGACGCAAGCTCGCGCCGCGGATCAGCCCGAATAAGACGGTCGAGGGTCTGATGGGTGGCGTGGCGGCCGGCGTGCTGGTGGCGGTCGCCTTCGCGCCGCTGGCCGGGGCGACCGTCGCCCAGCTGCCACTGGTGGCGCTGGTCGCCGTACTGACGGTGCTGGCCTCGGTGGTCGGCGACCTGTTCGAGAGCCTGCTCAAGCGACACGCCGGCGCCAAGGATTCGGGCACCCTGATTCCCGGGCACGGGGGTGTCCTGGACCGTATCGACAGCGTGCTGGCCGCGCTGCCGGTCTTCGCGTTCGGCAAGATCTGGCTCGGGTTCTGAGCCCGCACATGGACCGCCATCCGATACGGGCGCGGGACGCCCGCCGGCCGGAGACATCGGCATGATCCGCAGCGTCGCGGTCTTCGGCGCCACGGGCTCGATCGGCGGTTCGGCGCTCGACGTCATCGCGCGCCATCCCGGGCGCTTGCGCGCCAGCGTGCTCGCGGCCGGGCGCGACGTCGACGCACTGGTGGCGCTGTGCATCAGGCATCGCCCGGACCACGCGGTGATCGCACGCGACGATGCGCTGCTCGACCTGCGCGCGGGCCTGCAGGCTGCCGGTCTGGCGACCGTGGCCCACGCCGGCACGGCTGCGCTGGATGCACTGGCGGCGGACCCTGGGGCCTGCGACACGGTGGTCGCCGCGATCGTCGGCGCGGCCGGGCTGGATTCCACCCTCGCCGCGCTGCGCGCCGGCAAGCGGGTGCTGCTGGCCAACAAGGAATCGCTGGTGCTCGCAGGCGCGTTGATGATGCGCGCCGCGCGCGATGCCGGCGCGACCATCGTACCGATCGACAGCGAGCACAATGCGATCCACCAGTGCCTGCCCGCGGACGGGGACTGCAGTGGCGTGGCGCGGATCGTGCTCACCGCGTCCGGCGGCCCGTTCCGTGGCCGTGGGCGGGAATCCCTCGCCGAGGTGACCCCGGCGCAGGCGGTGGCGCATCCGAAGTGGTCCATGGGGCCGAAGATCTCGGTCGATTCGGCGACCTTGATGAACAAGGGCCTCGAGCTGATCGAGGCGCACCATCTCTTCGCCATGCCGTCGGACCGGCTGGACGTGCTGGTCCATCCACAGAGCCTCGTGCACTCGCTGGTGGAGTTCATCGACGGTTCCACCCTCGCCCAGTTGGGATTGCCCGACATGCGCACTGCGCTGGCGGTGGGCCTGGGGAGTCCGGCGCGCATCGCATCGGGCGTCTCGGGACTGGATCTGCTGCAGCACGGCAGGCTCGACTTCGAGGCGCCCGATACCGACGCCTTCCCGTGTCTGGCGCTGGCGCGGGCGGCGCTCGTCGCCGGCGGCACCGCACCGGCCCTGCTCAATGCCGCCAACGAGATCGCCGTTTCAGCCTTTCTTCAGGGGCGGATCGGTTTTCTAGCGATTCCCGCGCTGGTCGAACACGTCCTCGACGCGCTCCCCTCCGGCCCCGCCGCCTCGCTGGATGCGTTGCGCGATGCCGACCAGCACGCCCGTCGCGTCGCCGGGCGGGCGATCGATTCCGGAACCGTGGCCTGAGCATGCGTGATGTCTGATTTCCTGGGCTCGGTCTGGTGGCTGATCGTCAGCCTCGGCGTGCTGGTCACCTTCCACGAGTTCGGCCACTACTGGGTGGCCCGCCGGTGCGGGGTGAAGGTGCTTCGGTTCTCGGTCGGGTTCGGGCGGGCGCTGTGGTCGCGCCGCGGCAGGGACGGCACCGTCTACCAGGTCGCCATGATCCCGCTGGGCGGCTACGTCAAGATGCTCGACGAGCGTGAAGGCGCGGTCCCGCCGGCCGAGGCCGCGCAGGCCTTCAACCGGGCGTCGGTCTGGAAGCGCATCGCGATCGTCGCCGCCGGGCCGATCGCGAATCTGGTGCTGTGCGTGGCGCTGCTGTGGGCGATGTTCGTGATCGGCCGGCCGGATTACGCGCCGGTCATCGGCCAGGCCACCGGCATCGCCGAAGCCGCCGGCCTGCGCGCAGGGGACCGCATCGCGGCCGTCGACGACCGCCGCACGCCGACCTGGAACGAGCTGCAGCTGGCCCTGATGCCGGCGGCACTCGATCATCGCGACGTCCGCCTGGAGGTGGTCGACGCGCGTGAGCGCGAGAGCGTACGCGCCCTGCCCCTGTCGCAGCTGCCCGACGATTTCGACCAGCGGCGCATCGCACAGGCGATCGGGCTGCTCCCGCGGCATTTCCTCGCGCCGCCGCTGATCGGCCGCGTCGCGCCGGAGAGCGCTGCCTGGGGGATTCTCGCCGAGGGCGACCAGGTGACCGCGGTGGACGGCAGTCCGGTGCGGTCGTTCGACGACATCGGCCCGCTGGTGCAGGCGCTCGGTGCGCGTGGCGGTCCGGCGATGATCGAAGTGCGCCGCGACGGCGAGCGGCTGGCCCTGGAGATCGCTCCGCGCCAGGTCGACCGGCCGGACGGCAACGGCCGCTACTGGGCCCTCGGGATCGCGCCGCCGCGCAACCTGCCGCTGCCGCCCAAGGACGCCATGCAGCGCCACGGTCCGCTCGAGGCGGTGCCGGTCGCGGTGCGCGAGGTCGGCCATCTGACGTCACAGCTGGTGGGAATGATCGGTCGCGCGTTCACCGGGCGTGTGGCGATCGAAAACACCGTCGCGGGACCGATCACCATCGCACGCGCCGCGAATACCTACGCCCAGCAGGGCCCGGCCTGGTATCTGACCATCCTCGCGCTGCTGTCGCTGAGCCTGGCGATCCTGAACCTCCTGCCGATCCCGCTGCTGGATGGGGGGCACCTGTTGTATTACCTTATCGAGTTGGTCAAAGGCAGCCCCGTGAGCGAGCGCACGATGGCCGCCGGGCAATACGTCGGACTGGTCCTGCTGGCCAGCCTGATGGGCCTGGCGTTCTACAACGACATCCTGCAACTGGTGCGCTGAGCCTGCTACCGACCCGGATTCCCGCGCCAGATCGCGCCGGAACCCCTTCCCCTGACGGACCCGACGAATGACGCGAATCCCCGACCGCCGACTGCTTGCCCTTGCCCTCGCCACGGCGATCGCCACACCGGCCTGGGCCCAGACGGCAGCCAACGCGTCCGCGCCCGCCCTCGCGCCACTGGCGCCCGCATCGGCCAGCGTGTTCACCGTCAGCGACATCCGCGTGGACGGCCTGCAGCGCATCGGCGCCGGCACGGTGTTCACCTACCTGCCGATCGAGCGCGGGGACAGTGTGACCCCGTCGCGGATCTCGGATTCGGTCCGCGCGCTGTACCGCACGGGGTTCTTCGAGGACATCCAGGTCGCACGCCAGGGCGACATCCTGGTGTTCACGGTCACCGAGCGTCCGGCGATCAACCGCCTGACCCTGACCGGCAACAAGGACATCAAGACCGAAGACCTGACCAAGGGACTGAACGACATCGGCCTGTCGGAGGGCGAGACCTTCGACCGGCTCGATCTCGACCGCGTGACCCAGGAACTGGTGCGCCAGTACAACAACCGCGGCAAGTACAACGTGCGCATCACGCCGACGGTGTCGCGCCTGGACCGCAACCGCGTCGACATCGCGATCAACATCGAGGAAGGCAAGGCGGCCAAGATCCGCCACATCAACATCATCGGCAACGAGGTCTACGACCTCGACACGCTGACCGACAACTGGGAATCGGGCGAGTCCAACTGGCTCAGCTGGTACCGCCGCGACGACCAGTACTCGCGCGAGAAGCTCGAGGGCGACCGGGAGAAGCTGCACAACTTCTACCTCGACCGCGGCTACATCGACTTCAGCGAGGACAGCATCCAGGTCGCGATCAGCCCCGACAAGGCGGACATGTTCATCACCGCCGGCATCACCGAGGGCGAGATCTACAAGGTGTCCGACGTGCAGATCACCGGCAACACGGTGCTGCCCAAGGACGAGATCGAAAAGCGGGTGTTCGTGCAGAAGGACCAGGTGTTCTCGCGCGCCCTGCTCGAGCTGAGCTCCGATGCGATCACCGCGACCCTCGGCAACATCGGCTACGCCTTCGCCCAGGTCAATCCGGTGCCCGAGGTCGACCGCGAGAACCGCACCGTGGCGATCAATCTGCAGGTGGTCCCGGGCCCGCGCGTGCAGGTGCGCCGACTGCAGTTCAAGGGCAACAACCGCACCTCCGACGAGGTGATGCGCCGCGAGATGCGCCAGTTCGAGGGCAGCTGGTATTCGCAGGCCGCGGTCGACCGCTCCAAGGTCCGTCTGCAGCGCCTGGGTTACTTCGAATCGGGCAGCGTCAACGTCGAGACCCAGCCGGTTCCGGGCAGCAACGACGAGGTCGACGTGGTGTTCAGCGTCACCGAGACCACCTCGGGCAGTTTCACCTTCGGCCTGGGTTATTCGCAGCTGGCCGGCGTGACCACCTCGGTGCAGCTGTCGCAGAACAACTTCCTCGGCAGCGGCAACCGCGTGTCGGTGGAGGCGCAGCGCAACGTCTACCTGCAGCGCTACTCGTTCTCCTTCATGAACCCGTACTTCACCGACGGCGGCATGTCGCTGGGCTACAACCTGTGGTGGCGCGAATTCGACAACTCCGAGTTCAATACCGCCCAGTACTCCTCGACCAGCGCCGCGGGCCAGGCGATCCTCGGCATTCCGTTGACCGAGAACGACTCGATCTCGCTGCTGTTCGGCGTCGACCGCAACCAGATCTTCGCGTTCCGGGGCTCGTCGCCGGAGTCGATCGTCGACTACATCGACGCGTTCGGCTCGCGCACCTTCCACGCCTGGCGCGCGGAGCTGGCCTGGGCCCGCGACACCCGGAACGACT
Source organism: Luteimonas deserti (assembly GCF_013425765.1). Lineage (GTDB taxonomy): Bacteria > Pseudomonadota > Gammaproteobacteria > Xanthomonadales > Xanthomonadaceae > Luteimonas > Luteimonas deserti. The sequence goes on from NZ_JACCJZ010000014.1 coordinate 30,417, forward strand.
TCCTGCAGCCCACCCGCGGCATGATGCAGCGCGTCTCGCTGGAGACCACCCTGCCCGGCTCCACGGCCGAGTATTACAAGCTCAACTACGAGATCTCGAAGTACTGGCCGATCAACCGTCACCTGGTCCTCAACACCCGCGCCGAGCTCGGCTACGGCGACAGTTACGGCAGCGACGTGGTGCGCAACGTCTGCTTCACCGGGCCCACGTTCGTCGACAGCAACGGCGACGGCGTCGTCGACACGGCGGTGCCCGGTCCGGCGCCGAGCGACCCGTGCGATCCCTCGTCCCCGGATTACCTCAACACGTTGACCGCCAACGGCCTGCCGTTCTTCGAGAACTTCTACGCCGGTGGCCCGCGTTCGGTGCGCGGTTTCCGCGACAACACCCTCGGCCCGCGCGAGACCGCCTTCGGCAGCAGCTTCCTGCAGCCGATCGGCGGCGCGGTGAAGACGATCGGTTCGGTGGAGATGTTCTTCCCGCAGCTGATCAAGTCGCCGGCCGCGCGCATTTCGGCGTTCGTCGATTTCGGCAACGTCTACAAGGACGTCGACAGCTGGGATGCCAAGGAACTGCGCGCTTCGGCCGGCGTGGCCTTGATGTGGCGCGCGCCGGTCGGTCCGATCTCGATCAGCTACGCGTATCCGCTGCGCCAGCAGAACGAGGTGCGCGGCGGTTCGGGTGAACTGATCAAGCAGGCCGACGAGGTCGAGCGGCTGCAGTTCACCTTCGGCGGCGCGTTCTGACCGCCGGAACCGCCGATCCGATGGCCGCCCCGTCCCAGACCTGCTTCACTGCCAGCGCACTGGCCGAACGTTTCGGCCTGAGCGTGCACGGCGCCGGCGAGACCGAGGTCGCCGGCGTGGCGACCCTGGCCGGCGCCGGTCCCGACCAGCTGGCGTTCCTGTCCAATCCGCGCTATCGCCCGCAGCTGGCGCAGACCCGCGCCGGCATCGTGGTGTTGCGCGAGGCGGATGCCGCAGCCTACGGCGGCACGGCCCTGGTCGCGCGCGACCCCTACGTCGCCTATGCGCGGATCGCGGCCCTGTTCGAGGTCCGTGCCGCCGCACCCGCGGGGATCCATCCGTCGGCGGTCGTCGACGCATCCGCCGAGGTCGATCCCACCGCTTCGATCGGGCCGCACGTCAGCATCGGTGCGCGCAGCCGCATCGGCGCCGGGGTCACCGTGGGTCCGGGCTGCGTGGTCGGCGAGGACTGCGTGATCGGCGCGGGCTGCCGGCTGGTGGCGCGCGTGACGCTCGTCACCCGTGTGCGGCTCGGTCAGCGCGTGACCCTGCATCCGGGCGCGGTGCTCGGCGCCGACGGCTTCGGCCTGGCGATGGTCGATGGCCACTGGATCAACGTGCCGCAGCTCGGCGGCGTCGTGATCGGCGACGACTGCGACATCGGTGCCAACACCACCATCGACCGCGGCGCGCTCGACGACACCGTGATCGAGGAGGACGTGCGCCTGGACAACCTGATCCAGGTCGGCCACAACGTGCGCATCGGGGCGCACACCGCGGTGGCGGGCTGCGTCGGCATCGCCGGCAGCACGCGCATCGGGCGTTACTGCCTGCTCGCCGGCAAGGTCGGCGTGGCGGGTCATCTGGAGATCTGCGATCGCGTCGTCGTCCATGCGATGACGATGGTGTCGGCATCGATTACCGAGCCCGGCGAGTATTCGGCCGGCATTCCCGCCCAGCCCACCCGGGAATGGCGCAAGAATGCCGTGCGGATCCGCCAGCTCGATTCGCTCGCGCGCCGCATCGGCGCCCGTGCAAAGGGGGAGGAATGACGTTGGACGTGACGCTGCCGATCGACATCGCCGGCATCCACAAGCTGTTGCCGCACCGCTATCCGTTTCTGCTGGTCGACCGGGTGGTCGAGTTCGAGGCCGGCAAGCGCGTGCTCTGCTACAAGAACGTGTCGGTGAACGAGCACTTCTTCCAGGGCCATTTCCCGGATCATCCGGTGATGCCGGGCGTGCTCGTCATCGAGGCGCTGGCCCAGGCCGGCGGCATCCTCAGCCACCTGAGTCGCGGCATCTGCTACGACGGCACGCTGTCGTATCTGGTGAAGGTGGATGCGGCCAAGTTCTCGCGCATGGTCGAGCCGGGCGACCGCCTCGATCTCGAGGTCACGATCCGGCGCGAGATCCGCAATATGACGATGTATTCGGGCGTCGCGCGTGTCGACGGCGAGCAGGCGGCGTGCGCGGACATCGTCTGCGCCGAAGTGAAGCGCTGACGTGGGCGCGCCGTCCATCCATCCCAGCGCTGTCGTCGATCCCGGCGCGAGCCTGGGCGAGGACGTGCGCATCGGCGCCTTCACGCTGGTCGGCGCCGGGGTCGAGATCGGCGCCGGCACCTCGGTCGGCCCGCACTGCAGCATCCAGGGCCCGACGCGCATCGGCCGGGACAACCGCATCCACGGCCATGCCGCGATCGGCGGCGAGCCGCAGGACAAGAAGTTCACGGGGGAGCGGGTCGAACTGGTCATCGGCGACCGCAATACCATCCGCGAGTTCGTGACCCTCAACCGCGGCACCGGCGACGGCGGCGGCGTCACCCGCATCGGTGACGACAACTGGTTCCTCGCCTACACCCACGTGGCCCACGACTGCATCGTCGGCAACCACTGCGTGTTCTCCAACAACGCCACGCTGGCCGGTCATGTCGAGGTCGGCGATCACGTCATCCTCAGCGGCTTCACCGGCATCCACCAGTTTTGCCGCATCGGCGCCCACGCCTTCATCGGCATGGGCGCTTTCGTCAACGGCGACGTGCCGCCGTTCGTGATGGTGGCCCAGGACGGTTACGGCCGGCCGCGCGGGATCAACGCCGAGGGCCTGAAGCGGCGCGGCTTCGACAGCGCGCGCACCGCCGCGATCAAGCGCGCGTACCGCGCGCTCTACGTGTCCGGCGACCCGCTCGACACCGCGCGCGCGCGCCTCGCGGAACTGGCGGGCGAAAGCGACGACGTGCGCGCGATGCTCGCGTTCATCGATGCCGGCGAACGGCCGCTGCTGCGCTAGGTCCGCGATTGGTGATCAACGGCCGGCAGGCGCAGAATGCGCATAGCGAACGGCTGCAGCACGACCCCGCCTTGTCGAATCCGTCTCCCACCACGAATCGCGCTCCCGGCGCCACGCTTCGCGTCGCCCTGGTCGCCGGCGAAGCCTCCGGCGACCTGCTCGGCGCCGGCCTGATCGAGCAACTGCGGGCGCGTCATCCCGACGTCGAATTCGCCGGCGTTGGCGGCGACGCGATGCGCGCCGCGGGCATGGACACCTGGCACGACGCGTCGGCGCTTGCGGTGATGGGATTGTCGGAAGTGCTGCGCCACCTGCCGCGCCTGCTCGGCTTGCGCCGCGGTCTGCGCGCACGTCTGATCGACTGGCGACCGGATGTCTTCATCGGCATCGACGCGCCCGACTTCAATCTCGGCCTCGAGCGCACGCTGAAAGACCGCGGGATCCGCACCGTGCACTACGTGAGTCCCTCGATCTGGGCCTGGCGCGAGGGGCGCGCGGCGAAGATCGGGCGCAGCGCCGACCTGGTGCTGTGCCTGTTCCCGATGGAGCCGCCGATCTACGCCGCACACGACGTCGATGCACGTTTCGTCGGCCACCCGCTGGCGGAGATGCTTGCGCTCGAACCCGATCGCGCCGCTGCGCGCGACGCGCTTGGACTCGCGCACGATGCACCGGTGCTCGCAGTCCTGCCGGGCTCGCGCCTGGGCGAGATCGGGCGGCTCGGCGAGGTCTTTCTCGACGCCGCCGCGCGTGTCGCCGCCGCCCTGCCGGGCTTGCGCATCGTCGTTCCGGCCGCGAACGCCGCCTGCCGCGCCGCGATCGACGCCCTGCTCGCGCAGCCGCGTTTCGCCGCGATGGACGTGCAGGTGATCGATGGCCAGGCGCGCACCGCGATGGTCGCCAGCGATGTCGTGCTGCTCGCCTCCGGCACGGCGACGCTGGAAGCGCTGCTCGCGAAGCGGCCGATGGTCGTCGGCTACCGCATCGCGCCGAGCACCGCGTTCCTCGTGCGTCTGTTCAAGCTGATGAAGGTCGATCGCTTCTCGCTGCCCAACGTGCTGGCCGGGCGCACGATCGTGCCTGAGTTCATGCAGGAGGCGTGCACGCCCGACAACCTGTCGGCGGCGGTGCTGCGCTGGCTCCGCGACCCGGACGCCGCGGCCGCGCTGCAGCCCGTGTACCGGGACCTGCACCTGCAACTGCGCCAGGGCGCATCGGCGACCGCGGCCGAGGCGGTCGCGGGTCTGGCCGTGCCCGCGCTGCCCCTGCCCACGACATCGGAGTCCAGGTCGTGACGCGGCCCCTGCGCACGGCCGGCGTCGACGAGGCGGGTCGTGGACCGCTGGCCGGCCCGGTCGTGGTCGCCGCGGTGGTCCTGCATCCCCGCCGGCCGATCGACGGCCTGGACGACTCGAAGAAACTCAGCGAGAAGCGCCGCGAGGCGCTCTATCCGCAGATCGTCGATCGCGCCCTCGCCTGGCGGATCGAATTCGTCGGCGTCGAGGAGATCGACCGCGTCAACATCTACCACGCCACCCTCGCCGGCATGCGGCGCGCGGTCGAGGCGCTGGCACCGGCGGCCGAGCGCGTGCTGGTCGACGGCAATCGCGTGCCTCCCGGCCTGCCCTGTCCGGCGCGGGCGATCGTCGGCGGTGATGCCAGCGAGCAGGCGATCATGGCCGCGTCCATCCTCGCCAAGGTCGCGCGCGACCGGGCGATGGTCGCGCTGCATGCGCAGTTCCCCGCGTACGGATTCGATCGCCACAAGGGGTACAGCGCGCCTTCGCACTTCGCGGCGCTGCTGGCCCATGGTCCTTGCGAACACCACCGGCGCAGCTTCGCGCCGGTGCGGATGGCCATGCCCGACCTGTTCACGGAGCTCGCGTGAACGGGCGCGCATGGCGCGCGACGGTCGCTGTGCTGTGCGCGCTCGCTCTGCCGGGCTGCGGACGCGAACCCGGGCCCGTCGCGGCACCGGGCGCCCCACCGGCCGCGCAGGCCGTGTCCGCGCCGACGTCCGTGCAGACGGCCCCAGCCGACCCGGCGGCGCTGCCTGCCGCGCCCGCCGACCCGCCTGCGCCCGATACGCTCCAGACCGCGGTGCTGCAGTTCCTGTACCGGGAGTCCAACTTCGACTACCACTATGACGAGCTGCTGGCCGCCGACGGCACGATCCTGCGGCTGTTGATGACCGCCCATGCGCCGGAGCCCGCGACCGGTGCGATGCTCACCGCGCGCTGGCAGGCGCAGACGTTCGAGGAAGCCGGTGACGGCAGCCGCTTCGACGCGTACGCCCTGGTCGACTACACGCCATCGGCCGTCGCGCCGTATGCGGTCCACGCCGATTTCGATGCAGTGCGTGCCCATGTCGAGTCGGTGCCGGAACTCCGTGCTCCGGGCGCGGCCGCCATCCGGGTCCAGGCGGTTCCACACGACGGCTGCGGGGCGGATGCCCGGTGCGAGCTTCCGGATCCACCCTTCGCGCTGGTCGAGCTGCTCGATGCCGACGGGCAGTCGGTCCGTGCGCGGCTCCGAGTGCGGACGCTGCCGCTGCGGATCGAAACCGTCCAGCTCGGGGAGGGCGAGCCGGTGCCGTTCACGATCTGGCGCGAGCGCCGGGGCCATCTGTCCCGCTGAGCCATCCGCCTGCGCAGCCCGGCCTGTCAAGCCTTGTTCCCGCCTGCGCGCCGCCCTAACCTGAGCCTCCGCCCCGCACCTGCCCTCCATGCCGAACCGGCATGGCGCGCGCGCCGGCGCGACCCGGCACCTCGCCCCTCTGCCGACAGGCTCCGATTCCGCTGCAATGCCCGCGCGCTTCGTCCATCTCAATGTCCACAGCGAGTACTCGCTCTCCGATTCGACGATCCGGATCAAGGGGCTGGTCAAACGGTGCGCGGCGCTGGGCCAGCCGTCTGTCGCGCTGACCGACCGCAACAACCTGTTCGCGCTGGTGAAGTTCTACCGGGCCGCGGAAGGCGCCGGCATCAAGCCGGTGATGGGTGCGGACATCGCGCTGGCCGACGGCGACGGGCCTGCGTCCACGCTGACCCTGCTGTGCCGCGACCACGACGGCTACCTGTCGCTGTCGCGGCTGTTGACGCGCGCGTGGATGGAAGGCCACCGTACCGACGGCGTGGTGGTGCGGCCCGAATGGCTGCGCGAGGCCAATGCCGGCCTGTTCGCGATCGCCGGGCGCCACGGGCCGGCCGCGAAGCTGCTCGGCGGCGGCCGCGACGATCTGGCGCGGCAGTGGTACGCGGACTGGCGCGCCGTGTTCGACGACCGGCTGTTCCTGCAGCTCACGCGCTGCGGCTTCGACGACGAGGCCGTGCACAACGCGCTGGCGCTGCAGGTCTCGTCGGACCTGTCGCTGCCTGTGGTCGCCGGCAACGACGCGCGCTTCCTCGACGCCGAAGGCTTCGACGCCCACGAGGCGCGCGTGTGCATCGCCACCGGCCGCGTACTCGACGATCCGCGTCGGCCGAAGCTCTACACGCGCGAGCAGTACCTGAAGTCCGGCGACGAGATGGCCGCGCTGTTCAACGACGTGCCCGACGCGATCGACAACACGCTCGCGCTCGCCCAGCGCTGCAATCTCGAACTGCGGCTGGGCACGTACTACCTGCCCGCGTATCCGGTGCCCAGCGAACACACGCTCGACACTTGGATCCGCGCCCAGGCGCACGAGGGCCTGGAGGAGCGCCTGGCGAAATACCCGCTGGCGCCCGGCCACACGCGCGAGAGCTACATCGAGCGCCTCGACGTCGAGCTCGACGTCATCACCAAGATGGGGTTTCCGGGCTACTTTCTGATCGTCTCGGACTTCATCAAGTGGGCCAAGGAACACGACATTCCGGTCGGTCCCGGCCGCGGTTCCGGTGCGGGCTCGCTGGTCGCCTGGGCGCTGAAGATCACCGACATCGATCCGCTGCCCTACGACCTGCTGTTCGAGCGCTTCCTCAATCCCGAACGCGTGTCGATGCCCGACTTCGACATCGACTTCTGCATGGACCGGCGCGACGAGGTCATCGACTACGTCGCCGCGAAGTACGGCCGCGACCGCGTCAGCCAGATCATCACCTACGGCACCATGGCCGCGAAGGCCGTGGTGCGCGACACCGGACGCGTGCTCGGCTTTCCCTACGGCTTCGTGGACGGCGTCGCCAAGCTGGTGCCGATGACGCTCGGCATCGGCCTCGACGATGCGCTCGGCCGCACCGAGAAGTCGCGCAGCGACGATGCCTGGCGTTCGGACGAACTGATCGCGCGCTACAACGACGAGGACGACGTCCGCGACCTGCTCGATCTCGCGCTGCAGCTCGAGGACCTGACCCGCAACGCCGGCAAGCACGCCGGCGGCGTGGTCATCGCGCCGTCGCCGCTCAGCGATTTCTGCCCGCTGTTCGCCGAACACGACGAGGGCGGCCTCGGCCGCAACCCGGTCACCCAGCTCGACAAGGACGACGTCGAATCGGTGGGCCTGGTGAAGTTCGACTTCCTCGGCCTGCGCACGCTCACCATCATCGACTGGGCGGTCAAGGCGATCAACGCGCGCCGCGCGGCCGCCGGCGAGGCGCCGCTGGACATCGCCGCGCTGCCGCTCGACGACGTCGAGAGCTACAAGCTGTTCGCGCGCGGCGACACGGTCGCGGTGTTCCAGTTCGAATCGCGCGGCATGCGCGAGCTGCTCAAGCGCGCCCAGCCCGACACCTTCGAGGACATCATCGCGCTCGCCGCGCTGTTCCGGCCGGGCCCGCTGGGCTCGGGGATGGACAAGGAATGGGTGGACCGCAAGCACGGCCGCACGGACGTCACCTACCCGCATCCCTCGCTCGAGCCGGTGCTCTCCCCGACCTACGGCGTCATCGTCTACCAGGAACAGGTGATGCAGATCGCCCAGGTCCTGGCCGGCTATTCGCTGGGCGGCGCGGATCTGCTGCGTCGCGCGATGGGCAAGAAGAAGGCCGAGGAAATGGCCAAGGAGCGCGCCAAGTTCGAGGCGGGCTCGGCGGCCAACGGCGTGGATCCGAAGGTCGCGACACAGATCTTCGACCTGATGGAGAAGTTCGCCGAGTACGGCTTCAACAAGTCGCACTCGGCCGCCTATGCGCTGGTGGCCTACCAGACCGCGTGGCTCAAGGTGCACTACCCGGCCGAGTTCATGGCCGCGGTGCTGTCGTCGGACATGGACAACACCGACAAGGTCACCGGCTTTCTGACCGAGGCGCGGACGATGGGCCTGGAGGTGCTGCCGCCGGACGTCAATGCGTCGGCCTTCATGTTCGAGGCCATCGGCGGGTCCGGATCCGGTCCGGACGCGAACCGCGGGCAGACGATCCGCTATGGGCTCGGTGCGGTGAAGGGCGTCGGCCGCGGCGCCTGCGAGAACATCGTCGAGGCACGCCGCCAGGGCGGCCCCTACACCGACATCCTGGATTTCTGCCGACGGGTGGATTCGGCGCGGATGAACAAGCGTACGCTCGAAGCCCTGATCAACGCCGGCGCGCTGGATGGCCTGGGACGTAACCGCGCCTCGCTCATGTTGCAGCTGCCCGAAGCGCTGAAGGCCACCGACCAGCTGGCGCGCAACCGCAGCGCAGGCATCGTCGACATGTTCGGCAGCAGTGCCGGCGGCGACGACGGCCTGCACATCGACCTGCCCGAATGCGAGGAGTGGCCGCTGCGGCAGAAGCTCGAAGGCGAGCGCGAGACCCTCGGCCATTACCTCAGTGGCCATCCGCTCGATCCCTACCGCGAAGAGCTGCAGGCGCTGGTCGGCACCGACCTCAGCCAGCTCGACAGTCTGTGGGCCGCGCGCGACACCAAGGGTGGCGGCAACAGCTGGCGCCCCGAGACCCAGGTGATCATCGCCGGGCAGGTGACCTCCCTGCGCAAGCGCGGCGACTCGCAGGCGTTCGTCCTGCTGGAGGACGGCCGGGGCCGGCTGGAATGCGGCTTCTTCGCCGAGGCGTCCAACGAATACGCCCACCTGCTCACCCGCGATCGCATCCTCATCGTCGAGGGCGGCCTGCGCGAGGACGAGTTCAGCGGCGGCTTCGCGCTGCGCGTGAAGCGCTGCTGGGACTTCCACGCGGTGTGTCCCGAGCATGCGCGGCGGCTGTCGCTGCGGCTCGATCTGGGGGTGCCCGGCACCCTCGCCCGGGTCGAGCAGGTGCTGGCCCAGCACCGGCCGGGCAAGACCGCCCTGCGGCTCGATCTGCTGCTGCCGGCAGGCGCTGCAGGCACGCTGGACGTCAACGGCACGCAATCAATCCGGGCCGATGCCGAGCTGCCGGGCACCCTGCGCGCCCAGCCGGGCGTGCGCATCGCGCGGCTCGACATGGCCAAGCCCTGGGCGCACTGAGCGCGACGGAGCGCGGTCTGCAACATCCGTCAACGTGCTGCGATCTCCAGTCCAGACGCCCACGTACGGCGCCCCCCGGCCCGGTCGGCTAGACTGTCGCCCTTTCGGCCAGGCCCGATCCGCGCACCGCGGACGCGCCACCGCCCCATCCCGGCAGTCCCACGCATGAATCCGAACTACCTCGATTTCGAGCAGCCCATCGCCGACCTGGAAGCCAAGATCCAGGAACTGCGCAAGGCCAGCGACGGCCCCGCGGTCAACATCGACGCCGAACTCGCCACCTTGCGCGACAAGCTGCGCAAGCGCACCGCGCACATCTTCCGCGATCTCACCCCGTGGCAGGTCTCGCAGCTCGCGCGCCACCCGCAGCGGCCCTACACCCTGGACTACATCAAGGTCTTCTGCGACGAATTCGAGGAGCTGGCCGGCGACCGGGCCTATTCCGACGATGCCGCGATCGTCGGCGGCCTCGGGCGCATCGATGGCCGCAGCGTGGTGATCATCGGCCACCAGAAGGGCCGCGACACCAAGACCAAGGTGCGTCGCAACTTCGGCATGCCGCGCCCGGAGGGCTACCGCAAGGCGCTGCGCCTGATGAAGATGGCCGAGCGCTTCAAGCTGCCGCTGCTGACCTTCATCGACACCCCCGGCGCCTATCCGGGCATCGGCGCCGAGGAACGCGGCCAGTCCGAAGCCATCGCACGCAACCTGCTGGAGATGGCCGAGCTGCGGACCCCGATCATCTGCACCGTGATCGGTGAAGGCGGCTCGGGCGGCGCGCTGGCGATCGGCGTCGGCGACCGCACGCTGATGCTCGAGTACAGCACCTACTCGGTGATCTCGCCGGAAGGCTGCGCCTCGATCCTGTGGAAGGACGCGGCCAAGGCGCGCGATGCGGCCGAGCAGTTGGGGCTCACCGCCAAGCGTCTGAAGTCGCTCGGCCTGATCGACAAGGTGGTGCGCGAGCCGATCGGCGGTGCCCACCGCAATCCCCGCCAGACGGCCACGCGCCTCAAGGCCGTGCTGATGAACGAACTCGACCAGCTCGAGCAGCTGCCGGTGGACAGCCTGCTGCAACGGCGCTACGAGCGGCTGCGCAGCTACGGCGCCTACGAGGCGGCGTAGCAAGGCCCACGACAGCGCTTCGGGGCTCGGGCGACGGTGGCGGTTCCTGCCTCACGGCAGACGCGTGGCCGCCTCGACGAATGGATGGCTCGCTGAGGTCGATCCCGCGCCGCATCCCCTCCACTGCCCGGCTCCCGCCCTGACCGTCGGCCCGGCGCTCGCGTCCGCCGGCGTGTTCGTGGCCGCTGATGATCTGAAGCGGGAGGTGGCGATACGCGCACCTGCGTTCGCCGCGGCCGCGCAGGCCGCGTGCAACGCGCCCGTCCTCGTCGAACTCGAACACGAGATCCGTCGAATGCACGCGGCCGCGAGCCGGGCCGGGGTGTCGGACGCGACCGCGTCGGCGACCGCCCCGATGCTGGCCGCCCCGGCCGGACGCATCGGCGATCTCGACACGGTGCCTGCTGTGTCGCTGCAGATGCTGCGCAGTCCGCCCGTGCACGGCGCGGGCGACACCGCGCGCGTGATTGAAGGCCGCGCGTTCGCGGTCGCCCTGGCTGCGTCTGATCGACGCCAGCGGCGACGGCGCGACGCCCGCCCCCCGTCGGCACCGGATACGCATTCGTACCGCAGGTGCCGGGTGCGCGCGACGTCACGCGACCGCCCCTGCTGCGCGTGGGCGATCGTCACGACGACGCGCTGATCCTGACGATGGCCGACGCCGGCCCGCGCGAGGTGTCCTTCGACGTCACCGACACCGATCGGCGCACCGCCGAAGCACTGGCGCGCCGAGCCGGTTCACCACGCGCGGCGGTAGGGGTCCGGCGTGACGATGTCCGCGCCGAGTTCGCGCGCGGCGCGGCGCGGGAAATACGGATCACGCAGCAGCTCGCGTGCCAGCAGCACGATGTCGGCGTCCCCGTTCGCGACGATGCCTTCGGCCTGGGCGGCCGTGGTGATCAATCCGACTGCACCCGTGGCGATTCCCGCCCCCTCACGGAGACGCCGCGCGAACGGCACCTGGTAGCCGGGGGCCACGTCGATCGACTGCAGCGGCGAGAGGCCACCGCTCGAGGTGTCGATGAGATCCACGCCGCGGGCCTTCAGCAGGTGCGCCAGTCGGAGGGTCTGCGCGAGGTCCCAGCCGCCGTCCACCCAGTCCGTCGCCGAGACGCGCACCCACAGTGGCAGGCGCTCGGGCCAGACACCGCGCACCGCGTCGACGACGTCGAGCAGCAGCCGCACCCGGTTGTCGAAACTGCCGCCCCAGGCGTCGTCGCGATCGTTCGCCAGCGGCGACAGGAACTGGTGCAGCAGGTACCCGTGGGCCGCGTGGATTTCCGCGAGCTCGAACCCGGCTTCGCGGGCGCGCACCGCCCCCGCACGGAACGCGTCGACCACGTCCGCGATACCCGCGGCGTCGAGCGGGCGTGGCGACGGATGATGCGCGTCGTAGGCCCGTGTCGACGGGCCCACGACCTGCCAGCCGCCGTTCCCGACCGGGACGGCGCCGCGTCCGCGCCACGGCGCCCAAGTGCTCGCCTTGCGACCGGCGTGCGCGAGCTGGATGGCCGGTACCGCGCCCTGCGCGCGGATGAATCGCGCGATCGGCGCCCAGGCCTCGGCCTGGGCGCTGTTCCAGATGCCGGCATCGTCGGGCGAGATCCGCCCGGCCGCGGACACTGCCGCGGCCTCGGTCATCACCACGCCGGCGCCGCCGACCGCGCGGCTGCCCAGATGCACGAGGTGCCAGGTGTCGGGCAGGCCGTCGACCGAGCTGTACTGACACATCGGCGACACCGAGATGCGGTTGCGCAACACGAGACCGCGCTGGGACAAGGGCGAGAACAGGGCGGACATGCAGGACACCGGAGACGCAGGAGCGACGACTGTAGGCGCGGGCGGCCGCGTCCGCGATGCCGCCACCGGATCGCAGCATCCGCCGCATGGCACCATGCCCCGATGTCCGCCGCACCGCCCGTTCCCCTGTTGATCCCACCGCCTTCGGACGGGCCCGTGCTGGTCGGCTTCAGCGGCGGACTCGATTCCACCGTCCTGCTCCACCGGTTGCTGCGTGCTGGGGAATCCGGCGCGCACGGCCTGCGCGCGGTGCACGTCAACCATGGCCTGCACGCGGATGCCGACGCATGGGCCAAGCATTGCGCCGCCGTCTGCGATGCGCTCGGCGTGCCGCTGGACATCGTGCGCGTCACCGTCGAGGACCGTGGGCACGGGCCCGAGGCCGCCGCCCGCGAGGCCCGGTACGGCGTTTTCGCGCCGCGGGTGCCTGCCGCGGGCTGCCTCGCGCTCGGCCACCATCGCGACGACCAGGCCGAGACGGTCCTGCTGCGCGCGTTGCGGGCCTCGGGCCCGGATGGCCTCGCCGGGATGCCGGCCACACGGCGCTTCGGCCGTGGCTGGCTGTGGCGCCCCTTCCTCGACACGCCGCGCGCCGCGCTGCGCGCCTACGCACAGGTGCACGACCTGCGCTGGATCGACGACCCGAGCAACGACTGCGATGCGGCCGACCGCAATTTCCTGCGCAACCGGGTGCTGCCCCTGCTGCGCACGCGCTGGCCCGGCGCGGATGCGGCCCTGTCGACCACCGCTGCCCTGCAGCGCGAGACCGTCGATCTGCTCGAGGGCGCGGACGCGACGGCGCTGGCGGATGCGCGCACGCTGCAGGCCGACGTGCTGCGGCTCGATCGACTGTGCGCGGAACCGGCCGCCCGACGCGCGCGCGTGCTGCGTCGCTGGTTGGCCGCGCTCGGACTGCCACCGCTGCCGCGCGAGGGCGTGCGCTGGCTGGACAGCGCGCTCGAAGCCCGGCTCGATCGTGCGCCCAGGTTCGACTGGGCGGGCTGCCGGCTGCAGCGCTGGCGTGACCTGCTGCATGCGGCGCCGATCCGCGCGCCGCTGCCCGCCGGGCTCGCGCTGGCGTGGACCGCGAGCGCGCCGCTCGTGCTGCCGGGCGGCGACCGGCTGCTCCTCGACGGCCCGGTGGATGCGGCGCCTGCATGGCGCGTGCATGCCCGCCGGGGTGGCGAGCGTATCGCCCTGCCCGGCCGTGCGCACACGCATGCGCTCAAACACGTGCTGCAGGTGCTGGAGATTCCGCCGTGGGTGCGCACCCGACTGCCGCTGCTGTCCGACCCGCAAGGGCGTCTGCTCGCGGCCGGGGACCTCGTCTTCGATCGCGACTTCGACGCCTGGCTGCGCGCAGGCGGGCGGCGCCTGGTCTGGGAGATGGCGCCACGGCCCGGTGAGCGGACGATCGCTTAGAATCGGGGCATGCCCAAGACACCTGCGAAACCCCCGTCCCCGGTCGCCGATTTCGAAAGCGCCCTCGGCCAGCTCGAAGCCCTGGTCGAGACCATGGAGGGCGGCGAGATGACACTCGAGGACTCGCTGGGCGCCTACGAGCGCGGCGTCGGCCTCTACCGGCGCTGCCAGCAGGCGCTGGAGGATGCGGAACTGCGCGTGCGCCTGCTCAGCGATCCGTCGACTCCGGAACGCGCGCAGCCCTTCGGCGCAGCTGATGTCGATCCCGCCGATGCCTGAGGCCGCCCCCGCAGTGGACGCCCGGGCAATCGCGGAGCGGATCGATTCCTGGCGCGTACGCACCGACGACGCGCTCCAGCGCGCACTGGACGGCTGCCGCGACAGCGAGCCGCGGCTGCTGGCCGCCATGCGCCACGCCGTGCTGCTGGGCGGCAAACGCATGCGCCCGCTGCTGGTGCACGCCACCGCCGAGGCCTTCGGCGCGGCTGCGGGCGTTGCCGACGCACCCGCGGCAGCAGTGGAACTGGTCCATGCCTATTCGCTGGTCCACGACGACCTGCCCGCGATGGACGACGACGCCCTGCGCCGTGGCCAGCCGACGGTGCACGTCGCCTTCGACGAGGCGACGGCGGTCCTCGCCGGTGACGCCCTGCAGACACTGGCGTTTTCGCTGCTCGCGGCGACCTCGGCGGAGGCGACCCCGGTGCCGCCACTCACACGCCTGGCAATGGTCGAGGTGCTGGCGCGCGCATCCGGCGCCGGCGGCATGTGTGGTGGACAGGCGCTCGATCTCGCGGCGACGGGCAACGGCAGCATCCGCGACGTCGCCGCCCTCGAACGTCTGCACGCGCTGAAGACCGGCGCCCTGTTGCGCGCGGCGGTGGCGCTGGGCGCGCTGGCAGCCGGCGTGGACACGCCCACCCGGGCGCGCCTGGACGACTTCGCCGCGGCGCTCGGACTCGCGTTCCAGATCCGCGACGACCTGCTCGATGTCGAAGGCGATCGGGACACGCTGGGCAAGACCCCCGGCAAGGACGCTGCCCAGGACAAGGCCACCTTCCCGGCGCTGCTCGGCCTGGACGCATCGCGCGCCCGGCTCGAGACGCTCGCGCTGCGCATGCGCGAGGCACTCGCGCCCTTCGGCGAAGCCGCCGCCCCCCTTGCCGAACTCGGCCGGCGGGCGATCGAACGCGATCACTGAACCCGGGCAGCGCGCCCGGCGTACGACTCAGCCGCGGATCAGGCGGATCGTCAACGGATAGCGGTACATCTCGCCATGCCAGGCGCGGATCGCGGCAACGATGCTGCAGACCAGCCAGGCGAGCGCCAGCGCACAGGCCGCGGCCACCAGCACCAGGCCGAGCGGCAGGGTCACCAGGACGCCGAGCCCGAGGGTGAGCACGGTGGCGCCGAGCAGGACCACGCCGAGCACACCCAGCGCGCAGGCGTAAAGAAACATGCTGATGTTGAAGTTCAGCGCCTCGCGCGCATGCGCTGCGGCGAACCGACTGTGGTCGCGCTTGACCAGGTAGACGACACCGGCCACCGCCGCTCCGGCGGCCCCCGATACCCAGCTCGTCAGCAACGCCAGGACCAAGGCGCCGACGTGGACCCCGGCCGCCCACTGGCGCTCGCTGTCGGAGACGGTGTGCAACGGGACGGGCGTGGTGGACATGGCAGCCTCCTCGGGACGGATCGTGTGGCGACCGGTCCACTATGGCGCCCCCGCCGACGCATGCAACCCAACCGAAGACAGGGGCCGCGGTGTCCGGACGCGCCCCCCCAAACGCGACGGGCCCCGGCGCGAACGCCGGGGCCCGTGGGAGCACCGCCTGCGCTTACTTGATCAGGCGCAACGCGAAGGGATAGCGGTAGGTCTCGCCGGCATTGGCTTTCAGGCCGGCCATCACGAAGAACACGATGGTGACGATCCAGAACAGGAACGACAACGGGCTGGCCAGGCCGAGGGTCAGGATGGTCAGGATGAAGAGACCGACGTAGACGATCATCGTGGTGATGCAGAAGTTCAGTGCTTCCTTCGACTGGTCGACCAGAAACGCCTTGTCGGCCTTGTCCTTGTGCACCAGCCAGACGATCAGCGGCACCACGAAATTGAACAGGATGCACGACAGGTGGGTCAGCATCGCCAGCGTGCGGTCGTCCTGGCTGACGCCGACGACGGGTGCTTCGTTGAACTCGTTCATGGAACTTTCCCCGGTTTGATGATGGCAGTCGATCGCCGCTCTCGCGGCGCCCGTCGAGGATACCGTCAATCCGTGCCGGCAACGGTCATGCCGCCGAGCAGGATCGAGCCGGTGCGCACGTGCGAACGGAGGTCGACGTCGTCGCCCACGGCCTGGATGTCGGCGAACATCTGCCGCAGGTTTCCCGCGATGGTGATGCCGTCCACGGCGTGCCGGATCTCGCCGCCTTCCACCCAGAATCCGGCCGCGCCCCGCGAATAATCGCCGGTGACCGCGTTGACGCCCTGGCCCATCAGCTCGGTGACCAGCAGCCCGCGCCCCATCGTTCGGACCATGTCGTCGAGACTGCCGGCATTGGCCGCGATCTCGAGGTTGTGTACGCCGCCGGCGTTGCCGGTGGTCTCCAGGCCGAGCCGGCGCGCGGAGTAGCTGCCGAGCACGTAGCGACGCAGCACGCCGGCCTCGACCAGCGGGGATTCGCGCGTCGCCACACCCTCGGCGTCGAACGCCGCGGACTGGAAGCCGCGGGGCAGGAACGGACGCTCGTGGATCGAGAACCAGTCCGGAAAAAGCGTGGTGCCGACGCTGTTGAGCAGGAACGACGCACGCCGGTACAGGGCCCCGCCCGACACGGCGCCCAGCAGGTGACCGATCAGCGAGCGCGCCACCTCGGCCTGGAACAGCACCGGGTACCGGCCGGTGGGGATCGGCCGCGGATCGAGCCGGGCCAGCGTGCGCTGGGCCGCGCGCCGGCCGATCGAGGCCGGAGATTCGAGGTCGCCCGGCGCCAGTGCGATGCTGTACCAGCCATCGCGCTGCATCGCGTCACCTTCGCCGGCGATCAGCGCGCAACCGAGGCTGTGGTAGGCGCCGCGCTCGACACCGACGAAGCCGTGGCTGTTGGCATACACGGCGAGCGAGCGCGAGGTCGACACCGAGGCGCCGTCGGAATTGCGGATCCGCGCGTCGCCGTCCCGGCCGGCGGCTTCGCAGGCGAGCGCGAGGTCCACCGCGGTATCGGCCTCGAGCGCCCAGGGATGCCAGCCGTCGAACTCGGGGAAGCGGCCGTCGGGACCAGGCCGCGCCATGAGCGCCGCATCCGCCAGGCCGGACGCCGCATCGTCCTCGGTGAAGCGCGCGATCGCGCAGGCCTGCTCCACGGTTGCAGCCAGGCTGGCCTCGCGCAGGTCCGCGGTGCTTGCGCTGCCCTTGCGCTGGCCGAAGTACACCGTCACCGAGAGCCCGCGGTCGCGAGTGGATTCCACCGTCTCCACCTCGCCCATGCGCACGTTCACGCTGAGGCCCGCGTCTTCCGAGCACGAGACTTCCGCCTGGCTCGCACCCTGCGCGCGGCAATGCGCCAGCAGGCGCTGGGACACCTCGGCGAGCGCGTCGAGCCGGGCGGCCGAATCGTCGGCGGCCGGCGCCATCTCGGGAAATATCGAAGTGGTCAATGGCTTATCCTGTTGCAATGAGAGGCGTAGACGAAGACAGCGGCGAGTACCTGGGCCCCAGCCGCAAGCAGAACCGGCGCGAAGCCCTGGAAGTGCTGGCCCTGGCCGAGGCCCTGGTGGATCTACCCGACGGCCGGCTGGCCAGGCTGCCGGTGCCCGACACCCTGATGCCGCACATCGCCGACACCCGGCGCATCACCTCCCACATCGCGCGCAAGCGGCAGATGGCGTTCCTGGCCAAGCAGATGCGCCGCGAGGACGACGAGACCCTGCATGCGCTGCGCGATGCGCTCGATGCCGGCGGCGAAGCGGCTCGTGTCGACACCGCGCGCCTGCACCGCGCCGAGCAGTGGCGCCTGCGCCTGCTCGACGGGGGCGACACCGCGCTGGCCGCGCTGCTGGACGAATATCCCAATGCCGACCGCCAGCGCCTGCGCCAGCTGGTCCGCAACACGCTGGCCGAGCGCGCGAAGAACAAGCCACCTGCGAGCTTCCGCGAGCTGTTCCGCGAGTTGCGCGACGTGTTCGCCGGGGCATCGTCTGTGCCGGACGACGCCGTTGCCGACGATGCGTACAACGACGGCGGCGTCGACGACAGCCCCGACGACGCGGACGCCGACCAGCGTTGAGTGTCACGCCCCGTCCTGGCCGCACAGGCGGGAGCGATGGACCTGACCGCTCGCAGCATCACGCCACGCCGGGTCGCGGCGCCCGAATCCCGCACGCCGGCTCTCAAGCCTGCGTGCCGCCGACGGTGAGCTGATCGATCAGCAGCGATGGCTGGCCGACGCCGACCGGCACGCTCTGTCCGTCCTTGCCGCAGACGCCGACACCGTCGTCGAGCGCCATGTCGTGGCCGATCATCCGCACGCGCTGCATCGTCTCCGGGCCGTTGCCGATCAGCGTCGCGCCCTTGACCGGCGCGGTGATTTTCCCGTCCTCGATCAGATAGGCCTCGGTCGCCGAGAACACGTATTTCCCGCTGGTGATGTCGACCTGGCCGCCCCCGAAATTGACCGCGTACAGGCCCTTCTTGACCGAGCGGATCATGTCCTGCGGATCGTCCTGGCCGGCCAGCATGTAGGTATTGGTCATGCGCGGCATCACCAGATGCGCGAAGGATTCCCGGCGGCCGTTGCCGGTGGGCGCAACCCCGGACAGCCGCGCGTTGAGCGTGTCCTGCATGTAGCCGGTGAGCACGCCGTCCTCGATCAGCGTGGTGCACTGCGTGGGCGTGCCCTCGTCGTCGACGTTGAGCGAGCCGCGGCGGCCGTCGAGCGTGCCGTCGTCGACGATGGTCACGCCGGGCGAGGCCACGCGCTGGCCGAGGCGACCGGCGTAGGTGCTGGTGCCCTTGCGATTGAAGTCGCCTTCCAGCCCATGTCCGACCGCCTCGTGCAGCAGCACGCCGGGCCAGCCGGCCCCGAGCACCACGGGCATTACGCCGGCGGGCGCATCGATCGCGTCCAGGTTCACCAGCGCCTGTCGCAGCGCTTCGCGCGCGAAATGCTCCGGACGCCCGTCGCCGAGCAGTTCGGCGTAGGAATAGCGCCCGCCGTAGCCGGAATAGCCGGATTCGCGGCGGCCGCCCTGTTCGACCAGCACCTGGATGTTGAGCCGCACCAGCGGGCGCACGTCGCCGGCCAGCACGCCGTCGCTGCGCGCGACCAGCACCGTGTCCACGCCGCCCGACAGGCTCACCATCACTTGCTGCACGCGCGGATCGGCGGCGCGCAGCAGGCGGTCGATGCGGCGCAGCGCCTCGACCTTCTCGGCGCTGCCCAGCGCGTCGATCGGGTCGCTCGCGGGATACAGGTCGTGCGTGCGGCCGCGTGCCAGCGCCTGCGGTGCATGCGCGCGGCCGTCGCGCGCGATCGCACGCGCCGACTGCGCCGCG
Organism: Luteimonas deserti; assembly: GCF_013425765.1. Taxonomy (GTDB): domain Bacteria; phylum Pseudomonadota; class Gammaproteobacteria; order Xanthomonadales; family Xanthomonadaceae; genus Luteimonas; species Luteimonas deserti. The sequence goes on from NZ_JACCJZ010000014.1 coordinate 49,720, forward strand.
CCCAGCAGCGCGACCGCATCGATGTCGTCGGAATACGCGAAGCCGGTCTTCTCGCCGCTGATCGCGCGCACGCCGACGCCCTGCTCGATCGCGTGCGAGCCGCTCTTGACGATGCCGTCCTCGACCGACCAGCTCTCGCGTCGCGAATGCTGGAAATACAGGTCGCCGAAATCGATCCCGGGCCCGAGCAGGGCGGAGAACGTGCGGTCGAGGTTCACGGCGTCGAGGCCGGCGGGCAGCAGCAGGCGGCTCTGCGCGAGTGTCAGCGCGTCACCGGTGGCGATCTGGGATTCGGTCATCCGTCCAGTGTGGGGGCATGGGCCCGAATGGCAAGCCGATCCGGGCCGGAGCCGGGCCGCATTGACGCCAGCCCGCGCGTCTTCGCGGCGTCGCCGCGTCGGATGGCGTCAACGCGTCTCCGCGCGCCGCGCATCGGTCGAACGGGACGCGGCATCGGTGCCGATCGATCCACGGTCGTCACCCCCGGCCGCAGATGACGACCGCACCGTCGGATGCGGTGGTCGCGGTAGACCGCGAGCCATGCCAGGCGCCTCACGTGCTGCGGAATCGCGGTCACGCGGATCGTCGACGTCGTCTCCCCCGCACAATGGATGCCCGGCGCGACGCGCCGACATCGGCCCTGCGGGGGCCCGGAACCGCGCTGTCAGCCGCTAGTCCGCCGCCTGCGGTCGTGGCGCCGGTGGCCGGCCGGGCGCGGCCTGCGCGCCGTCGCGGCGTTCGACCACCTCGACCTTCGGGTCCTGCCAGGGACCGCTGACGTGGTAGTTGCGCGCGCCCATTTCGGCCAGCGGCCGACGCAGTACCGCGTTGGCCACTGCGCCGACGGCCGCGCCCACGGGCCCTGCGGTCAGGGCACCGACCGCCGGCAGCAGATTGCCGGTCTTGGGCAGCACCTCGATGGTCTGGTTGTGGGTCCGCGCTGCCAGATCGGCGCTGCCGCGGATACGGATCTCGGCGGCGGGGCCGTCAATCGTCAGCCCGTCGCTGCGTGCTTGCCCGCGGGCGAAACGCACGTCGCCGGCGATCCGGCTGAAGCCGAAGCCGCGGTTGAAGAAATCGCGAAAATCGAGGGTCAGCCGTCGCGGCAGTTCGGTGAGACTCAGCAGGCCGAGCACCCGGCCCGCGCCGGGCTCCACCTCGACCAGCTGCCCGTCCTTGATGGTGAGCTGCAGCACGCCCTCGAGCGAGGCGACATCGAAGGCCGCAGGCCCTCCGCCCCAACCTGCCTGCAGATCGACCCGGCCCTGCCCACCGACGATGCTGCCGGCGAACCCGAGCCCGGACAGCAGGCGTCCGAAATCCTCGCTCTCCACGCCCGCTTCCAGCGCGGTGCGTGCCGACGCGCCGCGCCCGGTCCAGCGTCCGTCGACGTCGATCCGGTGCTGGGGCGCCCGGATCCGCAGTGTCTCGACCTGCAGGCCGCCGGGAATGCGCCGCGTGCGGGCGGTGGCCGAACCCAGCGCCATCGCGCCCACGCGCAGCTCGTCCACCCGCAGCTGCAGCGGCGGCAGCGCGGACGGATCCATCGCGTCGGCAGGCGACGGCCCGGCCTCCGCCACGCGAGCCGGTGTCGCTGCGGCGGCCTCGGGCTTCGGCGTGGGCGCGGGCCAGTGCAGGCGCTGCAGGGCCACGATCACCGGCGCGCCGTCGGCGTCCGGGAGGTGCAAGTCGCCGGCCAGGGCCGCACCGTCCAGACGCAGTGCCGTGCCGCCGTCGCGCCGCGCCGCGGTCAGGCGGGTCTGGCCGAGCCGCGCACCCGGCAGCCGCAGGTCGCCGGCGGTCAGGTCGAGCGCCTGCAGCGTGAGGCCCTCGCCGTCTCCGCCCCTGCGCAAGCCCAGCCAGTCGACGAGATCCAGCACCGGCGTGCGCCCGCCCACGGCCAGCCCGGTTGCCGGCGGCGCCTGGAGCACCCGGCCGCTCCCGAACGCCACCCGCACCCCGGTGCGTTCGCCCCGGGTCCGGGCGCGCACCGCGAGACGGTCGCCGAACGCAACCGAGATGTCACCGGCATCGAACGGGAGCGCGGTCTCGATCGTCGTGCGCAGGGGCTGCTGGGCCGGCTTGTCGAGCGGTGCCGGCAGGGCGAGGGCGGTGCCGGCGAGGTCAGAGCGCAACAGCAGTTGCGCGGGCTGCGCGCCATCGGGGCCGTCGGGTACCGTCACCTGCACCCGCCACGGCGCGCTGCCGGTGACGTGCGGACGCAGCCAGTCGAGATCGGGGGCGCGGGCGAGCAGTTCGGAGGCCGACAGACGCATGTCGAGCTCGGCCTCGAAGGCCTGCGCGCGGTCGCGCACATGTCCGTCGCCGGCACGCAGGCCGAGCGTGCCGGTCTCGCCGTCCCGACGCACTGCGAGGCGCTCCGCGGCGAACCCGTCGTTGTCGAAGCGGCCCTCGCCACGGACCTCCGCGAAGGCGAGATGGAAGCGCGACTCGCGCACCGCGACGCCATCGAGCCTCACGCTGCCGTCGATCACGACCGGCGCACCATGGGGCACCGTCACGGTCACGGCGGCGCGCGCCGGTCCGCGCACGTCGAGATTGTCGAGGATCTCGGCATGCCGCGCGTGGAACGGACTGCGCCGCAGCAACCCGAGCAGGCGGGTGGCATCGGTGCCGGCCGAAGCGCGGACCAGCACCGGGCTCGTCGAGTAGCGCGCCATGCTCGCCTCGATATCGCGCACCGGCACCCCGCCGAGCTCCCCGCTCGCCTCGTCCAGCACGAAGCCGTCGTTGAGGAAACGCAGCCGTCCCGACAGCGCGTCCATCGCCGGCCAGTCGGGCTGGAACCGGATGGATGCGCCGGACAGGCGCGCCTCGGCGGTGAAGACGCCCTTGCGATCGTCGCCATCGGCAGCGCTGAACGGCCAGTCGTCGAGATCGCCGGCGACGACGGCACGCCCGCCCTGCACGTCGCCTGAGACGAGCGCCATGTCCAGCCATTCGCGCGCAGCCTCGGGCATCGTGTGCCGCACCCAGAACCGGCGCGCGACCGGTATCGCCGAGGTGTCGACCCGCGCCGCCAGGTCCATCCGCGGCCGGGACGCGTCGCCCTGGAAGGTCACGCCGCCGCGGGCATCGGCCGCGTAGCCCTCACCTTCGACGCGCAGGCCCGGAGTCGCGACCTGCCAGTCGCCCCCGTCGCGCCAGGCGACCACATCGCCATGCAGACGCACCCGGTGCGGATCGCCGAAGCCGACCGGCCAGTCGAAGGTGATCGCCGCAGCGGGATCGGGCCGGAACACCAGGCCGTGCCCGTCGCCGGCGAGGGTACCGGCCAGCCCGTCGATGCCGGGCCGGGTATCGACCGGCGCGAATCCGAGGGCGTCGACGCGCGCCGACAGGCGCATCGGCCCGCCGGGCACGGCGGCGAACTCGACGTCCGACAATACGGCGTGCGGGGCGGCGTCGTTCAGCCACGCACGCAGCGTCTCCGGCACGCGATCGCCGAGCCCCAGCAGCGCCAGCAGCGGCGCGATCTCGACCCGCGCCGCCTGCATCGCCCAGCGGCCACCACCCGCGACCACCAGTCCGTCGAGGACCTGCTCGCGTCGCTGCTGCACGATGCGCAGCCGCGGCGCGTCGATGCGCCAGTCGCCATCGGCGTGGCTCCAGCGCAGGCGCGCCTGCACCCCGTCGAATCCCACCGTGTCGGCGGCCGCCGGTTCTGCGGTGTCCGCGCGCTGGAGCACCAGCGTGTCCAGCGCGACGTCGGCCGTCGCCGCCACCACCCGGCGCTCCTCGAGCTCCAGCCAGACCGCGACCCGGCCGTGCCCCGCGTGGATCGCCACCCCGGTGGGCGCGAGCAAGGGCGACCAGACCTGGAGATCGTTGCGCGGCATCGCGACGTAGGCGCGCGCCGTGCCCTCCCGGCGGTCCAGGTTCAAACGCAGGTCGAGCGGCGCGGCGCCGTCCTCGATCCACGCCCGCGCCGCTGCACGCGCGCGTCGGCGGTCCACGCGCAGCCGCAGGTCGACCCGCGGCAGGGTGTGCCGGAGCGCCAGCGAGGGCGCATCGATCGCAAGTCGCGCGCCGATCACCTGCAGTTCGCCGAGGCCTTCGAGCGCCGCGAGGGGATCGTCGTCCGTCTCCGAGGCGCCGGGCAAGCCCCGCACCTGCCAGCGGCCGTCGTCGGCGCGTACGAGCGTCAGATCGAGGCCGTGCAGGCGGAGTTCGGTAAGCGAGCGACCCGGCCACAGACCCGTGTACGGCGAGACCTGGATCTCCGCGCGCGCCACGGGCACGCCGGCGCCGGCCTCGCCGATCCGCAGCCCGGTCACCTGGAGCAGCGGACCGCGCCGGGTCCAGCGTGTGTCCAGGGTGTCGAACGCCACCGGCCGGCCACTGCGCTCGCTGAGCCAGCGTTCGACCGCGCGCGGATTGCGCTCCACCCACGGCAAGGCCAGCTGCGCCAGCACGACGGCGACGATCGCCACCAGCACCAGGCTCGCGGCGACGGTGTACCAGGCCCCCGCATGCACGCGGCGCAGACGCCTGGGCCAGGCGGCGCTCATCGCGACACCCGGCAGCCGCGCTCAGAGCAGCACAACGTCGAACTGCTCCTGCAGATACTGCTCGTCGGCCTGGAAGCGGATGGTCTTGCCGAGAAACTCCTCCAGCTCCACCACGGCCGCGGATTCCTCGTCGGTGATCATCGACACCACCCGCGGCGATGCGATCACCAGCAGGCGTTCCGCCTCGAACTGGCGTACCGCGCGCACGATCTCGCGGAAGATCTCGTAGGTCACCGTCTCGATCGTCTTCACGATGCCACGCCCGCCGCAGGCACTGCAGGTCTCCCCGAGCTGGCGCTGCAGACTTTCGACCGTGCGCTTGCGGGTCATCTCCACCAGCCCCAGCGGCGAGAAGTCGTAGACCGTGGTCTTGGCGTGGTCCCGCGACAGGGATTTCTCCAGCGTCCGCAGCACCTGCCGGCGGTGCTCCGGATCCACCATGTCGATGAAGTCGATGATGATGATGCCGCCGAGGTTGCGCAGCCGCAGCTGCCGGGCCACCGCCTGCGCCGCTTCGAGATTGGTCCGGTAGACCGTCTCTTCCAGGTTGCGCTGGCCCAGGAACGAGCCGGTGTTGACGTCGACCGTGGTCATCGCCTCGGTCTGGTCGATCACCAGGTACCCGCCGGACTTCAGCGGAACGTCCTTGTTGAGCGCGCGCTGGATTTCGTCCTCGACCCCGTAGAGATCGAAGATCGGCCGGTTGCCCGTGTAGCACTCGATCCGGTCGACCAGCCGTGCCTGCTCGGCCGGGCCGGGCGCCGGCAGGTACTGGGCGGCGAACTGGCAGAGTTTTTCGTAGGTGTCCCGCGAATCGACCTTGACCTTGTCGACGTCGCGGCGCATCAGGTCGCGCACCGCACGCATCGGCAGGGTCAGGTCCTCGTACACCCGGGCACCCACCCGGGCCTCGGTGGTGGTGTGCTCGATCAACGCCCACGCGCGCTGCAGATAGGCGATGTCCTCCGCCAGCGCCTCGGCGCTCTGCCCTTCGGCATTGGTGCGCACGATGTAGCCGTGGCCTCCGGTCGCAGCGGCGAGTTCGGAGACCAGCGTCTTGAGCCGCATGCGCTCGGCATCGTCCTCGATCCGCGCCGAAACGCCGACCGCGCGCGATTGCGGCAACAGCACCAGGTAGCGCGAGGGAATGCTGATCTGCGTGGTCAGCCGCGCACCCTTGCTGCCGATCGGGTCCTTGACCACCTGCACGATGATGTCCTGGCCGTCGCGCAACAGCTCGGCGACCGGCAGTGTCGGTGCGGGCGCCGGGAACAGGTGGTCCCCCTCGCCCGTCGCCTGCGGCGGGCGGACGACATCGTTGGCGTGCAGGAATGCCGCACGCTCCAGGCCGATGTCGACGAAAGCGGCCTGCATGCCGGGCATCACCCGCTGCACCTTGCCCTTGTAGATGTTGCCGACCACGCCCCGGCGCCAGCCGCGCTCGATGTGCAGCTCCTGCAGCATGCCGTTTTCGACCACCGCCACGCGGGTTTCGCGGGGCGTCACGTTGATCAGGATCTCCTCGGACATGCGCTGTCAGGCCCCGTCATGCGCAGCGAAGGGCCGCGGTTCCAATCCGAAGCCGCGCAGCAGCGCGGCGGTCTGTTGCAGCGGCAGTCCGACCACGCCCGAATGGCTGCCTGCCATGCGGCTGACGAACAGTTCCGCGCCGCCCTGGATCGCGTACGCGCCGGCCTTGCCGCGCGGCTCGCCACTGGCGACGTAGGCGGCGATGGTGGCGGCGTCCAGTGCATCGAACGTCACCTCGGTGATCACGGTCGCCCAGGCCTCGCGCCCGGCCGAGACCAGCGCCACCGACGAGATCACGTCGTGGGTACGACCCGACAACCGGCGCAGCATCCGCGCGGCATCGGCGTCGTCGCGCGGCTTGCCGAACACCTCGCCGTCGAGCACGACTTCGGTATCGGCACCGAGCACCACCGCGTCGGCCGCCGCGGCGACCGCGAGCAGGCCGGCGCCCGCCTTCTCGCGCGCGACCCGGCGCACATACTCGGCCGCGGCCTCGCCCGGCTCCCGCTGTTCGGGCACGGTCACGTCGACCACCTCGAACGGCAGTCCGAGGCGGGCCAGCAGGGCGCGACGGCGGGGGGATTGCGAAGCCAGAAGCAGCATGGTCCAAGGATACCGTGCACGGCCGGGACGGCCCGGACGGCGATCGGCGTAACCCCGTTCCGGCTCACGACCCGTTCACCGGATCCTGACGACCCTCGTCGCCACCTTCCGGAGACCTCCATGCGCATCACCCGGCTTCGCCCCCTGCTGCTCGCCACCTGCCTCGTTCCAGGACTCGTCGCCATGACCAGCGCCGTCGCGCAGACCCCAAACGCCCTGACGGCCGCCGGCGACGGCACGCTGCTGTCGATCTCCGCCAATGCCGAGGCCAGCCGGACGCCGGACATCGCCACCCTGTCGGCGGGTGTCGTGACCCAGGCCGCGGACGCCAACGCTGCGATGCGCGCCAATTCGGATCAGATGACCCGGCTGACCGCCGCGATCCGCGCCGCGGGCATCGCCGAGCGCGATGTGCAGACCTCCGGCATCAATCTCAATCCGCAATACCGCTACGCGGAAAACCAGCCGCCCACGATCACCGGTTACCAGGCCAGCAACACGGTCAACCTGCGGGTGCGCGACCTGGCCCGTCTGGGCGCCGTGCTCGACGCACTGGTCGCCAGTGGCGCCAACCAGATCAACGGCCCGACGTTCGAGATCGCCGATGCCGACGGCATGCAGGACCAGGCGCGCGCCGCGGCGCTGAAGAAGGCGCAGCAGCGGGCCGAGGTCTACGCCGCCTCGCTCGGCATGCGCGTGCGCCGGATCGTCAGCATCAGCGAAGGCGGCGGCTTCGCGCCCCCGAGGCCGATGATGGCGATGCGTGCGATGGCGGAGGATGCGGCGCCGCCGGTTTCACCCGGAGAAACCACGCTCGGGGTCAATCTGGACGTGGTATTCGAACTTGGACGCTGACATGCCCGACCGCAAAGACACGCCACCACACAGTCCCACCGCCGACGAAACGCCGGGCTACGCCGAGAAGCAGCCGCGCGACAAGCAGGACGTGGCCGAGCAGGGCGCCATGCCCGATCCCGAGCCCGACGACGGCGGCCTCGACCGCGAACCCGAGACCACCCCGGGCGAGTGATCGTCGCAGCGACGTCCGGACAGGCCCGCCATGCGCGGGCCTGTCTGCGTTCCGGCGCCCGCCCCGGAGGCGACCGCGCATGCGCCCGCGGCGCGACCGCCGGACGCTTCGAAGCGAGAGCCATCGCGCGCGATGCGACCTGCCGCCTGCCCCCCGTGCATGTCCGCCCGTCGGCACGGCCTTGTCGGCGCGCCGGAGCCCGGCGCAGCGTGCACTGAAGACGCGCCGCGCCTGCAACGGTCGACCCCGTTGCCCCCGCTGCCGCGTTACCGGTCGAGACGGGCCAACCCGGCCCGCGTGGCAGGAGGTGGTGCATGGAACTGCAACATGCTGGACTCCGCGGGCGGATGCCCGCGTCCGCCGACACCCGACCCGATCCGGTGCGCGTGATCGGACTGACCGGCACCCTGGCGTTCAACGGGGTGATCCTGATGGTGCTGCTGGTGCCGGCCTCCCGCGACATCGCGCGTGAGGCCTTGCCGGACCGCGGCCTCGACATGCGCTGGATCACCGCCCCGGCGGTGCCCCCGCGTCCGCCCGAGCCGCTTCCCGCACTCGAGCTGCCCGCCCCGCCCGCCCCGCGAACGGCTTCACCGCCGGCCCTGCGCGCGCCCGTGGACCCCGCCGTCGCATCGTCGGTGCCGGCTGACTCCGCGATTCCTGCTGAAGCGGTGACGCCGATCGGCGACGAGCCTGCGACCGCTGCGGCGTGGACCCCTCCGGATCAGACGCCGCTCGCCGGCGCCGCGTTGCAGTACGCGCATGCGCCGGCGCCGGTGTATCCGCGCGCGGCGCTGCTGGCCGGGGCGCAGGGCGTGGTGGTGCTGGAGGTGCACGTCGGGGTCGATGGCCGGCCGCTCGACGTGCGCGTGCATCGCAGCAGCGGCCATCGGGAGCTGGACCGCGCGGCTCTGCGCCATGTGCAGCGCAGCTGGTCGTTCCAGCCTGCGATGCGTGACGGGCAGGCGGTGGAAGCCGTCGGCCTGGTGCCGATCAGCTTCGACCTCGCACGCGGCTGAGGCTGTGCCCGCGGACGTCGAACGGCGTCCGCGGGGATCGGCGCACTCGAGATGCGCCCCCGGTATACCGGGCTCCCGCCACCCGTTCCGGCCGCTGCCCACCGTTCGCGACGGTCCATGTCCCGACGCCGACCCACGGACGGGCAGCGCCGGGTCCGCGGCAGCGTCGCGCCGGACGAAGTCATTTCATGGGGGCTCGCTTATCGAGGGCGATCAGCCCGCCCGGTGATAGGGATGGTTGGCGAGCATCGCAGCGGCCCGGTAGACCTGCTCGGCCAGCACCAGGCGCACCAGCATGTGCGGAAGGGTCAATGGTCCGAGCGACCAGCGTTCGTCGGCCCGGGCGAGCACCTCGGGGGCATGCCCTTCCGGCCCGCCGATCAAAAACGCCAGATCGCGGCCCTGCATGCGCCAGTGCTCGAGGCGCCGGGCCAGATCCTCCGACGAATGCATGCGCCCGCGGCCGTCCAGTGCGACCACACATGTATCGCGCGACAGGGCGGCGAGGACACGCCCGCCCTCGTCACTGGTCGCGCGCGCGGCATCCCGGCCCTTGCCGCGCAGGCCGGGCTCGATTTCGACGAGGTCCAGCGGCAGCCAGTGCGACAACCGCTTGCGGTACTCGGCAAACCCCTCCGCCACCCAGGGCGGGGCGCGCTCGCCGACGGCGACGAGGGTCGCCTTCATCGCCGGCCACCGCCGACGACGGGGATCAACGGCAGGCGGTCAGCGCCCGCCACGCGGGCCGCGATCCTCGTCCGGCGGCTGGTCGCCGACGGTCCACAGGCGCTCGAGCGCATAGAACTCGCGCACCCGCGGCAGCATGACGTGTACGACCACGTCGCCGAGGTCGACCAGCACCCATTCCGCTTCGCGTTCGCCTTCCACACCGAGCGGCTGGCAGTCGAGCTGCTTGGCGCGCTTGACCACCTCGTCGGCGATCGACTTCACGTGGCGGCTCGATGTCCCCGAGGCGATCACCATGAAATCGCAGACGCTGCTGCGGCCGCGCACATCGATGTCGACGACCTCCACGGCCTTGAGATGGTCCACCGCCTCGAGCGCCATCTTCAGCAGGACATCGGGCGCAGGCGGAGGTTCGGGAAGGCGGGTCTTGATGACGTGTGCGGGATTGGACAAGGGTGCAGGCTCGTGAAAGGCGTCGGCGATTATAGCGAAGCGCCCGGCGCCGGCCGGTACAGCCCCGTCGCCTCGATGAATGCGGCCACCCCCGGAGGCAGCAGGGCGTCGACCGGTGCGCCGCGTGCCAGCTGCGCGCGGACCTCCGTCGCCGAAACCAGCGACAGCGGCTGACGCAGGCGCAACACCCGCCCCCCGGGCGCGGCGGCGAGATCATCCGGTCGTTCGGTCCAGCGCGCCCGCAGGGCGTCCGCCAGCACGCCGGGTATCGCGTCATCGAGTCCGCTGCCGGGACGCTCGGCGACGACCAGATGCGCCAGGTCGAACAACGAGGTCCAACGATGCCAGCCGGACAGCCCCAGCAGGCTGTCGGCGCCGACCAGCCACGCGAGCGGGCGGCGCGGCCCCAGCGCGGCGCGGAGTTCCGCGAGCGTCTCGACCGTATAACTGCGCCCGCCGCGCTGCAGTTCGCGCCGGTCCAGCACCAGACCGGGCACGTGGGCGATCGCGATCGCGACCATCGCCGCACGCTGGCCGGCGTCGGCGCCGGGCGGAGCCCGGTGCGGCGGATCCGATGCAGGCACGACATGGACCGTGCAGCGCAATGCATCGCGCGCTGCGCAGGCGATCGCCAGATGGCCGCGGTGGATCGGGTCGAAGGTACCGCCGTAGACCAGGAACACGTCCACGCCGTGGAATCAGGCCGCCAGCAGGGCGCCGGCGCGGGCGTCGGCGACCGCGACCAGCAGGCGCTCCAGCGCCAGCCAGGCATCCGTGGGGTCCTGGCCCCAGCGCCCCCGGCCCTTGGCGATGCGGTCGACGCGTCCGGCCTCGGCGACGAAGCGCTCCCAGCGCGGCGCGGGATGCCGCTGCAGCGCCCGCCGATAACCCGCCTGGCGCGCGTCCCAGATGCGCTGGGCCTTGAATTCGGCGGCCACGTTGCCGCCGCGCGCCTGCACCTGGGCGAGGCTCGCGGCACGCGCGAGTTCCATCACCACCATGCCCATCAGCGCCGGCACGGCTTCGCCTTCCGCACGCAGGCCGGCCAGCATGCGCACGGCCTGGGCGGCCTGGCCGTTCATCGCCGCGTCGAGCAGGCGGAAGACGTCGAACCGCGCGGCGTCGGCCACCAGGGCCTGCATGCGCTCGGCGTCTAGGGTCTGGCCTTCGGCCAGCAAGGCGAGTTTGTCGACCTCCTGCGCCGCGGCCAGCAGGTTGCCGTCCACGCGCTCGGCCAGCTGCTGCACGGCGGCGCGGTCGGCGAGGACCTTGCGGCTGCGCAGGCGTGCCTCGATCCAACCCTCGAGTTCGTGCGGCTTGACCTGCCACGCGACCACGACATGCCCGACCGAGGCGATCGCCTCGCTCCACTTGCCACCGTGCTGGCGGCTCCACTCGCCGCCGGTCACCAGCAGGGTGACGTCGGCCGGTGGATCGGCGCAGAAGCCGGCGATGACCTGGGCGCCCTCCTTGCCCGGCTTGGTGGTCGGCAGCCGCACCTCCACCAGACGGCGCGAGGCGAAGAGGCTGGGCGCGCGGAAGGTCGCTTCCAGCGCGTTCCAGTCGACGTCGCGACCTTCCTGCTCGAACACCTCGCGCTCGGCGACGCCCTGGGCACGCGCGGCCACGCGCACGGCGTCGGCAGCTTCGAGTACACGCAGCGGCTCCGGCCCGGCCACGAGGTAGGCCGGGCGAAGAGGCTCGCGTTCGAGCTGCGCGACGAGGCGTTCGGGGGTCAGTTCCACGGCGCGCGGCGGGCGTGCGGCAGGCGGCTCACTCGCGCGAGCGTTCCTGCGGGTTGCGGAACACGGCATCGATCCGGCGGATGATCGAGGCGGTCATCTCGCGTTCGAGCTCGCGGGAAAGCAGTTCACGCTCGGAATCGGCGCCGATCGAGTCGGCCGGCAGCGCCAGATAGTCGCGGGCCAGCTCGATCGCCTGCTGGGGCACGATGTCGCGGCCGTCGGCATCGCGCATCGAGAACACCACCGCATACCGCAGCGTGTATTCCTGTGCGCGGCCCTGGGCATCGAGGCTGGCAGGCAGGGCGGCCCAGCGCTCGGACTGGATGTCGAGCACCGCGGTATCGACCGCATCCTCCCCGGCCACGTCCGCACCCGCGGCGGCGAGCGCTCGCTCCACCGAGCGCGCGAGACGGCTGTAGGGATCCCCGGACACGACGTCCACCGGGCCGAGGTCCGGCGGCAGGGTCAGCGCATTGCGCAGGTGGAACCCGCAGGCGGAGACCAGCACGGACAGGGCGAGGGCGGCAGCGGCCAGACGGATCGGTCGGAAGAGGCTCATGGGCGGCAGTCTGGACGAGGGGGACGGGGGCGGCAAGCAACGCGGGTGCAGATGCGGGTCGAGGCGTCGCGGGGTTCAGGCCGCGACGATGTTGACGATCTTGCCGGGCACGACGATGACCTTGCGCACCGTCAGCTCGCTGAGGAACTTGGCGACATTGGGCTCATTGAGCGCCATCGCCTCGATCGCGTCCTTCGGCAGGTCGACCGCGACCTCGATCGTGCCGCGCAGCTTGCCGTTGACCTGGACCGCCAGCGTGAGCGCATCGCGGACCAGTGCGGCCGGATCGGCCTGCGGGAACGGCACGTCCTCGAGCAGGGTCTCGGCATGGCCCAGCTGCTGCCACAAGGCGTGACTGACGTGCGGGGTGATCGGATTGAGCAGCAGCACGATGGTCTCGAACGTCTCCTGGCGCAGCGCGCGCGCATTGGCATCGGCCTCGTCGAACTTGCCGACGTGATTGAGCAGCTCCATCACCGCGGCGATCGCGGTGTTGAAGCTGTGGCGGCGGCCGTAGTCGTCGCCGACCTTCTGGATCGCCTCGTGCAGCTGGCGGCGCAGGGTCTTCTGCGCGGGCGTGGCCGCAGCGACATCGAACGCGCCGGCTTCCCCGCCCTGCACGTGCTTCTGCACCTGGTTCCACAGCCGGCGCAGGAAGCGCGACATGCCTTCGACACCGGCCTCGTTCCACTCCAGCGACTGCTCGGGCGGCGCGGCGAACATCGAGAACAGGCGCACGGTGTCGGCGCCGTACTTGGCGATCATCGACTGCGGATCGACGCCGTTGTTCTTCGACTTGGACATCTTCTCGGTGCCGCCGATCGACACCGGCTGGCCGTCGAGCTTCGAGGTCGCGCCGGTGATCCGGCCCTTGTCGTCGCGGACGATCTCGACATCGGCCGGGTTGATCCAGTCCTTGGCGCCGTTGCCCTGTTCCCGATAGAAGGTATCGGCGATCACCATGCCCTGGGTCAGCAGGTTGATCACCGGCTCGTCGCTGCGCACCAGGCCTTCGTCGCGCATCAGGCGGTGGTAGAAGCGGAAATACAGCAGGTGCAGGATCGCGTGCTCGATGCCGCCGATGTACTGGTCGACCGGCGTCCAGTAGTCGGCGCGCTCGTCGACCATGTCAGCCGCGCCGGGCGAGGTGTAGCGCGCGGTGTACCAGCTCGACTCCATGAAGGTGTCGAACGTGTCGGTCTCGCGCTCGGCCGCACCACCGCAGGTCGGACACGTGGTCTTGCGCCACTCGGGGTTCGACTTGATCGGCGACTGCACCACGCCCGGATTCGCGAATGCGTCCTCGACGTCCTCGGGCAGCAGCACCGGCAACTGGTCCTCGGGCACCGGCACCGCGCCGCAGGCGCCGCAGTAGATCACCGGAATCGGGCAGCCCCAGTAGCGCTGGCGGCTGACGCCCCAGTCGCGCAGGCGGTAATTGACCTTGCGATTGCCGCGGCCTTCCGATTCGAATCGGGCGGCCAGGGCATCGAGCGCCTGCTGGAAATCGAGCCCGTCGAATTCGCCGGAGTTCACCAGCCAGCCGCGGTCGGTATACGCGCCTTCTTCGGCGATGCGGCGTTCGAAGTCCTGCACGACCTGCACGGCCACGCCCGTGTCATAGACATCGAGCGCTGCGCCGCTGCCCAGGGCCGATCGCATCGGGTCGGCGCCGCTGCGGCGGTCACGGCCGATCTCCTGCAGCGCGTCACGGACCTCGCCGGGCACGACCACCATCCTGATCGGCAGGCCGTAGGCTTTGGCGAACTCCCAGTCGCGCTGGTCGTGACCGGGCACGGCCATGACCGCGCCGGTGCCGTAGCCCATCAGCACGAAGTTGGCGACCCAGACGGGAATCTCTTCACCGGTGACGGGGTGGATCGCGCGCACACCGGTGTCCATGCCGCGCTTGACCTGGGTTTCCAGCTCGGCCTCGGAGACGCCGCCCCGGCGCAGGTCGGCGATGAACTCCGCCAGATCCGCATCGGTTTCCGCAGCACGCATCGCCAAGGGATGCTCGGCGGCGACCGACACGAAGGTCACGCCCATCAGTGTGTCGGGGCGCGTGGTGTAGACCGCGAGCTTGTCATCACTGCCCTTGATGTCGAACGCGAACTCCAGGCCCTCGCTGCGGCCGATCCAGTTGCGCTGCATGGTTTTGACCGACTCCGGCCAGCCGCTCAGCGTGTCCAGGCCGTCGAGCAGTTCCTGCGCATAGGCGGTGATCTTGAGGAACCACTGCGGAATCTCGCGCTTCTCCACCACGGCGCCCGAGCGCCAGCCGCGGCCGTCGATGACCTGCTCGTTGGCGAGCACGGTCTGGTCGACCGGATCCCAGTTGACGACCGAGTTGCGGCGGTAGGCCAGACCCTTCTTCATCAGCCGCACGAACATGCGCTGCTCGTGGACGTAGTAGTCCGGAGCGCAAGTCGCGAACTCGCGGCTCCAGTCGATCGCATAGCCCAGTGATTGCAGCTGGCCGCGCATGTGGTCGATGTTGGCGTAGGTCCACTTGGCCGGCGCGGTCGCGTTCTTGATCGCGGCGTTCTCGGCCGGCAGGCCGAATGCGTCCCAGCCCATCGGCTGCAGCACGTTCTTGCCCGTCATGCGCTGGTAGCGGCTGATGACGTCACTGAGCGTGTAGTTGCGCACATGGCCCATGTGCAATGCGCCCGACGGGTACGGCAGCATCGACAGGCAGTAGTACTTCGGCTTGTCGGCCCGCTCGGCGACCTCGAACGCGCGGGTCGAGGTCCAGAACCGCTGGGCGTCGGATTCCACCGGGGTGGGCTGGTAGGCGTTGGGATCGACGACGACGGATTCGCTGGACACGGCCATGACGGGGAGCGGAGGACAGCCGGCAAGCCTACCGCAGCCATCGCACGCCCGCACGCCGCGTCCGGGCCTCCCGCCGGACGCGGCGCCGCCCAGCGGCTAGACTGCGCGGCCCGTCCCCTGCCCGCGTCCCGTGCCCGGTTCCCGCTCGCGCCTGTCGCATTACCGCATTCCGCTGTTCGCCGTCGCCGTCGTGGCCCTGGTCGGCGTCGGTGTCGCCAGCGTGCTGGGCGTGGCCGGACTGCGCAAAAGCAATGCGTGGACCGAGCACACCTACCAGGTGATCCACGCCATCGAGGTCACCGATCGCGCGGTGCGGGCGACCGAAGCCAATGCCCGCGCCTACCGGCTCACCGGGCATCCCGAGTTCCGCAGCCAGTTTCTGGCCGCCCTGCCAGGTGTCGACGCCGCGGCCGCCCGCCTGGTCGCCCTGGTCGAAGACGATCCCGCCCAGGCGGCGCCGGCCCATGCGCTGCGCGACGCGGCCAATGCCCACGCCGCCGACCTGCGCAGGCTCTACGACCTGCAGGAGGTGGAGGGCGCGGAGGCCGCCCGCCAGGCGACGGACGCTGCGGCCACGCTGCGCCAGTGGCGCGCGATCGAAACCGCGGCGACGCAGCTGCGGCGCGGCGAGACCCGCATGCTCCAGGACCGCAAGGCGCACGCGCAGCGTCAGGGCCTGCGCCTGACCGCGATCGTGGTGTCGGGCACGGTGCTGTCGGCATTGCTGATGGGCCTGCTGATGTGGAATGTCGTGCGCGAGAACAGCCGCGTGCGCGCACTGGAGCGCAAGACGCGCCAGGCCTCGCAGGAAATGGCCAACACGATGCGCCGGATCGACCGCCTGTCCCGGCAGCGTCACGCCCTGAGCCGGTATTCGGGCATGTTGCAGAGCTGCGAGACGCGTGACGAGATCCTGCGCCTGACCGGGGAGACCATCCATGCGCTGGTGCCGGGCGTCGGCGGCGAGTGCTACCTGTTCCGCGCCTCGCAGGATTTCTACGAGATCGCCGCGACCTTCGGCGATGCCCCGGCCGCGAGTGCGGACAGCGTGCTGCCGAACCAGTGCTGGGCGCTGAGGCGCGGCCAGCCGCACCTGGTCCCGGGCGGCCAGGGCCCGCGCTGCGACCATCTCGACGTGGCCAGCGCGCGCGGCGACATGGACAGCCTGTGCATGCCGCTCGCCGCGCAGGGCACCGCCCTCGGCCTGCTGCACGTGGCACTGCCGGCCGACGGCGACCACGAGATCGAGATCGAGCTGCTCGGCCAGGTCGCCGAACAGCTCGGGCTGGCCGTCGCCAACCTGCAACTGCGCGAGACGCTGCGCACGCAGTCGCTGCGCGACCCGCTGACCGGCCTGTTCAACCGGCGCTATCTGGAAGTGAGCCTGAGCCGGGAACTGCACCGCTGCGAACGCCGCCAGCTGCCGTTGTCGGTGCTGATGCTGGATGTCGACCATTTCAAGCGCTTCAACGACACCCATGGTCACGCGGCCGGTGACGCGCTGCTGGCCCAGGTCGGCCGGCTGATCCAGTCCACCGTGCGCGCCGAGGACTTCGCCTGCCGCTACGGCGGCGAGGAGTTCACGGTGGTGATGCCGGAACTCGACGCTGCCGGCGCCTGCACCCGGGCCGAGCAGATCCGCCGCGCGATCGGCATGGCCACCGTGCAGCATGCCGGGCAGACCCTCGGCCCGGTCACCGTATCGATCGGTATCGCCACGTTCCCCGGCGACGGCACGACGCCGGAGCTGCTGATGCAGGTCGCCGACACCATGCTCTACCGGGCCAAGGCCGCGGGTCGCGACCGCGTGCTGCACGCATCGCACCAGGGCTGACGCCGGGCGCCGGGCAGCCCGCGCGCCCGCACACGTGCATCCGCCGCAGGGCGTGGCGGCGTGCTTCAATGCGGCGACCGTCCGCCGGAGTGTCCGTATGCGCCGTGTCTCCCTGACCGCCCTCGCCCTGTTCGCCGCCGCCTGCGCGGCCACGCCCGCGCATGCGCAGGGCCGTATCGCGCTGCAGTGCGAACGCCTGTTCGACGCGCGCTCCGGACGGGTGCTCGGTGCGCACACGGTGCTGGTGGCCGACGGCCGGATCGAACGCGTGGACGCCGGCCATGCGCCGCCTGCCGAAGGCTACGCACCCGTCGCGCTCGACGGCCGGACCTGCATGCCCGGTTGGACCGATCTGCACGTGCACCTGGGCTCGGAGTCCAGCCCGGCCAGCTATTCCGAAGGCTTCCGCCTGGACCCGGTCGATTACGCGTTCCGCGCCGTGGGCTACGCCGACAAGACCCTCCGCGCCGGGTTCACCACCGTGCGTGACCTCGGCGGCGAGGTCACGCCGCATCTGCGCGACGCGATCAACCAGGGTCTGGTGCCCGGGCCGCGGATCTTCGCTGCCGGCAAGTCGATCGCCACCACCGGCGGCCACGCCGATCCGAGCAACGGCTACAACTCGATGCTCTCGCATCTCATGGGCCCACCCGGCCCGACCGAGGGTGTGATCAATTCCGCCGACGATGCGCGCCAGGCCGTGCGCCAGCGCTACAAGGAAGGCAGCGACGTGATCAAGATCACCGCCACCGGTGGCGTGCTGAGTTACGCGCGCTCGGGCGATGCGCCGCAGTTCACCGTCGACGAAGTGCAGGCCATCGTCGACACCGCGCGCGACTACGGCTACACCGTCGCCGCGCACGCGCACGGTACCGAAGGCATGAAGCGTGCGGTGCTCGCCGGGGTGACCAGCATCGAACACGGCACGCACATGGACGACGAGGTCATGCGGCTGATGCGCCAGCGCGGCACCTGGTACGTGCCGACGATCTACGCAGGCCGCTTCGTCGCCGACAAGGCGAAGGAGCCCGGCTATTTCCCCGAGGTCGTGCGCCCCAAGGCGGCGACGATCGGCGCGATGATCCAGGACACCGCCGCACGCGCCTATCGCGCCGGCGTGCCGATCGCGTTCGGCACCGACCAGGGCGTCGGCCCGCACGGCGACAATGCCCGCGAGTTCCTCTACATGGTGGAGGCCGGCATCCCGGCAGCGTATGCGCTGCAGTCGGCCACCCTGCATGCGGCGACCGTGCTCGGAGTCGATGATCAGGGTGTCATCGAGCCGGGCAAGCGTGCCGACATCATCGCGATGCCGGGCGACCCGGTCGCCGACATCAACGCGGTGATGGGCGTGGATTTCGTAATGAAGGAAGGTCGCGTGTATCGCGGACCGGGCGTGGCGCCCCGCGACTGAGCTGCGTCAGCGCTGGCGCGGCAACCGCCATGCCAGCGCCAGGGTCCACAGCCACCAGCAGGCCAGCACGACGCGTTCGCCGATGCCGCCGCCGAATACGCCGGGCGACAGCAGCCCCAGCGTGACGACCGCGCACAGGCCCAGGCTCGGTACGCGCACCGACGGCAGCGCCAGGCCGGCCAGCAGCGCGCCGGCTGCGAAGGCCAGGTTCCATACCATCCACGCCAGCGCGTGCCAGCGACTGGCGCCCGCATCGAGTTCCTGCACATCCAGTGGCAGCAGGCCCTGGGCCGCGAACGCCAGTGCGGCGAGCAGCAGCAGATTCAGGGCGATTCCCGCGATGCGCCCGGGACCCGCGCCCAGGCCGGCCCGCAGCCGCAGCGCGACCCCGGCGACGACGAGCCCCGGCCCGATCCATGCCAGCAGATTGAACAGCCACGCCAGCGGCAGTCCGCCTGCGCCCGGCAAGGCCAGCGGCGCGCGCGCCGGCACGCCGGTCATCGCCGCGAACACCACCAGGGCCAGCAGCGTGCAGCCGTGGGCGCCGAGTACCCGCCTCAACCGGCGCGCGCGCGTCATGCCGCCCACCGGAACACGTCCTCGACGCCGACGCCGAACGTGCGCGCGATGCGGAACGCCAGCTCCAGCGACGGCGCGTAGCGCCCCGCCTCCAGCGCGATGATCGTCTGCCGCGTGACCCGGCAGGCATCGGCCAGCGCCTGCTGGGTCATCTCGCCGTGCTCGAAACGCAGGCGCCGGATCTCGTTGGCGATGGGGGTACCGCCGCTCACAGGCCGGTCCCGTTGTCGCGTGTCACGCCGCGTCCCGACGATCGTGCCAGTACAGGACCGCCGTCGCTGCGTACTCCACCAGCCAGCCGCACATCAACAACAGGATCAACAGATTGGCGATCATGAAGTGCGTGGCCCAGTCCAGCCGCTCCACAGGCGACAGACCCAGCGTCACCGCCAGCGCGACCATGGCGGACACAAGCGCGGCGCGGCCCCATCCAGCAGCGCGGGCCTCGATGTCGCGGTCGCGCTCGTCGGACTGCACGTGTCCGTTCCAGCGAGCGACCAGCACCCGCGACAGCACGGTCCAGGCGATGAGCAGCACGACCAGATTGCGCACGACCACCCGCGACTGCGGGGCATGCGGAATCGACTCGCTCCCGAACACATGCAGCTTGCTGACGAAGTACAGCGTGGCCACGCACATGAAGACCGTGCCGATCCAGGCCTGCCACTCACCCGGCGCGATCCCCTGCTCGAGCTCGCCGCGCGGCATTGTCGAAGCCGTGTAGAGCGCAAGCCATGCGGTGCCGAGCAGCCACACCGAGCCCAGCATGCCGATATCGATGCCAACTCGCGTGGTGCGCCCCGCCACCAGCATCCAGAGCGCAACGCCGGCCAGAATCAACAGTCCCATCCAGCTCCATCGGCGCCAAGCCATGATGTCAACTCCAGCAGACCAGAAGTAAAAAATAACTTACATTGCCGCTGCAGGATGTCAACTATTTTTGACATGCTTGTATCCTGCGCAACCGCCGCCATCCTTCGGTGATCGCGCTCCGGCGCTCCCGACCGCCATCCGGAATCCCGCATGCTTCTCAACGGCAACGCCTCCTCCCCCGCTCCCCCCGCGTCCGCCCACGTGTTCGACGCGACCACGGCCACGTTCGAAACCGAGGTCCTGCAGAAATCGCTGGACACCCCGGTCCTGATCGACTTCTGGGCCGAGTGGTGCGGCCCGTGCAAATCGCTGGGCCCGGTGCTCGAGAAGCTCGCGGCCGAGTACAACGGCGCGTTCGTGCTCGCCAAGGTCGATGTCGACAAGGAGCAGCAGATCGCCGCCGCGTTCCAGATCCGCTCGGTGCCGACGGTGTTCCTGCTGGTCGGCGGGCAGCCGGTCGACGGCTTCCCGGGCGCGCTGCCCGAGGGCGAAGTCCGCGCGTTCCTCGATCGTCACGGCATCGTGCCGGGCGACGGCGCGAGCGTCGACGACAAGCCGGCCCCGCTCGATCCGGCCGCCGAAGTCGCGCGTCTGCGCGAGGCGGTCGGCGCCGAACCCGACAAGGCGGAGCTGAAGCTCGATCTCGCCCTCGCCCTGCTTCAGACCGGTGCCGCGAAGGAGGCCGAGGGCCTGCTCGACGGCCTGCCCGCGAACCTCGCCACCGACGAGCGCGCGGTCAAGGCCCGCGCGCGCCTCGACTTCGCCGCGCTGCTGGCCGATGCGCCGTCCGCCGAGGCTCTGCAGGCGCGTCTCGACACCGACCCGGACGATCTGCGCGCCCGGCACCTGCTCGGCGTGCACCGCCTCGTCGCCGGCGATACCGAAGCCGGTCTCGACCAGTTCATCGAGCTGCTGCGCCGCGATCGCGACTTCGAGGACGGCCTGCCGCGCAAGACGCTGATCGATGCGTTCCGCATCGTCGACGACGCCGAGCTCGTCGGTCGTTACCGCCGCCGGATGGCGTCACTGCTGTTCTGAGTCCCGTCGCGGGGCGCGTCCGCACCGGCTGCGGTACGGAAGCCGCCCGTACCGCGGCGTACGGTAACATCCGCAGCCCGCTGCCCACCCGGTCCACCATGACGCCGCGTCGCCTCCGCCTGCTGATGAACCTGTGGCCGCCGTTCCTGTTCGCGGGCATCCGTGTGACCGCGATGGGCGACGGCTTCCGTCACGCCCGGGTGGAACTGCGCCAGCGCTGGTACAACCGCAACTACGTCGGCACCCACTTCGGCGGCAACCTGTTCGCGATGACCGATCCGTTCTGGATGATCATGACGCTGCGCGCGATCGGCGACGAACACGTGGTCTGGGACAAGGCGGCGGAGATCGAATTCATCCGCCCCGGGCGCGGCACCGTCCATGCCGAGTTCCATCTCGATGACGCCACCCTCCAGACGATCCGGGAGGCGACCGAACACGGTGCCAAACATCTGCACTGGTTCACCACCGACGTGCTCGACGCGGCGGGGGAACCTGTCGCGCGTGTGCGCAAGCAGATCTACGTGCGCCGCAAGCGGCGCAGCGGTCAGTCCGGGTCTGGGCCCGATTCGAGCAGATAGGCCGGCAGCGGCAACGACCGGGTCGCGCCTCGGCTGGCGTCGTGCTGGGCGATCTCCGGCGAACGCCCGTCCGCGGTGACCGTGACGTCGCGTGCGGGACTCCGCAGCACCGTGAGGCGGCGTGTCAGACCAGAAGGCAGGGTCCACACCACCTGTCGCATCAGCCAATGCTTGCATGTCCGCATCGGCGACGTCGTACCGCGGCACCCGGATCGCGTCGAACGCATCGAGCCCTTCGCACGCGCTCGGCGCGTCCAGCAGCTCCTGGGCAGCGCGCCGCTCCGGCGTCGGTCCATGCAGCCGCGCGACAGGTATCCTGTCCGCCGCGCCAGACCCCGCGCCGAACGCATCGACGCGTCCGATCGCATGCGAGCGGTGCGCAGGGCCACAGACCCGCGCCTTCACCGCCCCGAATCCCGATGCTCCGACTCACCGACCTCAAACTGCCCCTCGACCACGACGATTCCGCACTGCCTGCGTCGATCGTCGCGCGCCTGGGCATCCATGCCGACGAGCTCACCGGCTTCACCGTCGCCAAGCGCAGCTACGACGCGCGCCGGCGCGGGGCAATCGTGCTGATCTATTCGGTCGACGTGGAGACCCCGCGCGAGGCGGACATCCTGCAGCGGCTGGACCTCGACCCCGAAGCCGCGTCCGCGGGCGAACAGGGCGACGGCGCCGTGGCCGGTGGCAGCGGCAAGGTCGGCCCGTCGCCGGACACCGCGTACCGCTTCGTCGCGCGCGCGCGCGACGCCCTGCCCCTTCGCCCACTGGTGATCGGCACCGGGCCCTGCGGCCTGTTCGCGGCGCTCGTGCTGGCCCAGATGGGCTTCCGCCCGATCGTGCTCGAACGCGGCAAGGCCGTGCGCGAGCGCACCGTGGACACCTTCGGGCTGTGGCGGAAGAAGGTGCTCAACCCCGAGTCGAATGTGCAGTTCGGCGAAGGCGGCGCCGGCACGTTCTCCGACGGCAAGCTCTACAGCCAGATCTCCGACAAGCGTCATCACGGCCGCAAGGTGCTGACCGAGTTCGTCGCTGCAGGCGCACCCGACGAAATCCTTTATGTCAGCAAGCCGCACATCGGGACGTTCCGGCTGGTGTCGATGGTCGAGCACATGCGCGCGACGATCGAGTCGCTGGGCGGCGAGATCCGCTTCTCCAGCCGCGTCGAAGACCTGCAGGTGGAGACCGATGCCGACGGCGTGCGCCATGTCCGCGGCGTGACCCTCGCGAACGGGGAGGAGATCCGCAGCGACCATGTGGTGATGGCGCTCGGCCACAGCGCGCGCGACACCTTCGCGATGCTGCACACGCGCGGCGTGTTCCTCGAAGCAAAGCCCTTTTCGATCGGCTTCCGCATCGAGCATCCGCAATCGCTGGTCGATGCCGCGCGCTTCGGCCCGCAGGCCGGCCATCCGCTGCTCGGCGCCGCCGACTACAAGCTGGTCCACCACGCGCGCAACGGCCGCTCGGTCTACAGCTTCTGCATGTGCCCGGGCGGCACCGTGGTGGCCGCCGCCAGCGAGCCGGGGCGCGTCGTGACCAACGGCATGAGCCAGTACTCGCGCAACGAGCGCAACGCGAACGCGGCGATCGTCGTCGGCATCACGCCCGAAGACTTCCTGCCCTACGCACCCGAAGGCGGGCCGCTGGCCGGTATCGCGCTGCAGCGGCACTGGGAGTCGAACGCTTTCGTCCTCGGCGGCGGTGGATACGAGGCGCCGGGGCAACTGGTGGGCGACCTGCTGGCAGGACGGGCATCGGGCGCCTTCGGCAGCGTGGTGCCCTCGTATACGCCGGGCGTGCGCCTGGGCGATCTGTCCAATGCATTGCCGGAGTACGCGATCGCCGCGATCCGCGAAGCCCTGCCGGCGTTCGACCGCAAACTGCGTGGTTTCGCGATGCACGATGCGCTGCTGACCGGCGTCGAAACCCGCACATCCTCGCCACTGCGCATCACCCGCCACGACGACGGCCAGAGCTTGAACACACGCGGGCTCTTCCCCGCCGGTGAGGGCGCGGGGTATGCCGGCGGCATCCTGTCGGCCGGCGTGGACGGCATCAAGGCCGCCGAATCGGTGGCGATGGCGCTCATCGCGGCCGGTCACGCGCGCGCGGCCTGAGGGCCGCGCCGCGCGGACGGATCCGCCGCGGGGCGCCTCGCGCCCCGGACAGATGGCAACCGGCAACGCATCACACCGTTTTCCAGCGCGCCCTCGGTATGCTGTGCGACGCAAGGGGGACGCATGCCGCACACACCAACCGGGCCTGATTCAACGGTCTTTCCGGAGATCGCCGGTTACCGTCTGACGCGCATTGTCGGCCACGGCGGCATGGCCACGGTCTATCTCGGCACGCAGCTGTCGCTGGGGCGCGACGTGGCGATCAAGGTCATGCTGCCCGAGGCACTGGCCGACGAGGTGAGCCGCCGTCGTTTCGAGAACGAAGCGCGTACGATCGCCCGGCTCGAGCATCCCAACATCGTCGGCATCCACGAGGTCGGCCGCACCGACGCGGGTTTGCCCTGGTATGCGATGCCCTATCTGCCGCATGGCCATCTGGGCAAGCGCGACCTCACCGGGGATCACGCCCGCGTGCGCGAAGTGCTGCGCGCGCTGCTGTCGGCGCTGGCCTACGCGCACGCGCGCGGCGTGATCCACCGCGACGTCAAGGCCGAGAACGTGCTGTTCGACGAGGCCGACCGACCGCTGCTGGCGGATTTCGGCATCGCGCTGCGCCGCGGCTACGGCACGCGGGTGACGATGGTCGGCCTCGCCGTGGGCAGCACCGCCTACATGGCGCCGGAACAGGCGCGCGGCCAGCAGGTGGATTTCCGCGCCGACCTCTACAGCGTCGGCGTGCTGGCCTGGGAGATGCTCACCGGCGAGCTGCCGTACAAGGGCGAGGACGCGCTGTCGATGGCGTTGGCCCATACCCAGAACCCGATCCCGCGCTTGCCCCCTGCACTGCGGCACTGGCAGCGGTTCATCGATCGGGCCCTGGCCAAGTCGATGACCCGCCGTTTCAGCGATGCCGGCGAAATGCTGCAGGCGCTCGAACAGGTGCCGTTGCGCGACGGCCGGCGCGCGCCGGTGATCACCCAGACGATCCAGCGCATCGGCCACGGCACGCGGCGCCTGCCGCCCTTGGTGTGGGTGCCCCTGATCCTGGTGCTCGCCGCCGGGGTCGGAGTGGCGATGAACCTCTCGGGCGGCGATGCCGCCGCGCCGTCTGCCGCGCAGGACGCGGTGCCCGCTGTCGACGGGCCCGCGCGGACGTCCGCGCCTGCGGCCGGGGTGGGTCAGCCGGCTGCCGGATCGGACGCGGATCCTCTGGATGGAATCGGCGGGCCACAGGCGGCACCGGTGTCGGCCGCGGACCGGCATCTGGCCGACGCCGAGCGCCTGCTGCGCGCCGGCCGGCTGGCAGCGCCTCCGGGCGACAACGCGCTCGAAGCGCTGGGCGAGGCCTGGCGCGCCGATCCGGAACATCTGCGCCTGCCGGCATTGCTGGACCGCGCGATCGACGCGGTGGCGACCGGTGCATCTCCCGCCGTGGTCCGGGGCGACGACCGCACCGCGCTGGCCCAGTTGCAGGCCGTGTCCCGGCTGGCTGCGGACACCGGACGAGCCGACGGCGACGCGATGCGCCGTCTGCGCACGCGCCTTGCCGAAGCGGTGGAAACCCGGATCACCGACGCGGCCGGCAAGGTCGATCGGAAGGACGCGCTGGCGGCATTGACAGCCGTCGACGCGGCAGGCCTCGATGCCCCCACCGCGGCGCGCCTGCGCCGGCAGGCCCAGGCGATTCCCGATCTCGCCGCGCTGGCAGCGCGCATCCCCGGTGGCGCGCGCGTGGTCCGCGAGGGCGGCACCGTCTTCGCCGTCGCCAATGCCCCGGTGAGCCGCGCGCAGTACGCGGAATTCGTCGCGGCCACCGGCCACAAGTCCGCATCGTGCCGCGCGCGGGGCTCGATGCTGCGTGCGGTGGCGCCGCGCGACTGGGACAGCCCGGGGTTCGACCAGGCACCCGGCGATCCGGTGGTGTGTGTGTCCTGGCACGATGCGGTGGACTACGCGCGCTGGCGCAGCGAACGCGAGGGCCGCAGCATCGTGATGGCCTCGACCGCACAGGGCGCGGCTGCCCCGGTGCGCAGCGAGGGACCTGCCGAATGGCGCAGCGACTGCGCCGCCGCGTGCAAGGAACGCGTCGCCGCAGGCCGCAGCCGGCGCGACGCGCTCGACAGCCGGGCCCTGGACCCGGCGCGCGGTTACGACGATGTCGGCTTCCGGGTGGTGCATCTGCCCTGACCGCCGCGCCGCGCTTCTACGCCGCGCGCTGCGGGCGCAGAATGGACGGTCCCCCGCGCAACCCGGATCGCAATGAGTACCCCTTCGCTGGGCGGGCGCCTGCAGCGCCTGTTCCTCACCGGCCTGCTGACCCTGCTGCCGATCTGGCTGACCTGGATCGTGGTCAAGTTCGTCTTCGTTCTGCTGTCGGAGATCAGCACGCCGTGGGTGGCGCCGCTGTCGCAGCAGATCGCGGCGTGGTTTCCCAATTCGCTGGGCTGGATCAACGCGGTGTCGGTGCAGGCCACCATCGCCCTCGGAGCCACCGTGGCACTGATCCTCGGCGTCGGCTGGCTCGCGCGGCGCGTGGTGGGCCAGCGCATCCTCGGCTGGCTGGACGCCCTCGTCCGGCGCATTCCGCTGGCGAACGTCATCTATTCCAGCGCGCGCAAGCTGCTCGACATCCTGCAGACCAAGCCGGACGGCACCCAGCGCGTGGTGCTGATCGAGTTCCCGCACCGCGGGATGAAGTCGGTCGGTTTCGTCACGCGTGTGATCCGCGAGCAGGGCACCGGTCGCGAGCTGGCCGCGGTCTATGTGCCGACCACGCCGAATCCGACGTCGGGCTATCTCGAGATCGTGCCCCTGGAAGCGGTGACGCCGACGGACTGGACGGTCGACCAGGCGATGAGCTTCATCATCTCCGGTGGCGCGGTCGCGCCCGACTTCATTCCCTTCGATCGGCCGGGCCGTCCGGCGGGTGCCGACCCGGCAGGGTGACCGGTCGACGCCGCGTCCGCCGTGGACCCGGATTCCAGCGAATGCGGACGACAGTCCGCAGCCGGCGCCCGCCCGGAGCCGGTCACGTCCACGTCGTCGACCCATCCCAGCCCGGCGGTAAGCGCAGGGCCCATTCCACACGCGTCACCCGGATGCCCGAGCAGCGCAGTGCGCGACGCATCCGGCTGCAGCGGCCTTTAGTCGCGCGGCGAGCAGGCCTCGTCGCAGATCGCCGCCCCGGTGTTCCGCACATCTGCGGCTTGCGGCCATGTCGGGCGCGGGCGATGCTGCGGGCGGACAAGCAGGGGGGGGAGACACCATGGTCCGGTCCATCTTCGCGGTGGTGGTCGGCATGCTGGTCGCGACGACGGTCATGCTGGGGCTCGAATTCGTCGCGGCCTGGCTGGTGCCGCTGCCCGCGGGTGAGCTCGGCGACGAAGCCGACCTGGCCGCCCGGGTCGCGGCCGCCCCGCTGGGCAAGCTGGCCTGGGTGCTGGCGGGCTGGCTGGTCGCGGCGTTCGCGGGGGGCTGGGTCGCGGCGCGGCTGTCGCGCGTGCACCGCCGGCCGGCGGCCCTCGCGGTCGGCGCATTGATCGTATTGGGCGTCGCGATCAACGTCTGGCTGCTGCCGCATCCGTTGTGGATGATCCTGGCCGGCCTCGCCGCCCCCCTGCCCCTGGCCTGGCTGGGCGGCAGGCTCGCGACCCGCCCCTGACCCCGCCCGACAGGACCGATCATGCAGGCGTCCCTGCTCACCACACTGCTGCTGCCGCTCGCGCTCGGCGTGATCATGTTCGGTCTCGGCCTCGGCCTCGGGATCGCCGACTTCCGCCGGATCGCGCGCTACCCGCGCGCCGTGGTCACCGGCCTGGTGCTGCAGATCGGGGTGCTGCCGTGGGCTGCGCTCGGACTCGCGCTGCTGTTCCGCCTTCCGCCGGAACTCGCGGTCGGCCTGATGCTGCTCGCCGCCTCGCCCGGCGGCGCGACCGCCAACATCTACAGCCATCTCGCCCGCGGCGATGTGGCGCTCAACATCACGCTGACCGCGGTCAACAGCCTGCTCTGCCTGGTGACCCTGCCGCTGATCCTCAATCTGGCGCTCGAATTCTTCCTCGGCGCCGGCCAGTACGTGCCGCCGCCGGTGCGCAAGATCGTCGAGGTCGCGGTGATCATCGTGCTGCCGGTGAGCCTCGGCATGGCGACGCGGGCATGGGCCCCGGCCTTCGCTGCGCGCATGGAAAAGCCGATCCGGCTGCTGTCGGTCGCCGTGCTGGTGCTGCTGATCGTGGCCGCGGTGGCGCAGGCCTGGAGCACCCTGCTCGGCTTCCTCGCTGCGGTGGGCCTGGCCTGCCTGCTGTTCAACCTGCTGAGCATGGGCGTCGGTTACACGGCCCCGCGCGCCTTGCGTCTGCCACGCCGCCAGGCCATCGCGATCGCGATGGAGATCGGGATCCACAACGGCACGCTGGCGATCTACATCGCGCTGAACGTCCTGCAGAACCCGTTGATGTCGGTCCCGGCTGCGGTGTACAGCCTGCTGATGTTCTTCACCGCGGCGCTGTTCGCCCTGTGGCTCAACCGGCGGGGCGCGGACGCGGTGGCGCAGGACTGAGGCCACCGGCCTCCACCGCACACGGACGACCGGCGGCCGCTGCACCCCGCAACCTCCATGCGCGTCCGGCTGGTCACTGTCCGTCGGCGCGACAGCTGCGGCCTGCAGGTCATGCGCGCCGCCCTGCGATCGGCTGCTTGGCCGCTGCATCCCGGCGCAGGCGGCTGGGATCCGCGCCGCGGGCGATGCCCGAGGGCGGCCTTGCGGCGCCGCGCGGCGTCGAGGGCTCGTTCGCTCCGCCGCGCGGCGTCGGTGGAACGCGCATGGGGTACGAAGCATCGCGCGCGGTCGAGTGCGCATCCGGGCGCCGTGCGGCGTGTCGACAGTCCAGGGCGCGTGCCGCAACGGCTCTGCCCGACCCGCCCGTCCGACCCATGCAGTCATCAAAAAAAGGCCCCGCGATGCGGGGCCTTTTCCGTCTCCCGGACAGGCTCAGTCGCTGGTGGAGAACGTCCCGTAGGGCGCGAGCTGGTCGACGACCGCTGCATCGCCCACCACGACGATGCTCTGCCGCTTCGGATCCAGGAACTCCCGCGCGACCGCCTGCACTTCGGCGGCAGTCACGCGGTTGGTCTTCTCGACATAGCGGCTGAGGTAGTCCGCAGGGCGCCCCAGCACCCAGTTGGAGGCCAGGGCGGACGCCACCGCGCCCTGGAGCTGGTTCTGGAAGAGGTACGTACCGGCGGTATAGCGCTTGGCGCGTTGCAGCTCATCGGCGTCCACGGTGACCCGGCGCATCTGTTCGAACTCCTTGAGGAACTCGCCGATCGCCGCACCGGTGACCTCGTTGCGGACATCGGCCTGGGCCTGGAAGGCCCCGCCCCTGGCGCGCAGGCCGAAGCTGCTCCCGGCGCCGTAGGTGTAGCCCTTCTCCTCGCGCAGATTGCGCATCAGCCGGCTGTCGAACCCGCCGCCGAGGATCGTGTTGGCCAGCGCTGCCGGAATCGCACGCGCGTCACCGGCGTCGAATGCTGGCCGGCCGATGCGCACCGCCGACTGCACGCTGCCGGCCCGGGGCACGAGCACGAAGCTCGGCCGGGGCGGGTACTGCGGCGGGGGGACGGCGGCCACCGGTGTCCCCGTGCCTCGCCAGTCGCCGAAGGCGGTCCGCGCCAGGGCCAGCGCCTGCGCGCCGTCCAGAGGGCCGGCGATGACCAGCAGGGCCTGGTCGGGCCGGAACCGCGCGGCGTGGGCGGTGCGCAGACCCTCGGCGGCCGTGGCT
Source organism: Luteimonas deserti (assembly GCF_013425765.1). GTDB lineage: Bacteria > Pseudomonadota > Gammaproteobacteria > Xanthomonadales > Xanthomonadaceae > Luteimonas > Luteimonas deserti. The sequence continues at coordinate 78,938 of NZ_JACCJZ010000014.1, forward strand.
TCGATCGCGGCCTCGGTGGGCAGCGTGTTGCCGTAGGGATGGGCGCCGAACAGCACCCGGCCCATGGCCCGGTTGGCCTGGTAGCCCGGCTGCGCCTGCATCGCCTTCAGACTCTGCAGGGCGTTGGTCCGGGCCAGCTGGACTTCGTTCTCGGGAAAGGCCGGGTTCCGTACGACGTCGGCGAACAGGGCCGCCAGCGGCTCGGCCGAAGACGCCAGACCGGACGCCGTGACGAACAGGCCGTCACTGCTGGCGCTGGCGCCCATCGAGGCGCCGAGGCGCTGCAGCTCCTCGGCGATCTGCACCGAGCTGCGCCCTGCGGTGCCCTCCTGCATCAGGGTGGCCAGCAGGTTGGACATGCCCGGCATGCCCTCCGGATCGCTGGCCAGGCCACCGCGCACGGCGAGCACGTAGTTCACCTTGGGCAGGCCGCCCTGGCGTGGCAGCACCCAGACGGTCAGGCCGTTGTCGAGCCGGTGCTCGACCAGGCCCAGCTCGGGCAGCGGCCGGTCGGCGTCGTAGTCCGGCAGGCCGGCGGGCAGTTCGACCGGCGGCGCGGTCGCGGGAGCGCCCGCAGGCGCCTGGGCGTGTGCGGCGGCGGCGACCAGGCATGCACCGAGGGCAAGGGCCAGCGGACGCAGCGCGAAGCCGGCGCCGGCAAAGGGGGTTCGGATGGACATGGCGATCTCCTCAGTCCTGCGTCGGGGCGGCGGGCGCGGCGGCGGCCGGCGGGGCGATGCCGCGCGCCTGGGCCATCGCGGCCGGCACGCGATCGATGACGGTGCGGTTGCCTGCGGTCAGGTAGGTGCGTGCCACGCGCTGCACGTCGGCCACGGTCACCGCCTGCACCCAGCCGGGCACCCTGTTGAGGGTGTCGGCATCGCGCCACAGCAACTGCGCCTTGGCGAGTTCGTCGGCGCGCGAGATGAAGGGCTCCAGCGCGTTGACATAGTCGGCGAGCAGCTTGGTCTTGGCCGCAGCCAGTGTTTCGGCCGGGACGCCTTCGGCGACGATGCGCGCGATCTCCTCGTCGATTGCGGCCAGCACCGCGTCGGGCGCCACGTTCGGCTTGTACAGCGCGAACAGCGTCATCAGCGTGGGGCCGTCGTAGTCCCAGGCGTGGCCGAGCGGCCAGCCCATGCCGCCGTCGAGGTTGAGCAGCTGCTCGCGGCCCTTGACCAGGCCCTGGTAAAGGCGCGATGCATCACCGCCGGCCAGCAGCTGCGACAGCACGGCCATCGGCGCGTGGTCGGCGCTGCCGCGCTCGGGCATCTTCCAGCCCACTGCGAGCGCGGGCACCTGCGCCAGGGCGTCGTCCTGCGCTTCTCGCCGCGGCTCGGTGTTCAGCGGTTCGGACACGTCCGGGCGCGGCGGTGTCGGCCGGGCCGGGATGTCGCCGAAGTATTCCTCCACGAGGGCGAAGGCCTCGGCCGCCGAGATGTCGCCTGCGATGCCGATGACTGCGTTGTTGGGCCCGTAGTAGTCGCGGTGGAAGGCCTCGACGTCCTCGAGGGTCGCCCCCTCGAGGTCCTTGAAGCTGCCGTAGCCGTCGTGCGCATTCGCCCACTTCTGGAACGCGAGACGGCTCATGTCGAACACGAAGAACAGGCCGTAGGGCTGGTTCTGCACATTGACGCGGATCTCCTCCTTGACCACATCCTGCTGGTTCTTCAGGTTTTCCGGCGAGAAATCCAGCGTCTTCATGCGATCCGCCTCCAGCCACAGGATGGGCTTGAGCGCGGAGACCGGCGCCGTCTCGATGTAGTTGGTGTAGTCCGGCCGCGTGGAGCCGTTGAGCTGGCCGCCGCCGCCCTGGATCACCCGGTCGAACGTGCCTTTCGGCGCGGTCGGCGTGCCCTGGAACATCAGGTGTTCGAACAGGTGGGCGAAGCCGGTGCGGTTCTCGGGTTCGAGCCGCATGCCCACGTGGTAGACCACGCTGACGCCGACGGTGGGCGAGCTGCGGTCTTCGGAGACGACGACGGTCAGTCCGTTGTCGAGGGTGCGGGTCTCGATCGGAAGCCGCCAGGCGTCCGCCTGTTGCGCGACGGCGGGCGCCGCCAGCATCGCGAGCAGCACGCACGTGCCACCCAGTCCTGCGAGTCGTTTCATCGTGGTTCCCTGGTCCGCCCCGCCCCCGGGGCTCGATCCCGACTATATCGCCCCGGGTCGGGTTGGCGACCACGCGGTCACGCAGACGCGCTCAGTTCCGCGTCCCGGCCTCGACGTCGGCCAGGCCGATCTCGCGGTTGGCCGCCTCGTAGATCCCGCGGTCGAGCAGCCCGGTCTCGCGCGCAACAAGCACCGGGACCAGCATCTGGCCCGTGACGTTGGTCATCGTGCGCATCATGTCGAGCACGCGGTCGATCGCCAGCAGCAGGCCCAGGCCTTCGAGCGGCAGACCGGCTGCCGACAGCACCACGGTCGCCATGACCACCGCGGTACCGGGCACGCCGGCGGTGCCGAAACTGCCGAGCACAGAGGCGAGCAGGATCGCCGCGTACTGGGCGAAGCTCAGTTCGATGCCGAAATACTGCGCGATGAAGACCGCCGCGAGCGTCGGATAGATCGCGCCGCAGCCGTCCATCTTGATCGTCGCGCCCAGCGGCACGGCGAAGGCGGCGTAGTCGCGGTTGACGCCGAGGTTGTGGGTGACGCTGCGCAGCGCCACCGGCATCGAGGCCAGGCTCGACGAGCTGACGAAGGCGACCTGCATGCCCGGGGCCGCGCCGCGCAGGAACTTCAGCGGATTGAGCCCGTGCGCCAGCAGCAGGCCGCCGTAGACGAGCACGATGTGCAGCGCGCAGGCGACGTACAGCGCGACGACGAAACTGCCCAGGGGCAGCAGCCGCTCGAAGCCGTAGGTGCCCACCAGCGCGGCGATCAGGCCGAAGGTGCCGATCGGCGTGAGCTCGAGCACGAAGCGCGTGACCTGGATCATCGCGTCGCTGGCCTGTCCGACCAGCGTGCGCAATGCCGCCACGCGTTCGCCGAGCCTCACCAGCGCGAAGCCGACCAGCCCGGCGAAGAAGATCACCTGCAGGATGCGCCCTTCCGACAGCGCCGCGAACGGGTTGGTCGGGATCACGCCCAGCAGCACCTCGACCGGCGTCGGCACCTCGCGCGGCGTGTAGTCGGCCGCGACGGTCAGCGAGCCGGCTTCGACGCTCAGGCCCGGATTGAAGGTGTAGGCGACGGCGAACCCGACCCCGACGGCCAGCACCGCAGTGGCGGCGAACCAGCCGAAGGTGCGGCCGCCGAGCGCCGCGATCGACTGCTGCCCGTGCAGCGCGGCGACGGCGTTCATCACCGCGAAGAACACCAGCGGCACCGCGATCATGCGGATCAGGTTGACGTACAGCGTGCCCAGCGGCTGCAGCCATGGACCGGCCGCCGGTCCCAGCAGCCAGCCCACCAGCGCACCGAGCACGAACGCGCCGAGCACGCGCTGCCAGAACGGGATCCTGAACCACCAGGCCAGAGCTTTCATGCACGGCTGCCGAGACGACGAACACGCGACCATACGTGAGCGCATCGGTGCTGGCGATGCCCGCATCGGCACGCCAGCATCCCAGATATGCAACAGCGTGCCGCAGCCTCGCGCAGCGCAGCCGGCGTCCACGGCCCGCGACGCCGGCAAGCCGTCACCCGGGCCCGTCATACTTGTCGGGCTTTCGACCGGAACCCCGTCTCCATGCGTCTGCTTTCGATGGGCGTCAGCTGCGCCCTGACCCTGCTCTGCGCCGCCTGCGCCGCGACCGGTGCATCGCCTCACCGCCACCCCACCTGCAACGCCGTCCCGCCCGCACCCGTGGAGGTTCCCCGCGCGCATGGCCGCGCCGACGAGACAGCGGAGTGGTGGTACGCCAGCGGCGCCGCACGCGCGGCCGCCAACGGCGCCACCGCGGGCCGGGCGCGCAATGTGATCCTCTTCGTCGGTGACGGGATGAGCCTGACCACGGTGGCGGCCGCGCGCATCCTGGACGGCCAGCGCCGGGGCGGCAGCGGCGAGGAACACGCGCTGAGCTGGGAGCACTTCCCGCATACGGCGCTCAGCAAGACCTACAACACGGACTCGCAGACGCCCGACTCCGCCGGCACGATGACCGCGATGGCCACGGGGGTGAAGTCGCACATGGGCGCGATCGGAGTGTCGTCAGGCAACCGCTTCGACTGCGCCGACAGCCTCGGGCGGCATCTGCAGTCGTGGCTGCGCCTCGCCGACGAGGCCGGCCTGGCCACGGGCGTGGTGACCACCACGCGCCTGACCCACGCCACGCCCGCCGCGACCTATGCGCACGTCCCCGACCGCAACTGGGAAAGCGACGCCAGTCTTCCGCCGACGGCGCGGGCCGCGGGCTGTCGCGACATCGCCCAGCAACTGCTGGACTTCCCCGCCGGCGGCGGCCCACGCGTGCTGCTGGGGGGTGGCCGCCGCGAGTTCCTGCCGGCCGGCGCCGGCGATCCCGCGCACCACGGGACGAGCGGCCGTCGGCGCGATGGCCGCCATCTGCCGAACGAGTGGCTCACGGCGAACCCCGGCGGTGCCTTCGTGCAGACTACGGCGCAGCTGCGCGCCGCGCGCGACGCCGATGCCGTGCTCGGCCTGTTCGGCGACGACCACATGCAGTACGAGCACGACCGCGACCGCAGCGACGCGGGCGAGCCCGAACTCGCCGAGATGACCCGCTTCGCGATCGAGCGCCTGGCGCGCGAGCGCGACGGCTACGTGCTGCTGGTCGAGGGCGGCCGTATCGACCATGCCCACCACGAGGGCAACGCCTTCCGTGCGCTCGACGAAACCGTCGCGCTGTCGCGTGCGGTGCAGGTGGCCGCCGAGCTGACGTCCGCGGACGACACCCTGATCCTGGTCACCGCCGACCATTCGCACACGCTGAATTTCGTCGGCTACCCGACCCGCGGCAATCCCATCCTCGGCAAGGTGCGCGGGCGCATGAGCGAGGACGACGACCCCGACGCCTACGCGCTGGATGCGACCGGGCTGCCCTACACCACCCTGGTCTACGCCAACGGGCCCGGACATGCCGGTGCCAGCGACCGTCAGCCGGCCGGTCCCAAGACCCATCTGTACCAGCCGGCCCGCATGTCGCCTGCCCACGGCCGGCCCGACCTCGGCGGCGTGGACACCGCGCATCCGGATTTCATGCAGGAGGCGCTGGTGCCGATGAAGAGCGAGACCCATGGCGGCGACGACGTCGGCATCTGGGCGCGGGGCCCGGGCAGCGAGGCCGTGCGCGGCACCGTGGAACAGAACGTCGTCTACCACCTGATCGTGCAGGCCACCCCGGCGCTGCGAACGCATCTGTGCGCGCGCGGGCACTGCAACGCCGACGGCGTGCCGGTGACCCTGCCGACGACGGCACCGGTGAACGCAGGGGTGCCGCGCGCGGAGTGAGTCGCGGACTCGTCGCACGACGCCCACCCGCCGGCAGCACCGGCGCCGCGTGAGGGCCCCGGCGCCCGCTGCGCGCGGGAGCCCGCCGACCGACGTCGGCACGCCTCGGAACCGGTCCGCTGCGCCGGTCAGCGTCGCGGGGATGGACAGCCCGCTGCGCCCGCGTGTCGCGGCACTGCATCATCGGTGCCATCGAGCGCGTCGCACCAAGGTACGACGCGGCCCGACACATCGACCCGTTAGGCTGGGCGCTCCCCAAGTGCACTGGAGCGGCAGCATGAATCGTCTCGACGGCAAGGTCTGCGTTGTCACCGGCGCGGCCAGCGGCATCGGCAAGCGCATCGCCGAGGTCTACGCCGCGGCCGGCGGCAAGGTGGTCATCGCCGATCTCAAGCTCGACGCGGCCGAGGCGACCGCGACCGAAATCCGCGACGCCGGCGGGGACGCACTGGCCGTGGCGATGGACGTCACCGATGAAGCCCAGGTCGTCGACGGCATCGCGAAGGCGGTCGCGCACTACGGCCGCATCGACGTGCTGGTGTCGAATGCCGGCATCCAGATCGTCAACAAGCTCACCGACTTCAGCTACGCGGACTGGAAGAAGATGCTGGCGATCCATCTCGACGGCGCGTTCCTGACCACGCGCGAGTGCCTGCGCGACATGGAGACACGCGGGACCGGCGGCGCGATCATCTACATGGGTTCGGTGCACTCGCATACCGCGTCGAAGCTCAAGGCGCCCTACGTCACCGCCAAGCACGGGCTGCTCGGCCTCGCCCGTACCGTGGCCAAGGAAGCCGCGGCCTACGGCGTGCGAGCCAACGTGATCTGCCCGGGTTTCGTGCGCACGCCGCTGGTGGACAAGCAGATCCCCGAGCAGGCGAAGGAGCTGGGCATCAGCGAGGACGAGGTGATCCGCAACGTGATGCTCAAGGACACCGTGGACGGTGAGTTCACGACCGTCGACGACGTCGCGGCCGTCGCGCTCACGCTGGCGGCGTTCGAGACCAACGCACTGACCGGTCAGAGCATCGTCGTGAGCCACGGCTGGTTCATGCAATGAGCACGCCGGCGCCGGCCCGCGACGACGCGATCTGCGAGCGCGTCGCGCGCTATCCCACCGTGGCGCTGGTGCTGCAGGGCGGCGGCGCGCTCGGCGCCTACCAGTGCGGTGTCTACGAAGGCCTGCACACCGCCGGAATCGCGCCGAACTGGTTCGCAGGTATTTCGATCGGTGCGATCAACGCGGCCCTGCTGGCCGGCAACGCGCCGGCCGACCGCATCGCGGCGCTGCACGCGTTCTGGGACGAGATCACCGAGCCGGCCGGGCCGTTCGCACTGCCGGCGCTGGCCGTGCGTACCGCGATCGCGTCGCTGCCGGAGGATCCCGCACTGCTCGGCTGGGCACGCGGCATGAGCGCCATGGGCGCCCTGTTGCAGGGTCAGCGCGGCTTCTTCGAGTCACGGGCGCTGTCGCCCATGCTGTTCTCGGACGGCAGCGACGCCGCGACGAGTTTCTACGACACCTCGCCGCTGCGGGCGACCCTGCTGCGCATGGTGGATTTCGACCGCATCAACCGCGACCACAGCGTGCGGCTGACGGTGGGCGCGACCAGCGTGACCCGCGGCAATTTCCGCTATTTCGACAGCCTCCGCGAACCGATCCGGGTCGAACACATTCTCGCCTCCGGCGCCCTGCCGCCTGCGTTCCCGGCCGTGGAGATCGACGGCGAGCCGTACTGGGACGGCGGCATCGTCTCCAACACGCCGCTCGAGTACATCCTCGACTGCCGGCCGCACGAGGACACCCTCGTGCTGCAGGTCGACCTGTGGAGCGCGCATGGGCCGCGGCCGCGCACCCTGCTCGACGTGCTTGAGCGGATGAAGGATATCCGCTTCTCCAGCCGCACCCGGCACGGCACGCAGATGGTGGAACTGGCGCAGACGTTGCGCAGCGCGCTCAAGGAGCTGATCACGCATGCGCCCGGCGGCCGCCTGCCGACGCATCTGGAAACCGTGCTGGCGCCCTACCTCGATGACCGGGTGTTCAACATCATCCATCTGATCTATCGCACCAAGGTGCACGAGCAGCAGAACAAGGATTACGCCTTCGGGCAGATTCCGCTGCGCGAACACTGGGAGACCGGGCTGCGCGACATGCACCGCACCCTGCGCCACCCCGCGTAGTTCGACCTGCCCGACCGCGATGTCGGCGTGGCCACCCACGATGTGCACCGCCCGCCGCGGGCCGGCTGACGCATCCGGGCACGCATCTTGCATCGGGCGAAGCGGGCGGTGAGCCCGGGGGGATGGCGGATGGGGCACACCAGACTGGATACGGTAGGACGGCGGCTGCTCGTGCTGGCGGCGCTGCTGCTGGCTTCAATCTGCGTCCATGCCGCGCCACCGGCCTACGTGCTGGGTGGCGCCCCGACATCCGACACCACGCCCATGCGCAGCTGCGAGCCCGACGTGCTGTCGACGCTGGAGCAGGTCGAGATTCCGGCGCCGGCAGGGGGCTGGTCGGGCACGCCGCAGGCGATCAGCGTGTTCAACGTGTTTGCCGGGGAAGTCATGGTGGGGCTGGGCGACCGCGTGGTCTGTGGGCGCATGCACGATGCGCGCACGCGCGACTCCCGTTTCCGCTCGGGCGTGGGGCTGGTGGTCGTACCGCCTGCCGGCACCCGCGATCCGGTCCGCGTGGGCTGGACGCCTCCGGTCAAACAGCACTGGATCCCGACCATCCGCATCGGGGGTCCGAGCCCGGTGCAGCAGGAGGACACCCTGCGCCTGGTCGTGCGCACCGCGTGTCTGGCGATCGCGCTGGCGCTGGCGTTCTCGGCGTTGATGGGCTTCATCGGCGCGCGCGACCGCATGTTTCTGGTGCACGCGGCGATGTGCGTGTGCCTGATGCTCTGGCAGGCGACGCTCAACGGACTCACCGGTTATCCCCGGCCCTGGCTTCCGGTGGGCGATTCCGAGCCGTGGTGGCAGGTGGCCTTCACCGCATTTGGGTTCGCCGCCCTGCTCTATGGACTGTGGAGCCAGTCGGGCATCGTCGGCCGCTGGCCGCGCCTGCGCCTGGCCGTGCGCTGGGGCGTGCGCCTCCTGGTGGGCGTCGGCCTGCTTGTCCCGCTGTTGCCGCACGCGGCGCTGCGCCCGGTGTGGTGGCTGCTCGACCTAGTGTTCCTGGTGTCGGTGATCGGCCTCACGGCGGTCGCCGTGCTGTCGATCCTGCGCGGCGACCGCCGGGCCTGCGCGGCGCTCGCCGCGGCGGCGCCGATCCTCGCGCTGTGCCTGCCCGCACGCAGTGTCGGCCAATGGGCGATGGAGTTCCGGGTGGAGCTCGTGCAGCTCGGCCTGACCTGGTTCCTGATCGTCATGGCCTACACCCTGACCAGCCACTTCGGTCAGCTGCGCGCCCAGCGCGACGGCATGCGCCAGCTCGCCGATACCGACCCGCTGACCGGACTGCCCAACCGGCGCGCGGGCCTGGCGCGACTGGAGCGCTGCTATGCCGCCGCGCGGCGTTCGGGCGCGCCGCTGTCGGTCGGCTTCATCGACGTCGACCTGTTCAAGCGCATCAACGACACGCATGGTCACGAGACCGGCGACCGGGTGCTGGTGGCGGTCGGCGAGGCCCTGCTCACCGAGGTCCGCCATCGCAACGATGTCGTGCGCATGGGCGGTGAGGAGTTCCTCGTGCTGCTGCCCGGGGTGGACGCGGCCGGCGCAAGGACCCGGCTGGAGGCGATGCGGCTGCGCATCGCCGATGCCGGCAAGGCGGTCGGCGCGGACGCGCTTCAGATCACCGCGAGCATCGGCGCCGCGACGCTCACCGCGGGCGACGACGACCCGGTGGCGCTGCTGCGCCGTGCGGACGACGCCATGTACCGGGCCAAGCATGCCGGTCGCAACCGCGTCGTCGACGACCGCACGCAGGCGGCCACGGTCACGGCCTGAGGCCGTCGGGGACGTCGCTCAGAACGGCTTGGCGAGCACCAGCCAGACCACGCCGACCAGCAGCAGGACGGGAATTTCGTTGAACCAGCGCAGGGCCCGCGTCGAGGGCAGCGCGCGGCCCGCGTCCACGCCCTTGAGCCAGCGGCCGGCGAAGACGAAGTGCACCACCAGCAGCACCACGAGGGCGAGCTTGGCGTGCAGCCAGCCGGCGCCGGCGCCCATCGGCGCCATCGTCGGGAAATCGGTGATCACGGTGTAACCCATCCACAGCACCAGGCCGAGCACCAGCGCGAGTCCGAGCATCACGTGACCGAAGCGATAGAGGCGGCATCCCATCAGCACGAGCCGTGCCTGTACGGCGGGCGTCCCGCCGGCTTCCACCAGATTGATCAGGATGCGCGGCAGATAGAACGCCGCGGCGATCCAGGCCATCACGAAGACGAGGTGGAAGGTCTTGACCCACAGATAGGCTTGCATCGTGCTGGCTCCGTTCGGGGCGCACAGCATCGCACGCGTCGACGGCATCTCCGAACATGCCACCGCGGCCGCGTCGGCGCAGGCGGCCGTCTAGACTGCCTGCCCCTGTCCAGCCGGTGCCCCATGACCAAACACTACGACCGCGCCTATTTCGACCGCTGGTACCGCCGCGGCGACATCGGCGGCCCCGCGCGTCTGGCGCGCAAGGTGGCACTGGCGGTCGCCACCGCCGAATACCATCTGGAACGCCCCGTGCGCAGCGTGCTCGACGTCGGCTGCGGCGAGGGCGCGTGGCGCGCACCACTGTCGAAGCTGCGCCCGGGAGTGCACTACATCGGTTTCGACAGCAGCGACTACGCGGTGTCGCGCTTCGGCCGCACACGCAATCTGCATCGGGCGCGCTTCGCGGACTTCGCGCTGCTGCGGCCCTGCCCACCGGTGGATCTGCTGGTGTGCAGCGACGTGCTGCACTACCTCGACACGCGCGAGCTCGACCGTGGCCTGCCGGGACTGGGCGAGCTGTGCGGCGGCGTCGCGTTTCTCGAGACGTTCACCCGCGAGGACGGTGTCGACGGCGATGCCGACGGGTTCAAGCCGCGGCCGGCCCGCTTCTACCGCGAACGCTTCGCGACCGTCGGCTTCCGGGCACTGGGGTCGCATTGCTGGCTGTCGCCGGCCCGCGCAGAGGCGGCGACCGCCCTCGAAGCGGCCGGCTGACCGTCTGCGGGCTCCAGATCCGCCAGTTGCCGCCGATCTCCTGCTGGCGGATCCGTCGCACGGCCCGGCCTGCCGGCCCGCCTGCCCGGGTGGCGCAGCAGCCGCGATTCATCGCGATTACACTATGTTGCAACGCAACACCACCGGACTCGTTACCCCATGCTGTATTACCAGATGCACGAACTCGGCCGCGCCTGGATGAAGCCGTGGACGCTGCTGGCCGATGCGACCGCGCGGGCCTTCGGTGCGGACACGACGTGGCTGTCCCAGGTGCCCGGCGCGGACCGGGTCGCGGCGGCCAACGAGCTGCTTTACCGCATCGGCAAGGACTACGAGAAACCCGCCTTCGGCATCCACGCGGTCGACAACGACGACACCGAACGGACCTATCCGGTGGTCCAGCTCGACGCCCTGGTCAAGCCGTTCTGCAAACTGCTGCGCTTCAAGCGCTACACCGACGATCCCGCCCACCTCGAAGTGATTAAGGCGCAGCCGACCGTGTTGGTGGTGGCCCCGTTGTCGGGCCACCACTCCACCCTGCTGCGCGACACCGTGCGCACCCTGCTGCGCGACCACAAGGTCTACATCACCGACTGGATCGACGCGCGCATGGTGCCGGCCGAGGCCGGCGCCTTCTCGCTCGACGATTACGTGGCCTACATCGAGGCCTTCATCCGGCACATCGGTGCCGAGGACCTGCACGTGATCAGCGTCTGCCAGCCTACGGTGCCGGTGCTGGCCGCCGTGTCGCTGATGGCCGGGCGTGGCGAGCCGACGCCGCGCTCGCTGGTGATGATGGGCGGTCCGATCGATACGCGGGAATCGCCGACCTCGGTCAACAACCTGGCGACCGAGAAGCCGCTGGAGTGGTTCGAACAGACCGTGATCCACCCGGTGCCGGCCAACTACCCGGGCCGCGGGCGGATGGTCTACCCGGGGTTTCTGCAGCACATGGGCTTCATGGCGATGAACCCCGAACGTCATCTCGAATCGCACTGGGATTTCTACCGGAACCTGCTCAAGGGCGACGACGAGGACGCGGAATCGCACCGCCGTTTCTACGACGAATACAACGCGGTGCTCGACATGCCGGCCGAGTACTACCTGGACACGATCCGCGTGGTGTTCCAGCAGCATCTCCTCCCGCGCGGCCGCTGGGACGTGGCTGGCGAGCGGGTCGACCCTTCGCAGATCACAGGCACGGCGCTGCTGACGATCGAAGGCGAACTCGACGACATTTCCGGCGCCGGGCAGACGCAGGCCGCGCACACCCTGTGCACCGGCGTCGCTGCCGCGCACCGCGCGCACATCACGGTCGAAGGCGCCGGTCATTACGGCATCTTCAGCGGCCGTCGCTGGCGCAACCAGGTCTATCCGCAGGTGCGCGACTTCATCGCGCGCCATGCGTCCGCGCCCGCCGCCGGTACGCAGGCGAAACCGCCAGCCGGCGAGGCACCTGGGGTCACGCGCGCGCAGACTGCCCGCAAGACCGCCGGGGCGGCGCCTGCGAAGCGGCGCAGGACCAACCGCGCCGTCTGAGCGGAAGATCCGGCCTTTCCAGGGTCGCGTGAGGCAGCGGCGAACACGAGGGCCTGCCGGACAACCGGCAGGCCCGCTGCGTGTGGACCCGCGGTCGCCACGAGGCGCGCACGGCGGTCGTCGCCGATCCCCGACGTCGCTCGCCGCACCTGCCGTGCATCCGATGGCGCTGTGGAGGCCGAACATGGCTTTCGGGTCCGAGCCCGGTGCACGGCGCGCGCCGTCCGGATCCGGAAGCACGGCTGCCGTCGTCTCCGGCCTGGCGGCGACGGCGTCCCGCATCGCGTCGCGCCGCGAATCGCGCGATGTCTCCGGGATGACGGACCGCGCCGCGCCGGTCACATGCGGATCACCGCGCCTGAAGGCGAAGCACAAAAAAAACCCTCCCCCGGAGCCGGGAGAGGGTCACGTGTCACTGCAGCCTGGGCGCGGGGGTCAGGCGCGCGTCGCGGGGCGCGCGCCCTGCGCACGGCCCGCTCCCGGACGGTGCTGCTTGGGACCGGCATGCGCGTGAGCGCCGCGATCGGCCGGCTTGCCATGACCCCGGTTGCCCGAAGCCTTGCGCGGCGGACGCTGGCCGCCCGGGGCCTGGTCGCCCATGCGCGCACCCGGACGACCGCCCGACGGCTGGCGACGCTGGCCCCCGCCGTTCTTCGGGATCGGCGCGTCCAGCCGGACCGGCTGGCTCGGCGCGAAGCCTTCGACCACGTCCATCGTGATCTCGGCGTTGAGCATGCGCTGGATCTGGCGCAGCAGGCCGCCCTCTTCCGGCGACACCAGCGACAGCGCCTCGCCCGACGCGCCGTTGCGGCCGGTGCGGCCGATGCGGTGCACGTAGTCCTCGGCCACCATCGGCAGGTCGTGGTTGATCACCAGCGGCAGGTTCGGGATGTCGAGACCGCGCGCGGCCACGTCGGTGGCGACCAGGATGCGGGCGCGGCCGGACTTGAACATGTCCAGCGCCTTCTGACGCTGCGCCTGGCTCTTGTTGCCGTGGATCGCGACGGACGGCAGGCCCGACTCGGCCAGCTGCTCGGCAAGGCGGTTGCACCCGTGCTTGGTCTTGCCAAACACCAGCACCTGGTCGGTGTGGCGCTTGGACAGCAGTTCGACCAGCAGGTCGCGCTTGCGGTTGTTGTCGACCGGATGCGCACGATGCGCGATGGTCTCGGCGATCGTGCTGTTGGCCGCCACCTGCACCTGCTTGGGATCGCGCATGAACTCCAGCGCCATCGCCTTGATGCGCGGCTCGAACGTGGCCGAGAACAGCAGCGTCTGACGCTGCTTCGGCACGCGGTTCATGATGCGCTTCATCTGCGGCAGGAAGCCCATGTCGAGCATGCGGTCGGCTTCGTCGAGCACCAGGATCTCGACCGCGTCGAGCTTGGCGTGGCCGCTGTCCATGTGGTCGAGCAGACGGCCCGGGCAGGCGATCAGCACGTCGACGCCGCGGCGCAGGTTGTCGATCTGCGGCTGCATGCCGGCGCCACCGAAGATCGTGGTGACGTTCATGCGCAGATGGCGACCGTAGGTCTTGAGGTTCTCGGCGACCTGCACCGCGAGTTCGCGGGTCGGCACCAGGATCAGCGCGCGCGGCTTGCGCGGGCCCTTGGGCGGGGTTTCCTTGGCCAGGCGCTGCAGCAGCGGCAGGCCGAACGCGGCGGTCTTGCCGGTGCCGGTCTGGGCGCCACCCAGAACGTCGTTGCCGCCGAGGATCAACGGAATCGCCTGCTCCTGGATCGGCGTGGGAGTCGTGTAGTCGGTTTCGGCGAGCGCGCGCAGCAACGCGGGCGACAGCCCGAGGGTTTCGAACGTGGTCATTTGATGCTCCTGTAAGCCAGCGCCTGCCCCGGCGGTCCGCATTCCGCGGACGACAGCCGACAGGCCGTGCGATGGCGATGGACCCGGAGCTATCCTGCGAACCGCGCTGCGAGTACCGATGTGACGGTGACGGGAAACGACCCGGACCGTGTCTGCGCGACGATAGACGTGCGGGGGTAAGAACCGGTGCGACGCGGCGCGTCGGCGGCATACCAGGATCGTGACCTCGGTCCGGAAGGACGTTCGGTGGGCGACCGCGAGCAGAACCCGCGCAGTCTACGCCAATGCGCCGGTGCGTGCAGGGCCGTGATGCATCCGCTTCACTGCCGCTCAGCTGCGTGCAATGCAGCGTCGCCTCGCCGGCGCTGGGCGGGCCGCCCAGCCTGTGGCACGCTCGCGCCATTCAGCAGAAGGGGGATTTCGCATGGCTTCCGGGTCCGGCGCGCACGGCGCCGCCATCACCGCCGCCCGCTGGGCACTGGCCAGCCTGTTCGTCGTGCTCGGCGCCTGGCGCATCTGGGCCGCGCTCAACGGCGTTGCGCTGTCGAACGTGGCGCTGCTGCTGAGCGTCTGCGAGTTGCTGCTCGGCGTGCTGATCCTCGCCGGCTGGCACCTGCGCTGGACGGCGCTGGCGGCCGTCGCCCTGCTCGTGGCCGATGCGGTGATGTCGCACCCGTTCTGGGCGGTCCGCGCGGGCGCGCGCGACGTCCAGCTGCTGCACTTCATGAAGAACATCGCGATCGCCGGCGGTTTTCTGCTGCTCTCCGCCATCGCACCCCGGCGCTGACGCCATGAGCGACGCCGCGCACGAGACCACCCATCAGCTGATCCAGGTCGTCGCGCTGCTCGGCGCGGCGGTGGTCGCAGTGCCCCTGTTCCGCAAGCTCCGCCTGGGCTCGGTGCTCGGCTATCTGGCCGCGGGGCTCGCGATCGGGCCGTTCGGTCTCGGCCTGTTCTCGGATCCGCAGTCGATCCTGCATGTCGCCGAACTCGGCGTGGTGCTGTTCCTGTTCCTGATCGGGCTGGAAATGCGCCCGTCGCACCTGTGGAGCCTGCGGCGCCAGATCTTCGGTCTCGGCGCGTTGCAGATCGTGCTGGCGATCGCAGCGCTGACCCTGGTTCTGCGCGCGTTCGGCTTCACCGGCGCGGTGGCGTTCGTCGGCGCGTCCGGCTTCGTGATGACCTCGACCGCCGTGGTCATGCAGCTGCTGTCGGAGCGTGGCGACATCGCACTGCCGCACGGGCAGAAGATCGTGTCGATACTGCTGTTCGAGGACCTGCTCATCGTGCCGCTGCTGGCGCTGATCGCATTCATGGCCCCGGCGCAGGCGACGGCCGTGGACGCGGCGTCGCGCTGGGCTTCGGTCGGGATCGGCATCGGCTCGCTGGTGGCCCTGATCGTCGCCGGCATCTACCTGCTCAACCCCATGTTCCGCATCCTCGCCGCAGCCAAGGCGCGGGAGGTGATGACCGCGGCGGCGCTGCTGGTGGTGCTGGGCGCGGCGCTGCTGATGCAGCTCGGCGGGCTGTCGATGGCGATGGGCGCGTTCATCGCCGGTGTGCTGCTCTCGGAATCCTCGTTCCGGCACCAGATCGAAGCCGACATCGAGCCGTTCCGCGGCATCCTGCTCGGGCTGTTCTTCCTCGGCGTCGGCATGGCGCTGGACCTGGCCGTGGTGGCGAGCAACTGGCCGCTGATCGTGGCCGGCGTGCTGGCGCTGATGGCGACCAAGGCCGCCTGCATCTACGTGGTCGCGCGCCTCACCCGCAGTGCCCACCGCGAAGCGCTCGAACGCGCGGTGCTGATGGCCCAGGGCGGCGAGTTCGCGTTCGTGCTGTTCGCGGCCGCGGCCGGAAGCGGCCTGGTCGACGCGACGGTCAACGCCAATTTCACCGCCATCGTCGTGCTGTCGATGGCGGTGACGCCGTTGTTCGTACTCGCCAGCGGCCCGCTCACCGCGCGCCGCGGGACGGCCACGCTCGACGGCGTCGATGCGGTGGCGGACCAGAGCGGCAGCGTGCTGATCATCGGCTTCGGCCGGTTCGGCCAGGTCATGAGCCAGTCGCTGCTGGCGCGGGACGTGGATGTGACCATCATCGATACCGACATCGAGATGATCCAGAGCGCGGGTGAGTTCGGCTTCAAGGTCTATTACGGCGACGGCACCCGGCTCGACGTCCTGCACGCTTCGGGCGCACACCGCGCACGCGCGATCGCCGTCTGCGTCGACGACCGCGATGCGGCGGACCGGATCGTCGAGCTGGCGGCCGACGCGTTTCCCCAGGCCCGACTGCTCGTGCGCGCCTACGATCGCGAGCATGCCCTGAAGCTCGTCAACGCCGGTGTCGATGTGCAGGTGCGCGAGACCTTCGAATCGGCCGTGCTGTTCGGCGCCGCGGCGCTGCGCGCCCTGGACGTTCCGGCCGACGAGGCCGATGCGATCGCCGCCCAGGTGCGCCGCCTGGATGCCGAACGCTTCGAGCTCGAACTCGCCAGCAACGACACCCGCGCGGGCATTCCGCTGCTGCTCAACAACACCGCGGCGCCCGCCCCCAGACCGGCTCCGCTGACGCGTCCACGACGCGAGGGGCGGCGGCTCAACGACGCGGCGCAGGCTGGCGACGGCCCGCCGGCCTGAGCCCGCGGCCGGGCCGGCGGTCGGCTGCGGCCAGCCCCGGGGCCGTGACCTTCGACACCCTCAGCGTGTCCGGGCGCAGGCGTAGAGTGCGGCCACCCCGGGCGTCGCCCGGTGGTCCTACCCTTCCGGAGATTCCCGTGATTGCCACCGCTCCCAAGCGCCTGCTGCTGACCTGTTCGGTCGTGCTGGCGCTGTCCGCCTGCTCGGGCGGCCAGGACACCGCACCGGCCGCCGATGCCGCGCCGGCCCGCGCACCCGCCACGCTCACCCTCGACGAGAGCACCCTGCCGGGCGTGAACCGGTTCGAAGTCGGCGATCTCGACACCAGCAAGAACGCCTGCACCGATTTCAACGGCTACGCCAACGGCAAGTGGCTGGCGGCCAATGCCATCCCTGGCGACCGTTCGTCGTGGGGCGCGTTCGAAATGCTCGACGAGCGCTCGACCGCGATCCAGCGCCAGCTCGCCGAGCAGTCCGCGGCGGACACCGGGGCGACCGGCGTGGAGAAGATCGTCGGCGACTTCTGGGCCACCGGCATGGACGAGGCGAAGATCAACGCCCAGGGCGTGGAACCGCTGAGGGACCGCCTGTCCGCGATCGACGCGCTGGCTGACGGGCCGGCGGTGGCCGAGTACCTGCGCCAGGCCTATGCGCGTGGTGAAGGGCCGTTGTTCGGCTTCGGCCCGGAAGCCGATTTCGACGCGCCCACGATGAATATCGCCTACGCGATGCAGGGCGGCCTGGGCCTGCCCGACACCACCTATTACACCGATGCCGACAAGGCCGAGGTGCGCGACCAGTACGTCGCCCACATCGCCCGGGTGCTCGAACTCTCAGGCGTGCCGGCCGCCGACGCGGCGACGCAGGCCGGCGCGGTCCTGGCGTTCGAGACGCGTCTGGCCTCGAAGTCCAAGTCGAGCGTCGAGATGTCGCGCGACGTGAAGCTGTTCTACAACCCGGTCACCCCCGCGCAGGCCGATGCGCTGTCGCCGAATTTCCCTTGGACGCGCTTCTTCGAGTCGCAGGGCATCGCAGTGCCCGAGAAGTTCTCGCTGGCGATCCCCGAATTCCACCGGGAAGTCAGCGCGATGCTCGGCGACACGCCGGTGGCGGACTGGCGGAGCTACGTGCGCTTCCATCTCGTGGACGACGCCTCGCCCTATCTCGGCGAGGCCTTCGTGCAGGAGAACTTCGAGTTCTACGGCAAGACGCTCCGCGGCCAGAAGGAACTGCGCGAGCGCGGCAAGCGGGTGCTCGGCGCGCTCAACGAGCACGCCGGCGAGACCCTGGGCCAGCTCTATGTGCAGGTGGCGTTCCCGGCCGAATCCAAGGCGCGGATGGAAGCGCTGGTGGCGAACCTGTCGGAGGCGCTCAAGCTGCGCATCGAGAACCTCGCCTGGATGAGCGACGAGACCAAGGCGCGCGCGATGGAGAAGTGGGCTTCGTTCACGCCCAAGATCGGATATCCCGACAAATGGCGCGACTGGAGCGGCCTGCAGACCTCGCGCGACAGCTACATCGGCAACGTGCTCGCGGCGAACGCGTTCAATCACAGGTGGATGCTGTCGAAGATCGGCAAGCCGGTCGACAGGACCGAGTGGGGCATGACGCCGCAGACGGTCAACGCGTACTACAACCCGCTGCAGAACGAGATCGTGTTCCCGGCCGCGATCCTGCAGCCGCCGTTCTTCGATCCGGCGGCATCGGACGAGATGAACTACGGCGGCATCGGCGCGGTGATCGGCCACGAAATGACTCACGGCTACGACGACCAGGGCAGCCGCTTCGGGCCGACCGGCAAGTTCGAGAACTGGTGGACCGCGGCGGATGCGACCGGCTTCACCAGCCGCACCGATCTGTTGACCTCGCAGTTCGATGCCTACGAGGCGGCGCCGGGCAAGCATGTCGACGGCACGCTGACCCTGGGCGAGAACATCGCCGACCTCGGTGGCCTGGCGACCGCCTACGACGCGATGAAGAAGGCGGCCGGCGACACGCCCGACCCGATGACCGACGGGCTCACGCGCGACCAGCGCTTCTTCCTCAACTGGGCCACGGTGTGGCGGCGCAACTTCACTCCGAAGGAGCTCGACGTGCGCCTGAAGACCGACTCGCATGCGCCGGCCAACTTCCGCGCGATCGGCGCGCCGTCCAACCTGCCGGCCTTCGCCGCGGCGTTCTCGTGCAAGGCGGGCGATCCGATGGTCCGCGACGGCGACCGTCAGGTCGTGATCTGGTGACCGGGAAGACGTGACGACGGAAAGCCCGGCAGCGATGCCGGGCTTTTTTTTGCCGACGGGCGCCATGCCGGCGGATGCCGGCAACGACCGGCCCGGGGACTCGCCCGCGTCCGCGGAGCGGCTCCGTTGCCGGGGTGCGGACGGCGCGCGTGGCCGCCTGGCGCACGGTCCCGGGGTGCTGCGCTTGCTAGACTTGCGCGCCTCACGCCCACGGATTCCGCAATGCCGATCCTGCACACGTTCGCACGCCCCGCCCTGCTCGCCGCCTCGATCACGTTGCTGGTCGGCCTGAGCGCCGATGCCGACGCCCAGCAGCGCCGCCGCGCCGCGGCGCCGAAGGCCCCGCCGCCGGTCACCGCCTGCAGCGACCTCTACACCTTCGTCAACACATCGTGGCTGGAAGCCAATGTGCTGGTCGCCGGCCAGGGCACGCGTTCGGCCTTCGGCGAGCTGCAGGCCACCGCGCTCCAGCAGCAGCACGATCTGCTGAACGCGGCGATGCAGGCGCCGCAGAACGATCTGCAGCGGCTGCTTGGTGACTTCTGGGCGAGCGGCCTGGACGAGGCGGCGGTGGAAGCCGACGGTGCACGCCCGATCGCACCGCTGCTCGCGCGCATCGACGGCATCCGGCGCAACCGCGACGTGGCCCCGGCGATCGCGGCGCTGCATCAGGTCGGCATCCCGGTGCTGTTCAAGTTCGGCGCCGAGGTCGACGTCGACGATCTCAGCCGGCATCTCGGCTACTTCGCCCAGGGCGGACTCGGGCTGCCGGATCCGGCGTACTACAGCCGTGGCGACGCCAGGACCCAGGAAATCGTCGCCCAGTACACCCAGTACGTGCGCAACATCCTGACCCTGGCCGGCACGCCCGAGGCGCGGCTGGAGGCGGATACCGCGCTGGTCATCGATCTCGAGCGCCGGATCGCCGCCGTGTCGCGTCCGAACGCCGAGCTGCGCGATCCGCGTTCGCAGTATGCGCTCGTTGCCACCGCCGACCTCGGCAAGCAGTACCGCCGTCTGCAGCTGGGCGAGTTCCTCGCTGCGCAAGGCGTGCAGGCCGAGCAGGTGTCGCTGGCCAACCCGGCCCTGTTCCAGCATCTCGATCTGCTGGTCAATTCGCTCAAGCCCGAGCAGTGGAAGGCCTATCTGCGCTTCCACATCGGCGATGCCATGGCGCCCTACCTCTCGAAGAGCTTCCGCGACGCCGAGTTCGACTTCCACGGCCGCATCCTGCGCGGCGAAAACGCGCAGCCGACACGGCAGCAGCTGGTGCTGGGTGCGATCAACCGCGCCGCCGGACCGATGCTCGCCCGCGAATACGTCGGCCGCCATCTGCCGGACGCGACCCGCAGCCGCGCCGAAACCATCGCCGGTCAGGTGCGCGACGCACTCGCCCGAAGCGTCGAGCGCAGCACGTGGATGAGCGATGCGGCGAAAGCCGAAGCCACGGCCAAGGTCGCGAACCTCAAGCTGGAGATCGGCGCGCCGGTGGAGGACATCGATTTCACGATGCCGCCGATGGGTCGCGGCAGCTTCGGCGGCAACATGCTGATCGCCTCCACCTGGCGTCATGCGCAGGAGATGCGTCGCATCGGTCAGCCCAACGCCGCGCGCCGCTGGGATGTGCTGCCCCAGTCGCCCGCACTGGCCTACGATCCGGCGCAAAACCGCCTCATCGTGTCGGCGGCCGTGCTGCAGCCGCCGGTGCTCGACACCGCGGGCGACCCCGCGAGCCATTACGGCACCTTCGGTGCGCTGGTCGGCCACGAGCTGAGCCGCGCGGTCGATGTGAAGGGCAAGTTCGTCGACAGCCGCGAAGCCGTGCGCACCTGGTGGACCCCGGCCGACGATGCGGCCTGGCTGCAGGCGACCGACCGACTGGTCGCGCAGTACAACGCCTATCCCTATCCGGGCCTGAGCGCGGTGAACGTCGACGGGGCCCGCACCCGCGACGAGAACGCCGCGGATCTCGCCGGCGTCGAGCTCGCGTGGGACGCCTTGCTGCGCGCCAGCCCCGAGCTGGCCAAGGACGGGCGCGAAGCCTTCTTCCGCGGCTGGGCACAGATGTGGCGCCAGCAGGTGGCCAGCGATTCGGCCACCCGCGCCGCGGCGACCGCGCCGCAGGCCCCGGGCCAGTGGCGCGCGAACGGGCCGGTCTCCAACCTCCCCGCCTTCAGCGAAACCTTCGCCTGCAAAGCGGGCGACGCGATGATGCGGCCGGCCGCGGACCAGGTTTCGATCTGGCGCTGAGCCGCGCGAGCGGTCCACCGGATGACGCGCCCTTCGGGGCGCGTTTTTTTTGGCTCGCGCGTGCATGCCGCGATGCGGGAGCGGACCACGGCACGTCGTGCGGCCGGCCCGGCGGTCGACCGGAGTCGGG